>NZ_CP052860.1:1216683-2433366 GCF_012935715.1 Pseudomonas sp. ADAK13
TTTGGCGAAGCCATCTCCCCGGCGGCCGGCTTCAACACCGGCGTGCTGTGGCGCAATCCGCTGGGCAACCTGAGCCTGGAAGCCAAGGGTGATTTCTTCACCAATGGTGAAGTACGGCGCAGTATCAGCCTGAATCAACAGTGGGAATTGTCGCGCAACCTGGGGTTGAGACTGAGTGCCCAGCGTGAATACAGCCACTTGGCGACGCCGGTGAATGAAGTGATGCTGGAAGTGAAGTGGTATCACTACTGACCACCCCACTCGCCAGGAAAACATCTATCAAATGTGGGAGCAGGCTTGCCTGTGATGGCATCGCAGGCAAGCCAACTCCCACATTTTGACCGCGTTACTTCAGAGGCAGCAGTGCCAACAGATTAATCACAGCCCTTTCACATCCCCCCAACGAATCGCCTTCTAAACTCCCCTCATCAGCCGTTCAACGGCCAGGGAGCATGCGATGTGGCGGTACGCAGTAATGCTGGGCGTGTTGGCCCTGCTCTCGGGTTGCCAATCAACCCATGAGGATTTGCTGGCCAAGGGTTACCCACCCGCCTTCGCCGACGGCTATGACGACGGTTGCAGCAGCGGCCGCCAGGCCGCCGGGGTGATCACCGGGGAATTTCGCAAGAACGTCCCCCGCTATCTGAAGGACCGCACCTACGCCGAAGGCTGGGATGACGGCTTCCGCCAGTGCAAGGCCATGCGCGAGAACGAAGACCTGAATGACTATAAGAACCGCCACTGGGACGACCGCGAACGCGCCTGGCAACAGGAAAAGGACCGCGACGCCGCCCGGGCCTTTCGCTCGCCATAGGTCGCTTTCAGACATCCAGCGAAACTTAACCCCTGCGACCATGGCCCAAACTCCATAGCAGGAGAATCCCATGAGTCGAGCGTTCGTCAATGAAGACAGCGCCGCTGCCCAGGCCAGCCAACCGGTAGAACGCCAGGTCAGCGCGCAACCCAATCACCTCACCGCCCGCGGGCTTGCGCAGTTGCAGGCCAAGGTGGCGCAGTTGCAGAACGAGCACAGCGAAGAATCCGCCAAGGGCGAGCAGGCCGATAAACAGCGCCAGGCCGACCTTGAGCGGGATTTGCGTTACTTCAACCAGCGCCTGCAAAGCGCACAGGTGGTGGCGCCGGCAACCTCCACCGACAAGGTGCAGATCGGCAGTTGGGTGACCTTTGCCAACGAACAGGACGAAGAGCAGCGCATTCAGTTAGTGGGCGAAGACCAGGCCGACGCCACGGTGGGCCTGATCAACTGGGGTTCGCCCCTGGGCCGGGCGCTGCTGGGTGCGCAGGTGGGCGACGAGGTGCTGTGGAAGCGCCCCGTCGGTGATCAGTTGATCGAAATCCTGCGCATCGAGCCCGAGGCTTAAACGATGCCTTGGGCCAGCATCGCGTCCGCAACTTTCACAAAGCCTGCGATGTTGGCGCCCTTCACGTAGTTGACCCGACCGTTCTCTTCGCCGTAATGCACGCACGCATGGTGGATCGACTGCATGATGTTGTGCAGCTTGCTGTCCACTTCGCCGGCGGTCCACAGCAGGCGCATGGCGTTCTGCGACATCTCCAGCCCGCTCACCGCCACGCCGCCCGCATTGGACGCCTTGCCCGGCGCGAACAGGATGCCGGCCTCGATAAAGATATCCACCGCCTCAAGGGTGGTGGGCATGTTGGCGCCTTCGGCCACGCACACGCAGCCATTGCGCAACAGGGTGCGCGCCGCTTCGGCGTCCAGTTCGTTCTGGGTCGCACAGGGCAGCGCGATATCGCAGGCCAACTCCCACGGCGCCTTGCCGGCACGGAATTCCAGGCCAAAACGCACCGCCAGTTCGCTGATGCGCCCGCGCTGTACGTTTTTCAGCTCCAGCAGCGCCGTCCATTGTTCTTCGGTCAAGCCGCTTTCGCAGTACAGGGTGCCTTCGGAGTCGGACAGGCAAATCACCTTGCCCCCCAGGTCCATGACCTTGCGCGCCGCGTATTGCGCGACGTTGCCGGAACCGGAGATGGCCACGCGCTTGCCTTCGACCCGCTCGCCATTGCGCTTGAGCATTTCCTCGGCGAAGTACACACAGCCAAAACCGGTGGCTTCCGGGCGGATCAGGCTGCCGCCGTAGCTCATGCCCTTGCCGGTCAGCACCGAGGTGAACTGGTTGCTCAGGCGCTTGTATTGGCCGAACAGGAAGCCGATCTCGCGGGCGCCCACGCCGATATCACCGGCGGGCACATCCACGTCCGAGCCGATATGGCGATACAACTCGCTCATGAACGCCTGGCAGAAGCGCATCACCTCGGCGTCGCTCTTGCCCTTGGGATCGAAGTCCGAGCCGCCCTTGCCGCCGCCCATGGGCAGCGAGGTCAGGGAATTCTTGAAGGTTTGTTCGAAGGCGAGGAATTTCAGCACGCCGAGGTTGACCGACGGGTGGAAACGCAGGCCGCCTTTGTATGGGCCGATGGCGCTGTTCATCTGGATCCGGAACCCGCGGTTGACCCGCACTTTGCCCTGGTCATCTTCCCACGACACCCGGAACACAATCGCACGCTCAGGCTCGCAGATGCGCTCCAGGATGCCCGAGTTCAGGTAGTGGGGATTGGCTCCAAGAAACGGCCACAAACTGCGCAGGACTTCTTCCACGGCCTGGTGGAATTCGGGCTGGTCGGGGTCGCGTTTTTTGAGGCGGGCAAGGAAGGATTCAACGGATTCAATCATGAAAAGTCTCGGCAAATTTATTGTCGTTAAAGGAGATTTGTCCCGGACTTTATCAACTCATGCCGCACCGCGACAGGGCAAAATGTCGCCTTTGTGAATTTAAATGGTGCATTTGATATAAATTAAGGCAGTTTTTGCACCTTAATGAAGATTTCAATCAAAGTTTCGCACCAACAAATGAACCGCTATCGCAGGCAAGCCAGCTCCCACATCTGGCTGCGTACATTCAAGACAACGCGGTCGAATGTGGGAGCTGGCTTGCCTGCGATGCAGACGACGCGGTCCACCTGAAAACACGCAAAAAAAAGCGGAGCCCGAAGGCTCCGCTTTTTCAAACCACCAGCCCGAATCAGGCCAGTTTCTTGTGCCGTACACGATGCGGCTGGGCAGCGGCTTCGCCGAGGCGTTTCTTGCGATCGGCTTCGTATTCGGTGTAGTTGCCTTCGAAGAACACGGCTTGGGAGTCGTCTTCGTACGCCAGGATGTGAGTGGCCACGCGGTCAAGGAACCACCGATCGTGAGAGATCACAATGGCGGCGCCCGGGAAGTCCAGCAGGGCTTCTTCCAGGGAACGCAGGGTTTCAACGTCGAGGTCGTTTGACGGTTCGTCGAGCAGCAGGACGTTGCCGCCCTCTTTCAAGGTCAGGGCCAGGTGCAAGCGACCGCGCTCACCACCGGACAGGTCCTTGACGAACTTCTGCTGGTCGCCGCCCTTGAAGTTGAAGCGACCCACGTAGGTGCGCGACGGGATTTCATAGTTGCCGATACGGATCTGGTCGGAACCGTCGGAAATCTGCTGGAACACCGTCTTGCTGCCGTCGAGGTCGTCGCGGCTCTGGTCCACGCACGCCAGCTGCACGGTTTCGCCGACTTCGATGGTGCCCGAGTCCGGTTGTTCCTTGCCCATCAGCATGCGGAACAGCGTGGATTTACCCGCACCGTTACCGCCGATCACACCAACGATGGCGCCTTTTGGCATGGAGAACGACAGGTTGTCGATCAATACGCGATCGCCGTAGCCTTTGCAGACGTTCTTGAACTCGATGACCTTGTCACCCAGGCGCGGACCGGCCGGGATGTATATCTCGTTGGTCTCGGAACGCTTCTGGAATTCCTGGGATTGCATCTCTTCGAAACGCGCGAGACGGGCCTTGGATTTCGACTGACGTGCCTTGGCGCCTTTACGCACCCATTCCAGCTCGTCTTTCATGGCCTTTTCATGGGCCGACTGCTGCTTGGATTCGGCCGTCAGACGGTCGGACTTGGCTTCCAGCCAACCGGAGTAGTTGCCCTCGTAAGGGATACCGGCGCCGCGGTCGAGTTCCAGAATCCAGCCGGCCACGTTGTCCAGGAAGTACCGGTCGTGCGTGATCGCAACCACGGTGCCCGGGAAGTCGTGGAGGAAATGCTCCAGCCAGGCGACGGAATCGGCGTCCAGGTGGTTGGTGGGTTCGTCGAGCAACAGCATGTCAGGGGCCGACAGCAGCAGGCGGCACAGGGCCACACGACGCTTTTCACCACCGGACAGGTGTTCAACCTTGGCGTCCCACGCCGGCAGGCGCAGCGCGTCGGCGGCGACTTCCAGCTGCCGGTCCAGGTTGTGACCGTCTGCGGCTTGCAGGATGGCTTCGAGCTTGGCCTGTTCTGCCGCCAGTTTGTCGAAGTCGGCATCTTCTTCAGCGTAGGCCGCGTAGACCTCGTCCAGGCGCGCCTGGGCGTTCTTGATCACGCTGACGGCTTCCTCGACCACTTCACGCACGGTCTTGGTCGGGTCCAGGATCGGCTCTTGCGGCAGGTAGCCGATGTTCAGGTCGGGCATCGGGCGGGCTTCGCCGTCGAATTCGGTGTCGACGCCGGCCATGATTTTCAACAGGGTGGATTTACCCGAACCGTTGAGGCCGAGCACGCCGATCTTGGCGCCCGGGAAGAAGGACAGAGAAATGTTTTTCAGGATTTCCCGCTTCGGCGGAACAACTTTTCCCAGCCGATGCATGGTGAAGACGTATTGAGCCATGGTGAACCTAGCGTCAGTGACTGATGAATTAAGCGGGCGAAACCCGTGCCAGGCCATGCGCCGCGCGGGCCGTTGATATCTATCAATGCCTGCGTGCGGTAGATGCCTGATTGTCTGGGGCTGGAACGCCCTCGCGTAACCGGCAAAGCTACCTGAATGCGGGTGGGCAGTCCAGCCAGGCGGGGCTGGCACTTTGCCACAACACAAGGCATGCTAGCCGCCCTCCGGGCGTCCGGCTTATAGTGCACGTCGCGCGCCAGTCCAGCCAAACCGCAGGATCACAGTTTGTCCAACGTCACGCCGCCAACTCCCCTGCGCGCCGCTCATATAGCGCCGGGAGCGCCCCTGCACGGAACCCTGAAGGGCGCATTGGCGACGCTTGTCCTGCTGCTGCTCGCGCTGCTGTTCTGGCAACTGCTGGACCAATTGCAGCAAAACCAGAAAAACCAGCAGCAATACACCATCGACTACAGCGCCGACCTGGCCGAACAGATCAGCCTGAACATGGCCCTCAGCGCGCAAATCGCCCTGAACCTGCTACCGATCGTCGAGCCGCCCCGGGACACCGAACAGCAACAAATCCTGATGCGCACCCTGCAACGCTCCCTGCCGGAGTTGCGCAGCGTCGCCCTGCTCGCCCCCAGCGGCGCGATGATCAGTGACAGCGCCAGCGACAGCCAGGACAGCGCCTGGCTTGAAGAACTGGTCAAGCGCAGCCACGCCCAGTCCTATTACCTGAGCAACAACAACGACGGTACCGTCATCTACCTGCTGCTGCACCAGCCCAGCGGCGGCACCAAGATGTACTGGGCCCTGCGCCTGGCGCCCAATTACCTGGCCAACCTGACCCGCCAGGACGGCCAGGGCCAGCGCCCCATGTGGGTCATCGAAAACCGCCTCAACCACCGCGTGGTCAGCCGTGACAGCGGCATGCCGGCCCAATGGGCCTCGTCGTTGACCCCGGACGAATTGAACAAAAGTGTACTGGTCACGCCCCTGAGCAAGAGCGACTGGCAACTGCGCGGCCTGTTCGACCGCGCTGCCGTGCTGGAACAACTGCTGCCGGCCTTTATTGGCAAATGTCTGCTGGGCCTGGCCTTCTCGCTGATCCCGGTGATCGTGCTGCTGAACATGCGCCGCCGTCAGCGCCAGGTGCACGAGGGACGGCGCCGCTACCAGGATATTTTCGAAGGCACCGGCGTGGCGCTGTGCGTGCTGGACCTGTCTGGCCTGCGTGCGTTCTTCGATAGAGCCCGACTGCAAACCCGCGAACAGTTGCAACAGTTACTGCAAGACAGCCCGGAGCAACGCCAGCAACTGCTCAAGGAACTGCGTATTACCGAGGTCAATCAGGTGGCGGTGCGCCTGCTGAATGTCGCCTCTTGCGAGCAAGCCTGGGAGCGCCTGATCGACGCCTGCCCGTCGAGCCCGACCGCCATCGGCCACCAGGTGATCGACGCGGTACTGACCCAACAGAAACAGCTCGAACTGGAAATCCAGCTCAGCGACGTCGCAGGCAACGACCAATACCTGTGGCTGGTGATGCGCCTGCCGGAGCAACAGGACGACTTCAAGGCCGTGATCCTGAGCATCAGCGACATCACCAGCCGCAAGCTGATCGAGCTGTCGCTGGTGGAGCGCGAGGGTTTCTGGTCGGACGTGGTGCGCACCGTGCCCGATCACCTGTATGTGCAGGACGTGATCAGCCAGCGGATGATTTTCAGCAACCACCACCTTGGCCACACCCTGGGCTACAACAAGCCCGAACTGCAGCAAATGGGCGAGTATTTCTGGGAAATCCTGCTGCACCCCGAAGACGCCGAGCGCTACCACGACCTGCGCCAGCAACAGCGCCAGGCCGGCTACCTCAGCCAGTTGCAGTGCCAGCTGCGCTTTCGTCACCGCAACAACCAATGGCGGCGCTTCGATATCCGCGAACAGGCCCTGGCCCGGGACAAGACCGACCAGGTGACGCGCATTATCGGCGTGGCCAAGGACATCACCGACCAGATCGAGGCCAGCGAATCCCTGCGGGACAGCGAACAGCGCTACCGCATGCTGGCCGAAAGCATCAGCGACGTGATCTTTTCCACCGACAGCAAGCTGGCCCTCAACTACGTCAGCCCTTCGGTAAACGCGGTGCTGGGTTATGACGTTGACTGGATCTTTGAAAACGGCTGGCAATCGACCATTGCCAACCCGCAGCAACTGACCGGCATCTACTCCCTGGTGGAACAAGTCAGCCGCGCCCTGGACCAACCCGAGTCCCTGGCGGCCTTGCGCAACGACGTGCAGACCCAGTTGTTCCTGTTCGACTGCCTGCGCGCCGACGGGCGCAAGATCCCCATCGAGCTGCGCCTGGTGCTGGTGTGGGACGAGCACGGTGCATTCGAAGGCATCCTCGGCGTGGGTCGCGATATCAGCCAGCAACGCCGCGCGGAAAAAGACCTGCGCATGGCGGCCACGGTATTCGAACACTCCACCTCGGCGATCCTGATCACCGACCCGGCCGGCTATATCGTGCAGGCCAACGAGGCCTTCAGCCGGGTCAGCGGTTATGCGGTGGCGGACGTGCTCGACCAGTTGCCGAACATGCTCACCGTCGACGAACAGCAGGAAGCTCACCTGCGCTACGTGCTCAAGCAATTGCACCAGCACAGCACCTGGGAAGGCGAAGTGTGGCTCAAGCGCCGCAACGGCGAGCATTACCCGGCCTGGGTCGGGATTACTGCCGTGTTCGATGACGAAGGCGACCTGGCCAGCTACGTGTGCTTCTTCAGTGACATCAGCGAGCGCAAGGCCAGCGAACAGCGGATCCACCGCCTGGCCTACTACGACGCCCTGACCCACCTGCCCAACCGCACGCTGTTCCAGGACCGCCTGCACACCGCGTTGCAGTCGGCGGAACGGCAGAAGTCGTGGGTGGTGCTGATGTTCCTCGACCTCGACCGCTTCAAGCCGATCAACGACTCCCTGGGCCACGCCGCCGGCGACCGCATGCTCAAGGAAATGGCCACCCGCCTGCTGGGCTGCGTGGCCGAAGACGATACCGTGGCGCGCATGGGCGGCGACGAGTTCACCTTGCTGCTGCAGCCACGGGTCAACCGTGAAATGGCGCTGAACCGCGCGATTCACGTGGCCGAGCAGATCCTGGCCAGCCTGGTGAAGCCGTTTGTGCTGGAGGGCCGCGAGTTCTTCGTGACCGCCAGTATCGGCATCGCCTTGAGCCCGCAGGACGGCAACGAGCTGAGCCAGTTGATGAAGAACGCCGACACGGCGATGTACCACGCCAAGGAGCGCGGCAAGAACAACTTCCAGTTCTACCAGGCCGACATGAACGCCAGCGCCCTGGAGCGGCTGGAGCTGGAAAGCGACCTGCGCCACGCCCTCGAACAGAACGAATTCGTACTCTATTACCAACCGCAGTTCAGCGGCGACGGCAAACGCCTGACCGGCGCCGAAGCCCTGCTGCGCTGGCGTCATCCGCGGCGCGGGCTGGTGCCGCCGGGGGATTTCATCCCGGTGCTGGAGGAGTTGGGACTGGTGGTGGATGTAGGCGACTGGGTGATCAGCGAAGCCTGCCGTCAACTCAAGACCTGGCACCAGAACAAGGTGCGGGTGCCCAAGGTCTCGGTCAACATATCGGCCCGGCAGTTCTCCGACGGGCAACTGGGCGAGCGTATCGCCACCATCCTCAAGGACACCGGCCTGCCGCCCGCGTGCCTGGAGCTGGAGCTGACCGAAAGTATCCTGATGCGCGAGGTCAATGAAGCGATGCAGATCCTCGCCAGCCTGAAAAACCTCGGCCTGAGCATTGCGGTAGACGACTTCGGCACGGGTTATTCGTCGCTGAACTACCTCAAGCAATTCCCGATCGACGTGCTGAAGATCGACCGCACCTTTGTCGACGGCCTGCCGTCGGGTGAACAGGATGCGCAGATTGCCCGGGCGATTATCGCCATGGCCCACAGCCTGAACCTGGCGGTAATCGCCGAGGGCGTGGAAACCCATGAGCAGCTGGACTTCCTGCGGGAGCACGGTTGTGACGAAGTGCAGGGCTACCTGTTCGGGCGGCCGATGCCGGCGAACCGGTTTGAGGCGCAGTTCAGCAATGATGCGCTGTTCATGTTCGACTAAGAGCGTGTGATGCGGCTTTTGTGGCGAGGGGGCTTGTCCCCCGTTGGGCTGCGAAGCAGCCCCAAAACCTGCCACCGCGATCTATCTGAATAAACGTGTGAGCCCTGAATGGGGCTGCTGCGCAGCCCAACGGGGGACAAGCCCCCTCGCCACAAGGGCACCACTCATCCCCAAGTGAATCCCGCTTGTCCGCGACATGATGTCCTTTCATATGCCATCTAAAACCCATTGGGTTAGAATGCGCTTCTTTTCTGCCCCCGATCCTTGAGGACCGCCATGTTCAGCCGTGATTTGACTATTGCCAAGTACGACGCCGATCTCTTTGCCGCCATGGAGCAAGAAGCCGTGCGCCAGGAAGAGCACATTGAGCTGATCGCTTCGGAAAACTACACCAGCCCTGCGGTTATGGAGGCTCAAGGTTCGGTTCTGACCAACAAGTACGCCGAAGGCTACCCAGGCAAGCGTTACTACGGTGGCTGCGAGTACGTCGACATCGTTGAGCAGCTGGCAATCGACCGCGCCAAGGAACTGTTCGGCGCCGATTACGCCAACGTCCAGCCACACGCCGGCTCCCAAGCCAACAGCGCCGTTTACCTGGCCCTGCTGCAAGCGGGCGACACCATCCTGGGCATGAGCCTGGCCCACGGCGGTCACCTGACCCACGGTGCCAGCGTTTCCTCCTCCGGCAAGCTGTACAACGCCGTTCAGTACGGCATCGACGGCAACGGCCTGATCGACTACGACGAAGTCGAGCGCCTGGCGGTTGAGCACAAGCCAAAAATGATCGTGGCCGGTTTCTCTGCCTACTCGCAGATCCTGGATTTCCCACGCTTCCGCGCAATCGCTGACAAAGTCGGCGCCTACCTGTTCGTCGACATGGCCCACGTGGCCGGTCTGGTCGCCGCTGGCGTCTACCCGAACCCGGTGCCATTCGCTGACGTAGTAACCACCACGACCCACAAGACCCTGCGCGGTCCACGTGGCGGCCTGATCCTGGCGCGCGCCAACGCCGAGATCGAGAAGAAGCTGAACTCCGCCGTATTCCCGGGCGGCCAAGGTGGCCCGCTGGAGCACGTGATCGCCGCCAAAGCGATCTGCTTCAAGGAAGCCCTGCAGCCTGAGTTCAAGACCTACCAGCAGCAAGTGGTGAAAAACGCCAAGGCCATGGCCGGTGTGTTCATCGAGCGCGGTTTTGACGTGGTGTCCGGCGGTACTGAAAACCACCTGTTCCTGCTGTCGCTGATCAAGCAGGACATCTCCGGTAAGGATGCTGACGCCGCACTGGGCAAAGCCTTCATCACCGTGAACAAGAACTCGGTACCGAACGACCCACGTTCGCCGTTCGTCACTTCCGGCCTGCGCTTCGGCACCCCGGCTGTGACCACTCGTGGCTTCAAGGAAGCAGAGTGCAAGGAACTGGCTGGCTGGATCTGCGACATCCTGGCTGACCTGAACAACGAAGCAGTGATCGACGCTGTGCGTGAGAAGGTCAAGGCCATCTGCAAGAAGCTGCCGGTATACGGCGCTTGATTGCAGTAGCTTGAATGAAAAGCCCGGCTCAAGAGCCGGGCTTTTTTATGCCGGATTTCAAATTGAAATACGGTTAAGTGTGGGAGCTGGCTTGCCTGCGATAGCGGTGTGCCAGTTAATACACCTGTGACTGACACACTGCTATCGCAGGCAAGCCAGCTCCCACCTTGACCGCATTTCAAGTCAGGGTTGATAGACCCGTGCAAAGCCTTCGCGGATCTTCTCTTCCGGCAACTCGTCGGCAATAAACACAATCACACTTTCCCGCAGCTCGCCTTCGGCCCATTCGGTGTCCCAATCGAACCCGTAGAGCTTCAGCACGCCCTGGAACACCATGCGCCGGTCTTCCCCGGCAATGTTCAGGACGCCCTTGTAGCGCAGCAGTTGCTTGCCGTGGTCTTCCAGCAATTCGTTCATGAACTCGCTGAGCTTGTCGATATCCAGCGGCTGGTCGGTGCGCAGCACCAGGCTGGAAATACGGTCGATGGACGGCGCCTGGCTCACCGGGCGCAGGCTCATGCCGGCGTTCAGGTTGAAGCCGCGCACATCCAGCAGTTCGGCAAGGTCGATCTTGCCGTGCTCCACTACACGAATCGGTGCCCGGCGGTTGATGCGGGTCAGGCGCTCGCTCAGGGCGTCAAAGGTGGCGTTGTCCACCAGGTCACGCTTGCTCACCAGCAGGCGGTCGGCAAACCCGATCTGCGCCTGGGCGATGGTCTGGGTCAGGTGGTGCTCGGCGTGGGCCGCGTCCACCAGGGTGATGATGCCGTCGAGGATGTAGCGCTCGCGCAGTTCTTCATCGATGAAAAAGGTCTGGGCTACCGGGGCCGGGTCGGCCAGGCCGGTGCACTCGATCACCAGGCGGTCGAAGGCGATCTCGCCGCTGTCCAGGCGCTCCAGCAGCAGGTACAGGGCCTTGGTCAGGTCGGTGTGAATGGTGCAGCACACGCAGCCATTGGACAGGGTCATGACTTGCACCGGCTCGCTGCCCAGCAATTGGGTGTCGATACCGGCGTCGCTGAATTCGTTCTCGATCACGGCGATTTTCAAGCCGTGCTCGGCCTTGAGCAGGTGGCGCAACAAGGTGGTCTTGCCAGCGCCAAGAAAGCCGCTGAGGACGGTGACGGGGATGGGGGTTAACAAAACAACGATCTCCCATGCGCTAAAAGAAATGCAGGAGCCCGGCTTGCCGGCGATGGCGGTCTGAAGATCGCTATCGCCGGCAAGCCGGGCTCCTACAGTAGGGTGTTGGGCTCAAATGCGGTGCTTCAACAGCACTTGGGCCCGCCCTTGCCGCCGTAACGGGCTTCCTGGCGTTCCCGGAAGAACGCCTTGTAGTCCATCATCGGCTTGTCCGGGTGTTTGGTTTGCATATGCTCGACGTAGGTGTCGTAGTCGGGCATGCCGACCATCAGGCGCGCGGCCTGACCGAGGTATTTACCGAGGCGACTGATGTCATTGAACATGATTGCAATCCTCTATCAAGCGTCCGGGATGGCCTGGTATGGCGCTTCTTTATCCGTACGTTCCTTTTTGCCCCAGGCGGCAATGCCGACCTTGAGCGCATAGAACAGGATGCTGAAGACCACGAACAGGAACAGCGCCGTCAGCGTTGCGTTGGTGTAGGCGTTCCAGATCACGTGCTGCATCTGGTCGATGCTCTTGGCCGGTGCGAGGATCTGGCCGCCGGCCAGGGCATCGCTGTATTTCTTGGCCAGCGACAGGAAGCCGATCGCCGGGTTGGCGTCGAACAGCTTGATGAAGCCTGCGGTCACGGTGCAGATCAGCAGCCAGACTGCCGGCAGCATGGTCACCCAGATGTAGCGTTGGCGTTTCATTTTGATCAGCACAACAGTGGCGAGCATCAGCGCGATACCGGCCAGCATCTGGTTGGAGATACCGAACAGCGGCCACAAGGTGTTGATGCCGCCCAGTGGGTCGATCACGCCTTGGTACAGCAGGTAACCCCACATGGCCACGCAACCTGCGGTGGCAATCAGGTTGGCTGTCCAGGACTCGGTACGCTTGAGCGCCGGTACGAAGGAGCCGAGCAGGTCCTGAAGCATGAAGCGACCGGCACGGGTACCGGCGTCGACTGCGGTCAGGATGAACAGCGCTTCGAACAGGATCGCAAAGTGGTACCAGAACGCCATGGTGTTTTCACCCGGCAGTACGCTGTGCAGGATCTGCGCGATACCGACCGCCAGGGTCGGCGCACCGCCGGCACGGGCCAGGATGGTGGACTCGCCGATGTCATGCGCCACTGCCTGCAACGCTTCCGGGGTAATCGCAAAACCCCAGCTGCTGACGGTTTGCGCAACGGTCACCACGTCACCGCCCACAATTGCGGCCGGGCTGTTCATGGCGAAGTACACGCCAGGCTCGATCACCGAAGCGGCAACCATTGCCATGATGGCCACGAACGACTCCATCAACATGCCGCCATAACCGATGTAACGGGCGTGCCCTTCACTGGCCAGCAACTTGGGCGTAGTGCCCGAGGAGATCAGCGCGTGGAAGCCCGACACGGCGCCACAGGCAATGGTGATGAACAGGAACGGGAACAGGCCGCCCTTCCACACCGGACCGGTGCCATCGATAAACTGGGTCAGCGCCGGCATTTTCAGCTCTGGCATGGTCACCAGGATGCCGATCGCCAGGGCGATGATGGTGCCGATTTTCAGGAAGGTAGACAGGTAGTCGCGTGGCGCGAGAATCAGCCACACCGGCAGCACCGCCGCCACGAAACCGTAGCCGATCAACATCCAAGTAATCTGGATGCCGGTGAACGTAAAGGCCTTGCCCCATACCGGGTCAGCGGCAATCTGCCCGCCCAGCCAGATCGAGCCCAGCAGCAACAGCACGCCGATGATCGAGATCTCGCCGATGCGGCCCGGGCGGATGTAGCGCATGTAAATGCCCATGAACATCGCGATCGGGATGGTTGCCATCACCGTGAAGATGCCCCACGGGCTTTCGGCCAGGGCCTTGACCACGATCAGCGCCAGCACCGCGAGGATGATGATCATGATCAGGAAGCAGCCAAACAGCGCGATGGTCCCGGGCACGCGGCCCATCTCTTCGCGGACCATGTCCCCCAGGGAACGGCCGTTGCGACGGGTGGACAGGAACAGGACCATGAAGTCCTGCACCGCGCCCGCCAGCACCACGCCGGCGATCAGCCATAACGTACCGGGCAGGTAGCCCATCTGCGCCGCCAGTACCGGACCGACCAAAGGCCCAGCGCCGGCGATTGCCGCGAAGTGGTGACCGAAAAGGATGTGTTTGTTGGTCGGCACATAGTCCAGACCGTCGTTGTTGAGCACAGCGGGGGTAGCCCGCAGTGGATCGAGCTGCATCACATGGTTAGCGATGAACAGACTGTAGTAACGGTAAGCAACCAGATAAATGGCCACTGCGGCGACCACAATCCACAAGGCGTTGATCGCCTCGCCGCGGCGCAAGGCCACTACGCCCAGGGCGCACGCTCCTACGATTGCCAGCAGCAGCCAGGGTAGATGGCGTAGCAGGCTATTATTATTTTTCATTTTTATATTCCAGCCAGGGTGGACAGAAAGACAGCCATCCCGAGTTTAGCGCTACTGGCCTTAAAGGCCACCCCCCTACGTTGGTCTAGAGCCTTGCCGGGGCGAAAAAAGCAGAAATAATCGCCCCATGATGGCGCAGGGCTACAATTCTCTTATCCACAGAGGGTTTCACCATGAGCGAACAGCCTTCAGACCGACGCCGTTTCCGACGGATTGCCTTCGATGCCAAGACCGAGCTGACACAAGACGGCCATGTCTGGCCGGTGCAACTGGTGGATTTGTCGCTCAAGGGACTGCTCGTGCAACGGCCCGAAGGCTGGCAGGGCCATCGCTACGAGTCGTTCGACGTGGATATTCATCTGGACGCCGAGACCGACGTGAAGATGCAAGTGCGGCTGACCCACGACGATCATGCGCAGCTGGGCTTTGTGTGCGAGCACATCGACCTCGACTCGATCAGCCACCTGCGGCGAATAATCGAGTTGAACCTGGGCGATCAGGAAGAGCTGGAGCGGGAATTCGCCGCCTTGCTGGAGATCTGAAAATGTGGGAGCTGGCTTGCCTGCGATGGCGGTGTGTCAGTTTGCATATCAATTAGCTGATACACCGCCATCGCAGGCAAGCCCGGCTCCCACAGGGGTAATGTGTGGCTGGCGACTATTCGAACAGGGCATCCAGCGCCTGCTCCAGGCGGGTCACTCCGATCACCTGCAGCCCCGGCGGCATTTCTTTCGGGGCATTGCCCTTGGGCACAATGGCGCGCTTGAAGCCGTGCTTGGCCGCTTCTTTCAGGCGCTCCTGCCCGCTCGGCACCGGGCGCACTTCACCCGACAGGCCCACCTCGCCAAATACCAGCAAGTCGTGGGGCAACGGCCGGTTGCGCAGGCTGGACATCACCGCCGCCATCAACGCCAGGTCGGACGCGGTCTCCAGCACCTTGACCCCGCCCACCACGTTGAGGAACACGTCCTGGTCATGGGTGGGAATGCCGCCGTGGCGGTGCAGTACCGCCAGCAACATCGCCAGACGGTTCTGATCCAGGCCCAACGTGACCCGACGCGGGTTCGCCAGGTGGCTGTCATCCACCAGCGCCTGGACTTCCACCAGCATCGGCCGGGTGCCTTCCCACGTTGCCATCACCACACTGCCTGGGACTTCTTCCTGAGCGCGGGTCAGAAAAATCGCCGACGGGTTGGAGACTTCCTTCAAGCCCCGGTCGGTCATGGCGAACACACCCAATTCGTTGACCGCGCCAAAACGGTTCTTCACCGCCCGCAACAATCGCAACCGGCCGTCGGACTCGCCTTCGAAATACAGCACCGTGTCGACCATGTGTTCCAGCACCCGTGGCCCGGCCAGCGCGCCTTCTTTAGTCACATGGCCCACCAGGAAAATCGCCGTGCCGCTCTGTTTCGCGTAACGCACCAGCAATGCGGCACTTTCCCGCACCTGGGACACGCCACCCGGCGCCGATTGCAGTTGTTCGGTGAAAATCGTCTGGATCGAGTCGATCACCATCACCTTGGGTTTTTCCAGGCGCGCGGTGGCGATGATGCTTTCAATGCAGGTTTCGGTCATCACCCGCAGCTGGTCCTGGGGCAACCCCAAGCGGCGGGCGCGCATGGCCACCTGTTGCTGGGATTCTTCGCCGGTGACATACAGCGCCGGCATACGGCTGGCGATGCTGCACAGGGTTTGCAGCAGGATCGTGGATTTGCCGATGCCCGGGTCACCGCCGATCAGCACCACCGAGCCGTCCACCAGGCCGCCGCCCAGCACCCGGTCCAACTCGCCGGAGGCTGTGGAGAAACGCGGGATTTCTTCGACGCTGACTTCAGCCAGGGTCTTGATCTGGGTTTGTTGCCCGGTCCAGCCGGAGCGGCCGCTGGGGGCCACGGCGCCGCCACTTTCAATCATGGTTTCGGTGAGGGTGTTCCACGCACCGCATTCAGTGCACTGGCCGGCCCACTTGGGAAAGGTCGCACCGCACTCCGTGCAGCCATACATGCGCTTGGCCTTTGCCATTTGAGAACCTCCAACCGAAAAACCGCGATGATAGCTCAGCGCGGCGCCGGGGTACGGATTTCACCGCTGGCCAAACGTGAAGCGCTGTTACCGATCGGGTCTTCGGCGTTGAGATCGGCGCCCTTGGCTTTCAGTTCGTCCAGCAGCTCCACACGTTTGAACAGCCCGGCATACATGGCCGCCGTTTGTCCGGCGCCGTTGCGCTGGTCGGGGTTGCAGTCGGTGGCAAGCAGACGCTGGGCGATTTTCAGCTCTCCCTTGAAGATCGCCCCCATCAACGCGGTGTTGCCGCGCTTGTCCTGCACGCAGGCATCGGCGCCGGCGGCGAGCAAACGATCCACGTACGCCCCCTCGCCGTGGTAGGCCGCGAGAATCAGCGCGGTGTAGCCTTTTTCGTCCTGGGTGTTCAGCGAATAGCCTGATTCGGTGAAGGTATTGAGCATGTCCACGTCGCCACGGCGGGCCGCGTCGAAGTAGTAATCCTGGAGCTGTGTTTTTACCGCTTCCGGGTCGGACGACTCGGCATGAGCGGTAAAAGCCAGCAAGGCGGTGAATAAAGCGATGTAGATACGCATGGCGTTTCTCCTGCCAGGTGTCGACGCCCCTTCGGGCGCCGACAGGGGCTAACCCATCAGTCCGTCAGTTTTTCAGCCAGCGCCTTGACGCGGGCCAGGTCACCCTTGGCGACTTTGGTCACGCCGGTGCCGTACTCCGGATCAGCCTTGTAGAGGAACGACAGGATGATGTGCTTGCTCTCGTCATCGGTGGTGGCCAGGGAGCCACCAAAGTTGTCGATCAAGTCCTGACGCTCTTTCTTGTTGAACGAGCGGTACAAATCACCGGCCTGCTTGAAGTTCTGCTCACGCTGGATCTTCGCCTGCTGGGTGCTGCCCGACAGGGCCGACTGGCTGTAACGGGCGGTTTGCGGCTCTTCCCGTGGCAGCAGGCGGCTAGGCTGGTAGTTCACGCCGGTGGTGGTTTTGCCGAAGTTCATCGCGCCGTCCTGGTTACCGTTATTGACGGTTACCCGGGGTGCGTTGATCGGCAGTTGCAGAGCGTTTGGCCCCAGGCGGTACATTTGCGTGTCGGCATAGGAGAACACCCGGCCTTGCAGCAGGCGGTCTTCCGACGGCTCGATGCCCGGCACCAGGTTCGCCGGGGCCATGGCCACTTGCTCGGTTTCCTGGAAGACGTTGGCCGGGTTGCGGTTCAGCACCATTTGCCCGACTTTGCGCTCCGGCACGTTTGGCCAGATCTTGGTGGCGTCCAGCGGGTCGAAATCAAACTTGGCCAAGTCCTCAGGTTTCAGCACTTGCACATACAAGTCCCACTTGGGGAAATCACCCTTGTTAATGTGCGTGACCAAGTCATTGGTCATATGGCTGTAATCGCGGCCCTGGACTTCAACCACTTGTTTTGGATCGAGGTTCTTGATGCCTTGCAGGCTCTTCCAGTGAAACTTGACGTAGTGCACTTCGCCCTTGGCGTTAATCAACTTATAGGCATGTACACCGTTGCCATCCATCTCGCGATAACTGGCCGGTGTACCGGAGTCCGAGTACAACTCGGTCAATGTGCGCGTGGACTCTGGAACATGGGAGAAGAAGTCAAAACGACGGGAATCGTCATCCAGGTTAGTGCGCGGGTCAGGCTTAAAGGCATGAACCATGTCCGGGAACTTGATGGCGTCACGAATAAAGAACGTCGGGAAGTTGTTGCCTACCAGGTCCCAGTTGCCTTCGGCGGTGTAGAACTTGGTAGCAAACCCGCGCGGGTCACGCAGGGTTTCCGGCGAATGGTTGCCGTGAACGACCGCAGAGAAGCGCACAAACACCGGCGTGGCTTCACCGGCGGCAAATACCTTGGCCTTGGTCAGGTCGCTGAGGTTGTCGGTGACGGTGAACGTACCGTGGGCGCCGGTGCCACGGGCATGCACCACACGCTCCGGGATACGTTCGCGGTCGAAGCGCTGCAACTTCTGGATCAGTTGCACGTCTTGCAACAGCACCGGGCCATTGGCCCCGGCAGTTTGCGAGTTCTGATTGTCACCGACCGCCGCTCCATTATCGCGGGTGAGGTTGGCGGCGTGTACGGACAGCGAAAGAAGACTGGCGCCCATTACAAGCAGCACCCGTCGCGCAGAAACAGGCCCGCGGCTAATAGGGTTTTTCATCGAGGTATCCTCTGGTTTTTTTAGTGCACATTGAGTTGTGCTTGCCAGAGGCTAGTGACCCGCGAGTCAGAAGATAAATAGAAAAGCCGTACCACCCCGATAAAGAAAATAGTGTGGTAACCCCCTGAAATAGCGGGTATTCCGCGCGCGATTGGTGGCACTTTGCAAACTATTTGCGTTTTAATGTGTCGATAAAAACGGACACTGTTAGCAGTTGTGTCGAGCAAGCCTCGCCACACTGTCTTACACTGGCTTCTACCTCCTCATCTGTAACAAGGAATAACCTATGGGCGTGTTAAGTGAGTTCAAGGCCTTCGCGGTCAAAGGTAATGTGGTCGACATGGCCGTCGGTATTATCATCGGCGCCGCCTTCGGGAAAATTGTTTCCTCGTTTGTAGGCGACGTAGTGATGCCCCCTATCGGTCTGTTGATCGGTGGTGTGGACTTCGGCGACCTGGCCGTCACACTCAAGGCTGCCCAAGGCGATGCGCCTGCAGTGGTGCTGGCATATGGCAAGTTCATCCAGAGCGTGATCGACTTCGTGATCGTCGCGTTTGCGATCTTCATGGGTGTGAAGGCCATCAACCGCCTGAAGCGTGAAGAGGCCGTGGCGCCTACCTTGCCGCCGGTTCCTACCAAGGAAGAAGAGCTGCTGGGAGAGATCCGCGATCTGCTCAAGGCACAGAACAGCAAGCCCGAGTAAGCTCGGCAGATAAAGCAAAGGCGCCTTCGGGGCGCCTTTGTTTTACCAGTAGTTTTCTACGGCCACCTGGCCGGGGCGACGGGTCAGGCTCAGTTGCATGTCGCGTTGCTTGAGCAACTGGCGGGTGTCATCGATCATCTGCGGGTTGCCGCAAATCATCACCCTGGAATGCTCGGGGGTCAGCTCGACGCCGGCAGCGCGCTCCAGTTCGCCATTCTCGATCAGCGTGGTAATCCGTCCATTCAGTGCGCCCGGATGTTGCTCACGGGTGACGATGGGAACGTAAGTGAGCTTGTGGGCGTGTTCCGCCAGGTACTCGCGTTCACCCAGTTCATGGATCAGTGACTGATAGGCCAACTCCCGGGCCTCCCGCGCGCTGTAGACCAGGATGATGCGCTCGAATTTTTCCCACACCTCGAAGTCCTGCAGGATCGACAGAAACGGCGCAATGCCAGTCCCGGTGCCCAACAGCCAGAGATCGCGGCCATCCACAAACCGGTCAAGGGTGAGGAAGCCCGTGGCCTGGCGCTCCACCAACAAGGTATCGCCCTCACGCAGGCGGCTCAGTTCACTGGTGAACTCACCGCCCGGCACCACGATGGAGAAAAAATCCAGGTGCTCATCAAACGGCGAGGACACCACCGAATAGGCACGCCACACAATGCTGCCATCGGCCTTGGTGACGCCCAGGCGCACGAATTGGCCGGCGCGAAATCGAAAGCCCGGGTCCCGGGTCGTACGCAGGGTAAACAGGCTGGGGGTCAGGGATTGCACGTCAAGCAACGTCTGGCGGGTGAATTTTTCAGCACTGGCCGTCATGGGGAACTCCGTTTTGCACAGACCCCTAGTGTCCCTCAAAGCAGCGCCTGGAAACACCGCTGGTTTGTACTGGCATTGCTGCCACGAGGGGCTAGGGATGCAGGTTTTTTCTGAAAAGCTAGAAATAGCAACCCTTCAATTTGTACTAACTATTTAGCTATTAACTCACACCCAATCAGCGCTCAGAGGGTGTAAGGCATATAAACACTATCAAAGTGACATTAATGACAAGCCACTAATAACACTAAACATTCCGCATAAAACACAGACAACTTATACAACACGTTTAACTCTGTAGAGCGCCTGGCCTTCTAAAAGCCCGGCAGGGATAACTAAATTTTCATTTTTACACCCGGCTCGTGTCCTACACTGATTTTCGGGTCGACCCTGAGAGGCGAGCAGTCCCAAGTCACAGATAGAAAGGGAAAACTCATGGAGATGTACAAATGGTCAACTGGCGCAATACTCGCTTACCCAAACTGGAAGGCGAGAACGAAATCACCAGTATGTATGAAGCGGCCCTGAATCTTACTTACGAGCTCGACTTTCAGTACTGCGGATTCATACTCAGTTCTCACCTGCCAAACAACCCAACGAAGACCGTCCGCATCAACAACTATTCAAATGAATGGAACACCCTCTACAAACAACAAGACTACTTTGACCTGGACCCCGTTGTGGCCCATTGCAAGCGCTCGGTGCTGCCGATCGTATGGGACGAAAAAACCTTTTCCTCGGTACCGGACTTATGGGTTCACGCCCAATCCCAAGGCTTGAATTTCGGATGGACCCAGTCAGTCCATGACTTTCAGGGGGTTTTCAGCATGCTGAGCCTGGGACGCGATACCGGCCCTGTAAGCCCTGAAGAACTTTACGAGAAAGCCGGGCAAGCCCTATGGCTTTGTCACGCCCTGCACGCGGTGGTGGCACAGAAGTATGCCGACAAGCCCGGCGTGCAAGCGCCCAGCAAGTTGACCCCGCGCGAGACCGAAATCCTGCAATGGTCGGCCATGGGTAAAACCGCCTCGGACATTGCGACTATTCTTTGCCTGTCAGAACGCACGGTCGGCTTTCATATCAGCAGCGCCATGAAAAAGCTGGGCGTCTCGAACAAGATTGCCGCCGTGATGACCGCGGTCAAGGCCGGTCTGTTTTAAAACACCGAATGTAATCCCCTCAAAAAAAACGTAACATTTGCAGCCAGTTCCGGGTGATGACGCAAGCTCCAAGGGCCGCGTCGCCGTTCACCCAGATGGTCCGTTTACCCAGAGTCTCCCCCGCCATGCCCCTGCTCGACAGCACCTTCGCCCAACTCGACCTGATCCGCCAGCCCGAACAGCACAACGACCCGTTGCAAGCCTTTGATGCGGCCGACGAGTATTTGCTCAGCCACCTGGCGGAACAGCAGCCGACCCCGGCCACTCGCGTGCTGGTGCTCAACGACAGTTTCGGCGCCCTGGCGGCCAGCCTCGAAGGGCATGTGCAGGTCACCTCCAGCGGCGACTCGTTCCTGGGTGCCCTGGGCCTGGAAAAAAACCTGGCGCGCAACGGCAAGGCCTTCGACGCGGTAACGTTCCTGCCCGCCAGCCAGACGCCGGTCGGGCCGTTCGACCGAGTACTGATCCGCGTACCCAAGACCCTGGCCCTGCTGGAAGAACAACTGATTCGCCTGCAGGGCCAACTGGCCCCTGGTGCCGAGGTGATTGCCGGGGCGATGGTCAAGCACCTGCCTCGCGCCGCCGGTGAATTGCTGGAGCGCTACATCGGGCCGATGCACGCTTCACTGGCGGTGAAAAAAGCCCGCCTGCTAATCGCCACCCTGGCCGACCGGCCACACGCCGTGTCGCCCTACCCTACGCGCTATAGCCTGGAAACCCCGGCCATCGAACTGCTCAACCACGCCAACGTGTTCTGCCGCGAAGGGCTGGACATCGGCACTCGCGCCTTTCTGCCGCACCTGCCGAGCAACCTGGGCGGCGCCCGGGTTGCGGACCTGGGCTGTGGCAACGGCGTATTGGCGATTGCCAGCGCGCTGCAAAACCCCGAGGCGCAGTACACGCTGGTGGACGAGTCTTATATGGCCGTGCAATCGGCGGCCGAGAACTGGCGCGCAGCGCTGGGCGAACGTGACGTGCTGATCCGCCCCGGCGATGGCTTGGCCGATCAAGCGCCGCAATCGTTGGACGTGGTGCTGTGCAACCCGCCGTTCCACCAGCAGCAGGTGGTGGGCGACTTCCTCGCCTGGCGCATGTTCCAGCAGGCGCGGGAAGCCCTGGTGGTCGGCGGCGCGCTGTATATCGTCGGCAACCGTCACTTGGGTTATCACACCAAATTGGCGCGCTTGTTCCGCGGCGTCGAGCAAGTGGCGACCACGCCGAAGTTCGTGGTGCTCAAGGCGCGCAAATAAAAAAGCCCTCCATAAAGGAGGGCAATACGTACAACGGGATGTCAGTGGGTGGTCAGGCCCGCGGCATTCATGAACATGCGCATCAGGCTGGCCACCACGAACAGGGCCACGACACTGCCGGTCCAGATCATCGCCAGCCAGCCCAGCCGCTGCCAGAGCGGCTTTTTTTCGGCCTGTTCGATGTCGTGCAACGAAGGTTTGCCGGACATGAGTCAATCCTCCTAGTGGTAACCGTCTTCGTGGGTGACCTTGCCGCGGAACACGTAGTAGCTCCAGAAGGTATAGCCCAGGATGAACGGGATGATGAACAGTGTGCCCACCAGCATGAAGCCCTGGCTTTGCGGCGGTGCGGCAGCGTCCCAGATCGATACCGATGGCGGGATGATGTTCGGCCACAGGCTGATACCCAAGCCGCTGTAACCGAGGAAGATCAGCACCAGCGTCAACAGGAACGGCGTGTAGTGCGCATTGCGGGCCACGGCGCGAATCAGCCCGTACATGGTCACCAGCACCAGGATCGGCACCGGCAGGAACCAGAACAGGTTCGGCAGGGTGAACCAGCGCGAGGCGATTTCCGGGTGGGCCAGCGGCGTCCAGAGGCTGACGATACCAATCACCGCCAGCACCACGAATGCCAGGGGCCGTGCCAGGTTGTGCATCTTCTCCTGCAGGCTGCCTTCGGTCTTCATGATCAGCCAGGTGCAACCCAGCAGCGCATACGCCACGATCAGGGCCACGCCGCAGAACATCGTGAACGGCGTCAGCCAGTCCAGTGAGCCGCCGGCAAACTGGCGGTCGACCACCGGAATCCCATCAATGAACGCCCCCAGTGCCACGCCCTGGAAGAACGTCGCGGCCAGCGAGCCGCCGATGAAAGCCTTGTCCCACAGATGACGCTTGTCGTCCTTGGCCTTGAAGCGGAACTCAAACGCCACGCCGCGAAAGATCAGCCCGATCAGCATCAGCATCAGTGGCAGATAGAGCGCCGACAGCACCACCGAGTAGGCCAGCGGGAACGCGCCAAACAGCGCCGCGCCCCCCAGTACCAGCCAGGTTTCGTTGCCGTCCCACACGGGGGCGACGGTGTTCATCATCACGTCACGGTCGGTCTTGCCCGGGATAAACGGGAAGAGAATGCCGATCCCCAGATCGAAGCCGTCCATGACCACGTACATCATGATGCCGAAGATGATGATCACGGCCCAGATCAGCGGAAGATCAATACCCATGGCTCAGTTCCCCTTGTTCAAGGTGTCGCCGTGATCGGCGTCGGCGCTGTCATCGGCCGCCGACAACGGACGGGCCGGTGTGCGTTTCTGCCCGGGGCCACCGTGGGTGGGCTCGGTGCTTTCGTGGGTCACAGGCCCTTTGCGCACCAGGCGCATCATGTAGCCCAGGCCCGCGCCGAACAGCGCGAAATACACCACCACAAACAACACCAACGTAATGCTCATCTGCGCAAAACTGTGGTTGGACGAGGCGTCCGCCGTGCGCATCAGCCCGTAGACCACCCACGGCTGACGACCGATTTCGGTGGTGAACCAACCGGCGAGAATCGCGATCAGCCCGGACGGGCCCATCCACAACGCCAGGTACAGGAACGGCTTGGACGTGTACATCTTGTCGCCCTTGCGCAGCCAGAGGCTGAACAGGCCGGTGAAAATCATCAGGAAGCCCAGGCCCACCATGACCCGGAACGACCAGAACACGATGGTCGAGTTGGGACGGTCCTCAGGCGGGAACTCCTTGAGTGCCGGCACCTGCTTGTCCAGGGAGTGGGTCAGGATCAGGCTGCCCAGGTACGGGATTTCCACGGCGAATCTGGTTTTTTCGGCCTTCATGTCCGGCCAGCCGAACAGGATCAGCGGCGTGGGCTCGTTGCCGATATTTTCCCAGTGGCCTTCAATCGCAGCGATCTTCGCCGGTTGATGCTTCAGGGTATTGAGGCCATGGAAGTCACCGATCACGGCCTGGATTGGCGCGACAATCAGTGCCATCCACATCGCCATCGAGAGCATGGTGCGGATCGCCGGGTTGTCCTTGCCGCGCAGCAAATGCCAGGCTGCCGAGGAGCCGACAAAGAACGCGGTCGCGACAAACGCTGCCGTGGCCATGTGCATCAGGCGGTAGGGGAACGACGGGTTGAAAATCACGGCCAGCCAGTCGGTGGGAATCACCCGGCCATCAATGATTTCAAAGCCCTGTGGCGTCTGCATCCAGCTGTTGGAGGCGAGAATCCAGAAGGTCGAGATCAGCGTACCGACGGCCACCATCACCGTGGCAAAGAAGTGCAGCTTGCGTCCGACCTTGTTCCAGCCGAACAGCATGACCCCAAGGAACCCGGCTTCGAGGAAGAACGCCGTGAGCACTTCATAGGTCAGCAACGGCCCGGTGACAGCGCCGGCGAAGTCCGAGAAGCGGCTCCAGTTGGTGCCGAACTGATAAGCCATGACCAAACCGGAGACCACGCCCATGCCGAAGTTGACGGCAAAGATCTTCGACCAGAAATGGTAGAGGTCACGGTAAGTGTCGTTGTGGGTCTTGAGCCACAGGCCTTCCAGCACCGCAAGGTAACTGGCCAGACCGATGGTGATGGCCGGGAACAGGATATGGAATGAGATGGTGAACGCGAATTGAATTCGGGCGAGATCTAGCGCCTCCAAACCGAACATAAGTCTTCCTCTGTCAGGTAATACCGAATGCTGGCTGGAGGCCTGCACCCACTGCCCCCACGGATATGGAGTGTGGCGAATTTGAATTCGTTTCTTTTTTTAACCAGCCACGCAGGGATTCTGGCCTTGCGGCCGCCAGAGCAATCCCGGCGAAGGTTTTGATCTGGATCAAGCATTGCTGAAAGAGTAGTCCCATTTTCGCGAGAGCAAGGCGTGGTCTTTTGCCGCGTGACAGGTTGCCTCAGTGGTGAGGGGGCCTGCGTAAGATCAGTGGCAGCACATCTTTTGTGGCGGGGTTGGGCGGGCGTTGGGGGCATATCCGTTATTTGGGTGATGGCTGGCATTGGTTCCGCTCTTACAGCGGCTCACTTTTGAAAAGCGCAAAACTAAGCAAAACGCTCTTGCCCCACCACTCGGCACCTCGCTTAGGCTCGGTGTGCCCGCACTCCGGCATTACTACGCGGGCCGCCGCGACGGGGCGTCCCTGCCCCGTCGCGGCTAAACCGGCGTCCTGCCGGTTTACCCGCTCCGTACTACCTGCGTTCGGCCAGCGTGGTTTAACGGGGCGCCTAAGATCAAGATCAAAAGCAGATCAACAGCACAGCGGCCTACAGGCCGGCTTGAGTGGTGTGAAGCAAAGGCAACATCAAGATCAAAATCTACAGCGGGCACGGTCAAATGTGGGAGCTGGCTTGCCTGCGATAGCATCGCCTCGGTGTACCTGAAAAACCGAGGTGTCTGCATCGCAGGCAAGCCAGCTCCCACAGAAAAGCAGAGCTTCATCAGTTTCAGATTTGGTTTTCGCTTTGGCTTTGGCTTTGGCTTTTGATCTGGCTTCTACCACTCAAGCCGGCCGGTAGGCCGCTGTGCTCTTGCTTTTGATCTTGATCTGACTGCCCCAATAAGCCCGAGGCCGAACGCAGGGATTGAGGAGCGGGTAAACCGGCAGGACGCCGGTTTAGCCGCGACGGGGCAGGGACGCCCCGTCGCGGCGGCCCGCGGAGCAATGCCGGAGTGAGGGAACACCGAGCCTAGGCGAGGTGCCGACAGGCGGGGCAGAGCCCTTTGCTTACTTTGGGGCTTTTCCAAAGTGAGTCGCTGTAAGAGCGAAACCCATAGCGGCCGTTACCGAAGAAACGGATATGTACCCCCGTCAGCTGTACATATCCCCCCTCCCACCCCTCCTACGCAACTATTGGTTACAAGTTGGTGATAACCTCACTTCCCCCCACCCAGACCTGTCTCCCCGATGCCCAGAGAACCCGCGCTGCTGTTACGTCACCACCGCCCTTTCATCGCGTTCTGGCTGGCGCGGATCTTCACCGCCAGCGGCTTCCAGATGCTCACCGTGGCCATCGGCTGGAACCTCTATCAACTGACCGGCAACGTGCTGGACCTGGGTCTGGTCGGCCTGGTGGAGTTCGTACCACGGGTGCTGTTCATGCTGCACACCGGCCATGTGGCCGACCGCTACGAACGGCGCAAGGTAGCCGCCATCTGCCAGACCGTACAGGCCTTGATCGCACTGTCCCTGGCGATCGGCGGACTGACCGGCAACGTCACCCGCGAGATGATTTTTATCCTGGCGTTCCTGCTGGGCGCAGCGCGCTCGTTTGAAATGCCCACCACCCAGGCCATGCTGCCGAGCATCGTGCCGACCGCACTGTTTCCCCGCGCGGTGGCGTCGTCGCAATCGGCCCAGCAATTGGCAACCATCGTGGCGCCGGCCCTGGGCGGTTTGCTGTATGCCTTTGGCAGCGTGTGGGTATATGGCCCGACGGTAGCGCTGTACCTGATCGCCTGCGTGCTGACCCTGAACCTGCCGGCACGGCAGACGCCGTTGAACAAGGCCAAGGCGACCATGGACTCGTTGCTGGCCGGGATTCGCTTTATTCGCAGCCGGCCCGACATCCTCGGGGCGATTTCCCTGGACCTGTTTGCCGTGCTGCTGGGCGGTGCCACGGCCCTGTTGCCGGTGTTTGCCAAGGACATTCTGCTGACCGGGCCGTGGGGGCTCGGGCTGCTGCGTTCGGCACCGGCGGTCGGGGCGCTGGTGATGTCCTTGTGGCTCGCGCGGTTTGCGGTAGACCGGCATGTGGGGCGGATCATGTTTACGGCGGTTGGGGTGTTTGGCGTGGCGACCATTGCGTTCGGCCTGTCGACCTCGTTCTGGTTCTCCCTGGCGGTGCTGGTGGTATTGGGCGCAGCCGACATGATCAGCATGGTGATCCGTGCTTCGTTCGTACAGCTGGAAACCCCGGATGAAATGCGCGGCCGGGTGAGTGCGGTGAACGGGCTGTTTATCGGCGCGTCGAATCAGTTGGGCGAGTTCGAGTCAGGGATCACCGCCCACTGGTTCGGCACCGTGCCCGCCGTGGTCATGGGCGGGATAGGTACGCTGGTGGTGACCGGGGTCTGGATCAAACTGTTCCCGACCCTGGCCAACCGCGACCGCATGCATGTGCCGGCGCAAGACACCAAGGTTTAGAACACCTTGTCGAGGGTGACGGGAAAGTCCCGCACCCGCTTGCCGGTGGCGTGATACACCGCGTTGGCCACCGCCGCCGCCACCCCGACTATCCCGATCTCGCCAACACCCTTGGAACCCAGGGCGTTGACGATTTCGTCGTGTTCTTCGACAAACAGCACGTCAATCTCGCCAATATCGGCGTTTACCGGAATGTGGTACTCGGCCAGGCTGTGGTTCATGTAGCGGCCCAATTGATGATCAATCTGGGTTTCTTCATGCAACGCCATGCCAATCCCCCAGACCACCCCGCCGAGGATCTGGCTGCGGGCCATTTTCGGATTGACCACCCTCCCTGCCGCAATCGCACTGACCACCCGGCTGACCTTGATGGTGCCCAGGTCCTCATCCACCCGCACTTCGACAAACACCGCCGAATGCGTGGCTGAGGCATAGCCTTCGCGTTTCTTGTCGGGCTCGCAATCCACCTGCACTTCCAGCGCCTGCTCGCCGCTGTCCTGCACCAGTTGCGCCAGGGAGATGCGCTGGTCACCGGCATGTAACTGGCCATTTTCGAACCGCGCCGACTCGGCGTCCTTAAAAGCCGGATACGTCTTGCGCGCAATGTCCAACAGCTTGGCATTCAACGCCTCACACGCCTGCTGCACCGCGCTGCCCACCGACGACACGGTAAACGAGCCACCTTGCAACGGCGCCGTCGGCAGTGACGAATCCCCCAGCAGGAATGTGACGTCGCCTACCGGAACACCACTGGCCTGGGCGGCAATCTGGGCCATGACCGTGTAGGTGCCGGTGCCGATATCGGTGGTGGCGCTGCTGACCGTGAGTTTGCCGAGGTGGTCGATGCGCGCCTTGGCGCTGGCCTTCATTTGCAGGGCTTCCCACACGCCACCGGCCATGCCCCAACCGATCAACTGGCGGCCATCGCGCATGCTTCGCGGTTCCGGGTTGCGCTGGCTCCAGCCGAACCGTTCGGCACCTTCGCTGTAGCATTCGCGCAAAGCCTTACTGGACCAGGGCTTGTCTTCATTCTGATTGCGCTCGGCATAGTTGATCAGCCGCAACTGCACCGGGTCGATGCCCAGGGCGCAGGCCAGTTCGTCCATGGCGCACTCCAGGCCGATCACCCCAAGCGCCGCGCCGGGGGCGCGCATGTCCAACGGTGTGAACACATCCAGCGGCACCAGCTTGTAGGTCAACAGCACGTTGTCGCAGTGATAGAGCATGCCGCTCCATTCCACCACGTGTTCGCTGAAGTCCTCGAAGCGTGAGGTCTGGCCGATGGCGGTGTGCCCCAGCGCGAGCAAGCGACCATTGGCGGCAGCGCCCAGTTGCAGGCGCTGCAAGGTGCGCGGGCGGTAGCCGAAGGTGAACATCTGTTGGCGCGTGAGGGTGACGCGTACTGAGCGCTTCAACGCCAGGGACGCCATCACTGCCAACGGCAGTTGGTACTGCGGACGCAAGCCGGAACCAAACGCGCCGCCGACGAACGCGGCAAAGATCCGTACCTGGCTTTTATCCAGGCCGAAGACTTTCTGCACGTAGGCCTGGCAGTTCTGCGGGCCCTGGGTTTTGTCGTGGATATGCAGGGTGCCGTCCGGCTGGTACAGCACGGTACTGGCGTGGGGCTCCATCGGGTTATGGTGTTCGATGGGCGTGCTGTAGTGCAGATCCAGGCAGGTGGCGGCGCCGGTCCATTCGGCCTGGAAGTTGCCGCGGGGCTTGGGCGGTGTTTGCGGCGACGGGTGCGCCTGGTCTTGCAAGGCCAGCAGGTCGGTCTCGGAGGGCTCGGCGGCGTATTCGATCTCCACCAGGGAGCCGGCGTGGCGCGCCAGTTCCAGGTTATCGGCGATCACCAACGCCAGCGGCTGGCCGCTGTAGAGCACACGGTCGTTATACAGCGGGCGAAACGGCGAGCCGTCGGCGGCATCGGCGTCGGCGTAGCTGTCATCGTAGCTCGCCAGTTTCGGGCGGTTGAGGTGATCGAGCACCATGACCACACCGGGCAGCGCCAGGGCTTTGGACGCATCAATGCGAATGACGCGCCCCTTGGCAATGTTGCTCGACACCACGCTGCCGTGCAGCAGGCCATCTTCGGGAAACTCACCGGCATAACGCGCGTGCCCGGTGACCTTGAGCAGACCGTCCACCCGGTCCAACGGTTTGCCGATCGCGCTCATGACGTGGCTCCTGCAACAGCGGCATCGCTCAGGGCGCGAATGATCGCGCGGCGCGCCAGTTTGATTTTGAAGCCGTTGTGCTCCAAAGGCTCGGCGTCCAGCAGCAGGGCTTCGGCGGCGGCGCTGAAGGTTTCGCGGCTGACGGATTGGCCAATCAGCGCCGCTTCCACCGCGCGGTCGCGCCAGGGTTTGTGGGCGACGCCGCCCAGGGCCAGCCGGGCGTCGACGATCACATCGCCGTCCAATTCCAGCGCAGCCGCAACCGACACCAGCGCGAACGCATAGGACGCCCGGTCGCGGATTTTCAGGTAGTGGCTGTGGGCAGCCAGGTGGTCGGCCGGTAACTCGATCGCGATGATCAGTTCGTCGTCGGCCAACTGGTTATCCCGCTCGGGCGCGTCGCCCGGCAAGCGGTGGAAATCGGCAAACTCGATGACCCGTGCACCACCACGGCCTTGCACATGCACCCGGGCATCCAGGGCAGCCAGGGCCACGCACATGTCCGAGGGATGGGTGGCGACGCACTGGTCGCTGGCCCCGAGGATCGCGTGGATGCGGTTCAAACCGACCCGCGCCGGGCAACCACTGCCGGGCTCGCGCTTGTTGCAGGGCACGGCGGCGTCATAGAAGTAGTAGCAACGGGTGCGCTGCAACAGGTTGCCGCCGGTGCTGGCCATGTTGCGCAATTGCGGTGAGGCACCGGCGAGGATGGCCTGGGACAGCAGCGGGTAGCGCTCCTCGATCAAGGGGTGCCAGGCCAGGTCGGCGTTGCTCACCAGGGCGCCGATCATCAAGCCACCCTCAGTGGTTTCTTCAACGTCGCGAAGCGGCAGGCCGGTGATATCGATCAGGTGTTCGGGGCGGCTGATGTTTTCTTTCATCAGGTCCAGCAGGTTGGTACCACCGGCGATAAAACGCGACGCCGGGCTGACCAGGTGCACCGCCTCCTGCACGTCGGCCGGCTTGCTGTAGTGGAAGGGATTCATTGCTCACCTCCCTGCGTGCGGCACGCGGGCAAGGCTTCTTCGATGGCATCGCGGATGTTGTTGTAGGCGCCGCACCGGCACAGGTTGCCGCTCATCAGTTCCTGGATTTGCGCGGTGTCGTGGGCACGGCCTTCGCGGGCCAGGCCCACCGCCGAGCAAATCTGCCCCGGGGTGCAGTAGCCGCACTGGAAGGCGTCGTGCTTGATAAAGGCCTGCTGCATCGGGTGCAGGTCTTCGCCCGAGGCCAGGCCTTCAATGGTGGTCAACTCGGCGCCGTCGCACATCACCGCCAGGGTCAGGCAGGCGTTCACCCGCTTACCGTTGAGCAACACCGTGCAGGCGCCGCACTGGCCGTGGTCGCAGCCCTTCTTGGTGCCGGTCAGGTCCAGTTGCTCGCGCAGCAGGTCCAACAGGGTGGTCCAGGGCAACACATCCAGTTGGATATCTCGGCGATTGAGTGTCAGGTGTATCGGGTGACTGACGAACGGCTTGGCCGCCGCGCCGTTGGGGGTCGCGCTCATAAACACCTCACGGATTGGTGTGCAATCGCGGCGTTCAGGGAAGTCGCCGTCTTAGCGGTACGACTTCCCGGGGTTATGAGCGTTCAAGGCAATTGATGGGTGGTGATCAGCGAATGCTGAGGGTGGTGACCAGTTGGTTGCGCGGCGGGTTGATCGAGGTGTTGCTGTACTGGAACGTGCCGCCGGCTTCGATATCCAGCTGGAACGTATAGATGTAGCCCATCAACGTGCCGGCGCCGCTGCACGCCTGGCTGATGGCGCCGACCTGGCAGATGGCGGTGCTGCTGCCGGACACCGGCGCGCCATCGAAAAACGCCTGGGAGCTGTTGCCCAGGCCGACTTCCATCACATACACGAAGGTTTGCCCGCGGTGCGTGCACATCTGGGTGCTGGCCGCCCGCTCTGGGATGGTTTCAGTGCAATTGGCCGACTGCACCTTGAACACCCGCACCTCGCTCAACGCCGGTGCAGGCGCGCCCCACGCCGGTGCTGCGCCGAGCCACAGGCCGATACAACCGAACAGAGCTAGACTCCAGGCGCTGGCTTTTTTCATGCTGTCGATGACCCTGTAATAAACGTCGGCGCAGTATGCCTCAAGGCCATGATCAAGCCTATGCGCCACTGGCCCTCGGCTGCTGGTATGATGCGCCGCTTTTTCCGATCCTCTCTGGAACCACAGGCGCTTGGCGCAGTTTGTGCTTTGACTTAGAGGTCAACAAATAACGACGCAAAATAGCGTCACAGGGAGCAGGCATGCTGGAAAAGCTGTTTCAACTCAAGGCACACAATACGAATGTGCGCACCGAGATTCTCGCGGGCGTCACCACCTTCCTGGCCATGGCCTACATCCTGTTCGTCAACCCGAGCATTCTCGGCGAGACCGGCATGGACAAGGGTGCGGTCTTTGTCGCGACTTGCCTGGCAGCCGCCATCGGCTCCACCGTGATGGGCCTGATCGCCAACTACCCGATTGCCCTGGCACCGGGCATGGGCCTCAACGCGTTCTTCACCTACACCGTCGTCCTGCACATGGGCCACACCTGGCAAGTGGCGCTGGGTGCGGTGTTCATCTCGGCGGTGCTGTTCTTCCTGCTGTCGATCTTCCGCATCCGTGAATGGATCATCAACAGCATCCCGTTGCCGCTGCGTTCGGCGATTGCGGCGGGCATCGGCCTGTTCCTTGCGCTGATCGCCCTGCATAACGCCGGCATCGTGGTCAGCAACCCGGCCACCATGGTGGGCCTGGGCGACCTGAAACAACCGGCACCGATCCTCGCCACCCTCGGCTTCGCGCTGATCGTGGCGCTGGAAGCCCTGAAAGTGCGCGGCGCGGTGTTGATCGGCATCCTGGTGGTGACCATCGTCTCCATCGTGCTCGGTTTCACCCCGTTCGGCGGCGTGATGTCGATGCCGCCTTCGCTGGCCCCGACCTTCCTGCAACTGGACATCAAAGGCGCCCTGGACATCGGCCTGGTGAGCGTGATCTTCGCCTTCCTGTTCGTCGACCTGTTCGACAACTCCGGCACCCTGATCGGCGTCGCCAAGCGCGCAGGCCTGATGGGCAAGGACGGCCACATGCCGAAAATGGGCCGTGCGCTGATCGCCGACAGTACTGCGGCCATGGCCGGCTCTCTGCTGGGCACCTCGACCACCACCAGCTACATCGAATCGGCGGCGGGCGTGAGCGCCGGTGGCCGTACCGGTTTGACCGCCGTCGTGGTCGCCATCCTGTTCCTGCTGGCGCTGTTCTTCTCGCCACTGGCGGCCAGCGTACCGGCCTTCGCCACCGCGCCGGCGCTGCTGTTCGTCGCCGTATTGATGACCTCGGGCCTGGCCGAAATCGACTGGGACGACATCACTGTCGCCGCGCCGGTGGTGATCACCGCCCTGGCGATGCCATTCACTTATTCCATCGCCAACGGCATTGCCTTCGGTTTCATCGCCTGGACCGCCATCAAGCTGCTTTCGGGTCGCTACCGTGAGCTGAACCCGGCGCTGGTGATCCTGTCGATTCTGTTTGTGATCAAGCTGGGCTGGTTCAACGCATGACTTTTGACGCCGCAAGCTACACCGCTCAACTGCAAGACAAGGTCACGCGCTTGCGTGACCTGCTGGCGCCGTTCGACGCGCCAGAGCCGCAGGTTTTCGACTCGCCCTTGCAGAACTTCCGCCTGCGGGCGGAGTTCCGCCTGTGGCGTGAAGGGGGTGAACGTCACTACGCGATGTTTTCCCAGGACGACAAGCGCACGCCGATCCTCATTGAAGAATTCCCGATTGCCAGCCTGCGCATCAACCAGTTGATGCCGCAGCTCAAGGCCGCCTGGCAAGCCAGCGCCGCCCTGAGCCACAAGCTGTTCCAGGTGGAGTTCCTCACCACCCTGGCCGGCGACGCGATGATCACCCTGTGCTATCACCGCCCGCTGGACGAGCATTGGCACACCGCCGCGAACAAGCTGGCGGCTGATTTGAACGTGAGCATCATCGGCCGCTCCAAGGGCAAGCGTGACGTGATCGGCCGCGATTACGTGGTCGAGAAACTCGATGTCGGCGGTCGCACCTTCAGCTATCGCCAGCCGGAAGGCGCGTTCACCCAGCCCAACGGCACGGTGAACCAGAAGATGCTCAACTGGGCATTCGAAGCCCTGGGCGATCGCAGTGATGACCTGCTGGAGCTGTACTGCGGCAACGGCAACTTCACCCTGCCCCTGGCCACCCGCGTACGCAAAGTGCTCGCTACCGAAATCAGCAAGACCTCGGTCAACGCGGCCCTGAGCAACCTCGATGAAAACGCGGTGGATAACGTCACCCTGGTGCGCTTGTCTGCCGAGGAACTGACCGAAGCCTTGAACGAAGTGCGGCCGTTCCGGCGCCTGCACGGCATCGACCTCAAGAGCTACGAGTTCGGCAGCGTGTTCGTCGACCCGCCGCGTGCCGGCATGGACCCGGACACCTGCGAGCTGACCCGACGCTTCGAGAACATCCTGTACATCTCCTGCAACCCGGAGACGTTGGCGGCGAACATTGCGCAACTGCATGACACACACCGGATTACCCAGTGCGCGATGTTTGACCAGTTCCCGTGGACGCACCACATGGAATCGGGTGTGTTGCTGACTCGGCGGTAAGTCCCCAAGACACCGAAAATATCCCATGTGGGAGCTGGCCGGCTCTCACATGGGATCCTCATGTATCAGTGGAATCACCGTCCTCCAGCACCTCCTTGCGTGGCCGGCCGCCCTTCTTGCCATTGGCTCGGGCGGCCGCGGATTTGGCGGCGCTGCTCTTGCGACCGTTGCTGGAGGCGACCAGGCTTGTAGCCAGGGCCATTAACGGCTGGCTGGTGGCGATAAGGCCCGTGATGGAGACATCCAGGTCCTGACCCTCACAGCAAAGCGCCTTTCCGCCAAAACCCACCTCCAACTGCTGGAAATCCTGCAAGGTAAACCCTTTGAACTCCGGCAGCCCCGCCACCGGCAACAGGATCCGACTGCCGTCGCTGAAGCCAATGGAAATGCTGTCATTCTCATACCGCACGTTGCTGGCGTTGGCGTACAAACGCTTCGACCTGCGTCCCCGGTCGATGGCCTTATCGATATCGGCCTCGGTAATCGGTACATACGGTAGAACCTTGGCCTTTACGATTTTTTTCATAAATCGATCTCCACAAAACCCGGTGCCCTGACCAGATTCAAAATTGTTTTCTGCCCCACGACATCGTGCCGGGCACGTGCGATCACATAGACACCGCGCTGAATGATCAACCCAGGCAACACCTCGCTGGCTTCCCAATCCCAGGAGTGATTCTCCAGACAAACCGTTTGCAGTTTTTCCCACCAGATCCGGCGTGCCCGCGCCAGGTAATGCGGTTGCATCAAGGTGTAGCGAATTCCTTCAAGAATCGACATCGATGGCCGGCGCCGTTCGGGGTCTACGTCCCACAACGCCACATGCCCATCCAGAAAGCTGAAACGAAACCGCGCATCCCATTCCTTGCCCGCCATATGCACATGAGGCGGGCAATGCTCATCCCTGAGAAACACCGCAATCACACATCCTTTGTAAGTGCCTACTTTCATCGTAACCCATCCGTTAGGTTATTTTCCGTCAGGTAACACTTTTCCTCATGCACCCGACAACCGGCTCCATGCCCCGAAGCTGTTTCACAGATTAGTAACCACGAACAACCCGTCGAATGCCGGGTTGTAACCACTCATGCCGATGGCTGGAAATACCCCGCCAACGCCCGCAGGTCCTGCTCGTTCAGCAACCCGGCGAAATACTTCAGCTGTATCCGCGCCAGCAGGTACGCATGCCGTGCATCCGCCAGGTCGCGGCGGGCCGAGAACAGTTGCTGCTCGGCGTCCAGCACGTCGAGGTTGACGCGCTCACCGCCGGCCACACTTTTTTTGGTCGCCGTCACCAAGGCCGTGGCCGAGCTGACCGCCATTTCATACGCCCGCACTTTGGCCGCGCCGCTGGTGTTGAGGTTGAATTGCTTGCGCAGTTCGATCAGCGTTCTGGCGGTTTGCGCGTCCAGTTCGTATTGGGCCTGGGACAGTTGATTGGCGGCCTGGCGCGTCGACGCCGACACCGAGCCACCGGCGAACAGCGGCAGGCTGACCTGGATGCCGACGCTGTTGGTATCGTACTTCTGGTTGTAGCTGCTTTCCGAATCCGAGCTGGTCTGGCGGCTGCTCGCATACAGGCTGACCTTGGGCATGTGCCCGGCGCGCTTGCGCTCCACTTCGTATTCGGCGACGTCCAGCGCGTGGTGCTGGGATTTGAGCTCCGGGTTGTTGGCCATCGCCATTTCCCGCCAGGTCTCGAAACGGTTGGGCTCCAGCGGCGGGATCTCGAACTGGCGAGTCAGCGGCGCCAACTCGTCTATCTGCAACGGCTGGCCCACAATCGCTTCCAGCTCGCGCAAGGCTGCGTCCTGGGTGTCCAGGGATTCGATCTCTTCGGCCTGGGCCAAGCTCAGGCGTGCCTGGGTTTCCAGCACATCGGTGCGGGTGCCCTCGCCGCCCTTGAGCAGCCGTTCATTGAGTTGCAGGCGCTCGGCGTACGCGCGTTTCTGGGCGCGGCTCAGCTCGATCCGCTCCTGGGCCAGCAACGCCTGGCTGTAGGCGCTCAACACCCGCACGGCCAGTTCCTGGCTTTTGCCGCGAAAGCGTTCATCGGCAAACAGCGCCTGCGCTGCACCCTGGCGATAGCGCGCATAGGCTTCGTAATCGAGCAGCGGTTGTTGCAGGGTCAGGGTCGAGGCATAGCTGCGGTAATCGCGGTCGCTGGTGACGTTGCCCACCGCCGTCGACTGGGTAACTTCGGATTCATTGCGCGAGTTGTTGTAGCTCCAGGACAGGTTCGGCAACAGCCCGGCGCGGCCGATGATGCGGTTTTCCTCGCCAGCCTCGCGCTCCTGGATTGCCGCCTGAAACGTCGGGTCGTTGCGCAGGGCCAAGTCATAGGCGTCGAGCAATCCCAGCGCCTGGGCCGATCCACTGCAGGCACAACACAGACCGAATAACAGCGCCTTCATTCTTCCACCAACGCCATGTGAGTCCGATCCAGCAAGGGTTTGAACAGGTAGTTGAGCATCGAGCGCTCACCGGTTTTGACGAACGCTTCCACCGGCATGCCCGGGCGAATCTGCAAGCCGTCGAGCTGGCGCATGCCGGCTGCACTGACCTGGGCGCGCAAGGTGTAATACGGCTCATCGGTGCGCTCGTCGACCTGGCGGTCGGCCGACACCAGCGTCACTTCACCGGCAATGCGTGGGGTGGTGCTCTGGTTGAACGCCGAGAACAGCAACTCCACCGGCAAGCCCGGGTGCACCTTGTCGACCATCTGCACCGGCACCCGCGCTTCCACCAGCAGTGGTTCACCCTGGGGCACGATGTCCATCAGCGTCTGGCCGGGCTTGATCACGCCGCCTTCGGTGTACACCTCCAGCCCCACCACCACGCCAGCCGCCGGCGCGCGCACCAGGCTGTTGGCCAGTTCGAATTCGGCCGAGGCCAGCCGGTTGCGCAAGTCGTCGCTGCGGGTGCGGGTTTCGGCCAGTTGGCCGCGCAGGTCTTTCTGGAAGTCTTCGCCGAGCTGGCGGATGCGCAGGCGCAGTTCAAGGACTTGCCGTTGCAGTTGGCCGATGCGGCCGAAATCCTCGGCAATCGCACCGTCGAGCTGGGCATACAGCCGTTCATTTTCCAGCAGCCGATTGCGCGGGATGTAGCCGTCCCGCGCCAGCTCGCGCAGGCCTTGCAGCTGTTCATTCATCGCGGTGCGTTGCAGCACTTTGCTGGCCTGGGATTCCCTGGTGCCGCGCAATTGCGCTTCGGCCCCGGCGATGGTTTCCCGCAGGCCTTGCTGCTCCGTGGCCAGGGCCTGGGCGCGACTGCTGAACAGTTGCCGTTGCAGGCTCAAGGTGGCGGCGGCCTCCGGCTCGTTCAGCAGTTCGGGGCCGAAAACGATGGCCGACAAGCCTTCGCTCTCGGCACTCAAGCGCGCTTCGCTGGCCTGGGACGCAATGAACTGGCTGCGCAAAGACTGCATCTGCCCGCGCAACGGGGTTTCCTTCAGGCGGATCAATACCTGGCCGGCGCTCACCACCTCGCCATCGCGCACCTCGATCCGCTCGACGATCCCGCCCGACGGGTGCTGCACCGTCTTGCGGTGCCCCGACACCATGACCTTGCCGGACACCGCCACGCCCTTGTCCAACGGCGCCAGCGCGGCCCAGCCGAGGAACCCGGCAAACCCGCCGAGCACCAACAACCAGCCCAGGCGGGCGTATTTTTTATCGTCCAGCGCCAGCACGTTGTTCACCGGCGGCACGCTGTTGTCCGTCACAAGCACAGGTCGGCTCATGCTTTTTTTCCTTCACCGAGGCGGTAGCTCATGCTCATCGCCGACACCGGTTTGGGCGGCGCGGCCGCCGGTTTCTGCGTGGCCTCCAACACCCGCGCCGTGGGCCCGAACGCTTGCAACTGGCCGTCCCGCAGGATCAGCAATTGGTCCGTCAACGCCAGCACAGGGGTCTTGTGGGTGATCAGCACCAGCGTGCGACGCTGCGCCTTGAGCAAGGTGATGGCATGGAGCAAGGCCTGCTCGCCGGCCTCATCGAGATTGGAATTGGGCTCATCCAGTACGATCAGCGCAGGCAAGCCGTACAGCGCCCGCGCCAGCGCCACACGTTGCTTCTGCCCGCCGGACAACCCGGCACCGCCCTCCCCCAGTTGGGTGTCGTAGCCTTGGGGCAACTGCAGGATCAGTTGATGCACGCCGGCCATCTGCGCGGCAGCGAGCACCTTGTCCGAATCCACGGTGTCGAAACGCGCGATGTTGTCGGCAATGCTGCCGGCGAACAGCTGGATGTCCTGGGGCAGATACCCAATGTGCGGGCCGAGTTGCTGCTTGTCCCATTGCGCCAGGTCCGCGCCGTCCAGCCGAACCTTGCCGGCCATCGGCGTCCAGGCCCCCACCAGCAACCGCGCCAGGGTCGACTTGCCGCAACCGGAAGGACCGATCACGCCCAGCACGTCACCGGCAGGCAGGCTGAACCCGAGGTTGGCCAACGCGGGCCGACGACTGCCGGGCGCACACGCGCTTACCTGCTCGACCGTCAACTGGCCGCTGGGCACCGGCAAGCTCATGCGCTCGGTGCGCGCCGGGTTGGCCGCCAGCATCAGGGTCAAACGCTCATAGGCCAGGCGCGCCGAACTCCACTGTTTCCAAACGCCGATCAGTTGGTCGATAGGGCTCAGTACCCGCCCCATCAGGATCGAGCCGGCGATCATCATGCCCGGCGTAATCGCCCCCTGCACCGCCAGCAATGCGCCCAAACCGAGGACCAATGACTGCAACGCCAGGCGTACGCCCTTGGACCAGGCACTGATGGCGGCGGTCTTTTCACTGGCCAGGTTCTGCGCCGCCAGAAACGCCTGGTGCTGGGCAAACCAGCGCGCACGCAGGGTTGCCAGCATGCCCATGGCTTCGATGGCTTCGGCATTTCGCAGGTTGGCCGTGGCCTGCTGGCTGGCGCTGATCGACAGCTGATTGGCCTGGGTCAACGGTGCCTGGCAGATGTGCTGGTTGGCCCACGCCAGCGCCATCAGCATCAGCGCACCGGCCAGCGCCAGGACGCCGAGCCAGGGGTGGAACAGGAAGATCACCAGCAAGTACACCGGAAACCACGGCGCATCAAAAAATGCGAACAGCGCCTGGCCGGTGGCGAACTGGCGCAAGGTCGTCAGGTCGCTCAACGCCTGCCCTGCCGCCTGGGTGCTGCCCTTGAGTTGCGCCTCGAACGCGGCGTCGTACACCCGCTGGTTCAGGCGCATGTCCATCTGTGTACCGAGGCGGATCACCACCTGGCTGCGCACCCACTCCAGCGCGCCCATCAAGCCGAACAAGCCAAGGATCATCAGCGTCAGCATCAACAGGGTCATCGGGTTGCCGGAGGCCAGCACCCGGTCGTAGACCTGCAACATGTACAGCGCCGGGGCCAGCATCAACAGGTTGATCACTGCCGAAAACAGGCCAATGTTGAGGAAGCCACTTTTATAGGCCGTGAGAGCGGCCAGGGTTTCGTTGCCGGCATGGCGCATCGAGGGATTCTCATGGGGGAAATCGGGAAGCGCCGCCCGCGTTTGACACGCCGCGCGCCGCTCCGCAGAATTTGTCACCGCCGTCGCCCTGGCCTTCGAAACTCACGGCGACGACGGGGTTTACGCAGCGAATGGGAGAGTGATCTTCCATTCGCTTTTTTCATTGCGCAGCAAAGTCAGGCAGCGAGTGCCCAGTCCTGTGCAACGTCCTGCACGCCTACCAGGGCGACGTCGGTGGTGGTTGCCGTAGCGTGTGCTGCCAGGCCGGCCGAGATCTCGTCGAACGTGTTGGCGGTGGACAGGCCGAAGTCGTCCAGCAGGTTGTTGAGCACGATTTCCAGTGCCGAGGTGTTGCCTTGCATCAGGCTGTAGATCACGTTCTGAACGTCGTTGCCGACGCGGCCTGCACCTTGTGCCGCGCTCAGGTCGAGGCCGTTGAACGCCACTTTGAACGCATCGAGGGTGAAGTCGCTGCCATTGCCGCCGCCCAGGCCGGTGCCCAGTTGAACGTTATCCAGGTTGCCCCACAGGTAGTGGTTTTCGTTGTGGCTGGCTGGCAGCGCCGGGTTGAATACGTAGTGCAGGCCGTTGCTGGTGTTGCTGTCGGCAATGAAGGCGTAGTCGGAATTGTTGGCGCCGTGGGTCGAATACTGGTCGCCGCTCAGGGAGCCGTTGCTGAAGCCGCCGGTGTTGCTGCTGCCGTGACCCGCAGTGTTGAACCCCAGTGCCCAGTCGGTCAGGTAGTCCGAGACGGAGTAAGCACCGAGCGCAGCTTCGTAACTAACAGAAATAGTCATCACTTAACCTCGTTATAAACAACACGATTGATCAGCACGCTCATACAGCGCACTTTTTGCCCACCCTTGGGCAAAACCGTTGGTTGATAAAGTGCCGTGGCACCTTGATCAGAACTTGTATTCGAGCATCCCGCTCAACGTTCGCCCGCGCGCCAGGCTCAGGTTATTGGCATCCCCCATGGCGACGAAGTAGGCCTCATCGGTGGCGTTTTCCAGCGCCAGGGCGATGTTCAATTGGTCGGTCATCCAGTAGCTGGCGTACAGGTCATAGAGGGTGTACTGGGGCCAGAGCGCCTGGTCGATGAAGTCATAACCTTGTGAGTCGAGGTTCTCGCCATTGCCTGAGCTGTAGCGCACGCGGACGCCCATATCGAGTCGCTTTTCCAGGAAGCGCGCGCCCAGGGTCAGCGAGCCGCGATCAGCCGGCATATAGGTGGCGTTGCCCATGATCCGGCCACAGCTTTCCTTGTTGTTGGCAACATCGTCGTCCAGCACCTCATACGTGGTCACCGGGCGCAGGCCGATCGTGCCGTTCGGCCGGGTGTAGCGTTCATAGCGTGTGGTGGACGGCCCGTTCTTCTTCGCCCCGCCCATGTAATAGTTCTTCGAGCAGAACTCGTTGCTGCCGATCATGTGGGTGTAACTAAGGTTGGCGTACGCCCGCCCCATGTCGTAGTTGAGTTGGTACTCCACCCCCCGAAAGCGCGTGGGGTTGGTGTTATTGACGTACGCCATCGTGCCGAGAAAACCGCCGACGGAGGTCTCCGGCAAACTGACGCTGTGATTGAGGAAAGAGAAGTTCTCGATCCGGGTATCGAAGTAAGCCACCTTCATGCCCAGGCGGTCGTCACCGAACAGCAGCCCCTCTTTGAATACGTTCACGCCCACTTCCCAGTCCCGCGACTCTTCGGGTTTCAGGAACGGGTTGGGAAACACCCGCTCTGATGAGCTGCCACCGTGAGGACGCCCGGTCATAAAGGTTTCCGTCACCGCCGGCGGGCGCCAGCCCTTGCCCCAGCGGGCGTAGAGTTGCATCCAGTCCAGCCCCGGCTTTATGCCGATACCGAACGTGGGAGAGAACTGGCCCTCTTCTCTATCAATGTCGAAAACCTCCTCGACACGCTTGGCACCTACCGTGCTGCTGTAGAACCGATCGCGCCGGTACAGCGTCATCCCGGTGACCCCTTCCAGCCGATAGCGGTCGTACCGCAAGCCCGCCTCCAGCGTCAGCCAGTCGCCATATTCGTACTGCAGGTTGTTGAACAGGCTGGCGATGGTGCGTTTGCCACCGGGCGTCCCGCCTTCAACGTAAGGCAACAGGCCGGAAAGGTTGGTGGCCTCGACCTTGTTGGTACTGGGCTTGAACTTGTCTTGATACACCTCCACGCCGTAGTTCCAGCTCACATGACCCAGCGCATCGAAGTCGAACCGCGACGTGTTGTCGCCCTGTACACCCCAGGTATCGGTCTGAAAATGATCCGTGTAGCCCGCCACATAGTTGCCGGAGGTCAGTGTCGCGGCGTTGGGCGCATTGTCCCGGTCCATCTGTGTGGTGACGTAGTAGACCTTGGCTTTGAAATCGATCAGCGGGTTATCCGGCGTGTAGCGATAATCCAGCCCGACGTTCTTGGCATTGAGGTTGTTCTTGCTGACGCGCTGGTAGTACACGCTCTGGTTATCCGGGGCGGTGTAGGCCCACGCGTCATTGCTGTCGCTGTCACTTTCCAGGTAGCTCAGTTGCACCCGTTGGTCATTGGGCAGGTTCAGGCCGAACTTGACGATTTGGGAGCGGGTGACGCTGCCGGTGTCACCGACCTCACTGTTCAGCCAATCGTCGAAGGCCGCAGGCTGGGAGTCGCGAGCGCGCAAATGAGTGCCCAGTTTCTGGTCGTTGTGGGTACCGGCGCGGTAGTCGCCAAAATGCCGTTCGCTGTACCCCAGCAGCACGTCGCCGCGCTCGTCGCCAAAGGCAAACACACCGCTGCCGTTGAAATAGGTGCCGTTACCCAGTTCACCAATCCCGCTACCGGCACGCAAACGCCCGCCATAATCCTTGCCATCGGCCAGGAACTCACTGGCCTCCAGGGTCTTGAAGGATGCAATCCCGCCCAACACGGCAGCACCGCCCTGCCCGGACTGGCTGCCCTTGTCGATTTCGATGCTGGAGATGAACTCCGGGTCGATCAACATCGTGCCGTTGCGCTGCTGGTGGCCGTTGACGTTGAAGTTCTGGCGCATGCCGTCGATGTTCATGTTGACCCGGCCGTAGTCCTGCACGCCGCGGATGTTCACCGACAGGCCCGGGTCACGCTGGTTGACGGCGGTGTACACGCCGGCGGTTTCTTCGAGCATGTCGGCGGCGTGGCGCGGCGGGCGTTTGTCGATCTGCTCGCGACTGATCACGGCCACCGAGCGCGGTGTGTCGTATACCCAGTCGCTTGGCTTGCCGTTGGTGTTGCCGGTGATGGTGGTGGTGCCCACGGTCAGCGCACCGTCATGGTCGGCGCTGACGCGCGTCAGCGTCACCTGCCGGTCCCCGGTAAAGCGGTATTCCACCGGTGCACTGCCCACCAATCGGCCGAGGCCTTCCTGGGCGCTGTAACGGCCCTTGAGCGCGGTGCTGGTGAGGCCTTGCAGGCGCGCGCTGTCGAAGAGCACTTGCAACCCGGCCTGGTCGGCGAACGTCAGTACGGCAAGGCCCAAGGGTTGCGCCGCAATATCAAACGTCAATGTGACAGGCTGTGACTCACCGACTGGCGCCTCGGCGGCCTGCACCTGGCAGGCGGAGGCGAACAGCCCCAGGTGGATGGCAAGGGCCAACCGGCTACCGGTGTTGCGCCCCTTGGTGATTGCAGACATCGACGTTATCCCTTCGCTGACCATTCTTGTTTATGCGAATACTTCTCACTTAACAGGACGTGTCAGGCGTCGGAACTCAGTAAGGTTTTTTTGAAAGTTTTTCCGAAGGGCGTAAACGGGGCCCGGCGACCCCATCAATAGATCAGGCTCAGCCCCGCCAGATCAAAGCGCTGCACCTGTAATTCTTCGGTCAGGGTGCCGAGGGCCGTGTCGAGCATATCGAGACGGAACACGCCGCTGACTTCACGGGTGCCGAGGTCGGCATTAGTCAGCACCACCTTGCCCGGCCGGTAGCGGTTGAGCTGCTCGATGACCTTGGCCAGCGGCAAGCGATCGAAGATCAACACACCGCGACGCCAACTGGTGGCGCGCTCCAGGTCGAGGTCGTCGAGGGCGACCACGCCGTTCTCGGGGCTGTAGCGCGCAGCCTGGCCTTCCTTGAGCACGGTTTCTTTCTGCGGCACCGCTTGCAGCGTGACGGCCACACTGTGTTGCAACACTCCGACCCAAGCCTGCCGGTCGTCCTCACGCTCGACCACAAACCGCGTGCCCAGGGCGCGGGTTTGCCCGCTGGCGCTCTGCACCACGAACGGCCTTTTTTCCTCACCGGCCATGGGCGCCACATCAAAGATCGCCGAGCCTTTGATCAGGCTGATGCGCCGCTGCACACCGTCAAAATCCAGCTTGATCGCACTCGCAGAATCCAGTTGCACGCTGCTGCCGTCCGCCAGGTGCACGGTGCGCACCTCGCCTTTTTGGGTGAGGTAATCGGCCTGCATCTGCAGCAGCGCCTCAGGCCCGCGCACCCAGCCGACGCCGGCCACCACCAGCAACAGCGCAACACTCGCCGCCATGCGCCACGGCCTGCGCCGACGAGAGCCGCGCACCGGCGCCGCGGTGGCGGGCGGCCGCTGGCGATGCACCGTCTCATCACGATGCACCTCGCCCAGCGCCGCCCACGTCTGCTCGGCAAACCGCAGCGCCGCTTCATGGCGGCTGTCCCTGGCGATCCATTGGCGCAACTCGGCCTGCTCCTGATCGGTCAGGGCGCCGGCGTGCAGGCGCACCGCCCAATCGGCAGCCGCCTCGGTAATGCTGTGCTGTTGCGGACCCGGGCTATTCACGTGTGAATCTCGAATTTTTCGTTATATAACGCTGTGACGTCTGACCCCAGGTTTGTCGGTAATTCATTCGTCGGACGGCCCCGCCTCACCTTCCTGCAAACGCTGCATGACATACGCCAGCGCCTTGGCCAGGTGCTTTTGCACTGAGCTGTCGGAAATGCCCAGGTGGCGCGCGACCTGGGCATGGGTCATGCCCTCGATCCGGTTGAGGCGAAAAATCTGCCGGGTACGCTCCGGCAATTCCGCCAGTGCCTGCTTCAATGCCTGCCGCTGTTGCTGCGCCATCGCCTGAGCCTCCAACCCGGCCATTTCATCTTCAATCTCGGCCAGCGCCTCATGGGGCACGGAGTCGGTCTTGCGCCGCGCCTCCTGGCGAATATGGTCGATCAGCAGATTACCGGCCTTGCGATAGAGATAGCCCTGGGAGTTGTCGATGCGCTCGCCGGCCGGCTTTTGCGCCAGGCGCAGGAAGCTCTCCTGCACCAGGTCTGCGGCCAACTGCGGGTCCCGTACCTTGCGCGCGAGATACCCGCGCAGGGTATCGGCGTGCTTGAGAAACAGGCCTTTGAGATCCACGTCCGACAAACCGACTCCCTGGAATGTAGAGGAAACAGGCGGGCATCTTAAGCGTTGTCGAGAATGATTTTCAATTGATATCAGCTCTGATCTGCACAATGGCGGTTTTCATTCTGCGTTCGGTAATCGAACGGTTCCCACCCCGGCGATTGACCAAATTAACCATTCAGTACATTTTATCCGCAGACATAAAAACAACAGTGGAGATCCCTCATGCCCCCTATCGTGCTGGTGCTCAACGGCCCCAATCTCAACCTGCTCGGCACCCGCGAGCCCGCCACTTATGGCCATGAAACCCTGGCCGACCTTGCCGCCCTTTGTGGCCGCAGCGCCGAGCAACTGGGACTGAAAGTCGAATTTCGCCAGACCAATCACGAAGGCGAATTGCTGGACTGGATCCACGGCGCCCGCGCCCGTTGCGCCGGGATTGTGATCAACCCGGCAGCCTGGACCCACACCTCGGTAGCGATCCGCGACGCGCTGGTGGCCAGTGAAGTACCGGTGATCGAAGTGCATTTGTCCAACGTGCATGCCCGGGAAGCGTTCCGTCATCACTCCTTTGTGTCGCCGATTGCAAAGGCGGTACTCGCTGGCTTTGGCAGCCATGGTTATCACCTGGCCCTCGAACACTTCAGCAAGACCTTGAAGGGATGAACCCGGTGTCCAGACGTCGAATTCTCGCCGGCCTGATCGGCGCCGGCATCCAGGCCTCCCGCACGCCGGCCCTGCATGAGCACGAGGGCGATGCCCAGGGCTTGCGGTACCTGTATCGCCTGATCGACCTCGACCAGTTGCAGGTGGATACCCGCGCCCTGCCCGACCTGTTGATGGCGGCCGAGCAGATGAACTTCACTGGCTTGAACATCACCTACCCGTGCAAGCAGGCAATCCTGCCGTTGCTGGATGACCTGTCACCCGAAGCACGAGGCATCGGCGCGGTGAACACCGTGGTGTTCCGCAACGGTGAACGCATCGGCCACAACACCGACTGCCTGGGTTTTGCCGAAGGCTTTCGCCGCGGCTTGAATGACGTGGCACGCAGGCACGTGGTGCAGATGGGCGCGGGCGGTGCCGGTGCGGCAGTGGCCCATGCGCTGCTGGGCGAAGGCGTGGAACGCTTGAGTATTTTCGACATGGACGCCGAGCGCGCCCGGAGCCTGGCGGACAACCTCAACCAGCATTTCGGTGCCGGCCGGGCCCAGGCGGGCAATGACCTGGAAAGCGCCATGGCCGAGGCCGACGGCCTGGTGAACACCACACCGATGGGCATGGCCAAGCTGCCCGGCATGCCGGTGCCGCTGCACACTTTGCGCGCTGATTTGTGGGTGGCAGAGATTGTGTATTTCCCGCTGGAAACCGAATTGCTGCGCAACGCCCGCGCCCTGGGTTGCCGCACGCTGGATGGCGGCAACATGGCGGTGTTTCAGGCGGTGAAGGCGTTTGAGTTGTTCAGCGGGGAAGTGGCGGATGCCGACCGCATGCTGGCGCACTTCCAGAGCATGAACATCTGACGGTAGAAACCGGATCAAAAGGTGGGAGCTGGCTCGCCTGCGATGCAAACAACTCGGTACTTCAGACAAACCGAGTTGATCCTATCGCGGGCAAGCCCGGCTCCCACAAAAGCCCGCTCCCACATTTGTTCAGTGTTAAATTCAGGCCTGCAGGTAGCGCAACACCGACTCGCAGATCATCGCCCGATGCCGCTGCTTGACCGCTTCGTCCGACAACTCGATCTGAAAGATCTCGCTGAAGGTGTGGCGGTTGGACACCCGGTAAAAGCTGAACGAGTTGATCAGCAAGTGCACGTCCAGCGGCTCCAGTCCTTCACGGAACAACCCCAGTTCGGCGCCCCGGCGCAACGTGGTGCCGAGGGCTTCGAGGATGTTGCTGTTCATCGCCTTGATCGATGTCGACTGCTTTACATACTCGGCGTTGTGGATGTTCTCGATGCTCACAATCCGCACAAAATCCACGTTCTGATCGTGGTGATCAAAGGTGAATTCCACCAGCCGACGGATCGCTTCCCGGGGCTCCAGGGCCGTCAGGTTCATCCGGGTTTCGGTGTTGCGAATGTCGCCGTAGAGCTTCTCCAGCACCTCGACGTAGAGCTGCTCCTTGCTGCCGAAGTAGTAATAAATCATGCGCTTGGAGGTCTGGATACGCTCCGCGATCGCGTCCACCCGGGCGCCGGAAAGGCCCTGGGTGACAAACTCGACGATGGCTTCCTGGAGGATGTTCTCGCGGGTCTTTTCCGGGTTGTTCTTGCGACTCTTGCGCGGCGCGGCGGCCGCGGCGGGAAGCTCGGAAGTCAGGGTCATGGTGCGCTCACGGCCTTAGGTGCAGGCGGTGATTATGGGCCGCCGCGCACGCCGAAGGAAGCGCCGGCACCTTACAGCCTGGCCTGGCGCGCCGCACCGCTGCGGGACTTGGCCATGGCCGCCAGGCGCACCGCCACGTTGGCCGCGCCGTAACCGGCGTAACCGTTCTTGCGCTGGATGATCTCGAAGAAAAACCGGCCTTCGAACGGCTCGGTGTACACGTGAAACAGCTCACCGCCCTGGGCGTCGCGGTCGTACAGCACGTTGTAGTACGCGAGCTGGCTGAGGAACTCGTCATCGAAGTCAAACCGCGCCGCCAGGTCATCGTAGTAGTTCAGCGGGATATCCAGCAGCGGCACGCCGGCATCCTTGGCCCGGCTGACCTCGGCGAAAATGTCCGCGCAGTCGAAGGCAATGTGGTGCACACCCGAGCCGCGATAGCTCGACAGCGCGTGGGAAATCGCGGTGTTGCGGTTCTCTGAAATATTCAGCGGCAGGCGAATCGAGCTGCAACGGCTGCGCAGTGCGCGGCTTTTCACAAGGCCGTACGGGTCGGGCAGTACCACTTCGTCATCGGCTTCGAAATCCAGCAGGCTCTTGTAGAACAGCACCCAACTGTCGAGGCTGTCGGCGGGCAACGCCATGGCCATGTGGTCGATGCGCAGCAGTCCGCCGCTGGCAGCGCTCGCCGGTTGCAGGTTGAAATCGGTGTCGTAGAGGCCACCTTCGTTCTGGTCTACCAGGTAGATCAGGCTGCCATCCGGTGCACGCACCGCCGCCAGCTCCAGCTCATTAGGGCCGACCAGGCCGCGATACGGCTGGCCCTTGTAGGCCACCGCCCGCTCCAGGGCCTTGGCGCTGTCTTTCACGCGGATCGCCGTGGCGCACAACGACGGGCCATGGGCCTCGAAAAAATTATGGGCGAAGGAATAGGGTTCACAGTTGAGGATCAGGTTGATATCACCCTGGCGCAGCAGGCTGACGCTCTTGGAGCGATGCTGCCCGGCCTTGACGAAGCCCAGGCGCTCCAGCCATGAGGTGAGCTTGGCGCCGAGGTTTTCATCCACAGCGAATTCGAGGAATTCAATGCCGTCGTATTCGCTGGCGGCGGGGGTTTGAAACAAAATCTCGGGGACCGGTTTGGCTTCCTCGGCCAGCCGCTGGCGGGTCTTCTCTTCGAGATACAGCAGCGAGCGCAGGCCGTCGGCGGCATTCGCCCGGGTCGGTGCGGCGCGGAAGCCGTCGTTGAAGATTTCCAACGACAACGGCCCGGTGTAGCCGCTCTTGACGATCGGGGCCAGGAAGCCTGCCAGGTCGAATTCGCCCTGGCCGGGGAAGCAGCGAAAATGCCGGCTCCATTCCAGTACGTCCATCGCCAGGATCGGCGCGTCGGCCATCTGCACAAAGAAAATCTTGTCGCCGGGGATCTCGGCGATGGCACTCGGGTCGCCCTTGAGGGACAGCGTGTGGAAGCTGTCGAGCAACACGCCGAGGCTCGGGTGATCGATCTTGCGCACCAGGTTCCACACCTGTTGCCAGGTGTTCACATGCCGTCCCCACGCCAGCGCTTCGTAGCCAATGCGCAGGCCACGGCGGCCGGCGTGTTCGGCCAGCAGGCTCAAATCATCCAGCAGAATGCTTTCATCGCCGACGGCATCGGCTGACGCGTTACTGCACACCAACACCAGGTCGGTGCCCAACTCCTGCATCAAATCGAACTTGCGCTCGGCCCGCTCCAGGTTGCGCGCCAGGCGGTCGCGGCGGCAGCCCTCAAAATCCCGGAACGGCTGGAACAGGGTGATGGCAATGCCGAGGTCGGCGCACATTTGCCTAACTTCACGCGGACTGCCGTCGTAATACAGCAGATCGTTTTCAAAGATTTCCACGCCATCAAACCCGGCCGCCGCGATGGCTTCGAGTTTTTCCGGCAGGGTTCCGCTCAAGGAAACGGTGGCGATGGAGCGTTGCATGGGGCGACTCCCGGCATTGAGGCATGTCTTGTTTACGGCAAATTATTGGCCGCTAAACTCATCACAGCAATTGAAATGTACGAACCGGTTAGTTTTATGGGCGATTATCGAACAGAATGGCAATCAGCGAATTGACGATTTTTTAGCCACTGCGCACCATCGACAGCACATTGAGTCCCGCTCCTGTTGAGCGGCCTCGGTTAACCAAGACCCTGAACACACCATAAAAATTTCAAAAAAACGGGTACTTCCTCATGCCTTCGCAAACTCCCGCCGTGGCCGTGCGCCACAGCAATCCCCATAGCGGCATCGGCGACAAAATCCGTGGCGCCATGGCTGTCGGTAAAACCCGCTGGGGCATGCTGGCCCTGGTGTTTTTCGCCACCACCCTGAACTACATCGACCGCGCCGCCCTTGGCGTGATGCAGCCGATCCTGGCCAAGGAAATGAGCTGGACGGCGATGGACTACGCCAACATCAACTTCTGGTTCCAGGTGGGTTACGCAATCGGCTTTGTGCTGCAAGGCCGGCTGATCGACCGGGTCGGCGTCAAGCGCGTGTTCTTCTGCGCGGTGCTGCTGTGGAGCCTGGCCACCGGCGCCCACGGCCTGGCCACCTCGGCAGTGGGCTTTATGGTGTGCCGGTTTATTCTCGGGCTCACCGAGGCCGCCAACTACCCGGCCTGCGTCAAGACCACCCGCCTGTGGTTCCCCGCCGGCGAGCGTGCGGTGGCGACCGGGATCTTCAACGCCGGCACCAACGTCGGCGCAATGATGACGCCGATGCTGCTGCCACTGATCCTCCACGTGTGGGGCTGGCAGGCCGCGTTCCTGTGCATGTCGGCACTGGGCGGCATCTGGCTGGTGTTCTGGGGTTTGAAGTACTACAACCCAGAAGACCATCCGAGCGTGAAGCAATCGGAACTGGACTACGTGCAGCAGGAAGTGGAACCGGAACAACCCCGCGTGCCGTTCAGCCGAATCCTGCGCATGCGCGGTACCTGGGCCTTCGCCCTCGCCTACTCGATGACCGCGCCGGTGTTCTGGTTCTACCTTTACTGGCTGCCGCCGTTCCTGAATCAGCAATACAACCTGGGCATCAACGTGACCCAGATGGGCATCCCGCTGATCATCATTTACCTGACGGCGGACTTCGGCAGCATTGGCGGCGGGATTCTGTCTTCGTTCCTGATTGGCCGCGGGATGAATCCGATCAAGGCGCGGCTGTTGTCGATGCTGCTGTTCGCCTGCTGCATCGTCGGCGTCATCATGGCCGCCGGTTCCAGCCAACTGTGGGTCGCGGTGTTTGCCATCTCCTTGGCCATCGGCGCGCACCAGGCCTGGACCGCCAATATCTGGAGCCTGGTGATGGACTACACGCCCAAGCACATGATGAGTACGGTGTTCGGTTTTGGCGGCATGTGCGCGGCCATCGGCGGGATGTTCATGACCCAGATCGTCGGCCATATCCTGACCGTGACCAACAACAACTACACCGTGCTGTTCACCCTGATTCCGGCGATGTACTTCATCGCGCTGGTCTGGATGTACTTCATGGCGCCACGCAAGATTCCGACCGTCGAGGTCTGAGTTTCCTACCTGCGCCGCTGCTGCCAGGCAGCGGCCAACCCGCTCAGGCAAATCACCCCGATCCCGACCACGGTGGTCAGGTCCGGGGTGTGATTGAACACCAGCCAGCCCAACAACCCCGCAAACACGATCTGGCAATAGCCGAACGGTGCCAGCAGCGCTGGCGCCGCGAAGCGGAAGGCCTGGGTCAGCATCAAGTGTGCGGTCATCCCGCAGGTGCCCAGCGCCAGCATCAACACCCCGTGCCACAGGCTCGGCACCTGCCAGAAGAACGGTACCAGTGCACTCATCACCAGGGTGTTGCACAGCCCGGCGAAGAAGTTGCTGGTGGTGGGTGTGTCGTACTTGCTGAGGATGCGCGTGAGCAGCTGGTAGAAGCAGAAGAACAGTGCGGAGGTCAGCGGCAACAACACCGCCGGCGTAAACAGCTCACCGCCCGGATGCACGATGATCAGCACCCCGATAAACCCGCAAATCACCGCCAGCCATTGGCCGCGGGTCACGTGCTCGCCCAGCAGTGGCACCGACAACGCGGTGACCAGAATCGGCGCAAGAAAGTTGACCGCCGTGGCCTCGGCCAACGGGATAAAGTGCAGCGCCGCCGTAAAGAACAGGCTGGTGCCCAGCAGGCACAAGGCCCGCGCCACCTGCAGCAACGGCCGCTTGCTGCGCAGCACCCGCAGGCCCGATTGCGGCAGGAAGATCCCGGCCATCAACAGCGTGTGCACCAGGTAACGGGCCCACACCACCATCACGATCGGGTAAAACCCGGCCAGGTATTTGGACAGCGCGTCGTGGCTGGAAAACAGAAAAGTCGCCACCACAATCAGCAAAATGCCTTTGAGCGGGTGGTTGACGCCGGAAAGTGGGGTACTGAGGGTCATTGCATTCTCTTGAGTGGCAGGCTGAAATGACCGCCGCATACCGCGGCATAATCTAGAACGGGTGACGCGCCTCGCTCAAGAGCATAACCAAACACTGTTCGAACAGCGCACTAAATTGCGCTTTTCCAGTCCAACGCTCCACGCCCACCCGCCCATTGCGCGTTTTTTAACCAAGGCCTTCTCACCATGAAAAAAACCCTGTTGATGCTTTCGACCCTGGCGCTGCTCAGCGCCTGCGATAAACAAGCCGAGACGGCTAAAGCGCCTGCTCCGGCGTCGGTTCAAGCAACGCTGGTGCCGGAAGTGCTGCCCACCGACAAATGGGTCGGCAAGTGGATGGGCGTCGAAGGCCTCAACCTGACCATCGCCAAGGACGACAGCATCGGCCGTGGCCACTATGTACTGACCATGAAATACGGCCTGGATGACGATGACTCCGGCACCTTCAAGGGCCAGGCGTCTGAAGACGGCATCACCTTTGAACGCCCGGACGGCCCGCAGATCCTGAGCGCCGGTGACGGCGAAGCCACGGGCCTCAAATGGCTGGCCGACAAGAAGGACTGCCTGATCGTCGACACCGGCGAAGGTTATTGCCGCGACTGACACCAACAACTTCCCGCCGGACACCCATCACCTGTGGCGAGCGGGCTTGCCCCGCGTTGGGCTGCGCAGCAGCCCCATAACAGGCCAGGGTGTTCTTTTTGGAGGAATTCGGTGTTCTTATTGGGGCTGCTGCGCAGCCCAACGGGGGACAAGCCCCCTCGCCACCGACAGCCGGACTGGCGCCAACCCTACACACCAACAACACTGAGCTGCAGGTTCAACAAGAGGATTGCCACATGCTATGGAAAAAAGGCCGACGCAGCGACAACGTGGTGGACGCCCGCGATGACAGTGGCGGCGGTGGCGCAGGCATGCGCTTTGGTGGCGGCAAGGGCCTGAGCCTGACGGCGATCGTGCTGATCGTCGGCATCGGCTGGCTGACCGGCCAGGACCCGATGCAGATCCTCGGGCAACTCAGCGGCCAGCTCACCGAGCAAGCGCCCTCCGTCAGCCCGCAAACTCGCCAGGCGCCGCCGGCCAATGATGAACAGGCTGACTTCGTGCGCGCCGTGCTCGGTGACACCGAAGACACCTGGGCCCAGGTGTTCCAGGAGAACGGCCTGACCTACAAGAACCCCAAGTTGATCCTGTTCCGTGGCCGGGTGAACTCCGCCTGCGGTGGCGCCACGTCCGCCAGCGGGCCGTTCTATTGCCCGGCAGACCAACAGGTATACCTGGACCTGGATTTTTTCCGGGAAATGTCCCAGCGCTTCAAGGCCGCTGGTGATTTCGCCCAGGCCTACGTGATCGCGCATGAAGTCGGACACCACGTTCAGACGCTGCTGGGCATCTCCGCGAAGATTCAGGCAGCCCGCCAGCAAGGCCGGCAGATGCAAGGCGACGGCGGCCTGCTGGTGCGCCAGGAACTGCAAGCCGACTGCTTCGCCGGGGTGTGGGCCAACCGCGCACAAAAGCGCCTGAACTGGCTGGAGCCTGGCGACATTGAAGAAGCACTGAATGCGGCCAACGCCATTGGCGATGACCGCTTGCAGCAACAGGGCCAGGGCCGTGTAGTGCCTGACTCGTTTACCCACGGCACCTCGGCACAGCGGGTTCGCTGGTTCAAGACCGGCTTCGCCCAGGGCCAGATCACTCAATGCGATACCTTTACCGCCAAGAGCCTTTAAATGAATAAACGACTGGGTCTGCTGTTAGGTTTGTTGATCACCTGTTCTTCCTCCTCCTGGGCCGCCGAGCATGGCGTCAAGGAGGTCAGTCCCGATCGTTTCCACCTGGATGCCGGCGACCTCAGCGTCGGCTTGAGCCAGGACTGGCGCCAGCCACTGCCTCAAGTCACCCGCGCGCTGATCATCGTGCATGGCCGTTTGCGCAACGCGATGACCTACCTGGACAGCGGCGAAAAAGCCGCCGAAGCCGCAGGACAAAACGCCAACACCTTGGTGATTGCGCCGCAGTTCCTCAACCAGACCGACCTCAAGCGCAACCAGATCGACAGCCAGACCCTGCGCTGGAACAGCAATGACTGGATGGCCGGCGAGCCGTCCACCGGCCCGGGCCAGATCAGCTCCTATGGCGCCCTGGACCAGATCATCAAGCACCTGGGCAACCGCAAGCTGTTTCCGAACCTGAAGGAAATCGTGGTGGCCGGCCATTCCGGCGGCGGCCAGGTAGTGCAGCGTTTTGCCCTGACCGGGCATGATCACCCGCTGCTGCAAACCGAAGGCATCAGCTTGCGCTATGTAGTGGCCAACCCGTCGTCCTACGCGTACTTCAGCCCGCAGCGTCCGGTGAAGTTCGATGTTTCCAGTTGCCCTGATTTCAATGACTGGAAATACGGCATGCAAAACCTGCCGGCCTACGCCAAGGGGCAAAGTGCCGAGCAGCTTGAGCAGGCGTATGTGTCGCGCAATGTGACTTACCTGCTGGGCCAGCAGGACACCGACCCGAATCACCCGGCGCTCGACAAGAGCTGCGGGGCTGAAACCCAGGGCGCGTATCGCCTGATTCGCGGGCACAACTATTTTGACTACCTCAAGCAGCGGCACCCGCAGTTGGGCCACAAGTTGGTTGAAGTACCGGGCGTTGGGCATAACGGGGACAAGATGTTTACCTCGCCTGAAGGGCAGAAGGTGCTGTTCTCCCAATAACTGACGAAACCGGATCAAAAATGTGGGAGCTGGCTTGCCTGCGATGGCATGCGCTGGGTGTTACTGATACACCGCAGTGTCTGCATCGCAGGCAAGCCAGCTCCCACATTTGATCTTCATTGCCTGGGGTTAGAGCATCCGGCGCAGTACCGCGCAATCTTCGGCATGCCAATCCGCGAGTTCCGGCCACGGGTTATCCGGCAGATTGACCAGCACAGTCTTCGTGCCCGCCGCCCGCCCGCAATCCAGGTCAAACCGGTAATCACCGACCATCACCATCGCTTGCGGCGCCACTTCCCACGCTTGCGCCAGCTTCAACAAACCACCCGGATCAGGCTTTGGCGGCGCATCATCACGCCCCAACACATCCTCGACCGCAAAGCAGTCGGCCAAACCAATCGCCTGCAATGTCACATGGGCCAGCTCCCGCGCATTGCGCGTCAGGATGCCCAGGCGATAACCCCGCCCGGCCAACTCCCGCACCAACTCCACCGCACCGGTCGCCGCCACCGAACCCAGCGCCAACTCACGCTCGTGCTCCAGCAACCACGCGTGCTTGGCCGCGGCTTCATCGGCAGGCAACGCCGCCAGGTGGGTCAGAATGTCGTCGGTCGCCGGAATACCCAGCGCCACGCGAATCGCCGCAAAGTCATGCACGGCCACCGTCAGGGTGCCGTCCATGTCGAACACCCAGTGCTTCACATCAGCCAGGCTCATGCCCAGTCCTTGCGATGACGAATCAAGCCTTCCTGCGTGACCGACGCCACCAATTGCCCGGCGCGGTTGTACACGCTGCCCCGGGAGAACCCACGGGAGTTGCCGGCCCACGGGCTGTCCATGGCGTAGAGCAACCAGTCATCGGCACGCAGGTCGGCGTGGAACCACAGCGCGTGGTCGAGGCTGGCGACTTGCATGTCTTTCTGCCACACGGTCTTGCCATGGGGCAGCAGCGAGGTGGTCAGCAAGCCGAAGTCAGAGGCGTAGGCCAGCAGGTATTTGTGCAGTGCCGGCGAGTCGGCCAGGGCGCCGTCCGCGCGAAACCACACGTACTTGACCGGGTCGGACGGCTGCGGGTTGTAGGGGTCTTTCTCGGTGACCGGGCGCACTTCGATCGGCTTGGGACACAGCAGCTTTTCGCGCATGTGCTCAGGGATCAGGTGCGCGCGCTGTTGGGTCAGCTCCAGCTCCGACGGCAGGTTTTCCGGGCCGACCACCACCGGCATGGTGGTCTGGTGCTCGAAACCTTCTTCGTCGTACTGGAACGAGGCGCTGCAGGTGAAGATCGGATTGCCCTTCTGGATCGCCGTCACCCGGCGCGTGCTGAAACTGCCGCCATCGCGCACCCGGTCCACCGAATACACGACCGGCAACGCCGCATCGCCGGGACGCAGGAAGTAACCGTGCAACGAATGCACATGCCGCGTCTCCTCAACGGTCTGGCTGGCCGCCGACAGCGACTGGCCCAATACCTGGCCGCCGAACAGTTGGCGAAAGCCCAGGTCCTGGCTGCGGCCGCGAAACAGGTTTTCCTCGATCGGCTCCAGGGTCAGCAGGTCCACCAGATCTTCCAACACTTGGCTCATAGAGCATCTCCTACAACAATCTATTGGGCATTCCGGGCTGCTTATCCGTGCAGCGTGTCCAACCATTGGGCGCGGGTGATGCGATACAACACATGATGCCGCACCGGGTCATCCGCTGCGACCTTGGGGTGCTCAAAATCTGCCAGGGGATCGTAATGCATACCGATGGCCTGCATGACTTTTTGTGATGGCAGATTGGCTTCAGTGGTAAACGAGACAATTTCGTTCAGCTTCAGCCGGTCGAAACCGCAGCGCAGCGCCGTCCAGGCGGCTTCACTTGCATAGCCCAGGCCCCAATGCTCCCTGGCCAGGCGCCAGCCAATTTCCACCGCCGGGGTAAACGGGGCGTCGAAGCTCACATTCAACAACCCGGTGAGGCCGATGAATTCGCCGCTGTCCTTGCGCTGCAAGGCCCACAGGCCAAACCCGTACTCGGCGAAATGGCCGCGAATGCGCCCGATCAGCGCGGCGCTTTCCAGGCGACTCAAGGTAGCCGGGAAATACCGCATCACCTGCGGGTCGGCGCACATGCGCGCAAACTCCGGCAAGTCGGCATCGCTCCATTGGCGCAGCACCAGGCGTGCGCTCTCCAATTCCAGTATCGGCTCCATTGGTCCCCCTCCCTTGCCATGTGCGTGAGTGTAACGCGCTGTTAAGATCCTTCGCTGGTTCCCGTCAGAAATCGCCATGCCTTTGCCATTGATCTACCACGACGACTACAGCCCCGAGTTCCCGGCGGACCACCGCTTCCCCATGGATAAATTCCGCCTGCTGCGTGACCACCTGGTGGAGAGCGGCCTGACCCGGGACAGCCAGCTGCTGCGCCCGGAACTGTGCCCCGCCGAGATTCTGGCCCTGGCCCATGAACCTGGGTATATCGAACGCTACATGAGCGGCGAGTTGTCCCGCGAAGACCAGCGGCGCCTCGGCCTGCCCTGGAGCGAAGCGCTGGCCCGGCGCACCGTGCGCGCAGTGGGCGGCTCGTTGCTGGCCGCCGAACAGGCGCTGGAACACGGCCTGGCCTGTCACCTGGCCGGCGGCACCCATCACGCCCACTACGATTACCCGGCGGGGTTCTGCATCTTCAACGACCTGGCGGTGATCAGCCATTACCTGCTGGCCAGCGGGCGGGTCAACCGGGTGCTGATCTTCGACTGCGACGTTCACCAGGGCGACGGCACCGCGCGCATCCTGCACGACACCCCGGACGCGATCACCGTGTCCCTGCACTGCGAAAAGAACTTCCCCGCGCGCAAGGCCGAAAGCGACTGGGACATCCCGCTGCCCATGGGCATGGGCGACGAGGATTACCTCAAGGTCGTCGACGATGCCCTCAACTACCTGCTGCCGCTGTATCAGCCCGACCTGGTGCTGTACGACGCCGGCGTGGATGTGCACAAGGACGACGCCCTCGGCTACCTCAAGCTGACAGACGAAGGCGTCGCCGCCCGCGATGAAAGCGTGATGCGCCACTGCCTGGGCCGCGATATTCCGGTGGTCGGGGTGATCGGCGGCGGCTACAGCAAGGACCGCCCTGCCCTGGCCCGTCGCCACGGGATTCTGCACCACAGTGCGCAGCGCGTCTGGACGTCATCAGGCTGTCATTGAGTTATGCACGTTACCCACAATCGCTGTGGAACTGCCTGTGGATAACCTGAGTGGAAACCTCTGCAAGCCATACGCCGCATGGCCTGCAGAACACTGTACGTTTTTTGATCAGGCAGCATGAGCATCCTCGGGTAGAATGCTCGGCCTACTTTGCCGAACCGCAGTTATCCCCATGTCCCAGACTCAAACCCCACCTCAACACGTCATCATCATCGGCGGTGGCCCGGCCGGGCTGATGGCCGCCGAAGTGTTGAGCCGGGCCGGCGTGCGCGTCGACCTGTACGACGGCATGCCGTCGGTGGGCCGCAAATTCCTGCTGGCGGGCGTTGGCGGCATGAACATCACCCATTCCGAGGCTTACCCGGCGTTCCTGTCGCGCTACGCCGAGCGGGCGCCGTTTATGGCGCCGTTGCTGCGTGAGTTCGGAGCCGAAGCGTTGTGCGAATGGATACACGGGCTGGGGATTGAAACCTTTGTCGGCAGTTCCGGCCGGGTGTTTCCGACCGACATGAAAGCCGCCCCGCTGCTGCGCGCCTGGCTCAAGCGCCTGCGGGACCAGGGCGTGGTTATCCACACCCGGCATCGCTGGCTGGGCTGGACCGCCGACGGCGGCTTACTTATCCACAGCCCGGACGGCGAAAAAACGGTCCACAGCGACGCCGTGCTGTTGGCTTTGGGTGGCGGCAGTTGGTCGCGACTGGGCTCCGACGGTGCCTGGCTCACGTTGCTGGAAGACAAGGGCGTGCCGTACACCCCGCTGCAACCGAGCAATTGCGGCTTCGAGGTGCCGGCCTGGAGCGACCTGATGGTCAGCAAATTCGCCGGTGCACCGTTGAAAAACGTCGCCATCGGGTTGGCAGACGACAAGCCCCGGTTGGGCGAATGCGTGGTCACCGCCACAGGTATCGAGGGCAGCCTGATCTATGCGCTGTCGGCGCCGATTCGCGAGGCCATCAATCGCGATGGATCGGCCACCGTGCATCTCGACCTGCTGCCGAGCAAGCCACTGGACAAGGTGATTGCGGCGCTGAGCAAGCCGCGAGGGTCACGCTCGATGAGCAAACATTTGCACAGCCAGTTGGGGTTGGATGGGGTGAAGGCCGCTCTGTTGCGCGAATTGGCACCGGCGGAGCACTTCAATGATCCCGCGCAATTGGCAGTCGATATCAAGGCGCTGCCACTGACGCTGGTGAAAACCCGGCCGATGGACGAGGCCATCAGTACTGCGGGCGGTGTGCCGTTTGAGGCACTGGATGAGCGGCTGATGCTCAAGCAACTACCCGGCGTATTTTGCGCAGGCGAAATGCTGGATTGGGAGGCGCCTACCGGCGGGTATTTGCTGACCGGGTGTTTTGCCAGCGGGCGAGTGGCGGGGCAAGGCATTTTGGCGGCGCTGAAAGTTGCAGAGGGGCAGCCCCTTCGCCAAGGGATGCACCCTCTCTGAGCGTTACAGCAGTTGTTTTCTCAGGCCACCGTGAACATACCGCTGATTGGCCTTCGGGCGCCCTTGCAGGTCAATCACCATCGTTCGCACACGCTGCTGAAACGCCTGCAAAGCGTCGAGCACCTGGTCATCCACCGGAAGCCGCTGTACGGCACTTGGCGCGCAATGCTCACCGGATGAATGACCGGTCTCCAGCGCCTCCAGCTCGAACTCCTCAAACTCGTCACTTCCCGTCAAAGCACGTCCCTCCGGTTCTTCTGGAGTCTCCACACCCAACCCGTCAATTTTGCTTTAGACCCTGTTTATGAACCTGGTAATTAACACCAAACGAATCTTCCACCACCTTGAGGTGTGGAGCCCCGGCCCCCAGTAGTTTTTCCAAATCACCCAGGTATTTCTCCTGGACGTAATAAAGTGCAACACCACTGTCGTCATACCCGGCCTCGCCGGCATCTTTTTTGTACGCTTCCTTCAAGTTGCGGTATTGCTGCTCAGCCGTCTCCTTGATTGTATTAAGCGTCTCTTCCAGGCCCTGTTTGGTTCCCGGCGATAACTCGAAGTTATTCTTCATATGCTCCACATACTCCTTGCCAGCCCGATAGGCTGGATAAAGAGTACCCGCCGTTATCAGCTCGTTCGCCTTGTCCAGTAAGCGACTCGCGGTTTCTTTTATTTTGGCGTCGGCCTCCGCCTTGCTCTTCCTGGATTCGTTGACGCCAATACCGACACCCGTAACGACCAACCCACCTATTATCGCCGCCGCGAACGGCACCAAAAAAACAGCCATATGTGCTCTCCACTTAAAGTCGATATTCATAAGTCAGTCCACTGACTTAATCATAGTGACCCGTGGCGGCCTTCAGTTCCGGTCGAACACAACTTTCAACCAGACAAAGTATGTCCGAGCGAGAACAAGGTAATCATTCAGGATGAGATACCCTAACTATCAGTTGCACACTATTCGATATGTTAAACATGAGCGGGATTGCCCCGCCCATCTCATTCGCCGACCGTCTATTTTATAGACCCGGACACTTATTTTTTCTTGCGCGGCCCGGTGTTAAACGCAGGCACCTTGCGCACTGGCTTGATCGACGGCTCCGCCACCGACACTTCACCACTTTCCACCCACTTGCCCAGGTTGCGCTTGCCGCCACCGGATGCCTTGGGTTTCTTCGGCTTTTTCGGCTTCTTCACCACCTGGCCGCTGGCATCGGTGTCCGGCACGCGATGCTCAGGCTCGAAGTCCTGCTCCATCTTGCGGGTCAACGTCTGACGGGTCAGCATCTCAATGGCCGACAGCATGTTCACTTCATCGGCACACACCAGGGAAATCGCCTCACCGGTGTTGCCCGCACGACCGGTACGGCCGATGCGGTGGATGTAGTCCTCGGCCACGATCGGCAGGTCAAAGTTGACCACCAGCGGCAAGTCTTCGATGTCCAGGCCACGGGCTGCCACGTCGGTAGCCACCAGGATCTGCACGTCGCTGCTCTTGAAGCGATCCAGCGCACGCTGGCGCGTGGCTTGTGGCTTGTCGCCGTGAATCCCGTCGGCATTGATGCCCAGGCCCTGGAGTTTTTCCACCAGCGCGTCCACACCGTTACGGGTCTTGGCGAACACCAGCACCTGCTTCCAGCGACCCTTGCGCATCAGGTGCACAAACAGCTCGGCCTTGCGCTTCTTGTCCACCGGCACCACCCATTGCTTGACGGTGTTGGCGGCAACGTTGCGCGGGCTGACTTCGACGGTCAGCGGGTCGTTGAGCATCTGCCCGGCCAACTGGCGGATCTCGTCGGAGAAGGTCGCGGAGAACAGCAGGGTCTGGCGTTTTTTCGGCAACATGCGGTAGATGTTCGCCAGTTCTTCGGAGAAGCCCAGGTCGAGCATGCGGTCGGCTTCGTCCAGCACCAGGGTTTGCAGCTGATTGAGTTTCAGCGCGTTCTGGCGGAACAGGTCGATCAGGCGGCCAGGCGTGGCCACCAGCACATCGACACCTTTGCGCAGCTTCATCATCTGTGGGTTGATGCTCACGCCGCCGTACACGGCGTAAGTGGTCAGCGGCAGGTTTTGCGCGTACTCGGCGACGCTGGCGTGAACCTGTTCGGCGAGTTCGCGGGTCGGGCACAGGATCAGCGCGCGTACCGAGTTGGCGCTGACTTTCGGCCCTTCCATGGTCAGCAGTTGCAGCAGCGGCACGGCGAAACCGGCGGTTTTGCCGGTGCCGGTCTGGGCCGCAGCCATCAGGTCGCGACCGGCCAGCACCGCCGGAATGGCTTGCGCCTGCACCGGCGTCGGGGTCTGGTAGCCAAGCGTCTCAAGGGCGCGCAGCAAGGGTTCGATCAGGCCAAGTGTGGCGAAAGTCATGGAAATACCGTAGGAAAAAGTCAGCGCAAGGTCGCAATGCGCGGCAGTTTACCTTATTTCCGGTTTCGGCTTTCGCCACTGTGGCAGGCTGATCAGCAGCACCGCGCTGATGATCACCAACATTGCCAGGGCTTCTTCCATGCCGATGGTCTCGCCGACAAACACAATCCCGAGCAACACCGCCACCGCCGGGTTGACGTAGGCATAGCTGGTGGCCGCCGCCGGGCGCACGTGCTTGAGCAGGTACATATAGGCGTTGAAGGCGATGATCGAACCGAACACGGTCAAGTAAGCCAGGGCCAGCCAGCCTTCCAGCGGCGGCATGGCTTGCAGGTGTTCGCCGCTGACAGCGCTGAGCACCAGCAGCACGGCACCCGCAATCAGCATCTCCGCCGCACTGGCCATGGCGCCTTGAGGCAGCGGCAAATGCTTGCTCCACACCGAACCGAAGGCCCAGGCCGCCGCCGCAAAAATCAGCAGGGCCGCACCGGTGGGGCTCGATTGCAGGTTGGAACCCATATTGAGCATGGCGATGCCGATAATCCCCAGCACCACCCCGGCCCATTCCAGACGGGTATTACGCGCACCCCAGAAATAACCGCAGAGCAAGGTGAACAGCGGCACGGTCGCCACCGCCAACGCGGCCACGCCGGAAGCCACGCCCGTGTGCTCGGCCACACTGACCGCGCCGTTACCGAAGGTCAGCAGCAAAATGCCGATCTTGCCGGCGGCCTTCCACTGAACCCAGGTCGGCGCCGGGGCCCCACGCCAGCGCAGGAAGGCATACATCAGCGCGCCTGCCGTCATGAAGCGAATCCCCGCCAGCAACAACGGCGGCCAGTACTCCACACCAATGCGAATCACCAGGTAGGTAGACCCCCAGATCACGTACAACGCAAAAAAGGCGGCGATCAACGGTAAGGGAAAGCGACGTGGGCCAGGCATTGGGCAGCTCTGCGGCAGGACAAGGGAGCGTTATTTTAGAAATCCCCGACTGTAAACATAAGTTACAAAACCTGTTTAAAGCGCCAGTACACTTTTCAAAACACGGTTATCAAGGCTATAAACCGTGCTTTCGAAAGCCACGCATTCCCGGAGCCTTATCATGGACAAATACGACCGCATGCTTCTCAGCGCCCTGCTGGAAGACGGCCGCGCGTCCTACGCGCAATTGGCGCGCACGGTAAACCTCTCGGCGCCCGCCGTGGCCGAACGGGTGGCGAAGCTGGAAGCCAGTGGTGTGATTACCGGGTATCAGGCCAAGGTCGACCTGTCCAAGGTGGGGTTGCCGATCCAGTGCGTGATTGAGCTGAGGTTGACCAATCATGGGAGCCAGAAGGTGTACGACGCGCTGGCGGAAATTCCCGAGTTGACTGAATGCCATCGGGTGACCGGGGACCCGTGCGTGATCATGCAGGCGGCGGTGGGCTCGATGCCGGAGCTGGAGAGTTTGATCAATCGGGTGGCGAAGTTCGGGTTCAGCAAGACCTCGATCATCTTGTCGAGTGCGATAGAGCGCCGGGTGCCGCTGGGGCAGTTGGAAGGGAATGGGAAGAATGGTGGGTGATCTATCGCCATCGCGGGCAAGCCCGGCTCCCACAGTTGATCGCATCCAGCCCAGGCAACGCGCTCAACTGTGGGAGCTGGCTTGCCTGCGATGGCGTCAGTAGCTTCACCGCTGCCGCACAATCAAGTCTACGATTTGCTTGATGGTAGTAATTCCGTTCCAGTCTTCTTGGGTAGCGCGCAAATCGAATTGCCACTTGATCTGCATGACGAAGCAAGTCAGATCATCATCAATGATCTCAAAGTCATGAATAAAGTCTGTCTGCTCTGTCACCTGACTTCGATCTATGAAGCCGACGATATCAACAAAAAGTTGAATGACTTTTTCGCTGACCTCAATTCGCGTGAGGTTACTTTCCATTTCCTTCCTCATACACCTACTTTTTAAGGGCCAGCAAGACTGATCCCTTTCATTTGCAGGACCTTTCCTAGCGCGCTTTCAAGCCTTGCCCACACTGGATCACATCGCTAGTCTCGCCCGGTCATCGACCATTCGGTGACCGGATGTGCAAGTCCGATTGCAAGGGGTGACAGCTTCCATTTCAGGAGTTCCACCATGATCAAAACAACCAGTTCCCACGAAGAAATCCTCAGCGACAACACCCTCACCCGCCGCGCCATCGATTACTACCTCAAAGCCTCCGCCCCGGACGGCGCCCCCTTCGTGCTGAACGACAACATGAGCTTCGAAGACGCCCTGGCACGGGCGGCCGATTTGCTGCATTGCGCCGTGGCAACCGCACAGATATCCGGCGAGCCCATGAACGGGCAGCAGCGGGCGGTGATGCATTTGGTGGAGATGGCGAAGGTGGTGGTGGATCGGTCGCTGGACTGTTTACAGCCTCGGTAAACGTGCTTTCTGTGGCGAGGGGGCTTGTCCCCCGTTGGGCTGCGCAGCAGCCCCAGCAGGCTCACCGAAGTCTTTCAGTTAGATAGTGGAGTTTTTGGGAGGGGCTGCTTCGCAGCCCAACGGGGGACAAGCCCCCTCACCACAGAGAGCCCCCCTCTCCAAGAAAGTACCCAGCCACAGGGAACGGTGCAGGAATCAGAACCCGCGATGCTTCTTCAGATGATCATTGATCTTCGCCGCCGGAACCTTCTGCAAGCTGCACAGCAATTCGTGTGACAACTCCCGCAACCCGTGGGTGCGGCGCAGTTCCTCGGCCAAGTGTGCGGTGAGGTTGGCCGCCATCTCCGCATCCGCCATCGCCCGGTGAGCCTTGCCGGTGTGGGGCAGTTGGGCAAACGAGGTCAGGGTGCCCAGCTTGTGATTCGGCGCCGCCGGCATCAAGCGCCGCGCGAGTAACAGCGAACAGGCAAACTTCTGCAAACGCGTACGGCGGATCAACCCCAGCTCGAAATCCCAGAACTTCTGGTCAAACGCGGCGTTGTGCGCCAGCAGCGGCGTGGTGCCGACAAACTCGTTCACCTCGTTCATCACCCGCTCCGCCGACGGCGCGGTACGCAACATGGCGTTGCTGATGCCGGTCAGTTGCTCGATAAACCCCGGCACGCGCACGCCCGCATTCATCAGGCTCTGGTAGCGGTCCACGATCTGGCCCTGCTCCAGGATGACCACGGCGATTTCCGTGGCCCGGCAGCTGCTGCTCGGCTGGATGCCGGTGGTTTCAAAGTCGATGACCGCTATACGTTCCAAACCTGTTCCAACTCCGTCAAAAATCTATTTAAGCAGCAACGCGCCTTCGATCGGCACGTAGCGGCTGGCGGCGCGTATCAATGAGTTGGCCGTCAGCCCCGGCACGCCGTAGGCCACGGCTTCGACGCCGTGCTTGCTGATGATGCGGTCCAGCAGCATGTCGAAATCACCGTCGCCGGAGGCCAGCACCACTTCGTCGACATGGGCGGCGGCGTCCATGATGTCGATGGTGATGCCCACGTCCCAGTCGCCCTTGGCCGAGCCGTCGCTGCGCTGGATGTAGGGCTTGAGCTTCACGGTAAACCCGAGGTTGCGCAGGATCTGCTGGAATTGCTGCTGCTTGCTGTCGCCACGGTCGATGGCATAGGCGTACGCCTCGACAATCTGCCCGCGCTGGCTGATGTCAGCCCACAGGGCGGCGTAGTTGAAGTGACAGCCGTACGCCTGGCGCACGGTGTAGTAGAGGTTTTGTACATCGGCGAACACGGCTATCTTTTTCACCGCAAATCCTCATGACACGCGCATGGACCCCGGACTCAAAGGCCCGGAAAGGTTGCCAGTATGCCAGCCACACGGAAGTTTCCGAGAAAAATCAGCCCAGGGCGACGAAGCGCCCCGGTTGAGTGTGGGTCAGACGAAGGAATCGTCGTCGCCAAAGGAGGAGGAGTCGTCGGAATAGTCGTTGTCGGCGAAGCTGTCGGATGAGTTGTCGCTGCCCCAACTGTCGTTGCCGGCAAATTTCTGGTCGTCGTTGCCCCAGTTGCTGTTGTCGCTGGCAGGCGCCGGCTCTTCGCGGATGATCTCTTCAACCACTTGAGGTTGTTGCGAGTTGTGGCTGAACAGGCTGCTGATGCCTTCTGCCAGCATCACACCACCGGCCACGCCGGCTGCGGTTTTCAGTGCGCCGCCGAGGAAGCCGCTGCCAATCGGCGCTGCGGGTGCCTGTTGCGGCTGTTGGTAATTCTGCTGGGGCGCGCCGTAGTTCTGCTGCGGTGCAGGTTGCCCGCCAAACGACGGACGCGCCGGTTCACGCCAGCCACCGCCGGAAGACGCAGGGGCGCTCTGGGCCGGCTGCGGGTCGCGGGAGCCACCGCCAAAGATGCTCGACAGGAAACCGCCACTGCTCGGGGCAGGCTGCGCCGCCTGGGATTTGGCCTGTTGCAGTTGGTCCTGCAATTGCCGGATCTGCTCGGCCTGCTGCTTGTTCTGCGCATCAAGGCTCTTGATCGCATGCTCTTGCACCAGAATCGACTGGGTCATGTAGTACGCAGCGGCCGGTTGGCGAGTGACGTGTTCCTTGATCCGCGCTTCGGCCTGGGCGTCGCGGGGGGCTGAGTCCGTTTCGGCTTGCTGCAACCGTGAAAACAGTCCATCGATCAGGGTTTGCTCTTCGCTGTTCATGGCGACCTCGTTAGATTGCCGGTAGAAATCTTCGCCTTGCCCACTATGTGCAAGGTACAACCCAGTTATGGGGCTGTTACTGATTGTTTCAATGGTCTTTACGCAAGGTTTACGTTTGCTTGCATCTGGTCATGATCGGTTAAAGTAACGCCCTTGCTTTTCGGCCTGTGAAGACCCTGATGAATCCGTTAGACGTACTGCGCGACTCCTTCTTCTTTTTCAAGCGCAACCTGGGCGCCATCGTGCAGTTGTGCCTGCCGTTGGTGATCTTCGAAGCCCTGCTGCAACAGGTGCTCGACCACACCCTCGGCCCGGATGCGTTTCCCGGCTACAGCGTGGTCATCGGTTTGCTGGTGTATCCGCTGTACACGGGCGCACTGATCCTGTTCCTCGACGCCCGCACCCGGGGCGAATCGCCACGTACCCTGGATGTACTGGCCATGGCCCTGACCCTGTGGCCGCGTTTTGCCTTGCTGACGGCTGTCAGCACGCTGCTGATCCTGCTGGGCTTGTCGCTGTATTTTCTGCCGGGCCTGTGGCTGATGGTGGTGCTGGCCTTCGCTGAATACCTGCTGGTGCTGCGGGGCATGTCGGCGCTGTCGGCCATGAAGGAAAGCCTGCGCCTGACCCGTGGGCATTTCTGGCGCATCCTGGTGTGCCTGCTGTGCGTGATGACCCCGCTGTGGTTGCTCAAGGGCGCCAGCGTCGCGGTTTACCCGGACCCGAACCCGCTGCTGGGCCTGCTGATCGACAGCGCACAAAGCTTCCTGCAGCTGTTCACCAGCGTGGTGTTGTTCCGCCTGTTCATGTTGATTGGTGGCGACGCCGACGCGCGGTGATATGCTCCGGGCCTTGTCCTGCAACGCCATAAGCCGAGCCGATGACCCGACTACTGCGCATTACCTTGCTGGGCCTGCTGATTCTCGCGGCCCTGCTGACCGGCTTGATCTACAGCCTGACCTGGCGCCCTGCCGACAAGGAAACCCTGCCCATCCGCTGCGTCGCGCCCCGCGCACCCACCCTGTTGCCGGGCCAGGCGCTCAAGGTGATGACCTGGAACGTGCAGTACCTGGCGGGCAAGAACTACGTGTTCTGGTACGACACCCCGGACGGCAGCGGCCCGGACGACCGCCCCACCGTTGAAGACATGGCCGCCAGCCTCGACGAAGTGGCGCGAGTGATCCGCGACGAACAGCCCGACATCCTGCTGTTGCAGGAAGTCGACGAAGGCGCCAAGCCTTCCAGCTACCAGGACCAACTGGCCCTGCTCCAGGAGCGCCTGGCCGATCTCTACCCGTGCAGCGCCCAAGCCTTCGACTGGAAAGCCGACTTCGTGCCCGACCTGCACATCTTCGGCAGCGTCGGCCGCAAGCTGGTGACCATGAGCCGCTACCAGATCGAACACGCCGAGCGCCTGCAACTTCCGGTAGCCCACGCCAACCTGATCAGCCGTCAATTCCAGCCCAAACCCGCGTTATTGCTGACCTACCTGCCGCTGAGCGATGGCGGCCAGTTGGCCGTACTCAATACCCGCCTGGACGGCACGGCCCCGGGGCACAACGCGGTGCAGGAACAGGTGCAGGCAACCGTCAAGCTGGTGGATAAATTCGAAAGCCGTGGCACGCCATGGCTGATGGGTGGGGATTTCAACCTGTTGCCGCTGGGGCAATTCCTGCGCCTGGACGCCGGCAAACGCGGGCAATACTCGCCGGACAGCGAGCTGCATCTGCTGTGGGAAAAGTACCCGATGATTCCGAGTAACAGTGAATCCAGCGGGATTGATCGGAACCAGTGGCTGACGTATTTCCCGAACGACCCGACTGTAGAGGGCCCGGATCGTACGCTGGATTATCTGTTCTACAGCTCGCGGATCAAGAAGGTCGAGGCCAAGGTGCGGCAGAGCGATACGGTGCGTATCTCCACTCATTTGCCGGTGATTGCGCGATTCCTGTTGCCCGCCGCGCAGTAAGCCACGCGGCAAAACAGTAGGGGAGCTGGCTTGGGTGGGAGCCGGGCTTGCCCGCGATGCAGGCACCTCGGTCTATCCAACAGACCGAGGTGATGCCATCGCAGGCAAGCCAGCTCCCACAGTTGATCTTCCGCGCGCTTACTTTCTTGGTTTGATCCGAGCCGTAGGTTCAGCAATCAACGGATCATCCGGCCAGTAATGCTTCGGATACCGCCCCTTCAAATCCTTCTTCACCTCGGCGTACGTACTGCGCCAGAAATTGGCCAGATCCTGCGTTACTTGCACCGGGCGCCTTGCCGGCGACAACAGGTGCAGCTTGACCACCTGCCGTCCGCCGGCAATCCGCGGCGTGTCTGCCAGCCCGAACAATTCCTGCAGACGCACCGCCAGAATCGGCGGCTGCTCGCTGTAGTCCAGACGCACCGACGAGCCCGACGGCACCTTCAGATGGTGCGGCGCCAACTCGTCCAACCGCGCAGGCAACGGCCACGGCAGCAGGTTATGCAGGAAGCTGGAAATATCCAGATTGGAAAAATGGCTCAGGCGCGACACCTTGCCCAGGTACGGCATCAACCAATGTTCCAGGCTGGCGAGCAAGGCGCTGTCGCTGACATCCGGCCATTCGCTGGCCTTGCCGGTGTCCAGATGACGCAGCAGCATCACCCGCGCCTGCCATTGGCGCAGCTCCGGGGTCCAGGGCAGCAGTTCCAGGCCTTTGCGTCGCACCAGGTTGACCAGCGCCTGGCTGCGGGCAGACTCGTCCAGGCCGGTCAGCGGCTCGCGGCTGAGCACCAGCTCGCCGACCTTGCGCTGGCGTTCGGCGCGCAGCACGCCTTCGCGTTCGTCCCAGTCGAGTTGGTCGACATTGCGCACCTGCTCGGCCAGCACCGAGTCAAACAGCACCGGGTCAAAATCTGCCGCGAGGTAAATCCGTTCTTCGCGCTGGCCATGGCGGCTGCCCAAGTCGGCGATCACCAGCCAGGGTTGTTTCATCAGGCTGTCGGCCTCGGCGAACAGCGCAGCACGGCCGTTGGCCAGGCGGTATTCAGCCCCGCCGGCACGCCGTTGCTGGGCGACGCGGTCCGGGTAGGCCAGCGCCAGCAAGGCGCCCAGCCAGCGCGGGTGATCGGGATCAGACACAGGCTGCTCGGCCTTGCCTCTTAAATAACCACGGTATTGCCGGGCCAGTTGCCGGGCGCGCTGCACGCCACCTTGGGTGCCACGGGCCTTTTCTTCTCCGGACAACAACGCCAGCCGGCTGTGCAAGTCCGCACCGGCGCCGCGCAAGATATCGCGCTCACCCAACAGCGCTGCCACGTCACACGCCATGTGCGCCAAGCCCAAATCCTGCCCACGCAACAGCAGATGGGCGATGCGCGGATGCGCCGGCAACCCGGCCATTTTCTGGCCGTGGGCGGTCAGCTTGGCGTCGCTCAGCGCGCCCAATCGTTCGAGCAAATCCTGAGCCTGTGCATAAGCTGCAGTGGGCGGCACGTCGAGCCACACCAACTGAGTCGGCGCCACGCCCCAGCGGCCCAGTTGCAGGGCCAGGCCGGAAAGATCGGCCGAGAGAATTTCCGCACTGGAATACGCCGCCAGCCCTTCATGCTGGTCCTCGGACCACAACCGGTAACACACGCCCGGCTCCAGTCGCCCTGCCCGGCCGGCACGCTGGGTGGCGCTGGCGCGGGAGATGCGCTGGGTGTCGAGGCGGGTCATGCCGCTGCCCGGGTCGAATCGCGGGACCCGCGCCAGCCCGGCATCGATCACCACGCGCACGCCGTTGATGGTCAGGCTGGTCTCGGCAATGTTGGTGGCCAGCACTACTTTGCGCTTGCCGGCGGGCGCCGGGTCGATAGCGGCGCGTTGGGCGGCCAGGTCCAGTTCGCCGTGCAGCGGGCACAGCAGCACCTCGGGGTTATCGCCCAGTGCGTCAGCCAATTGCTGATGAACCCGACGAATCTCGGCCTGCCCCGGCAGGAAAACCAGCACGCTGCCGGTCTCGTCGTGCAGGGCTTCCAGGAGGGTCTGCACCAACCGTGGCTCGATAAATTCGCCAGGCTGGAATGGCCGGCCCCAGCGCATCTGCACCGGGTACATGCGCCCTTCGCTGCGCAGGATCGGCGCATCGTCCAGCAACCCGGCCAGACGCTCGCCTTCCAGGGTGGCCGACATCAGCAGGATTTTCAGCGGCTGCTCGTCGCGAAACAGGTCCCGGCCATTCAGGCTCAGGGCCAGCGCGAGGTCGGCGTCCAGGCTGCGCTCGTGGAATTCATCGAAGATCAGCAAACCTACGCCGTCCAGCGCCGGGTCATCCTGCAAACGGCGGGTGAGGATGCCTTCGGTGACCACTTCGATCCGGGTGTTGGGGCCGACTTTACTGTCCAGCCGGATGCGGTAGCCGACGGTTTCGCCGACCTTTTCACCCAGTTCGCTGGCCAGGCGCTCGGCGGCGGCGCGTGCGGCCAGGCGCCGGGGCTCAAGCATCAGGATGGTTTGCCCGGCCAGCCAGGGTTCATTCAACAGCGCCAACGGCACCCGTGTGGTTTTACCGGCGCCGGGCGGAGCTTCGAGCACGGCTTCATGGCGCGTCGCCAGGGCGTCACGCAGGGCAGGTAAAACATCATCGATTGGCAACGAATTCATACTGGCTCCAAAGCAGAGCGGCGAGTATAACGGCGAACTGCCGGGTGTCGGTGGTGGTCTCAACGACACGACCCCGTCCTTACTGGAATGCGGTCAAAGGTGGGAGCTGGCTTGCCTGCTCCCACCTTTGATCATCGTCGCCTTGTAGACTGGCTTATAGTCACTTTCATTATGTTCAAGGAGAGTTCCATGCGTGTTGCTTCCCGTGTCATCGGCGGTGTTCTGGCCGTCACCCTGCTGAGCCAGTTGACGGCTTGCGGCTCGATTTTCTACCCCGACCGCCGTGGCCAGATCGACGGCAAGATCGACCCGGCGATTGCCGTGCTCGATGCGGTCGGCCTGCTGTTCTACGTGATCCCGGGCCTGATCGCCTTCGGTGTCGACTTCGCCACCGGCGCGATTTACTTCGAGCCTGGCAAGACCGCCCAGGTGGCCCCGGAAAAACTCCAGCAAGCCATCGGCGCCGACGGCAAGGTCGATAACGCCAAGCTGCAAACCATCATCCAGAAAGAAACCGGCCGTAACCTGCCGCTGGACGACCCGCGCATGATCCAGTTCAAGGGCAGCGTGCAACAACTCGCCACCCTGGGCCTGCAACCCGCCGCTTAAGGACTGACCCGCCCCATGACCAGCAGTCCAGAACACGCCCGGCTGTTGCGCCTGGCCACCCGCGCTTCCGTCGGCGTGGCCTGTGTGCTGATTGTGACCAAGGCCATCGCCTGGTGGCTCAGCGGCTCGGTGAGCATGCTCGCCGGGTTGACCGACTCGCTGCTCGACGGCGTCACCTCGCTGCTCAACTTGCTGGCCGTGCATTACGCGCTACGCCCAGCCGATGACGACCACCGTTATGGCCACGGCAAGGCGGAGTCCCTGTCGGGCATGGCCCAGGCGCTGTTTATCGCCGGCAGTGCGGTGCTGATCGCCTTCCAGGCGTTCCAGCGCTTGCAGCATCCGGAGCCGGTGGGCGCACCGTGGCTGAGTATCGGCGTGATCATTCTGTCCCTGGCGCTGACAGCGGCGCTGTTGGTCCTGCAACACCGGGTGATCCGCGAAACCGGCTCCAACGCCATTCGTGCCGACTCGCTGCACTACCGCTCCGACATGATGCTCAACGGCAGCATCCTGGTGGCACTGGTGCTGGCGGCGTTTGGTTTCCATCAGGTGGACGCCTGGTTCGGCCTGGGCATCGCGGCCTACATTTTGTGGAGCGCGATCCAGATCGCCCGGGAAAGTTTTTCGGTGTTGATGGACGAGGAACTGCCGCCGGACGTCAGCCAGCACATGCTGGAACTGGCGTGCAGCGTGCCCGGCGTACTGGGCGCCCATGACTTGCGCACACGGATTTCCGGCAGCCACTGGTTTGTGCAGTTGCACCTGGAATTGCCGGGGGAATTGAGTCTGTCTGTGGCCCATGGCATCAGCGACCAGGCCGCCGATGCCATTCACAACGCCTACCCGCGGGCCGAAGTGCTGGTGCACGCCGACCCGCAGGAAGTGGTCAAGGGCGCGAAGGCCTAGTACTGCACCTGATACCCGCGACTGGTCAGGCAGTTGCCCTGGGCCTGGCGGTAGGTTTGCACCACCGCCGGGTCTGGAGCGTAGGTGACGGTCCTTGGGTCAAAACCACTTTGTTGCACGGCCCAGCGATAGCAGTCATAACCGTCCTGCTGGACTTGCGCCGGTGACTGGCCGTTGGCCGGGTAAGCCACCACGTCATAACCATTGCCCTGGGGCACGGGTTGCGGCGCTGGCGCGGCCGGTGGCGGCTGCACCACTACGTACTGCTGGCTGCTTTCTTCGTAGGTGTAATAGGCACCGGCGGCGAGGAAGAACAGCGCGCTGCCCACCCACACTTCCCGCGCGTAGTCGGGCAGGTATTGCACGCGAATCCCGTACGGCGGCGTCACGACGACGTAGCGCGGGCCTTGCGGGCGGTACCAGTAGCCACCCGAAAAGAAGTAGTCCTGGCCGCGATACGGCACGCGGTAATTGCGGTCGGGGAAGCGGTCCACGATGTAACCCGGGCGGTATTGCGGACCTGGGCCCCAGCCATTGCCGTGCCCGTCGGGGCGGCCTGGCCAGCGGTGATCGTTGGGATGGTAGTTGTTGCCACCGCCGTTACCACCATTGAAGCCGGGCCGGCCCGGGCCACCCTGGCCGCCATTACCGGCTTGCCAATGCGGGTTGCCGTCGTTGCGACGCGGAATGTCCTGGTAATTGCCGGGGCGCGGTTCCTGGGTCTGGCGCACGGTATCCGGGCGACCCTGGATCGGCAGGTTATTGGCGGGCTGGGGCGCCTGGTGCGGGGGTTGCTGTTGATTGCCCTGCGGACGACCTTGCCACTGGCCGCCACCGTTCGGGCGCTCGAAATTCTGGTTCTGCGGTCGAGGCTGATTATTTTCGAAATGCTGATTCTGCGGACGCGGCTGATTGTTCTCGGGGCGGGGAGCTTCAGGACGCGGTTGATTGTTTTGCGGTCGAGGCTGGTTGTTCTGCGGCCGCGGCTGGTTATTGCCCGGGTGCCCTTCCGGGCCTCTTTCATGCTGACCACCGCCCTCCTGGCGTGGCGGGTCGTCGGCCATCACTTGCGCACCAACGCTCATCATCAGCAAACCAACACCTGCCAAACGCCAGATGCGCTTCATGCTATTCCTCACTGCGGATTAGGGCCTACACGTAAGACTGGAAAACCGGGGCCCGGTTCTGCGACAGGTTATCAGTCACGAGAAGTATTTTCGCAGGCAATAAAAAGGGGCGACCCGTCGGTCGCCCCTTGAGAACTTCGTCCTGGCTCAACGCTTTTGACGTTGGCTCACCTCACGCCGTCTTGTGGACAGTGTGCAGCCCGGGGGCCGGGGCAACCCTGTGGGGTTGGCGGCCGCAGCCGGCCTTATTGGCGGGCTGCAGTGGACTGTATGTCCGGGCAGTGATTCTGTTGATAACTCTACGCCTCGGCCTCAGGCAGATGATTGCGAAGATTGCGTCAATAAACAGTGCTTGCGCAATTTTTAACCCTGGATAGATAATTCGCCGCAATAGTTACGACAAAGGCCAGCCCCATGAGCAAACTTGACCGATACGACCTGAGTATTTTGGCGGAATTGCAGCGCGACGCGAGGATCTCCAACCAAGAGTTGGCCGAGCGGATCGGCCTGTCGCCTTCGCCGTGCTCACGCCGGGTCAAGCAATTGGAGGACGACGGCTACATCGCCCGCCAGGTCGCCTTGCTCGACCGCAAGATGCTCGGCCTGAGCCTGACAGCCTACGTGCTGATCGGCATGGACCGACACACCCCGGAGCGTTTCGAGAATTTCGAGGCGGCCATCCGCACCTTGCCGCAAGTGCTGGAGTGCAGCCTGGTGACCGGGATGGACGCCGACTACCAACTGAAGGTGGTGGTGCCGGACATGGATCACTATCAGAAACTGCTGCTGGGCCACCTGACCCGCATCGAAGGCGTCACCAGCGTGCGCTCAAGCTTTGTGCTGAACCAGGTGCTCAACAGTACCGAATTGCCGCTGACCCACCTGCGCACTTAAGACCAGCGCGGAACAAATGTGGGAGCTGGCTTGCCTGCGATGCAAACGACTCGGTCTTTCCGAGACACCGAGGTGATGCAATCGCAGGCAAGCCAGCTCCCACAGACCGACGCAGGTCAATGTTGAGCCTACGATGCTGGCGTATACTTCTGGCCCTACCCCGCCGGAAACGACCCGATGAACTCGATTGATCCCGCCGTGTTTGAAGAATGGATGATGACCGGCCTGGTCAGCATCCTGATCATTTTCATGGGCTTTATCGTCTGGGACCTGGCGAAGAAATCCAAGGCCGGGCGCTTTGGCTCGATGATCCTGTTCTTCGTGCTGGGCCTGGGCGTTGCCGCGTTCATCATCAAGAGCGTGGTGATCGGCCTGATCGAGTCCGGCGCCTTATAAGCGCGCCGGCACTTCCTTCCATTGGCCTTGATCCAGGCCGTCGATCGACCAGTCACCTATCCGCACCCGCACCAGCCGCAACGTCGGCAAGCCCACCGCCGCCGTCATGCGTCGTACCTGGCGGTTACGCCCCTCACGAATCACCAATTCCAGCCAATGGGTCGGCACGCTTTTGCGAAACCGCACCGGCGGGTTGCGCGGCCACAGTTGCGGCTCGTCCAGTTGCCGCGCTTCGGCGGGCAGGGTCATGCCGTCGTTGAGTTCCACGCCGTCGCGCAGGCGTTGCAACTGCTCCTCGGTCGGCTCGCCTTCCACCTGCACCCAGTAGGTTTTCGCCAGCTTGTGCTTGGGGTCGGCGATGCGCGCCTGCAACTGGCCGTCGTTGGTCAGCAGCAACAGGCCTTCGCTGTCACGGTCCAGGCGCCCGGCCGGGTAGATGCCGGGGATGTCGATGAAGTCCTTGAGGGTCGCCCGCCCGCCTTCGTCGCTGAACTGGGTCAGCACATCGAAGGGTTTATTGAACAGGATCAACTTGGGCTCGGCCGGTGGCGCCTTGGCGACACGACGCGGGGCTGACGAAGTTTGCGGACTTTTCACACCGGGGCGGCGAGAAACGGGGCGGGCAGGACGGGACATGGCAAAGGAACATCTAACGGTCAGGACCGACAATGCTAGTGGCCTGACCGTTAAATAACCATCCCAACCGTTTAGCGGAACGGCGGCTCGTCGAAGCTGCGCAGTTTGCGCGAGTGCAGCGAGTTGAGTTCAGTGCGCAACAGGTCCACCGCCTCGATGCCGATCTTCAAGTGCTGGCTGACCGCACGCTCATAGAACGCGTTGGCCGAACCCGGCAGCTTGATCTCACTGTGCAGCGGTTTATCCGACACACACAGCAACGTGCCGTACGGCACCCGCAGGCGGTAGCCCTGGGCGGCGATGGTGCCGCTTTCCATGTCCACGGCCACGGCGCGGGACAGGTTGATCAGCGGCCGTTCCTGGGCCCAGCGCAGCTCCCAGTTGCGGTCGTCGTAGGTCAGCACGGTGCCGGTGCGCAGGCGTTTTTTCAGCTCTTCGCCCTTCTCGCCGGTCACGTTGGCGGCCGCTTGCTGCAAGGCCATCTGCACTTCGGCCAGGGCCGGGATCGGGATGTTCGGCGGCACTACCCGGTCGAGAATCCCGTCGCGGCGCATGTAGGCGTGAGCCAGCACGTAGTCGCCGATGGTCTGGGACTGGCGCAGGCCGCCGCAGTGGCCAATCATCAACCAGCAATGCGGGCGCAACACCGCCAGGTGATCGGTGATGTTCTTGGCGTTGGACGGGCCGACGCCAATGTTCACCAGGGTCACACCGTGGCCATCGCTGGCTTGCAAGTGGTAGGCAGGCATCTGGTAACGGTGCCAGACCACGCCCGCAGCAATGGCAGACGCTTCGCCGTGGTCCATGCTCTTGTCGATGATCACGTTGCCCGGCAGCACCATGCGGATAAAGCGCGGGTCACTGCGCAGCTGTTCCAGGCCGTGCACGATGAACTGGTCAACGTAGCGGTGGTAGTTGGTCAGCAAAATCCACGGCTGCACATGGCGCCAGTCGCTGCCGGTGTAGTGCACCAGGCGGCGCAGGGAGAAGTCGACGCGGGCGGCGTCGAACAACGCCAATGGCAGTGGGTCGGTGTTTTCCCAATCGTAGAGACCATCGGCAATGCCATCGGTGGCAGCGGACAGGTCGGTACTCGGGAACACCCGCGCCAGCGTGGCGGCGGTCACGCCGGAGCCGGCAAGTTCGTCGCCCTGCTCCACCACGTACGGGTAGGGAATGTTCTGCTGGCTGACGCCCACCTCTACCGTCACGGTGAAGTCGTGCATCAACGGCACTAGTTGCTCCAGCAGGTATTTGCGGAAGGCTGACGGATGGGTGACGGTGACGCTGTAGGTCCCCGGCAACTGGACCTTGGCATATGCCCGGGTGGTCTGAGGGACTTCGCCCTGCACCAGGTAGGTCAGGCGAAGTTCCGGGTAGCGAAACAGCGCACGTTGTTCGGCATCGGGTTCGACGCGGTCTTTGAGGTAGCGCTTGAGGGCTTGATTGAGCGCGCCGGTAGCACGCTCATGGAGAGCCGCCAGCCGATCCACGGCTTCTTCGGCGGTTTGAACGACAACAAAAGCTTCGGTCACGGTAAGCATCCTGTGTTCTGACTTGCAGGCCTTCATCTTGCCTGTATCCCTGGCAGACGGGAACCTCCTTCAGAAACCTTGGGGTGTCGACCGGGCGACAATGGCCTCCACATCCACACCACGCGGCAAGGTGCCATACACCCGGCCCGACGACTCACCCAGCCGGCTGGCGATAAAGCCATCACTCACACTGGCATTGCCTGCCTCCAGCAACAGCTTGGCCTGCAACGCCACCGCAATGTCTTCGGTAAGTTGCCGGGCACGGTACTGGATGTCCTGGGTGTCCATGAACGCCGACTTCAGCTGTTCGATGTGCCGTGCCAGGTGCTGGTGACCATGGCCATCCCCCAACTCGACAAACAATGCCTCCAACACGCCCGGCTCTTTCGACAGCGCCCGCAGCACATCCAGGCACTGCACGTTGCCGGAACCTTCCCACGTCGAGTTGACCGGCGCCTCACGGTACAGACGCGGCAAAATGCTGTCCTCCACATACCCGGCGCCGCCCATGCACTCGGCAGCTTCGTTGATCATCGCCGGGGCACGTTTGCAGATCCAATATTTGCCCACCGCCGTTACCAACCGGGCGAATTTGGCCTCTTGCTCGTTATCCAGATGGTCCAGCGCGCGGCCCATGCGCATGCTCAAGGCCAGGGACGCCTCGCTTTCCAGCGCCAGGTCGGCCAGCACGTTTTGCATCAGCGGTTGCTCGCTGAGCACCCGGCCACCCACCAGGCGATGGGCGCAATGATGGCTGGCCTGGGTCAGCGCCTGGCGCATCAGGGCACTGGAGCCGACCATGCAATCGAAACGGGTCATGGCCACCATCTCGATAATGGTCGGTACGCCGCGCCCTTCTTCGCCGATCATCCAGGCCAGCGCACCGCGAAACTCCACTTCGCTGGAGGCGTTGGAGCAATTGCCGAGTTTGTTTTTCAGGCGCTGGATGTAGAACTCGTTGCGGGTGTCGTCCGGGCGGTGCCGGGGCAGCAGGAAACAGGTCAGGCCCTTGTCAGTCTGCGCCAGGGTGAGAAAGGCGTCGCACATCGGCGCCGAGCAGAACCACTTGTGCCCCACCAGTTCATACGCCTGGCCCGGGCCGCCGGCGCCCACCGGGTAAGCGCGGGTGGTATTGGCGCGCACGTCGGTGCCGCCCTGTTTCTCGGTCATGGCCATGCCGATGGTCGCGCCGGCCTTGTGGGCAATGCCGACGTTGCGTGGGTCATATTCGGTGGCGAGGATTTTCGGCAGCCAGGTATCAGCCAGGTCCGGCTGCAAGCGCAGGGCCGGGACGCAGGCGAAGGTCATGGTCAGCGGGCAGCCGGTGCCGGCTTCGGCCTGGCTGTGCAGGTAGGTCATCGCGGCGCGGGCCACGTGGGCGCCGGTTTGCGGATGAGCCCACGGCAACGACGGCAGGCCATGTTCGACGGCGGTGCGCATCAGTTCGTGGTACGCCGGATGAAACTCCACCAGGTCGATGCGATGACCAAACCGGTCGTGGCTGTTGAACACCGGCTTGTTCTGGTTGGCCAAAAAACCGGCCTCCATCAGAGGCCCGCCCGCCAGCGCACCATAGGTATCGATGCGCTGCTCGGCCCAGCCGGCGCCAAAACGCCGGGACCAGTCTTGCAGGGGCAAATCGATACGGTACAGGTTGGTGCCGTCCAGGGACGGTGGCTGGTTGGTGACGTCGTGGGTTTCGGCGAACGGGTGCAGGTTCATGACGGGCCTCCTGAAAAAAGGCCACGTTCATTGAGGCCTGAATTTCAGTTAAGCACCGTCACCTGGCTTAAAAAAGTGGCATACACGCCTAATTCGCGGCGCTTTCGCCCTCGACCTGATGCAGCAACCGCAGTTGCAGCACCAACTGCAAGGCTTCGAAGCGTACCGGTTTGGTCACTCGATCGGTGATACCCACGCCGTGGCAGCTCTCGCGTTCCGGCGCATGCTGCGAGGTGCTCAAGGCGATCACTGGCAGTTCGCCACAGCCGGGCAACGCACGAATCTGACAGCACAGAGAGAACCCGCCCTCCGGCACATCCAGCAACACTGCATCGAAGGTTTCACTCTGCAACAGCGCCAGGGCGGCCGGCCCGTTGTCGACGGTTTTCACGCGGTAACCGAGCTTGAGCAACATGCCGCGCACCACCAGTTGGGCCACGCTGTTGTCGTCTACCAGCAACACTGCGCACTCCTGAGGGCTGCGTTGTGGCTGCGGTACTCGCCGCACTGGCGCTGGCTCGGGTTGCACCGGGCTGACAGCCAGTTCCAGCTGGAAGCGGCTGCCACGCCGCGGCTCGGAATTGTGGGTGAGGCGCCCACCGAGCAATTCGATCAATTGCCGGCAGATTGCCAGGCCGATGCCCATGCCGCCGTACCGACGCGTGGTCGAGCCATCAAGCTGGAAGAAGCGCTGGTAAAGGGTCGCTTCATCGAGGTAAGCGAACCCGATGCCGGTGTCGGTCACGATAAAGGTCAGGCGCAACGTCCCGTCAGCCTGGGGCACGCCGACTACCCGCACCCGCACCGAACCTTCGTGGGTGAACTTGAAGGCGTTGTCCAACAGGCAATCCAGGCATTGCGCCAACTTGCCGGGATCAGCGTTGATGCGGTCCGGCAGCTCATCCGCCAGGTCGATCGAAAACTCCAGGCCCTTACTCTGGGCGCTGGTCGCGAACTGCTGGCGCAAGGTGTCGAGCACGCCACGCAGGCTGAACACCTCGGGTTGCGGGCTGAGGCGCCCGGCCTGCAGTTCGGTGAGGGTCAGGATGCCGTTGACCATGCGCATCATCTCGCGGGCCGAGCCGGCGGCAGTTTGGTGATACTGGGCGAGGTCGCCTTGCAGCGGCTCGGTCTGCATCAACTCCAGGGAGCCGATCACGCCGTTCATCGGCGTGCGCAGTTCGTGGGTCAAGGTGGCGAGGAATTCATCCTTGAGCTGGTTGCTGTGGGCCAGTTGGGTGTTGAGCACTTCGAGTTTCTGGCTGGCATCAAACAGGATTTGCGCCTGCTGCTCACGCATCGAGTTGATGCGGTCGGCCAGTGCCAGGGACAGCAAGGCTACTTCGAGTGCCGAGCCGATCTGGCTGGCGTACATCGTGAGGAACACATTGGGCAGGTAGCCCAGCACCATCATCGTATTGACCACCCCGCCCAGCAGGAACGCGGTCCAGGCAATGATGAAGTAACGCGCCATCCTCTGGCCGCAGTACCAGGCCTTGATGGCCGCGACGAAGATAGTCACGGTGAACACCAGCGCCAAACCGGTGGCCAGGCGCAGGGCCAATGCATAACTGGTGAACAGCGCCAGCACCATCACCGCCGCACCGCTGACCGCCAGCGCCAGTAACAGCCGATTGATCCAGCGACTGTAAAGCGCGGTGTGCAGGAAGCTGCGGGCAAACAGGCTGCCGAACAGCGCCGCCGAACCGATCAGGAACGGCACCGCCGCATTCGCCCACCACGGGTTATCAGGCCAGAAGTACTGCACGGCCACGCCATTGACCGACAGTTGATACAGGCCGAACGAAGCAATGTAGAGGATGTAATAGAGGTAGCTGGTGTCGCGCACGCTCAGGTAGATGAACAGGTTGTAGACCAGCATGCCGAGCAGCACGCCGTAGATCACGCCCAGCACGTACAGGCGCAGCGGCTGTTCTTCGAGGTACGCGGTGGTAGACCAGAGGGTCAGCGGTGCCTGGATCGAGCCCTGGCTTTGCAGGCGCAGGTACAGGGTTTCCCGTTGGTCCGGCGCGAAGTCGAGCTTGAACAGGTAGTTACTCTGGCGAATTTCACGGCTGGAAAACGGCAGGCTACTGCCGGTGCGCGAGACCAGTCGATAGTTGCCGACGCTGTCGGGCTCGTAGAGTTCCAGTTGGTTGAGCGGCGGATACGCCAGTTCCAGCAGCCAGTGGCGCGAGACATCCAGAATTGTCGGACGGTAATGCAGGTCGAGCTTGAGCCAGAACACCGAGCGCGAATAGCCGGCATTCAGGGTGGCTTTGTCATGGGTCTTGAAGCGACTGGCGAGGACTGGCGAGCTGATATCGCCAATGGTCAGGGCGCCACTTGGGTCTTCAAGCACTTGCATCACTTGGCCCAGGGGCAACCGCGTGGTGGTCTCGTTGAACTCGACTGCGCCGGCCAGCATCGGCAGCCCGCTCAACAGTAACATCAGCAAATAGCGCATAGAGCCCCAGCGTGACCTGTCCGGTTATGTCAAAAGCCTCCATTCCTTTTGAGCAGACGTATACCGGCGATACAGTTATTGGTTTGGATCCACTCTAGCATAGCCATTACAGGCCAAAAGACACCATTGAAATAATTTTTTGAAAGGCTCTAGAACGGGCATTACAGAGTATTTGACCTGTATTTTCGCGTGATAGCAAACAGCCATTTCGTCCGACTCCTCCGCTAAAAATTCAACCATCGCCCGACAGCCACCCAAAAAGCGTTTGGTGGTAAGCTCGCGCACCATGAATATCTACAGCTCTCGCCCCGTTGTCCTCTGTCTCTCCGGCCATGATCCCAGTGGTGGCGCCGGCTTGCAGGCAGATATCGAAGCCCTGCTCGCCCAGGGTTGTCATGCGGCCCCGGCCGTCACCGCGTTGACCGTGCAGAACACCGTCAACGTCAGCGATTTCCGCGTGCTGGACCGCGAGTGGGTGCTGGCCCAGGCCAACGCCGTGCTCGGCGACTCCGACGTCGCGGCGGTGAAGCTGGGCATGCTCGGTTCCCTGGAGATGGTCGACACTGTGGTCGAACTGCTCCAGGCGCACCCGCATTTGCCGGTGGTCTGCGACCCGGTGCTGCGCGCCGGTGGCGGCGGCAGCCTGGGCAAGGACGAAGTCGGCTATGCCATGCGCGAACGGCTGTTGCCGCTGTCGCTGATCGCCACGCCAAACCTGCCCGAAGCGCGCATCCTCGCTGAACTGCCCGAGGGCACGGCGGACGAGTGCGCCGCCAGGCTGCTGCCGTTCATCAAGCACCTGCTGATCACCGGCGGCCATGGCGACGAGCACGAAGTGCACAACCGCCTCTACAGCCGCGACGGCACGCACCAGACCTTTACCTGCCAGCGCCTGCCCGGCAGTTATCACGGTTCCGGCTGCACCCTGGCCAGCGCGCTGGCCGGTCGGCTGGCACAGGGCGAAGGTTTGGTGAGCGCGGTGCAATCAGCCCTCAACTACACTTGGCGCACCCTGCGTGACGCTGAACAACTCGGCCAGGGGCAATTCGTGCCTCGTCGTCTGCCGTTGGATTTCTGCTCGTAATACCAAGAGGCCTGTCCGATGAAACTACGTGGCCTTTATGCCATTACCGACAGCCAACTGTTGGCCGGCAAGTTCCTGGCCTACGTCGAAGCGGCGTTGGACGGTGGCGTGACCCTGTTGCAATACCGCGATAAAAGCAGCGACGAAGCGCGCCGCCTGCGGGAAGCCGAAAAACTGCGTGAGCTGTGCTCGCGCTACAAGACACAGCTGATCATCAACGATGACGCCGAACTGGCCGCGCGCCTCGGCGTCGGCGTACACCTGGGCCAGACCGACGGCCCGCTGACCCCGGCTCGTGCGCTGCTGGGCTCCAAGGCGATCATCGGTTCCACCTGCCACAGCCAGATCGAGCTGGCCGAGCAGGCCGCCAAAGAGGGCGCCAGTTACGTCGCCTTCGGCCGCTTCTTCAACTCCAACACCAAGCCCGGCGCCCCGGCGGCCACCGTTGAACTGCTGGCCCAGGCCCGCGCGCGGTTGCACCTGCCGATCTGCGTGATTGGCGGCATCACCTTGGAAAACGCCGAACCACTGGTGGCCCACGGTGCCGACCTGCTGGCGGTGGTGCACGGCCTGTTTGGTGCCGACAGCACTCAGGAAGTCACCCGCCGCGCCCGCGCCTTTAACGATCTTCTAAAATCTTGAATTCAGAGAACACGATCATGTCCCGTTCCGAAACCCTGTTTGCCAATGCCCAGAAACACATCCCCGGCGGTGTGAACTCCCCCGTGCGAGCGTTCAAGAGCGTTGGCGGCACCCCGTTGTTCTTCAAACATGCCGAAGGCGCCTACGTCACCGACGAAGATGACAAGCGCTACGTCGACTACGTGGGTTCGTGGGGCCCGATGATCCTCGGCCACAGCCACCCGGACGTGCTGGATGCAGTACGCCAGCAACTGCAACACGGCCTGTCCTATGGCGCACCCACCGCCATGGAAACCGAGATGGCTGATCTGGTCTGCTCCATCGTGCCGTCCATGGAGATGGTGCGGATGGTCAGCTCCGGCACCGAAGCCACCATGAGTGCGATTCGCCTGGCCCGTGGTTTCACCGGCCGCGACAGCATCATCAAGTTCGAAGGCTGCTACCACGGCCACTCCGACAGCCTGCTGGTCAAGGCCGGTTCCGGCGCACTGACCCAGGGCGTACCGAGCTCCGCCGGGGTGCCGGCCGCGTTTGCCAAACACACCCTGACCCTGCCGTTCAACGACATCGCCGCCGTCGAGCAGATGCTCAGCGAAGTCGGCCAGGAAGTGGCCTGCATCATCGTCGAGCCAGTGGCCGGCAACATGAACTGCGTGCCGCCGGCACCGGGCTTTCTGGAAGGCCTGCGCGAACAGTGCGACAAGCACGGCGTGGTATTGATTTTTGATGAAGTGATGACCGGTTTCCGCGTTGCCCTCGGCGGCGCCCAGGCGTACTACGGCGTGACGCCCGACCTGAGCACCTTCGGCAAAATCATCGGTGGCGGCATGCCGGTGGGCTGCTTCGGCGGCAAGCGTGAAATCATGCAACACATCGCGCCACTGGGCCCGGTGTACCAGGCGGGCACGCTCTCGGGTAACCCGCTGGCCATGGCCGCCGGCCTGACCACCCTGCGCCTGATCAGCCGCCCGGGCTTCCACGCCGAACTGACCGACTACACCACCCGCCTGCTGGACGGCCTGCAACAGCGTGCCGACGCGGCTGGCATTCCGTTCGTGACCACCCAAGCGGGCGGCATGTTCGGCCTGTACTTCAGCGGCGCCGACGACATCGTCACCTTCGACGACGTGATGGGTAGCGATGCCGATCTGTTCAAGCGCTTCTTCCACCTGATGCTGGAAGGTGGCGTGTACCTGGCACCGAGCGCCTTTGAAGCCGGTTTCACCTCGATTGCCCATGGTGATGCCGAGCTGAAACTGACACTCGATGCCGCTGAACGCGCCTTTGCCGCCTTGAAATAAGCGCCTCAAAAACCTGACGTCGCCCCTGGCGGCGTCAGATTTGCTACTTTGCTTACAGATATTTCCGTCTTTTTTCGAGAATTTACCTGCAATCCGGCAGATAACTTGCCCACGCAGCAGAAAAACGAGTAAAGACTTTGTAAGCAGGTGCCTGCTTATTTCATAATGCGCGCTTATTGGATCCCCCCGTGGGTCCCGCGCCCCGTCAGAGGTAAGTCGATTCCCATGAAACGCACCGGCCGCACCCTGGTTCTGGGCTGCCTGTTGCTCCTTCAGCCGCTGCTGGCGTTTGCCCAGGCAGGCGGCAACTCGTTGTTAATCCCAGCGATGGGTCGTTGCACCCTCAATACCCAGCCAGAAAGCCAGGCCGAAGCCCTGAGCGCGTGCCAGAAACAGGCCGATGCCGGGGATGCGCAGGCGCAATACGAGTTGGGCGAGTACTTCTACGACAGTAAAAACCCCGCACGCGACCTCAACAAAGCCTTGAACTACTTCGAGAAAGCCTCGTTGCAAGGCCACGCTCAGGCGCAATTCCAGCTCGGCACCATGTTTTTCCATGGCGAAGGCGTACCGGCCAATAACGTTCAGGCGTATATCGTGCTGAAAATGGCGGCGGTCAATGGCGCCGAAGATGCGCTGGACACGGCCGACGAAGTGGCCGAGCACATGCAGCGCGACGAACTGGAAGTAGCGACCCAGGTACTGGGGCAGATTTTCCGCAACTACCTGCAGGAACTGCAGAGTGCAGATGGCAGCTCGCCATTCTCGCCACTGCCGGATCCTTCACGCTGAGGAATTGCTCCCATGCCTGGCATGGGAACATTCACGGTCTTACTTCTCTGGCATCGGCATCGGAAACGGCATGACGTTGCTCATGCCCCGGGCCTCGCTGATTTTCGGCGTCCCCAGGCGCTCGACTTCATCGATGCGCACAATCGAATGCATCGGCACAAAACTGCGCACCACGCCTTCGAACTGAGCCTTGAGTTTTTCCTCGCCCGGGTCGACGACCAGCTGTGTGCGCTCGCCAAAGACGAACTCTTCCACTTCCAGGAAGCCCCACAGATCACTTTGATAGATCTGCTTGGCGTACATTTCGAACACCTGGCCCTGGTTAAGGAAAATCACCTTGTAGATTGGAGCTTCACGTTTGGTCATGGTGGGCGGGTAACACATCGGGGGATATAAAAGAGGGCGCGAACTATAGCATGGCGTCCGATGCACAGTGCTAGGAACCTATCGGCATGCCCCCTATAATGCGCGGTTCTTTACCACCAGTTGACGATCCCCCATGGCCAAGAAGCTTTACATCGAAACCCACGGTTGCCAGATGAACGAGTACGACAGCTCGCGCATGGTCGATCTGCTGGGTGAACATCAGGCCCTGGAAGTCACCGCCCGCGCTGAAGATGCCGACGTGATCCTGCTCAATACCTGCTCGATCCGCGAGCGGGCCCAGGACCGGGTCTACTCGCAACTGGGCCGCTGGCGCGAGCTGAAACTGGCCAACCCGGACATGGTGATCGCCGTCGGCGGTTGCGTGGCCAGCCAGGAAGGCGCCGCCATCCGCGACCGCGCACCGTATGTCGACGTGGTCTTCGGCCCGCAAACCCTGCACCGCCTGCCGGAAATGATCGACGCCGCCCGCATCACCAAGCTGCCGCAAGTCGACGTCTCGTTCCCGGAAATCGAAAAATTCGACCACCTGCCCGAGCCGCGCATCGACGGCCCGAGCGCGTATGTGTCGGTGATGGAAGGTTGCAGCAAGTACTGCACCTTCTGCGTGGTGCCATACACTCGCGGCGAAGAAGTCAGCCGCCCGTTCGACGACGTGCTGGCGGAGATCATTCACCTGGCCGAGAACGGCGTGCGCGAAGTGACCCTGCTGGGGCAGAACGTCAACGGTTATCGCGGCCAGACCCACGACGGGCGCCTGGCTGACCTCGCGGAGCTGATCCGCGTGGTGGCTGCCGTCGACGGGATCGAGCGGATCCGCTACACCACCTCGCACCCGTTGGAGTTCTCCGACAGCCTGATCCAGGCCCACGCCGAAGTGCCGGAGCTGGTCAAACACCTGCATCTGCCAGTGCAATCGGGCTCGGACCGCATTCTGTCGGCCATGAAGCGCAACCACACCGCCCTGGAATACAAATCCAAACTGCGCAAATTGCGTGCAGCAGTGCCGGGGATTTGCATCAGTTCGGACTTTATCGTCGGCTTCCCCGGCGAAACCGAGAAAGATTTCCAGCAGACCATGAAGCTGATTGAAGACGTCGGTTTCGACTTCTCCTACTCCTTCGTCTACAGCCAGCGCCCGGGCACCCCGGCCGCCGACCTGCTCGACGAAACCCCGGAAGCGTTGAAGAAGGAGCGTTTGAACGCCCTGCAACACCGCCTCAACCAGCAGGGTTTCGAGATCAGCCGACAGATGGTGGGTTCGACCCAGCGCATCCTGGTCACCGACTACTCGAAAAAGGACCCTGGCGAATTGCAGGGCCGGACCGAGAACAACCGGATCGTCAACTTCCGTTGCGATAATCCGACGCTGATCGGGCAGTTCGCCGACGTGCACATCGACGCGGCGCAACCGCACTCGCTGCGCGGCTCGCTGGTTAACTGAGAGCCCGGTTTTCAAGGCAAATGAAGATCAAATGTGGGAGCTGGCTTGCCTGCGATAGCGATATAACAGGCAGCCTCTCTTTTGGACGTGCCGGCCTCATCGCAGGCAAGCCAGCTCCCACACTGGATCGCCTTTGTTCTTGAGAGCGGGTCCGGGATATATAAGTGCTTTCGCACGCAGCCTGCTGGCGTTATCCTTGATTTCATCTTAATTGCCCCAGGGCGGCTAAAAGCGACCTTGAACGCACCCATAGAACCACATCGTTTTCTCCTCGAGCCCTTTGAGGCTCGCCGTTTCGCCAATCTGTGCGGACAGTTCGACGAGCATCTGCGCCTGATCGAGCAACGCCTGAGCATCGAGATCCGCAACCGCGGCAATCAATTCGAGCTTATTGGTGAACCCCAACACACCACCTCGGCAGAAAACCTTCTGCGCCGCCTCTACCGGGAAACCAAAGGTAGCGAGCTGTCGCCGGAAACGGTGCACCTGTACCTGCAGGAATCCGCGGTGCAAGACCTGGCCAATAACCCGGTGGCCGAAGCCAGCGTGGCCCTGCGCACCAAGAAAGGCATGATTCGCCCTCGCGGCTTGAATCAGCAGCGCTACGTCAAAGAGATTCTGGGCAACGACATCAACTTCGGCATCGGTCCGGCCGGTACCGGCAAGACCTACCTGGCCGTGGCTTGCGCAGTCGACGCTCTGGAGCGCGAGCAGGTGCGACGCATCCTGCTGGTGCGCCCGGCGGTGGAAGCCGGCGAGAAACTGGGCTTTCTGCCCGGCGACCTGGCCCAGAAGATCGACCCGTACCTGCGCCCGCTCTACGACGCGCTCTACGAGATGCTCGGCTTCGAATACGTGGCCAAGCTGATCGAGCGCCAGGTGATCGAAATCGCCCCGCTGGCCTACATGCGCGGTCGTACGCTGAACAACAGCTTCATCATCCTCGACGAAAGCCAGAACACCACCGTCGAGCAGATGAAAATGTTCCTCACCCGGATCGGTTTCGGCTCCACCGCCGTGATCACCGGCGACGTCACCCAGGTCGACCTGCCCAAAGGCACCAAATCGGGCCTGGCCCAGGTGATCGAGGTGCTCAAGGACGTGCCGGGGATCAGCTTCACCCACTTCATGCCCAAAGACGTGGTACGTCACCCGTTGGTGCAGCGCATTGTCGAAGCCTACGAGCGCTTCGACCACCGCGACGACCAACCGGCCAAGGACACTCGCCGCGATGCTTGAGCTTGACCTGCAACTGGCCACTGAAGCGCCCGCCCCCAGCGAAGAACAGTTCCGCCAATGGTGCACCCTGGCCCTGCGCCAGCGCACCGCCGACTCGGAACTGACCATTCGCCTGGTGGACGAGCCCGAAGGCCGTGAACTGAATCACACCTGGCGACAAAAAGACTACGCGACCAACGTGCTGTCGTTTCCCGCCGACGTACCCGATGAGCTGCTGGATATCCCGTTGCTGGGGGATCTTGTTATCTGCGTCGAAGTGGTCGAGCGTGAAGCAAAGGAACAAGGCAAGGAACTTGAAGCCCATTGGGCCCATCTGGTCATCCACGGCTGCTTGCATCTCTTGGGTTACGACCATATAGACGATGACGAAGCCGAAGAAATGGAAGCACTGGAACGAACGTTGCTTGCAGAACTGGGTCATCGTGACCCGTATGCAGACGACGAAATTGCAACTACACCTAACTGAAACAATAAAGGATTTAGAGTAATCGCTATGAGCGAAGACCGATCGAGCAACGGGCAAAAGTCATGGCTGGGGAAACTCACCCAGGCCTTTGCCCACGAGCCGAAAAACCGCCAGGAGCTGTTGGAGCTGCTGCGCGAGGCACATCAGAACAAGTTGCTGGACAGCGAAGCGCTGGCCATCGTCGAAGGCGCCATCCAGGTGGCTGACCTGCAAGTACGGGACATCATGGTTCCGCGCTCGCAGATGGTCAGCATCAAGGCGACCCAGACCCCTCGGGAGTTCCTCCCGGCCGTCATCGACTCCGCGCACTCGCGCTACCCGGTGATCGGCGAAAGCCATGACGACGTCATGGGCGTCCTGCTGGCCAAGGACCTGCTGCCGCTGATCCTCAAGGAGAACGGCGACAGCTTCAACATCAAGGACCTGTTGCGTCCTGCCACCTTCGTCCCCGAATCCAAGCGCCTGAATGTGCTGCTGCGCGAATTTCGTGCGAACCACAATCACATGGCCATCGTGATTGACGAATACGGCGGCGTGGCCGGCCTGGTGACCATCGAAGACGTGCTGGAACAGATCGTCGGCGACATCGAGGACGAACACGATGTCGAAGAAGACAGCTATATCAAGCCGCTGCCCAGCGGTGACTTCCTGGTCAAGGCCCTGACGCCGATCGAGAACTTCAACGAGTTCTTTGACAGCGAGTTCTCCGACGACGAATTCGACACCGTCGGCGGCCTGGTGATGAGTGCGTTCGGGCATCTGCCAAAACGTAACGAGACCACCGAGATCGGTGCCTATCGCTTCCGCATCCTGAATGCTGATAGCCGTAGGATCCATCTGATCCGCCTGACACCTATTGCCCGCTAAGGAAGGGGTGGGTCATCAGCTATTTCCTGTGTCGCGTTGCCCCTGAGAGCCGGCCAGGCAAGGCGCAGGCCGCAGGGAATGGCGTTCCCTTTCCAAGGCCTGCAACGCAGCATGGCCGGCTCTCAGGGGCAACCCGAAGGGCCGACCCGCTGTGGCGCAGGGCTGCGTTACTCGTCGTTCATTTGGAAAAACCAAACCACACTCCTCGCGCCTTGCCCTGCGCCACAGCGGGCCGGCGCGACACAGGAAATAGCTGATGACCCACCCCTACATGCGCCGTATGATTGCACCCGGCTGGCCCGGTAACCTGCTGGCCGTGGTGGCCGGTGCCATCACCACCCTGGCGCTGGCGCCGTTCGATCTCTGGCCGTTTGCGCTGGTGGCGGTCGGTTTCTTTTATGCGGGACTGCGTGAGCTGACACCGCGCCAGGCCTTGTGGCGCGGCTGGTGTTTCGGCTTCGGCCTGTTTGGCGCCGGCACCAGCTGGATCTATTACAGCATCCACCATTTCGGCGGCGCTTCGGTACTGCTGGCGGGCATGCTGATGCTGGCGTTTACCGCGGCAATTGCCTGGTTCTTTGCCCTGCCCGCCTGGCTCTGGGCGCGCTGGCTGCGCCGCAACGAAGCGCCATTGGCCGATGCACTGGCCTTTGCGGCCTTGTGGGTGGGCCAGGAAGCGTTTCGCGGCTGGTTCCTCACCGGCTTTCCATGGCTTTATTCCGGTTACAGCCAACTCGACGGCCCCCTCACCGGCCTCGCGCCACTGGGTGGCATGTGGCTGATTTCCTTTGCCTTGGCGCTGACTGCCGCATTGATCTTCAACCTGCCACGTTTGCTGGCAGGCAAGCGCAACCTGTTCATCGGTGCCGGCTTGCTGCTGTTGGTGGCGCCATGGGCTATCGGCCTGGCACTCAAGCATCACGCCTGGACCACCCCGGCTGGCGCGCCGCTGACCGTGGCCGCCGTCCAGGGCAACGTCGAACAAAGCATGAAATGGGACCCCGAGCAGCTCAATGCGCAGCTCGCGCTATACCGCGACATGAGTTTTACCTCCAAGCCCGTCGACCTGCTGGTGTGGCCGGAAACCGCCGTGCCCGTACTCAAGGAGTCCGTCGAAGGCTACCTGGGCATGATGGGCAAGTTCGCCGCTGACCGGCACACCGCGCTGATCACCGGCGTGCCGATCCGCCAGGAAGTGCACCACCACAAGCGCTTCTTCAATGGCATCACTGTGGTGGGTGAAGGCGACGGCACCTACCTGAAGCAAAAGCTGGTGCCGTTTGGCGAGTACGTACCGTTGCAGGACATGTTGCGCGGTTTGATCGCGTTCTTTGACCTGCCAATGTCGGACTTTGCCCGCGGCCCGGCCGACCAGGCACTGTTGCAGGCCAAGGGCTATCAGATTGCGCCGTTCATTTGCTATGAAGTGGTGTACCCGGAATTCGCCGCCGGCCTGTCGGCCCGCAGCGATTTGTTGCTGACCATCAGCAATGACACCTGGTTCGGCCGCTCCATCGGCCCGCTGCAGCATTTGCAGATGGCCCAGATGCGCGCCCTGGAAGCCGGCCGCTGGATGATCCGCGCCACCAACAATGGCGTCACCGGCCTGATCAACCCGTACGGGCAGATCACCGCGCAGATCCCGCAGTTTGAACGCGGGATTCTCTACGGCGAGGTGGTGCCGATGCACAACCTCACGCCGTACCTGCAATGGCGGTCGTGGCCGTTGATCATCCTGTGCCTTGGCCTGTTCGGCTGGACCTTGCTGGCCGGGCGGATGTCCAGGACCGTGTAGGAATGGCGCCTGTGGGTTATCGGTAAAACAACCGATAACCCACCTGCCCCACCGCTTCATTCAGCAACTGTCCGCTTTGCCATATCGCCTTGAATTCTGGCATCCAGCCACCCAGTGGCCGGGCATTGTCCATCCCCATAAAGCCCACCGGCGCCGGCACTACCGTGAACCCGGCCTTTTCGAAGCTCCAGCGCGAGCGCGGCATGTGCGCAGCGTGAGTGACCACCACCACCCGCTTGATGCCCTGCGGCAACAGAATCTCGGCGCTCATCTGTGCGTTTTCCCACGTGGTGCGGCTGCGTTCTTCCTTCCAGCGCACGCTCACGCCGAAGTCATCCTGCATCGACACCGCCATCAGTTCCGCCTCGCTGGGCGGCGTGCCGTAGTGCAAGCCACCGGTGGTCAGCACCGGCAAGCCTGAAGCTTTTGCCAGTCGCGCGGCATAGCGCTGACGCTCAAGGCCGATACCGGTCGGCTGATCAGTGCCCCATGCCAGATCCCCGCGCTCACGCCCGGAACCCAATACCACGATGGCATCAGCCCGCTGCGCCAAGGTCGCCCATTCGTCACGCGGCAACGGCGGTTCGGTCGAAAGTGCTTTTGCCCCCCACTCCACCACCACCGGCAGGCTCATCAACCACATCCCGCCGAACCCCAGCGCAAAGCACACCGCCGCAAGGCGCGGACGGCTGCGACGAAACCACCAGGCAAGGGCCAGCAACAGCAACAGAATGCCGGGCGGCAACAGCAATTGTTTAATGAAATAACGAATAGGCATCGGGCATCTCCAAAGATGCCCGAAGCCTAAGGTGTAACGGGGTTTAGCGACAATCTTTACAAGAACATACGCTGAGAAGGCTACAGATAACGCGGTGCTTCACTTGAAACGCACGGACCGGAGTTTTTCCGGGCTGCGACCGGCCGATAAATCCTTGAGCCATACCACCTTGGCCGACTGCGAAAACTCCTGGGCTGGCGGGGAGGCCATGCCATGGGGCGCGCGATGCTCATTTAACGCCAGATACGCCCTGATCACTTCCAGCTCTGCCTGGCTCAAGCCACGCAGTTCCAACTCCAGAGGCCGTTCATCACACAATCGGCCAGAGGTTTTTGCTGCATCCAGTGCTCGACCCAAACGGTCGATCAGTCCTTCGTACACCTGCGGTTTCGTTAAAGTTCGCTGCGAATCAACCATCCCTCACCTCATTGAAGATAAGACTCACTCCCCACTAAACAGCGTAGTCCTGCTGGCCCTGCCTGCCTGACGCCGCGACCAACGGCCTTGGCGGCGCAATCAGGGTTTCCCTCGATAGAGTGGGGTCATGTATGCTACGGCGCTTCCTGTAACTCCACTTCCCGCAGGGTTTGGGCACGGACGCGCCGCTTTTTGGTGTCGATCAACCTGAACGTTGCACCGAAGAGGATTAGGCCACCCCTATTCAGTTCAAAAGTAGCCATGCACGAACAATATCAGCCCCGTGAAATAGAAAATGCCGCCCAGTCGTTCTGGGATGAGCAAAAGTCCTTTGAAGTCAGTGAACAGCCAGGCAAGGAGACTTTCTATTGCCTATCGATGTTCCCTTACCCCAGCGGCAAGCTACACATGGGGCATGTGCGCAACTACACCATCGGCGACGTAATCTCCCGCTACCAGCGCATGCTGGGCAAGAACGTCCTGCAACCCATGGGTTGGGACGCCTTCGGCATGCCGGCGGAAAACGCCGCGATGAAGAACAACGTAGCGCCCGCCAAGTGGACCTACGAAAACATCGCCTACATGAAGACCCAGCTGCGCAGCCTGGGCCTGGCGGTGGACTGGTCCCGCGAGGTGACCACCTGCAAGCCTGATTACTACCGCTGGGAACAATGGCTGTTCACTCGCCTGTTCGAAAAAGGCGTGATCTACAAAAAGAGCGGCACCGTCAACTGGGACCCGGTGGACCAGACCGTGCTGGCCAACGAACAAGTGATCGACGGCCGCGGCTGGCGTTCCGGCGCGCTGATCGAAAAGCGCGAAATCCCGATGTACTACTTCAAGATCACCGCCTACGCGGATGAACTCTTGTCGAGCCTCGACGATTTGCCGGGCTGGCCCGAGCAGGTCAAGACCATGCAGCGCAACTGGATCGGCAAGTCCCGTGGCATGGAAGTGCAGTTCCCCTACAACGTCGACTCCATCGGCGCAGAAGGCGTACTGAAAGTCTTCACCACCCGTCCGGACACCCTGATGGGCGCGACCTACGTCGCCGTGGCCGCCGAACACCCGCTGGCCACCCAGGCCGCACAGAACAACCCTGAGCTGCAGGCGTTCATCGCCGAATGCAAAGGCGGCAGCGTCGCCGAAGCCGACGTCGCCACCCAAGAGAAAAAAGGCCTGCCGACCTCGCTGTTCGTCGAGCACCCGCTCACCGGCGAGAAGCTGCCGGTGTGGGTCGCCAACTATGTGCTGATGCACTACGGCGATGGCGCAGTAATGGCTGTGCCGGCGCATGACGAGCGCGACTTCGAATTCGCCGTGAAATACAACCTGCCGATCAAGTCCGTCGTGCGCACCAGCTCGGGCGACACCAACCCGGCTCCGTGGCAGGACGCGTACAACGAACACGGCACCCTGATCAATTCCGGCGAGTTCGACGGCCTGGATTTCGAAGGCGCGTTCGAAGCTATCGAAGTTGCCCTGATCAAGAAAAACCTCGGTGCCTCGCGCACCCAGTTCCGCCTGCGTGACTGGGGCATCAGCCGCCAGCGCTACTGGGGCTGCCCGATCCCGATCATCCACTGCGAAACCTGCGGTGACGTGCCGGTGCCGGAAGACCAACTGCCCGTCGTACTGCCGGAAGATGTAGTGCCGGACGGCGCTGGTTCGCCCTTGGCGCGCATGCCTGAATTCTACGAGTGCACCTGCCCGAACTGCGGCGCACCGGCCAAGCGTGAAACCGACACCATGGACACGTTCGTGGAGTCCTCGTGGTACTACGCCCGCTACGCCTCGCCGCACTATGAAGGCGGCCTGGTGGAAAAATCCGCGGCCGACCACTGGCTGCCGGTGGACCAGTACATCGGCGGTATCGAACACGCCATCCTTCACCTGCTGTACGCGCGCTTCTTCCACAAGCTGATGCGTGACGAAGGCCTGGTGAGCTCCGACGAGCCGTTCAAGAACCTGCTGACCCAAGGCATGGTGATTGCCGAGACTTATTACCGTCGCGAAGCCAATGGCGCCTACACCTGGTTCAACCCGGCGGACGTCGAGTTGGTGCGTGACAGCAAGGCCAAGGTGATCAGCGCCAAGTTGATCTCCGACGGCCTGCCGGTGGAAATCGGCGGCACCGAGAAGATGGCCAAGTCGAAGAACAACGGCGTCGACCCACAGTCGATGATCGACCAGTTCGGCGCAGATACCTGCCGCCTGTTCATGATGTTCGCCTCGCCGCCTGACATGAGCGCGGAATGGTCCGACTCCGGCGTAGAGGGTTCGCACCGTTTCCTCAAGCGCGTCTGGCGCCTGGCGCACGCCCATGTCAGCCAGGGCTTGCCGGGCAAACTGGACGTGGCAACCTTGAGCGATGAGCAAAAAGCCATTCGCCGCAGCACCCACCTGGCCATCCGCCAGGCCAGCCAGGACGTGGGCCAGAATCACAAATTCAACACCGCCATTGCCCAAGTGATGACGCTGATGAACGTGCTGGAAAAAGCGCCGCAGGCCACCGAACAGGACCGCGCACTGGTACAGGAAGGCCTGGAAACGGTCACCCTGCTGCTGGCTCCGATCACGCCGCACATCAGCCACGAACTGTGGAGCCGTTTGGGCCACAGCGGTGCAGTCATCGATGCCGGCTGGCCGGTACAGGATGACAGCGCCCTGGTACAGGACACGCTGCAACTGGTGATTCAGGTCAACGGCAAGCTGCGCGGCCAGATCGACATGCCGGCCAGCGCCAGCCGTGAAGACGTCGAAGCCGCCGCCCGTACCAACGAGAACGTGCTGCGGTTCACCGAAGGCCTGACGATCCGCAAAGTGATCGTAGTGCCCGGTAAACTGGTCAATATCGTCGCTAGCTAATCGGATCGGGCGCCAGGGCATTACCCTGGCGCCGAACAAAACCTCCAGGGCCTCGATAAGGCCCACATGGTTTCAAGGGGAGCATCAAAATGATCAAACGCAATCTGCTGGTTATGGGCCTTGCCGTGCTACTGAGCGCTTGCGGCTTCCAGCTGCGCGGCACCGGCCACACCGAACTGGCGATCAAGGAACTGGACGTCACCGCCCGTAACTCCTACGGCGAGACCGTGCAACAGCTGCGCCAGGTCCTGGAAAGCAGTGGTGTCAAAGTCTATTCAGGCGCGGCTTACAAACTGAACCTGCTGGATGAGAAAGAAGAGCAGCGCAACCTCAGCTATGCCAGTGCCGGGCGTGCGTCGGACATCGAGCTGAGCACCACGCTCTTCTTCGAAATCCAGGGCCACGACCACCTGCCGTTGATGGGCGACAAGATCCAGGTACAGAAAGTCGTGAGCCACGACGGCAACAACCTGGTGGGTTCGGACTCCGAAACCATCCAGGTGCGCAAGGAAATGCGTCGTGAGCTGGTGCAACGCATGCTTCTGCGCCTGCAGCTGATCACCCCTGAAAAACTGGATCAACTGCAGCAGACGGCAGATAACAAGGCCAAGGCAGATGCCGATGCGCTGAAAGCAGCGCAAGAGTATGAAAACAGCCAGCCGAAACAATCGCCTGTCGAAGTCCCAGCTGAGTAAGCCAGACGGGGCGCCCCTGGCGCCCCGTTCGCCCTGCCTATGAAACTTGCCCCCGCCCAACTCGCCAAGCACCTGCAAGGCAGCCTCGCGCCCGTCTACATCGTCAGCGGTGATGACCCGCTGCTGTGCCAGGAGGCTGCGGACGCGATCCGCACGGCCGCTCGTCAACAGGGCTTCGATGAACGCCAGGTATTCAGCGCCGACGCCAGTTTCGACTGGGGTACGCTGCTGCAAGCCGGGGCGAGCATGTCGCTGTTTGCCGAAAAACGCCTGCTGGAACTGCGGCTGCCTTCGGGCAAGCCGGGTGACAAGGGCGCGGCGGCACTGATGGAATACTGTGCGCGCCCGGCTGAAGACACACTGTTGCTCATCAGCTTGCCCAAGCTCGATGGCAGCGCGCAGAAAACCAAGTGGGGCAAGGCGCTGGTTGAAGGGGCTCAGACCCAGTTCATGCAGATCTGGCCAGTGGACAGCGGGCAATTGCCACAGTGGATTCGCCAGCGGCTATCCCAATCCGGGCTGACCGCCAGTCATGACGCGGTAGAGCTGATCGCAGCGCGAGTGGAAGGCAACCTGTTGGCCGCGGCCCAGGAAATCGAAAAGCTCAAGCTGATGGCCGAAGGCGGCCAGATCACCGTCGAAACCGTACAAGGCGCGGTGGCTGACAGCGCACGCTTTGACGTGTTTGGCCTGGTGGACGCGATCCTGAACGGCGAACCCGCTCACGCCCTGCGCATGCTCGAAGGGTTGCGCGGTGAAGGCGTCGAGCCACCGGTGATTCTCTGGGCCCTGGCGCGCGAACTACGCCTGCTGGCCAATATTGCCCTGCAATACAGCCAGGGCATCCCGCTGGACAAGGCCTTCAGCCAGGCGCGACCACCAGTGTGGGACAAGCGCAAACCGCTGATCAGCAAAGCCCTGCAACGACACTCGGCGCAACGCTGGGCGCAATTGCTGCTGGAAGCCCAGCGCATTGACGCGCAGATCAAAGGCCAGGCCGCCGGATCACCATGGATGAGCTTGAGTCGTTTGTCACTTTTGATGTCAGGACAGCGCCTGGCGTTGCCTGCTGAATAGTCCTACGCGTCGTTGGGCTGGACAGAACCCAAACTTCGGCCGATGATTCGCACCGCATCATCAACCCGCCAGAGAGTACCCATCATGAGCAAAAAGCCATCCAAGCATGGCCCCAACAAGGCCAAATCCATCATCGCCCAGCCGTTGTTCCGCAGTCGCCAGGAACGCGCCGGCAAGGGCAAAGGCAGCTACCGCCGCGAAGCCTTCCAGTCTAATAGCTGGGAGGCTTCTTACTTTCTGGCTGCCTGAAGGCAAGCGCCCCTCTGGCATGATAAGGTCTGTACCTGATTCGTATTCCCTGGACCTGTGCATGCCCTCTAGTCTTTCCCGTCGTTGGCACCTTCGCCAACTGATCGCTGCCTCCAGCCTCATTCTGTTAGTCGCCTGCGCAGAAAAACCTACCGCCGCCGATGCCCAACCCCTGCCCCCGCTCCAGACTGCACCGGTAGCTGCGCCTGCCGTCGTTGCGCCATTGGCGGTGGACAATCTTGATATCCAGCCAACCCAGACCTTTGCCGAGTGGCAGGCGGGCTTTCGTGTGGAAGCCTTGAAGGCCGGTATCACGCCACAGGTGTTCGACACTGCGTTTGCCAATGTCGTACCCGACATGGCGGTGATCCGCGCCGACCGCAGCCAGCCTGAGTTCTCCCGCCCGGTCTGGGAATACCTCGACGGCGCCCTGTCGCCGCTGCGCGTGCGCAATGGCCAGGCGCTGCTGGTGAAATACGCCGACATTTTGCAACGCATTGAGGACCGTTATGGCGTCGACCGCCAGGCACTGGTCTCGGTGTGGGGCATGGAGAGTAACTTCGGCCAGTTTCAGGGCAACAACTCGGTGATCCGCTCACTGGCGACCCTGGCCTATGAGGGCCGTCGCCCGGCGTTCGCTCAAGCGCAACTGCTGGCGGCGCTGCAAATCATCCAGCACGGTGATATCGCCGCCGACCAGATGAAAGGCTCCTGGGCCGGGGCCATGGGCCAGACCCAGTTCATCCCGACCACCTATAACACCCACGCGGTGGACTTCGACGGTGACGGTCGCCGCGATATCTGGAACAGCCCGGCCGATGCCCTCGCCTCCACCGCGCACTACCTGCAAAGCTCCGGCTGGCAGAAAGGCCAGCCGTGGGGCTTTGAGGTGCAGCAACTGCCGTTGAATTTTGATTACGCACTGGCCGATGGCAGCGTGCGCAAAACCGTTGGCGAGTGGTTGAAACTGGGGATCCAGGTGCCACCTGGCGCCAGCGTCCCGGCCAATGTGGACCAGCTTTCCGCAGCCCTGCTGCTGCCGGCCGGCTATCGTGGCCCGGCGTTCCTGGTGCTGGATAACTTCCGCGCGATCCTCAAGTACAACAACTCGTCGTCCTACGCACTGGCGGTGGGCTTGTTGTCGGAAAGGTTCGGGGGCGGAGGCATGATTCGTGGGAGCTGGCCGAAAGACGAGCTGCCATTGACGCGTTCACAGCGGATTGACTTGCAGACGGTGCTCAGCGCCAATGGTTACGACGCGGGCAACCCGGACGGCATCATCGGCGCCAATACCCGCAAGGCGATTCGTGCTGCGCAGCAGTCCCTGGGCTGGCCGGCGGATGGTTATCCGACGGTGAAGTTGCTGGAGTCGTTGCAGAGCCGCTAGATTACTGTGCGGCCGCTACCGCCATCGCAGGCAAGCCAGCTCCCACCTTGAGCGCGTATATCACTAACAACGCGATCGAAGGTGGGAGCTGGCTTGCCTGCGATGAGGCCTTCAGAAGCAACAGAAGTTTCAGGCCTTAAAGACCACATCCTGCTCCAACACCAACCGCTTCTCCCCCGCATCCAGCCGCACCCTCGCGCCCATCGGCAACGTGAGGTTCGGGTTGCAATGCCCGCTGCGCCAGCCGGCCAGCACAGGAATGCACAGTGGCTCGAAGGTCTCCTTAAGCAGTCGTTCAAGTGCAGCACTATCAACGCCCGCCACATCCCCCACCACCACACCCGCTACCTGAGCCAGCTTGCCCGCGAGGCGCAAATGGGTGAGCAACCGGTCGATTCGGTACAGCGGCTCGTTGATGTCTTCGATAAACAGAATGATGCCCTCGGCATCAATCTCGAACGCCGTGCCCATCACCGCTGCGATCATCGACAGATTGCCGCCCAGCAGCCGCCCGCAGGCGATGCCTGGCTCGACGGTGGTCAATGGATAGGCCACCGGGTGGGTCAGCTGGCTGCCCGCCTTCACCTGGCCACGCAGCATGCTGAACAGTGAAGATTCGGTCGGCTGTTGCTTTTCACCCAACAGGTCGGCTTTGAACATCGGCCCGTGAAAGGTGACGAAACCGGCATAACGATTGATCGCCAGGTGCAACGCGGTGATATCGCTGTAGCCTACAAACGGCTTGGGGTTGGCCCGCAGCAGGTCAAAGTCCAGGCGGTCCAGCAGGCGCGGCGTGCCGTAGCCACCCCGCAGGCAAAAAATCGCATCGATGGCCGGGTCGGCGAATGCGGCGTGCAGGTCATTCAGGCGTACGTCATCACTGCCGGCCAGGTAGCCATCACGCTGCCCCACACCCGGGAAAACCAGCAGTGTGTAGCCCCGGGCACGCATCCATTGCGTGGCCTTGTCGATATCCAGCTCGGCCGGCCCGGCAGGGGCAATCAGCCCGATCACGCCTTCGGCGCGCAGCGCAGGTACCGCACAAGTGGTCAATTGAGTCGTCATCCATGGTTCTCCTCGTGTGGATTGCCCAAGGCACTCTAAACAGCAATGGTTGCAAACAGAAGAGGAGGAATCAGCCGCTGGATGCGGAAAAAGAGGGTGTAGCAGTGGGAGCGGGAAACCCCGCCCCCACAGTCGGTATCAGGACACCAGACTGGCCTTGACCAGTTTCGCCTGCTCGTCGGCGTGGTACGAGGAACGTACCAGCGGGCCGGAAGCGACGTTCTTGAAGCCCATCTTGTAGCCTTCTTCGGCAAACCAGGCGAACACGTCCGGGTGCACGAAGCGCTGTACCGGCAAGTGGCTGCGGGACGGCTGCAGGTACTGGCCGAGGGTCAGCATGTCGATGTCGTGTTCACGCATGCGCTTCATGACTTCGATGACTTCTTCGTCGGTTTCGCCCAGGCCCAGCATCAGGCCGGATTTGGTCGGAATGTGCGGCATCATCTGCTTGAATTTCTGCAGCAGGGTCAGCGACCACTGGTAGTCCGAACCCGGACGCGCGGCCTTGTACAGGCGCGGTACGGTTTCCAGGTTGTGGTTGAACACATCCGGCGGCTCGGCAGCGGTGATTTCCAGTGCTACGTCCATGCGGCCACGGTAGTCCGGGACCAGGGTTTCGAGCATCACGTTAGGCGACAGCTTGCGGATCTCGCGGATGCAATCGGCAAAGTGCTGGGCACCGCCGTCGCGCAGGTCGTCTCGGTCAACCGAGGTGATCACCACGTACTTGAGTTTCAGGTCGGCGATGGCAATGGCCAGGCTTTCCGGCTCGTTGACGTCCAGTGGCTTCGGCCGGCCGTGGCCAACGTCGCAGAACGGGCAACGACGGGTGCAGATGTCACCCATGATCATGAAGGTGGCGGTGCCACCGGAGAAGCACTCGCCCAGGTTCGGGCAGGACGCTTCCTCGCACACGCTGTGCAGTTTGTGTTTGCGCAGCAGGGACTTGATGCGGTCGACTTCCGGCGAAACCGGGATGCGCACGCGAATCCAGTCAGGTTTCTTCGGCAGTTCGGTGGTCGGAATGATCTTCACCGGGATGCGTGCAACCTTCTCGGCGCCGCGCAGCTTGACGCCGGCTTCCACCTTGGCACGCGGGGCCGGACGCTCGGTGATATCCAGCGTCGGGATCATGGTTTGCACTGCATCAGTAGTCATAATCAGTCGATTCCGCCCGTTAGGGTCGTCTGCTCAGCATAGTCGAGGTGTTTGACGAGCTGCGCGCGCAGCCGGGCACTTACCTCGGCAAATTCTAGTGGTGTTGCGTGATCGCTCAACTGGGTCATCGCCAAACCGGCATAGCCACAGGGATTGATCCGTCGAAACGGCGCCAGGTCCATGTCCACGTTCAGGGCCAGGCCATGAAAGGAACAACCGTGGCGAATCCGCAGGCCCAGGGAGGCGATTTTCGCGCCATCTACGTATACCCCCGGTGCATCCGGCTTGGCGGCTGCGGTCACGCCGTAGCTGCCCAGCAGCTCGATCAGGCATGACTCCATGCGACTGACCAGCTCACGCACGCCAAAACCCAGCCTGCGCACGTCCAGCAACAGATAAGCCACCAATTGGCCTGGGCCATGGTAAGTCACCTGCCCGCCGCGGTCGACCTGCACCACCGGGATTTCTCCCGGCAGCAGCAAATGCTCGGCCTTGCCGGCCTGGCCCTGGGTGAACACCGGCGGGTGTTCCACCAGCCAGATCTCGTCCGGGGCTTCGGTGCCACGCTCGTTGGTGAACCGCTGCATGGCGTGCCACACCGGTTCGTATGCCATTTGGCCGAGCTCGCGAAAGCCCAGGGTCTGTGACATCACAACACCATGTGCACGAAGCCGGTAGCCCGCAGTTCGCTATTGATGTTGTAGAGCTGGTCCTGGTCAGTCGCCACGATGTGCAACTGAATAGTGGTGTACTTGCCGTTGGTGCTTTGACGCTCATCCACACGGTCATGGTTGATCGTTGCGTGTTTCTTGACGATCTCGATGATCTTGTCTTTGTTGCCCACACCCGTATCGCTGATCACCTTGACGGGATAGTCCACGTTCGGGAATTCGATCTTTGGCGCCTTTACTTCGGTATCGGTCATGGCGTAACGGCCTCGTAAGCGTAAGCCGTGGCGACGGGCATAACCCCGCGCCGGATCAGCGCGAGGTCATGCAGGTGCACACTATCAGTTGAACAAGCTGTAGAAGAATAGACGGATGCTATCCCACACGCGTCGGAAGATACCACCTTCGTCGACGGCGTCCAGAGCGATCAGGTCGGCGCTGTGGATCACTTTGTCGTCCAGTTTCACTTCGACCTTACCGATGACATCGCCCTTGGCGATCGGTGCGACCAATTGCGGGTTCATGGTCATGCTGGCAGCGAGCTTCTTGAGCTGGCCTTTTGGCATGGTCAGGGTCAGGTCTTCAGCCAGGCCGGCCTTGACTTGATGAGTCGCGCCTTTCCACACAGGGGCTTGAGCCAGCTCGGTGCCTTTCTGGTAGAAGGTCTGGGTTTCGAAGAAACGGAAGCCATAGGTCAGCAGCTTCTGCGTCTCGGCCGCACGGGCCTGCTCGCTGTTGGTACCGAACACCACGGCAATCAGACGCTGGCCGTCACGGACAGCAGACGACACCATGCAGTAGCCGGCTTCTTCGGTGTGGCCGGTTTTCAGACCATCGACGGTCTTGTCACGCCACAGCAACAGGTTGCGGTTAGGCTGCTTGATGTTGTTCCAGAAGAACTCTTTCTGGGAGTAGATTGCGTAGTGCACTGGGTCGACACGAATGATCGCGCGGGCCAGGATCGCCATGTCGTGAGCCGACGAGTAGTGCTCCGGGTTCGGCAGGCCGGTCGGGTTCATGAAGTGGCTGTTGGTCATGCCCAGGTCGGCCACGGTTTTGTTCATCATGTCGGCGAACGCGTCTTCGCTGCCGGCGATGTGCTCGGACAGCGCCACGCTGGCGTCGTTGCCGGACTGGATGATGATGCCGTGCAGCAGGTCGCTGACCGTTACCTGCGAGCCGACCTTGATGAACATCCGGGAACCGCCGGTACGCCAGGCGTTTTCGCTGACGGTGACCGGATCGTTTTCACCGATCTGGCCGCGACGGATTTCCAGGGTCGCGATGTAGGCAGTCATCAGCTTGGTGAGGCTGGCTGGGGGCAGGCGCTGGTCACCGTTGTTCTCCACCAGCACGTTACCGCTGGCGGCATCCATGAGCACCCAGGCCTTGGCGGCCAGTTGCGGTGAAGCCGGCACCATTTCCACCGCCCAGGCGGCAGGGGTGATGATCAGCGAAAGAAGCAGGCACGTGCGTTTGGCTAAGGTGGTGATGTTCATCCGTCTCTCGAAATTGCTTATGGAAACTTGCCCTCGCGGGCAAAACTATTCAGACAGCCCGTCGCCAGACTGTCGCGTGTTCGGTTGTACGCCCACCCCTTGCCCCTGGGTTTTTTATTGTTCAACGAGCCAACAACCAGGGCTCAAACCCGCATGCGAGCCTGAGCCATCAATCCTTTGTCTTGCTTATTCGGCGGTGACCACGCTGGGTTGCCCCAGGTTGGCCATGCGCACACTGTTCTGTACTTGCGCCACTTCACTCGGCGAACCGATCGGGCCCATGCGCACACGGTGCAGGGTCTGCTGGTTACGCACAATAGAGCTGATAAAGACCGGCGCGCTGACCATCCCGCTGAGCTTGGACCTTAACAGTTCTGCCGCGTCCGGGTTGGCGAAAGCGCCGACTTGCAGGTACTGCCCGCCCACGGTAGAAGCCCCCGGTGCGGCATGCGGTACCACGACAGTGTCGGGAGCATGCTGCGCCGGTGGCGGTGTCCACTGCTCGATCTTGCCGGCGGATGCGGTCACTTGCGGTTGTGGGCTCTGCGGCTCATTGAGCATCAACGGCGCCGGCTTGCCACGCTGGGCCCAGTACTGGGCCGGGTCGATACCTTCCACCTTCACCCGCGCCGTACCGATCTCGGCGTACCCGAGTTTCTTCGCGGCGGCGTAGGACAAGTCGATGATCCGGTCCGAATAGAACGGCCCACGGTCATTGACCCGCAGGATCACCGTGCGGTTGTTGTCCAGGTTGGTCACGCGTACGTAGCTGGGCAGCGGCAGGGTCTTGTGCGCCGCGCTCATGCCGTACAGGTCATACACTTCGCCGTTGGCGGTGTTCTGGCCATGGAACTTGGTCCCGTACCAGGACGCCGTGCCCGATTGCACGTAGGTCTTGGAGTCTTGCAGCGGGAAGTAGTTTTTGCCCAGCACGGTATAGGGGTTGGCCTTGTAAGGGCCGGTGTGCAGGGTCGGCGTGGCGTCCGGGATTTTCGAAACATCCACATCCCACCACGGCGCGCCGTCTTTGTGGGCGCGGTTGATGTCCAGCCCCGGCTGGGAGCGGATGGCGGTGCCACCGGATTTTTGCACCGGTGCACGACTGGTGGAGCAACTGACCACCAACAACGACAATGCGGCGTATGCCACCAGCTTCAGGGGTTTGTACATCGGTGATACCGGCATTACTTGACGCCCCGTGCTTGGACCAGCATGTCTGACAGCTGATGCACGGCCATGGCGTACATCACACTGCGGTTATAACGCGTGATTGCGTAGAAATTCTTCAGGCCCATCCAATATTCCGGGCCGTTCTCGCCTTCGAGGCGGAACGCCGTCACCGGCATATCATCGCGTGGCGCATTCTGACTCGACCACCCCAGCGCCCGCAACTCCCCGACCGTCCTGGCCGGCTCGATACCCTGGGTCAGGCCTTCGTCGGCGCGGTCACCCGTCACCTCGGCGCGGATCACCACCGGCTCGCCGGCTACCCAACCATGACGCTTGAAGTAGCTGGCAACACTGCCGATGGCGTCATCGGGGTTGCTCCAGATATTGATATGGCCGTCACCGTCGAAGTCCACGGCGTACGCGCGAAAGCTGCTCGGCATGAACTGCGGCAAACCCATCGCCCCGGCATAGGAGCCCTTGAGGGTCAGCGGGTCGACCTGTTCTTCACGGGCCAGCAACAGGAACTCGCGCAGCTCCTTGCGGAAGAATTCGGCGCGCGGCGGGTAATCGAAGCCCAGGGTCGACAGCGCGTCGATCACCCGGTAGCTGCCGGTGTTGCGGCCGTAGAAGGTTTCGATGCCGATGATTGCCACGATCACTTGAGCCGGTACGCCGTACTCCTGCTCGGCACGGGCCAGCACGGCTTCGTGCTGGCGCCAGAAGTCCACGCCACGTGCCACGCGGGCGTCGGTCAGGAACATCGGGCGATATTCCTTCCACTGTTTAACGCGTTCGGCGGGCCGGGAGATGGCGTCGAGGATCGCCTGCTTGCGCTGGGCTTCACGAAACACGCCCATCAGTTGTTCACCGGCGAAACCATAGTCACGGGTCATCTCACCGACAAACTCGGCGACCTGGGGCGAACCGTCATAGTCGCCGGCCTGCGCTTCCTGCACAGCGGCTCCCAGCAGGCCCAGCAGGCCCATCCAGGACACGTGCCGAGCCGCCCAGCCGCGCATTACTTGCATTGACATCTTCACCTTATTCAAACCTGTGCGATCCACTTACGATGGGTATGGATCGACATCAAAACCCCAAACGCTGACATCAATGTCACCAGCGAAGTTCCGCCGTAGCTAATGAACGGCAACGGCACCCCAACCACCGGCAACAGGCCACTGACCATACCGATGTTGACGAAAACGTAAACAAAAAACGTCATGGTGAGGCTGCCGGCGAGCAATTTGCCGAACAGCGTCTGCGCCTGGGCGGTAATCACCAGGCCACGACCGATCAGCAGCAAGTAAATCAGCAACAGTGCGCAGATGCCCACCAGGCCGAACTCCTCCCCCATCACCGCGATAATAAAGTCGGTGTGGCTTTCCGGCAAAAAGTCCAGGTGCGACTGGGTGCCCAGCAGCCAGCCCTTGCCGAATACGCCGCCGGAACCAATGGCCGCCTTGGACTGGATGATGTTCCAGCCGGTGCCCAGCGGGTCGCTCTCCGGATCGAGGAAGGTAAGGATTCGCTGCTTCTGATAGTCGTGCATGAAAAAGAACCACATGGCCACGGCCACCGGCACGGCGGCGGCCAGCACGCTGAGGATCCAGCGCCAGCGCAGCCCACCCATGAACAGCACGAACGCACCGCCCGCGAGGATCAACAGCGACGTGCCGAGGTCGGGCTGGCGCACGATCAGGATAAACGGCACGCCAATCAATATCAGGCTGATGCCCACGTGCTTGAGTTGGGGCGGCAATGTGCGTTTTGACAGGTACCAGGCAATGGTCGCCGGCATCAAAATCTTCATGAATTCCGACGGCTGGAAGCGAATCACCCCCGGGATATTGATCCAGCGGGTCGCGCCCATGGCGTTGTGGCCCATGACATCCACCACCACCAGCAGCAACACGCCGGCGACATAACCCAGCGGCACCCAACGCGCCATGAAGCGCGGCTCGAGCTGGGCGATCACCACCATCGACAACAGGCCCAGGCCAAACGAGGACGCTTGCTTGATCAGCAGGTCCCAGTTCTTGCCACTGGCCGAATACAGAACGAACAGGCTGCCGGCCGCCAGGGTCAACAGCAGGATCAGCAACGGGCCATCAATGTGCATGCGCTGCAGCAAGGTGGCGCGTCGGCGCATCACATCCTCGCTGGAAAGGATGCGATCAAAATTACTCTTCACTGGCCGTAACCTCGGTGCTTGAAGGGGGGCCGCCATATTCGGGCTTGAGCCTGCCGTCGTCGGCCAACAGCCAGGCATCCATCACCTGGCGCACCACGGGCGCGGCGACGCCGGAACCGGACTCGCCGTTCTCGACCATCACCGCCACGACGATTTTCGGGTTGTCGGCCGGGGCAAAGCCGACGAACAAGGCGTGGTCGCGGTGGCGTTCCTGGACTTTGGAGCGGTCGTATTTCTCGCCCTGTTTGATCGCGACCACCTGGGCGGTACCGCTCTTGCCGGCAATCCGGTACTGCGCGCCCACCGCCGCTTTACGCGCGGTACCCCGGGCGCCGTGCATCACTTGCTGCATGCCGTGGTTGACCTTGGTCCAGTCGGACGGGTCACGCAGGACAATGTCCGGAATCGGGTTTTCATCCAGCGGGCGTTCGCCCTCGATGGTCTTGGCCAGGTGCGGACGGTTCCACACCCCTTTGTTGGCCACCAGCGCGGTGGCCTGGGCCAGTTGCAGCGGCGTGGCCTGCATATAGCCCTGGCCGATCCCCAGGATCAGGGTTTCGCCCGGGAACCACGCCTGGCGACGAGTCGCACGCTTCCACTCGCGGGATGGCATCAGGCCGGGGGATTCTTCGAACATGTCCAGGGAGACTTTCTGACCGAGGCCGAACTTGCCCATGTAGGCCGAAAGCCGATCAATCCCCAGCTTGTGGGCCAGGTCATAGAAGTAGGTGTCGTTGGAACGCATGATCGCCGTGTCCAGGTCCACATAGCCGTCGCCGGTGCGGTTCCAGTTACGGTATTTGTGGTCGTAGTTGGGCAGCATGTAGTAGCCAGGGTCGAACACACGGCTCGATGCGGTCACCACACCCGAGTCGAGGCCGGCAATCGCCACCGCCGGCTTGATGGTCGAGCCCGGCGGATACAGGCCGCGCAGCACGCGGTTGAACAGCGGCCGGTCGATGGAATCACGCAGCTCGGCGTAGGCCTTGAAGCTGATCCCGGTGACAAACAGGTTCGGATCAAAGCTTGGCTGGCTGACCATTGCCAGCACTTCGCCAGTGCTCGGGTCCAGCGCTACCACGGCACCCCGGCGACCGCCCAAGGCCATCTCCGCCGCTTCCTGCAACTTGATGTCCAAGCTCAGCACGATGTCCTTGCCGGGAACCGGGTCGGTGCGCTTGAGCACCCGCAGCACCCGGCCACGGGCGTTGGTCTCGACTTCCTCGTAACCCACCTGGCCGTGCAGTTCCGGCTCGTAGAAACGCTCGATGCCGGTCTTGCCGATATGGTGGGTGCCGCTGTAGTTGACCGGGTCGAGGGTCTTCAGCTCTTTCTCGTTGATCCGGCCCATGTAGCCGACCGAATGCGCGAAGTGCGCGCCTTGCGGGTAGTGCCGCACCAACTGCGCCACCACTTCCACACCCGGCAGCCGGAACTGGTTCACCGCGATCCGGGCGATCTGCTCTTCGGTCAGCTCGAACAGGATCGGCACCGGCTCAAACGGTCGGCGCCCCTGCTTCATGCGTTTTTCGAAGATCACCCGGTCTTCCGGCGTCAGTTGCAGCACCTCGACGATCACATCGAGGATTTGCTGCCAGTCGCCGGAGCGCTCGCGGGTCATGCTCAGGCTGAAACTGGGCCGGTTATCCGCTACCACCACGCCATTGCGGTCGAAAATCAGCCCACGGGTCGGTGGAATCGGCTGCACGTGCACCCGGTTGTTCTCCGACAGCGTGGAGTGATAGTCGTACTGGATCACCTGCAGGAAATACAGGCGGGCAATCAACACCCCCAGCAGTACCACCACCAAAATCGCGCCGAACACCACCCGCGCGCGTACAAGACGTGCGTCTTTCTCGTGGTCCTTGATGCGGATCGGCTGGGTCATCAGGCAGGGCGCAGATTATTTGTGGTAAGGGTGCCCGGACAGAACTGTCCAGGCGCGATACAGCTGTTCACCGATCAGGATTCTTACCAACGGATGCGGCAGTGTCAGGGGCGACAGCGACCAGCGCTGGTCCGCCCGCGCGCACACTTCCGGCGCCAGCCCTTCGGGGCCACCCACCATGAAGTTGACCGTGCGCGAATCCAGGCGCCAGCGATCCAGTTCCACCGCCAACTGCTCGGTGCTCCAGGGCTTGCCGTGCACTTCGAGGGTCACGATCCGCTCGTTGGGGCCGACCTTGGCCAACATGGCTTCGCCTTCCTGACGGATAAAGCGGGCCACGTCGGCATTCTTGCCCCGGGTATTGAGCGGTATTTCCACCAGTTCCAGCGCCAATTCGGATGGCAGGCGCTTGGCATATTCATGCCAGCCTTCTTCCACCCACTTGGGCATGCGTGAACCGACAGCGATCAGACGCAGGCGCACAGCCGTTCCTTATTCCTGGTCTTTGTTGAGCTTGTCGAAGTGCGCGTGGCCAACTTCAGGACTGTGGTGCTTGCCATCGGCGGCACGGCTCTGCTCGGCGCCTTTCCACAGACGCTCCAGGTCGTAGAACTGGCGGGCGTTGCTGGTCATCATGTGAACGATCACGTCGTCCATGTCCAGCAGTACCCAGTCGCTGTCGCCCTTGCCTTCTTCACCCAACGGCTTGACGCCCTGGGCTTTGACCGCTTCGCGAACCTTGTCCAGCATCGCGCCGATCTGGCGGTTGGAGGTACCGGTGGCGATGATCATGAAGTCGGTGATGCTCTGCTTGTCGCGCACGTCCAGGACCTGGATGTCCTGGGCCTTCACGTCTTCCAGGGCAGCCACGGCCACCTTGACCAGCTCTTCGCCGGCCAGCTCAGGGCCGGTGTGGGCTTCTACTGGCAGAGGAGCGCTCTTGAACGTGCCTTTGCGCTTAACTTTGCTTACGTCTTTGTTCGTCATATAAAACTCGTTTTGCTCGTATGTTCGGGCGCTCGCTGCACGACTGTTCGTGCGTTCAAGCGCGCCTTTTCAGTTCGACGCACGGTAAAGTCCGTGCGCATCGATGTAGGCCAGGACCGCGTCAGGCACCAGGAAACGTACCGACTTCCCGCTGGCCAGCAGTTGACGGATCTGGGTGGCAGACACCGCAAGCGGGGTTTGCCAGACGAATGCAATATTCCCGCTCGGCCCGGTCAGGGCCAATGGGTCACTTACCGACCGCGCTGCCAGCAGGTTGCGCAAGGCATCCGGCGATTCCGCGTCGGCATCCGGGCGTTGCAGCACCAGGATGTGGCAATGCTGGAGCAACTCTTCCCAGCGGTGCCAAGTGGGCAGGCCGCAAAACGCGTCCCAGCCCAAAAGTAGAAATAACTGGTCATCCGCGGCCAACTCGGCCCGCATCAGTTCCAGGGTGTCGACAGTGTAGGACGGTTTGTCGCGTTTGAGTTCGCGGTCGTCCACCACCAGCGGTGCAATGCCGGCCACAGCGAGGCGGACCATCTCCAGGCGCTGCTGCGCAGACACCTGCGGCGTGTCGCGATGGGGCGGCCGGGCATTCGGTGCCAGACGCAACTCATCCAGACCGAGGGCGTCCGCGACTTCCAGCGCACTGCGCAAATGGCCGATGTGCACGGGGTCGAAGGTGCCACCGAGCAGCCCGATGCGTTTACCCATCAAGTGCGCACATGACCGTCACCGAACACCACGTACTTCTCGCTGGTCAGCCCTTCCAGGCCAACCGGCCCGCGTGCGTGGAGCTTGTCGGTGGAGATACCGATCTCCGCCCCCAGGCCATATTCGAAGCCGTCGGCAAAACGCGTCGAGGCGTTGACCATCACCGAAGCGGAATCCACTTCGTTGAGGAAACGCCGGGCATCGCTGAAATGCTCGGTGACAATAGCGTCGGTGTGCTTGGAGCCGTATTGATTGATGTGGTCGATGGCCTGGTCCAGGTCGTCAACGATGCGGATCGACAGGATCGGCGCCGTGTATTCGGTGTACCAGTCCTGCTCGGTGGCTTCGATCACGTCGCTGCCGAGGATCGCCCGGGTACGCTCGCAACCACGCAGTTCGACGCCCTTGTCGCGGTAGATGGCAGCCAGCGGCGGCAGTACGCGCTCGGCAATGCCGGCGTGCACCAGCAGGGTTTCCATGGTGTTGCACGGGGCGTAGCGATGAGTCTTGGCGTTGTCGGCAATGCGGATCGCCTTGTCGAGGTCGGCGGCGACGTCGATGAACACGTGGCAGACGCCATCCAGGTGCTTGATAACCGGCACCTTGGCATCGCGGCTCACGCGCTCGATCAGGCTCTTGCCACCGCGCGGCACGATCACATCAACAAATTCAGGCATGGTGATCAGCGCGCCAACGGCGGCGCGATCGGTGGTTTCGACCACTTGCACCACTTCGGCCGGCAATTCGGCCACGGCCAGGCCCTGCTGAATGCACGCGGCAATGGCGCGGTTGGAATTGATCGCCTCGGAACCGCCCCGCAGGATGGTGGCGTTGCCGGACTTGAGGCACAGGCTCGCGGCGTCGATGGTCACGTTCGGGCGCGACTCATAGATGATGCCGATCACGCCCAGGGGCACGCGCATCTTGCCGACCTGAATGCCGGACGGCAGGTAGCGCATGTCGCGGATTTCACCGATGGGGTCAGGCAGCTTGGCCACCTGACGCAAACCTTCGATCATGTCGTCGATACGTGCTGGCGTCAGCGCCAGGCGATCCAGCAGGGCTGGCTCCAGGCCATTGGCCCGGCCGTTGGCTAAATCCAGTTCATTGGCAGCGGTCAGCTCGGAGCGCGAAGCATCCAGAGCGTCGGCGGCCGCCAGTAAGGCACGGTTCTTCTGCGCGGTGCTCGCACGGGCGATCAACCGCGAGGCCTGACGGGCAGCGCGACCCAGGCGGGTCATGTAGTCAAGAACGGACTCAGTCATGGTCTGGTGGGGTCTTGGCAAAGAGGAAAGCGGCAGATTATAGCTGTGACGCCGTCCTACGGACAGCGGTGAGGGGCGGATGGTCGAAATGAACTGTAAAAACCCGACGTTCAGCGGGAATTAAGGCTGGAGTTGTTATCATCCTGTCACATTTAGCCGCATTACCTTTGATCGCCATGTCCAGTTTTACCCCAATGATCCCCGCCAACGCCCTGCCCGACGGCTTTTTCGACCGTGACGCGCAACTGCTCGCGCGGGAATTGCTGGGAAAAGTCATTCGCCATCGCGTCGGCGATTTGTGGCTGTCGGCGCGAATTATCGAAACCGAAGCCTATTACCTCGCCGAAAAAGGCAGCCACGCGTCCCTGGGCTACACAGAAAAGCGTAAGGCTTTGTTTCTGGATGGCGGCCACATCTATATGTACTACGCCCGTGGCGGTGATTCGCTGAACTTCAGCGCCCACGGCCCGGGCAATGCGGTGCTGATCAAATCGGCCTATCCGTGGGTTGACGAAGTGTCCGGCCCGGCCAGCCTGGCGCAGATGCTGTCGAACAACCCGGATGCCAGCGGCAGGCCGCGCCCTTCGCAAAAGCTGTGTGCCGGCCAGACCTTGCTGTGCAAGGCCCTGGGTTTGAAAGTACCGATGTGGGACGCCAAGCGTTTTGACCAGGAGTTGCTCTATGTCGAAGACGTGGGCCTGGCGCCCGGCCAAGTGATTCAGACCACCCGTCTGGGCATTCCCGGCGGTCGCGATGAACACCTGATGTACCGCTTCGTCGATGCCGGCTATGCGCCGTATTGCACACGGAACCCGCTACGCCGGGGCCAGGTCGAAGGCCGCGACTATTTTTTGATTTGAAAACATACATAAACCTGTAGGAGCCCGGCTTGCCGGCGATAGCGGACTCAAGGACGCCATCGCCAGCAAGGCGGGCTCCTACAAGGACGATCTACAAAAGGGAGTTGATTGTATGGGCCCATGGCTCGATGGCATTACCGGCTGGCTGACCCTGAACCCACAATGGCTGGCCGTGGCGGTGTTTATCGTGGCGTGCGTGGAGTGCCTGGCCATTGCCGGCCTCATCGTACCGGGCACGGTGTTGCTCTTCGCCATCGCCGCACTGGCCGGCAGCGGCGCACTGTCCCTGGGGGAAACCCTGTTGCTGGGCTTCCTCGGGGGCATACTGGGCGATGTTGTTTCCTACTTCCTTGGTCGCCATTTCCACCAGAACATCCGGCGCCTTCCGGGCCTGCGGCATCACCCTGAATGGATGAGCGGCGCCGAGACTTACTTCCAAAAGTACGGCATCGCCAGCCTGCTGGTAGGACGCTTCATTGGCCCGCTGCGGCCAATGTTGCCGATGGTCGCCGGCATGTGCGACATGCCCTTCCCGCGCTTCGCCGCCGTCAGCCTGTTGGCCGCCGCGGGTTGGTCGGTGGCGTATCTGCTGCCGGGTTGGGCCACCGGCGCCGCATTCCGCCTGCCGCTGCCCGAAGGATTCTGGCCGGAGGCCGGAATTGTCGCCGCGTGCCTCGCCGTATTGATCGGCGTGAGCCTCAACAGCAGCCTGCGCGGCCACCGGCGCGCCACCCTGTGGATCGGCTGCATCGGCGGCACGCTGCTGATCGCATTGTTTATCGGCTATCACTACCTGAACGACTTTGACCAAGGCTTGATGGCCCTGGTGCAGGAACACCGCGGCCCGGCGATCGACCGGGCGATGGTGATGGTGACCCAGCTGGGTGAGTTCAAGAAGATGTTCGTCGCCAGCGCGGTGCTGACCGGCCTGCTGGTAGTGGCGCGGCAATGGCGCCAGGCAATCTTTGTCGGCGCCACGCTGCTGGGCGCCGCGTTGATCAATACCGGCACCAAGCTGTTTTTTGCGCGGATGCGCCCGGAAGTGCTGACCGACCCACTCACCAGCTTCAGCATGCCCAGCGGCCATGCGTCCGGCTCGTTTGCGTTCTTCCTGGCGTTGGCGGTGCTGGCCGGTCGCGGTCAACCGACCCGACTGCGCCTGACCTGGCTGGTGCTGGGTTGCATCCCGGCTGCCACCATCGCCGTGTCCCGGGTGTACCTGGGCGCCCACTGGCCCACGGACATCCTGGCGGGCACCTTGCTGGCGATGACGGTCTGCGCCTTCAGCCTGCACTTCAGCCAGCACCGCAGCCCGTTGCCGCCGATGCCGCCAAAAGTCTGGTGGTTGATCTTGCCGGTATGTGGGGCGGTGCTGGGCTTCATTGCGTTTACCGGCACGTCCCACGCACTTCTCAGGTATGCCTACTGAGCAAACAACTCGCCCTGCAACTCGTCCAGCAACAGCTGAATCGCATCCAGCCGTTGCTGCGGGTCGTCGAGCTGCAGCAGGTCAATCTTGTCGGCCTCGGTGAAGGGCAGCAAGTACGCCAGCTGATTGCCCAAGGCTTGCTGGCCATCGGCGTGGGTGCCCATGTCCAGGGACGCGACCATCGGGTGCTCGGCCAGGGCGTGGAGCAGCGCGAGCAAGTCGGCGTCTTCCTCCTCCAGCGGTTGTTCGGGGTGCTCGTGAAGCCACTGCACCTCGGCCACCAGCAGTTGATCCTTCTGCACGCCGGCGTCACGCACGCGGAAACGCCGGCCGCCCTCGACGCGAATCCCCAGCAGGCCGTTGTCTTGCTGCTTGAAATCACGAATCAGCGCTTCGCAGCCAATCAACGCGTAGCCATCCGGCGCCAGCCCGACTTCCTTGCCGTCGAGGATGCACACCACGCCAAAGCTTTCGCCCTTTTTCATGCAGCGGCTGATCATGTCCAGGTAACGCGCCTCGAACAGTTGCAGGTCGAGAGTGCACCCGGGGAACAGCACGGTATTGAGCGGGAAAAGCGCCAGACTCATAAAGGTTTCCTTAAACCCGACTTAACTAACCAGCGACACGGCCAACGGCAGGAACACTGCCGTGGCCACGCCCATCAAACTCATGGCCAGCGCCGCAAAGGCGCCGGTCTCTTCGCTTTCCTGCAACGCCACCGACGTTCCCACGGCGTGGGCGGTCATGCCAAGGGCCATCCCGCGCGCCTCGGGGCTGTGCACGCCCAGGCGTGACAAATACGCCGGCCCGATCATCGCGCCGATCACCCCGGTGATCAGCACAAACACCGCCGCCAATGCCGCTACGCCACCAATCTGCTCGGCCACCAGCATCGCAATCGGCGAGGTCACGGACTTGGGCGCCATGGTCATCAGCATCATGTGTTCGGCGCCAAACCACCAGCCCAACAGCACGCACAGGCCGGTAGCCAATACGCCACCTATCACCAGCGTAGTAAAAATCGGCCAGAACAATTGGCGAATCCGTCGCAGATTCAGGTAAAGCGGCACCGCCAGGGCCACCGTCGCCGGGCCGAGCAGGATGCTCATGATCTCGGTGCTCTTGCGGTACTCGGCGTACGTCAGGCCACACCCCAGCAACACGCCGATCACCAGCAGCATCGACACCAGCACCGGCTGCAGGAAGATCCAGCGGGTTTTCTCAAAACCGGCCAGCACCAGCTGATAGGCACCGAGGGTGATGCCGATGCCGAACAAGGGGTGATGAATCACGGCGGCCCAGGCACCCTGCCAATCCACGGTCATTGGCCCTCCTCCCGCTGCGCCTGGCGCTTGACCAGTTTTTGCATCAGCACGCCGACAAAGCCCATGGCGACCACCAGCGACAATACCAACGCGCCGACAATGGCCCAGAAGTCCGCGGCGATGTCCTTGGCATACACCATCACACCCACCGCGGGCGGCACCAGCAGCAAGGGCAAGTAACGCAGCAGACTGCCAGCCGCCAGGCTCAGGGGCTCACCGACTTCGCCGCGCCATATCAGGAAGGCCAGCATCAGCAGCAGGCCAATAATCGGCCCCGGCAACACCGGGACAAACAAATGATTGATCGCCGTGCCGAGCAATTGAAACAGCACCAGCCATGTCAGACCGCGTAACAGCATCCGTTCTCTCCCCCCCTTAAAGCGTGTCGGCATTATAAGCACGCCGCCTCTATGGAACGGCATTCGCCAAAAGCATGGTGGGTTGACCGGGCCAAGTGCCCATGATGATCTACATTGGTTCTCTGGACCTGTCCAAAAAATACAAAAATGATGAACCTAAGGAGAGTCGCAATGCCCTCAGTACCCGTAGCGCAACTCAAGGATTATGTCGGCAAGGAACTGGGACGTTCTGCATGGCTCACCATCGATCAGGAGCGCATCAACCTGTTCGCGGAGGCCACCGGCGATTTTCAGTTCATCCACGTTGACCCGGTGAAAGCCGCCCAGACGCCGTTCGGCGGCACCATCGCCCACGGTTTCCTGTCGCTGTCGCTGATACCCAAGCTGATCGAAGACATCCTGATCATGCCCGAGGGCCTGAAGATGGCGGTCAACTATGGCCTGGACAGCGTGCGTTTCATCCAGCCGGTGAAGGTCGACTCCCGGGTACGCCTGGCCGTGACCCTGACCGACGCCACCGAGAAAAAGCCCGGGCAATGGTTGCTTAAAGCCACCTGCACCCTGGAAATCGATGGCCAGGAAAAACCTGCCTACATTGCGGAGTCGCTGTCACTCTGCTTCGTCTGAACCCGGCTGTGGTGAGCCCGCACGCTCACCACAATTCATGTAAATTTATGTATAGATCTCGCAGCTGCGGCATACTCGGCGCTCAATTATCCGGATCCCGCTATGCGCCCACTCGCTCCCCTTGCTCTTGTCCTGTTGCTCACCGCGTGCGGCGACGGCGAATCGCTGTTGCCGCCCGATGCGCGGCTGCCCGATGGCGGTCGTTACCGTGGCGATGTGGTCAATGGCTTGTTGCAAGGCCAGGGCCGGGTGGATTACCCCAATGGCAGTTGGTATGCCGGCCAGTTCGATAAAGGCCAGTGGCACGGCCAGGGCGAATGGCATGGCAGCAACGGCGAGGTCTACAAGGGCCAGTTCCAGCAAGGCCTCTTCGACGGCCAGGGCAGCCTGACCACGTCGGGCAACAGTTACGTCGGCGGGTTCAAGCAAGGCAAGCGCAACGGCGAAGGCACCCTCAAAGAAGGGCAGATGACCTATCGCGGCGAATTCAAGGACGACCAGTACTCCGGTCTCGGCCGCCTCGAGCTGGCCGACGGCAGCCAGTACCAGGGCCAGTTCGCCCACGGCAAGCCCAACGGCGAAGGCCAGCGCAACGACGACAGCGGCAACCAGTTCAGCGGCCACTTCGTCGATGGACAGCTGGAGGGCAATGGCACCTTCAACAGCGCCGATGGCGACATGTACATCGGCCACTTCAAACAGAACCAGCTCAACGGCAAGGGCCGTTATGAAAACGCCGACGGCGACGTGTGGATCGGCGAATTCAAGGAAGGCGCCCTCAGCGGCAAGGGCGAGCTGATTGGCGTGGACGGCAGCCATTACGTGGGCCAATTCGTCGACTGGCGCTTCACCGGCCCCGGTCGCCTGAACCTTACCGACGGCAGCTTCTATATTGGCGGCTTCGACAGCGACAGCTATCAAGGCCGCGGCACCCTGGTGCTCACCGATGGCACCGTGCAGGCCGGCACCTGGGTCAACGGCATGCGCGTGCGCGATGCCGATGGCAAGTTGTTGCCTGACCCGCTGGAGATCGGCCTGTTTGCCCAGGGCCGCCTACTGGATGCCGCCCTCGCCGCAGTGCCCGCCTCCAAATCGGGAGTGGAGCTATACACCCTGGTGGTGGCCGGTGACGGCAAACAAAGCGTATTTCTGCGTGAAGCCGACTACGTCAGCAACATGCTCGCCACGCGATTCGGGGCCTATGGCCAGATCCGCCTGGTGAACCACCGCGACCACATCGCCGACCGCCCCATGGCCACCCGCGAAAGCCTGCGCCGTGCGGTCCAGACCCTCGCCGAACGCAGCGGCCCGCAAGACCTGGTGTTCATCTACCTGACCAGCCATGGCACCCACGAACACGAACTGGTGCTCGACCAGCCGCGCATGGAACTGGCCGACCTGCCCGCCGATGAGCTGGCCGCAGTAATGGCGCCGCTGAAAAACCGCGACAAGATCGTGGTGATTTCAGCCTGCTACTCCGGGGGGTTCATCCCGGCCCTCAAGGACGAACACACCCTGATCATGACCGCCTCACGCGCCGACCGCGTGTCGTTCGGCTGCTCAGAAGAGGCCGATTTCACCTACTTCGGCGACGCCCTCTTCGCCCAGGCCTTCAACCAGACCGATGATTTGCAGCAAGCCTTCAAGCTGGCGCAAACCCACGTGGCCGAGCGCGAACAGGCGGACAGCTTCGAAGCCTCCGAACCGCAGATCTGGGCCCCCAAAGGCGTGATTGCCCATTGGCAATTATTACGCAAACAGCAGGCACGAAAGGCGCTGGAAAGCGTCTCAATGAATAGCAAGGAAGCCAAGAGCAACTAAGCTGAATCTGTACCAAGGGGGAAACATCATGTACCTGACACCTCAGCATATCTTGCTCGCCGGAGCCTCCGGCCTGACCGGGGAGCACCTGCTGGACCGCCTGCTCAACGAGCCCACCGTGACCCGCGTGCTGGCACCCAGCCGCAAGCCACTGGCCGAGCATCCACACCTGGAAAACCCGGTGGGCGACCCGGCCGTATTCCTGCCGCAACTGAGCGGCCAGGTGGACATCGCCTTCTGCTGCCTGGGCACCACCATCAAGCAGGCCGGCTCTGAAGAAGCCTTCCGCGCGGTCGACCTGGACATGGTCGTGGCCTTCGCCAAGCGCGCTCGGGAAATGGGCGCGCGACACCTGATAGTGATCAGCGCGATTGGCGCCGACCCGAAATCCTCGATTTTCTACAACCGGGTCAAGGGTGAGATGGAACAGGCGTTGAAGGCTCAGGACTGGCCGCAGCTGACCATCGTCCGGCCTTCGCTGTTGCTGGGAGAGCGGTTGGAGCCACGTTTGGCCGAGCAACTGGCCGGGCCCTTGTCACGGTTGATTCCGGGCAAGTATCACGGCATTGAAGTATGCGAACTGGCGCGGGCGATGTGGCGACTCGCGCTGGAAGAGCAGGATGGGGTGCGGGTTGTGGAGTCGGACGAGCTGCGCAAGCTCGGCAAGTAGTTTTGCTGTGAGCCGGCTGGCCTCATCGCGGGCAAGCCCGGCTCCCACATCAACTGCGCCGACATGGCGAACACAGTCTCATGTGGGAGCTGGCTTGCCTGCGATGAGGCCGTCACAGGCGCCGACCCTTTCAGCTCCTACAGCCCGCCCGTCGCGTTAAACCCAACCCCCAACACCGTCAGCACCGACAGCGGCAACAGCAGCGTGTCGAGCAAGGCGCTGGCCGGCAGGTCGACATGGGGATAGCTCGGCGCTTCGGCCCCAAAGCGGTCCATCGCACAGCACCCGCCCTGAATCGCGTACAGATCCAGGCGCGTCCCGGCATACACCACCGGGGCGCCGGGCTGCGCGGCGTCCAGCGTGCGCGCCGTGGCACAGCCGGTCAGTTGCAGCGCCAGCCACACCATCAAGAGTTTATTCATCACTGCTCAAATGGTGTTCGCCCCAGCGCGGCAGCATGTCTTGAGGGATATTCAGCAGGTTGAGAATCCGCGCCACCACAAAGTCCACCAGGTCATCGATGGTTTGCGGCTGGTGATAAAAGCCCGGCGACGCCGGCAGGATGGTCACGCCCATGTTCGACAGCTTGAGCATGTGCTCCAGGTGAATACTCGAATACGGCGCCTCGCGCGGCACCAGGATCAACTGGCGACGCTCCTTCAAGGTCACGTCCGCCGCACGCTCGATCAGGTTATTACAGGCGCCCGTGGCAATCGCCGACAGGGTGCCGGTGGAACACGGCACCACCACCATCGCGGCCGGTGCACCGGAGCCCGAAGCCACCGGCGACATCCAGTCTTCCTTGCCATAGACCTTGATCTGGCCCGCCGCCGCACCGGTGTACTCGGTGAGGAAGGCCTGCATCATCTGCACCTTGGGCGGCAACGCGACATCGGTCTCGGTGGCCAGCACCAGTTGCGCGGCCTTGGAGATCAGGAAGTGCACCTCGCGGTCCTCGCGCACCAGGCAGTCCAGCAGGCGCAAGCCATAGGGCGCGCCGGACGCACCGGTCATCGCCAGGGTGACGCGTTCCGGGCCGCTCATTTCAGCGCCTCGGCGAGTTTGCCGTGCAGGCCGCCGAAGCCGCCGTTGCTCATGATCACCACGTGGGTGCCGGGCTTGGCCTGGTGTTTCACGTGCTCGATGATGCCTTCCAGCGAGTCGCAGCAAATCGACGGCACGGTGCACAGCGCAGCGATGGCGGGCAGGTCCCAGCCGAGGTTGGCCGGTGCATACCAGACCACCTGGTCGGCATCGTTGACGCTTTCCGGCAAACCGTCACGGTGGGCGCCCAGCTTCATGGAGTTGGAGCGCGGTTCGATAATCGCGATCACCTGGGCATCACCCACGCGCTTGCGCAAGCCATCCAGGGTGGTGGCGATGGCCGTCGGGTGGTGGGCAAAGTCGTCGTAGATGGTAATCCCGTTCACGTCGGCGACTTTTTCCATACGGCGCTTGACGCTCTTGAACGCGCTCAATGCCGCGATGCCCATGGACGGCACCACGCCGACATGCCGTGCGGCCGCCAGGGTGACCAGGGCGTTGGCGACGTTGTGCTGGCCAGTCATGTCCCACTCGACGACGCCTTGGGCGACACCTTCGAACAGGACTTCAAATTTGGAGCCGTCTTCGCTCAGCAGTTTGACCTGCCATTGCCCGCCCGCGCCGGTGGTTTGCACCGGGGTCCAGCAGCCCATCTCGATGACTCGCTGCAAGGCCGGCTCGGTAGTCGGGTGAATCACCAGGCCTTCGCTCGGAATCGTGCGCACCAAGTGGTGGAACTGCCGCTCGATGGCCGGCAGATCGGGGAAGATGTCCGCGTGATCGAACTCCAGATTGTTCAGGATCGCTGTGCGCGGGCGGTAGTGGACGAACTTGGAGCGCTTGTCGAAAAACGCGCTGTCGTATTCATCGGCTTCGATGACAAAAAATGGTGTATCGCCGAGGCGCGCCGACACCGAGAAGTTCTGCGGCACACCACCGATCAGGAAACCAGGGCTCATGCCCGCATGCTCCAGCACCCAGGCCAGCATGCTGCTGGTGGTGGTCTTGCCGTGGGTACCGGCAACGGCGAGCACCCAGCGGCCTTGCAGCACATGGTCGGCCAGCCATTGCGGGCCAGACACGTACGGCAAACCTTTATTCAGTACATATTCGACCGCCGGGTTGCCGCGCACCATGGCATTGCCGATCACCACCAAGTCCGGGACCGGGTCGAATTGTGCCGGGTCGTAACCTTGGGTCAGCTCAATGCCCTGGGCCTGCAGTTGCGTGCTCATGGGCGGGTAAACGTTGGCATCGGAGCCAGTAACATGATGGCCCAGCTCTTTGGCCAACACCGCCATTGAGCCCATGAACGTGCCGCAAATACCGAGAATATGAATGTGCATAGTCGACCTCGTAAAACATCGAGGCAGGTTAGCGTAGGGAGGAACAAATCGCACCCTTTAGCTAACGGGCAATCCCGTGTTTGCGCAGCTTTCTATACAGGGTGTTACGGCTGACACCCAATTGTTCGGCCGTGTGGCTCATATGCCAGCGCTGTTGCTCCAAGGCATTGAGCAGCGCCAGGCGCTCTGCGTCGTCCAGAGGCGATTCCGAAAGTTCGTTCGCCCTTACGGGCTGCGGGCGCGCCTGGCGAATCACTGCCGGCAAGTCTTCAAGCCCGATACGTCCGTCGTCACACAACGCCGCCAACGTGCGCAATACCGTGCGCAACTGCCGCACATTGCCCGGCCAGGCAAATGCCAACAGTGCCTGACGCGCGGGACTGTCCAGCAAGACCGACTGATCGCCCGCCTCCTCCGCCAGCAGAAAATCCAGTAACTGCGACTTGTCGCTACGCTCACGCAGCGGTGGCAGGGCGATTTCCAGACCGTTCAGCCGGTAGTACAGGTCCTCGCGAAAGCTGCCGTCCTGTACCCGTTCCAGCAAATTACGGTGGGTGGCGCTGATGATTCTGACGTTCACCGCCTGTGGCTCGCCGCCGATAGGCACTACCAGCCGGTCTTCCAATACCCTTAACAGCCGGGTTTGCAACGCCAAGGGCATATCGCCGATTTCATCCAGGAATAACGTGCCGCCGTCCGCCTGCTGCAGCTTGCCGCGCATGCCCTCCTTACGGGCGCCGGTGAAGCTGCCGCCGCGGTAGCCGAAGAGCTCGCTCTCGATCAAGCTTTCGGGGATCGCCGCACAGTTCAGCGCAATAAACGCTTTGTCGGCCCTGAGGCTGGCATGGTGCACCGCCTTGGCAAACGCCTCCTTGCCGGAGCCGGTTTCGCCATTGACCAGCAACGGCACGTCGCGCTCAAACACCCGCAACGCCTTGCGAAAATCGTTTTGCAGTGCTGCGTCCCCCAGGCAAATGCCCGGCAGCCGCGCCCGCTCGGGGATGGGCTGAGGAACCGGCACCGGCACACTGCGTGGCTGGCCGCGCAACACCGCGAACAACCCACGACCATCGCGAGTACGCAGAGGCCAACTGGCGCTGGCATTCGCGCTGGCACGCCCGAGCAACTCATCCAGCGAACAATCGAAAAACGCCTCCACCGGCTGCCCCAACAGCCCGCCACGAATTTGCCCGAGCAAGTTCAATGCACTCTGGTTCACCGCACAGATGCGCCCTTCACCGTCGAATGCCAGCAGCCCTTCGCTGAACAGGCCCACGGATTCGGCCTGCAAATGAAAGCGCAGTAACCAGTGGTTCTCGAAATGCCGCAGGAAGTAACAGCTCTCGATCATCTTCGCCGACAGATTGACCAGCGCCATGGTGTGGAACTGGCTCTGGCGCGACACGGCTTCCCGGGCCGAGGACACATCCAGCACCGCCAGCAGTTCGCCATGGGGGTCGAACACCGGGCTGGCCGAGCAGGTCAGGCCGGTGTGCCGGCCACGGAAGTGCTCATCGCGATGAATCGTCAGGGACTGGCGCTCCACCAGGCAAGTGCCGATGCCGTTGGTGCCTTCGCAGGCCTCGCTCCAGTCGGCGCCCAGCCACAGCCCGGCGCGCTCGAAAATCTTGCGCTCACTGGGCGCGGTGACGCAGTTGAGGATCACCCCGCGGGCGTCGGTGAGCAGCACCGCATGGCCGGCACCGGAGAGTTGTTGATGCAGGCTGTTCATTTCGCTGCCGGCGATGGTCAGCACTTGTTGCAGGCGCTCGCGGCTTTCCAGCAGGCGGCCATGTTCGAGCACCGTGGGGGCGATAGTCAGCGCGGGGTCGAGGTGATAGTCCTCCAGGCAACGCAGCCAGGAGCGGGCGATGGACGGATCGCTGCCGGGTCCGTGCAACGGATCCTGGCCACGGGTAACGGTCAGGACTTGCTGGGCATGGCGACTGAAATGATCGTTTTGCATGTTCTTATTATTCTCCCTGCGTGAACTACAAACCGCGCGCGAGTGCCCAGCATCCTCCAGCCTCCCGACCATTGCAATCCCGGGCAGACCCACCGGTCACAGGCTGTACCGTTTGTGGCACAAACTGTCACTCGGGCTGTATCAGTCGTGCCACAGCAACGGCTTGCAACAAACCCCAAGTCCTTGATTTACGGGCACTGCAAGGCACTGGCCCGACCTTTGCTCTACGCTTTAACAAGCACAACCGTGCGTCCTCCAATAAACACAAAAAGCCAGGAGATACCCACCATGCGTTACGCACACCCCGGTACTGAAGGCGCTATCGTTTCGTTCAAGGCCAAGTACGGCAACTACATCGGCGGTGAGTTTGTCGCGCCGGTCGATGGCAACTATTTCACCAACACCTCGCCGGTCAACGGCAAGGCCATCGCCGAATTCCCGCGTTCCACTGCCAAGGATATCGACAAGGCCCTGGACGCCGCCCACGCCGCCGCTGACGCCTGGGGCAAGACCTCGGCCCAGGACCGCTCGCTGGTGCTGCTGAAAATCGCCGACCGCATCGAACAGAACCTCGAACTGCTGGCCATCACCGAAACCTGGGACAACGGCAAGGCCGTGCGCGAAACCCTGAACGCCGACATCCCGCTGGCCGCTGACCACTTCCGCTACTTCGCCGGCTGCATTCGCGCCCAGGAAGGCAGCAGCGCGGAAATCAACGAACACACCGCCGCTTACCACTTCCACGAACCACTGGGTGTGGTCGGCCAGATCATCCCGTGGAACTTCCCGCTGCTGATGGCCGCCTGGAAACTCGCGCCCGCCCTGGCCGCCGGTAACTGCGTGGTGCTCAAGCCCGCCGAGCAAACCCCGCTGGGCATCAACGTGCTGATGGAACTGATCGGCGACCTGCTGCCGCCGGGCGTGCTGAACGTGGTGCACGGCTTCGGCAAAGAAGCCGGCGAAGCCCTGGCCACCAGCAAGCGCATCGCCAAGATCGCTTTCACCGGCTCCACGCCAGTGGGCTCGCACATCATGCATGCGGCCGCCGAGAACATCATTCCGTCCACCGTTGAGTTGGGCGGCAAATCGCCGAACATCTTCTTCGCCGACATCATGAAAGCCGAGCCGCAATTCATCGAGAAGGCCGCCGAAGGCCTGGTGCTGGCGTTCTTCAACCAGGGCGAAGTGTGCACCTGCCCGTCCCGCGCGCTGGTGGAAGAGTCGATCTACGACGACTTCATGAAAGTCGTCATGAAGAAAGTCGAGTCGATCAAACGCGGCGACCCACTGGACACCGACACCATGGTTGGCGCCCAGGCGTCCGAGCAGCAATTCGACAAGATCCTGTCCTACCTCGAAATCGCCAAAGGCGAAGGCGCCGAACTGCTGACCGGCGGCAAGGTCGAGAAACTGACGGGTGACCTGTCCACCGGCTATTACATCCAGCCGACCCTGCTCAAGGGCACCAACAAGATGCGGGTGTTCCAGGAAGAAATCTTTGGCCCGGTGGTGAGCATCACCACCTTCAAGGATGAAGCCGAAGCCCTGGCGATCGCCAACGACACCGAGTTCGGCCTGGGTGCCGGCCTGTGGACCCGCGACATCAACCGCGCGTATCGCATGGGCCGGGCGATCAAGGCCGGGCGCGTGTGGACCAACTGCTATCACCTGTACCCGGCGCACGCCGCGTTCGGCGGTTACAAGAAGTCCGGCGTGGGCCGTGAAACCCACAAGATGATGCTCGATCACTACCAGCAGACCAAAAACCTGCTGGTGAGCTACGACATCAATCCGCTGGGCTTCTTCTAACTGACAACCCGCTCCCACATTTGAACTGCAATAAAAATGTGGGAGCGGGCTTGCTGTGGTGAGCGGGCTTGCCCCGCACGGGGCTGCGAAGCAGCCCCGTCAATCGGTGGTGAACCCGACGGGGGACAGGCCCCCTCATCACAGCAAGCCCCCTCCCACACTTGATCTTCACGAAACCTTGCGACTCATCCGGCTTAAGTAAGCCGGGAAAAAACAATAAGAAAGGGATTCCATTATGCCTAGCGAACCGAATGGCGCTCCGGCGTCCGGGTCTTCTGTCGACTTCGAAAAGGTCGGCACCGAATACTTCCAACAACGGGAACTGAAAAAAGGCGCTGCCGGTTGGGTGCTATTAGTTGGTCTCGGGGTTGCCTACGTGATCTCCGGCGACTACGCCGGCTGGAACTTCGGCCTGGCCCAGGGTGGCTGGGGCGGCATGTTCCTCGCCACACTGCTGATGGCCACCATGTATCTGTGCATGTGTTTCTCTCTGGCCGAGCTCTCTTCCATGATTCCTACCGCCGGCGGCGGCTACGGCTTCGCCCGCAGCGCATTCGGCCCTTGGGGCGGGTTCCTCACCGGCACCGCAATCCTGATCGAATATGCGATCGCCCCCGCCGCCATTGCGGTGTTTATCGGCGCCTATTGCGAGTCGCTGTTCGGCATTGGCGGCTGGATGATCTACCTGGCGTTCTACATCATCTTTATCGGCATCCACATTTTCGGCGTGGGTGAAGCGTTGAAGCTGATGTTTGTGATTACTGCCGTCGCCGCGATTGCCCTGGGTGTATTCCTGGTGGCGATGGTGCCGCACTTCAGTGTCGCCAACCTGCTGGACATTCCGGTGACCGAGGCCAAGGGCGCCAGCACCTTCCTACCGTTTGGTTATGTGGGTGTGTGGGCGGCGATTCCCTATGCGATCTGGTTCTTCCTCGCCGTCGAGGGCGTGCCGCTGGCCGCCGAAGAAACCAAAAACCCCAAGCGTGACCTGCCTCGCGGCCTGATCGGCGCCATTGTGGTGCTGACCAGCTTTGCCCTGCTGATTTTGGTGATCGCACCCGGCGGTGCCGGTGCCTACGCGCTGATGGCGTCGGGCAATCCGCTGGTGGAAGCCTTGTCCAAGGCCTACGGCGGCTCCACGTGGATGGGCCACTTCGTCAACCTGGTGGGCCTCGCCGGGCTGATCGCGAGCTTCTTCTCGATCATCTACGCCTACTCCCGGCAGATCTTCGCCCTGTCCCGCGCCGGCTACCTGCCGCGCAAGCTGTCACAGACCAACAAAAGCAAGGCGCCAGTCCTGGCACTGGTCATCCCCGGCATCATCGGCTTTGGCCTGTCGCTGACCGGCCAGGGTGATTTGCTGATCCTGGTGGCCGTGTTCGGCGCCACCATTTCCTACGTGCTGATGATGGCCGCGCACATCACCTTGCGCATCCGCCGCCCCAAAATGGATCGCCCGTACCGCACACCGGGCGGCATCTTCACCTCGGGCGTCGCACTGGTACTGGCCTGCATCGCTGTTGTGGCGGGCTTCCTGGTGGATCCGCGCGTGGTGATTGGCGCCGCGATCATCTATGGAGTATTAATTGCTTACTTTGCTTTCTACAGTCGGCATCACTTGGTAGCAGGCACGCCGGAAGAAGAGTTCGCGGCGATCCAGGCCGCAGAGGCCGCCTTGCACTAAACGCCGTAAACCTCGGTGCGGGCGCTTTACTCACATTCTGCCCGCGCCGACAAGGAGACTCTGTATGGCAAGCTTTTCCCACGCGGTCGGCGCACTGACCTACCGCTTTGACAGCCTCAAGGACGTAATGGCCAAGGCCAGCCCGGCGCGCTCCGGGGATTTCCTGGCGGGCGTTGCGGCACAGAACGACGGTGAGCGGGTCGCCGCGCAAATGGCCCTGGCGAATATTCCGTTGAAACACTTTCTTGAAGAAGTGTTGATCCCGTACGAAAGCGACGAAGTCACCCGGCTGATTATCGATACCCACGATAAACCGGCATTTTCCGTGGTCAGCCACCTGACCGTCGGTGGTTTACGCGATTGGCTGCTCAGCGACGCTGCCGATGAACACAGCCTGCGCGCCCTGGCGCCCGGGCTGACACCGGAAATGGTGGCTGCCGTGTCGAAGATCATGCGCGTGCAGGACTTGATCCTGGTCTCGCAAAAGATCCGGGTCGTCACACAGTTTCGCGGCACCCTGGGCCTGCGCGGGCGCCTGTCCACCCGCCTGCAACCCAACCACCCCACCGATGAACCGGCGGGCATCGCCGCGAGCATTCTTGACGGCCTGCTCTACGGCAACGGCGACGCCATGATCGGCATCAACCCGGCCACCGACAGCATCGCCTCGATCTGCGCGATGCTGGAAATGCTCGACGCGATCATCCAGCGTTATGAAATCCCGACCCAGGCCTGCGTGCTGACCCACGTCACCACCTCCATCGAAGCCATCAACCGTGGCGTGCCGCTGGACCTGGTGTTCCAGTCGATCGCCGGCACCGAGGCGGCCAATGCCAGTTTCGGCATCAGCCTGAGCGTGCTGCAGGAAGGCTACGACGCGGGCCTGAGCCTGAACCGCGGCACCCTCGGGCAAAACCTGATGTATTTCGAAACCGGCCAGGGCAGCGCCTTGTCGGCCAACGCGCACTTTGGCGTCGACCAGCAAACCTGCGAAACCCGCGCCTATGCGGTGGCCCGGCATTTCAAACCGTTTCTGGTGAACACCGTGGTCGGTTTTATCGGCCCCGAGTACCTGTACAACGGCAAGCAGATCATCCGCGCCGGCCTCGAAGACCACTTCTGCGGCAAGTTGCTGGGCGTGCCGATGGGCTGCGACATCTGCTACACCAACCACGCCGAAGCCGACCAGGACGACATGGACACCCTGCTGACCCTGCTGGGCGTGGCCGGGATCAACTTCATCATGGGCATCCCGGGCTCCGACGACATCATGCTCAACTACCAGACCACTTCATTTCACGACGCACTGTACGCCCGGCAAACATTGGGATTAAAGCCGGCGCCGGAGTTTGAACAGTGGTTGGCGAAAATGGGCATCTTCACGCAAGCCGACGGCAAGGTGCACTTCGGCAACAGCCTGCCGCCAGCATTTCGCCACGCCTTGGCGCAACTGGGATGAAGGAGGAACCGCCTGTGCACATCGACACCCCGGAACATAATGTAGACAACCCGTGGCTGGAACTGCGGCGCCTGACTCCGGCGCGGATTGCCTTGGGCCGCACCGGCACCAGTATTCCTACCGGCGCGCAGTTGGACTTCCAGTTCGCCCACGCCCAGGCGCGGGACGCGGTGCATCTGCCGTTTGACCATGCAGGACTGAGCAGCCAACTGGCCGAACGCGGCCGCGACAGCCTGTTGCTGCACAGCGCTGCCATTGACCGCCACAGCTACCTGCAACGCCCGGACCTTGGGCGGCGCCTGAGCGATGAGTCGGCCCAAACATTGCGGAACTACGCCGAAGCCAACCCGGGCGGGGTCGACCTGGCGGTGGTGGTGGCCGACGGCTTGTCAGCCCTGGCGGTGCATAAACATACGTTGCCGTTTCTTACACGCATGGAGGAACAAACCCACGCTGAAGGCTGGTCGCTGTCACCGGTCATTCTGGTGGAACAGGGCCGCGTCGCCGTCGCGGACGAAGTCGGCCAGTTGCTGGGGGCGAAAATGGTGGTGATCCTGATCGGCGAGCGACCGGGACTTAGTTCGCCGGACAGCCTGGGGCTGTATTTCACCTACAACCCCAAGGTGGGGCTCACCGATGCGTACCGCAACTGCATCTCCAACGTGCGCCTGGAAGGTTTGAGCTACGGCATGGCGGCTCATCGCTTGCTTTACTTGATGCGTGAGGCCTGTCGCCGGCAGTTGTCGGGGGTCAATCTCAAGGATGAAGCGCAGTTGCAGACACTCGAATCGGATGATCCTGACCTGATGAAGGGCAACTTCCTGCTCAGCGCACCTAAGGACTGATCCCTGCACGATTGCGCTTTTTCTCCGCTTTAGGCAGCATCGAGACACGGCCGCTTGTGTGGTCATACCCCATTTGGAAGTTGAGGCCTGGCATGCGGATAACTCAAGCGACCCTGGAACACCTGGACCTGTTGACCCCGCTTTTCGTCAAATACCGCGAGTTCTACGGCGCGCTGCCCTTCCCCGATTCAAGCCGCGCCTTCCTGGAAAAACGCCTGCGCCGCAAGGAGTCGGTGATCTACCTGGCGCTGGCCGACGATGACGACAAAAAACTGCTCGGTTTTTGCCAGTTGTATCCCAGTTTTTCGTCGCTCTCCCTCAAGCGCGTGTGGATCCTCAACGACATCTATGTGGCCGAAGACGCACGCCGGCAGTTGGTGGCCGACAACCTGATGCGCACTGCGAAGAAGATGGCCAAGGAAACTCACGCCGTGCGTCTGCGTGTTTCCACCAGCAGCGACAACGAGGTGGCGCAGAAAACCTACGAATCCATTGGTTTCAGGGAAGACACCGAGTTCAAAAACTACGTGCTGCCCATCAGCGATGACTGACATCTATTAACCAAAGCTCATGCATCTGTTGTGGGAGCCCCCTCCCACACGGACGCTGTGTCTACAATACGATCGATGTCGCGACATTCCCCGCTACAAAACCAACACGCTTTTCACGACTCTATCCGTATAATGCGGACCTTTCAGGGTCGTAAGAAATAAGCCACAACCTTGTAGCCCTTATTACCCGAAGCCTCCGCACAGGCCCGCTGAGCCAGGCCATTCACACAGGTGCCCTCCATGGATTTCAACCCGCTCGACCTTATCCTGCATCTCGACGTGTACCTCGACATGCTGGTGAGAAACTACGGAGTGTGGATCTACGCCATTCTGTTCCTGGTTATCTTTTGCGAAACCGGCCTGGTGGTCATGCCCTTCCTGCCGGGTGATTCCTTGTTGTTTATCGCCGGCGCCATCGCCGCAGGCGGCGGCATGGACCCGATATTGCTGGGCGGCTTGCTGATGCTCGCGGCCATCCTGGGTGACAGCACCAACTACGTGATCGGACGAACGGCCGGGGAGCGCTTGTTCAGCAACCCCAACTCGAAAATCTTCCGCCGCGACTACCTGCAGAAAACCCACGATTTCTACGACAAGCACGGCGGCAAAACCGTGACCCTGGCGCGCTTTCTGCCGATCCTGCGGACCTTCGCACCGTTCGTCGCCGGCATCGCCAAGATGCCGTACCCGCGCTTCTTCGGGTTCAGCGTATTCGGCACCATCCTGTGGGTCGGCGGCCTCGTAACCCTGGGCTACTTCTTCGGCAACGTACCGTTCATCAAGAAAAACCTGTCGCTGCTGGTAGTGTTCATCATCCTGCTGTCGCTGGTACCGATGATCATCGGCGTGTTCCGCAGCCGCTTCGGCCGCAGCTCCACCGAAGCCAAGCCGCAGTAACCGGCGATGTGGTCCCTCAGCGCCTGGCGTCGCCGGCGCCTGCTGACCAAGCACCCGATTGCCGATGAAACCTGGCAGCGGGTGCGCCACCACCTGACCTTTCTCGACGGCATCACCGCAGAAGAAGACCAGTGGCTGCGGGAAGCCTGCGTGCTGTTCCTCGCCGAAAAACACCTCACGGCCCTGCCCGGTGTCGAACTGCACCAGGAACAACGCCTGCTGCTCGCCGCCCAGGCGCAGCTGCCATTGATGAACCTTGGCGACCTCGACTGGTACCAGGGTTTTCACGAGATCGTGCTCTACCCCGACGACTTCCTCAGCCCCCAGCGCCATCGCGACGCCAGCGGCGTGGAACACGAATGGGACGGTGAACACAGCGGCGAAGCCTGGCAACAGGGCCCGGTGATCCTTGCGTGGCCCGGCGTGCTGGCCAGCGGCAACTGGGAAGGCTACAACCTGGTGATCCACGAACTGGCCCACAAGCTGGACATGCTCAACGGCGACGCCAACGGCCTGCCGCCGCTGCACCACGACATGCGCGTGCAGGAATGGGCCAGCGTCATGCAAAGCGCCTTCGACGACCTCAACCGCCAACTTGACCACAACCCCGACGCCGAAACGGCCATCGACCCGTACGCCGCGGAAAACCCGGCCGAGTTCTTTGCCGTCACCAGCGAATATTTCTTCAGTGCCCCGGATTTACTGGCCAGCACTTATCCACAGGTGTACGAGCAACTGAGCCACTTCTACCGCCAGGACCCGCTGGCGCGCCTGCACCAGCTGCAGGCCGGCGACGTGCGCTATCAGACGGAACGCCAAGCGCCCTACGACGTCTGACGCATGGCATCGGCGTCAGAATATGCCTATAATCGCCGCCACTTTTAGGCCAATCCGGCCATGTTTCATGGCCAACTACGGGGGCAACGCCCAATGAGCTACAGCAAGATTCCGGCTGGCAAAGACCTGCCGAACGACATCTACGTCGCCATCGAGATTCCGGCCAACCACGCGCCGATCAAATACGAAATCGACAAAGACAGCGACTGCCTGTTCGTTGACCGTTTCATGGCCACCCCGATGTTCTACCCGGCCAACTACGGTTTCATCCCCAACACCCTGGCTGACGACGGTGACCCCCTCGACGTGCTGGTCGTGACCCCTTACCCGGTCACCCCAGGCTCGGTTATCCGCGCACGCCCGGTCGGCATCCTGAACATGACTGACGACGGCGGCGGCGATGCCAAAGTTATCGCAGTACCCCACGACAAGCTGTCCCAGCTGTACGTCGACGTGAAGGAATACACCGACCTGCCGCCACTGCTGCTGGAACAGATCAAACACTTCTTCGAGAACTACAAAGACCTCGAAAAAGGCAAATGGGTGAAGATCGATGGTTGGGGCAACGCAGACGCCGCCCGTGCCGAGATCCTGAAGTCGGTCGCTGCCTACAAAGGCTGATACCGCTACTCGCTCTAAAAAAGCCCCGATTATTCGGGGCTTTTTTTGTGGGAAAAATATAAACACCCAGCTATTTCAATAAACACTTTTACAGCACATGTTTAACTAGATTAGTTAACTAACAGAATAAGCCTTCAATAAGGAAACACCTACATACGGCAACTCAACGCATGGTTTATTTGATCTGGTTTTACGGCCAGTAAACTCTGCGTTTATGAATACATCAGGTGATCGCTTAAGAGCGCTATTAAGGGAAGTTCATCTTTCCGCTTCCGACTTCGCCAAGAACCGCGATGTTACGCCTCAACACGTAAACAACTGGTTCAAGCGCGGCGTCCCCATGGGCCGTCTCAACGAGTTCGCAGAACTGCTGTGCGTCACCAGCCGCTGGCTGCGTACAGGCGAAGGCCCCAAACATCCACCCGCCAACTTCCTGCTGGAAGGATCCGATGCAGACCACACACACCGTATCGCCCGCGAACAGACCGGCAACTACATCGCCCATCCGGTCTCAACCCCGGTAAAAATCGACGTGGAGATTCCCCTCCACCCCACCTTCACCTCAACCGAAAACATCCGCCTCTCCCTGCACACCCTTGAAACCATCGGCGTAAACCCGGAGCGGGCACTCGGTGCCTACATGGTCGGCAACAGCATGATCGACATCATCCAGGACGGAAGTACCCTCGCCATCGACTGCGGCCGCAAACAGATTATCGACGGCGAGATTTATGCGGTAGAACACGACGGAATGTTGCGCATCAAGTACCTCTACAACCGGCCTGGAGGCGGCCTGCGGATGCGTAGCCACAACAGCGCCGAGCATCCCGACGAGTTTTTGACCTACGAACAGCGGCATGAGCAGAACTTTGAAATTCTGGGCTGGGTGTTCTGGTGGGCGACACTGAACAACCGCCGCCCGCCCGTGCCGCTGGATGAGCATTTATTGGGCTACGAAGGCTCTAAATCGGATCCGAAGCTGGGAAATTGAGGCGAATGTGGGTATCATGCGCCGCACATTTGGCAGGGGGTTGGCGTGAAGCCGGTCCGCCCTGCCTGGCGATGCGGAGGAGTTCCCGCTGATGCCCCTATCACCTGAGCGCAAGCCTGGGTGACCGATTTGAAGGCTGGTGAGGTTTACCAAAAATAAGCTGAACCAGTCCCCGAGAAGCCGGCCACAAGCCGGCTTTTTAATTGTCCGAAATAATCCTATCCCATCCAAGAATCTTCCTGATAGCTTAGCTATTCCGGGGGTTTCAGACATTCCCCTGTCCGATGGTGTTCTACGCCATTTGACCTCATCCGACGATGAAGTGGGGGGACAGGTGGGGGGACAAAAGGGACGACAGGGGAAATCAAATGAGTAAGCTGAATCCGAAACAAGTCGAAAACCTGACCGAACCCGGCACCTATGAAGATGGTGAGGGACTTCGCTTGGTCGTCAAACCTACCGGGCGTAAATCCTGGCTGCTTCGCTTCCAACTGGCGGGGCGTCGTAGGGAGATGGGCTTGGGCTCATTTCCCGAAGTCAGTCTCAAGAAAGCCAGACAAGCAGCCAGCGCCAAACGCAGCCAACTGAGCGATGGCATCGATCCCCTGGCAGCCAGAGACGTAGAACGTGCAGTTCAACGGGAAGCCGAGCGAGTAAGTGAAGCCAAGCAACTGAAGTTTGAAACACTCGCAACGGAATACCGTGATGCTCACGGCGCGACGTGGTCGGAGAAGTGGCGTAAAGGCTGGCTTCGAAAGCTCGAGCTGTATGCGTTTGATCACATAGGCAAGCTTTCAGCCGAAGACATCGGTACTTCCGAAATGCTCAAGGTGTTACAACCCATCTGGGCCACCAAAACCAGAACCGCTGACGAGGTACGCGGCCAGATTGAGCAAGTTCTGGATGCAGCCAAGGCACGCAACTTGCGACAGGGTGAGAACCCTGCTCGCTGGCGCGGGCACTTAGACAACCTGCTGAGCCGTTCTGAGAAGAGGAAGGCTCGGAAGCGTGAGCACTTTGAAGCCTTGCGCTGGCAGGAAGTGCCGGATCTGATGATAAAACTTAGGGCAAACTCCACGCCTCCGTCTTGGGCCGCTCAACTGTTAATCATGACCAGCGCACGCGCCCACATGGTCAGGTTCGCTCGTTGGGATGAGTTTGATCTAGAAGCTGGGACTTGGTCACTGCCAAATGAGCGAATGAAGATGCGGGTAGCTTTCGTAATTCCGCTCGCCGAGGAAGTTGTAAAGCTGGTGAATAGCATTCCGCGAGATGAGGAAAGCGTCTTTCTATTTCCTGGCCAGGGCAAAACAGGAGTCATGCACGCAAACGCCATACGAACGCTCCTACACGGCATGGAGTACGACCACGTCACTCGACACGGCTTTCGATCTTCATTTCGAGACTGGGCCGGTGAATGCACTCACTACCCACGGGAAGTTTGCGAGATGGCTCTGGCGCATGATGAACGTGACCAAACTGAAGGGGCGTATTCTCGCTCGGACTTCCTCGACAAGCGCCGGCCCCTTATGATTGATTGGGCTAAGTTTTTGCACCATGCACCCTTGGATCCGAAATAAACACACTCAGCCACAGTTAATATATTAAAATTAAAGCTACAGAAACCTAAAGTAAAATATAAAACTAACAACCTAAAAACTAATAGAAAAATGCCTAATAACCCAACATTTGAAAAGCGATCTACAAACGTGGAAAAAATCACCAAACTACTACGCGACGTAAAAATCGATGGGGAAATTGACGGGAAAATTGATAACATGCTAGGCCAGCTAGAATATTTAAACAAAAATAGTCCTGAGAGAACCGATACAAATGTAAACTTTCAACTGATCGCAGAAGGCATAGAAGCCGGAAAAATAGACGACACATACATAGCCAATCAATATTTCCATATAAACTACACAGAAAAAGATCCAAAAATAAAGCTAACAAAAACCCTTCTACTCGCCCACATTTATACCTATACGGCGATACAGCTTAAAAACCACAATGATCTCATGATGGCTTGGAATGCAATTTCGGAAGCGTGTAGTTACATTGGTGCCTGCAATGTCATTCATGAAGCTTTAGAAAATCCAAAAACCAACCGCGCCAGTAAAGGCGGTAAAGCAAACGCAAAAAAAACAAGCGATTTCAAAGAATCTGTCATTAAAGCTCTGCACTCCTTCAGACCCAAAAATGGCTGGAGCAGCTCAAGTATGGCAGCGGACAAAATAATTGACCACTTAATTAACTTATCCCCGCCGCACAAGGGCAATCACGCCGAACACCGGAGCGATTTAATCGCAAAAGTACGAAACATGATTCAAGATGATAGAAACGTCAAAATGGCATTTACTACTCCGAGCTAGCTAAACCCAAAACTCTTACCCTTTTAGGAGATAAGAACTTCCCCAATAACATATAAAAATAACGCCCTCAAAAAACAAAAAAAATTACAACCCAAGTATACCGCCGACACAGCATGCAGGCTTTCCTAACGTTTACCGGGATAAAGCCTTAGTCGCTGCAATTTTGTGCAGCTAAATCTCAGCACAATTGCAGCGCCCGGTTAAAATCAAATCTTACCACTCTACATCTCCAGCTCAACACATTGAACACGTCCTCTATTGAAAAATCTTATTTTCCCTTGGCTATACAGTTCATCCAACGCTTTATTCAAGCGAATTTTCTCTCTCATTTTATTGGGACCATACTGGCGAATGTAGTTTTTAGATACCCAACTACCGTCCCTACTCAAAAGAGGCCACAACCACTTCCTCAGCTCTACAGCATCTAATTTCTCTTGTGCCTCGGGTAAAAAAAGATCATAAAATTCATCAGAGCACCAAAGGCAAAAATCGACCGAAAACTTAAGCGTTCTCAACGACACGTCACCCTCAAAACCTTCAAAGCAATGTAAGAGGGCCGCCACTCTAGCAATATTATCAGCCAGTTTTGAAGCGTGATCGCCCATTCGATAAAAGCGTCCCCCCGTTTTAATTCCAGATTCAATAGCATTGTAAGCTTTCAGCCACACTTCACTAGCCTCCGGAGAGAAGCTAATAGTTTTTCGATTTGGAAAGGATGCCTCCAACAAAGCAGTGTTCATTTCAAGAAGCTCGACCAGCCGTACAGAAAACTTATCGAGATGCTCCCAAGAAACAGTTTCATTTTTAATAAGCCTAGTACCCTGAGTCGATTTTGGCCAACAAACTAAAAATCTAGCCCAGAGACCTGAACCACGAGACTTTTCTCCAGCACTCTTGATATATTCACTGAATGCACTTCCTTGCGACATTATCGAAATAGTCAGGCGCCCTCCAACAATCTCATAACTTTCAGATGTTTTACGATCAACAGTTACGGAATCCCCACTCCAAATAGCATTATGTTTGGATAAGTCAGCTAATGCCCGACCATTAAGAACTCCACCTCCCTCACTCGACACCAATCCAGCCGTTGGTAAGTTTTGAAAGAGCCCCAGAAATAGAGCTTCAGAAGTAGCGTCTTCGTATAGCATCTTAAACTGCTTAGGTTTCAACGGCCGAGCAAAGCCGTGCTCGATCAATCGACGTTCAGCTTCTTCCGAACATCGTTCATCTTGGGTTAGCTTAGCTATCTGCTTAAGTATTACCTTATTTTTTGTTTCCCATATTTTCGACTTTGATTCCCACTCCTTTAGGCCGGATTGGCATGCTGTCCCTTTCATTTTTTGAAACTGACGAATCGGTTCAAAAAAAAGGTTTTCTGCTGTTGACTTTCGCTCTCCCGAATCCGCAATAGATAACAGCATTAGCGATATAGGAACGCATTGCCCAATTGGCTTGCGGACATCACAAAGTCCCTGAACACCCACGGCAATCGCAGCCAAAGCCCCAAAAAAAATTAGTGGTCGTGGAGCTTGTATGTTGTTTTCGGCCTCATCCACAGCCGCCCTCAAGATAGGCAGGCATCCTAATGACGGGAAATGATCTCCAATTTCCGGTAACACTCGCTCCCGATAACGGTCAGTGCTCATTTCTGGCCCGCCCGCAAAACCGCAGCACCTGCTACTATTCTTGAATCAATCCAAAGGCAGATATCCGACTCGATCCAACCTATAGCCCCCCTTGCGCCTACCGACAGCTTTATCGGACGTGGAAAAGCAGGGTTGTATCGTGGCGAACATGGGTTCATCCAGTCGTAGACCGTCGACCGCCCCACCCCAAGGCGCTCTTGCAACTTCTTCAAACGCAAGACCCGAATGAATGTCTTGCTTTCCCCTTCCTGATCCAAAAAATTACGATTTTTTTCATCTTCAACTGCACGCATCGCGCCACCCTCCTTTAGAAATTTGTGATGACGCAATGCTACCCAGCTGAACTTTTTATTTAACCCCGCCCGCTTGCGCTCCTCGCGTACCGCAAGCGCACCCCTTGAAATAAAAATAAAAACATGGCAGGAAAAACCTCAGAAGATTCTATTTATTCACTCGGCAATTACCTCCCGCACTGCTATTTCCGCTACGAATAGCGGAAATAGCAGGGGCTGACTACCGACAATGCAAAAGCTGCTGGTAGTGGTCTGAGGCCGCACCCCATTTAGGCGAGAATGCGCGCCAGATCGAGGTGTCAGATGACCAAACGACGCCGTTCATTTTCTGCTGAACTCAATCGCGAGGCTGCCGACCTCCTGCTCAAGCAAAACTACAGCTAACTCGAAGCCAGCCGTTCACTCCGTGCCAGCGATTCCGCATGCCCTTCAAATAAAAACACCGATCATGTCCGTTGAGCTGGCTCGTTGGATCAGGACAGCAATGCAACTCATCAAGCGCCAGATCCCTAAGTAAGGGGTCATCTCTTACTACTACCAAATCCATGCTGACCAGATCCAAACACCTTCGTAGCAACCTTGCAGAGGTAGCTGGCACGTCGAAACAAGTCAGGCAGAACATCCTCCTCGCCATCAGGAATATCCCTATCTACGCGATACGTTGCGTTATTCGGGATTTCTACCAAACCATCAACCAGATCGACCGATACCCCCAAAGCACTCGCCCATGCCTCGCTCAAGCGACTGAACATGTTGATCCGCTCAGAACAAATGCGGCCAACAGTGTAGAAGGCATCACGATTGAGCAGAATCAACAGATGGTAGTGAGGTCTTCCACGCTGTCCCTGCTCCCTTGCCCAGACAAACCGAACCTTGCAGCGATGGGCGTACTTGTTATTTTCTAGCGCCCTGGATCGATTGTGCTGGATCTTCGATTTGAATGAAGCGATGAACCTGCTGATGACTTCATTGGTAGAAACGTAATCGTCCAGTCCAACATCATGGGGAAGACGCAGATCCACCCTGAACGCTAGCACCCTTGGGTACTGGTTAAAGGTCAGATCAATAGTGCGCTTTAGATCAGCCAGGTATTCACGGATGAATGGACCTTTTTCGATCATCACTGGCAAGCCTTCGAAGGTGTCGGTGTAGTGCAGATGAAGGTTTGGGTTATCGGAGTGACGACGCATGGTTAGTACTCTTGGGTTAGATTCATACCTCCGCACCCTGAGTACTTTTTAACCGGCTGCCATGACCATCCTTCCTACTTGTCGACCATCTGTCTTATGACGCTAGACGATGTCAAATGTGATTTGATCGTCGTAGGCAGCGTTGAGGACATATAGGTACTAGCAACCTTATTCAAAAATAATAACTCTATATGAGTACTGAGATCTATAGTACTTCGCTGTATACCCCCAGAGTTATCTAGGTGTATAGCCCAATAGTCTTTTAGTACAAAGCATATTACCCGTACCGAGAAAATCATTGTTGAGAACCACTCAGATGCAGCACCAAAAACTCTAACCATGCGTTAATTTTTTGACAACTTCTTACTCTGGCAAAAAAACATTGTTGTAATGCGGAGTAGCTTAGGGCGCCCTAAGCTAGACGTCTTCGAAGGTATGACGCTATATTTAAAAAAAACTAATCAGATGCCAAAAAAACTCAGCCCTACATCACCGGCATGACATCCCCTTCATGGAGCTTCAAAACATGTCATTGCTGTGCCCTCGCTGTACCTCACCCAAAATCGCCTCTCTCCACCAAGCCATGAAAATCGCAGCAGTCATCGGTACGGTGGGCGGTGCCGCACACGGCGTCAGTGCCGCACTTGCTGGACAAGCAAGTACCACCGTCGGCGCTATTGTCGGCCCGTTCGGAGTCATTCTCGGAGCTGTTTCCGGTGTCATCTTCGGCGGGCTAGTCGCTGGAGCTGGTGGCTGCGCATTGGGCGCTCAACTTGGCGATAGACTCGACCGCCACTTCCTCGCACAGAATCTCTGCCTGACCTGTGAGCATCGGTTCAATCTACCGGCTTAGTCCGTTCTCCCCTTCTCTCTTCTAGTACGTCCCAACAGTGCCATGCGATGCGTGGCACTTATGCCGACTTGCACCCCAAGGAATCGTAATCATGGCTCATTTTATCGAAACAATGGCTTACGTTGGCGCAACACCGTGGCATGGCCTTGGCAGTCAACTGACTCAAAAGCAGCCTATTGAAATCTGGCAGCGCGAGGCGGGTATGGATTGGCAGATTCAGGAAAGCGCTGTTCACTTCAAGTCCGATTCCATTGGACATCTGGGAACCATTCACTCGTTCCCGGAGCAAAAGGTGCTGTACCGGTCCGATACCAAAGCTCCGCTATCAGTGGTCTCCAATCGCTACCAGGTTGTACAGCCGCGTGACGTCTTGGAGTTCTACCGAGATCTGAGCGAAGTCTCGGGCTACCATCTGGAAACAGCTGGCGTATTGAAAGGCGGTCGTAAGTTCTGGGCACTCGCCAGGACGGGGCAAGCGACCGTGCTGAAGGGAAATGATCAAGTGAACGGCTATCTGCTATTAGCCACCTCATGTGACGGCACGCTAGCCACCACAGCGACTCCCACCACTGGTCGCGTAGTCTGCAACAACACGCTTACCATCTCCCTGAGTGGTGCCACCCGCGCCATCAAGGTTCCACACAGCACGCGTTTTGATCCTCAAACAATGAAAAATCAGTTAGGTATAGCCGTCTCGCAATGGGACGAATTCATGTACCGGATGCGCACCCTCGCCGAACGTAAGGTTAAGTGGCCTGAGGCAATGAGCTTCTTTATGGACGTACTGTGTGACACCCGAGCCCATGACCCTATTCCCGCTGTACTGCCCAACAAACGAGCGATGGAAAAGGTGCAAAGCCTATACGAAGGAAAGGGCCGAGGGGCTGATCTGGAATCCGCCCGTGGCACCGCATGGGGTCTGTTGAATGCATTGACTGAATACGTTGATCACGAGCGTAGGGCCAGAAGCTCAGAGTACCGGGTAGATTCAGCCTGGTTCGGTCAGGGCGCGGCAATCAAACAACGCGCCCTAGACTCTGCTCTTCGATTGGTAGCCTAACGTTTTCCCCTCCACAGCTTTTGAGCACTTTCCGCTCAAGCAGCTTTACGCCTGAAGGAAATCGCGATGAACGTAATACGCTTTATCGGCCTACTTTTTCTGTTTTTCGGAATACTGGCCAGCTGTGTATTGGCCGTCTTGCTTGTGTTCATCCTGGTGCGGTTTTGGCCATTGCTGATCGCTGTGCTGCTCGCATGCCTAATATTTGAAGCTATAGCAAGGAAGGCTGAAACACCAGCAGAGTCAGCCTGAGGGCGTAGCGACAAGCAACTCATCAAGCCTACTCATCAGCTCCACGCGCCCAAACGTATCAAGCTGATGAAACTTGACCAGCAACTCTGCTTCATCATCCTCAACGGCATAAAAAAATGCTGCTGGTACGTTGAGCACCTTGCTCAAACGCTCGACAAAGTCAGGAGCTGGAACCCGCTTTCCCAGCTCATAGCGGTTCATGCGAGTACTCGCAGACATCTCATCCAGACCAGCATCCAACCCCAGTCGCTCCTGCGATAAGCCTGCCTGCACACGCGCCTGCTTTATGCGCTTTCCCAAGACCGACATGCACACGACCCATTTGCCAAAAAGGCATCGTGATTGCTTGTCTTTCACCCGATACTACCGATTTGGTAGTATCGACCTCAGCTACGCACCCAGCGAGTCTCCGAGACGAGGTAAATCCCTCGGTTATGCATCAAGACTTCGCTGATTTTTAACTTTGCAAGGAAGGCCTCCATGAAACGCTCAACGCTTGTCTTACTCCCTTTTTTGATGATTCTTGGCAGCGCGGTACAAGCTCAAGACGATGTAGCAGCGTGCTCTCTAATTCGGATAGATCAGTACTATGGGCTGAAAGAGTGGGATTGCCGCGTTCCAAACACCCCGGTCCGAATTAGCAACATCTACACGGACAAGGAAGGTCAGAAGCGTGTAGAGAGCATCAGCAGCCAGCAAAATGCTATGTGTGATGAGCAGGGAGTTTGTTCAAACTCGGGGAATTTTGCGGGAAATGCGCCAGCGGGAAGTTATCACTACACCTTCGGTTGGTATTTGGGACCAGACACTCAAGGTAATCCAGTGTCTTATAGGAGTGGAACAGGGCCAGGATTTGGCGGAAAACACTTCACAGCCGCTGAAGAATCTAGATTAGCTAAAACTCTCCCCGATGTTGTTTGCATGCCGACTGCCAGCTTTAACTGCTCAATTGATGACAAAGAAATAGAAGACGAAGATTTACCTAAATACCTACCGATAGTACAAGAGCAAGACGTCAAAAGTGCTGGCGGAAGCTGCCAAAGCATTCCATTGTGCTACGATAAACACATGAAACTTCTGGGACTAAACAAAAAATACTTTAAGTAGATTAATTTGCAAAAATACCAATACGAAATCCAGTGCATAACTGCGTGTTATTATGCGCTGGATGGGCGTAAAGGTTATACACGCTCACCTTCATCAGCGTGCTTGTAAAAGAATCAGCAATATTGTCGGCTGTAATTCAGACTGCGACTTTCGCCGATCCTGATCCCGTTAGCATTCCTTTATTACTCCCTCAATGGCTTATCAGGCGCTTCCCTTGCGTCTGATAAGGCAGAAATCGGATGGGAAGCCTTCTGTCTGCCTAAATTCATTTTTGACCGAAATCCAGAATCTCTAAGAGGGCATGGATTACTCATGTCGAAGCTTTCGGAGCGAATCACGAACGTTGCGGCTATAAACTCCCATCAATTAATAAGCCTCTCACCAATCGACGAACGCACCTGATACGAATAGCTCTCCGCAAAATACTGTATATAATCACAGCATAAAATCATACGTCCGAAACACCTGGACCTGTCTGCTTACTCTTCAATACTATCGCTCGGTAGCGTCTGAAGAGGCCAGCATAGGGCTGTGCTTAAGAGATATCACCCGGATTTCAACGCGGCTGAAGGAGCTCAATCATGCGGGTACCACCTAGCGAAGCCCAAGGCTTTTCCGATGCAATATTTCTAGATGAACTCAACGACATATGTGAAGCCTGTAATATCAAACCAATCCAGCAGTCAGGTGGCCCAAGCCATTGCGGTTGCTTGCGGGGCAATCCATTTTCCATCACTATTGCCCCCTCGGCGCCTACCGAGCTGCCTCTAGTCAGCATGCCGAGTAAGCATCAAGCATCGGTGCCCCAAAAAGATCACCTTCATGCTGCCAATATAAGCGCAAGCAAAGGGCTTCGCGAGACGCTCCCTACCCTGAAAACGACCGTATCCGGGCAGGAGCCCATGAAAATTTTTGAAACCCTCCCCCCGCTACCCGCCCACGGGCAACCTTTGATGTTCGCAGATCTTTTTGCGGGCTGCGGAGGCCTATCTCTAGGTCTGTCGCTCGCAGGGCTAAATGGCGTTTTTGCCGTCGAACGCGACAAAATGGCTTTTTCTACGCTTTCGGCAAACCTGCTCGAAGGGCGTGACGTACCGGTCCCTCAGTTCGAATGGCCCTCGTGGCTGGAAAGGAAAGCCTGGGGTATCGATGAAATTCTGGAACAGCACGCACTTGATCTTTCCAAGCTCAAGGGCAAAGTGCATGTACTTGCAGGGGGCCCTCCCTGCCAAGGATTCAGCTTCGCAGGGAAGCGATTAGAGTCGGACCCACGAAACCAGCTGTTTGAGAAGTATGTGGAAATGGTCAACGCCATTCAGCCGGCAGCCATTGTTCTAGAAAACGTACCGGGCATGAAAGTCGCGCACAAAGCCAAATATTGGAAAGAAGAACTTGGCGTAACGAAAGTGAAACCCCACTCCTACTATGACAAGCTTGTAGAGAGCCTGAATAGGGTCGGCTATCAGGTCCTCGGTCAAATCATGGATTCCTCACTCTTCGGTGTGCCCCAGAAGCGCCCACGCCTGATCGTAATAGGAATTCGCAAGGATCTTGCTCGTCATCTTCGCGGTGGTGTCACCCGAGCTTTCGAAATACTAGAAGAAGCAAGGCTGAACCAACTGCAAGAGCTTGGACTTGCAGAAATAGTCACTGCTTCAGAGGCCATTTCGGATTTGGAAATAAAGCACGTAGGGACCAGACCATGCCGTGATCCCTCATCTCGTACTGGCTTTCAAGAGCTCGCTTATAAAGGGCCTCGGACACATTACCAAGCGCTCATGCATCAAGGGTGCGGCGATTCCATGGACAGCGTGCGCTTAGCAAAACACAAGCCCGAAATCAGTGAGCGGTTTATGAGGATCATCCAAGACCCCGCGTGTATTAGGGGTGGCTTGATGAGCTTGGCCCAAAGGGAAAAATATGGCCTCAAGAAGCACCGCATTTGCCTAATGCACGAGGAAAATCCCGCACCAACAATAACAACGTTGCCCGACGATGTGCTCCACTACAGCGAACCCAGAATACTGACCGTCCGAGAGTCTGCACGCCTGCAGTCGTTTCCCGACTGGTTCCAGTTCCGAGGAAAATTCACCACGGGCGGGAGCCAGCGTACTAAAGAATGCCCACGCTACACTCAGGTAGGCAACGCAGTTCCTCCTTACCTTGCAAGAGCCATTGGCCTAGCCATCGAATCGGTACTAAAAGAAGCCATGGCCACAGCTAGTCAACAAACAATCACTGAACCAGAACAAGAAATCTTAGCCATAGCTTGAAAACATAGGAGTCGAGGGGAATGGATAGCACCCAAATGGAAGGGGCGCGCTACCCCGCTGCCCTTGTCGACTGGGCCGGCCATCACTCGGGGGGAGTGAAGCGGCTTTTAGACAACGAAAGCGGCCAGCCTAACAAACTATTATTAAGGACAAGCCTTCTGGCTCGACTCCAAGCCTGGGCCGAAAAGCTTCCGGCCGACAGCACGAGCATCCCGAGGATTATCCTTCTGGTTGGCGGACCAGGTAATGGAAAAACCGAAGCGATCGAGTCCACTATCCACTGCCTAGACGCGAGCCTAGGCTGTGGGGGACGGCTCATAAAAGAGCTGTCAAAGGCGTTCCATCCATCCGCGGGCTTCAAAGTCCCACGAATAGTAAGCGTCGATGCTGGAAGCCTTTCAAGATTCGATAGTAGCCTGAGCTTGGATATAGTTCAGGACGCCACTTCTACAGCTGGTCACGAGGGAAGCACTGCACCAGCACTCCTTATCGAGGAGCTCGGCAGGCTTCTGGATGGGCCACCATCCCAAGCTTACCTATGCTGCGTTAACCGTGGCGTCCTCGATGATGCGTTGATCCATGCTATCGACAATAATCTGGAAAAACCGCGCGTCATCCTCGAGGCTATTACGAGGGCTGTGAGCCTGGCGTACGATGCCCCTTCATGCTGGCCACTCGAAGGCTTCCCATCGATTGCAGTCTGGCCAATGGATGCAGAGTCCCTCCTAGTCAAACCTGACGACGAGACTTCGGCGCCAGCGGAAATCCTCATCGGCCAGGCCACTGCATCCAAAATGTGGCCCGCAAAGGGAGCATGTCCAGCGGGAGAAAAATGCCCCTTCTGTACCAGCCAGGCTATCTTAGCCAGAGACGAGCACCGAACTGCGTTACTAAAGATACTACGCTGGTATGAACTAGCCAGCGGCAAGCGTTGGAGCTTCCGTGACCTTTTCTCCCTTACCTCGTACTTGTTGGCTGGGCACCATCCTGTAGTTCATGACTCAGCAAGACACACACACCAATCAACACCTTGCCAATGGGCCGAGAACCTAGTCGAACTTGACCACAAAGCAGCAGGCACAAAAAAGCACAACCGACAAACGCTCACTGCGATTTTTCACCTAGCAACGTCAAGCTACCAACATGCACTTTTCCATCGTTGGGACAAGGATGCAGCGACCTCGCTCCGCCGTGATCTCAAAGACTTAGGGCTCGAAAAGGAGCTAGATGCCGAAGCTGGGCGAACCCTGATGGGGCTTGTGCATTTTCTCACAGAAAGAAAGACACATTACCTACCGGCTACAATTGCGCCATTGCTGGAAGGCCTTGTCGAGACCCTAGACCCAGCATTCGCAAGTCCCGACAGTCAGGTCGCCGTAAGTAGCCAGAGCATGATTAGCCTCGGCGACCTCGACATTCGCTTTAGTCGCTCCCTCGCCGGCGGAATAGAGTTCATCCGCAAATATAAAGTGTTATCGCGAAACGAGATTGAGCTACTCAAGCGACTCTCCAATGCAGACGAAATGCTTTCTATGCCAATTGTCCGACGAAGGAGACCCGTCGCAGCCAGTCGTGTTCAACATTTACTTCGCGACTTTGCTTGCCGCCTAGTCCGCAGAAGCATTTGCACCCGAACGGCAGTAGTTGCCGATTTCAAGATCCTGCAGGCTTTCCAACTAGTCGTCGAAGAGAATGACAAGCACCAGCTTTACGAGGTTGTGCAGCAAGTGAAGGGCCTGCTGAATACCGGTCAGGAATTCGAGGTCTCGCTGACCACTACATTTGGACAACCACTTCCACCCAAGCAACGTCAGGCGACATTGGTTGTGCCTCTACGTCAGGTCAGGATGCTGCCCCAGAACACTTCAGGGCGACCTCGCTCCCCAATCTGTTACCTCGGAGTCGGCCATGTGCAATCGGCGCAACCAATCCCTCTTACCTATGACTTGTTCAAGGCAGTGAAGGAGCTAGAAAGGGGGTTATCCCCTGCCTCCCTCCCTCGTACAGTCTTGGCCCTATTGGATACAACAAAAGCTCGTCTTTCTGGTTCCATTGTCCGGGATGAGGAACTTCTCGAGCATGCCAAAATTCGTATCGGGTCAGACGGCACTGTAGTAGCTCGTTCATGGGATGGCTTAGTTGCGAGCAAGGAGGAGGTCGTATGAGCCTTATGGAATTCAAGCAAGCACCTTGGCGCTTCTCCAATAGCATTTATCAGAAGTCGGCCCTAGCTATGAGCCCTGCGCCGGAATACGCAAGTTCAGAGGTCCTGCTAGCCTCGCTCTACCGGACGATAGGCTTTGGATCAGCGAGCGAAGGCAGCGTGCCACAGGCGGGACGAGATCTAGATAGGCGCATACAGAAGCTTCGAGAAAAGAGCCAACTGCCGCCAAGTGGAGCGGTGATTGGCGTGGATGCCTGGCATACCGTGCTTCACGGGATATTGGAGAGCCCAAAACTTCCTAACCAATCCTCTAAACGCTTTGTGCAGGTTACTCCTCTCGTACCAGGAGCAGCGATCTTCTCCGGCTCCGCTCGTCTAAGTAGCAACTCCTGGCCTGCCGGCAGCTTGATACGCCGGATGGTCTGCCTGGGTTCAAAGGATCAGGAATCAGCGCAGCGCCTTTGGGAACATCTCTTTGACTCTCTAAGTGTCAATGATAAAGACGACTTCTTCGCCCGCTGGCTTGAGCAGGAGACATCGTCGTGGAATCAAGGCGGAGGTACATGGTCTCTAGTGCGGATTCCGGAAGAGGAAGCGGCAACACTGACGGCATCCGACTTTCAGGAAATTCACTTCCTGCCAGCCAGACGATTTGCCAAAGACCTGCAAGCCATCATGCAGGCGAAAGACTCCATGACTCGCCGGCAATGGACTAGTTTATTAGAGGCTGTGTTGCGTCTAGGAGCAGTGTCCCATGTAACGTGGTTATGTGACGTCCACGCGAGAATTTGGAGCTGTCTCTCTACAGCACTTAACGAAGGCGCGGCGCCGAACGAGCAAGAGGTGAGGATCGCAATTTTCCCTGAGGCCCCGCAATACATGGCTTACGGCGGAAAGGCTCTTCAAGGTATCAAAGACAAGGTTTCCAGCTACCTAAACGCCAGGCTGGGGATCAATACGCTCCTTTGGTCACTCAAGCAAATAGGAGCCCCCTACGAGGGCGACTTCTCCTCAAGTAAAGGAGTTGCCGCACTTTGCCAGCATATCCAAAACCATAGAAATACACTCCTTCGCGCAGGGACTCTCGAAACCATTATCGATATACGCGAGCAAGAAGCTCGCGCGTTGCTATGCAGGAAAGGCATAGGCTCAAATCTGCTCGAGTTCGCGAGGCACGCGCTAGGGCAACGCCAGACTGCAGTCCCGTTGCTCAGAGGGTATGACCAGGGATATATCCTCAAGAAGAAAGGGAGCAGTCCATCCAGTCCATGGATCGTATCCCTTGGACCTGTAGCTGTGTTGGCTCTAGTCCACTGCGCCCTCGCCGGGATGGGTGGACCTCGCTCAATCCATAGACTAGGGCTACATCTCGAAGCCTACGGCGTTACCGTAGATAAGCACGATATAGCCAGGAATGACTTGGGGCACCAGCTAAGGATGCTCGGTCTTGTGCTCGATAGCCCAGATGCCGAGAGCGGCATGCTGCTATTGCCACCGTTCCACACGAGCCAAGTCCTTCAGGAATACGAACATGAATAAACTCGCAAACTGGCTCGCAACAATTGTCCGTGAAAAAGCGTCGGGGGCAACGCAGGGGCTTAGCGGCAAGAAATTTGAGTACCGGCTGATTTTCCGCGGCCCACCCCTCGAGATTCTCGAGCAAGTGTACGAGGAGCTCGCCCGTGATGGGGGAATTCAAGTTATGTCTGGGATAGACGGTAGTATGGTGACTCTACCGGTACTGCTCCAGTATCCAACCGACGAGATGAATAGCCATAAGCTTCGTATCGGGGAGTCTGGCAAATGCGATAACGACCACTTGCTGGATGTACGAAATGATCCAAATAATTCCAGTTTCGTTGCGCTAGTTCCTGCTGGCCAGCACAACAACCTTTCGATCGAATCTTCAAGTGATGTCTTCGGCATGAGTGCCGATCTCGAAAAATGGTGGGACGACGGTTTTGTGCAGCAATCGGTAAATGTGGCACTGACCGTCGCAGGTATCGTAGATTCGCAGAGAGACGATGCGAAGCAATTAATCCGTGCAGCTGCAAACTCCATCGACGAAGTGGATTCAGAACACGCCAACCACGCCGCTTCATGGCGCATGCTATCTCGCATATTTTCGATAGAGACCGCCCAACTACATCTCTCATCTGGAAATGCGCTTGCTCTGGCATGCGGTCTCCCCCCAATGGCAGACAATGGGGTCTCGTCGAAGGCACAGCTCTCCGTCATAGCTAAAATTGCAGATGAGCTTGCGGATGGTTTCAAGACTGGTATTGAACGTCTAGCACACGGTGCCCCTAACGATATTGTTCAAGCTCTTCGAGAATTGCTCCACCACCTTCAAACAAGCTGCGACGTACCTACAGCCTTTGAACGAGCAACCCAGGCTTTTTATTTGCCAGGGAAAACTCTATCCCTAGTTTCTCCGCCCCGTTGGTGGACGTTGCTAACTATAGAGCAATGGACTGATCTGCTTGCCGACGAGCCCGATGAAGTCATCGGAGAGATCAGCATTCGATGCACGAATAGTATTATTCCCGCAACCAAGGGCTTACCAGCGATCGTGCGCGACAAGGTGGAACTAGCCATCTCTACGAGCGAAAGCGGTCAACCAGAAGAGTTTCTACTGACGGGAGGTTCCTATGGTAAGGCGCCAACCCCGTTACTAGCATCCTCTAGCGGAATTAATGAATACACAGATCGTCTCCCTCCCGCACATAAGACACCGATAACCTATAAGGTCACCTCTACGGGGTGTAAGCCTGCAAGTATCCGGGTTATTTCCTTAATAAACTGGAAGCCAGGGATACTGGTAACCTGCCGGCTAGCGACAAAACTATCGCCGCCTAAGAAACCTAGTAAAAAGACTGCAGCGATGGACTGGGAGACATCCCTTTCGCTGCCTGGTTCGGGTCGATATGAGCTGCGTCTCCATCTGTCACCAGGAGCAACCATCGGCAACGTGGAGGGAATGCCTGACGATGCTACTGAACTAGAAGGGCAGCAACAATCCCTCGACGCGCGCCTCGTAGGAGAGGATGAATATCTAGTAGAAGTGGAGGCCGACGGTAAGTATCAATTAGATATAGCCTTCAACCTCTTGGGCGATACCTCCCCTCAAACTTGCAGAGTTTACCTTGCTTGCGATGAGGCAAAGGAGGAAGGCTGCCGGAGCGAGTTCGAGCGCCTAATCAAGTTGAACCGTCGACATCTCGAAAAATTCGATACCAAGGCCGTCGTGCATCTGGACCGGAATGCGCGCGCCTCAAGCCTGCAGTCTTGGATACTTGAGGAGCAGAACGTAGCCGAATCGTTCAGACCCCTAGTGATAGCAGATGACTACGTATCTAGTTGGGTTCCACCCAACTGGAATGCCCCTAATGGCCCCATTCTCTCGCAAGGCCGCTTCCTGCATGACCCGCGCCCCAATATCCTGAGCTTCCAGCCACCAAATGGATTCGTGGAAACTCGCCAAGAGATTGCAAAATACATACGAGGCGAAGACCAAGCGGGGCTCATCGAGTCTGCGACGCTAGGAGCCTGGCTCTCGGAAGACACTGAGTTTCGCGTTCTCGCCGAAACCTATCTCGATGCTTACATGTCTTGGCTCGACACTGACCCGGACATTGCTTGTTGGATAGATACCGTTGCAGTCTGCTCGCTAGAACTAGACGAACGAACCCTGAGTAGAATTCCAGAAGCAATCATCCTTTCCCCCCTTCATCCATTACGACTTGCATGGCATTGTCTTGCTCAGAAAGTCCTACGGGACGAGGTGGAAGGCGATTCACCCTTGCCCTGTCCGGCGGCAAGTATTTTTGACCCAGATTGTGTTCCCGACCTGCTGACCATCTCGCTTCAGTCTCCGAGTGGCGTTGAGCGGATAGACTTCTTGTCCGTCGAATGCAGTTCCGACTACTGGTCTGTTCTTTGGAATGGCTCTCGCCTGGGCCAGCTACCAGCCCGTACCCGCCGCCCCCCATTCGACAACACCTTCGGCCTAACTGTCGGCGGTATCTCAAGTGGATTCAGCCCCGCTCAGGTTTCGCGCGCACTCGACGATGTAACCAACCTTCTTGCAGCAAAGCCCATTATCAGTCTAGTAGTGTCTAGCGCAGGCGGTACCACCGATGCCTGCAACGAAGGTTTGACCAACTGGTGTACAAAGCGGTTTGGTAACGGAGGCGCGAACACACCTATGCAAAGCGTCGGTGCGAAGATTTTGGAAGTTTTCGACACTAGGCTTTCAGGAAGGCCTGACCAGGCCACTATCGCCAACCTCTCCGAGGACACCGATAACCACGTTCGCTGGTATGACAAACAACCGTTAGGCGCCACGCCGGATCTAGGCATTATTGCACAACTGGATTCGGCAGAACCTGGCTCCAAGGATGTAGGCATGCTCTCACCGATGGGCGTTGGCGGCCTAATCAGACACAGGGTCAGGCGTCAGCTTCAAGGCTCATTCTTAAGTGAATCCCGTCAAGGCCGGCAGATGCCTCCCTCTGGCGAACAATTCGCCGACAAGGTTTCAGCATGCATGCTTATGGTTGAACGGATGAGGGACCGTAAGGTTGGCCTGCAGTTCTCGCCTAGCGTCCACGCAGTGTCCGACATGCTTAAGGAAAATAGCGCCGGCTATGTTGCAGTCTCGTCTTCTGCAATTGACCCAGCTTGCTTTTTGGGTGGTTGGATCGAAGGCACTTACCTATGGGACTACGACCTCCCTTCGTACTCCCATCGCGCAGGCGATACCAGCGGCTACTACCTCTTGTCACAGGTCAAGCAAGCCGATCGTGATGCCTTACGCCGTGTTCTGAAGCCCCTTCCAGGATGCGACAACTTAGACGACTCAAAGATCGAGCAGATTCTCCTAGAGGTCGCTAGAAGAGGAATCCCCACCGTTCGCGGTCTCTCCGGAGACGATACAGGCGCTACAGGCGACCTGGGCTTATTCCTAGCGGTCCGACTCCTTCAAGACCAGTTCCGGACCGAAGGAAACCTGAACAGCTTGTTACCAGTGCTCGCGGGTTCGCCAGAGGAAATCACAATCGCAATAATCGTTCCCGTCGACCCGTTCAGAGGTTATCTTGCCGACCTTGCACGCTCCCTCGGCAAGGAGCGCAAAGACACCTCCCTTTCACGCCCCGACCTGCTTGTCGTCGGCGTGCGAATCAGCAGCGGCAAAGTTCACCTGCATCTGACGCCGATAGAGGTCAAGTGCCGCCAAGGAAGCGTGTTCGGAGTCACCGACTCCGTCGAAGCCCTTTCTCAAGCCAGAGCACTCTCAAAACTCTTGCAAGCCATCGAGGAACGCGCCAACAAATCTTTGGCATGGAGCCTGGCCTACCAACATCTACTACTCTCGATGATTGGCTTTGGCTTACGAGTCTACAGTCAGCATCAGGCAGTAGAAGGACATTCTACCCGCTGGGCCGGGTACCACGAGCTAATCGCCGCAGCGATCCTCGATCCTGACTCGAGACCTACTCTAGACTTACGGGGACGACTTATCGTCGTCGACGAATCAAGCCTCAGCGGCCCACATAATCGTGATGGCGACAATTTCGACGAGACGATTGTCATTTCAAGTAAGGATGCAGGTCGTATCGTACTCGACGGTGATCCACAGTCATTCTACGACGCCGTGCGGGCCAAGGTGGGCGATTGGGGATTATTACCTCCCCTGCTAGCCCAGAATACCAGCTCGCCTCCTTTCGACAGTTCTGCGGCGGAAAGCGAGCGGTCGGTAGACCCTTCGATAATTTCAAACAACGAACCCGTTGTGCAGTTAATCAATGAAGAAACATCCTCCAGCAATTCAAATGGAGAGATCGCACCTTCCTTAACACCTGACGAGTTTGGCGCAGGCGTAATCCTCTCCGTAGGCAAAACAGTTGATGGTTTCGAGCCAAGACAGCTAAGCCTGAACATATCCGATACTCGACTCAATCAGTTGAACATCGGTGTGGCAGGTGACCTCGGCACAGGTAAGACCCAATTCCTCAAGTCGCTTATCCTGCAGATATCCAGAGCCAGTGATGCAAACCGTGGGATCAAGCCACGCTTCTTGATCTTCGATTATAAGAGCGACTTTAGTAGTCCGGATTTCGTAGAGGCTACCGGGGCAAAGGTGGTGAAGCCCTATCACCTTCCCCTGAACCTCTTCGACATCACTGGAATGGGGGAATCTTCAGCACCATGGCTGGATCGCTTCCGGTTTTTCGCAGATGTCCTCGACAAGGTTTACTCGGGAATAGGCCCCGTGCAGCGGGACAAACTCAAAGCAGCTGTCCGTAACGCGTACGAGGCAGCTAATGCTCAAGACCGCCAGCCTACGATCTACGACATCCATGCAGAGTACAGAGAAATACTTGGCGGGAAGTCGGACGCACCAATGGCGATCATTGACGATCTGGTGGACATGGAGGTGTTTGCAAAGGCCAAAGGGGAAACAAAACCTTTTGACGAATTCTTCGATGGCGTTGTGGTGATATCCCTAAGCTCCATGGGACAAGACGACCGCAGCAAAAACATGCTCGTTGCCATCTTACTAAACATGTTTTACGAGAACATGCTCAAGGTACCCAAGCGAGCTTTTACTGGCACCGACCCGCAGCTCAGGGCGATCGACTCCTACCTACTGGTGGACGAAGCCGACAATATCATGCGTTACGAGTTCGACGTTCTACGCAAGCTTTTGCTGCAGGGCCGGGAATTTGGCACTGGCGTGATCCTAGCATCGCAATTCCTTAGGCACTTTAAGGTCGGCGCGACCGACTACAGGGAACCACTACTCTCCTGGTTTATCCACAAGGTACCAAACATCACGCCAGCCGAACTGGGAGTCCTCGGCTTTACATCGGATCTTGCCGAACTATCAGAACGTGTGAAGACGCTACCTAATCATCACTGCCTGTATAAGTCTTTCGATGTTTCGGGAGAGGTAATTCGTGGGCTTCCTTTCTACGAACTGGTTAAGGAGGGAGATGAAAGCCCGGCCTAAGAGCTCTGCGCCTGGAGGTCGGATATGACCGACTTCCTCTCCCCTAAAGAGCGGTCAGAACGGATGGCGCGGATCAAGGGGAGTAACACTCGCCCAGAAATAGCACTGCGTAAGGCGTTACATAGTCTCGGCCTCCGCTACCGGCTAAATGGGGCTGACTTACCCGGAAAGCCCGACCTTGTGTTTCCTAGGTACAAGGCCGTGGTTTTCGTTCACGGTTGCTTTTGGCATAGGCATGTCGACTGCAACATCGCCACGATACCGAAAAGCAACACAGCATTTTGGGTTGAAAAATTTGAGAAAAATGTCGCTCGAGATGACCGAGTGACAAAGCTGCTCGAAACAGCCGGATGGAGAGTATTTGTCGTCTGGGAATGCCAGCTTGGGTCGGCCAGAAGGGCGAAGGCAACTGGTGAATGCATGGCGGAACTGATAAGAGAAAAACATGGGAATTTTTAAAATAATCAAAAGGGTAAGGCGAAAAGCCTCATCTCATGACGTTGGTTTTTTCTTGAAATATTCTTTTAATCGAAAAACTGACCTGACCTGCCAGAATTTAGGTACGCGGCACAGCATTCCCATGTAAAGCGAGGAGCCATGCTTTATCATCTCGCTTCGAGCGCCTGGCATCGACCACTTGGCTATTTTCGATGCTGGCTATCCGCGCAATTGTGATCCAAGATCACACAGTAAATAGCTTACTACTAAGGATTATTGATGGTCACTCTAGCCCCCAAAGAGACACCCGAACAGTTATCGGGGCGGAGGATTGAAATCCTTGGAGTGTTCGGCTCCGGCAAGACAACGCTCGCCAGGAAGCTTGTCGCGGAGTCTAACGAGACTCAGCCACTGCTTGCCGAGCAACACGAACAAAACCTATTCTGGGGCGCCGAACGTCATAACCAAATTCTCGGTTACCTTCCCTACGATCTTTCTTTTCTGATGCAACACGCACATTTGGTAGCGAGCATCAACTCCGACGTAATTCACTTTTGCGATTGGTCTTTCGGATCCGATAGAGTTTGGGCGTCAATGCGCCTCGATAGTGACTTTTCCGCATATGAAGTTGTTTCAGACATCATCCTGAAAAAGCTACCTTCGCCTCTAGGTTACCTTTATCTAAAACAACCTGTAGAGTTGATTTCGAAACGTCTCGGTTTGAGAGGACGAGTTGAAGAACGAAACTTTTTAAATTACGTGAAAGCGGCTGCCGAACAGCTAGATGAATTTGCCCGAACACTTTCGTCGAATCAAGTCCTGGAGGTCACAGATGATGTCTCGCTTGCTGAGATTTATGCTTGGCTTGAAAAGCGAGAGGAGAATGGCGATGAATAATATCGCTACCCCCCCCGCAACGGAAGCACTTAAAGCGTATAAAGTTGATGGCACGGCCCTGTATTTAGTCGGTACTTTTGATACTGGCGTAACGGTGTTTAGCCAGCAAACGCGTGCGCTTAACCTCGCTTGGGCGGCGGTAGAATCAGGGCTTGTACCTACTACATCAATGGAGCCGACCGACATAACAGCTCCATTGTTTAAAATAGCAATAGTGGGTGCTGGCTTTGCAGGATTATCAGTTGCTGCAGGATTAATTTCAAAAGGTGCAGTCGCGGATATCACAATATTCGAACAAAGAGACACACTTCTCCCACTTCAGCAGGGAAGTGACTCGCGATGGTTACACCCTCGCATTTATGATTGGCCTCGAGAAGGCAGCCAGGCAAGCGTGGCAATGTTGCCCGTCCTGAATTGGACAGCGGCTCGAGCTTCTGATGTAGTGGTTCAGGTACTTTCTGAGTGGAAAAAAACTCTTGTCGGCTCAGATAGGAAACCTACTCTATATTGCAACACCCGACACCTCCAAATACACGAATGTGCTGATGGCACGGCTCGTTTGAAACTTGAATGGGTTGGTGAAAAAAGAACAGCAATAGATGGCACTACTGTTCAGGACAGTTCGCAGAGCAATGTCGGTCGATCCGATACTTTTGATCTGGTTATTCTAGCAATCGGGTTCGGAGTTGAACGGGACGGCGCGCTTTCTTACTGGCGAAATGAAACGATGGGACAGCCGAGCTTAGACCAACCTCGCCGCACATTCTTGGTTTCCGGCCAAGGAGATGGGGCAATGATTGACGTGCTGCGTCTCCGCATCTCACAGTATCGACAAGATCGTATCCTTGAAGAGCTCTTCAATGATAAAAAAAGCCTGTTCACTCTCATTCAAAAACTACACACTAAGTATACAGATGACGAGCATCGAAAAGGACTATTCGCTGACTTTGAAGCTTTAGAATGCAACGAGAACACTAGTGCCGCGTTCGAGGAGGTAATAAAACAGCTTTCAAGGCGCCTTCGACGAGATACAGATGTAATATTACATCTACAAGTAAAGAACCTGTCGCAGTTACTCGACCCACCAACCTCTCGAATTTCTTTTCAAAATAAAGCTCTTATATTTTTTCTCTATAAATGCGGTGGCTTTGTACCTTCGACCTTAGACGAAGAAAAGTTAATTAAGCAACACTCTATTCATAAGAGCAACATTGTGCGGCGTCATGGTACACACCGCGATGACCAACTTATGGCGATTTTGTCTGACCACCTCTATAAAGCAATAAACACTAGGCGTGGCGACGCTAAGCCGGATCCATTCTCTCAGCCTGACCGTGCACGCTGGCCAGGCGGTTACTTCGACACGCGGGGTAAAAGCCAAGACAGCTTTATGGTCAATGATACTCAGCGTGCACACTGGCGAAAAGAATATTTACCCGGCCCGACGGAACTGATGGCGACCGCTTTCTGCGCTACACTCGCCGGGTTGATTTGTTCCCGCCACACAGAGCCAGGGCGTCTAAGAGTAACCTTACATCGCGCGATATCTTTCGGGGACGAAGAGCTACTACAGCAAGCTTGCGATTATCAGGGGACAGACACGGCCAGAGGAGACAAAACAGCGGCAGCAAGAACTTTTCCAGCGAATAATGGAACGATAGGAATTGCATACCGCTGTCGAAAAATTGTCAGATCCGTATCAAAAATAGCTTCCGAGCAATTAAGTGAAGCAATGGACTCATTGCAACTCAACGAAGCATCGAGAACAATGTCTAGCGGGGTGAAATTCGTGCTGGCCATTCCACTACTAGAGCCAGATAGTTCATCCACCGGCGCACCTGCCGTAGCCGGAGTTATATATATTGACAGCGAAGCAGAAAACTTCTTTATAAAAAACGAAGAGCTTGTTGAGCTTGTGCGAATGACCGCAGAATTACTTGACGCACTGACCAGAGCAAATAGACAGCCTTTCGACAGAATTAGGAATATTGAACTTTCCAGTACAAGCAACCAGTCAAAATCAGCTGACGACCTACCTCCGAAAGCAGAAAATACTTTGGAACTTGTAACCGAAATAGCTCCACCACAAACTATGGAATCACTAAACCTGAATTTCGATTACTCGGACTTTTCTCCTGCACTCGAGGAAAATAAAGTTGAACACGCATGAACTAAAAAGCTGGCCTAAATTTTTTGGCCAACTGTCTATCGGTCTTCGAACACACGAGCTACGTCGAAATGATCGAAACTATCAGATTGGGGATTATGTTAACCTTCGCGAGTACGATCCTAAAACCCAGAAATATACAGGCCGCAACTGCATAGTCGAGATTACTTCAATGACTTCAATTGACGAGCCTTGTGCCGTTTCTGATGTGGCCTTGCATCAGGAGTTTTGTATTTTTAGCGTGAGACTGATCTGACCACAAATATTTTGCTGTAGGTAGAATCTTTGGGGGCGAACGCCCTAGGAAAACCGTAACATCAAAGCATCAAGACGAAGATCTGCTGCTCGGCAAAAGAACGGACCAAGCAGGAAGCATGGATGAGATTGGCATTTGCTCAATACCAAAACCCCTCACGCGCGCGCTGGATGGGGGGACAATTGGGGGAACAGAGAGCGTATTATAAAAATTTATCTTTAAAATCAACAACTTATCTATCAAAAAAGCCGACCACAAGCCGGCTTTTTAATGCTTGGAGAAAAGTACTGCACTTATCAAGCATCAGACTCTTTGGGGAACTTGCCAACCGCCCCAACGAGTACTCAAGCACTCTCTTCCATTCGCAGAACCTCCGCCCTATACGTCGCTAAAACCTCTTTTCAAGAACACGTTGGGTGAACGTGTCGCCACCAACGACACAAAAACATATCGTGTCGCAGAAATCAAAATCCAGCGACACGTAAGGCACGCATGTTTACACTGACGCTACGAAAGGGTGCTCTGATGAGCCCTCCTTGCCTTTAGATGGAAACTTCAAAGACCAGGCCCCCATCCATGACCACATCCCACCTTCCCTGGCAGGCTGACAAGCCCTATAACCAGCTTCCCCCCTTGCCTCCGACCACTGAGCTGGAAACCCGTGCAGTGCTCAAACGTTGCATTGAGGCCCGCACAGCCTTGGCCGAGCTGAAGCAGGCGGCGGAGTTGATCCCAAACCAGACAATGCTGATCAACACCATCCCATTGCTGGAAGCCAAGGACAGTTCGGAGATCGAAAGTATTGTCACCACCACGGACTTGCTTTTTCAGCATGCTCAAAATGGAGATAGCCATGCCGATCCGGCGACCAAGGAAGCACTGCGCTACCGCAGAGCTCTGCAAAAAGGTTATCAATCGTTGGCCGAACGCCCACTCTCCACAGGTACTGCAGTCGAAATCTGCCGCACGCTGAAGGGCGTGAACATGGATATACGTCGGGTGCCAGGTGTCCAGTTAGCCAATGACCGAACCGGAGAGATTATCTATACACCACCGGAAGGCGAAGATCGCTTGCGTGACATGCTCGCCGACTGGGAGCGTTTCCTGCACAACGAGACCGACCTGGATCCACTGGTACGTATGGCAGTAGGTCACTATCAATTCGAAGCCATTCACCCCTTCACCGACGGCAATGGCCGTACCGGGCGAGTGCTCAACACTCTGTACCTGATCCAGGAAGGCCTGCTGAATCTACCGATTCTCTACCTTAGCCGTTACATCATTGCCCATAGGGCCGATTACTACCGCTTGTTGCTAGACGTCACTCGCGAACAAGCCTGGGAGCCCTGGCTGCTGTACATGCTCAGCGCCGTGGAGGAAACAGCACGCTGGACCTGTGCAAAAATTGCCGCTATCCGCAGCCTGTCCGAGCACACCTCTCAGTTTGTTCGTGAGCAGTTGCCGAAAACCTATTCCCGCGAGCTGGTAGACGTCATTTTCGAACAGCCCTACTGCCGTATCAGCAACGTAGTCGACAAACAGATTGCACAGCGTCAAGCGGCCTCCCGCTACCTCAAAGAGCTAGTCGCCATTGACGTTCTGCAAGAGGTGCAGGTTGGAAAGGAAAAGCTCTTCATTCATCCCAAACTGATGCAGCTACTCACTCGCGACCGCAATGACTTCAAGCCATACGCCTGAGGGGACCGCTTTAATCCATGGCGATCGTCTGCCGGGATTTCCGCCCCTGAGCCATGATGATAAGCATTTGGTCAGTAGATCGCTGACCAAATGCATCGCAACCTCAGCGTGGGCTTAGGATCCTCACCTCGGCTGCAAACAATCCAGCGCTCGATCCACCACCACCTTCGACATTTCCACCAAATGCATCACCGCCCGCTGCGAACCATTCAGCGGCTCGGTCGACGCCTGGGCGGTCGCCACGGCGCAATGCAACAGCTCGGCAGCATGAGCCAGCGCATCTTCGAAACTCAGTTCGTCATCAACGGTAAACGGGTTGGGTGAAGGCTGCGCATCCGGCGCTTTGAGGTAGCGATCAATCACTCGGCGCGAGGCATCAGTGTCGCGGAGTAAGGCTTTGTGGAAGGCGGGTGGATCGGGGGTAACTTTGACCATGGTAGAACTCCTAGCAGTGAGTTGAACCACTAACTTCTCGCGACTAAACGATCAGAAGGTGGCAGCTGTACGCAGGTTAGTCGACCGGCCGCTAGGCACCGGCGCACCCGAAGGTGCCCTGCGCACAGCCACCATAAAGTGCAGGCGATAAATACCTGGCTTTGAGATGGCGCTGTGCGCCTAGCGTTGTCCGGGCGACTAAACCCGATCACCGAATATGCAGTGACGGAACGCAGACTAGTCGCGGGATTTTGCTGGCGCAAGCGCTTGGAATTCTCTAGGAAACGTCCTGCAAATGAAAGGGATGAGTCTTCCTGGCCATTCCCAATCACTGCCACTTCTTGACTCTCCCCTTAAGGTCACACCTCACCCTGAACGCCCAACTTTCAGGACTCCACCACCATGAGCCAAAGCATCCTGGTCATCCTCGGCCATCCTTCGAGCACCAGCTTCTGCTCTGCCCTCACCGACACCTACATCACCCGGGCCAAAACTGCCGGCCACGAAGTACGCGTTCTGCGCCTGGGCGACCTGACGTTCGACCCCATCTTGCACAACGGCTACAGCCAGGTCCAACCCCTGGAGCCGGACCTGCTCAACGCCCAGTCCGACATCCTGTGGGCCAATCATCTGACATTTGTTTTCCCCATCTGGTGGGGCGGCATCCCGGCGTTGATGAAGGGTTTTATCGACCGGATTTTCCTGTCCGGTTTCGCCTTCAAATATCGCAAGGGCAAGGCCTTCCCCGAGAAACTCCTGAAGGGCCGAACCGCGCATTTGCTGGTGACCCTCGACTCGCCGCAGTGGTATTACAGGTGGTTCTACCGCATGCCTGCGCTGCATCAGATGCGCAAGACGACGCTGGCGTTCTGTGGCATCCACCCGATCAAGACGTTGCAGTTCGGACCGGTGCTGGGCTCCACGCCAGCGCAGCGGGAACAATGGCTGAAACAGGCCGGCGCACTCTTTGGGAAAAGGACTTTTCATGTACATCGGCAAAGCCGCGCAATTGTCGGGCACCACGATCAAGGCGATTCGTCACTATGAGGCGATCGGCCTGTTGCCGCCGCCGCAACGGGAAGGCCGTTATCGGATTTACTCCGCAGAGAGCGTCGAACTGCTGAAGTTCATCAAGTGTGCTCAACAGTTGGGTTTCAAGCTCAAGGAACTGCTGGGCATTCTGCATAGCGCCCAGGGCGATGAGCTGCCTTGGCATAAGGCAAATAAAGCGATTGCAGACAAAAAACAGCAACTGTCCCATCAGATTGAAGCTCTCCAACGTGTATATACGGACCTGGTCAAGTTTGAAGCGAGCTGGACTGGTCACTGTCAGCCTGAGTAATCTCCGGTTGCCAATAAATGACCTTCGCCTAAAGGATGGTAGCAACTAGCCACCCCCTGTAGTAGGCTCCTATCCAATTGACAACATCTCCCAGGCCCGGCAGTACAAGGCAGTTACCATGTCACAGCGAAGGATCCGCTCTGTTGGCCCAAGGCTCTGCTGCACCTGCCTAACGGCCCCCGCTCACTCCAGGCTCTCCCATGACTGATATTCCCCCTTCGATCGCCCATCGGCGTTTATCGGAGGCGATGCCCCCTGCGCTGCAAACACCTCTGCGCGAAGCGCGTTTCAACCTTTCGCGGGATGTGGTGCTGCCCGCGCGCACCCGCCTGCAGTTGGATGAGTGCCTGGCACGCCTGCGCTTTCATACGAAGATCTATCAGGACTGGGGCTTTGCTGCCGTAGACCCAATGGGCATGACCGCCATCTTGAACTTCTATGGCCCGCCCGGGACCGGCAAAACCTTATGTGCCGAGGCCCTCGCCGGTCAGCTTGGGCTGCCGTTCATGGCGCTGGGTATTGCTGAGCTGGAAAGCAAATTCATGGGCGATACGGCCAAGAACATTCAGACGACCTTCGAACAGGCCCGGCAAACCGGGTCTCTGCTGTTCTTCGATGAAGCCGACACGTTGCTGGGCAAGCGCTTGTCGTCCGTAACCCAGGGCGTGGACAACGAGGTCAATGCCATGCGCTCGACCTTGCTGATCGAGCTGGAGCGTTTCGAGGGCATCGTGGTGTTTGCCACCAATTTTGCCAAGAATTATGACGAAGCCTTTCGCAGCAGGATCGGTTACCACGTCGAATTCTGTTTGCCCGACCTGGGCGCCCGGCAACAGCTTTGGGAGCGTTTTCTGGTGCCGCAGATTCCGCTAGCCGGGCCGCGCGAAGCGTTGATCGACAGTGCCAGCCTACGTTCCGACGGGCTATCTGGCCGAGAAATCCGCACGTGCATGCGCCTGGCACTGCCCAAGTCTTTTCTTGCCGCCGAGAAAAACGGCGTGCCCCCGTGCCTGCACGCCGAGCACTTGCACGCCGCTATCGATGAAGTCCTGGCCAGTCACCACCAGGTAGCAACACCGCCTTCCACCCGAATACACAGCGAGCAGGACGTGGCCCGTGCCAAGAGCCTGCTAGGCCTTCAATAACTTAATAATGAGCAACGTCATGGGATTTCTTTCAAAAGTGTGGGGCGGCATCAAAAAAGTTGCCTCGTCGGCCTGGGAAAAAACTAAAGAGGTCGCCAGCAAAGCGATTGGCTTGATGGCAGAAAAGGCTGAGACGTTTGTCGGGACGGTCAAAAGCGTCTGGCAGAAAGTGAAGCCCTTTATTGAAAAGGTCGTACAGCCGGCTCTGAAGCTCGCTGTGCAATGGACTTCGGCCGCGTTGCCCGCCTTTCCTTGGGTCGCCGGAGCCATCGCGGCCTTCGACAAAGCGCTGGATGCCTTGGTGGCCTGGGACAAGACCTCCATGGCGAAAAAACTCGATGCCGCCATCCACTGGGTCATTCAGAGAGCCAAGGACCTGCACGACATAAACCTCAGTAAAGAAGAAATGGCCACCGCGGCGGAACACGAAGAAACCTTCCGCGAGGCCCGCAGCGAGGTGCGTGGCGATGCCGCCAAGGCCATCGACCTCGCCAGCCTGATTACCAGCTATGCGCAGCTCCACACGCGTATCACCCACGTCATGGAAAACAACAACATTGAGGACTTTGAGCACTACCTGCGCTTGCGTGCCGCGCAAAAGTTGCTCAAGGACACCGAAAAACGCCTGATGCTGGCGCAAGACATCCACGTTATCAATGCCGACGACCTGTTCCTGATGGAGATAGGCGCCGAGCTGCTGAAGAAGACCCCGAGCATCAGCGACACCGACACCCAACGCCTGGACGAAGTCATCTACGCGCGCTTCCAGCAGAAGTTGATCCCGTTCGTGTTCGAAGAAATGATCATGGCCTGGGGCTGCAACCTGGACACCATGGAACAGGAATGGAAAGCCCACAGCCAAGCCATCGCCAAGGACCAGGTACTGCTGCGTCGCCTGGAAATCGGCCAGCGCCTGTCTGAACTGGATGCTGAAGAGGCCACCATACTGGCCGACCTGCAGGCCAAAGTGCCGGCCCTCAAAGCCCAGATGGACAGCAAGCGCAAACGCGCCAACGAAATGCGCAGCTACGTGTTTGCCGCTGAAGGTTTCCTGCAAATGCTGGAGAAAAATCCCGAGGATTTCGCCGACAAGGAATACCTGCTCGAAGACAGCAGCGCTGCCGGGATGATCATCATCGAGTGTGCCCAACACGGCAAACAATGGGAGGAGCTCAGCGAGTCCGAGCAGTTCCTGATCATCGACTTCGCCAATATCTTTGAGGAAGCCAGTCGCGCCCGGGCTGCCAGGCTAGTCGAGGTGGTGGCGTGAAGTTCGACGAAATCATCGCGTTCCTGATCCCAGGAAACGACCCTATCCAGCTGTTTTTTGGCGGCCTGTTTCTGATCCTGATCGCCGCGACGCTGATCGGCGTATGGCGTGGCGCTACCTCCGAGTCCTGGGAAAAGCGGTGGAACGGCAACGGTCAAGTCGATGACTTGGACGTGGAACACGGTTCGGTCAATGAGATCAGTGCTGCCGTGGCCAGCCCCGGCGAAAAACTCGCGGACATCATGCCTGGTATCCTGCTGATTCTGGGGCTGCTCGGTACGTTCCTCGGCTTGGGTATCGCCCTGAACAAGGCCTCGACCATCCTGCTCGAAGCCAATGCAGGGGGCGGCATGGACAATGCCATGGCTAACCTGATGGGCATGATGGAAGGCCTGGGCACCAAGTTCAAAACATCCACCTGGGGCATCATGGCCTTCCTGCTGCTCAAGGCATGGTCGGCTCGCAACGGGTACGAAGAGCGGCGCCTGCGTTGGTGTGTCGGCAAGATGAAAGCCGCCTTCGACTTTAGCCGCCTGGCTCAACAGCAGGAACGCCAGCAAACCCAATATGCACTGATCGAGGCCTTGGGCAGAATTGACCAGACACTGGTCAGCCAAGGACAAGCGAATCACGCGCTGCTTGAAACCCAATGCACGCTGAACAAGCATTCTGGTGCCATCCAGGTTGCCACTCACAAGGCTGTCCAGGCATTGCAGCAGGCCTTGGCGCCCGAGATGCAGGCCCTCAACGCCAGCAATGCCCAGGCTCGTGATGCACTGCAAGAGACGCTCACTCACCTGCAGCAACACGGCGTCAAGCTGGGGGCGACCCACTCGGCCATCCATGACCTGCAACAAACCCTGTTACCTGAAGTGCAGACGCTTAACACCAGCAATAACCAGGCACGCGACGCCCTGCTGGAAACCGTCACGCATCTACAACAACAAGGCGTCACGCTGCACGCGACCCACTCCGCCATCCAGGACCTGCAGCAAGCCCTGCTGCCCGAAGTTCAGACCCTCAACAACCACACCGAGCAAGCCCTGGACGCTTTGCGCGACACCGCCAGCACTCAGCAACAGAACAACGAAGGGCAGAAACAACAGCTCAAGGCCGCCCATGCCGCGCAAAAAAGCCTGGAGCATATGGAGGCCAATATCAGCAACCTGGCAGCGATTTCCGAGGCGGCCACGCAGATGGCCGGTGCTGCCAGCGACGTGGGCCTGTCAGCCAAGGAACTGCAGTCAGCTATCGGTGGTTTCAAGGATGGTGTTGCCGATGTACTGGGCAGTATCAAGCAAGACTTGGGCAGTACCATCGGCCAGATGGGAGACAGTTTCACAGACAACATGGCCACTATGTCCGCGACCATGGCCAACGCCACCGGCGGTATTTCAACAGCTGTCACCAACCTGTCCAGTAGTGTCGGCCAGACGATGGACAAGATACAGAAGTCCAACGAAGACTCGATGGCAATCCAGAAGAATGCCCAAATCGAATTCCTGGGGACCAGCGAAAACCTGAACATAAACATTGGGAGCATGACCGACCTGGTCGGGGACCTGCGTGAACGCATTGTCTCTGGCCTCAAGGCCGTGTCGGAAAGTAGTCGGGGTATGATCGCCGTCAACTCTAAATTCCAGGACGTCACTGAAAAAGCCGCCCGTAGCGCCGTCGCAATCGAGGAACTCGTCGCTGAACTGCAAAAGCTCCAACACGCCAGCCCCTTGCAACCCGTGATGGATACCGTCGCCGGCCGGGTCGAGATGATCGGGCATAGCCTGCAGCGCCTGGACGAGCACCTGCTCGCGCTCAAGTCGGCTGCCGACGACGAGCGACAGTTACACGCGATTGGCCAATTGCAGGGCCCGCTGCAACGGATTGTAGAGCGGCTTGAAAACCCCGCCCAGCGCCTCGAGCCCTTGAGTCTAAGTGCCGAAGAGGCATGAAGGTTTCATCATGAAAGACAAACCAAATGAATGGGTGTCCATCGCTGACCTGATGGCCGGAGTCATGGCCGTGGTCATGTTGCTGCTGGTGATGTCGGTGCTGCAAAAGACCTACTCCGACCTCAAGCACAAGCAGGAGATGGAAAAAAGCAGCACTTCACAACGCGAAATGGTTGGCGCGATTCTCAGCCAACTCAAGGCCTCGCTGGAGACCAGTGATAACGACGGGTTGGTCGTGCTGGACATCAACGCGCAGAAGATGACCCTGCGCGACGGTATTTTCGGCCGCGGGAGCGCCTGCGTCACGGACGAGGCCAAACTGGCATTCGCCAGCATCGAGGCGCGTATCGCTGACTTCCTGGCCACCTTCAGCAGCGGGAAAGTGTACGTCGAAGGCCATACCGACAACTTGCCCGTATCACGCCCAGTGACCAACTTCGAAGCGTTTTGCACGGTATACGACGATAACTTCACCCTGTCCGCCGCCCGCGCCCGAGAGGCGCGCAAGTTGATCATCGGTGACCTAGACACGGCCAGTGCCAAACGCGTGGTGGTGGCCGGCTACGGCGACTCCCAGCCCATTCCCGGCATCGCCCCCGAGGACGCCCAACAACGGCGCATCGAAGTGCGCTGGGTGATTCAGGAGGATCGCTAGGCAGGCGCTCTCCCACTTTTCATTACAGACAAAGGATTACAGCAATGGGTATCACCTACCGACCGGATGATGACCTGGCGTTTCTCCAGTACTGCACAGAAGACGACATCCGCCAACTGGCCAAGTACCTGATGTTCGATAACGACGGCGAAAAACGCGTGGCCAGCGAGATTGCCGACGACCCGCAATTCAAACAGCTTGAGGGGCAACCGGACCAATGGCGTCAATGCTGGAAGTTGGTCGCCGGTGAGCTGCAGCATTTTGCCGGCGACTCCATCGTCAACCTGTTCCGCCGCCAGGGTGTTTTGTACCGGGAAATGCTCAGCGACGTCTGCGACAAGGCAAAAGCCAAATACGACAGTAAAGCGTCGGCCTATGACATTGAAAACACGCTGATCGAACGGCTGGTCGCACAGTCCTGGGACAGCATGTCCGATGCTGAAAAACGCAAGGCCATGGAATCGATGAACCTTCCAGACGCCATTGATTCGATGCCGATAGTGGCCATCATCAAGGCGATCAGCTCAGGCGGTAAAGGCTCGTTCGAGTGGTCGGCGTGGCTCGCGAGCTCCGCGCGCCAGTTCTTCGGCAGTGCTGCTGCCATGGGCGCGGGCGGCGCCGCTGCGTTGATAGGCGGGCGTGCCGTGGCCGCTTTCGCAGGGCCGGTCGCGGCGTTGGCCATCACCATTCCTATGTTCAGCGGCGCCGCCTACCGAGTCACGATTCCGGCGGTTATCCAGATCGCCTATATGCGTCGAAAATACGAAAAAGAGGACCGTTTCTAATGCAAGCCGCCGCCGACCTGCTGCAAAAAATCTGGGTGCTCGATGAGTCCGCCTTCTCCAAAAAACTGCTGGATGCGCTGGCACAGGGCAAGGCCGTCATCCATGACGGAGTGGCCTACTGGAAAGCAGGCAGCGGCGAGACCGGCATCATCCAGCACTTGCCGTTCAAGGAGACGCTGATCAAGTCTGCTGAAGAGGCGATCAAAGCCGCACAAATGACCACGGTCCTGGCTACGGCCGCCTCGACGTGCGTGATCTTGGGCGCCCTGATCATCCAGACCAAATACCTGGCCGCCAAACTCGATAAGATCCAGAGCACTGTCGACGAAATCTCCAAAGACCTGCACTCGCAAAACATCATCTACTACATGGACAAGGTCACCGACTACATCGGCGCCATAGAGGTCGCCCGTACGCTGTTGAAAGATCGCAGCTTGGCCCATGAAATCAAGGAAGTGGCCCACCCGCTCCTGGCCACGGCAGCCGCCAAGCGCAACCACGCATTGTCGTTCATCGATAACATTCTGAACCTTGCGCACAACAGCAACGAGCTGACCAACAAGCACTATGAGCTGGTGGTCAACTTCGCTCACATGATGCTGGAAATCATGCCGCTGGGCATGCACACCGAGTATCTGCTGGCTGCTCGTGTCGGCAAACCGCAATTGGCACAACAAATTCTGGAGGATGGTTCCGAACGCTATCTAGGTGCTATTGGTCTCTATAAAGGCTTCCTCAATGACCAACATCGCCAACTGGTCCGCGGCAGCATCGGCGATAAAGCTGAAACCTTCCACCGTATTGAACACCGAGCCAAACAGCTGATCGACTCGGAAGAGAACCGGCTGCTACTGTCGCTGCCCAGCGGTCGCATGGCGGTGCTCCAGGCTGCTTAATGTGGCTCCAACCCTGATCGCTTGCCCGCAAGCGATCAGGCATGTATAGCCTCACGTGACCTCAAGCCTTCCCCGCAGCTCGGCCACCCGCGCCCTTTCCGCCCGCAACGCCCGCTTCAACTCACGATTCTCCATCTCCCGGATCTTCGCCCAGCGTGTCGCGGTGCGACAGCCCATCACAAACTTCCAGATCTCCCGCAGCCGCAGATACTGCATCAACAGCACCAGCAGAATCACACCGATCAACACCAACGCACCTGTCGAAATCAACTCCGACATACCCATGTCCTTTTTCCTTTTTTTAGCTCCGAGCAATCCCGAAGACAGCCACACGATATGTAGCCTTTGATTACAGGTCCATACTGTGGACAGATACAGGTAAAGTAATGGCACACATGGGAGGGGTCATGAAACGCAAGCAATCCATTGAGCAAGTACGCTGGGACCTGGCACTTCGCTATCGCCTGATCGAGACCGTCGCCTGGTGGGAAGGGCGCCTGACCACGGGGCACTTGATCCAGAGCTTCGGCATCAGCCGGCAGCAGGCCTCGAAGGACATCAACACGTACATCAACGAGCATGCGCCCCGAAACTTGACATATGACAAGCAGCTCAAGGGCTATGTCCCGAGCAAACTGTTCAAGCCGAGGTTTATCGACGACAGCGCCAGCGCCTATTTGCACCTGCTGTACCAGAACAATGAACGAGCGCCGCATATTGAAGGGCTGGCGTTGGCCTATGCCCATACCAAGGTGCTGGAGGTGCCTGACCGCAGCATTCGGCCACAGATTTTGCGCCCGCTGCTCAAGGCCTGCCGCGAAGGGCTGCGCCTGGAAACCGAGTACGTTTCCCTGGCCAACCCGGAGCCGGAGATTCGCCTGATTGCGCCTCATACCCTGGTGTACACCGGCATGCGCTGGCATGTGCGGGCCTACTGCGAGAAGAATCGCAAGTACCGCGACTTCGTACTCAGCCGGCTGAGGGGTGAGCCGGAGTTACTGGATAAGTCAGAAAACCTGATCAGCGAGGACACGGTGTGGGAGACCGCCGTGGACCTGGTGATTGCCCCGGACCAACGATTATCACCCACCCAGCGGGCGATCATCGAGACCGACTTCGGCATGGTCGACGGACAGTTGGTAATCCCCAGTCGTCAGGCGTTGGTGAAATATGTTTTGCAGCGTTATCAGATCGATCCGAAGAATCTGGACCCTAAACCCGAAGCCCAGCAGATCGTGGTGAAGAACCTGCAAGAGCTGAAACCTTGGCTGTACGATTGATCGATACGGGTTCCTCTCGGCGCAAGGCCGAGGGGATCGCTGTGGTCAATGAGCTGAATCGCTGTTCTACGTAGTGCCGGGCACCAGCTCGGCACGGAAAAAATCTCCCTCCTCGTAAGCCCAATCTGATTTTCCCGACCACTCGTCCAGCCCCTATTTTGCTGTCGCAGACTCCGACGCCTCCCCTTTGCAGAGACGTCACGGATGACTGCTTCTTCGTCCCACATTGCCCATATCGAACACGAACTGGATGGCTTTCATCAGAGCCTGGCGGTGTATCGCCAGCAGGTGGGCGCCTGGTATTCGCAGGCACTGGACAAGGTCAGCCATGGGGCAGATTTGCCGTCGTTGCTGGGGATGGATCGAATCATTCGGGTGGGAGATTCGAGCAAATCGGTGAGCATGACCGATGACCATTTCTCGACGGTGGTGCGCTGTGAGCTCGGCGGCGTACTGGAGATCGAGAGCAAGTTCGAGTCGGTGTATGACGTGCCGCTGGGAGGTATTCCGGTTGAGGTGATTGGGCTGGATGACGGCAGCTCTACCGTCGTCATGCTCGATGAACAGGGGAAAGGCTCTCACCCCTGTGTGGCCGGCAAACGTTATCGGGTGCGGGTGCAGGGTGGGGTTTCGCAGGAGCAGGTCGAGGCGCTGTTTTCGTCTTACGACGGTTTGACCGCTGACCTGGAAAGCTGGCTTCGCAAGCAATGGGACGGTTTCAGACCGCATTGGGAAAGGTCCACTTCAAGCGCGATTGGCACTGGCGTGCTGGTGGGAAGTTGGGCAGCAATTACTGGCGTGTGGGACGCCATCAAGCAGGTGCAGGAGATCTTCAAGGATCCGGGCAAGCTGTTTGAAAGCCTGGGAGCCAAAGCCAGCGAACTGATGGAGTTGGCCCGCACTGCGCCAAAGGTGATGGAACAGGCGATGTTGCTGGCCAGTGATGAGGCGGCGCTGTACCTGATGCTGCGCACGGCGATGATTTGGCTGTCGGCGTTGCCACCAAGTGAGATCGCCGGCAGTACCGCCGAGGCGGTGGCCGGGATTGTGGTGTCGTTGCTGATCGATTTGTTGGTGGCGGCTTTGCTGACGGTTGTTTTGCCGGCGGCGGGTATCGCCTATTTGAGTTCGCGTGCGCTCAGGTATGGCACCCGGATTGTTGAGGCGGCCATTCGGTTTGTGAAGGGCATATTCAGTGTTCTTCAGAGCTTTATGGGAGCAGTGGGACGGTACAAGACAGTAGCGGTTCGGGGCGCTGTTGATGGGTTGAAAAAGGGTGGTGTGCAGATGCGCTGGGGGCCGCGTCAGAACACCGTGGTTCGGGAGAAAGCGCATGTCGATGATGCGCCCTCCTCTGCCAAGAACCCCGGCGGCGATGCAGCCGCTCCCGCAGACAAGACCGCAACCAATGGCTGCCCGGTATCGATGGTTACCGGTGAGGAACTGCTGACGCTTACGGATGGCTCGTTGGAGGGCGTGCTGCCGTTTGCCTGGACGCGGTTGTATCGCAGCAGTGCGGTGGAAGTGGATTGCGGGTTGGGGTTTGGCTGGAGTCATGCGCTGGCTCAGCGGTTGGTGGTTAGCGGCGAGTTGGTGATCTGGACCGACCATGAAAACCGCAGTACGACCTTTCCCCTTCCCTCTGCTACGCGGCCAGCCATCACCAATAGCCTGGCGGAAGCCGCGATTTATCTGGGCGCTTTGCCTGATGAATGGGTACTGGCTCAAACCTCCCTTTTCTATCACTTCCGCGACGGTGTGCTGACGTCGATCAGCGACGCGTACGACAACCGGCTGCGCATTTCCCGCGATTATTCCGGGCGGATTCAGCGGATCGATAACCACGTCGGCCAGGGATTGCTGCTGCGGTATGACCGTGGACATATCGTTGCCGTCGACTATCAGGTGCAGCGGGAACTGGACTGGGTTACCGAGCAGAACGTTGTTTCCTACCGGTACGACGATGCCTGGCGGTTGATTGAAGCGACCAACGCGGTAGGCGAAAGCGAGCGTTATCGGTACGACGATCAGCAGGTGATCCTGGAACGGCAACTGGCCGGTGGGGCAAGTTTCTTCTGGGAGTGGGAACGGTCCGGTAAATCTGCAAGGTGTATCCGCCACTGGGCCAGCTTTTCCCAAATGGACACGCGGTACGCCTGGGACGACAACGGCACTGTCACCGTCCACAACGCCGATGGCAGCCAGGAAGTCTACGTCCACGACCAGCGCGCACGGCTGGTGCAACGGATTGATCCGGACGGCGCGGAGCACTTCAAATCCTACGATGACAAAGGCCGGCTGACAGTCGAGCAGGATCCGCTCGGCGCGGTGACGGCGTATCAATACGACGAAGCCGGTCGGTTGATTGCGCTGTTTCCCGGTGACGATGCGCCCACGTCCTACGAGCATGACAACGGTTTCGTCCGAGTTGTACGCCGTGGCGATGCAGTGTGGAAATATCAGCGCAACGACCAGGGCGATATCACCCGCAAGACCGATCCGGACGGCAACTACACCGAATACACCTACACCAAACACGGAAAACTCTCCGGCGTCTGGCACCCGGACAACAGCAGCCAGCGCTTTATCTGGAATGAGCGTGGCCAGCTCACCGAAGAGAAATTGGCGAATGGCGGTGTGCGGCGCTATCGCTATGACGACCTTGGGCGGCAGGTAGCCTGCGAGGATGAGCACGGTGCGCTGACCCAGTATCAGTGGGACGCCGTAGGGCGTTTGCTGAAGGTGATTCAGCCGGGCGGTGCCTCTCGCGAATTCAGCTACAACCCGTACGGAAAAATCACCGCCGAGCGCGACGAACTGGGGCGGGTTACTCGCTACGAATATGCCGACGGCCTGCACCTGATCAGCCGCCGCATCAACCCCGACGGCACACAGCTCAAATACCGTTACGACAATGCCCGGTTGTTACTGACCGAGATTGAAAACGAAGTCGGCGAAACCTATCAGCTCGACTACCACGCCAACGGCCTGATCCAGCAGGAGACCGGCTTTGATGGCCGCCGCACGGCTTATGTCTACGACCTCGCCGGGCATCTGCTGGAAAAGACCGAGTACGGCGACGATGGCAGTCAGCTGGTTACCGGTTATCAGCGAGACAGCGCCGGTCGCCTTGTACGAAAAACCCTGCCCGACCGCAGCGTTGTCGGATACGCCTATGACCGCCTCGGCAACCTCCTCAGCGTCGACGACGGCCATTGGCCGCTGCACTACGAATACGACCTGCAAAACCGCCTCACCGCTGAACACCAGGGCTGGGGCACCCTGCGCTACCGCTACGACGAATGCGGGCAACTCAACTACCTGCGCCTGCCCGACAACAACCGCCTCGCCTTCCATCACGACAAAGGTGGCGACCTTGCCACCATCGAGCTGAATGGCAACCCGCTCACCTCACACCTGTTCAAATCCGGCCGCGAACACCAGCGCCAGCAGGGCCAGCTTCTCAGCCACTACCACTACGACGACCAGGGCCGCCTGCATGCCCATGCCATTACCCAACAGGAACAGCGCCATCAGCGCCGCCAATACGACTATGACAAACGCGGCAACCTCACCCGCATCCTCGACACCCGCAAAGGCCAGCACGACTACCACTACGACCCACTCGACCGCCTGACCCGCGCCAACCACTCGCAAGACCTGCAGGAACGCTTCTTCCACGACCCGGCGGGCAACCTGCTGATGCAAGACCGCGTCGGGCCGAGCGTAGTCAAAGGCAACCGCCTGCTGATGCAAGGCGATCGTCATTACGACTATGACGCCTTCGGCAATCTCCTACGGGAACGGCGGGGCCGCGACCAGCAGTTAGTTACCGAATACCGCTACGACTGCCAGCATCGCCTGATCGGCGTCATCCAACCCGACGGCAGCCAGGCCAGCTATCGCTATGACCCGTTTGGACGGCGGATCACCAAAACCCTCGACGGCCAGACCACCGAGTTTTTCTGGCAAGGCGACATGTTGGTCGCCGAGCACAGCGCCGATCACCACCAAAGCTATATCTACGAACCCAACAGCTTCCGCCCGTTAGCGCTGCTGAAAGGCTACGGCCCGGAAGCAGCAGAACCCTTCCACTACCAACTCGACCACCTCGGCACGCCACAAGAACTCACCGCCCCCGACGGCGAAATCGTCTGGTCCGCGCACTACCGCGCCTACGGCCAAATCGCGAAGCTGGACGTCAATACCGTCACCAACCCGCTGCGCTTCCAGGGCCAATATTTCGACCCGGAAAGCGGGCTGCACTACAACCGTCATCGCTACTACAATCCGGATATTGGTCGCTATCTGACGCCTGATCCGGTGAAACTGGCGGGTGGGCTGAACGGATACCAGTACGTGCCCAACCCGACGGGGTGGGTAGACCCGTTGGGATTAGCATGTACACCTACAGACTGCCCACAGGCAGCTGGCGGGACATGGAAATTTAACTCTGATGTAGATATTGATTGGAGAACAGAAAAGGGGAATCCCTATCAGCAAATGCATAAAGCACTGGACGAGGGATTTCAAAAAACTGGCATATCAAAAGACGACTACACCGTGACCAAGTGGGGAAAAGATCAACACGGTAAGTCATGGCCGACAGAGTGGAGGGTATTAAGAGGAGCAAACAAAGGAGCAGAAGTGAACATCGACGATCCATCGCTGGTCCCATCGAATAAAGGTCCAGCCGCACCACACGTTGGTTACCAGACCGCAGGAAAAAGAAGCGGTGGCGGAGCCGTAAGAGGGCATATATTGCTTGAGCTAACTCCTGTTAGCCGTTCAAAAATCGGTACATCTCAATGAATTATCTAGAAGAAGAAATTGATGAAGCCTTAATTACCCTGGGTATAGAGGGCAGGAAGCTGAACGCTAGCCAGCTTAGTTCACTGATCACATCTCTTAGCGAGAGCTTTTTCAGAGCTAAACAAAAGACACTTGACCCCAATGATCTCAATGTAAAAACCGAACAGCACAATCCGAATTTTTGGAAAGAGATACAAGACCTGATTCATAGTGACAGGCTAATTTTAATTGTTTTCGATTCAGCCCACAGGGCGTGGGAGATAGGTAACGCCAAAAGCCTTGCTCTTATTTTATCTGAGACCACGGGCTATCCTTTCTGGATAACTGATCGAGACCTAACGTTCTTAGTCCACATGGATGACCACGACTGCATAAGCTGGGCCTAGACTGCTTCTGAGAAGCATCAATGGCTATGTGGCGCTGCCATACCCTTCTTGCGACAAATTCTCATCCCCTCTACCATCCCCACCTCAACCACTCCCCCAAAAGCGCCGCCCCGCCATGCCCGACTCCCCTGGCAACCGCAACCTCGGCCCGCTCTACCGCCGTCATCGCAGCGAACTCCTCGCCTCCTCATCCGCCGGGTAAACTGCCGCGAAACCGCCTACTCGCGAAGTGTTTCTGCTGGCTCGGGTTGAGCAATTGAGCTACAAGGAGATTGCCGTCCGTCTGAATATTGATGCCCGGGCGGTGGAACCACATTTGAACAAGGCCATGGCCCATTGCATCGCAACCCCGCAAGCCACCGAGTCCCGATGAACGATCAGCCAACCCCTTCGCCGTCCGAACGTGACCAGCAAGCCCTGGACTGGTTTACCCGCCTGCGTGGGGAAAACGTGACGTTTCAGGAGCTCAATACGTTTGCGCAGTGGCGCGAAGACCCGCTGAATGCCCACGCCTACCAAAACGCGGAAACGCTATGGCAGTTGCTGGATCGCCCCACCCGGGCAGTACGCAAACCAGATCGCCGGCGTCCGATCTCCCGACGCCGAACCTACGCCACCGCTGCCTGCCTGATACTCGCCGCCGGCGCGATATGGCTGGGAACCCCGCCGATCAGCAGTTGGGGCAGTGACTACACCACCCGCACCGGGCAACAACAGGACATCACCCTGGCCGACGGCTCACACCTGCATCTGGACAGCGACAGCGCGCTCGATATCGACCTCACCTCCGATGAACGCCGGGTAAATCTGCGAAGAGGCCGTGTGTATCTGCAAGTCAGCCACGACAGTCGACCCTTTATTGTGCAAGCCGGCGGCACTCGGATTCGGGCGTTGGGCACCGAGTTTTCCGTCGCGCATAACGACAAGTCGGACGAGGTCATTCTGCTGCTTGGCAGTGTGGAAGTGGCCGCCGCCGGACAACATCAAGTGCTGCAGCCGGGCGAACAGTTGCGCGTGGTGAGCGGGCAAGTTCAAGCCCCCCAAGCCGTCGACGCCGAACGCCTGCTGGCCTGGCGAGACGGCCAGCTACGTGTGCGGGACGCACCATTGCGCGAGGTGCTTGAGGAGTTGGTGCGCTATCAAGGCGGCCATGTGATCTGGCTCGACGATAAAGTCGGGCAACGCACCATCAACGCCAGCTTCAACCTGAATCAAGTCGACAGTGCCTTGGACGCCCTGATCAGCAGCCAGAACCTGCGCACCACTGCCCTCACCCACCGAGTGTTGATCGTGCGCGGCTGACTGGACGATGAGCCGAATAGCTTGCACAATCGGCTCACCAAATGAGCCGAATAAGCCTTCTATTCGGCTCACCCACCGAGCACACCGCCATGGATCACCCGAACCGGATCTGGCAACAACCTGACTGGCCGCACTTTCACTGGCAACCGGAGCGCCTCGCACCAGTGTTGCGCGAGTGCACGCAGGCGCAAGGAAAGTTGCTGGGTATGCTCGGTTCGGTCAGCCAGGCGCAGAGTTCGGAGAATGAACTGGATGCCTTGCTGCAAAATATCCTGACCTCCTCGGCAATCGAGGGTGAGCAACTCAACGTCGGCTCGGTACGATCTTCCCTGGCCCGTCGCCTGGGCCTTCAGCAATTGCAGGATGGCTCCGTGAGCCGGCGCAGCGAGGGCCTGGCGGACTTGATGGTGGACGCCACACAACAGTTTGCTCAGCCGTTTACCCTAACCCGTCTATTTAACTGGCATCGATGGTTATTTCCCGCCGAGGAAGCCCGCTTTTCCACGCACGCCTTGAACGTAGGCGCGCTAAGGGGCGATGAGCCGATGCAGGTTGTGTCGGGACGACTGGACCGACCCACTGTGCATTTCGAGGCGCCACCTCGCCAAGGGCTGGCGCAGTCGCTGGGCGATTTCATCGAATGGTTTGAAGCCAGCCGGAATCATGCGGCCCTCGACCCATTGCTGCGCGCAGGCCTCGCGCATTTCTGGTTCGTCACACTGCATCCCTTCGATGATGGTAACGGTCGTCTGACGCGGGCGATTACTGACCTCGCGCTCGCCCAGGCAGAGAACCAGGCGATCCGCTTCTACGCGATGTCGGCGAGCATCCTTGAAGACCGGGCGGGCTATTACCGCGCACTGGAAACCAGTCAAAAAGCCACGCTGGATGTCACCGGTTGGCTTGAGTGGTTCCTGCAAACCCTGCTTCGTAGCCTGCAGCAGGCCATGGCGCGAATTGACCGGGTGCTGGGCAAAAGTCGCTTCTGGCAACGGCATCGGGACCACGCACTAAGCGCTGAACAGACCAAAGTCTTGAATCGCCTGCTCGACGGCGGCGACAAGGGCTTTGAGCACGGGATCAGCGCCGCCCAGTATCAGGCCGTGGCCAAAGTGTCCAAGGCCACGGCGACTCGACATCTGGCCGACCTTCTGGAAAAAAACTGCCTGGTTCGGTTACCCGGCGGCGGCCGTAGTACCCGTTACCAAATCAATACCCAAGGTGACTGATTTACAAGGCAATCCCGCCCACTCATTTGCCCCAATCCCCCATGTCTGCTAGTGTCGCGCCGGTTTACCGTCTACCGGAATAGCCGCCATGGCCCGCAAAAAAGTTGCACTCGATTTCGAACAATCCCTCGCCGACCTGCAAGCTCTGGTCGAGCGTATGGAGAACGGCGAGTTGTCGCTGGAAGACTCGTTGACCGCATTCGAGCAAGGCATCGGCCTGACCCGCGACTGCCAGAGCGCCCTGGCGCAGGCGGAGCAGAAGGTCCAGGTGTTGCTGGAACGCGACGGGGAGCTGGCGGAAGAACCTTTCGATGCGGAACAGCCTGAATGATCGACGCTTATCAGGCCGGCAGCCAGGCCCGGGTCAATGCTGCGCTGGAACCACTGTTTGTTGCGCCTACCCCTGAATTGGCCCGCCTGTATGAGGCCATGCGCTATAGCGTGATGAACGGCGGCAAGCGCGTGCGCCCGTTGCTCGCCTATGCGGCCTGTGAAGCCCTCGGCGCTCAGGCGGAGGAAGCCAACGGCGCCGCCTGTGCGGTGGAGCTGATTCACGCTTATTCCCTGGTGCACGACGATTTGCCGGCGATGGACGACGACGATCTGCGTCGCGGCCAGCCCACCACTCATAAAGCCTTCGATGAAGCCTGCGCGATTCTCGCCGGTGACGGCCTGCAAAGCCTGGCGTTCAGCGCTCTGCTGGACCCGCGCCTGAGCAGCGTCAACGCCGAGATCCGCTTGCGCATGGTCACCGCGCTGGCCTTGGCGGCAGGCCCGGCCGGGATGGTCGGCGGCCAGGCGATTGACTTGGGTTCGGTCGGTTTGAAGCTCGATCAGCAAGCCCTGGAATACATGCACCGCCACAAGACCGGCGCGCTGATCGAGGCCGCCGTGCACCTGGGCGCCCTCGCCAGTGGCCGTGCCGAAGCGGCGCAACTGGCGGCCTTGCAGACCTACGCGCGGGCCATCGGCCTGGCGTTCCAGGTGCAGGACGATATTCTCGACGTTGAAAGCGATACCGCGACCCTCGGCAAACGCCAGGGTGCCGATATCGCACGGGACAAGCCGACTTATCCTTCGCTGCTCGGCCTGGAAGCCGCCAAGGCCTACGCCCTGGAGCTGCGGGACCAGGCACTCGATGCCCTGCGACCTTTCGACGCGGCTGCCGAGCCACTGCGTGACCTGGCGCGGTATATCGTCGAACGCCGCCACTGACAGCACCGGCCTTTTCCACCGCATATCAGCCAAGTTCGGCGCTCTGCGTGGGCAGTTTGCGATGCTTGAGGTAAACTGCCGCCTCTTCTATACCTATAACGATTCGCCTGATGCCCACGACGTTCCAAGAGATTCCCCGCAAGCGCCCGGCCACGCCCCTGCTGGACCGTGCCAACACGCCAGCCGGCCTGCGCCGCCTGGGTGAAGCCGAGCTGGAAACCCTGGCCGATGAGTTGCGCCTGGAATTGCTCTACACGGTCGGCCAGACCGGTGGGCATTTCGGTGCCGGCCTGGGCGTCATCGAGCTGACCATTGCGCTGCATTACGTGTTCGACACCCCGGACGACCGGCTGGTGTGGGACGTGGGTCATCAGGCCTATCCGCACAAGATCCTCACCGGACGCCGCGAGCGCATGGCCACCCTGCGCCAGAAGGACGGCATCGCCGCCTTCCCGCGCCGCTCCGAGAGCGAGTACGACACCTTTGGCGTCGGCCACTCCAGCACCTCCATCAGCGCAGCGCTGGGCATGGCCATTGCCGCCCGCCTGCAGAACAGCGATCGCAAGGCGATTGCGGTGATCGGTGATGGCGCGTTGACCGCCGGCATGGCCTTCGAGGCGCTGAACCATGCGCCGGAAGTGGACGCCAACATGCTGGTGATCCTCAACGACAACGACATGTCGATTTCGCGCAATGTCGGTGGCCTGTCGAATTACCTGGCAAAAATCCTCTCCAGCCGCACTTACGCCAGCATGCGTGAAGGCAGCAAGAAGGTGCTCTCGCGTCTGCCCGGCGCGTGGGAAATTGCCCGTCGTACCGAAGAATATGCCAAGGGCATGCTGGTTCCCGGCACCCTGTTCGAAGAGCTGGGCTGGAACTACATCGGCCCGATCGACGGCCACGACTTGCCGACCCTGATTGCCACCCTGCGCAACATGCGTGACCTCAAGGGCCCGCAGTTCCTGCACATCGTCACCAAGAAAGGCAAAGGCTTCGCCCCGGCGGAAGTTGACCCGATTGGTTACCACGCGATCACCAAGCTTGAACCGCTGAACGCCCCGGCCGCCGCGCCGAAGAAGCCCAGCGGGCCAAAGTATTCCGGTGTGTTTGGCGAATGGCTGTGCGACATGGCCGCCGCCGACCCGCGCCTGGTGGGCATCACCCCGGCGATGAAGGAAGGTTCCGACCTGGTGGCGTTCAGCGAGCGTTTCCCGCTGCGCTATTTCGACGTAGCCATCGCAGAACAGCACGCGGTGACCTTCGCCGCCGGTATGGCCTGTGAAGGCGCCAAGCCGGTGGTAGCGATCTATTCCACGTTCTTGCAACGCGGTTATGACCAATTGATTCATGACGTCGCGGTGCAAAACCTCGACGTGTTGTTCGCCATCGACCGTGCCGGCCTGGTGGGCGAAGACGGCCCGACCCACGCCGGCAGCTTCGACCTGTCGTACTTGCGTTGCATCCCCGGCATGCTGGTGATGACCCCGAGTGACGAGAACGAACTGCGCAAGATGCTCAGCACCGGCCACCTGTACAACGGCCCGGCGGCTGTGCGTTACCCGCGCGGCAACGGCCCGAATGCGGTGATCGAGAAAGACCTTGAGCCTATCGAAATCGGCAAGGGCATTGTCCGTCGCCAGGGCAGCGGCGTTGCCTTGCTGGTGTTCGGCGTGCAACTGGCCGAAGCCTTGAAAGTGGCCGAGAAGATCGACGCCACCGTGGTGGACATGCGTTTCGTCAAACCGCTGGACGAAGCCCTGGTGCGCGAGATCGCTGGCAGTCATGAACTGCTGGTGACCGTCGAAGAAAACGCCATCATGGGCGGTGCCGGTGCGGCAGTCAGTGAGTTCCTGGCGCGGGAGAACATCCTCAAGTCGGTGCTGCACCTGGGCTTGCCGGATGTGTATGTCGAGCACGCCAAGCCTGCGCAGATGCTGGCCGAATGCGGGCTGGATGAAGCGGGGATTGAAGCTTCGGTTCGTCAGCGCATGGCACTCTTGAACCTGTAAACAACAATCAAATGTGGGAGCTGGCTTGCCTGCGATAGCATCACCTCGGTGTTACTGACAAACCGAGGTGCCTGCATCGCAGGCAAGCCAGCTCCCACATTGGTTTTGTATTGGCTTAACGCTACGGACAGCCCATGAATCGCCTGCGCTTTGCCCTGCCCCTTCTTCTGCTCCCCGCCACCGACCTGCTCGCCGACAGCTTTGAACGCGACGACGCCCTGAAGCTGCCCGACGTGGTGATCAGCGCCAACCGCCAGGTCCAGGCGCGCAACGATAGCAGTGCCGCCAACACCGTCTTCACCCGCGACGACATCGACCGCCTGCAGCCCACCAGCGTGAGCGACCTGCTCAGCCGCGTGCCCGGTGTGCAGGTGGCGCAAAGCGGAGGGCGCGGCAGCCAGACGAACGTCTACATTCGCGGCACTTCGACCGCCCAGAGTCTGGTGCTGGTGGACGGCCAGCGCATCAGCAGTTCCACCAGCGGCACCAGCAACCTGCAATACCTGAATATCCAGCAGGTTGAGCGCGTGGAAGTGCTGCGCGGTTCGCGCTCGGTGATCTACGGCAGCGATGCCATTGGCGGGGTGATCCAGATCTTTACCCGGCGCAATACCGAGCCTGGCGTACAACCCCGGCTGCATGTGGGATTCGGCAGCAACCAGACGTGGGAACGCAGCCTCGGCCTGTCCGGCGGCGACGAACAAACCCGCTTCAACCTGGGCGCCAGCCTGGATGACACGGCCGGGATCGATCGCACGCACACCTCCTACCCCAGCGATCGCGACCATGATGCCTATCGCAATCAGGCTATCAGTTTCAGCCTGAGCCATGCCTTCAACGATGACCTGGAAGCAGGCGTGAACGTGTTGGATAACCGCGGCAAAAGCGAATTCGATAGCCCGTTCGGCCGCTTTGATACGACGACCTACCAAAGCTTCCAGCAGCAGCCCTACACCGACTTCACCGTGAGCAGCGTCAGCAGCTATATCGACGCCCTCATCAATGACGTGTGGAAGTCTCGGCTGGAAGCAGGCCACAGCGAAAACCGCGAAAAGACCCTGGACAAGCTCAGCACCGAACGCAGCGTGTTCAACACCTACCGCAATTCGCTGAACTGGCAGAACGACCTGACGCTGAACGACCAGAACAGCCTGATCCTGGGTGGCGACTGGTACGAGGACCAGGTCAACAGCAGCGCCCACCTGAATGAAGACAGTCGCTGGAACCGCGCTGCGTTTATCCAGCACCGCTTCCAGGCGCAATCCTTCTCCACCGAACTGGGCCTGCGCCGCGACGATAACCAGCAATTTGGCGGCCACAACAGCTGGAGCGGCACGTTCACGCTGCCGCTGAACCCGGACAATGATCTGTTGCTGAGCTACAGCGAGGGCTTCCGGGCGCCGACGTTCAATGACCTTTACTACCCGGACGACAGCTACGGGATAAACAGCAACCCGAACCTGAAACCCGAAACCTCGAAAAGCTACGAAGTGCAGTGGCGCAGCCAGCTCAGCGACACCAGCCGACTCGAAGCCTCGCTGTACCGCACCGACATTCAGGACGCGATCGTGTTCGCCAGCGGCGGTCCACAAAACGTCAGCTCAGCACGCATCAACGGCTTCGAAGCGGCGCTCAAGCAAGAGCTGTTCGGTTGGCAAAGCAGCCTGGGCATCGCCCTGATCGACCCACGGGACCGCGACACCGGGCGCACATTGGCGCGTCGAGCAAGGCGCACCGTGAGCCTGGACCTGGATCGCCAATTCGACCGGTTCAGCGTCGGCGCCAGTTGGCAGGCGGTGAGCAGCAGCTACGACGATCCGGCGAACCAGCAACGCCTGGGCGGGTATGGCTTGCTCGGTCTACGGAGCAGTTGGGCGGTGAATCACGAAATCACCCTGGAAATGAAGCTCGATAACCTGCTGAACAAGGGCTACAGCCGGGCGCTGTATCAGTACCAAGGCCAGCAATATGGCTATCGGGAAGAAGGCCGGGCGTTGATGTTCGGGGTGACCTGGACGCCAGAACTCTAAGTCGTCTGCACCGGCCCCATCGCGGGCAAGCCCGGCTCCCACATTTGACCGCGTCGCATGAATGAACTCGGTCAAATGTGGGAGCTGGCTTGCCTGCGATAGCGGTCTCACAGCCCCGGCGCAATCACCTGACACAACCGCGCCACCGCCTCCAGCATCTGCCCGCTGGGCCGTTCCAGGCCCTTGTCCGGCACCACCAGCAAACGCCCGGCAGCCACAGCTGCCACTTGGGGCCAGGCCTTCCAGGCATCCAGTTGCGCTTGATCGCCCGCCAGAATCACCTCGGGATTGCGCTGCAACACTGACTCGATGCTGACCTGCGGCGCCGGCAGCTTGAGATCATCGAACACATTGCGCGCCCCGCACACACCCAACGCATCGCTGATGATCTGCCCGCCGCCCACGGTGTACAGCGGCTGGTTCCACACCTGATAAAACACTCGCAACGGCTCGGCCCGGTGATAGCGCGAGCGCAACTCGGCCAAGCGCTGACGCAACTGCGCGGCCAGTTGCCGGCCGGCGTCAGCCCGCCCGAGTTGCCGGGCAATGGTTTCGACTTGTGAAGTGAGTTGTTCGAGGCTGTGGGGTTCGGCGACAAACACCGGGATGTTCAGGCGTTGAAGCTGTTCACGCTGGGCCGGGCCGACGCCGCCGGGCCACAGCAGGATCAAATCCGGGTTGAGGCTGAGCAGGCGCTCCATGTCCAACTGCCCGTAATTCCCAACCGACGGCACCTTCGCCAACGCCTGTGGCCGCTCGCCGCCATCCAGTACGCCCACCAGCAAATCGGCGGCACCCAGTTCAACGACGATTTCAGACAACGACGGTGCAAGGCTCACAACCCGCTCAACCGCCACAGCCTGGGCCGCGACCACCAGCAGCCACACCGCCAGCCAGGCGCGCATCAACCCAACTGACGCGGGATGCGATAGAGGTAGAACAGCACCAGGGTCGACAGCGCCAGCAGAAACAGCGGCACCGCCTCCAGCCCGACAAACACCGCCAGCGCGCCGACCCAGGCCGGCAGCGCGGCCACCAGCAACGCCACGCGGCGACGGGCCGCGAGGGTGATCCAGGCAGCCGGTTCTTCGGGGGTATCGAGGGCTTTTTCGGTGGCGATCAGCGCGTGTTTATAGCCATGGAAGTAACGCAGGCTGACAAACATCGAGGCCACGCCGGCGATAAAAAACGGCATCGCCAGCACTGGCAGCAAGGGCTCGGCCTTGCCAAACACCAGGTTGACCACAAACAACGGCGCCAGCGCCAACGCCAGGTATTGCCACCAGTTAAACGACAGTCGCCGCTTGACCTGGCCGCGCGTCACGCCCGGTCGGCCTCGCCCTGGTGCTCGTTGCCCATCATGTGGTCGAGCTTGCTGGCCTTGGTGGCCAGGTAGAGTTTGTTGTGCGGGTTGTGGCCGGTGTGCAGCGGCACGCGCTCGGCGACGGTGATACCCATGTCGGTCAAGGCTTTGACCTTGCGTGGGTTGTTGGTCATCAGGCGCAGGGATTTGACCCCCAGGTGCTGAAGCATCGGCAGGCAGATCGCGTAATCGCGCTGGTCGGCAGCGAAGCCCAGGCGCTCGTTGGCTTCGACGGTGTCGGCCCCGCCATCTTGCAGCTCATAAGCGCGGATCTTGTTCAGCAGGCCAATGCCACGGCCTTCCTGACGCAGGTACAACAACACGCCACGGCCTTCGCGGGCGATGGCCTGCAAGGCGGCTTCCAGTTGCGAACCGCAGTCACAACGCTGGCTGAACAGGGCATCGCCGGTCAGGCATTCGGAGTGCACGCGGCCGAGGACCGGGGCGCCGTCCGCCACGTCACCGAGGCTGAGAACAACGTGTTCGCGCCCGGTGGCTTCTTCAAGAAAGCCATTCATGGTGAACGTGGCAAAAGGGGTTGGCAGCTTGGAAGCGGCGACGAAAACGACGGGCACCTTGTGCTCCTGATTTCAGATTTCACAGGGGAGGGATTGTAACAGTAGGTTCCTACAGACGCTTAAGCTGAATTATCGCTGATAAAGATCAATAGGTTCGATTGGCCTTCAGCTTGGTTCTATGCCTTTCAGAAATGTTGATAGCCACGAATGGCTGGCGTGATGTCCTGACCAGACGCATCCAGCAGGGTAACGCCCTGCCCCGCCTCGACCCGGCCGATCACATGCACTGGCACACCGGCAGCCAACAACGGCGCCAGTTCGGCGGGCGGCAAGGTGAACGCCAGTACGTAGTCGTCCCCCCCGCTCAACGCGGCCACCCGGGCATCCGCCTCGCCGACGAACGCCAGCAAGGCGGCCGACAACGGCAGTTTTTGCTGTTCGATCAACAAGCTGACAGCCGACGCCTTGGCGATATGCCCGCAATCGGCCAAAAGGCCGTCGGAAATATCCATCGCGGACGTGGCCTTGCCCCGCAGCGCCAAGCCCAGCGCCAACTGCGGTTGCGGCGACCAGTAATGGGCCAGCAGCGGCTCGGCGATAGCCGCCTCTGCCGTGCGCTGCCCCAGCACCAGCGGCAATGCGCCCGCTGCGTTACCCAGTTCACCGCCCACACACAGCACGTCGCCAGGCTGCGCGCCGCTGCGGGTCAAGGCCTGGCCCGCCGGCACCCGCCCAAACACGGTCATGGTCAGGCTCAGGGGCCCACGGGTGGTGTCGCCGCCTACCAGAACCACACCGCAACCCTGGGCCATGGCATTCAAACCCTGGGCATAGCGTTGCAGCCAATCGGCATCAACCGTCGGGGTGGTCAGGGCAAGGGTAAACGCGAGGGGGTTGGCGCCCATCGCCGCCAGATCGCTGACTGCCACGGCCAGCGAGCGCTGGCCGAGCAGAAACGGGTCGCAGGGGTCGGCAAAGTGCACGCCGGCCACCAGGGTATCGGTAGAAATCGCCAGCTGCTCCCCGGGAGGAACCGCCAGCAGGGCGCAGTCATCGCCAATCCCCAGTGCAATACCTTCGCCGCCCTGCGCACAGGGCGCGGCGGCGAAGTAGTTGCGGATCAGCTCAAACTCGCCCATTGCGTCAGCAAGCGCCGGTTAGCGCTTGTACGCCTTCACTTCGGCTTCACGCAGGCGCGGGGCCAGCTTGTCGAGCACGCCGTTGACGAACTTGTGACCGTCGGTGGAACCGTAGACTTTCGCCAGTTCGATCCCTTCGTTGATCACCACGCGGTACGGTACGTCGACGCGCTTGAGCAGCTCCCAGGTGGACAGGCGCAGTACGGCCAGTTCAACCGGGTCCAGCTCTTCGATCGCCAGGTCCAGGCACGGCGTCAGTGCAGCGTCGATCTCTGGCAGGTTGGCCGGAACGCCGTGCAGGATGTCGTGGAAGTAGCTGGCATCGGCCATGCTGAAATCGTTGTCGACGCGAAACTGCGCCTCGATTTCGTTCAGCGAGGTTTTGGCCATGTGGCGCTGGTACAGCGCCTGGGTCGCGAGCTGGCGGGCCGCACGACGCTTTTCGCTTTTCGATGGCTTGCCGGCGTCTGCTGGGCGCGGGTCCTGGGGGTTGAACTGATCGCTGTCGTCGCTAATCACTTGGCCTCCAACTGTGCCAGCAGGCTGACCATTTCCAGGGCGGACAGGGCAGCTTCAGCACCTTTGTTACCGGCCTTGGTGCCGGAACGTTCGATGGCTTGCTCGATGGAATCAACGGTCAGCACGCCAAAGGCGACCGGCACGCCGAACTCCATGGACACCTGGGCCAGGCCCTTGGTGCATTCGCCAGCCACGTATTCGAAGTGCGGAGTACCGCCACGAATGACCGCGCCCAGGGCGATGATCGCTGCGTATTCACCCTGCTGTGCAACTTTCTGCGCAACCAGTGGAATTTCGAAGGCGCCAGGAGCGCGGATGATAGTGATGTCGCTTTCGCTCACACCGTGGCGAACCAGGGCATCCACGGCACCGCTTACCAGGCTTTCAACCACGAAGCTGTTGAAGCGGCCAACCACCAGGGCATAGCGGCCTTTGGGGGCGATGAAGGTACCTTCGATGGTCTTCAGGGTCATTCGACAAATCTCTTAAAGAGCCGGGACGCGCTTAGTGCGCGCCCCTCAGTGATATTTGAACCGCGAACAAGGGGCAAACAACGCCGGCCTTTATTCGGAGGGCACGTATTCTACTACTTCCAGGTCGAAACCGGATATGGCATTAAATTTCATTGGCGCACTCATCAGGCGCATTTTGCGCACGCCCAGGTCCCGCAGGATCTGCGAACCGGCACCGACGATGCTGTAGGTGGTCGGTTTTTTCACCGGCGCGTGGTCGGCGGTTTCACGGATATGCGCCAGCAACACGTCGCCATCCAGCGGATGGCCCAGCAGCAACACCACACCGCTTCCGGCCTCGGACACCGCGGACATCGCGGCCCGCAGGCTCCAGCGCCCCGGTTGCTTGACCATCAGCAGGTCACGCAGCGGGTCCATGTTGTGCACCCGCACCAGGGTCGGCTCTTCAGCGCAGATGGTGCCCAGTGTCAGGGCCATGTGCACGTCGCCTTCCACGGAATCACGATAGGTCACCAGGTTGAACTGGCCCAGTTCGCTGTCCAGCGGCTGCTCGGCAATCCGCTGAACGGTACGTTCGTGGATCATCCGGTAGTGAATCAGGTCGGCAATGGTGCCGATTTTGATGTGGTGCAGCGCGGCAAACTCTTCCAGCTCGGCGCGACGGGACATGGTGCCGTCGTCGTTCATCACTTCGCAGATCACGCCGCTCGGCTCGAAACCGGCCATGCGTGCCAGGTCGCAGGCCGCTTCAGTGTGGCCGGCGCGGGCCAGGGTGCCACCCGGTTGGGCCATCAGCGGGAAGATGTGGCCGGGGCTGACGATATCTTCAGCCTTGGCGTCTTTCGCGGCGGCGGCTTGTACGGTGCGGGCGCGGTCAGCAGCGGAGATGCCGGTGGTCACACCGGTGGTGGCTTCGATGGACACGGTGAACTTGGTGCCAAACCCCGAACCATTGCGCGGTGCCATCAGCGGCAGCTTCAACAGCTCGCAGCGCTCGCGGCTCATCGGCATGCAGATCAGGCCACGGGCGTGCTTGGCCATGAAGTTGATGTGTTCCGGCTGGCAGCACTCGGCGGCCATGATCAGGTCGCCTTCATTCTCGCGGTCTTCGTCATCCATGAGGATGACCATCTTGCCTTGGCGGATGTCTTCAACCAGTTCTTCGATGCTGTTGAGCGCCACGCGGCACCCCCTTGGGTCAGGATTTAAGGTAGCCGTTAGCGGCTAAAAAACTTTCAGTGATGTTACTCCCGGTCGGCTCTGCGGCCTTATCGCCCAACAACAGGCGCTCCAGGTAACGGGCAAGCAAGTCCACTTCCAGGTTCACCCGGCGACCCGGCTGGTACGACGCCATGATGGTTTCGCTCAGGGTGTGGGGAATGATGGTCAGTTCAAATTCGGCGCCGTTCACGGCGTTCACGGTCAGGCTGGTGCCGTCGACGGTGATCGAGCCTTTGTGGGCGATGTACTTGGCCAGCTCTTTCGGTGCGCGGATACGGAATTCCACGGCACGCGCGTTTTCGCTGCGGGCGACGACTTCGCCCACCCCGTCAACGTGGCCGCTGACCAGGTGCCCGCCGAGACGGGTGGTCGGGGTCAGGGCTTTTTCCAGGTTCACCGGGCTGCCGCTCTTGAGGTCGTTCATCGCGGTGCAGTCCAGGGTTTCCCGGCTGACATCGGCGGCAAAGCCGTTGCCAGGCAACTCGATGACGGTCAGGCACACACCGCTGACGGCGATGCTGTCGCCCAGTTTGACGTCGCTCAGGTCGAGCTTGCCGGTTTCAACCAGCAGGCGTACGTCGCCACCTTTTGGGGTCATTGCACGGATGCTGCCGATGGATTCGATAATGCCGGTGAACATGCCGTTCTCCTGAAGACGTGGCGCAGGCCGGGAATTATACGCTCGCTGATGGCACAGGAATGGCAGTGACTCGCCAGTCGTCGCCCACAGCGCGCATTTCAGTGATCTTGAGTTGGGGGGCGTCGGCCAGTTTCTCAAGCGGCCAGTCCAACAAAGGCCGGGCAGCGGAGCCGAGGAACTTGCCGGCGACGAATATCACGTACTCGTCCACCAGGCCTTGCTGGGCGAAGGCGCCCGCCAGACTCGGGCCGGCTTCCACCAGCACTTCGTTGACGCCACGGGCGGCCAGGGCCACCAGCGCGGAACGCAGGTCGACCTGGCCGTCGACACCCGGCACCACCAGGCACTCAGGGCCTGTGGGGTACTGGTTGTCCGGCGTCACGCAGGTGATGACCAACGCAGGGCCGGCCTTGAAGAACGGCGCATTCAGCGGCACCCGCAAGCGGCCGTCGATCAGCACGCGCAGCGGCGGACGGGACATCGCCAGGGCAGTGGTTTCTTCATCCAGGCCGAGCTCGGCGGCGCGTACGGTCAGGCGAGCACCATCGGCCAGCACCGTGTCGGCACCGGTCAGCACCACACTGGCCTGGGCCCGCAAACGCTGCACAGCGGCACGGGCGGCCGGGCCGGTGATCCATTGGCTTTCGCCGTTGGCCATCGCGGTGCGACCGTCCAGGCTCATGGCCAATTTGACCCGCACAAACGGCAGGCCATGTTCCATGCGCTTGAGGAAGCCCGGGTTAAGCGCCCGCGCCTCATTCTCCAGCAAGCCGCTGTAAGTCTCGATCCCGGCCTGGGCCAGGCGACGCATGCCACGCCCGGCGACTTCCGGGTTCGGGTCCTGCATCGCCGCGACCACACGGGCCAAACCGGCATTCACCAGCGCATCGGCGCACGGCGGCGTGTGCCCGTGGTGGCTGCACGGTTCAAGGGTCACGTAGGCGGTGGCGCCCCGGGCTTTATCGCCCGCTGCCCGCAGGGCGTGGACTTCCGCATGAGGCTCGCCGGTGCGCACGTGCCAGCCTTCGCCGACAACTTGCCCGTCACGCACGATCACACAGCCAACCCGTGGGTTGGGGTGCGTGGTGTACAGGCCCTTGCGCGCCAATTCCAGGGCACGGGCCATGTAATGGGCGTCGAGCACCGCTTGTTCTGCCGAAGGTGGGTTCATTCTTTTACCGGCTCACGGGCCAGGCGGTCGATCTCTTCGCGGAACTCGTTGAGGTCCTGGAAGCGTCGATACACCGAGGCGAAACGGATATAGGCGACTTCGTCGAGCTTTTGCAGCTCGGCCATCACCAGTTCTCCAACGACCAGGGATTTGACTTCGCGCTCGCCGGTAGCCCGCAGCTTGTGCTTGATATGCACCAGCGCCGCTTCCAGCCGCTCGACACTCACCGGGCGTTTTTCCAGGGCGCGCTGCATTCCGGCGCGCAGTTTTTCTTCGTCGAAGGGCTGGCGACTGCCGTCGGTCTTGATCAGACGTGGCAATACCAGTTCGGCGGTTTCGAAGGTGGTGAAACGCTCACCGCAGCCAGAAGCCAGGCATTCACGCCGGCGACGCACCTGTTCGCCCTCGGCGACCAGACGCGAGTCAATGACCTTGGTGTCGTTGGCACCGCAGAAGGGACAGTGCATGGTGGCAGGCAACAAAAAATGGGAGGGCCATGGTAGCGCATCCCCGTGGCAAGACAAGCCATAGCCTTTACGGTATATAGGCTGACTATTATGTTTCATATTTTTTAAGCCACGGATTTTGTCCTTTCTGGAGCCGTACATGCAGTTACGACCACTTGTTTTACTCACGTTGCTTGGTTTCCTGGTCGCCTGCAGCAGCCATACCCCAAAACCCGCACCGCCCGCTCCGGCGCCGCAACAAGAGAAAAAATTGCCGGGTGTGGAAGAAGACCTCGGCCCGCTGCCCGCCTACCAGCGTGAAGTCAGCGGCCAATTGAACGGCGTACCGGCCGGGGCTGAAGTCGAATTGGCGCTGCTGGTGATCGACGACCGTTCGCGCCCGCAACAACTGCTCGCCAGCAGCGTGCTGATCGGCAACAACAAGCCGTTGGCGTTCCGCCTGCGCTTCAACCCCGAGGCTTTCCCGGCAGGCGGACGCGTTGAGCTGCGTGGCCGCGCCAGCCAGTCCGGCCAGTTGATCCTGCACCTGCCGCCCGTACGCATCACCCAAGCGATCACCCAGACCACCGGCCCGCTGCAACTCGTTCCCGCACCATGACGCCACCGCTGGACTTGCAACGCGCCCTCAGCGACCTGATCGGCGATGCCCAACTGGTGCCCTGCCCGCTGCCGGGCACCGCGTTGTCGCTGTGGCTGCTGGACGCCGACAACATGGACCGCGCCTTCAGCCCCGAAGAAACCCGACGCATCCTGCATGAGCCGCCGTACTGGAGCTTTTGCTGGGCCAGCGGTTTGGCGCTGGCACGATACCTGGCGGCCAATCCCGCGTGGGTCGCGGGCAAGCGGGTGCTGGATTTTGGCGCAGGTTCAGGCGTTGCCGGGATTGCTGCGGTAAAGGCCGGAGCGCTGGAAGTGGTGGCATGCGACCTTGATCCACTGGCCCTGGCCGCCTGCCGGGCGAATGCCGAACTCAACGGCGTAACACTGGGCTATTCAGAAGACTTCTTCGCCGAAGCCGACCGGTTTGACCTGATCCTGGTCGCCGATGTGCTGTACGACCGGGCGAACCTGCCGCTGCTGGACCAGTTCCTCACCCGGGGCCGCGAAGCGCTGGTCGCCGATTCCCGGGTTCGGGACTTCCAGCACCCGGACTACCAGCGCCTGGAAATCCTCGACGCCCTGACCCTGCCCGACCTGGCCGAGCCCTGGGAGTTTCGCAAGGTGAGCCTGTACCATTCGCAGCGCGCTTGAGAGCATCGCGGGCAAGCCCGCTCCCACATTTGAAATGCATTCCCCTGTGGGAGCTGGCTTGCCTGCGATAGCGATCCTGAGACCGCCCCGCTTTCAGCCAACCCCACCAACCCTTATAGTTGCCCCATCCCCTGCTTTCTTCGAGATACCCCATGAGTGAGCCCACGCCGTACATCTTCGACGCCACCACCGCCACGTTTGACCAGGCGGTGATCCAGAACTCTTTCGAAAAACCCGTGCTGGTGGATTTCTGGGCCGAGTGGTGCGCGCCGTGCAAGGCGTTGATGCCGATGCTCGCGCAGATCGCCGAGAGCTATCAGGGTGAGTTGCTGCTGGCCAAGGTCGATTGCGATGCCGAGCCGGACGTGGTCTCGCGCTTTGGCATTCGCAGCTTGCCGACGGTGGTGCTGTTCAAGGATGGCCAGCCGGTCGACGGGTTTGCCGGTGCGCAACCCGAGTCTGCCGTGCGCGCGATGCTGGAGCCGCACGTGCAAATGCCCCCGCCGGCGGCTGCCGATCCGCTGGAGCAGGCCCAGGCGTTGTTTGCCGAAGGCCGTATCACCGACGCCGAGGCCGTGCTGGTCACCCTGCTGGGCGAAGACAACACCAACGCCGCCGCGCTGATTCTGTACGCGCGCTGCCTGGCTGAACGCGGCGAGCTGAATGAAGCGCAAACCGTGCTCGACGCGGTCAAGAGCGATGATCACAAAGCCGCCCTGGCCGGCGCCAAGGCGCAGATCACCTTCTTGCGCCAGGCCGCCGACCTGCCGGACGCCGCAGACTTGAAAGCCCGCCTGGCGCAAAACCCGCAGGATGACGAGGCGGTGTATCAGCTGGCCGTGCAGCAACTGGCGCGCCAGCAATACGACGCCGCGCTGGACGGCTTGCTCAAGCTGTTCATCCGCAACCGCAGCTACAGCGAAGGCCTGCCCCACAAGACGCTGTTGCAGGTGTTCGAATTGCTGGGCAACGATCACCCGCTTGTCACGGTTTACCGCCGCAAGCTGTTCGCCGCGCTGTACTGATCCTTACTCGATCCAGCTGTACAGCGGCGTATCCCCGCCGCTGGCCACCTTGACCTTGGCGCTATGGCGCAGGCGCACCAGCAGGCGCTTGCCCGCCGAGGCGCTGCCGGCCAATCCTTCCAGCTGATCGAGCAATTCCAGCCCGTTGAGTTGCCCGGCCTTGCGCAGCAAGTCCTGGGCGGCCTGCCACAGGCTCTCGTCCAGGTTGCCCGCCGCCGGCGCCACCACGGGCTCGACACTCGGTGCCTTGCTGGTCTGCAACTGCGCGCCCAGCCGGGCCCAGTCACCGTCGTCCAGCTCCAGGGTCAAGTCCACCGGCAGGTCACCCACGGTTCCACGAATTCTCAACATCGCACTCACTCCCGCACTTTTCTGACAAGCATGCTCCCACGCGTCTTGCGCTACGCCAAGCAGGCGGTCAAACTCGTCGCAAAATTGTTATAAGATCACATAACAAAACTTTCATCTTTGTTCGGGAGCTCCACCATGCGCCGTTTGCTGCTCGCTTTGCCGTTTGCCCTGTTGCCACTGGCCATCGCCCAGGCTGCCGACGAGCACGACCATGACCACGAGCACGGCAGCCTCGGTGCCCACGAACACGGTGTGGGCCGCCTCAACGCGGTGCTCGACGGCCAGGCCCTGGAGCTGGAACTGGACAGCCCGGCGATGAACCTGGTGGGTTTCGAACACCTGGCCACCACGGCTGGCGACAAAGCCAAGGTCGCCGCTGCCCGCAAGCAACTGGAGCAACCGTTGGTGCTGTTCAGCCTGCCCAAGGCCGCCGGCTGTGTGATCAGCACCCAGGAGCTGAACAGCCCGCTGTTTGGCGACAAACCTGAAGCCGACCATGACGACGACGATGACGACCACGCCACCGACGGCAAAGGCGCCGCCGCCCACGAACATCATCACGACCACAGCGAAATTCACGCTCACTACCAGTTCACCTGCGCCACGCCGACCGCGTTGAGCAACCTCGACCTGACCCAGGTGTTCAAGACCTTCCCCGCCACCCAGAAAATTCAGGTACAACTCATTGGCCCGAACGGCCAGCAGGGTGTGGAAGCGACGGCGCAGGCAGCTACCCTGAAATTCTGAGTTCATGCCCCGGTTAATGTGGGAGCTGGCTTGCCTGCGATGCAAACGCCTCGGTTTTTCTGAAACACCGCGGCGATGCCATCGCAGGCAAGCCAGCTCCCACAGTTGATCAGTGTCATCATTTAAATCGAGCCAGATCACTGATTCCTTATGACCCAAGCACTTATCGAACTGTCTGACCTGGGCTTCAACTGGCCCGGTCACCCACAGTTGCTGGACATCCCGGCGTTTCGCCTGGAGCCGGGGGAAACCCTGTTCCTCAAGGGCCCCAGCGGCAGCGGCAAGACTACCCTGCTGGGCCTGTTGGGCGGTGTGCAAAAGCCCAGTCGCGGCAGTATTCGCCTGCTCGGCCAGGAGCTGACCGAACTTTCGGCCGGCGCCCGCGACCGCTTTCGCGTCGACCACACCGGCTACATCTTCCAGCAGTTCAACCTGCTGCCGTTTCTCTCCGTACGCGAGAACGTCGAGCTGCCCTGCCACTTCTCCAAGCTGCGGGCACAGCGGGCGATCCAGCGTCACGGCAGCGTCGACCAGGCCGCCGCGACCCTGCTCGCCCACCTGGGCCTGAAGGACAAAAACCTGCTGGAGCGCCGCGCCGATTCCCTGTCCATCGGCCAGCAACAACGAGTGGCCGCCGCCCGCGCGCTGATCGGCCAGCCGGAACTGGTGATCGCCGACGAGCCGACTTCAGCCCTGGACTACGACGCCCGGGAAGCCTTCATCCAGTTGCTGTTCGCCGAATGCCGCGAAGCAGGCGCCAGCCTGTTGTTCGTCAGCCATGACCAGAGCCTGGCGCCGCTGTTCGACCGCAACCTGTCGCTGGCCGAACTCAATCGCGCCGCCACGCCCGTAGAGGTTTGAGATGTATTTGTTTCGTCTAGCCATGGCCAGCCTGGCTAACCGCCGCTTTACCGCGATCCTCACCGCCTTCGCCATCGCCCTGTCGGTGTGCCTGTTGCTGGCAGTGGAACGGGTACGCACCGAAGCCCGCGCCAGTTTCGCCAGCACCATCAGCGGCACCGACCTGATCGTCGGCGCGCGCTCCGGCTCGGTCAACTTGCTGCTGTATTCGGTGTTCCGCATCGGCAATGCCACCAACAACATTCGCTGGGACAGCTACGAGCATTTCGCCGCCAACCCGCAGGTGAAATGGGCGATCCCGATTTCCCTCGGCGACTCCCACCGCGGCTACCGCGTGATGGGCACCAACGAATCCTATTTCGAACACTACCAATACGGCCGCCGGCAAAACCTCGAACTCGCCAGCGGTCGCGCCTTTGCCACCGATCCCTTTGAAGTGGTACTCGGCGCCGAAGTGGCCGATGCGCTGCATTACAAACTCGGCGACAAGCTGGTGCTGGCTCACGGCGTGGCGGTGGTCAGCCTGGTCAAGCACGATGACAAGCCGTTCACCGTGGTCGGTATTCTCAAGCGCACCGGCACCCCGGTGGACCGCACGCTGCATATCAGCCTCGGCGGCATGGAAGCGATTCACATCGACTGGCACAACGGCGTACCGGCCCAGGGCAAAGGCCGCATCAGCGCCGACCAGGCCCGCAACATGGACCTGACGCCGCAAGCCATCACCGCGTTCATGCTCGGCCTGAACAACAAGATTTCCACCTTCGCCCTGCAACGGGAGATCAACGAATTCCGTGGCGAACCGATGCTGGCGATCCTGCCGGGCGTGGCGCTGCAAGAGCTGTGGAGCATGATGGGCACCGCCGAAAAAGCGCTGTTCGTGATCTCGCTGTTCGTGGTGCTGACCGGTTTGATCGGCATGCTCACCGCGATCCTCACCAGCCTCAATGAGCGGCGCCGGGAAATGGCGATCCTGCGGTCGGTGGGCGCGCGGCCCTGGCACATCGCGACCTTGCTGATCTTTGAAGCGTTCGCCCTGGCGTTGTCGGGCGTGATCGCCGGTGTCGGGCTGTTGTACGTGTGCATCGCCGCGTCGCGCGGGTATTTGCAGGCCAACTACGGGCTGGATCTGCCGCTGTCGCTGCCGAGCGAATATGAATGGACCTTGCTCGGCGGTATTCTCGTCGCCGCCCTGCTGATGGGCAGCGTGCCGGCCTGGCGCGCCTACCGGCAATCGTTGGCCGATGGCCTGTCGATACGTTTATGAGGAAGCTGTTGATGCGTCGCGTCGTGCTTGCGTTGTTACTGCTGGTGGCCCTGCCCGCCTGGGCTGAAGAGCAGCCCAAGGACCTGTCGTGGCAGGAGATGATCCCGCCGGGCGCGCCACCGGAAATCCCCAACATGAAACCGCTGCACGACTTGTCGGGCATGGCGGATGCGCTGTCGGTGGAGTCTGCGCCGGCCGCCAAGCAAGACCTGCCCAACGCGCCAGTCGTACAGAGCCTGGACGGTAAGCACATCCGCCTGCCGGGCTATATCGTGCCGCTGGAAGTCAGCGAAGAAGGCCGCACCACGGAGTTTCTGCTGGTGCCGTATTTCGGCGCCTGCATCCACGTGCCGCCACCGCCGTCAAACCAGATCGTGCATGTGAAAAGCGAGATCGGCGTGAAGCTCGACGAGCTGTATCAACCGTACTGGATCGAAGGCCAGATGCAGGTCAAACCGTCCAGCAGCGAACTGGCGGATGCCGGTTACCAGATGGATGCCGACAAGATCTACGTGTACGAGTTGCAGGAATAACCCGTGATTGCGCTTTCATTGAGCTGAGTCAAAAGCTCGAACGTTACGATCTTTACCATTGGACACAAGCAATTAATAACGTCCTTTGGAGCTCCCATGAACAAGTCCCTGCTCGGCGCGTCGCTTGTCGCGCTCGCCCTCGTTGCCCCCGTTGCCCATGCTCACGAAGCGGGCGACATCCTGATTCGCGCCGGTGCCATCACCGTCAACCCGAAAGCGGACAGCAGCAGTGTCAAGGTTGACCAGGGCCCGCTGGCCGGGACCAACCTGGGCGGCAAGGCGACCATGAGCAGCGACACCCAACTGGGCTTGAACTTCGCCTACATGTTCACCAGCCACTGGGGTATCGAACTGCTGGCGGCCACGCCGTTCGAGCACGATGTGAAGATCAAGAACACCGCGCTGGGCGCCGCCAACGGCAAGCTCGGCTCGCTCAAACACCTGCCGCCGACCCTGAGCGTCGTGTACTACCCGCTGGACAGCAAGTCGGCGTTCCAGCCGTATGTGGGCGCCGGTATCAACTACACCTGGATCTACGACGAACACGTCGGCGGTCGCGCCCAAGAGGCCGGCTTCAGCAACTTCAAGGCTGAAAACTCATGGGGCTGGGCCGCGCAGATCGGTGCGGACTACATGATCAACGACAAGTGGATGATCAACGCCCAGGCGCGCTACATCGACATCAGCACCAAGGCCACCGTGGACAACAACGCCCTGGGCCAGGGCACTCGGGCCAAGGTCAACGTGGATGTGGACCCGATGGTTTACATGGTGGGTATTGGCTACAAGTTCTAAACACGCTTTAAGCAACGCCGCCTAACGAAATGTGGGAGGGGTTTGTGTGGGAGCTGGCTTGCCTGCGATAGCATCACCTCGGTGTAACTGACAAACCGAGTTGACTGCATCGCGGGCAAGCCCGGCTCCCACACAAACCGCTCCCACATTTTGCTTTGTGTTGTTTTCAGCTATGTCGGTAAAACCGGTCGAGCAATGCCGGCAGCCCGGCCCGCCAGGCCCGTGGCTTGATGCCGAAGGTGTGGAGGATTTTCTTGCAGGCCAGCACCGCGTGCTGCGGTTCATCGGCCGCATCCGGGCGCGCGGCGTGGGCCTGGGCGGTTGGCGCTTCCACGGCCAGCGGGTGGAAGTTGCGCGCCTCGGTGAGGATCGCCTGCCCCAGCGCCAGCGGCGTGGTCGCTTCGTGGCCGGCGTAGTGGTAAGTGCCCCACAACGGCGCTGCGCAATCGAGTTGCTTGAGCACCGAGATGATCACCCGGGCAGCGTCGTCCACCGGCGTCGGGTTGCCCCGGCGGTCGTCGGCCATCAGCAATTCGTCTGGTTTTTCGGCACGGGCCAGGAAACGCCCGAGGGTGCCGTCGACGCTGTCATCCAGCAGCCAGCCAAAGCGCAACAGCACGTGTTGCGGGCAGGTGGCGCGTACGCTCTGCTCGATGCGCCACAACGCCTGGCCACGCAGGCCTAACGGTACGGGTTCGTCTTTTTCGCTGTAGGCCGTGGCGCGGGAGCCATCGAACACGCGGTAACTGGACGGTTGCAGCAAGGTGATGCTGTGGTGCTGGCACAGTTCGGCCAGGCGCTCGATGGCGTATTCCTGCGCGGCCAGACGCGTCTCGCTGACCGTCTCCGCCTGAAACCAGTCGAAGTAATAGGCGAGATTGATCAAGGCATCGGGACGGGTGTCGTCGAGCAGTTGCGTGAGACTCGCGGCATCCCAGCCGTCTTGGGGCGGGCGCGGGGCGAGGAAGCCGATGTCTTCCTCCGCGCCGAGGCGAATCAGCGCCTGCCCGAGGGCATTCCCGCCGCCCAGTAACATAAGGCGCATTCGCATAGATTGAGCAGGCCCGGTCTGTTTGGAACGATGGTTATTATCGACAGGCTTGTGAGCCATGCCGTTGGCATTTGCCAGAATCGTTGCATTTTGCGGGTTTGTAGCGCAACCGTCACTTATAAAGTGCGGGGTTGCAGTGTGGTGAGCGGGCTTGCCCCGCGCTGGGCTGCGCAGCGGCCCCAATAAGGTAGGATTGCCCCATGAACCTTCCTGAATCAACGGACACGGTCTTGAACGGTTTCCACCCCGCCGTCAGCACCTGGTTCCGCAGCACGTTCCCGTCGGTGACCGCCGCCCAGGCCCAGGCGTGGCCGCTGATCCGCCAGCGCCGCTCGACCCTGATCGCCGCGCCCACCGGCTCTGGCAAGACCCTCACGGCCTTTCTCGCCGTGCTGGATGACCTTGTGCATCAAGGCCTGGCCAATGGCGGCCAACTGCCAGACCAGACCCTGGTGGTTTACGTCTCGCCACTGAAGGCCTTGTCCAACGACATCCAGATCAACCTGCAAAACCCGCTGGCCGGCATCACCGAGCACCTGCAGCGCCTGGGCCTGCCGCCGCTGGCGATCCGCACCGCCGTGCGTACCGGCGACACCCCGCAGAAAGACCGCGCCCTGATGCGCAAGCACCCGCCGCATATCCTGGTCACCACCCCGGAATCGCTCTACGTGCTGCTGGGCTCGGACTCCGGCCGACAGATGCTCGCCAGCATCCGCACAGTGATCGTCGACGAAATCCATGCCATCGCCGCCAGCAAACGCGGCAGCCACCTGGCCCTGACGCTGGAACGCTTGCAGGGCCTGTGCCACGAGCCACTGACCCGCATCGGCCTGTCGGCCACGCAAAAGCCCATCGAAGCGGTGTCGCGCTTTCTGGTGGGCACCGACCGGCCCTGTGCAATCGTCGATATCGGCCACGCACGCCCACGGGACCTGGATATCGAAGTGCCGCCAGTGCCGCTGTCGGCCGTGATGGCCAACGACGTGTGGGATCTGGTCTACGACCGCCTCGCCGAACTGGCCAGGCAACACCGCACCACGCTGATTTTCGTCAACACCCGGCGCCTGGCCGAACGCCTGGCCCGGCACTTGAGCGAGCGCCTGGGCAAAACCGCCGTCGCCGCCCACCACGGCAGCCTCGCCAAAGAACTGCGCCTGGACGCCGAACAACGGCTCAAGGCCGGGGAGCTACAAGTGCTGATCGCCACCGCGTCCCTGGAACTGGGGATCGATATCGGCGATGTCGATTTGGTGTGCCAGATCGGCTCGCCCGGCTCGATCAACGGTTTCCTGCAACGCGTCGGACGGTCCGGGCACCAGGTCGGCGGCACGCCCAAGGGCCGGTTGTTCGCCACCACCCGCGACGACCTGATCGAGTGCGCCGCCCTCCTCGACTGCGTGCGCCGGGGCGAGCTGGACACCTTGCTGATCCCGGTCGCGCCGCTGGATGTGCTGGCCCAGCAGATCATCGCCGAAGTCAGCTGCCAGGAATGGCAGGAGCAGGCGCTGCTCACGCTGATTCGCCGCGCCGCGCCCTACGCCGGGCTCGATGAACGCCACTACCAGGCGCTCCTGCAAATGCTCGCCGAAGGCTACAACGGCCGCCAGGGCATCCGCAGCGCCTACCTGCACCGCGACGCCATCACCCGCACCCTGCGCGGCCGGCGTGGCGCCAAGCTCACCGCCGTGACCAGCGGCGGCACCATCCCCGACAACGCCGACTACAGCGTGCTGCTGGAGCCGCAAAGCCTGAACATCGGCAGCGTCAACGAAGACTTCGCGGTGGAAAGCATCGCCGGGGATATCTTCCAGCTGGGCAATACCTCCTACCGCATCCTGCGGGTGGAAACCGGCAAGGTGCGGGTCGAAGATGCCCATGGCCAGCCACCGACCATTCCGTTCTGGCTCGGTGAAGCGCCGGGGCGCAGTGCGGAGTTATCGTTTGCCGTGGCGCGATTGCAGGGGCAACTCGACGAGTTGCTCGCCGCCACCCCGGGTAACCTGCAACCGGCGCTCGACTGGCTGACCGGCAGCCTCGGATTGAACCTCGCCAGCGCCGAACAACTGGTGGATTACCTGGCGCGGGCGCGGCTGGCATTGAGCGCGTTGCCGTCCCAGGACACGTTGATCATGGAGCGGTTTTTCGACGAGTCCGGCGGCACTCAACTGATCATCCACACGCCGTTCGGCAGCCGCATCAACCGCGCCTGGGGCCTGGCGTTGCGCAAGCGTTTTTGCCGCACCTTCAACTTCGAACTGCAAGCCGCCGCCAGCGAGGATGCGATCGTGTTGTCGCTGTCCACCAGCCACAGCTTTGAGCTGGACGAAGTGTGGCGCTACCTCAACAGCAACACGGCCGAGCACATCCTGATCCAGGCCGTGCTGGATGCGCCGCTGTTCGGCGTGCGCTGGCGCTGGAATGCCGGGGTGGCCCTGGCACTGCCGCGCTATACCGGCGGGCGCAAAGTGGCGCCGCAGATCCAGCGCATGAAGAGTGAAGACCTGATCGCCAGCGTGTTCCCCGACCAGATAGCGTGCCTGGAAAACCTCGCCGGCGAGCGCGAAGTGCCCGAGCATCCGCTGGTGGAGCAAACCCTCGACGACTGCCTGCACGAGGCCATGGACAGCGAAGGCTGGCTGGCCCTGCTGCGGCGCATGGAGCGCGGTGACATCCGCCTGATCAGCCGCGATCTGCCGGCCCCCTCGCCCCTGGCGGCAGAGATTCTCAGCGCCCGCCCCTACACCTTTCTCGACGATGCGCCGCTGGAAGAGCGCCGCACCCAGGCCGTGCTCAACCGGCGCTGGAGCGACCCGCAAAGCACCGACGACCTCGGCGCGCTGGATGCCGAGGCGATTGCCGGTGTGTGCGAGGAAGCCTGGCCGGCACCCAATGGCCTGGACGAGATGCATGAGGCGTTGATGAGCCTGGCATGCATCGCTGAATCGGAAGTCACGCCGCAGTGGGGCGAATGGCTGCACGCCCTGGCTGACGGTGGGCGGGCCAGCCGCTTGCAAATCGGCACCGACCGGGCAGTTTGGGTGGCCCTGGAACGCTTGAGTTGCTTGACCGCGATCTATCCGAATGACCTGCCGTTGTTGCCGGGTTTCGATGAACCCTGGACCTTCGACGAAGCCCTGGTGGAAGTGCTGCGGGCGCGCCTGAGCGGCTTCGGCCCGTTGACCTTGATCCAGATCGCCGCGCCCCTGGCCTTGCCGGTGGCCGACGTGTCCCAGGCACTCGCACGGTTGGAAAGCGAAGGCTACGTGCTGCGCGGCCGCTTCAGCCCGGGCGCCAGCGACGAACAATGGTGCGAGCGCCACCTGCTGGCGCGCATTCACCGCTACACGGTCAAGCGCCTGCGCCGGGAAATCGAACCGGTGGCGTTGCAGGATTTCATGCGGTTCCTGTTCGACTGGCAGCACCTGTCAGACGGCACTCGCGGCCAGGGCAGCGCGGTGTTGCCGCAGGTCGTCGCGCAGTTCGAAGGCTACGCCGCCGCCACGTCGGCTTGGGACAGCGATTTGCTCAGCGCACGGATCAAGGATTACTCGCCGAGTTGGCTGGACGATTTGTGCCGCAGCGGCAAGGTGGTGTGGACACGCCTGAGCAACAAGGCCGGCGCAACCGCTCTGCGCAGCACGCCAGTGGTGCTGTTGCCCCGCAGCCAGGTGCCGTTGTGGAGTGGGCTGACCGAGGCGCCTGACAGCGCCGAGCTGTCGCCCAAGGCACAGAAGGTCCATCAGGCGCTGCGGGAAAACGGTGCGCTGTTTTTCGATGAGTTGATCCACGAAGCCCATCTGCTGCGCAGCGAACTGGAAACCGCCTTGCAGGAACTGGTGGGCGCCGGGCTGGCGAACGCCGACAGCTTCGCCGGCCTGCGCGCACTGACTACCCCCGCGAGCAAACGCCAGGCCCGCAGCAGTCGGCGCGGGCGCGGGGCGTTTGTGGGCGGGATGGACGATGCCGGGCGTTGGGCGCTGGTACGACGGGCTCCGGTGGCGGACGGCACCCGCCCGGCGTCTCACTCGGCCGAGACACTGGAGCATGTGGCGATGACCTTGCTCCGCCGCTACGGCGTGGTGTTCTGGCGCCTGCTGGAGCGTGAGGCGGATTGGCTGCCCAGTTGGCGTGAATTGCTGCGCACCTTCCATCGGCTGGAAGCCCGGGGCGAGATTCGCGGCGGGCGGTTTGTCAGTGGCCTGGCCGGGGAACAGTTTGCGTTGCCGGAAGCGATCCCGCTGCTGCGGGAAGTTCGGCGGCGGCCTCATGATGGAAGCTTGATTGCGGTGTGCGGCGCCGACCCGCTGAACCTGGTGGGCACGCTGCTACCGGGGAGCAAGGTGCCAGCGTTGAGCGGTAATCGGCTGGTTTACCGGGACGGTTTGCCGGCTGCGGTGGAGATTGCCGGCAAGCAGCAAGTGCTATTGGAATTGGATCAGCAGGAGGCCGGGTTGGTGCGGGAAAAACTGATCAGGCACTGAAGTGTGTGGCGCCTGTGCCGACCTCATCGCGGGCGAGCCCGGCTCCCACATTTGATCGCATTCCAACTGTGGGAGCTGGCTTGCCTGCGATGAGGCCAGTACTGCCACCATAAAAACTATTGGGTTCTTGGCTGCTCAGTAAGCACCACCGGCGAAGGCACCTCGTCCTCCGGCTCATCCACCTGCTGCCCCACCCGCTGCGGCAGCATCACCTGCTGTGGATAAGTTTGCGCGAAGTGAACAAACGCGCAGTTATCCACAAGCTTTTTCAGCCGCTGGTTAAACGCGCGACTCACTGCATATTGCCCGCCCGACACCGTCCGGAACTGCGCCGTCAGCACCACGCCGTTGAGGTCCATCTTGTCCACACCAAACACCTCCAGCGGCCCTTGCAGGTTGTACTTGAGGAACACGTCATCGCGAATCGACTGCCCCGCTTCGCGGATCAATTCCACCGCCTTGTCGACGTCGGTGTCATAGGTGAACTGCACCGAGAAGAACGCATAGGCGAATTGCCGCGACTGGTTGGTAACCGCCTTGATCTGGCCGAACGGCACCGAATGCACAAATCCCTTGCCGTCCCGCAGGCGCAGGGTACGGATGGTCAGGCCCTCGACCGTGCCGGCGTGGCCGGAGTCGAGCACCACCCAGTCACCAATCGACAGGGTGTCTTCGATGATGATGAACAGCCCGGTGATCACGTCCTGCACCAGTTGCTGGGAGCCAAAACCAATCGCCAGGCCGACCACCCCGGCACCCGCCAGCAGCGGTGCAACGTTGATCCCCAGATTCGCCATGGTGGTGATCGCGCAGATCACCACCAGGATGATTTTCACCGCATTGCGCAACAGCGGCAGGATGGTTTTTACCCGCGTACTCGGCTGGCGGCTGGAGCGTTTGTTGACCGGCGGTTTCAACGCTTCCTGGATCGCCGTGTCGAGCACCACCCAGAACAACCAGGTCACCAGCAGGATCAAACCAATGCTGCTCAGGGAGTCGCTGATGGCCCGGCCCACGGAGTTGCGCTGGGCAAATTCGAACAGCGAGACGCCCCAGATACGCCCGAGGATTTCGATAAAGGCGATGGCCATGACGATGCGCAACAGCGCGTGCAGCAGGCTGAGGAACCGCTCCTTGTAGGCGCTGCTGCGCTGCACCGCCACCGTGCTGCGAGACTGGAACAGGTGCTGCAACACGGTGCTGAGGAACACCGTGCCGATCAGCAAAATCGTGGTAAAAAGCGCACAGCGCAGGGCTTTCTGGCTGTCGTCGCCGGCGCCGATCAGGTTGATCGCCGAGACCAGCACCATCAGCAAAATCGGCCAATACCACAGGCCGGAAAACACCCGCAGGGATTGCTGCACCGCCGGGTGTTTCAAGCGTTGGGCGAGTGGCCGGTTGCGGATCAAATGCGCCACCGGGCGACGCAGGCGAATCACCAGCATGCCGAAAATCACCGAGGCAAACAGGCCCGTGAAGATCGCGACGCTGGCGGTGATATTGCCGCCCAGTTGGCGGGCGATCTGCGGGCTGGTCAATGCGTCGCTGAGGGCGGCGAGGAAGCCGATCAGGAACAGCGGCTTGGGGCAGTAGTCACGAATAATCTGCACGGCCGGGCGCTTGTGGCCGACGTTGAACATGACGATGACGCACAGCAGCATCGAGGTGGAAAAAATACCGCTGCTGGTGGCGTAGGCAAAACACAGCGCCAGCGCACGCCCCACGGAGGTGGGCAGGAAGTGGCTGACGTAAAGCGTCAATGGCAGGCAGATCAAGGCCGGGACGGTGTAGGGAATCAGGTAGCCCAGCAACGCCTGAAGGCGCTGGCGCGTTGCGATATGCCGCTGCCGGCTCAGGCGTCTGACGATAAACCGCCCGAGCAGCGTCAGCGCAGCGAAGGCGCCGATCCATACGCCAGACAACAACAGGAAATCCCCGGCCACGCTCCATGAGGAACGTTCGGACGGCTGGTTGACCAGCTTGTCTACCTCGTCCGCCGCCCGATCAGCCCGCAGGCGCCAGGCGTCTACCAGGTTCTGGTTGAGGTCGAGTTTCTCCTGCACATCATCGATGCTGGAACTGATGGCGCCGAGGAGGCCGCCTTCCACCAACAGTTCCGGCTTGGCCGGCGCGGCAGGCTCCGGAGCCGCGGGGGCGGTGGCCGCCGCTTGCAAAGCGCCATTGCCGCAAAACAGCAGCGCGGCGAGCAGTAGCACAGTCTTTAAATTCAACAAAACACCGGGCTCCTTCAGAAGGGTCTGTAAGGAACTGACGGGTTTGGCGCCCGATCGTTCCCCCGGCGCGTAGATCCGTGCGCGCCAGGCAAATATCAAATGCCAATACCTGTCTTTTTCCGCACAAGCCAACCACCGAGACTGCGCTCCTGATTGAAACCCACCGGAGTTGCAGCCATGCCCATTGCCTTGCTCGCGCTGACCCTCAGCGCTTTTGCCATCGGGACGACCGAGTTCGTCATCGTTGGCCTGTTACCCACCATCGGCGCCGACCTTGGCGTCAGCCTGCCGTCTGCCGGCCTGCTGGTCAGCCTCTACGCCCTGGGCGTGGCCATCGGCGCGCCGGTGCTCACCGCCCTGACCGGCAAAGTGCCACGCAAACTGCTGCTGTTGTCGCTGATGGTGCTGTTCACCCTCGGCAACCTGCTGGCCTGGCAGGCGCCGAGTTATGAATCCCTGGTGCTGGCGCGAGTCGTCACCGGCCTGGCCCACGGGGTGTTTTTCTCGATTGGTTCCACCATCGCCACCAGCCTGGTACCCAAGGAAAAAGCCGCCAGCGCGATTGCCATCATGTTTACCGGCCTGACCGTGGCGTTGGTCACCGGTGTGCCGCTGGGGACGTTTATCGGCCAGCACTTCGGCTGGCGCGAAACCTTCCTCGCCGTCTCGGCCCTGGGCTTGATCGCGTTTATCGGCAGCCTGCTCTATGTGCCGAACAACATCGCCCACAGCAAGCCGGCGTCGCTGTTGCAGCAACTGCAAGTGCTGAAACAACCACGCCTGCTGTTGGTGTACGCCATGACAGCGATTGGTTACGGCGGCTCGTTCATCGCGTTCACCTACCTGGCGCCGATCCTTCAGGACATCTCCGGTTTCAGCGCCGGCACCGTCAGCCTGGTGCTGCTGGTGTACGGCATCTCGGTGGCCATCGGTAACATCTGGGGCGGCAAACTGGCCGACAAACGCGGCCCGATCAGCGCCCTGAAAATCATCTTCGCCCTGCTCGCCGCCGTGTTGTTCATGCTGACGCTGACGGCCGGCAACCCATGGCTGGCCCTGGCCACCGTGCTGGTGTGGGGCGCGGTCGCCTTCGGCAACGTGCCGGGCTTGCAGGTGTACGTAGTGCGCCAGGCGGAACACCACACGCCGAACGCGGTGGACGTGGCCTCGGGTTTGAACATCGCAGCGTTCAATTTGGGGATCGCCGGTGGCGCGTGGGCCGGCGGCTTGATCGTCGCCCACATGGGCTTGATCCACACCGCGTGGATTGGTGGCTCGGTGGTGTTGGTGGCCCTGGCGCTGACGGCCTGGAGCGGGCGACTTGACCGGTTGGGACCGGTGTATGCCGAGAGCTCGACCCGCGTGGTTGGCGGGCACTGATTCCGCAACGATAAAGAACCCAATGTGGGAGCGGGCTTGCTCGCGAAAGCGGTGTGTCAGTCAACAGAGATATCAACTGATCCACCGCCTTCGCGAGCAAGCCCGCTCCCACATTTTGCGGTGTGCCGTCTGTAAGGGCGCCGAAACTTTCTGCCAAATTCCACAGTCATCCAAAAACGGAGGTCACTCGACACCCAACCGACGGGAGCAACCATGACCCACCCGGAGCTGATGCCGACCACACCCATCGAAGCCATCACCCGCTTCAGGGTGCTGACGGTCAACACCCACAAGGGCTTCACCGCGCTCAACCGGCGCTTCATCCTGCCCGAGCTGCGGGAGGCTATTCGCAGCGTGGCCGCCGACGTGGTGTTCCTCCAGGAAATCCACGGCACCCACGAGCGCCATCCCAAGCGCTACAGCAATTGGCCGAGCATGCCGCAGTACGAGTTCCTCGCCGACAGTATCTGGCCGCAATACGCCTACGGTCGCAATGCGGTATATCCCCATGGCGATCACGGCAATGCGTTGCTGTCGAAATTCCAGATCATCCGCTACGACAACCTCGACATTTCCCAAAGCGGCCACGAAAGCCGTGGGCTGCTGCATTGCGTGCTGCGCCTGCCGGGCAACGTGCAGGAGGTGCATGCGATCTGCGTGCACCTGGGGCTGCGGGAGGTGCATCGCCAACAGCAACTGCGATTGATTGCCCAGCGGATCGCCGAGATTCCGGCCGACGCGCCGGTGATTGTCGCCGGTGACTTCAATGACTGGCGCCAGCGGGCCGATCTTGCCCACTGCGGGCTGCGGGAAGTGTTTATCGAAACCCAGGGCAAGCCGGCCCGCACCTTCCCGGCGCGCCTGCCGCTGCTGCCCCTGGACCGCATCTATGTGCGCAACCTCAAGGTGCATCAGCCGCAAGTCCTGACCAGCCGTCCGTGGTCGCATTTGTCGGACCACGCGCCGTTGTCGGTGGAGATCGAGTTATGAACAGCGCGCCGCTGGAGAAGGTTGCGGTGGAACACATCGCGACCGATCAACCGCCCGACGATGCGGCGGCCCGGGACCTGAATTACAGCTGGCAAAGCGGCAACCAGGTTGAGCTGCTGGAGAACGGCGAGGCCTATTTCCCCAAGGTGTTCGAGGCCATGCGCCAGGCCCAGCGGGAGATATTGCTGGAGACTTTTATTCTGTTTGAAGACAAGGTCGGCGATGAGCTTCAGCGCATTTTGATCGAGGCGGCGCAGCGTGGCGTAAAGGTGGTCGCCAGCCTCGACGGATTTGGTTGCGGCGAGCTGAGCCCGGGGTTTCTCGGGGAGCTGAGCCAGGCCGGCGTGACCGTGCAGATGTTCGACCCGGCGAGCAAAACCCTGGGTTTTCGCACCAACTGGTTTCGCCGCCTGCACCGCAAGATTGTGGTGGTGGATGCCAGCGTGGCGTTTATCGGCGGGATCAATTTTTCGGCCGATCACCTGGGGGATTTCGGCCCCGAAGCCAAGCAGGATTATGCCGTGCAGGTGCAAGGCCCGGCGGTGGCCGACCTGCATCATTTCGCCCTCGCACAAAGTGGCCGGCGCGTGCGCAAGCGGCGTGGCTGGCGGCGCGAACAACAGGCATCGCCCTGGGCGGCGGGCGAAGGTGATGGCCGGGTGCGGCTGATTTACCGCGACAACCTGCAACACCGTTCCGACATCGAAGAAGCCTACCTGCACGCCCTGCGCAAAGCCCAGCGGCGGGTGGTGATTGCCAACGCCTACTTCTTCCCCGGCTATCGGCTGCTGCGGGAAATTCGCAATGCAGCGCGGCGCGGTGTGCAGGTGCAACTGATCATGCAGGGCCAGCCGGATGTGCTGCTGGCCAAGCTCGCGGCGCGCATGCTCTATGACTATTTGCTCAAGGAAGGCGTGGTGATCCACGAATATTGCCAACGCCCGCTGCACGGCAAGGTTGCCTTGGTGGATGAAGAATGGAGCACCGTGGGTTCGAGCAATCTCGACCCACTGAGCCTGGCGCTGAACCTTGAGGCCAATGTGCTGATCAGTGATCGCGGGTTCAATCAGCAGTTATTCGAACGCCTGGAATACCTCAGTCAAAACCACTGCAAGACCATGCCGGAAAACCGCACGCCCCGCGGCTGGTTCTGGCGGGTGACGGTGGGTTTTGTGGTGTTCCACGTGCTGCGGCATTTTCCCTCATGGACCGGCTGGTTGCCGGCCCATAAACCGAGGTTGAAACCCTTCGTTCACCAGGAGCGCCCGGACCATGACCCAAGCCCGCACCGCTGAACAAAGCGCCCACCCCGGCTTTTTAAAGCGCTGGAAAAAACCGCTGACGGTGGTGTTTTTCCTGGTGCTGATTGTGTTGTTCACCCTGCTCGCCCGGCGTATCGACTGGAGCGAAGTGTTCGACACCCTGGGCGACTTCAAGCTGCGCACCTTGCTCATTGCAGGCGCGCTGACCCTGTGCAGTTTCCTGGTGTACTCGTGCTTCGACCTGATCGGCCGCACCTACATCCGCCAACCCTTGCACTGGAAGCAGATCTTGCCGGTGGGCATCATCAGCTATGCCTTCAACCTCAACCTGAGTGCCTGGGTCGGTGGTATCGCCATGCGCTACCGCCTGTATTCACGGCTGGGGGTGAGCAGCGGGAATATCGCGAAGATCCTCGGCTTGAGCCTGGCCACCAATTGGTTCGGCTACATGGCGATTGCCGGCGCGGTGTTCAGCAGCGGGCTGGTGACATTGCCGCCGGGGTGGAAGCTCAGCAGAGGCGCGCTGCAAGGAGTGGGCGTGCTGCTGGTACTGGCGAGCCTGGGTTATCTGTTGGCGTGTCGCTTGTCGAAAAAACGCGCGTGGTCAGTGCGCGGGATAGAAATCAGCCTGCCTTCGCTGCGCATGGCCGTACTGCAACTGGCACTCGGTGCGCTGAACTGGTCGCTGATGGCGGCGGTGATTTTTACCCTGCTGCCCAAGCAACTGGATTACCCGGTGGTGCTCGGGGTGTTGCTGATCAGCAGCATCGCCGGGGTGGTTACACACATCCCGGCGGGGCTCGGGGTGCTGGAGGCGGTGTTTATCGCCCTGCTGCAACACGAAGCCTCCCGCGGCAGTCTGCTCGCGGGATTGATCGCCTACCGCGCGATCTACTTCATCCTGCCGCTGCTGGTGGCCCTGGTGATGTACCTCGCGGTGGAAGCCAAGGCCAAGGCGTTGCGCGTGAAGAAGACGCCTACGACTGGATGATGCTCAAGCGCTCGCCCACCACCATCTCGGTAATCCAGTCCACCAGGATCGAGGTGTAGGCCTGCTGGGAGATCGGGTCACTCAGGGAGTGATCGGCACCATCGATGATCCGGTGGGTCAGCGAGTGTGTCTGCTGGCAGGCGGCGCGGTAACTCATGATGGTGGCGTGGGGCACGTGATCATCGGTTTCGGATTCAACGATCAGCACATCGCCGGTAAACGCTGCGCAAGCATGCAACGCGCGATTGGTTTCGGCGTGCACAAACGTCCCGCGATAATCCATCAGGTCGGCTTTATCGAGGTCGCGTTTGGGCTTGAGCCATTCCTGGTCGCGGTACAGTGCCGGCACCCTCAGCGCCAACCAGCGCACGGGCCTCAACGAGGTAAGGATGGCCGCCAGGTAACCGCCGTAGCTGGTACCGACCACGGCCACCGCCGAGGTGTCGATGGCCGGGTGTGACAGCAGGCGGTCGTAGGCGGCCAGCAGGTCGCGCAGGTTGTCTTCGCGGGTGACGCGGGACAGTGGAATACCGTTACCGGCATGGCCGCGCAGGTCGAAGGTCAGGCATACGCAGCCGAGCCCGGCGATCCCTTTGGCGCGTTCCAGATCACGTTCCTGGCTCCCGCCCCAGCCGTGCACAAACAACACCCCCGGCACTTTCGATTTGGGACTGAGGAAGGTCCCGCTCATCTGTTCGTCGTCGATATCAATGGCAATGGTTTCACTTCTAGCCGTCATAAGATTTGACCGTTACGTACTTGAGAAGAAAGTCGCTGTTTTCCGCCGGCCCCCGGTACACCTCGATCGCGTCAGCCGGCAGTGGCTGGTCGACGTAGGTCTCTACCGACGACACATGAATCGCCTTCAGCCCGGGATTGTTGACGAAGCTTTGCAACGCCGCGACTTCCGCGCTGCTGGCCCCGCCCATGCGCCAGGATTGCTCCAGCACGCCGCTGCGGCGCTGGCCGTCGCTGTCCAGGCCCTGGGCGATGTCGTAATTGCGCCGCGAGGCATAGAACCCGGGGTAGGCCTCATCTGCCGCGTTATCGAAGGTTTGGGCCTGTTCGATCGCCAGGCGCACGTCATCGGGCAAGTCCAGCCTGAGCAGGTCTTCGTAGTAGCCCTGGACCACCAGCAGGTTAGATCCACCATAGACCTCTTCGCCCTGCCCGTCCCGGGTCAGGTATTGATCACCGCAGTAGCTGATGACGTGATCGCCGATAAAGCTCTGGCCGACACTGTGGGTGACCACATCGTGCAGGTCCTGCTCCAGCACCACGCCCTCGCCGAACAGTTGCGCCGCGTCGGGCCGCGCGAGAATGGCGTCGAACTCATCGAGGCTGCGGATTACTTCCTGCCCGCGACCGGCACACGCATGCACGGGCTTGAGGCGGATCGGCCCGGTATACAGCAAATGGGTCGCCGCCGGCCGCGCGTCTTCCAGGGCGTGCACACTCAAGCCATCCAGCACCACATTGCGGATGCGCTCGGCAAACAGCGGCGACCAGCCTTCAGGCGCCACCGCCTCTTTACTCAACAAGCCGTGGCTGATGGCCTTGGTGCAAATGAAGTCGTGGTCGACATAACCGCCCCACAAGTCTTCGGGGCCTTTGACGCCCAACTGCCGCGCCTGGGCCGCGCCGACCAGGGTCTGGGTAGGTAACAGGTAGAGATCGCGCCCGCCGTGCAGCTCTGGGTTATAGCTGCCGCCGTATTTGAGCCCGAGGATGTGCGCCAGCCAGCGGGCCAGGGCGCGGTTGGTTTCGACTTCGTGCAACGGCGCGTCCGGTCGGATTGAATGCGCCACCACGATTTTCTTTCGATTTGTCGGGGTCATGCGTCCCCCTTGGCTGTCCTGCCATGTGTGTAGGGAAACGGTTGCAGGGATCAAGCCAAGGCGGCGTCTGGTTAAACCCGAGGGTAATCAAACGGTTGAGGAAAAAGCGATGGCACTTGGCCTGTTTTATTCTGCACGAAGGGCTCCTGGTGTCGCGGCGTTCTGCACGATTCAGCTTTGGGTCTTGGTCGGTGTCACACCAAAACGGCTGCGGTAGTCGCTTGGCGCCAGCCCGGTGATTTTCTTGAAGGTGGCGCGGAAGGCGCCCGGGTCTTGGTAGCCCACGGTCCAGGCGATGTGATCAATGGTGCCGTTGGTGAACTCGAGCATCTGCCGTGCCTTGCCGACCCGCAGGTGCTGGCAGTATTCAGTGGGTTTCAAACCGGTGGCGGCGCGAAACCGCCGCAGGAACGTGCGCTCCTCAAGCCCGGCTTGCAGCGCCATCGCAGTCAATGAGACGTCCACCGCGCCGCTGGCCTGCAGCCAATGTTGCACCTTGAGAATCGCAGCGTCGCCATGGGCGAGGATCGGCGCAAAGTTACTGCCGCACTCACTGGCGCTGTCACTGTGCTCGATCACCAGGAAGCGCGCGGTGCTGGCGGCGATGCTCGGGCCAAGCAGGCGGTCTACCAGGCGCAGGCCGAGTTCGGACCAGGCCATCAGCCCGGCGGTGGTGATCAGGTCGCCGTCGTCGACAATGGGTTTGTCGGCTTCCAGGCGAATCGCCGGGTAACGGGCGGCGAAAGACTTGGCCGACGTCCAGTGCGTGGTGGCGCTGCGTCCGTCCAGCAGGCCACTTTCCGCCATCAGGATCGAGCCCACGCACACTCCGCCCAGAATGGTCCCGCAGCGGTGCTGCTGGCGTAGCCAATCCAGCAACTCGGCGGAGGCCTGGCCTTCGGAAAAGCCCGCGATGGAGGGCGGAATCAGCAAGGCCGTGAGCGCTTGGCCGCTGCCGGGCTGGCTGTCGAACACCCGAGTCGGTGCGTTGCCGGTTTCAGCCTGCCAATGGCTGATGCGCAACGACGGCAATTGCGCGGACTGATGCTCGGCCGCGATCCGGTTGGCGACAGCGAACAGGTCGGTCAAGCCATGCACGGCGGCCATTTGCGCGCCGCTGTAGATCAGCACGCCAAGTTCGACGATCGCCATTGTCAGTTTTCCCTCTGTTATTGTCGGTGCGGCCAATCCCCAGGCGCCACGCCAGCCACGATACTGGACGCATCAACCATCACAAGGAAACCAAACATGGCCAAGCAAGCGCTCATCCTAATCGATATCCAGAACGACTACTTCCCCCAGGGCAAGTGGCCGCTTGACGGTGTGGACGCAGCAGCAGACAAGGCGCAGCAAGTGCTCCAGGCGTTCCGCCAGGCGGGCGATGCGGTGATTCACGTACGCCACGAATTCACCTCGGACGATGCGCCCTTCTTCACCCCGGGTTCGGAAGGTGCACATTTGCACCCCAAGGTTCTGAACCAGGCGGACGAGCCGGTGGTGCTCAAGCATTTCGTCAATGCGTTCCGCGAAACCAACCTGCGGGCGTTGCTGGAACAACGCAGCATCACCGAGTTGGTCGTGGTCGGCAGCATGAGCCACATGTGCATCGACGGCGTGGTGCGTGCAGCGGCGGACCTGGGCTACACAGTGACCGTGATCCACGATGCCTGCGCCACGCGGGACCTGGAATTCAACGGCACCACCATACCGGCAGCCCAGGTGCATGCTGCGTTCATGTCGTCGCTGGGGTTTGCTTATGCGAGCGTGGTGTCGGCTGAGGCGTATTTGAGCGCACAGGGCTAAAACTGAAACCGTGCGGCCTCACTAGGAGGCCGCCGATCAAAGGGTTTCCTCGAAAATCGCTACCGCCCGGACAAAACCGGCAGAGGCGTGTTTGATCTTGTAGGGGAAACACGACACTTCAAAACCGTGGGCCGGCAGCGCGTCCAGGTTGGCCAGCTTTTCCATCTGCCCATAGCCGATATCCCGTCCCGCCTTGTGCCCTTCCCAGATGATCGAGCTGTCACCGCTCGCCGCAAACCGCGCCCGGGTATGGCTGAACGGTGCGTCCCAACTCCAGGCATCGGTGCCCACCACGCGCACCCCGCGCTCCAGCAAATACAAGGTGCCTTCGCGGCCGATCCCCACGCCTGCGTCCAGGTAGCCCGGCTGGCCGAACAAGGCACCTGCACGGGTATTCACCAGCACGATGTCCAGCGGCTGCAACACATGGCCGATACGCTGCAACTCAGCCTCGATTTGTGCAGCGCTGACCACATCGCCGTCCGGCAGGTGGCGAAAATCGAGCTTCACGCCCGGGCGCAGGCACCAGTCCAGCGGGATCTCATCAATGCCATAGGCCGGCTTGCCGCCATCGGTGGTCGAGGCGTAATGCCACGGCGCATCCATGTGCGTGCCGCTGTGGGTGGTGATGTTCAGGCGCTCGGCTGCCCACGCTTCCTGGCCGGGCATGTCGTCGATACACAGGCCCGGAAACATCGCGAGTAGCTCCTGGATACCGCCCTGGTGATCGACGTACTCGATCTTCGGCAGCAGCGGTGGCGGGTCGGTGTAGGGGTTGTTTTCAAGGGTGACCGACAGGTCCACCAGACGACGTTTGCGTTCAGTCATGAAAGCGCCTCTTGAGTCAGCAAGTTGGAATCCACCAGGCGCTGGTCGATGGCGCCGAATACCGACTCGCCCTCGCTGTCCAGTGCCTCGATGCGAATGCGGTCGCCAAACTGCATGAACCCGGTCAGCGGCTGCCCATGGTCAATCATCTCGATGGCCCGGCGTTCCGAAATACACGCCGAACCCACCGCGCGGTCGACGTTGGACACGGTGCCGGAGCCGATGATGGTGCCGGCACGCAAGCGCCGGGTGCGTGCGGCGTGGGCGATCAGGTCAGCGAAGCTGAAGCTCATCTCGGCGCCATGGGGCGCACCAAACCAACTCTGGTTCCAGGTGACGCTCAGGGGCAGGCACACCCGCCCGTTGTGCCAGGCAGCGCCAAGCGCTTGCGGGGTGACGGCCACCGGCGAAAAACTCGACGAGGGCTTGGCCTGGAAAAACCCGAAGCCGGTGCTGACTTCATGCAGCAGGAAGCCCCGCAGGCTGACGTCGTTGACCAACAGCACCAGCCGCACGTACTGCAACGCCTGGTCAGCGGGGCAGCCCATCGGCACCTCATCGACGATCACGGCGAATTCGCCCTCGAAATCGATTCCGTGATTCACGTCCGGCAAAGGCACATCGTCGCAAGGCCCGAGGAAATCGTCGCTGGCGCCCTGGTACATCAACGGAATGCGCTCGTCGGCCATGGGCGGCAGGCTGAAGGCTTTTTGCAGCAGGTGCGCGTGGTTGAGAAACGCCGAACCGTCGCACCACTGATAAGCCCGGGGCAATGGCGCTGCGGCGTGTGTGGGGTCAAACGCAAACGATTCGGGCGCTTGCCCCAGGTTAAGCAACTGGTAGTGCCGGCTCAGCACCGGTTCGGCCTCGGCCCAATTCTCCAGCGCCTGTTGCAAGGTCGCAAAAGGCGGAGCGATGACCGCGTGGCGCAGGTCTCGGGAGACCACCACTAACTGGCCGTCGCGATGGCCGTTTTTCAACGTAGCGAGTTTCATCGAGCATTCCTCAGGGAATAAAACGGTTAATGCAGGACCATGTCGTCCGACACTTGAATCGGATCAAGCAGCCGCACGCCGGCCAGCCACGGTGCGATCAGCGAAAACAGGGCCGCCAGCAGCAATCCCCAGCCGACCATGGCCACCGCGCCTACACGCCCATCGGACACACCGGACAACGCCATGACCAATAACGGGCTGGCAAACTGGCCGCCGAAAAAACCCGCGTTGAACAGGCCGGTACCTTTGCCGCGGTGTTCGAAGCTCAGGGTGGAAAGTGCCCAACTGAGGACCGTGGGCAACGCCAGCCCGCCGCCCAGGCCGTTGACCATCACGGCGATGACCGCCGTGCGGTAGTCGACGGCGTTGGCCAGCAGCAAAATGCCGATGCCGGACACCACAAACGCCAGCGCCAGCAGCAAGCCCGGGCCGAACCGGCTCAGGCGCCGGAAGCACAGGGCACCGACAAACACCGCCGAATGGCCCAGGCCGATGGCCATGCCAATGCGCTGCGGCGAATCAATGCCGATGTGTTCCAGCAGGAAACCGGTTTGTACCGGAACAATGAAAAAGCCCAGGGACGCCAGCACGGTCATGCCGCAAATCACCGACAGTGAGCGCCAGGGAAAACCTGTGCTCCGCGCCACCTCGACCGCCGCGCTGGCGCCCCGCAACGATTCGCGCAACGCCAGGTGCATCAACGGCGCAAGCAGCAGGCCTACGATGTACACCGCAAACGGCAGGCGCCAACCGTGCTCGCCGATGATTCCGCCCAGCATGAAAAACGCGGTGGCCGACAGTGAGGTGACGATGGTTTGCCACGAGAGCAATTGCACCCGGTCGCGGCCGTCGAAGTAGTCGCCGATCAGCGCGGTGCAGCAGGTCATGATCGCCGCCTCCGCCAGGCCCAGGCCGGCGCGGCTGAGCAGAATCGCGTCGAGGTTATCCAGCACCAGCGGCAGCGGCCCGCAGATGCCATACAGCAGCATCGCCAGCACCAGCAGGCGCTTGCGCCCGATGCGGTCGGAGAGCCAGCCGGCGAACGGCGAAAACAACGCGATCATCAGCGCCGGCAACGTCAGCACGATGGGCACGATCAGCCCGACGTTGGCGGTGCCGGAAAAGTGTTCGGCGATGCGTGGCAACACCGGGGCAATCAACACCCCACCGAGAATCGGCAGGCAACTGCCGAGCAACAACAACGGGCCTGATCCGCGCGGGCGAGGCGCGGGGGCAGCTTGCGAGGACGGGTTCATGCGGGGTTTCCTATTGTTGTTATCGGGTGTTCAAAACGTGCATCAGGCAGCAGGAAATGCGCCAGGGCCGGCAGCAACACCAGTGCACCGAGCATGTTCAGCAGGAACATGAAAGCCAGCAGAATGCCCATGTCTGCCTGGAACTTGATCGGTGAAAAACCCCAGGTGGCGACGCCGACTGCCAGGGTTACCCCCGTCAGCATCACCACTTTGCCAGTGAACAGCAGCGCCTGGTAATAGGCTTGGGACAGGCTGTCACCTGCCTTGCGCCGCGCCAGCAAAATGCTCATGACGTACAGCGCGTAGTCCACGCCGATGCCGACGCCCAAGGCGATCACCGGCAAAGTCGCAACCTTGACGCCGATGCCCAGCCACACCATCAGCACCTCGCACAGGATCGAGGTGAGCATCAGCGGCAGGATCACGCAGACCACCGCGGCAAGGGAGCGGAAGGTCAGCAGGCACAGCACGATCACCGCGCCGTAGACCCAGTACAACATGTCGTGATTGGCCTGCTTGACCACGATATTGGTCGCGGCTTCGATGCCCGCATTGCCGGCCGCCAGCAGGAACTTCACGTCGGCGGTATCATTGGCCTGGGCGAAGGCCTCGACTTCATTCACCAGCCGCGTCAACGTCACGGCTTTGTGGTCACGCAAGTAGGCGTAGAGCGTGAGGGTGTTGCAACTCTGGTTGAACAGCTCACGCGGTGCCCGCCCGGTGATGGAGTTGAGCAACGCCTGGTTCCGGGTCAGGTCGTACCACTTCGGGTTGCCTTCGCTCATGCCCACCAACAGGCTGCGGTTGAGGCTGGCCAGCGACGCCGTGGACTCCACGCCCGGCAGTTGGCGCAAGCGCCACTCCAGTGCATCCACGCGCATCAAGGTGGTGTAGTCGGAGCAGGCGCCGTCAGGTGTGCGCACGATCACCGCGAACACGTCGCTGCTGGCGCCGTAGTGGGCGACCATAAACCCGTTGTCGCGGTTATAGCGCGAGTCGGCCCGCAACTCCGGGGCGCCGGCGTCGAGATCGCCGACTTGCAACTGCTGGCTGACCCACCAGCCGCCGCAGGCCAACACTGCGCTGATCATCAGCGTGCCGGTGGCCCAACGGCGCTGGGTAAACCGGTCGAGGAACGCCCACAACGGATGCTTGCGCCCGTGCCGGTCAGCCTCTTCACTGTGCAGGCTGCGCGCGGCGGCGCGGGCACTGACACCCCAGTAGCTGAGGAGAATCGGCAGCAGGATCAGGTTGGTGAACACCAGCACCGCGACACCCATGCTGGCGATCAATGCCAGGTCCTGGATGACCTTGATGTCGATCAGCATCAACACGCCAAACCCCACCGCGTCACACAGCAAGGCGGTAAGGCCGGCGAGAAACAACCGCCGAAAGGTGAAGCGCGCCGCCACTTGCCGGTGCATGCCGCGCCCGATATCTTGCATGATGCCGTTCATTTTCTGTGCGCCATGGCTCATGCCGATGGCCAAGACCAGGAACGGTACAAGCACCGAATAGGGGTCGAGTTCGAACCCCAGCAACGCCACCAGGCCCAGTTGCCAGACCACCGCAATCAATGAGCAGGCCATCACCAGCAAGGTGCTGCGCAGGCAGCGGGTGAATGCGTAGAGCATCAGCGTGGCGATCAGAATCGCCGCCGCGAAAAACAGCAGCACCTGGCGCAACCCGTCGATCAGGTCGCCCACCACCTTGATGAAACCGGTGATGTGAATCGTCAGGCCCTGAGCCTGGAACTCGCTGCGCAGTTGCTCCAGCTGTTGGGACAATGCGCTGTAGTCGAGGGCTTTACCGGTTTGCGCGTCGACGTCCATCAAGGGCACGAAGATCAGGCTGGAGCGGCCGTCCAGGGCGATGGTCTGGCCGATCTCACCGGAGCGCGTGGCATTGCGGCGCACCGTTTCCAGGCTGCTGGCGGAACCGTCGTAGTCATCGGGGATCACCCGGCCGCCTTCCACGCCCTCCTCGGTCACCGCCATCCAGCGCATGTTGGGGGTCCACAGGGATTTCATGAAAGGCCGGTCGACACCCGGCAGCAAAAATACTTTGTCGTTAAGACGGGCCAGCAATTCCAGGTAGTGCGCGTCGTAAATAGTGGTGCCGGGCGCCTCGACGGCGATGCGAACCGCGTTGCCCAACCCGGTGAGTTCCTTTTGGTTGGCCAGGTAATTGGCAATGTAGGGATGCCCCGTGGGGATCATTTTTTCAAAGCTGGCGTTGAGCCCAAGGCGGGTGCTGGCGGCGCCGAGGCCCAGGGTCAACAGCAGGCACAGCCACAGCACGAGGCTGCGATGGTTGAACAGCGCCCGCTCAATCAGCGAGCCGGAATGGCGGTCGAAGTTCTGGAGACTGTGCTCGGGGCCGCGCTGCAGGTCGAGCGGATTACGAAGATGCGTCATTGCCCGTTCACCTGTTCCAATCGTTTGATGCCGCGCGCGCCCACCACGACCCACTGGCCGTCGCCCGCCTGACTGAGGGAGGCCACCGCACCAACGGCCGGCAGCCCTTGCTCGCGTAAAGCATCACCCTCGGCACTGAGTAAAAGGTGGCCACTCTGGTCAGCGAGCATCACACCGGCGCGGGTTGAACGCGCTGCGACCACGCTGCTGTTGAACGGGTTATTCACGGCCTGCCATTGCTGGCCCTGATCGCTACTGCGCCAGACATTCCCGCGCAATCCCGCCACCAGAACCGAGCCATCGGTTGCCAGGTTCAGGGTAAAAAAACTGCCGTCGTACGGGCTCGGCAACCGCGTGAAATGCGCGCCACCGTCTGCGGATGTCCACAACGCGCCCTGTTCTCCCGCGACGAAAATCCGTGGGCCTTGAACAGCGATCGCGTACAGGTGATTGCCCGCCGGGTTGTCCAGGCGGTCGACCCAGGACTGCCAGCTCACGCCACCGTCTTCGGTATGCAGGATCAGGCCGAAAGCACCCACCACAGTGCCTTGCCGTTCGTTGCTGAAATGCACGGCCAGCCAGGGTTTGTCGGCACCGTCTGCGACAAACCCCTGGGCCACCTTGAGTTGCCGTGCCGAGGCATCCGGGGCCGCACGCACGGCATCGAGTACGCGTTGGGCAGCGCCCTTGCCGTCCAGTTGGAGCTGCCAGCTTTCGCCACCGTCGACGGTGTGCAGGACCACGCCGGCATGCCCCACTGCCCAGCCTTGCGCGGCCGTGGCAAAGCTGACCGAGGTCAGGCTTGCGCTGGTGGGTACCGGGGCCTGGCGCCAGTGTTGGCCGCCGTCGTCCGAAAGCACGATCAAGCCCTGCTCACCGACGGCCACCAGGCGTGCTCCTGCCTGGGCGATATCGATAAGCACTGCCTGGGTGGGCGCCGCCACCTGCAACGCCGGGCGCTGCAGGACATCACTGACGGGCGCCTCGGCAGCATCGGCTGCCAGGCAGATGCCCAGCACGCCCAGCGCCAGCCATACGGGTTGCCCACGCATCAACGCACACCATCGGCCGCCAGGCCGTCCGGGCTGAAATCACTGTCGGGGAACGGCGCGACCACATCGTTGTGCACGCGTTTTTCGGTGACCACGTTGTGGGCCATCCAGGCACCGGTCTGCAGGTCGTATTGGCCGTATAAACCGCGCACCAGCCCAGGCAATTGCGGCATCAGGTACGGCAGTTGAAAGTAGGTGCGCCACAATTGGTGATTGGCGTCCCAGCTGTCGCCGAGTACGGCCATCCAGGTGTCTTCGTCTACGTAAAAGCGGCGCTTGGGCATGCTGTGGCGTTTGCCGGCGACCAGGTTGCCTTCAATCACCCACACGCGATGCAGTTCCCAGCGCATGTGGTCAGGGTTGAGGAAACGTTCGCCGAGGATCGCGTCGTCCTTGGCCGGTTGCAGGATCTTGTTGCTGTTGTAGGGAATCAGCATTTCCTGCTTGCCGACGATCTTCCAGTCATAGCGGTCGAGCGGTCCGGTGAATACCGAGACCTCGTCAAAGTTGGCCACACCGGAACTGGTGGGCGTGGGCGTGTCGTAAGACGACACCGGCAGTTTGCGCACACGGCGCTGGCCGGCCAGGTAGACCCAGGATTGCGGGCCGCCGTTGGCGTAATCCAGCGGCTCACGGCCCAGCAAGGCTTCACCGGCACGTTGCGGCGGGCCGAGGTTGACCAGGCGGGTCATCCAGTACACCCCTTTGTATTCGGGTTTACCGTCCTGGAAGTAATACGGCATCTCGCGCTGCGCCTGTACCGTGGCTGACAGAATGCGCTGGCCGCTGGCGGTGATCACGTACACGTTGTAGTCGTTCTTCCAGGCCACGCCGCGCCAGCTCAGGTGATGGTTCCAGATCACTTCGGCGCCGGTGGTCGGGACAGGGAACGGAATGCCGCCACTGGCGCCTTCCAGGGTGTTGCCCTCATGAGTGAGGTGCGCGGCCGTGGCGTTTTTCAGGGTGTTGTCGTAGACCCATTGCGGCGCGGCGGCGGTGCGCCGGCTCGGGTACACGTCGATGCGGTAGGTCGGGTATTTGGCGAACAGCGCTTTTTGCCCGTCGCTGAGTTTGTCGGCGTACTGCGCGACGTTTTGCGGGGTGACCGAGTACAGCGGTTTGTCACTGGCAAAGTAGTCCGGCAGGCGCGGGCCCGGGTTGACGCCAGCCGGCACCTGGGTAAAACCCTTGTCCCACGCGGGAATACTGCCATCGGCATTGCCGGCGCGCTCGGCACCCAACGGGGTGAGCGTGGACTTGAGTTGCTGGGCCTGGGCGTCGGTTGCAGCCCAGCCTGAGGGCGCGACGGCCACCAACAGACCCGCGAGCATCAACGGTTGGAGTTTCATGAAACACACCTCTGTTTATTGTTGTTATGCAGCCACGGTCAAAATGATCGCTGGACGGTAAAGGCGATAAAGTCGCGGTCCTTGAGCGGTTGCCCATAGGTGTTGGCGTTACGGCTATCGAGGAAGTTGTCGCTGCCGCCGATGTAGTGCGTGTAGTTGAGGCCGGCCTTCCAGGTTTGCAGGTACTCAAGCTGCAGGCCGATGCTCACATCACCGCCTTTGTCGCCCACGCCGTTGTTGAATTTGCTGATCACCGACGAGCGCCCTTTCGGGTTGTAGCCCAGGCCCAGCGGCACACTCAGGTCGACGCCGGGGTACACCTGGAAGAAGTTGGGGGTGAAGCTCATGCGCAGGCCCCAGGCATCGCGCTCGCTGTTGGGGTCGAGCGCGGCCGCGTTTTTGGTGATGCTGGTGCGCCGGTGCCAGGCCACTTCACCCGCCAGGCTGGCGGAGTCCCAAATGCCGTTGCTGTTGAACGAGTAGAGGCTGGAGAGCTGGGCGTGCAGCGAGTTGCCCACGGCATACAGGGCATGGCTGTCGTTGTCTCCCAGGCCCGTCGGGTTGGCCTGGGACACGCTCACCAGCGGCGTATTGCGCCGCACCGAGACTTCACCGGCAACGTTGGCATCGCCCACTGAGGTGCTGAAGCTGGCGCCAAAAGCGCGAATCCCTTCGGCGTACACCAGTTGGTATTCGCCCAGTTGACCGGTCAACGGGTTGGGCCCGCCGGGATTGGCACGGGTGTAAATCATCGGGTCCTTGGCGTGGTAGCGGATTGCATAGAGACCAAAATCGGTGTTCCAGTCTTCAGGCGAAAACCGCAGCGACAGACCGTACTGGCCCTTGTCGTCCGCCTTGATGTCCTTGCCGTGGAAGAACGCCAGCGGTTGTTGGTTGGGGCCGATCGGGCCACCCACAATCAAGCGCTCACCGCCCTCGCCCACCACATCCGAGGTGGAAAAATAACTGCCCACGGCGGGGATGCGGTTCTCTTCCCACGCAAACTGGTAGTACGCCGCCACCGAGACATTCGGCCGCAACTGGACCTGCCCGGAGAATTGGTTGACCGGGCGAATCAATTCCTTGAACGGCGTATTGGGTACCGAGGTGGCCTTGATGATGTCCACCGGTGCTTGCCCGCCCGCAATGCCATTGGCCCCGAAGAACAGGCTTTCGCCCCACAGCACGGTGTGCCGGCCCAGGCGGAAACTGGTGGGCAGTTCGCCGAGGTTGCCCTTGCCGAAGACAAACGCATCGAGGATCTCGGCGTCGCTGCCGTGCAGCTTGCGGGTGTCGTCCGTGAAGTGGTCGTAGCTGACTGAGCGCTGATTGGCGGTGGCCGGGGAATCGTTGTCGTTGCTGCCTTCATACACGCTGTCATACCAGCCGGCCGCACTGACGCGGGCGCCGAAGTTGTTATAGCGCGCATCAAATTCGGACAGGATATTCAGCCGGTTGGAGATCAGGCCTTTGTTGAAGTTACGGTCGCTGTCGTCCTGGTTGACCGTGCTGACGAGCTTGCTGTCCCGGTCTTTGACGCGCCAGGCAGCGTTGTACTTGAGGGTGTTGTCCCACCGCAGACGCACGTCTGAATCGCCGGTGTCGATTTCAAATGCACCCGCGTGATGGACCCAGCCCACTGCGGCAAGCGCCGCGGCGAGAGTGGCCCAATGGCAAGGCGGCCGGACGCTGCTCATACGTTCCCGTTTCATCAATACCAACCTCTGACTTGTTATTTTTGTCTTGAAAGGTCTTTTGAGAACCGGCGCTCCTGCCGCTTCTGGAGTCGATAATAGGGAGGGCCAAACAATCCGAACAATCGATTATCGGGATGCCATCCATCCAAAAAAAGTGATACAACGCGCCATGCTCATCTGGAGGCAAGGCCATGCGTTTTCATCACCTGGATTTGAATTTGCTGGTGGTCCTCGACACCCTGCTCACCGAACAGAACATCACGCGCGCCGCGCAGCGCCTGAACGTCAGCCAGTCGGCGGCCAGCGGCTTGCTGGCGCGGTTGCGCGATTATTTTGATGATGAGTTGCTGGTGCAGGTGGGGCGCAAGATGTTGCCGACGCCACTCGCCCAAGGCCTGGCCGAGCCGGTGCGCCGGGTGCTGCTGGATATTCAATCGACGATCGTCAACAAACCCGAGTTTGACCCGCTGACCTGCAAGCGCCACTTCAAGCTGATCGCCACCGATTTTGTGACCACGGTCATTCTCGGCCCGCTGACCCAACGCCTGCAGCAACGGGCGCCGCACATCACCCTCGATATCCAGCACGCCTCCGATCACTACAACCAGATGCTGACCCAGGGCGAAGTGGACTTTGTGATCATGCCCGATCAGTACCTGTCGGACCTGCATGCCAAGGAGCTGTTGTTCGAGGATGACTACCAGTGCGTGGTCTGGTCGCAGAACAGCCTGGTGGGCGATCACCTCAGCCTGGAGGAGTACCTGAGCCTGGGGCACATTGCGGTCAACTTCGGCAGTGCCCGCGAACCCAGCTTCAGTGAAAAAATCCTTCAGGGGTATGGCCAGGCGCGCCGGGTCGAGTTGACCACCAGCAGCTTCAACACGGTGCCGCATCTGCTGGTGGGCACCCAACGGGTCGCGGTGATCCCGCGAAGCCTGGCGACCCTGTATGGCGATTTTTTGTCATTGCGCGCGCTGGCGCCGCCCTTTGAACTGCCGCTGCTGCGCGAATTCACCTTATGGAACAAAGTGCTCGACAGTGACCCGGCGCACCGCTGGATGCGCCACTTGCTTCAGGAAGTGGCGGCGGAATACAGCGAGCGGGTGGCCGGGTTGTTCAACGGGTCGCGATGATGAACAGCCGAGGGAACGGCAGCAGTACGGTGCCATCGGCCAGCGCCGGATAGGCCTGGGTGATCCGCGCCAGGTACTCATCGAGGAAGGCGCTCTTTTCCGAGTCAGTCAGGGGCGCCAGAAACGGACGCAATGCCGACCCCTTGAACCACTCCACCACTGCGGCAGAGCCTGCCAGTGGATGGTGGTAAGTGGTACGCCATACATCCACGGTGGAGCAGTGTTTGCTCAGCAGCTCAAAGTAGTAGCTCGCGGTATGGCGCTCGTTGTGTTTCACCGCGCCGATCTTTGCGGCCCATGGGCCGTCGGCCGCGATTTCCCGCGCCAGCTTGTGGGCCGGCTCATCAAGGTTGTCGGGCGTCTGCACGGCCAGGGTGCCGCCTTCGGTCAGTTGATTGACCAAGTGCGGATACAACGTGGCGTGATCCGGCAACCATTGCAGTGAAGCATTGGCGAGGATGACGTCGAATTTCTGCGCCGGGTTCCAGGCGCCGATGTCAGCCAATTCGAAGTTCAACGTGGGCAGGCGCTTGCGGGCATCGATCAGCATGTCATCGGAACTGTCCATGCCGGTGACCAGTGCCTTCGGAAAACGCTCGGCCAGCACCTCGGTGGAATTGCCCGGGCCACATCCCAGGTCGACGGCAGTGCGCACATCGCCCTCAGGGATGGCCGCCACCAGATCCCGGACGGGACGGGTGCGCTGTTGTTCGAACATCGAGTATTGCTTGGCTGACCAGGTCATTGCGGCATTCCTTCTTCTGTGAGGAGTGACGACAGCCTAAATCTTGTGATCCATGAGAACAAATGCCAGGATTGACCATCTCCCATACCTCAAAAGTATTCCTATGCTGGAACTCAGGCAGCTCAAGGCCTTCGTCGCGATTGCCGAAGAAGGCTATATCACCCGCGCGGCAGAACGACTGGGCATGCAGCAGCCGCCCCTGACGCGCCTGTTGCAAAGCCTGGAAGCCGAATTGGGCGTGGTGCTGATGGAGCGCCTGCCACGGGGCGTGCGCCCGACCACGGCGGGTTTGGCCTTGCTGGAGGAAGCTCGACATATTCTGGCCAGCGTCGACGGCGTGGCCGACATTGTGCGCCGCGCCGCCCGGGGTGAACGCGGGCGGCTGGCCATTGGCTTTACCAGCTCTGCCGCTTTGCACCCGTTTGTGCCCAGCGTGTTGCGCCTGTTTCGGGAAACCTTTGTCGGCGTTTCCGTGGTCCTGGAAGAAGCCGGTACCGGCGAGCTGCTGGACGCGTTGCTGCATGAAAAACTCGATGCGGCGTTCATCCGCTCGCCGCTGAGCGGGACACAAGCGTTGCAGGATGAGCCGATCCTGGTGGAGCCGATGTTGCTGGCGCTGCCCACTGATCACCCGCTGGCGATCGACCCGTCGACCCCGCTGCCGTTGGCGGCATTGGCGACGGAGGCATTTGTACTGTATCGGCGTCGGGTGGGGTTGGGGTTGTATGACGCGATTCTGGTGGCGTGCCGCGAGGCGGGGTTCAGCCCGCAGGTGGTGCAGGAGGCGCCGCGCATGACGGCGACGTTGAGCCTGGTGGCTGCCGGACTTGGGGTTTCGATTGTGCCCGCCTCCATGCAGCGCTTGCGGGGTGACGGGATTGTGTATCGCGAGCTTTCGGAGTGCCGGAGCCTGGTGGCGCCGTTGCACCTGGCGACCCGGGTGGGTGATACGTCGTCGGTACTGGAAAGGTTTCGGGAGCTGGTGGTGAACGCCGCGTCTACCGACGTGTAGCAGGTCGGCGGGCACGAAACGAAAAACCCCCGAGGCCAAGGCCATCGGGGGTTTTCAGGTGTTACGCGACAGTTCGGGTCTCAAGCGACCTTAGAACGGAATATCGTCATCAAAGCTGTCGAAGTCGGCTGCCGGCTGAGGCGCTGCCTGCTGTGGCGCTGGACGCGACTCACGCTGTGGCTGCTGGGTTGGCTGCGGACGCGACTGCTGTTGTGGACGCGGTGCCGAGTTGGACATGCCACCCTGGCCCTGTTGGTCGCCCTGTGGACGGCCGCCCAGCAGTTGCATGGTGCCTTGCATGTCGACCACGATTTCAGTGGTGTAACGCTTGATGCCGTCTTTTTCCCACTCGCGGGTCTGCAGTTTGCCTTCGATGTAGACCTGCGAACCTTTGCGCAGGTATTCACCGGCGATCTCAGCAACCTTGCCGAACATCGACACACGGTGCCATTCGGTTTTTTCGACCTTCTGGCCGGTTTGCTTGTCGGTCCACTGTTCGCTGGTCGCCAGACTCAGGTTGGTCACGGCGTTACCGTTCGGCAGGTAGCGAACTTCGGGATCCTGGCCGCATGTACCGACCAATATGACTTTGTTAACCCCACGGGCCATAACGTTCTCCTAGGCTGGGCGCGCTGTCGGCACTGGGTTGACCAGTTGCTCGAGCGTCGCGCGATCCAATAATTCGGTGTCCAATTTGATGTAAATGGCCGCCTCTTCAGCAACCACGACTGCATCTGTTACCCCAACGACGGCCTTCAGGCGCTCTACCAGACCGGCTTCACGAATCGCTTCGGGCGATAACGGCAGACGCAGGCTTGTGACGTATGGGGGTTCGCGCATGGTAACAGCAAAGGCCAGCCAAAGTGCAGCCAGCCCGGCGCATCCAAGGAACACAACCGACAAACCGCCATGCTGGAACATCCAGCCGCCCATGATCCCGCCCAGTGCAGAACCGAGGAACTGGCTGGTGGAATACACGCCCATCGCCGTGCCTTTGCCGCCGGCCGGTGAAACCTTGCTGATCAGCGAAGGCAATGAAGCCTCCAGCAGGTTGAACGCGGTGAAGAACACCACCGTGCCGATCACCAGCGCCCGCAGGCTGTCGCCGAACTGCCAGAAGAATAGCTCAGTGAGCATCAATGTCGCGACGGCGCCCAGCAGAACTCGTTTCATTTTGCGTTTCTTCTCGCCGTAGATGATGAACGGGATCATGGCGAAGAACGAAATCAGCAGCGCAGTCAGGTAGACCCACCAGTGCTGCTCCTTGGGCAGCCCGGCTTTTTGCACCAGGGCCAGGGGCAAGGCGACGAAGCTGCACATCAGCATCGCGTGTAATACGAAGATACCCAAATCCAGGCGGAGCAGGTCCGGGTGCTTGAGCGTGGGCAGCAGCGCCTGTTTCGCCACGCCGGATTCACGGTGCTGCAACGGCCCGGTGGAACGCGGCACCATGAAGGCGACGATCACGATGCCGAACAACGCCATGCCACCGGTGGCCAGGAACAGGCCGTGCAAGCCGAACGCGCGGGTCAGCAGCGGGCCAACCACCATCGCCACGGCAAACGAAAGACCGATGGTCATGCCGATCATGGCCATGGCCTTGGTGCGGTGTTGTTCGCGGGTCAGGTCGGAAAGCAGCGCCATGACGGCGGCGGAAATCGCCCCCGCGCCTTGCAGGACACGCCCGGCGATCACGCCCCAGATCGAGTCGGCATTGGCGGCGAGCACGCTGCCCAGGGCGAAGACGATCAGCCCCAGGTAGATCACCGGCCGGCGGCCGATGCGGTCGGAAATGATCCCGAACGGAATCTGAAACAGCGCCTGGGTCAGGCCATAGGCGCCAATCGCCAGGCCGATCAGGGCCGGGGTCGCTCCTGCGAGATCCATTCCATAGGTCGCCAGCACCGGCAACACCATAAACATGCCAAGCATACGGAAGGCGAACACCAGGGCCAGACCGCTTGCTGCGCGGGTCTCGCTGCCACTCATGCGTTCGCTGTGGGGATCGTGCATGGAAAAACCTCGTGTGAACCGGCGGCGATTCTACCAGTCCCATCGATTGAGAGGGTATATGCGGCGCTTTGCCGCGCAGCTTTCATGTAAGGCTGCACCCGGCACTTTGACAGTGTATATTCATCCAGTCTTTAGCCGTATACTCCTGCATTATTTACGCCCGCCGTGCGAGGCCATCTTGGACAAGATCCTGATTCGTGGGGCTCGAACCCACAACCTGAAGAACATCGACCTGACCCTGCCACGGGACAAACTGATCGTCATCACCGGCTTGTCCGGGTCCGGCAAGTCGTCCCTGGCGTTTGACACGCTGTACGCCGAAGGCCAGCGCCGTTACGTGGAATCCCTGTCGGCCTATGCCCGCCAGTTCCTGTCGATGATGGAAAAGCCCGACGTCGACACCATTGAAGGCCTGTCGCCAGCGATCTCCATCGAACAGAAATCGACGTCCCACAACCCGCGCTCCACCGTGGGCACCATCACCGAGATCTACGACTACCTGCGCCTGCTGTATGCCCGCGTGGGTATTCCCCGCTGCCCGGACCACGACATTCCCCTGGAAGCCCAGACCGTCAGCCAGATGGTCGACCTGGTGCTGGCCCAGCCGGAAGGCGCCAAGCTGATGCTGCTGGCACCGGTGATTCGCGAGCGCAAGGGTGAACACCTTTCCGTCTTTGAAGAGCTGCGGGCCCAAGGTTTCGTGCGGGCCCGGATCAACGGCAAGCTCTACGAGCTGGACGAAGCGCCGAAGCTGGACAAACAGAAGAAGCACTCGATTGATGTGGTGGTCGACCGGTTCAAGGTGCGTGCCGACTTGCAGCAGCGCCTGGCGGAATCGTTCGAGACCGCGTTGAAGCTGGCCGACGGCATTGCCCTGGTGGCGCCGATGGACGACGAGCCCGGCGAAGAAATCATCTTCTCCGCGCGCTTCGCCTGCCCGATCTGCGGTCATGCCATCAGCGAGCTGGAACCGAAACTGTTTTCCTTCAACAACCCGGCCGGCGCTTGCCCGACCTGTGATGGCCTGGGGGTTAAGCAATTCTTCGACATCAAGCGCCTGGTCAACGGTGACCTCACGCTGGCGGAAGGCGCGATACGCGGCTGGGACAGGCGTAACGTCTATTACTTCCAGATGCTGGGTTCGCTGGCGTCGCACTACAAGTTCAGCCTCGAAGTGCCCTTCAACGAGCTGACGGCCGAACACCAGAAATTCATCCTGCATGGCAGCGGTTCGCAGAACGTCGACTTCAAGTACCTGAACGACCGTGGCGATATCGTCAAACGCTCCCACCCGTTCGAAGGCATCGTGCCGAACCTGGAGCGCCGTTACCGCGAGACCGAGTCGGCCAGCGTGCGCGAGGAACTGGCCAAGTTCCTGAGCACCCAGCCGTGCCCGGATTGCCGTGGCACCCGCCTGCGCCGTGAAGCGCGGCATGTATGGGTCGGTGAGAAAACCCTGCCGGCGGTGACCAACCTCCCGATTGGCGATGCCTGCGAATACTTCGGCACGCTGAAGTTGACCGGTCGCCGCGGTGAGATTGCCGACAAGATCCTCAAGGAGATCCGTGAGCGGCTGCAGTTCCTGGTTAACGTAGGCCTGGACTATCTGTCGCTGGACCGCAGCGCCGACACGCTTTCCGGTGGTGAAGCACAGCGGATTCGCCTGGCCAGCCAGATTGGCGCCGGCCTGGTGGGCGTGCTGTACATTCTTGATGAGCCGTCAATTGGCCTGCATCAACGGGACAACGATCGTCTGCTGGGTACACTGAAGCACCTGCGGGACATCGGTAATACGGTGATCGTGGTCGAGCACGATGAAGATGCCATTCGTCTTGCGGACTACGTGGTAGATATCGGCCCGGGTGCCGGTGTGCACGGTGGGCATATTGTTGCCGAGGGCACGCCTGCCGAAGTGATGGCGCATCCTGATTCGTTGACCGGTAAATACCTGTCTGGCCGCGTGAAGATCGCCGTGCCGGCCAAACGTACGCCGCGCAACAAGAAGATGGCACTGCACCTCAAGGGCGCGCGTGGCAACAACTTGCGCAATGTTGATCTGGAGATCCCATTGGGGCTGCTGACCTGCGTGACTGGTGTATCCGGGTCGGGCAAGTCGACACTGATCAACAACACGCTGTTTCCATTGAGCGCCACAGCGCTGAACGGTGCGACCACCCTGGAAGCCGCCGCTCACGACAGCATCAAGGGCCTTGAGCATCTGGACAAGGTGGTCGATATCGACCAAAGCCCGATTGGGCGCACGCCGCGCTCCAACCCGGCGACCTACACCGGGCTGTTCACGCCGATTCGCGAGCTGTTCGCCGGTGTGCCGGAGTCGCGCTCCCGTGGCTACGGGCCTGGGCGGTTCTCGTTCAACGTCAAGGGCGGGCGCTGCGAGGCGTGCCAGGGCGATGGCTTGATCAAGGTGGAGATGCACTTCCTGCCGGACATCTACGTGCCGTGCGATGTGTGCAAGAGCAAGCGCTACAACCGCGAAACCCTGGAGATCAAGTACAAGGGCAAAAGCATCCACGAAACCCTCGAGATGACGATCGAGGAAGCCCGGGTGTTCTTTGATGCGGTACCGGCTCTGGCGCGCAAGCTGCAGACACTGATGGATGTTGGCCTGTCGTATATCAAGCTGGGTCAGTCGGCGACCACGTTATCGGGTGGTGAGGCGCAGCGGGTCAAGCTGTCTCGCGAGCTGTCCAAGCGTGATACCGGCAAGACCCTGTATATCCTCGATGAGCCGACCACGGGCCTGCACTTTGCGGATATTCAGCAACTGCTGGACGTGCTGCACCGCTTGCGCGACCACGGCAACACGGTGGTGGTGATCGAGCACAACCTGGACGTGATCAAGACCGCCGACTGGCTGGTGGATCTTGGACCGGAAGGCGGCTCCAAAGGTGGGCAAATCATTGCGGTCGGCACACCGGAGCAAGTATCTGAGATGAAGCAATCTCACACCGGCTTCTACCTCAAGCCTCTGCTGGCCCGCGACAAGGACTGATTATTCAGTCCCACGAAAAAGCCCCTGTCACCGTGTAGGTGACAGGGGCTTTTTTGTAGCCGGGAGAATCAGAACTGCGATTGCAGGTAGTTCTCCAGGCCAATCAACTTGATCAGGCCCAACTGCTTTTCCAGCCAGTAAGTGTGATCTTCTTCGGTGTCATTCAACTGCACCCGCAGGATTTCCCGCGTGACGTAGTCGTTGTGCTGCTCGCAGAGCTCAATGCCCTTGCAGAGCGCGGCACGGACCTTGTACTCAAGGCGCAAGTCGCTGGCGAGCATCTCGGGCACCGTGGTGCCGGTGTCCAGGTCGTCGGGACGCATACGTGGCGTGCCTTCGAGCATCAGGATACGGCGCATCAGTGCGTCGGCGTGCTGTGCCTCTTCTTCCATTTCATGGTTGATACGCTCGTAGAGCTCAGTAAAGCCCCAGTCTTCGTACATCCGCGAGTGAATGAAATATTGGTCACGAGCAGCCAGTTCGCCCGTCAGCAACGTGTTGAGGTAATCGATTACGTCGGGGTGACCTTGCATCGCCCTACATCTCCCTGCTTGAAAGTCTGTAGTTTGAACCATGATGACCCGGAGGTCACGGGACCAACGGCAGAAAAGTGAAGATTTCCGGTGAAAAATAGCTGAAATAACGCAAAAACCGCCCAAATGAGGGCGGTTCTGCTTATCGTTTAGAGTTAGTTAAGCGATACACCCAGTGCAGATGCGATCCCTTCTCCATAAGCAGGATCTGCCTTGAAGAAGTACTGCAACTGGCGCTGAACCACGTCGCTGGAAACACCTGCCATGGCGCCTGCGATGTTATTGATCAGCAGGGCTTTCTGCTCATCGTTCATCAGGCGGAACAGCGCACCAGCGTGGCTGAAGTAATCGGTGTCTTCGCGGTGATCGTAACGGTCTGCCGCGCCGTTCAGGGCCAACGCCGGCTCGGCATACTGCGGTGCCTGCTTCGGTGCATCGGCGTAGCTGTTTGGCTCGTAGTTGGGAGCCGCGCCGCCATTGCTGCCAAATGCCATCGAACCATCGCGCTGGTAGCTGTTAACCGGGCTACGTGGTGCGTTCACCGGCAGGTGCTGGTGGTTGGTGCCTACACGGTAACGGTGGGCATCCGCGTAAGCGAACACACGACCTTGCAGCATACGGTCTGGCGACAAGCCAACACCTGGGACCATGTTGCTTGGACCGAAAGCCGCCTGCTCAACTTCAGCAAAGTAGTTCTGCGGGTTACGGTTCAGTTCCAGTTCACCGACTTCAATCAGCGGGAACTCTTTCTGCGACCAGGTTTTGGTCACGTCGAACGGGTTTTCGTAATGAGCATTGGCCTGGGCTTCAGTCATGATCTGGATGCACACGCGCCATTTCGGGAAATCACCACGCTCGATTGCCCCAAACAGGTCACGTTGGGCGTAATCAGGGTCGGTACCCGCCAGGCGTGCAGCGTCAGCAGGCGCCAGGTTCTTGATGCCTTGCTTGGTTTTGTAGTGCCACTTCACCCAGTGACGCTCGCCGCGGGCGTTGATCAGGCTGTAGGTGTGGCTGCCAAAGCCATGCATGTGACGGTAGCCGTCGGGGATGCCACGGTCCGAAAACAGGATGGTGACCTGGTGCAGCGCCTCAGGGGAGTGCGACCAGAAGTCCCACATCATCTGTGCACTTTTCAGGTTGCTTTGCGGCAGGCGCTTTTGGGTGTGGATGAAGTCCGGGAATTTAAGTGGATCACGGATGAAGAACACCGGGGTGTTGTTGCCCACGATGTCCCAGTTGCCTTCTTCGGTGTAAAACTTCAAGGCGAAACCACGCGGGTCGCGCTCGGTATCAGCCGAACCCCGTTCGCCACCTACGGTAGAGAAACGCAGGAACGTCGGCGTTTGTTTGCCCACGGCCTCGAACAGCTTGGCACTGGTGTACTGAGTAATGTCTTGGGTGACGGTGAAGGTACCGTAAGCGCCCGAACCTTTAGCGTGGACACGACGCTCAGGAATGTTTTCACGATTGAAGTGGGCGAGCTTCTCGATCAGGTGAAAATCGTCGAGCAGCAATGGACCGCGCGGGCCGGCGGAGCGGGAGTTCTGGTTATCGGCAACGGGAGCACCGCTGGCGGTAGTAAGGGTTTTATTCTGGCTCATGCTCAATCTTCCTCAGGTCAGACTCGAAACTGCCGGCTAATCGGCTTGGAGGGAGTATTGACCAGGAAGGTGACACCTTCAAATTCATTAAATCATGAGCTTCGATAGAATTTAGCTAACGAACTATCCAAGCGGATAGCTAAAAGCGACTTAATAAGTCGAATGAGCCGTTGCTGAGGTACTTCCAGTTTTACAGCGCGCACAAAAAACCGGGCACTGGGCCCGGTTCTTCGTTACAGACTGACGTCTTACTCAGCGGATACAGCTTCACCGCCAACTGGACGATCGATCAGCTCAACGTACGCCATAGGCGCGTTGTCACCAGCGCGGAAGCCGCACTTGAGGATGCGCAGGTAGCCACCCTCACGGGTAGCGTAACGCTTGCCCAGGTCGTTGAAGAGCTTACCAACGATAGCTTTCGAACGAGTACGGTCGAAAGCCAGACGGCGGTTAGCCAGGCTGTCTGTCTTGGCCAAAGTAATCAGCGGCTCAGCAACGCGACGCAGTTCTTTAGCTTTCGGCAGTGTAGTTTTGATCAGCTCGTGCTCGAACAGCGACACCGCCATGTTCTGGAACATAGCCTTACGGTGCGAGCTGGTACGGCTCAGGTGACGACCACTTTTACGATGACGCATGGTTCATTCCTTACCAAACTCACGTTCGGTGATTACGACGATCAGGCAGTCGCCTTGTCGTCCTTCTTAAGACTTGCAGGCGGCCAGTTGTCGAGGCGCATGCCGAGGGACAGACCGCGGGAGGCCAGAACGTCCTTGATTTCAGTCAAGGATTTCTTGCCCAGGTTCGGAGTCTTCAACAGTTCTACTTCGGTGCGCTGAATCAGATCGCCGATGTAGTAAATGTTTTCCGCCTTAAGGCAGTTAGCCGAACGTACAGTCAGTTCCAGATCGTCAACCGGGCGAAGCAGGATCGGATCGATCTCGTCTTCCTGCTCGATTACCACTGGTTCGCTGTCACCCTTGAGGTCGACGAACGCAGCCAACTGCTGTTGCAGAATGGTTGCAGCGCGGCGGATAGCCTCTTCAGGATCCAGAGTACCGTTGGTTTCCAGATCAATAACCAGCTTGTCCAGGTTAGTACGCTGTTCGACACGGGCGTTTTCCACCACGTATGCGATACGGCGAACCGGGCTGAACGAAGAGTCAAGCTGCAAGCGACCAATGCTGCGGCTTTCGTCTTCATCGCTCTGACGCGAGTCGGCCGGTTCATAACCACGACCACGAGCTACGGTGAGCTTCATGTTCAGGGCGCCGTTAGACGCCAGGTTAGCGATTACGTGATCGGGATTAACGATCTCGACATCATGATCCAGCTGAATATCGGCAGCGGTAACCACCCCCGAACCCTTCTTCGACAAGGTCAGCGTAACTTCGTCACGGCCGTGCAGCTTGATAGCCAGACCTTTAAGGTTCAACAGGATTTCAATTACGTCTTCCTGTACACCTTCGATGGCGCTGTACTCGTGGAGCACACCGTCAATCTCGGCCTCGACTACTGCACAGCCGGGCATTGAGGACAACAGGATGCGGCGCAGCGCGTTGCCCAGGGTGTGGCCAAAACCACGCTCGAGAGGCTCGAGAGTGATCTTGGCGCGGGTTGGACTGACAACCTGCACATCAATGTGACGGGGTGTCAGGAACTCATTTACCGAAATCTGCATGGATGCACCTATTTTCTAGCCCTTACTTGGAGTAGAGCTCGACAATCAGGCTTTCGTTGATGTCGGCGGACAGATCACTGCGAGCAGGAACGTTCTTGAAAACGCCCGACTTCTTCTCAGTGTCTACTTCTACCCATTCTACGCGGCCACGTTGGGCACACAGATCGAGAGCTTGGACAATGCGAAGTTGATTTTTTGCTTTCTCGCGAATCGCGACCACGTCACCAGCACGAACCTGGTACGACGGGACGTTAACGGTTTGGCCGTTTACGCTGACGGATTTATGCGATACCAGCTGACGGGATTCGGCACGAGTCGAACCAAAGCCCATACGGTATACAACGTTGTCCAGACGGCATTCGAGCAGTTGCAGCAGGTTTTCACCGGTTGCACCTTTCTTGCCAGCAGCTTCTTTGTAGTAGCCGCTGAACTGACGCTCGAGAACGCCGTAGATACGACGGACCTTCTGCTTTTCACGCAGTTGGGTGCCGTAATCGGACTGGCGACCGCGGCGTTGGCCGTGGATACCAGGTGCTGCTTCAATGTTGCACTTCGATTCGATCGCGCGCACGCCGCTCTTCAGAAAGAGATCGGTGCCTTCACGACGAGCGAGTTTGCATTTTGGACCAATGTAACGAGCCATTCTTTACAATCTCCTGGATTACACGCGGCGCTTCTTCGGCGGACGGCACCCGTTGTGCGGGATTGGCGTCACGTCGGTGATGCTGGCGATCTTATAGCCACAGCCGTTCAATGCACGGACAGCAGACTCACGACCTGGACCTGGACCTTTGACGTTAACGTCGAGGTTTTTCAGGCCATATTCCAGCGCAGCTTGACCAGCACGTTCAGCAGCTACTTGAGCAGCAAACGGGGTGGACTTGCGGGAACCGCGGAAACCCGAACCACCGGAGGTAGCCCAAGAAAGCGCGTTACCTTGACGGTCGGTGATGGTCACGATTGTGTTGTTAAAAGATGCATGGATGTGGGCGATGCCATCAACCACTGTCTTTTTAACTTTTTTACGAGGACGAGCAGCAGGTTTTGCCATGATTAATTTCCTGTCGATTCGCGTGGGCGATTACTTGCGGATCGGCTTACGCGGACCTTTACGGGTACGCGCGTTAGTCTTGGTACGCTGACCGCGTACTGGAAGACCACGACGATGACGCAGACCACGGTAGCAACCGAGGTCCATCAAACGCTTGATTTTCATGTTGATTTCGCGACGCAGGTCACCTTCAGTGGTGAACTTCGCCACTTCGCCACGCAACAGCTCAATCTGCTCGTCGCTCAGATCTTTGATCTTTGCGGCTGGGTTTACCCCAGTATCTGCACAAATTTTCTGCGCAGTAGTGCGACCAACACCATAGATGTAGGTCAGCGAGATAACAGTGTGCTTGTTATCTGGAATGTTAACGCCTGCAATACGGGCCATTCAGTGGGACTCCAATTGACAGCTACCTACGCCCCGGAAGCCAAGAAATAGGGCGCGAGATAATATCGCTGTAATAACAAATAATCAACCCGGCAGCGCACTAGCTGCCGGGCTTCAAGCGGATCACACTCAGCCTTGGCGCTGTTTGTGACGCGGTTCCGCGCTGCAAATTACTCGAACAACACCTTCGCGGCGAATAATCTTGCAGTTACGGCACAGCTTTTTCACCGATGCACGAACTTTCATCACCAACTCCTCGAACCTTATGGGTACTCAGCGCAACATGCCGCTGCCGTAACCCTTCAGGTTGGCTTTCTTCATCAGGGATTCGTACTGGTGCGAAACGAGGTGCGATTGTACTTGGGACATGAAGTCCATCACAACCACGACGACGATCAGCAACGAGGTCCCGCCAAGGTAGAACGGAACGTTTGCTGCAACCACCAGGAACTGGGGCAACAAGCACACGGCCGTCATATATAGAGCACCGAACATGGTCAAGCGAGTCAAAACGCCATCAATGTAGCGCGCCGACTGCTCACCTGGACGAATGCCCGGAATAAAGGCACCGGACTTCTTCAGGTTTTCCGCTACGTCTTTCGGATTGAACATCAACGCCGTATAGAAGAAGCAGAAGAAAATAATCCCTGCACTAAACAGCAGAATATTCAACGGCTGACCAGGAGCGATCGACTGCGAGATGTCCTGCAACCAGCCCATACCTTCAGACTGACCGAACCAGGCACCCAACGAAGCCGGAAACAGCAAAATGCTGCTCGCGAAAATGGCAGGAATAACCCCGGCCATGTTCACTTTCAGCGGCAAGTGGCTGGTCTGCGCGGCAAAGACCTTGCGGCCCTGCTGACGCTTGGCGTAGTGAACAGCAATACGACGCTGGCCACGCTCAATGAACACCACAAAACCGATAATCGCTACTGCCAACAAACCGATGGCAACCAGGGCGAAGATGTTGATATCACCCTGACGTGCAGACTCGAAAGACTGCCCAATCGCTCTCGGAAGACCGGCAACGATACCTGCGAAAATCAACATCGAGATACCGTTACCAACACCACGCTCAGTAATCTGCTCACCCAGCCACATCATGAACATCGCACCAGCCACAAAAGTGGATACCGCGACGAAATGGAAGCCAAAGTCACCAGTGAACGCAACACCCTGCCCGGCCAGACCAACGGACATGCCGATAGCCTGGACCAGGGCGAGGATGACAGTGCCGTAGCGGGTGTACTGGCTTATCTTGCGACGGCCAGCTTCACCTTCCTTCTTCAACTGCTCCAACTGCGGGCTAACGGCGGTCATCAGTTGCATGATGATCGATGCCGAGATGTACGGCATGATCCCCAGTGCAAAGATGCTCATCCGTTCCAGCGCGCCGCCGGAAAACATGTTGAACAAGCTAAGAATGGTCCCCTCATTCTGTCGAAACAGGTCTGCGAGTCGGTCCGGGTTGATACCTGGAACCGGGATGTGTGCGCCTATTCGGTAGACGATAATCGCCAGGAACAGAAAACGCAGACGAGCCCAAAGTTCAGACATACCGCCTTTGCCGAGCGCTGAGAGAGCACCTTGCTTAGCCATTTATTCCTCGAACTTGCCGCCAGCTGCTTCGATAGCCGAACGCGCACCTTTGGTGGCGCCGATTCCCTTGCCGATAGTGACAGCGCGAGTCACTTCACCGGACAGCATGATTTTCACACGCTGTACGTTGACGTTGATCACGTTGGCATCTTTCAGGGTCTGCACGGTAACGATGTCGCCTTCCACTTTGGCCAGCTCGGACAGACGCACTTCTGCGCGGTCCATGGCTTTCAGGGAAACGAAACCGAACTTCGGCAGGCGACGATGCAGCGGCTGTTGACCGCCTTCAAAGCCTGGAGCGATGGTGCCACCGGAGCGGGAGGACTGACCTTTGTGGCCACGGCCACCGGTCTTGCCCAAACCACTACCGATACCACGGCCCGGACGATGCTTTTCGCGACGGGAACCCGGCGCTGGACTCAGATCATTGAGTTTCATCGATTAACCCTCGACACGCAGCATGTAGTAAGCCTTGTTGATCATCCCGCGATTCTCGGGAGTATCAAGTACTTCTACAGTGTGACCGATGCGACGCAGACCCAAACCCTTAACGCACAATTTGTGGTTAGGGATGCGGCCGGTCATGCTTTTGATCAGCGTTACTTTAACGGTAGCCATGATCAGAAGATCTCCTTGACGCTTTTGCCACGCTTGGCGGCAATGGATTCAGGAGACTGCATTGCTTTCAAACCCTTGAAAGTGGCGTGAACCACGTTTACCGGGTTAGTCGAGCCGTAGCACTTGGCCAGAACGTTCTGAACGCCAGCAACTTCGAGGACAGCACGCATAGCGCCGCCAGCGATGATACCGGTACCTTCAGAAGCAGGCTGCATGTACACCTTCGAAGCGCCGTGAGCGGACTTCATTGCGTACTGCAGAGTGGTGCCGTTCAGATCAACTTGGATCATGTTGCGACGAGCAGCTTCCATTGCCTTCTGGATCGCAGCAGGCACTTCACGTGACTTGCCACGGCCGAAGCCAACGCGCCCTTTACCATCACCCACCACGGTCAACGCGGTGAAAGTGAAGATACGGCCGCCTTTAACGGTTTTGGCTACGCGGTTAACTTGAACCAGCTTCTCAATGTAGCCTTCGTCGCGCTTTTGGTCGTTATTTGACATAACTTAGAACTCCAGCCCAGCTTCACGAGCAGCATCAGCCAGCGCTTTCACGCGACCGTGGTACTTGAAGCCAGAGCGGTCGAAAGCCACTTGCGAGACGCCAGCGGCCTTAGCACGCGTAGCGACCAGCTGGCCAACCTTAGTGGCCGCGTCGATGTTGCCAGTGGCACCATCACGCAGTTCTTTATCCAAAGTCGAGGCGCTTGCCAGGACTTTGTTGCCGTCGGCCGAGATGACCTGGGCGTAGATGTGCTGCGACGAGCGGAACACGCAGAGACGCACGACTTCGAGTTCGTGCATTTTCAGGCGTGCTTTGCGAGCGCGACGCAGTCGAGTAACTTTTTTGTCGGTCATTTGCTATGCCCTACTTCTTCTTGGCTTCTTTACGACGGACGACTTCGTCCGCGTAGCGCACACCTTTGCCTTTGTACGGCTCTGGTGGACGGAAGTCGCGGATCTCAGCGGCCACCTGACCTACCAGCTGCTTATCGATACCCTTGATCAGGATGTCGGTTTGGCTAGGGGTCTCAGCGGTGATGCCTTCCGGCAGTTCGTAATCCACTGGGTGCGAGAAGCCAAGGGCCAGGTTCAGAACCGTGCCTTTTGCTTGCGCTTTGTAACCAACACCGACCAGCTGGAGCTTACGCTCGAAGCCTTGGCTTACGCCTTGGACCATGTTGTTTACCAACGCACGAGTGGTACCGGCCATTGCGCGAGTTTGTTGATCGCCATTGCGAGCAGCAAAACGCAGCTCACCAGCTTCTTCAACGACCTCAACGGACGAATGGATGTTCAGTTCCAGAGTGCCCTTGGCACCCTTCACCGAAAGCTGGCCACCTGCGAATTTGACTTCGACACCGGCTGGCAGCTTAACGGGGTTCTTAGCGACGCGTGACATGCTTATCCCCCCTTAGAACACTGTGCAAAGAACTTCGCCGCCGACACCGGCAGCGCGCGCAGCACGATCCGTCATCACACCTTTGTTGGTGGAGACGATAGACACACCGAGACCGCCACGAACTTTTGGCAGATCATCGACGGACTTGTACTGACGCAGGCCTGGACGGCTAACGCGCTTCACTTCCTCGATGACCGGACGGCCTTCGAAGTACTTCAGCTCGATGGACAGCAGTGGCTTGATTTCGCTGCTGATCTGATAACCCGCAATGTAGCCTTCGTCTTTCAGGACTTTGGCAACAGCAACCTTCAACGTGGAAGATGGCATGCTTACGACGGACTTTTCAGCCATCTGGGCATTACGGATACGAGTTAGCATGTCCGCTAACGGGTCCTGCATACTCATGGGCTAGACGCTCCTAATACAAAAAAATTAGCCTTGCGGCTACATATGTCACCGAGAATCTCCGGGCATAAAACACACGGGCTCAGGCGAGCCGCGTATTTTAGACACACTCCGGAAATGAAACAAGCCCCAAAAGGGGCTTGTTCCAGATTCTAGGCCACCGGTGGTCAGTATCTTGCGATCCTGACCACTGCGACTTCGAAAGTACTTACCAGCTGGCTTTAACCAGACCTGGTACGTCACCACGCATTGCCGCTTCACGCAGTTTGTTACGGCCGAGGCCGAACTTGCGGTAAACGCCGTGTGGACGACCGGTCAGGCGGCAGCGGTTACGCATGCGCGAAGCGCTTGCGTCACGTGGCTGCTTCTGCAGAGCAACTGTAGCTTCCCAACGCGCTTCTGGACTTGCGTTCAGATCAACGATGATTGCTTTCAGTGCTGCACGCTTCTTGGCGTACTTGGCAACCGTGAGCTGACGCTTCAGCTCGCGGTTTTTCATGCTCATCTTGGCCATGGTCCTACTCCAATCAGTTGCGGAACGGGAATTTGAACGCACGCAGCAGAGCGCGGCCTTCATCATCGTTCTTGGCAGTGGTGGTCAGGGTGATGTCCAGACCGCGGAGAGCATCGATCTTGTCGTAGTCGATTTCCGGGAAGATGATCTGCTCTTTAACGCCCATGCTGTAGTTACCACGACCATCGAAGGACTTGGCATTCAGGCCGCGGAAGTCGCGAACCCGAGGCAGGGAGATCGACAGCAGACGATCCAGGAATTCGTACATACGCTCACGGCGCAGAGTCACTTTGACGCCGATCGGCCAACCTTCACGGACTTTAAAGCCAGCGATGGATTTCCGAGCGTAGGTCACAACGACTTTTTGGCCGGTGATCTTTTCCAGGTCAGCAACAGCGTGCTCGATGACTTTTTTGTCGCCGATCGCTTCGCCCAGACCCATGTTCAGGGTGATTTTGGTAACGCGCGGAACTTCCATCACGTTCGAAAGCTTAAGTTCTTCCTTAAGTTTCGGTGCGATTTCCTTCCGGTAAATCTCTTTTAGTCGTGCCATGGTCTTCTACCTAGCAGTGTTCAAGCATCAACCGCTTTTTGGGTCGACTTGAAGACACGAATTTTCTTACCGTCTTCTACTTTGAAACCAACGCGGTCAGCCTTGTTGGTTTCGCCGTTGAAGATGGCGACGTTAGAAGCGTGCAGTGGCGCTTCTTTCTCGACGATACCGCCTTGTACGCCCGACATCGGGTTAGGCTTGGTATGACGCTTGACCAGGTTCAGACCACCAACGACCAGACGGTCATCAGCAAGAACCTTCAGCACCTTACCGCGCTTACCTTTGTCTTTGCCGGCGATCACGATGATCTCGTCGTCACGACGAATCTTTTGCATGTCGGATCTCCTTACAGCACTTCTGGGGCGAGCGAGACGATCTTCATGAACTTCTCAGTACGAAGTTCACGGGTCACTGGCCCAAAGATACGGGTGCCGATCGGCTCTTGCTTGTTGTTCAGAAGAACAGCAGCGTTGCCATCAAAGCGGATAATGGAGCCATCTGCACGGCGTACGCCGTGACGAGTGCGGACTACAACAGCAGTCATCACTTGGCCTTTTTTCACTTTACCGCGAGGAATTGCTTCCTTCACGGTAACTTTGATGATGTCACCGATACCAGCGTAACGACGATGGGAGCCACCCAGCACCTTGATGCACATAACGCGGCGTGCGCCGCTGTTATCGGCCACATCGAGCATGGATTGAGTCTGAATCATATAATTTCTCCGACCCCTAGTCCTTAGACTTCCACAGCGCGTTCGAGAACATCAACCAGGGCCCAAGACTTGGTCTTGGCCAACGGACGAGTTTCACGAATAGTGACTTTGTCGCCGATGTGGCACTGGTTGGTTTCGTCGTGCGCGTGCAGCTTAGTCGAACGCTTAACGTATTTACCGTAGATCGGGTGCTTAACGCGACGCTCGATCAAAACGGTGATGGTTTTGTCCATCTTGTCGCTGACAACACGGCCAGTCAGCGTACGGACAGTCTTTTCGGCTTCAGCCATGATCACTTACCTGCCTGCTGGTTGAGCACAGTCTTCACGCGAGCGATGTCACGCTTAACTTGCGAGAGCAGATGAGACTGCCCCAACTGGCCAGTTGCTTTCTGCATACGCAGATTGAACTGGTCGCGCAGCAGGCCGAGCAGTTGCTCGTTCAGCTGCTGTGCGGATTTTTCACGAAGTTCATTCGCTTTCATCACATCACCGTCCGTTTAACAAAGGAGGTGGCGAGCGGCAGCTTTGCAGCAGCCAGGGCGAAAGCCTCACGCGCCAGCTCTTCAGTAACACCCTCGATTTCATACAGGACTTTGCCTGGCTGAATCTGGGCAACCCAATATTCCACGTTACCCTTACCTTTACCCATCCGAACTTCGAGGGGCTTTTTGGAGATAGGCTTGTCCGGGAATACACGGATCCAGATCTTGCCGCCACGTTTAACGTGACGGGTCAGAGCACGACGCGCTGACTCGATCTGACGAGCGGTGAGACGACCACGAGCTACAGACTTCAGCGCATACTCGCCGAAGCTGACTTTGCTACCGCGCTGAGCCAGACCACGGTTGTGGCCTGTCATCTGCTTGCGGAACTTCGTACGCTTTGGTTGCAACATTTGGCGTACCCCTTACTTAGCAGCTTTTTTACGAGGCGCTGGTGCTTGTGGTTTCAGTTCTTCTTGGCGACCACCAATTACTTCGCCTTTGAAGATCCAAACCTTTACACCGATCACACCGTAAGTGGTGTGAGCTTCGTAGTTGGCATAGTCGATGTCGGCACGCAGGGTGTGCAGTGGCACACGACCTTCGCGATACCATTCAGTACGTGCGATTTCAGCACCGCCGAGACGACCGCTCACTTGGATTTTGATGCCTTTGGCACCAATGCGCATGGCGTTCTGTACTGCGCGCTTCATAGCGCGACGGAACATTACACGACGCTCCAGCTGCTGAGCTACGCTCTGCGCAACCAGCATACCGTCGAGCTCCGGCTTGCGGATCTCTTCGATATTGATGTGCACAGGCACACCCATTTGCTTGGTCAGGTCCTGACGCAGTTTCTCAACATCTTCACCTTTCTTCCCGATAACGATACCTGGACGAGCGGTGTGGATGGTGATACGTGCAGTTTGAGCAGGACGATGGATATCGATACGGCTCACGGACGCGCTTTTTAGTTTGTCTTGGAGATACTCACGCACCTTCAGATCAGCGAACAAGTAGTCCGCATAAGTCCGACCGTCTGCGTACCAGACGGAGGTGTGCTCCTTGACGATTCCCAGGCGAATGCCAATGGGATGTACTTTCTGACCCATCTCTTCGACTCCGTTACTTGTCAGCAACCTTGACAGTGATATGGCAAGACCGCTTGACGATGCGATCAGCTCGGCCTTTGGCACGAGGCATGATGCGCTTCAGCGAACGCCCTTCGTTGACGAAAACGGTGCTGACCTTCAGGTCATCAACGTCTGCGCCTTCGTTGTGCTCGGCGTTGGCTACGGCCGACTCCAGCACTTTCTTGATGATCTCGGCGGCTTTCTTACTGCTGAAAGCCAACAGGTTGAGCGCTTCGCCCACCTTCTTCCCGCGGATCTGGTCGGCGACCAAGCGGGCTTTCTGGGCGGAGATTCGAGCGCCCGACAACTTAGCGGCTACTTCCATCGTTCCTTACCCCTTAACGCTTGGCTTTCTTGTCTGCCACGTGCCCACGATATGTGCGGGTACCGGCAAACTCGCCTAGTTTGTGGCCGACCATGTCTTCGTTCACGAGAACTGGAACATGTTGACGACCGTTATGCACTGCAATGGTCAAACCGACCATTTGTGGCAGGATCATCGAACGACGCGACCAGGTTTTCACCGGTTTGCGATCGTTCTTTTCCGCCGCCACTTCGATCTTCTTCAGTAGGTGAAGATCAATAAAAGGACCTTTTTTCAGAGAACGTGGCACTGTCGTATCCCTCTATTTACTTGCGACGACGGACGATCATTTTGTCGGTACGCTTATTACCACGAGTCTTCGCGCCCTTAGTCGGGAAGCCCCATGGCGATACCGGATGACGACCACCAGAGGTACGACCTTCACCACCACCGTGTGGGTGGTCAACCGGGTTCATGGCAACACCACGAACGGTTGGGCGAACGCCACGCCAGCGTTTGGCACCAGCTTTACCCAGCGAACGCAGGCTGTGCTCGGAGTTCGAGACTTCGCCCAGGGTCGCACGGCACTCAGCCAGTACTTTACGCATTTCACCAGAGCGCAGACGCAGGGTCACGTAGACACCTTCACGAGCGATCAGCTGAGCCGAAGCACCAGCGGAACGAGCGATTTGCGCGCCTTTACCCGGCTTCAATTCGATGCCGTGTACGGTGCTACCAACTGGAATGTTGCGCAGTTGCAGAGCGTTGCCCGGCTTGATCGGTGCCAAAGCACCTGCGATCAGCTGGTCACCAGCACTCACGCCTTTAGGGGCGATGATGTAGCGACGCTCGCCATCTGCGTACAGCAGCAGAGCGATGTGAGCAGTACGGTTTGGATCGTATTCGATACGCTCGACAGTGGCAGCGATGCCATCTTTGTCGTTGCGACGGAAGTCGACCAGACGATAATGCTGCTTATGGCCACCACCGATGTGACGAGTGGTAATACGACCATTGTTGTTACGACCACCAGTCTTCGATTTCTTCTCGAGCAGCGGTGCGTGAGGAGCGCCTTTATGCAGCTCCTGGTTGACCACCTTGACCACAAAACGGCGGCCAGGGGAAGTCGGTTTGCATTTAACGATTGCCATGATGCACCCCTTCCTTACTCAGCACTGCTGCTGAAATCGAGATCTTGGCCTGGCTGAAGGGAGATAACTGCCTTCTTCCAGTCATTACGCTTGCCCAGACCGCGAGCAGTGCGCTTGCTCTTACCCAGAACATTCAGGGTAGTAACACGCTCTACTTTCACGCTGAACAGGCTTTCGACGGCCTTCTTGATTTCCAGCTTGGTTGCGTCAGTTGCAACCTTGAAAACGAACTGGCCTTTCTTGTCAGCCAGAACCGTAGCCTTTTCGGAAACGTGCGGGCCAAGCAGAACTTTAAATACGCGTTCCTGGTTCATCCCAGCAGCTCCTCGAATTTCTTCACGGCCGACACGGTGATCAACACCTTGTCGTATGCGATCAGACTAACTGGATCGGAACCTTGCACGTCACGTACATCAACGTGTGGCAGGTTGCGAGCAGCCAGGTACAGGTTCTGATCAACAGCTTCAGACACGATCAGGACGTCAGTCAGGCCCATGCCGTTCAGCTTGTTCAGCAGATCTTTGGTTTTCGGCGCTTCAACAGCGAAGTCCTGAACCACGACCAGACGATCAGTACGCACGAGTTCAGCAAGGATGGAGCGCAGTGCTGCGCGATACATCTTCTTGTTGAGCTTCTGGGTGTGATCCTGTGGACGTGCTGCGAAAGTGGTACCGCCGCCACGCCAGATTGGGCTACGGATAGTACCGGCACGAGCGCGGCCAGTACCTTTCTGACGCCAAGGGCGCTTACCGCCACCACGAACGTCGGAACGGGTCTTTTGCTGCTTGCTACCTTGACGGCCGCCGGCCATGTAGGCCACGACTGCTTGGTGAACCAGCGTCTCGTTGAATTCGCCGCCAAATGTCAGTTCGGAAACTTCGATCGCTTGAGCGTCATTTACATTTAATTGCATGTCAGCTTCCCCTTAACCGCGAGCCTTGGCCGCTGGACGTACAACCAGGTTGCCGCCAGTAGCGCCAGGAACAGCACCCTTGACCAACAACAGATTGCGTTCAGCGTCGACGCGCACTACTTCGAGGGACTGCACGGTCACGCGCTCAGCGCCCATATGACCGGACATTTTTTTGCCCTTGAATACACGACCAGGAGTCTGGCACTGGCCAATAGAGCCCGGGACGCGGTGGGAAACGGAGTTACCGTGAGTGTTGTCTTGGCCACGGAAATTCCAACGCTTGATCGTACCCTGGAAGCCTTTACCCTTGGACTGACCGGTTACATCAACCAGTTGACCAGCGGCGAAGATTTCAGCGTTGATCAGATCGCCAGCCTGGTAGTCGCCGTCTTCAAGACGGAACTCCATAACAGTGCGACCAGCTGCAACGTTTGCTTTAGCGAAGTGACCTGCTTGAGCAGCAGTCACGCGCGAAGCACGACGCTCGCCGACAGTGACTTGCACTGCACGATAGCCATCGGTTTCTTCAGTTTTAAACTGGGTGACGCGATTCGGTTCGATCTCAATGACCGTGACCGGAATGGAGACACCTTCTTCGGTGAAAATACGGGTCATACCGCATTTACGACCGACTACACCAATAGTCATGTTGTAAACCTCATGAGTGTACGGGGCTTTCACCCGCTATGGCCGCCCATTTCAGAGCGTTACACGACTAAGACCCAAGTCTTAGCCGAGGCTGATCTGTACTTCCACACCGGCCGCCAGATCAAGCTTCATAAGTGCATCAACGGTTTTATCCGTTGGCAGGACGATGTCCAGCACGCGCTTATGAGTACGGATCTCGTACTGGTCACGCGCGTCTTTGTTGACGTGCGGGGAGACCAGAACGGTGAACCGCTCTTTACGGGTAGGCAGTGGAATTGGACCACGCACTTGAGCACCAGTACGTTTCGCGGTTTCCACGATTTCCTGGGTGGATTGGTCGATCAGTTTGTGGTCAAAAGCCTTCAACCTGATACGAATTTGCTGATTTGCCATTGGATTTCAGACTCCGGCTGCTATTCCCAGCGAGCGCAACACGCCCGTTAAAAGGAGGCGCAATTCTATAGACGCCCCATATGGGTGTCAACTCAATAAAAAAGCCCCCGCTGAGCGGGGGCTTTTTCAAGTCATCACTTATTAAGCGATGATTTTGGCTACGACGCCAGCGCCGACGGTACGACCGCCTTCACGGATAGCGAAACGCAGACCATCTTCCATTGCGATGGTTTTGATCAGGGTGACAACCATTTTGATGTTGTCGCCTGGCATTACCATTTCAACGCCTTCCGGCAGTTCGCAGTTACCGGTCACGTCAGTGGTCCGGAAGTAGAACTGTGGACGGTAGCCTTTGAAGAACGGAGTGTGACGACCGCCTTCTTCTTTGCTCAACACGTACACTTCAGCTTCGAAGGTAGTGTGCGGCTTAACCGAACCTGGCTTGACCAGAACCTGGCCACGCTCAACGTCGTCACGCTTGGTACCACGCAGCAGAACGCCGCAGTTCTCGCCTGCACGACCTTCGTCGAGCAGTTTACGGAACATTTCAACACCGGTGCAGGTGGTGACGGTAGTGTCACGCAGACCAACGATTTCCAGTGGATCTTGAACCTTAACGATACCGCGCTCGATACGACCAGTCACAACAGTACCGCGACCGGAGATCGAGAATACGTCTTCGATTGGCATCAGGAACGGCTTGTCGATAACACGAACTGGATCTGGGATGTAGCTGTCCAGAGTCTCAACCAGTTTACGAACGGCAGTGGTGCCCATTTCGTTGTCGTCAAGACCGTCCAGAGCCATACGAGCAGAACCGATGATGATCGGAGTGTCGTCGCCCGGGAAGTCGTAAGTGCTCAGCAGATCGCGCACTTCCATCTCAACCAGTTCCAGCAGCTCAGCGTCGTCTACCAGGTCAGCCTTGTTCAGGAAAACCACGATGTACGGAACGCCTACCTGACGGGACAGCAGGATGTGTTCACGGGTTTGTGGCATCGGACCATCAGCGGCCGAGCAAACCAGGATCGCGCCGTCCATCTGGGCAGCACCGGTGATCATGTTCTTCACGTAGTCAGCGTGACCTGGGCAGTCAACGTGAGCGTAGTGACGGATCAGCGAGTTGTATTCAACGTGCGCGGTGTTGATGGTGATACCACGAGCTTTTTCTTCTGGTGCGCTGTCGATCTTGTCGAAGTCAACACGAGCCGAACCGAAAACTTCGGAGCAGACGCGAGTCAGAGCAGCGGTCAGAGTGGTTTTACCGTGGTCAACGTGGCCGATAGTGCCAACGTTTACGTGCGGTAGGGAACGATCAAATTTTTCTTTAGCCACGACAATTAACTCCTTGCCTAAAGGACTGAATCAGCCTTGTTTTTTGGATACAGTTTCAGCGATGTGCGCCGGAGCTGTGTTGTATTTTTTGAATTCCATAGAGTAGCTTGCGCGACCCTGAGACATGGAACGAACGTCGGTCGCATAACCGAACATCTCGCCCAACGGAACCTCGGCACGAATCACTTTGCCGGAAACCGTATCTTCCATACCCAAGATCATGCCGCGACGACGGTTAAGGTCGCCCATCACGTCACCCATGTAGTCTTCAGGCGTAACGACTTCTACTGCCATGATCGGCTCAAGCAACTCACCACCGCCCTTCTGGGCCAGTTGCTTGGTAGCCATGGAAGCAGCCACCTTAAACGCCATCTCGTTGGAGTCGACGTCGTGGTAAGAACCGTCAAAAACGGTCGCCTTCAGGCCGATGAGCGGATAGCCGGCAACAACACCGTTCTTCATCTGCTCTTCGATACCCTTCTGGATAGCCGGGATGTATTCCTTAGGAACAACACCGCCCACTACTTCGTTCACGAATTGCAGACCTTCCTGACCTTCATCAGCAGGAGCAAAACGGATCCAGCAATGGCCGAACTGGCCACGACCGCCGGATTGACGAACGAATTTGCCTTCGATTTCGCAGTTCTTCGTGATGCGCTCACGATAGGAAACCTGAGGCTTACCGATGTTGGCTTCGACGTTGAACTCACGGCGCATCCGGTCAACCAGGATGTCCAGGTGAAGCTCGCCCATGCCGGAGATGATCGTTTGACCAGTCTCTTCATCAGTCTTGACGCGGAAAGATGGATCTTCCTGAGCGAGTTTGCCCAGAGCGATACCCATTTTTTCCTGGTCATCCTTGGTCTTAGGCTCAACGGCAACCGAAATAACCGGCTCCGGGAAGTCCATGCGAACCAGGATGATTGGCTTGTCAGCGTTGCACAAGGTTTCACCAGTGGTGACGTCCTTCATGCCGATCAGGGCCGCGATGTCACCAGCGCGCACTTCCTTGATCTCTTCGCGGGCGTTTGCGTGCATTTGCACCATACGACCCACGCGCTCTTTCTTGCCTTTAACCGAGTTGATCACGCCGTCGCCGGAGTTCAACACGCCCGAGTAAACGCGGACGAAGGTCAAGGTACCCACGAATGGGTCAGTGGCAATTTTAAATGCCAGAGCGGAGAACGGTTCTGCGTCATCTGCGTGACGCTCCAGCTCGATAGTCTCGTCATCCGGGTCAGTACCCTTGATGGCAGGAATATCCACTGGTGCTGGCAGGTAGTCGATCACAGCATCGAGAACCAGGGGAACGCCCTTGTTCTTGAACGAGGAACCGCAAACAGCCAAGACGATCTCACCAGCAATAGTACGCTGACGCAGAGCGGCCTTGATTTCCGCGTTGGTGAGTTCTTCACCTTCGAGGTACTTGTTCATCAGCTCTTCGCTGGCTTCGGCCGCAGCTTCAACCATGTTGTTGCGCCACTCGTCAGCCAACTCCTGCAGTTCAGCAGGGATAGCTTCGCGACGAGGAACCATACCCTTGTCAGCATCGTTCCAGTAAACAGCTTCCATGGTCAGCAGATCGATCTGCCCCTGGAAGTTGTCTTCGGAACCGATAGCCAACTGGATTGGCACTGGGGTGTGACCCAGACGCTGCTTGATCTGACCGATCACGCGCAGGAAGTTCGCACCAGCACGGTCCATCTTGTTTACGTAAACAAGACGTGGAACGCCGTATTTGTTGGCTTGACGCCATACGGTTTCCGACTGAGGCTCAACACCCGAGGTACCGCAGAACACAACGACAGCGCCGTCGAGTACGCGCAGGGAACGTTCAACTTCAATGGTGAAGTCTACGTGGCCCGGGGTATCGATTACGTTGAAGCGGTGCTCATCCTTGTACTGCTTCTCGGAACCTTTCCAGAAGGCGGTAATAGCAGCAGAAGTAATGGTAATACCACGCTCCTGCTCCTGAACCATCCAGTCTGTGGTCGCGGCGCCGTCATGCACCTCGCCCATCTTGTGACTTTTGCCGGTGTAAAACAGTACGCGCTCGGTGGTGGTGGTTTTACCAGCATCCACGTGAGCAACGATACCGATGTTACGGTAGCGGCTAATCGGAGTAGTACGAGCCATAAAGCCCTCGCAAAATTAGTGAAGCTAGAATTAGAAGCGGTAGTGCGAGAAAGCTTTGTTAGCTTCAGCCATACGGTGCACGTCTTCACGCTTCTTAACAGCAGCACCTTTACCTTCAGCAGCGTCCAACAGTTCGCCAGCCAAACGCAGGGCCATAGACTTCTCGCCGCGCTTGCGGGCGAAGTCTACCAACCAGCGCATTGCCAAAGCGTTACGACGGGACGGGCGAACTTCAACCGGAACCTGGTAAGTAGCACCGCCTACACGGCGCGACTTCACTTCGACCAGCGGAGCGATGGCGTCGAGAGCTTTCTCGAAGATTTCCAGGGGGTCGCTGTTCTTGCGTTCTTTAACCTTTTCCAGCGCGCCATAAACGATACGCTCGGCAACGGCTTTCTTGCCGCTTTCCATCACGTGGTTCATGAACTTGGCCAGAATTTGGCTTCCGTATTTTGGATCGTCAAGCACTTCGCGCTTGGCTGCTACGCGTCTTCTTGGCATGGATAAGCCCTCAAACGGTCTTCAGGTTCGCTCGGAATTAGTGCCCTTTCGGGACGCCTCCGACCTTACTCTTATCGACTCAGAAAATAAGATGATTCAGTTTTACAAAAAGCCGCTACTACTTAGGCTTCTTGGTACCGTACTTCGAACGACCCTGGTTACGACCTTTAACGCCGGAAGTATCCAAGGAGCCGCGTACGGTGTGGTAACGAACACCTGGCAAGTCTTTTACACGACCGCCGCGGATCAGTACCACGCTGTGTTCTTGCAGGTTGTGGCCTTCACCGCCGATGTACGAGGAAACCTCGAAACCGTTGGTCAGGCGCACACGGCATACTTTACGCAGTGCCGAGTTAGGTTTTTTCGGCGTAGTGGTATACACGCGAGTGCATACGCCACGACGTTGCGGGCAGTTCTGCAGCGCAGGCACGTCGGATTTCTCGACGATACGCTTACGCGGCTGACGTACCAGCTGGTTGATAGTTGCCATCTACTAGCTCCACTGTTGTCTTGCGACGCTATTGTCTTGCAAGAAAAGCAAAATGGCAGGAACGAATTCCCGCCAAATTTAGGGGTACAAGAGTCTAAAGAGGATCTTGCCCCCAGTCAAGGCAAGGCCCCGACCTCCCCCTCCATCGAACCGGGACAATTCTGTCTCGGTCCGACGAACGGGGCTGCCAGGGCCCGGTCTTATTTACCGCAGAACTCAGTTACCGCTTGAGTTCAGTGCTTCGGTCAGTGCAGCTTCCACTTCACTGGCGCTTACGCGCAACGGCTTGTCGAGTTCACGGCGACGCTTACGCTCGCTGTGGTAGGCCAAACCGGTACCGGCTGGGATCAGACGACCCACAACCACGTTTTCTTTCAGGCCGCGCAGGTAATCGCGCTTGCCGGTTACCGCTGCTTCGGTCAGTACGCGAGTGGTCTCCTGGAAGGAGGCCGCCGAGATGAACGACTCAGTGGACAACGACGCCTTGGTGATACCCAGCAACACACGAGTGAACTTGGAAACGAATTTCTCGTCGTTCGCCAGGCGCTCGTTCTCTACCAGTACGTGAGTCAGTTCCATCTGGTCGCCCTTGATGAAACTCGAATCGCCGGATTCAGCGATTTCAACTTTACGCAGCATCTGACGCAGGATGGTCTCGATGTGCTTATCGTTGATCTTCACGCCTTGCAGACGATAAACGTCCTGGATCTCGTTAACGATGTACTTGGCCAGCGCACTCACACCCAGCAGACGCAGGATGTCGTGTGGATCGCTCGGGCCGTCGGAGATAACTTCGCCGCGGTTTACCTGTTCGCCTTCGAAGACGTTCAGGTGACGCCACTTCGGAATCAGCTCTTCGTACGGATCGCTACCGTCGTTCGGGGTAATGACCAGACGGCGCTTGCCTTTGGTCTCTTTACCGAACGCGATGGTGCCGCTGACTTCAGCCAGAATCGACGCTTCTTTCGGACGACGAGCTTCGAACAAGTCGGCAACGCGCGGCAGACCACCGGTGATGTCACGGGTTTTCGAAGTTTCTTGCGGGATACGAGCGATAACATCACCGATCGCGATCTTCGCACCATCCGCAACACCGACCAGGGCGTTGGCTGGCAGGAAGTACTGAGCGATAACGTCAGTGCCTGGCAGCAACAGATCCTTGCCGTTGTCATCAACCATCTTCACGGCAGGACGGATATCTTTGCCTGCAGCTGGACGGTCTTTGGCGTCGAGTACTTCAATGTTGGTCATACCGGTCAATTCGTCAGTCTGACGCTTGATCGTGATGCCTTCTTCCATGCCCACGTAGGTCACGGTACCTTTCATTTCGGTAACGATTGGGTGAGTGTGCGGATCCCACTTGGCCACGATTGCGCCAGCGTCGACCTTGTCACCTTCTTTAACCGAAATCACAGCACCGTACGGCAGCTTGTAACGCTCACGCTCACGACCGTAGTCATCAGCGATTGCCAGCTCACCGGAACGGGACACAGCTACCAAGTGGCCATCCACCCGTTCAACGTGCTTCAGGTTGTGCAGACGGACGGTACCGCCATTCTTCACCTGAACGCTGTCGGCTGCGGAGGTCCGGCTTGCCGCACCACCGATGTGGAACGTACGCATGGTCAACTGGGTACCCGGCTCACCGATGGACTGGGCAGCGATAACGCCGACCGCTTCACCGATGTTCACCTGGTGACCACGAGCCAAGTCACGGCCGTAGCACTTGGCGCAAATGCCGTAGCGGGTTTCGCAGCTGATCGGCGAGCGAACAATCACTTCGTCGATGCTGTTGAGTTCGATGAACTCGACCCACTTCTCGTCTACCAGGGTGCCGGCAGGAACAATGACTTCCTCGGTGCCTGGCTTGAATACGTCACGGGCGATTACTCGACCCAGTACGCGCTCACCCAACGGCTCTACAACGTCGCCGCCTTCGATGTGCGGAGTCATCAGCAGACCGTGTTCGGTACCGCAGTCAACTTCAGTCACAACCAAGTCTTGCGCAACGTCTACCAGACGACGAGTCAGGTAACCGGAGTTAGCGGTTTTCAACGCGGTATCCGCCAGACCTTTACGAGCACCGTGAGTCGAGATGAAGTACTGAAGTACGCTCAAACCTTCACGGAAGTTCGCAGTAATCGGCGTTTCGATGATGGAACCGTCCGGCTTGGCCATCAGGCCACGCATACCGGCGAGCTGACGGATCTGCGCAGCAGAACCCCGTGCGCCCGAGTCGGCCATCATGTACATCGAGTTGAACGACTCTTGATCGACTTCCACGCCATGACGGTCGATAACGCGCTCTTTCGAGAGGTTCGACATCATCGCCTTCGACACTTCGTCGTTGGCCTTGGACCAAAGGTCGATCACTTTGTTGTACTTCTCGCCCTGGGTTACCAGGCCGGAGGCGTACTGGCTTTCGATCTCTTTCACTTCATCGGTAGCAGCACCGATGATGGCGGCTTTCTCGTCGGGGATAACGAAGTCGTTAACACCGATGGAAACGCCGGAAATGGTCGAATAAGCAAAACCGGTGTACATCAACTGGTCAGCGAAGATAACGGTCTCTTTCAAACCAACCACGCGGTAGCACTGGTTGATCAGCTTGGAGATCGCCTTTTTCTTCATTGGCTGGTTGACCACGTCGTACGACAGGCCAGGTGGAACAACCTGGAACAACAGCGCACGTCCGACAGTGGTGTCGACGATACGGGTGTTCTTGACGCTGCCACCATCACGATCGTTGATGGTTTCGTGGATGCGGACTTTAACCTTGGCGTGCAGTGCGGCTTCGCCGGCACGGAACACACGGTCAACTTCCTGCAGATCCGCGAACACACGACCTTCGCCCTTGGCGTTGATCGCTTCACGAGTCATGTAGTACAGACCCAATACAACGTCCTGCGACGGAACGATGATTGGCTCACCGTTGGCTGGCGACAGAATGTTGTTGGTCGACATCATCAACGCACGCGCTTCCAACTGGGCTTCCAGTGTCAGCGGTACGTGCACGGCCATTTGGTCGCCGTCGAAGTCGGCGTTGTACGCAGCACAGACCAGAGGGTGCAGCTGGATAGCCTTACCTTCGATCAGTACCGGTTCAAACGCCTGGATACCCAGACGGTGAAGGGTCGGTGCACGGTTGAGGAGAACCGGGTGTTCACGGATCACTTCAGCGAGAACGTCCCAAACCTCTGGCAGTTCGCGCTCGACCATCTTCTTGGCGGCCTTGATGGTGGTCGCGAGACCACGCATTTCCAGCTTGCCGAAAATGAACGGCTTGAACAGCTCGAGAGCCATCTTCTTCGGCAGACCGCACTGGTGCAGACGCAGGGTCGGGCCTACGGTAATTACCGAACGACCGGAGTAGTCAACACGCTTACCGAGCAAGTTCTGACGGAAACGACCTTGCTTACCCTTGATCATGTCAGCCAGGGATTTCAGAGGACGCTTGTTCGAACCGGTGATAGCGCGGCCACGACGACCGTTGTCGAGCAGAGCATCGACAGCTTCTTGCAACATACGCTTTTCGTTGCGCACGATGATGTCCGGAGCGGACAGGTCGAGCAGACGCTTCAAGCGGTTGTTACGGTTGATCACGCGACGGTACAGGTCGTTGAGGTCGGAAGTCGCGAAGCGACCGCCATCCAACGGTACCAGCGGACGCAGGTCTGGCGGCAGAACCGGCAGAACGGTCAGCACCATCCACTCTGGCAAGTTGCCGGAACCCTGGAAGGCTTCCATCAACTTCAGACGCTTGGACAGTTTCTTGATCTTGGTTTCGGAGTTGGTTTGCGGAATTTCTTCACGCAGGCGGCCAATCTCGTGTTCCAGGTCGATAGCGTGCAGCAGCTCACGGACAGCTTCGGCACCCATGCGGGCATCGAAATCGTCGCCGAACTCTTCCAGCGCTTCGAAGTACTGCTCGTCGTTCAGCAGCTGACCTTTTTCAAGGGTGGTCATGCCTGGGTCGATAACGACATAGCTCTCGAAGTAGAGAACGCGTTCGATATCACGCAGGGTCATGTCCATCAGCAAGCCGATACGGGACGGCAGCGATTTCAGGAACCAGATGTGGGCAACCGGCGAAGCCAGTTCGATGTGCGCCATGCGCTCACGACGAACCTTGGCCAGTGCAACTTCAACGCCGCACTTCTCGCAGATCACACCACGGTGCTTCAAGCGCTTGTACTTACCGCACAGGCACTCGTAATCCTTTACCGGGCCAAAGATCTTGGCGCAGAACAGGCCGTCACGTTCTGGTTTGAACGTACGGTAGTTGATGGTTTCCGGCTTTTTAACTTCACCGAACGACCACGAACGGATCATCTCAGGCGATGCCAATCCAATACGGATGGCGTCGAACTCTTCGACTTGACCCTGGTTTTTCAGCAAATTCAGTAGGTCTTTCAAGGCCTTTCCTCCTGGCGGAGCAGAGAGCGGACTAAACAGCCCCGCTCTCGATTCGCGTCACGTGTTATTCGGTTTCCAGATCGATATCGATGCCGAGGGAACGAATTTCTTTGATCAACACGTTGAAGGACTCGGGCATGCCCGGCTCCATACGGTGATCGCCGTCCACGATGTTTTTGTACATCTTGGTCCGACCGTTCACATCGTCCGACTTCACTGTGAGCATTTCTTGCAGAGTGTAAGCAGCACCGTATGCTTCCAGTGCCCAGACCTCCATCTCCCCGAAACGCTGACCACCGAACTGAGCCTTACCACCCAGCGGCTGCTGGGTAACCAGGCTGTACGAACCGGTAGAACGAGCGTGCATCTTGTCGTCTACCAAGTGGTTCAGCTTCAGCATGTACATGTAGCCAACAGTAACCGGGCGCTCAAACTTGTTGCCGGTACGGCCGTCGAACAGCTGCATCTGGCCGCTTTCCGGCAGGTCTGCCAGTTTCAGCATGGCCTTGATTTCGCTTTCCTTGGCACCGTCGAACACCGGGGTAGCCATTGGAACGCCGCCGCGCAGGTTCTTCGCCAGATCCAGGATTTCCTGGTCGGAGAAGGTGTCCAGCTCTTCGTTGCGACCGCCGATCTCGTTGTAGATCTCGTGCAGGAACTTGCGCAGGTCAGCAACCTTGCGCTGCTCTTCGATCATACGGTTGATCTTCTCGCCCAGACCTTTGGCCGCGAGGCCCAGGTGGGTTTCAAGGATCTGACCAACGTTCATACGCGAAGGTACGCCCAACGGGTTGAGGACGACGTCGACCGGGGTGCCATTGGCATCGTGCGGCATGTCTTCAACCGGCATGATCACGGAGACCACACCTTTGTTACCGTGACGACCGGCCATCTTGTCGCCCGGCTGGATGCGGCGACGGATTGCCAGGTAAACCTTGACGATTTTCAGCACGCCTGGAGCCAGGTCATCGCCCTGCTGCAGTTTGCGCTTCTTGTCTTCGAACTTGTCGTCCAGCAGACGGCGACGATCAACGATGTAGGCCTGGGCCTTCTCGAGCTGCTCGTTCAGAGCATCTTCAGCCATGCGCAGTTTGAACCACTGACCGTGCTCAAGACCGTCGAGTACTTCGTCGGTGATGTCCTGACCTTTCTTCAGACCTGCGCCGCCTTCAGCCTTGTGGCCTACCAGGGCGGAACGCAGACGTTCGAAGGTCGCGCCTTCAACGATACGGAACTCTTCGTTCAGGTCCTTGCGGATCTCGTCGAGTTGAGTCTTCTCGATGGACAGTGCACGAGCATCACGCTCAACGCCGTCACGGGTGAAGACCTGTACGTCGATGACAGTACCCTTGGTACCGGTAGGTACACGCAGGGAGGTGTCTTTAACGTCGCTGGCTTTTTCGCCGAAGATGGCACGCAACAGCTTCTCTTCCGGAGTCAGTTGGGTCTCGCCTTTCGGAGTGACCTTACCTACCAGAATGTCGCCTGCGCCAACTTCAGCACCTACGTAAACGATACCGGCTTCGTCCAGCTTGTTCAGTGCAGCCTCACCCACGTTCGGGATGTCTGCAGTGATTTCCTCTGGCCCAAGCTTGGTGTCACGTGCCACACAGGTCAGTTCCTGAATGTGGATCGTGGTGAAGCGATCTTCCTGAACCACACGCTCGGACAGGCAGATGGAGTCTTCGAAGTTGTAACCGTTCCAGGCCATGAACGCGATGCGCATGTTCTGACCCAGTGCCAGCTCACCCATATCGGTGGACGGACCGTCTGCCATGATGTCGCTGCGCTGAACCCGATCACCTTTGCTCACCAGCGGACGCTGGTTGATGCAGGTGTTCTGGTTGGAGCGGGTGTATTTGGTCAGGTTGTAGATGTCGACACCGGCTTCGCCAGTTTCAACTTCGTCATCGGCAACACGAACCACGATACGGCTGGCATCAACGGAGTCGATCACGCCGCCACGACGAGCCACGACGCAAACGCCGGAGTCACGGGCTACGTTACGCTCCATGCCGGTACCTACCAGCGGCTTGTCAGCACGCAGGGTGGGTACAGCCTGACGCTGCATGTTGGAACCCATCAACGCACGGTTGGCGTCATCGTGCTCCAGGAACGGGATCAGCGACGCTGCAACCGAAACTACCTGCTTCGGCGATACGTCCATCAAGGTGACGTCTTCCGGCGCCTTGACGGTGAACTCGTTCAAGTGACGAACAGCTACCAGCTCGTCGATCAGCATTTTCTTGTCGTTCATCGTGGCCGAAGCCTGAGCGATCACGTGATCAGCTTCTTCGATGGCGGACAGGAACACGATCTCATCGGTGACCAGTGCGTCTTTCACCACACGGTACGGGCTCTCGAGGAAACCGTACTGGTTGGTGCGCGCATAAGCAGCCAGGGAGTTGATCAGGCCGATGTTCGGACCTTCCGGCGTTTCAATCGGGCATACACGACCGTAGTGAGTCGGGTGTACGTCACGAACTTCAAAGCCTGCACGCTCACGGGTCAGACCGCCCGGGCCCAGTGCGGAAACACGGCGCTTGTGGGTGATCTCGGAGAGCGGGTTGTTCTGGTCCATGAACTGCGAGAGCTGGCTGGAGCCAAAGAACTCTTTCACCGCCGCAGCCACTGGCTTGGCGTTGATCAAGTCTTGCGGCATCAGGCCTTCGCTTTCGGCCATCGACAGACGCTCTTTGACCGCACGTTCAACACGTACCAGGCCAACGCGGAACTGGTTCTCGGCCATTTCGCCTACGCAGCGAACACGACGGTTACCCAGGTGGTCGATGTCATCGACGATGCCTTTACCGTTACGGATGTCGACCAGGGTCTTCAGTACCGCGACGATGTCTTCCTTGCACAACACGCCCGAACCTTCGATCTCGGTACGACCGATACGACGGTTGAACTTCATCCGGCCGACCGCAGACAGGTCATAGCGCTCAGGGCTGAAGAACAGGTTGTTGAACAGGGTCTCGGCAGCGTCTTTGGTTGGTGGCTCGCCAGGACGCATCATGCGATAGATCTCGACCAGCGCTTCCAATTGGTTGCTGGTGGAGTCGATCTTCAGGGTGTCGGAGACGAACGGACCGCAGTCGATGTCGTTGGTGTACAGGGTCTCGATGCGAACAACCTGGGACTTGGCGATTTTCGCCAGGATCTCGGTGTTCAGCTCGGTGTTGCATTCAGCCAGAATTTCGCCGGTGGCCGGGTGCACGATGACCTTGGCGGTGGTGCGACCCAGGACGTAGTCCAGAGGCACTTCCAACGTCTTGATACCGGCTTTTTCGATCTGGTTGATGTGGCGCGCGGTAATACGGCGGCCGGCTTCAACGATGACCTTGCCCTTGTCGTCCTGGATGTCCAGAACGGCAATCTCACCACGCAGGCGCTGAGGCACCAGTTCCAGGCTGAGGGTTTCGCCGCTCAGGTGGAATACGTTAGTGGTGTAGAAGGCATCCAGCACTTGCTCAGTGGTATAGCCGAGCGCGCGCAGCAGTACCGAGGCCGGCAGCTTGCGACGACGGTCGATACGCACGAACACGCAGTCTTTCGGGTCGAACTCGAAGTCCAACCACGAACCACGGTACGGAATGATCCGCGCGGAGTACAGGAGCTTGCCGGAGCTGTGCGTCTTGCCGCGGTCGTGGTCGAAGAACACGCCCGGGGAACGGTGCAGCTGGGAAACGATAACGCGCTCGGTACCGTTGATAACGAAGGTACCGTTCTCAGTCATCAGGGGAATTTCACCCATGTAGACTTCTTGCTCTTTGATGTCCTTGATCGCTTTGTTCGACGACTCTTTGTCGAAGATGATCAGACGGACTTTTACCCGCAAAGGTACGGCGTACGTAACACCGCGCAACACGCATTCTTTGACATCAAATGCCGGCTCGCCCAGGCGATAACCGACGTACTCCAGCGCAGCATTGCCGGAGTAGCTGATGATCGGGAAAACGGATTTGAAGGCCGCATGCAGGCCCACGTCGCGGAACTGATCTTTGGTCGCTCCCGCCTGCAAGAATTCACGATACGAATCCAGCTGGATAGCCAGAAGGTACGGGACATCCATGACGTCCGGCAACTTGCTAAAGTCCTTGCGGATACGTTTTTTCTCAGTATATGAGTAAGCCATCAGCGTTCCCCAGCTTGGTCACCTGCTTGTTTGGCCCCTCCCGACGGGAGCAGCCAGAAAATCTTGCAAACCCCATGGTTTGCGCCACCGCATCGGGTGGTTACAGCGCGTTAGAGGCGACGACCGAGTCGATTGCCAATAACGGAAAAAGGCCGGTGGCAAGAGCCACCAGCCATCAGCCTTCAGCTTAACGCTTGGGCTGGAGACGCAAGGTCGATGCTTACTTCAGCTCGACTTTAGCGCCTGCTTCTTCCAGCACTGCTTTAGCTTTGTCAGCTGCGTCTTTCGACACTGCTTCCAGAACCTGGGCAGGGGCGCCGTCAACTACTGCCTTGGCTTCTTTCAGGCCCAGACCGGTCAGTTCACGTACTGCCTTGATCACGTTTACTTTCTTCTCGCCAGCTTCCAGCAGCATGACGTTGAATTCGGTTTGCTCTTCAGCAGCAACAGCAGCAACAGCTGGGCCAGCCGAAGCAGCGGCAGCGGAAACACCGAATTTTTCTTCGAAAGCTTTGATCAGCTCAACAACCTGCAGAACCGACATTTCAGCTACGGCGTTGAGGATATCGTCTTGGGAGATAGACATTGCTGTAATTCCTGAATTGGGGGACGGCCTACGCGGCCATCGAAATAAACAAAAATACGCGAGAGGAGATGCTCAGCCTTAGGCTGCGGCAGCTTCTTTTTGCTCGCGAACTGCGGCCAGAGTACGAGCCAACTTGCTGGTAGCGCCTTGAATCACGCTCATCAGCTGAGAAATAGCTTCGTTACGGGTCGGCAGTGTTGCCAGTACGTCGATTTGGTTAGCTGCGAGGAACTTGCCCTCGAACGCAGCTGCCTTGATCTCGAACTTATCCTGACTCTTGGCGAATTCTTTGAACAAACGGGCAGCAGCGCCTGGATGTTCTTTGGAGAACGCGATCAGAGTCGGGCCGGTGAACACGTCGTTGAGGACACTGTATTCAGTGTCAGCAACAGCGCGCTTGAGCAGGGTGTTACGTACAACACGTACGTATACGCCAGCTTCACGAGCCTCTTTACGGAGTCCGGTCATAGCGCCTACTGTCACACCACGGGCATCAGCCACGACAGCGGACAGAGCAGCTTTGGCAGCCTCGTTGACTTCAGCGACGATGGCCTTCTTGTCTTCGAGATTAATTGCCACGGGTTTAACTCCTGCTTGTTACCGTTTCATCTGGCCTGGGCCGGATGTCGTTTTGGTGTCTGATTCGGTAAGGAACCGGGAGCACCATCTGCGTAGGCTTGTGGTTTAAGACTTGCGTCGCCTACGGTCTTGGATAGCCCCCGCCAGGCAGGGACCCCAATTTTTCAATTGGCACAATTACTTGCGCCAATTTGTGTCTTATACGTCCAGCGAGCCTTGGTCGATGACCAGACCTGGGCCCATAGTGGTGCTCAGGGTAACGCGCTTGACGTAGATACCTTTCGAGGAAGCTGGCTTGATACGCTTCAGATCAGCGATCAGGGCTTCAACGTTTTCCTTCAGCTTGACGGCATCAAAGCCGACTTTGCCAACGGAGGTGTGAATGATGCCGTTTTTGTCGGTGCGATAACGAACCTGACCAGCCTTGGCGTTTTTAACCGCGGTAGCTACGTCTGGAGTTACGGTGCCGACTTTAGGGTTAGGCATCAGACCACGTGGACCGAGGATCTGACCCAACTGACCTACAACGCGCATTGCATCCGGGGAAGCAATGACGACGTCATAGTTCAGGTCGCCGCCTTTCATTTCGGCAGCCAGGTCGTCCATGCCAACGCGATCAGCGCCGGCGGCCAGAGCAGCTTCAGCTGCCGGGCCTTGGGTGAAGACAGCTACACGTACAGTCTTGCCAGTACCGTGTGGCAGCACAGTAGCGCTACGAACGACCTGGTCGGATTTACGTGGGTCAACGCCCAGGTTTACAGCAACGTCAACAGACTCGCTGAACTTGACAGTCGACAGCTCAGTCAGCAGAGCAGCAGCGTCTACAAAGTTGTAGGACTTGCCCGCTTCGATTTTGCCAGCGATAGCCTTTTGGCGCTTGGTCAGCTTAGCCATTACACACCCTCCACGTTAAGGCCCATGCTACGAGCAGAACCGGCGATGGTACGCACGGCTGCATCCATATCAGCTGCAGTCAGATCCGCGTTTTTGGTTTTCGCGATTTCTTCCAGCTGAGCACGGGTCACGGTGCCAACCTTAACGGTGTTAGGACGAGCGGAACCGCTAGTCAGACCAGCAGCTTTCTTCAACAGAACCGAAGCCGGGGTCGACTTGGTTTCGAAGGTGAAGCTACGGTCGCTGTATACAGTGATGATCACTGGAGTCGGCAGACCTGGTTCAATACCCTGAGTACGGGCGTTGAAGGCCTTGCAGAATTCCATGATGTTCACGCCGTGCTGACCCAGAGCTGGACCAACAGGTGGGCTTGGGTTGGCCTGAGCGGCCTTCACTTGCAGCTTGATGTAAGCGGTAATCTTCTTGGCCATGAGGCACTCCAATTACGGGTTCGAACGCCTCGAAAGGCTCCCCGGTTACTTGCGCGTTTATCCCAGTGACGACAAAACCCCACAGCCTAAGGCTGCGGGGTTGGGATGCTTGCTCAGCTAGACTTTTTCGACCTGGCTGAACTCTAGCTCTACCGGAGTAGAGCGACCGAAAATGAGCACTGCCACTTGGATCCGGCTCTTTTCGTAGTTAACTTCTTCAACAGTGCCGTTAAAATCTGCAAACGGACCGTCAGTGACACGAACAACCTCACCCGGCTCGAACAACGTCTTCGGCTTGGGTTTGTCGCTGCCATCAGCAACACGCCGCAGAATCGCTTCTGCTTCTTTGTCGGTGATCGGAGCAGGTTTATCAGCGGTACCGCCGATGAAACCCATGACGCGAGGAGTGTCCTTGACCAAGTGCCAAGTACCCTCATTCATGTCCATTTGAACCAGCACGTAGCCAGGGAAGAACTTGCGCTCGCTTTTGCGTTTCTGGCCATTACGCATCTCAACCACTTCTTCAGTGGGAACCAGAATTTCGCCGAAGCCATCTTCCATGCCTGCCAGCTTTACGCGCTCTAGCAAAGAGCGCATGACATGCTTCTCGTAACCCGAGTAAGCATGCACAACGTACCAACGCTTAGCCACGGGACACCCTTAGCCAACAATCAAGGAAACAAGCCAGCCGAGCAGGGAATCAAGCCCCCACAACAGCAACGCCATAACCAGAACAACAGCTACCACGATCAACGTGGTCTGCGTGGTTTCTTGGCGAGTCGGCCAAACGACTTTACGGATCTCGGTACGAGCTTCCTTCACCAGGACCGCAAACGACTTGCCTTTTGCAGTCTGCAGGCCAACAAAGGCAGCGACAGCAGCAAGGGCGAGCAATGCGAGGACACGGTACAGGATCGGCGACGCAGAGTAGTACTGGTTGCCAACAACGCCTACGACCACAATAGCGACTACTACCAGCCACTTGAGCAGATCGAAGCGAGAGCCTTGAGCTTCAGCCTTAGGAGTCATCTATGAAGATCCTGTGAAAAGAAAGCCAGATACACCAAGTGAATCTGGCAGGTCAGGAGGGAATCGAACCCCCAACCTACGGTTTTGGAGACCGTCGCTCTGCCAATTGAGCTACTGACCTAAAACAAAATCAGGCCGACAATTATGCCGATCTGAAAAAGACTTTACAACAACAAACCCCTGCAGACCCGAAACCAACCCAAACAAGACAGCGAAAGAGAGCGGAATCAATCAGAGGCAGCTGTTAAAACAAAGGCAGATATTTTCATATCTGCCTTGTTATATGGAGCTCTTGAGCGGATTTGAACCGCTGACCTCACCCTTACCAAGGGTGTGCTCTACCAACTGAGCTACAAGAGCGAAACAACTTGCACAACCTGCAAACTTGGAGCGGGTAGCGGGAATCGAACCCGCATCATCAGCTTGGAAGGCTGAGGTTCTACCACTAAACTATACCCGCGGAGCTTGCAGCTCACGCTAAAATGGTGGAGGGGGAAGGATTCGAACCTTCGAAGTCGTAGACGTCAGATTTACAGTCTGATCCCTTTGGCCGCTCGGGAACCCCTCCTAAGCGAGCCGGCATTCTACATCATGCCAGCCTTCTGTCAAGCATTTTCTCATTAAAAAATATGAGGTTAGCTGCGTTGACCTTCGCTTCACCTTGTTGACCCAAAAGGTCTTCACTGCGAAGCGGGCGCCATTCTATGCAAACTATTCGAAGGTTGCAATGCCTTCGCACGGCATTATTTTATGTTTTAACTCATTGAATTCATTAGCAAGGTTTTCAAAGGGCAGATCATCGGCCAGGCGCCGGCTTTCAGGGGCGACTCGCAGCCAGTATCCCGGCGCATCAGGCAGGTTCAGCGATTGCAGTTTGACCTTGATATCCAGGCTTGTGAGGCGCTGCTCAACGGACTGAACCTCTTTTTGATCAGCCAGGCCGCCGATGTACAGGCACGCAGCCGGCGCCTCAGGCGCTTTTACCCTGTCTCGCCGCACCATGGCATCAGCCGACTCGCTTAACAGCCGGATGTCTTGCTGAGACCCCCGGTAGAGTGCCAAAGGCGTGACATCTTTAGCCCTCAACGGTGCTTCCTGCTGATGCCAGATGTAATAGAAGACATTGAGGACCAGCAAAAGCAGAAACAGCCAACGCATAAAAACCTCAGGACAAAGGGCAAGCCATCGCCAAGCCAACAAAAACCAGATCAGGGACGAGCCTTCCGTGAGGCACCGCATCCGCCACCAGCTCGGCATCTCCACCGGTAAGGAAGACGGTGAAGTCAGCCCCCCAATAGCTACGAGCCAACTCCAACTGAGTGAGCACGAACCCTCTCAGCATAAGCGTACAGCCGCGCTCTACCGCCTCTACAGTTGTGCGGCCCGGAGACAGGGCCTCAAGGGCACGCTCAGCGGCAATATCGTCATAGCGTATTTTGCGGGTATGCGTTCGTAACTGGTTACGCATAAGCGGCATACCAGGACAAATAAAGCCTCCGAGGTGCTCGCCGTCCGCGGCAATGAAGTCCGCGGTCGCTGCGGTGCCAAAATCGAGCACCAGGCACGCGCCCGACGCCAACTGAAAACCGCCCAACATAGCGAGCCAGCGATCCAGGCCCAGGCGTTCGAAATCTTCATACCCATTCCGCACCCCGCCCATCTGCCTTGCTGAAGCGGCGCAGAGCACGTTGACGCCAAACGCTTTTACCAGGGTAGCGACCAGTTGATTCGTCTCATCCGAGGCACGAACACTCACTAAGCGGCAATCCTTTAACGCGAGCCCCGTGAGCGCGAACAGGCTATCGATCAGAGAGGCATCCGACCCGACGACGCCCTCTGCAAAGATGCGCGCCCTATCCGACTCAAGCACTCGCCATTTTATAAAGCTATTCCCACAGTCGAGCTCAAGAATCATCACGCAACCTCAGGCTTAGCTCACCACCGCTATATACTTTTTCAACACCATCCACGCTCAACCGTAGCGCACCCTGCCCGTCGATCCCCAATACCACTCCATCAATCTGATTCACACCCGCGATGAGCGACACCGATCGACCCTGCCACAGATGGCTCTGCTCCCATTCACTCTGGATGGTGGAAAAACCGGAAGCCTGGTGGCGATCAAGATAAGCCTGCAGTTGCACGCCAAGACGCGCTACCAGGTAGTTACGATCAACAGCACTGCCGGTCTCCAACTGTACGGAGGTCCATTGCTGATCGACCTCTTCGGCCTTCTGCATATTCACATTAATGCCGATACCCAGGACGACGTGGCAGACATCAGCAGGATCACCAACCAGCTCCAGGAGAATCCCGGCGATCTTTTTCTGCTCCACCAAAACGTCATTTGGCCACTTCAACCCGGCATTGCGAACCCCCGCATCCCGCAGCGCCTGCATAACCGCCAATCCGACTACCAGGCTTAGGCCCTCCAACTGGCGCATACCGCCATCGATCCGCAGCACGAGACTGTAGTAGACGTTTTGAGCGAAAGGACTGATCCACTTCCGCCCTCGCCTTCCCCTGCCGGCAGTTTGCTGCTCTGAAAGCACGAGAAACGGCGCGGTGCGGCCCGCCTCGATAAGGCGCAATGCCTCGGCATTGGTAGAGTCAATGGAGTCAAAGATATAAACAGGCCATGCAGGAACAGGCACATGCCGACCAATTTCGTCAGCATTTAAGAACACCAGAGGCGAAGCCAACTGATACCCCCGACCGCGGACTTTATGGATGGGTAGATTCAATTCTGCCTCGAGATGCTGAAGCTGCTTCCACACAGCACTGCGACTGACACCCAAGGCAGCACCAAGAGCTTCCCCGGAGTGGAATCGACCATCTTTTAGAAGTTTCAACAACGTCAGCATGCAAGTCTCGCCTCACAATGAGGCAGGCATAATAGCCATGCATAAGGCCATTGCATAGAAAGGCAAGACTTTGGCATTGAAGATACCTGAAGACGGTCGCAACACTTTTCAACCGCCCAAAACAAAACCCCTGATCGCGTTAGCAATCAGGGGTTCTGGAATTTAATCTTGACGATGACCTACTCTCACATGGGGAAACCCCACACTACCATCGGCGATGCATCGTTTCACTGCTGAGTTCGGGATGGGATCAGGTGGTTCCAATGCTCTATGGTCGTCAAGAAATTCGGGTACTGAGTCGTGGCCAGTTGGCCTCGCTTCAGCAAATTGGGTATGTGACAGCTTTCGGTGTTTGCAAGAATCGAACTTTCGGTTCATTTCGTCTTCACACACCGCAATCTGGTGCCTTTTCAGGTCAGCAAATTGCTTGGGTGTTATATGGTCAAGCCTCACGGGCAATTAGTATTGGTTAGCTCAACGCCTCACAGCGCTTACACACCCAACCTATCAACGTCGTAGTCTTCGACGGCCCTTCAGGGAACTCAAGGTTCCAGTGAGATCTCATCTTGAGGCTAGTTTCCCGCTTAGATGCTTTCAGCGGTTATCTATTCCGAACATAGCTACCCGGCAATGCCACTGGCGTGACAACCGGAACACCAGAGGTTCGTCCACTCCGGTCCTCTCGTACTAGGAGCAGCCCCTCTCAAATCTCAAACGTCCACGGCAGATAGGGACCGAACTGTCTCACGACGTTCTAAACCCAGCTCGCGTACCACTTTAAATGGCGAACAGCCATACCCTTGGGACCGGCTTCAGCCCCAGGATGTGATGAGCCGACATCGAGGTGCCAAACACCGCCGTCGATATGAACTCTTGGGCGGTATCAGCCTGTTATCCCCGGAGTACCTTTTATCCGTTGAGCGATGGCCCTTCCATACAGAACCACCGGATCACTAAGACCTACTTTCGTACCTGCTCGACGTGTCTGTCTCGCAGTCAAGCGCGCTTTTGCCTTTATACTCTACGACCGATTTCCGACCGGTCTGAGCGCACCTTCGTACTCCTCCGTTACTCTTTAGGAGGAGACCGCCCCAGTCAAACTACCCACCATACACTGTCCTCGATCCGGATAACGGACCTGAGTTAGAACCTCAAAGTTGCCAGGGTGGTATTTCAAGGTTGGCTCCACGCGAACTGGCGTCCACGCTTCAAAGCCTCCCACCTATCCTACACAAGCAAATTCAAAGTCCAGTGCAAAGCTATAGTAAAGGTTCACGGGGTCTTTCCGTCTAGCCGCGGATACACTGCATCTTCACAGCGATTTCAATTTCACTGAGTCTCGGGTGGAGACAGCGCCGCCATCGTTACGCCATTCGTGCAGGTCGGAACTTACCCGACAAGGAATTTCGCTACCTTAGGACCGTTATAGTTACGGCCGCCGTTTACCGGGGCTTCGATCAAGAGCTTCGCGTTAGCTAACCCCATCAATTAACCTTCCGGCACCGGGCAGGCGTCACACCCTATACGTCCACTTTCGTGTTTGCAGAGTGCTGTGTTTTTAATAAACAGTCGCAGCGGCCTGGTATCTTCGACCGGCATGAGCTTACGGAGCAAGTCCTTCACCCTCACCGGCGCACCTTCTCCCGAAGTTACGGTGCCATTTTGCCTAGTTCCTTCACCCGAGTTCTCTCAAGCGCCTTGGTATTCTCTACCCAACCACCTGTGTCGGTTTGGGGTACGGTTCCTAGTTACCTGAAGCTTAGAAGCTTTTCTTGGAAGCATGGCATCAACCACTTCGTTAACTAAAAGTTAACTCGTCATCAGCTCTCGGCCTTAGAATCCCGGATTTACCTAAGATTCCAGCCTACCACCTTAAACTTGGACAACCAACGCCAAGCTGGCCTAGCCTTCTCCGTCCCTCCATCGCAATAACCAGAAGTACAGGAATATTAACCTGTTTTCCATCGACTACGCTTTTCAGCCTCGCCTTAGGGACCGACTAACCCTGCGTCGATTAACGTTGCGCAGGAAACCTTGGTCTTTCGGCGTGGGTGTTTTTCACACCCATTATCGTTACTCATGTCAGCATTCGCACTTCTGATACCTCCAGCAAGCTTCTCAACTCACCTTCACAGGCTTACAGAACGCTCCTCTACCGCATCATCCGAAGATGATACCCGTAGCTTCGGTGTATGGTTTGAGCCCCGTTACATCTTCCGCGCAGGCCGACTCGACTAGTGAGCTATTACGCTTTCTTTAAAGGGTGGCTGCTTCTAAGCCAACCTCCTAGCTGTCTAAGCCTTCCCACATCGTTTCCCACTTAACCATAACTTTGGGACCTTAGCTGACGGTCTGGGTTGTTTCCCTTTTCACGACGGACGTTAGCACCCGCCGTGTGTCTCCCATGCTCGGCACTTGTAGGTATTCGGAGTTTGCATCGGTTTGGTAAGTCGGGATGACCCCCTAGCCGAAACAGTGCTCTACCCCCTACAGTGATACATGAGGCGCTACCTAAATAGCTTTCGAGGAGAACCAGCTATCTCCGAGCTTGATTAGCCTTTCACTCCGATCCACAGGTCATCCGCTAACTTTTCAACGGTAGTCGGTTCGGTCCTCCAGTTAGTGTTACCCAACCTTCAACCTGCCCATGGATAGATCGCCCGGTTTCGGGTCTATTCCCAGCGACTAGACGCCCTATTAAGACTCGCTTTCGCTACGCCTCCCCTATTCGGTTAAGCTCGCCACTGAAAATAAGTCGCTGACCCATTATACAAAAGGTACGCAGTCACAGAACAAAGTCTGCTCCCACTGCTTGTACGCATACGGTTTCAGGATCTATTTCACTCCCCTCTCCGGGGTTCTTTTCGCCTTTCCCTCACGGTACTAGTTCACTATCGGTCAGTCAGTAGTATTTAGCCTTGGAGGATGGTCCCCCCATATTCAGACAAAGTTTCTCGTGCTCCGTCCTACTCGATTTCATGACTAAGAGATTTTCGCGTACAGGGCTATCACCCACTATGGCCGCACTTTCCAGAGCGTTCCGCTAATCTCAAAGCCACTTAAGGGCTAGTCCCCGTTCGCTCGCCACTACTAAGGGAATCTCGGTTGATTTCTTTTCCTCAGGGTACTTAGATGTTTCAGTTCCCATGGTTCGCTCCATACACCTATGTATTCAGTGTAAGGTAACCATCTTATGATGGCTGGGTTCCCCCATTCAGACATCTCCGGATCAAAGTCTGTTTGCCGACTCCCCGAAGCTTTTCGCAGGCTACCACGTCTTTCATCGCCTCTGACTGCCAAGGCATCCACCGTATGCGCTTCTTCACTTGACCATATAACCCCAAGCAATCTGGTTATACTGTGAAGACGACATTCGCCGAAAATTCGAATTTCTCAACTAAGAGAACTCACAAATTTTACCTTAGCCTGATCCGTTACCAGTGAAAGTAACGTTCAGTCTATCTTTCTATCACATACCCAAATTTTTAAAGAACGATCTAATCAAAGACTAGAAATCAACATTCACCATCGCATTGATGGAATGCTCATTTCTAAGCTTTCATGACAGAAGCAGTTAGTGGTGGAGCCAAACGGGATCGAACCGTTGACCTCCTGCGTGCAAGGCAGGCGCTCTCCCAGCTGAGCTATGGCCCCGTATTTCTACAGGCGTTTCCCACACAAAATTGGTGGGTCTGGGCAGATTCGAACTGCCGACCTCACCCTTATCAGGGGTGCGCTCTAACCAACTGAGCTACAGACCCAATTTCGGGCTGCTTCTTTATCGTCTTCTTCAATGAATCAAGCAATTCGTGTGGGAACTTATGGAGCAGCTGATGTCGTCGATTAAGGAGGTGATCCAGCCGCAGGTTCCCTACGGCTACCTTGTTACGACTTCACCCCAGTCATGAATCACACCGTGGTAACCGTCCTCCCGAAGGTTAGACTAGCTACTTCTGGTGCAACCCACTCCCATGGTGTGACGGGCGGTGTGTACAAGGCCCGGGAACGTATTCACCGCGACATTCTGATTCGCGATTACTAGCGATTCCGACTTCACGCAGTCGAGTTGCAGACTGCGATCCGGACTACGATCGGTTTTCTGGGATTAGCTCCACCTCGCGGCTTGGCAACCCTCTGTACCGACCATTGTAGCACGTGTGTAGCCCAGGCCGTAAGGGCCATGATGACTTGACGTCATCCCCACCTTCCTCCGGTTTGTCACCGGCAGTCTCCTTAGAGTGCCCACCATTACGTGCTGGTAACTAAGGACAAGGGTTGCGCTCGTTACGGGACTTAACCCAACATCTCACGACACGAGCTGACGACAGCCATGCAGCACCTGTCTCAATGTTCCCGAAGGCACCAATCTATCTCTAGAAAGTTCATTGGATGTCAAGGCCTGGTAAGGTTCTTCGCGTTGCTTCGAATTAAACCACATGCTCCACCGCTTGTGCGGGCCCCCGTCAATTCATTTGAGTTTTAACCTTGCGGCCGTACTCCCCAGGCGGTCAACTTAATGCGTTAGCTGCGCCACTAAGAGCTCAAGGCTCCCAACGGCTAGTTGACATCGTTTACGGCGTGGACTACCAGGGTATCTAATCCTGTTTGCTCCCCACGCTTTCGCACCTCAGTGTCAGTATCAGTCCAGGTGGTCGCCTTCGCCACTGGTGTTCCTTCCTATATCTACGCATTTCACCGCTACACAGGAAATTCCACCACCCTCTACCATACTCTAGCTCGTCAGTTTTGAATGCAGTTCCCAGGTTGAGCCCGGGGATTTCACATCCAACTTAACGAACCACCTACGCGCGCTTTACGCCCAGTAATTCCGATTAACGCTTGCACCCTCTGTATTACCGCGGCTGCTGGCACAGAGTTAGCCGGTGCTTATTCTGTCGGTAACGTCAAAACAGCAAAGTATTAATTTACTGCCCTTCCTCCCAACTTAAAGTGCTTTACAATCCGAAGACCTTCTTCACACACGCGGCATGGCTGGATCAGGCTTTCGCCCATTGTCCAATATTCCCCACTGCTGCCTCCCGTAGGAGTCTGGACCGTGTCTCAGTTCCAGTGTGACTGATCATCCTCTCAGACCAGTTACGGATCGTCGCCTTGGTGAGCCATTACCCCACCAACTAGCTAATCCGACCTAGGCTCATCTGATAGCGCAAGGCCCGAAGGTCCCCTGCTTTCTCCCGTAGGACGTATGCGGTATTAGCGTCCGTTTCCGGACGTTATCCCCCACTACCAGGCAGATTCCTAGGCATTACTCACCCGTCCGCCGCTCTCAAGAGAAGCAAGCTTCTCTCTACCGCTCGACTTGCATGTGTTAGGCCTGCCGCCAGCGTTCAATCTGAGCCATGATCAAACTCTTCAGTTCAAACATCTTTGGGTTTTTAAGAAACCCTAAACTTGGCTCAGCAATCGTTGGTTACATCTTTGATTTCTCGCGGAGTAACTTGTGATGCTGATAATCTTGCTGACTATCAGTCTGACTCCACAAGCACCCACACGAATTGCTTGATTCAGTTGTTAAAGAGCGGTTGGTTAAGATCTTTCGTCTCAACCGAGGCGCGCATTCTACAGCAGCCTCATTTGCTGTCAAGTGATTATTTTCAGAAGTTTTCAAAGTTTCCTTTGTAACTTCAACCACTTGCGCTTCCGATCTCTCGTTAGCGGGAGGCGAATTCTACAGCGTTACACGCTGCTGTCAACACCTCTTTTTCTCCGCTTTCGACCGAGAAGATCGAACCGTTAACAGAGCCAAACTACACCGCTCTATCAACTCCTTCCAGGCTTCGATGATCTGAAGTAGCTCGCTGTCGAAACCTACATAACTCTTTGTTTACCAAGGAGTTTTCCGTTTCGACTGCGCCGGAAGTGGGGCGAATTATAGACTTCCAGAATCTGCCGTCAACACCTTTTTTCACAATACTGTCATATCGGTCAAAAAAGCCCGGAAAAGCAAAGGCCGGCCCCAAGGGGCCGGCCTTCTATTGCGCTAACTTACAAGCTGGGAAAGGCAAACTGCGACGCTTCATGGCTGGCCCGTTGCGGCCAACGCTGGGTAATCGCCTTGCGACGGGTGTAGAAACGCACCCCATCCGGCCCATAAGCGTGCAAGTCGCCAAACAGCGAACGCTTCCAGCCACCAAAGCTGTGATACGCCACCGGCACCGGCAGCGGCACGTTGACACCCACCATGCCCACTTCAATCTCGTCACAGAACAACCGCGCCGCTTCACCGTCACGGGTGAAGATGCAAGTACCGTTGCCGTATTCGTGATCATTGATCAGTTGCATGGCGGCTTCCAGGCTGTTCACCCGCACCACACATAGCACCGGCCCAAAGATCTCTTCTTTATAGATGCGCATCTCCGGCGTCACACGATCGAACAGACTGCCCCCCAGGAAGAAACCTTCTTCGTGACCGGCAATACTCAGGCCACGACCGTCGACCACCAGCTCAGCGCCCGAAGCCACACCCTCTTCTATATAGCCACTGACTTTATCCCGCGCCTGCCCAGTCACCAGCGGCCCCATGTCCAACCCGCAGGAAGTGCCCGCACCAATCTTCAGCGCCTTGACCTGCGGCACCAGCTTGGCGATCAACGCATCCGCCACCTGGTCGCCGACACACACGGCAACAGAGATCGCCATGCAACGCTCACCACACGAACCATACGCCGCGCCCATCAAGGCACTGACCGCGTTGTCCAGATCCGCATCCGGCATCAGCACCGCATGGTTCTTCGCCCCGCCCAGCGCCTGTACGCGCTTGCCGCGTTTGGTGGCTTCGGAATAGATGTACTCGGCAATCGGCGTCGAGCCCACGAAGCTCAACGCTTTGACTTCCGGCGCTTCGATCAGTGCATCCACGGCGCCTTTGTCGCCGTGCACCACGCTCAGCACGCCTTTAGGCAAGCCAGCTTCCTGCAACAGTTGTGCAATCAGCAATGTCGAGCTTGGATCACGCTCCGACGGCTTGAGGATGAAGCAGTTGCCGCAGACGATCGCCAGCGGGTACATCCACAACGGCACCATGGCCGGGAAGTTGAACGGCGTAATGCCGGCCACCACACCCAGCGGCTGGAAATCAGACCAGGCGTCGATGTTCGGGCCGACGTTACGGCTGTACTCGCCCTTGAGGATTTCCGGTGCCGAGCACGCGTACTCCACGTTCTCGATCCCGCGCTTCAACTCACCGGCCGCATCTTCCAGCGTCTTGCCGTGCTCTTCGCTGATCAGCTGGGAGATGCGCGCTTCGTTCTGTTCCAGCAATTGCTTGAAACGAAACATCACCTGGGCACGCTTGGCCGGCGGCGTGTTGCGCCACGCCGGGAAGGCTGCCTTGGCCGAGTCGATGGCAGTTTGAATGGTTTCACGGCTGGCCAACGGCACCTGGTGAATCACCTGGCCAGTCGACGGGTTGTACACGTCAGCCGTGCGACCGTTCTCGGTCACCAGTTGGCCGTTGATCAAATGCTGGATGAGGCTCATGCAGGGCTCCTGAAAAGTTGTTCTATATAGAAGGAGAAATCAGTCGATCTTGTTCAGCACTTCGCCGACCGCATCGAACAAGCGATCCAGGTCCTGCGGCTTGCTATTGAAGGTTGGCCCGAATTGCAGGGTGTCGCCGCCAAAGCGCACATAGAAGCCGGCTTTCCACAGTGCCATGCCCGCTTCGAACGGACGCACGATCGCATCACCATCACGCGGCGCAATCTGGATCGCACCGGCCAGGCCATAGTTACGAATATCGATCACGTTCTTGCTGCCCTTCAGGCCGTGCAACGCATTCTCGAAATGCGGTGCGACTTCGGCCACGCTCTGCACGAGGTTTTCCTTCTGCAGCAGGTCGAGTGCCGCCAGGCCAGCCGCGCAAGCCACCGGGTGAGCCGAGTAGGTGTAACCGTGTGGGAATTCCACCGCGTACTCTGGCGTCGCCTGGTTCATGAATGTCTGATAAATCTCGGTGCTGGCAATCACCGCGCCCATCGGGATCGCGCCGTTGGTGACTTGCTTGGCGATGCACATCAGGTCCGGAGTCACGCCAAAGCTGTCGGCGCCAAACATCGAACCGGTACGACCGAAGCCGGTGATCACTTCGTCGAACACCAACAGGATGTTGTGTTGATCGCAGATCTCACGCAGACGCTTCAGGTAACCCTGCGGCGGCACCAACACGCCAGCGGAACCCGCCATCGGCTCAACAAACACCGCAGCGATGTTCGACGCATCGTGCAACTCAATCAGCTTGAGCAACTCATCCGCCAGGGCAATACCGCCCAGCTCCGGCATGCCACGGGAAAACGCATTGCTCGCCAGCAAGGTGTGAGGCAGATGGTCAACATCCATCAGGCCCTGGCCAAAGATCTTACGGTTACCGTTAACGCCGCCCAGACTGGTACCGGCGATGTTCACACCGTGATAACCACGGGCACGGCCAATCATCTTGGTCTTGGTCGCCTGGCCCTTCAGGCGCCAGTACGCACGCACCATCTTCACCGCAGTGTCGGCGCACTCGGAGCCGGAGTCGGTGAAGAACACATGGTTCAGGTTGCCCGGGGTCAGGTCGGTAATCTTTTCTGCCAGCTGGAACGACAAAGGATGACCGTATTGGAAGCCCGGCGAGTAGTCCAATGTGCCCAGTTGCTTGGCGACCGCTTCCTGGATTTCCTTGCGGGTATGCCCGGCGCCGCAGGTCCACAGCCCCGACAGCGAGTCGTACACCTTGCGCCCCTTGTCATCGGTCAACCAGCTGCCTTCGGCCGCCACGATCAGGCGCGGGTCACGATGGAAGTTACGGTTGGCGGTGTACGGCATCCAGTGGGCGTCCAGCTTCAATTGGCTGGCCAGGGTGGACGGAGCGTTTTCGGGCATGTTCATGAGCAAAACCTCGCAAGGCAAAAGGCAGCGTAGGGATTTGAAAAGCGTTGTTGCAGCTAAATTGCCACGGGGATAAAGTCGGTGAAATTCAACTCTTCTAACCTTCAGTCAGGCCTTCACTAAACTATGAGCAGCCGTCGACCCGACCCACTGGCCCAAGTCAGCGACTTCGATATCCGCTTGTTGCGCATCTTTCGCAGCGTGGTGGAGTGCGGTGGCTTCTCGGCGGCGGAAACCGTACTGGGGATTGGACGCTCGGCCATCAGCCAGCAGATGAGTGACTTGGAGCAGCGCCTTGGCCTACGCCTGTGCCAGCGTGGGCGTGCGGGTTTTTCCCTGACCGAGGAAGGACGCGAGGTGTATCAGTCAGCGCTTCAGTTACTCAGCGCACTGGAAAGTTTTCGCACTGAGGTCAACGGATTGCACCAGCATTTGCGCGGCGAACTGATCATCGGCCTGACCGACAACCTGGTCACCCTGCCCCACATGCGCATTACCCACGCCTTGGCGCAGTTGAAGGAGCGGGGGCCAGACGTGCAAATCCAGATCCGCATGATCGCCCCCAATGAAGTGGAACAAGGCGTGCTCGATGGCCGCCTGCATGTCGGCGTAGTCCCCCAGGCAAGCGCCTTGTCGGGCCTCGAATACCAGCCGCTGTACAGCGAACGCTCGCTGCTTTACTGCGCGGTCGGCCACCCGCTGTTTTATGCCGACGACAAGCAACTGGACGATGAGCGCATCAACAGCCAGGACGCCATCGCCCCGACCTTCCGCTTGCCGGCCGATATCCAGGCTCACTACCAGGCACTCAATTGCACCGCCAGCGCCTCGGACCGCGAGGGCATGGCCTTCCTGATCCTGACAGGCCGCTACATCGGCTACCTGCCCGATCACTACGCCAGCCTTTGGGTACAACAAGGCCGACTGCGCGCGCTGAAACCGGCCACGCGTTTTTACGATTTGAGCCTCGCTTCGGTCACGCGCAAGGGCCGTCGCCCTCATTTGGTGCTGGAAAGCTTCCTCGAAAGCTTGGCCGCAACGCGCTAGCACGGGCCTCACATAAAAACCTGAGCAACTGGACAGCTTTTTGCAAGGCATGGTGACCTAGAACCGTCAGCCATGAGTTACCACGCCATGCCGCCAGAATCCTCCAGCCCCAGCGACCTGATCTACGGCCTCAACGACCGCCCCAAACCACTGCCCGCCTTGCTTGCTGCATTGCAGCATGTGTTGGCTGCCTTTGTCGGCATCATCACCCCGCCGCTGATCATCGGCTCCACCCTGGGCCTGACCGCCCACCTGCCCTACCTGATCAGCATGGCATTGATGGTTTCCGGTGTAGGCACCTTCATCCAGGCGCGTAGGCCGTTCGGGATTGGCGCCGGGATGATCTGCCTGCAAGGCACCAGCTTCGCGTTTCTCGGCGCGGTGTTGTCGGCGGGGTTTCTGGTCAAGCAACGGGGCGGCAGCCCGGAAGACATCCTGGCGATGATTTTCGGCATTTGCTTCTTCGGCGCTGCAGTGCAGGTGATATTGAGCCGCTTTATCGGCCAACTCAGAAGAGTGATCACGCCACTGGTCACGGGGATTGTCATCACCCTGATCGGCATCAGCCTGATCAAAGTCGGCATCACTGACTTGGGCGGCGGCTTCAACGCGCCGGACTTCGGCGCCCCGACCAATCTGGCGCTCGGCCTGTTCGTGGTGTTGACGATCATCCTGCTCAACCGCTCGAACACGCCGTGGGTTCGCCTCAGCGCGATCATCATCGGCCTGGCGCTAGGCAGCCTCGCCGCCTGGCTCAGCGGCAAACTCGTCCCACAAGCCCTGCCTGACTTGCCATTGATCAGCCTGCCTACACCGTTCCACTTTGGTTTCAACTTCGACTGGAGCGCTTTCCTGCCGGTGGCGCTGATTTATCTGATCAGCACCATCGAAACCGTCGGCGACCTCACCGCCAACTGCATGATCGCCCGCCAGCCCATCAGCGGTCCTTCCTATATAAGCCGGCTCAAGGGTGGCGTGCTGGGGGATGGCATCAGTTGCATGATCGCCGCCACCTTCAGTGCCTTTCCCAACACGACGTTCGCCCAGAACAACGGTGTGATACAACTGACCGGAGTCGCCAGCCGTTACGTCGGCCTGTACATCGGCGTGGTGCTGTTTTGTCTCGGAATGTTTCCACTGATTGGCGCGGTGCTGCAACAAATTCCCAAGCCAGTGCTGGGCGGCGCGACCCTGGTGATGTTCGGCAGCGTGGCCGCCGCCGGCGTGCGCATCCTCGCGCAGGCACCGCTGGATCGACGCAGCATGCTGATCATCGCCACATCGTTCGGCGTCGGCCTGGGGATCGCCGCCCAGCCAAACCTGCTGCACCTGATGCCCACCCTGGTGCAGAACCTGTTCGACTCAGCCATCACCAGCGGCGGCCTGACCGCCATTGTGTTGTGCCTGTTGCTGCCTGAACCCAAGGCCACTGCGGATGCCGCAAACCGGGCATTGGAAAGCGACACTCTGGAACCGCTTTGACGGTTTTATCGTATCGGGACTTGTCTGGGGCTTGAGGGTGGGTTATCTGTGCACACGTCGTCTTCATCGATCTGCACGGAAACCTCCATGAGCCTCGAAGTTCCTGCCCACAGCAACCACGCCGGAAAACCTGCAAGCCGCATTCGCCAAAAGAACGAACAAGCGATTTTGCAGGCCGCCGAAGACGAGTTCGCCCGTCATGGCTACAAAGGCACCAGCATGAACACCATCGCGGCGAGTGCCGGGTTGCCGAAAGCCAACTTGCACTACTACTTCACCAACAAGCTGGGGCTGTACATTGCCGTGCTCAGCAACATCCTCGAATTGTGGGACAGCACGTTCAACACGCTGACCGCCGAGGATGACCCGGCCGCCGCCCTGACCCGCTACATCCGCACCAAGATGGAATTCTCGCGGCGCCAGCCACAGGCCTCGCGAATCTTCGCGATGGAGATCATCAGCGGCGGTGAATGCCTGACCGAATATTTCAGCCAGGACTACCGCGCCTGGTTCAGCGGCCGGGCGGCGGTGTTCCAGGCCTGGATCGACGCCGGCAAGATGGACCCCGTCGACCCGGTACACCTGATCTTCCTGCTGTGGGGCAGCACCCAGCATTACGCCGACTTTGCCACGCAAATCTGCCGCGTGACCGGGCGCACCAAGCTGACCAAGCAAGACATGGAAGACGCAGGCACCAACCTTATCCACATCATTCTCAAAGGCTGTGGCATCAAGCCCGCCCTCTAAACGAAGTTACCCATGCCTTTCACGCTTACCGGCTTTTGCGAATTTCGCGAAGAAATTCGCAAAAGCCGCTTCATTACCCTCGCCGCCCCCATCGCCAGCCCACAGGACGCCCAGGCCTTCATCGACCAGCACAGCGACCTGAACGCCACGCACAACTGCTGGGCCTGGAAACTCGGCGATCAATACCGCAGCAACGATGATGGCGAACCCGGCGGCACGGCCGGGCGACCGATCCTGGCCGCGATCGAAGCGCAGGATTGCGACCAGGTCGTGGTGTTGGTGATCCGCTGGTACGGTGGCATTCAACTGGGTACCGGCGGCCTAGCCCGCGCCTATGGCGGCGGCGCCAACAAATGCCTGCAAGCAGCCGAGCGCGTCGAACTGATCAAACGCGTGCCGCTGAGTTGTTCCTGTGGTTTTGCCGAGCTGCCGCTGGTGAAGTTACGGGTGGCCGAGTTGGGCGGGCTGGTGACAGAAGAAATCTTCACCGCCAATGGCGTCGACCTGCAATTGGCCCTCGGCGAAGCACACATCGACACGTTGCAAACCCAACTCGCCGGCCTGAGCCGCGGACGCATTCTGCTGCAGCGCTGAAACTGCCCACATCTACTGTGCACCTGCCTGTGGATAACCTGGGCACACCCCCCTGTAACCCTTCTGTCACAAGGGTTTCAGGCGGTTGTTCAGTTTTTGCTCAGCCCACCACACTAAAGTATTAATCCGGCTCAAAAACAGTCAGTTAGCCGGGTTATGTCCTTTAGAACAAAGGGCCGCAGCGCTTATACCCACCGATCACGCTTGCGCACAATTCCTGTGGAGCAACCTGTGGATAACCCGTGCAAGAGTGACCCGGCGGCAGAGCCCACAACGCCCCGGCACAACTGATCATTTTTCAATCAATTCACAGCCCGACGCACCGGTATTAATTGCGCTATCGCCCACAGCACTTCAAACACCACGACGACCACCAACACCGTACTGGCACCGTGGGCGAGCGCGTAAATCTGCCAGGTCGCAAACAGCACGCGGCCAGCTGCGTCATAGCGACCAAAAATCGCCTGGGGATCGCGGATTCGCAGCACCGACCACACGCAGACAATCGAGCCCATCAGGTTGGCCATCAACCTATGCACAGGCGCGAACGGCGGCAGCTCGCCGGGCAGGTTCAGCGCCACCAGGGCGTTATGCAGCAGGTCAAACGTCCAGGGTGTGACCAGCGCGGCGGTGACGATCAGGTCATACCAGCCGCTGGCCCGGACCAGTCGGCGGTATTGATGTGCAGTCCACATAGCAGCAAGTTCCTTCAATTCAAGAAGCCAGCAGGCTAAAGCCTGGAGTATGCTCAAGGGTCAAGCCCTCCAGAGCTCTCTACATGCGTATCGGCGAATTAGCCCAGGCCAGCCAGGTCAGCCGCGACACCCTGCGCTTCTACGAGCAGCGCGGGTTGATTGCCGCGCAACGCAGCGCCAACGGTTACCGCGACTACCCCGCCGACATGCTGCAGTTGGTGCTGTACATCAAGACCGCCCAGCGCCTGGGCTTCAGCCTCAGTGAAATTGGCAACAGTGTCGGCGCCTTGTGGCAAGCTCCAGACCCCGACAGCGCCGTCACCCAACTGCTGCAAGACAAGCTCAACCTGATCGAAACCCGCATCACTGAACTCGAACAACTGCGCCAGGAGTTGCAACAACGACTCGGGCAACGTTGCCCACTGACCCCGTGAACCTCCACCGTCAAAGGAAGCCATTCATGTCTACGTCAAAAACCGCACTGATTATCGGCGCCTCCCGGGGCCTCGGCCTTGGCCTGGTCAAGCAACTGCTGGCGGACGGCTGGGAGGTGACCGCTACCGTGCGCGACCCGCAAAAGGCCGATGCGTTGAAGGCCCTGGGCCCGGTGCAGATCGAAAAGCTCGACATGGATGATCAACAGGCCGTGATCGCCCTGAGCCAGCGTCTCAAGGAGACAACCTTCGACCTGCTGTTCGTCAACGCCGGGGTCAAAGGTCCCGCCAATCAGGAGCCGGGCCATGCCACCCTGGCTGAAGTCGGCCAACTGTTTTTCACCAACGCCGTGGCGCCGATCAACCTGGCCCAGCGTTTTGTCGGGCAGATCCGCCCGGACACCGGCGTGCTGGCCTTCATGAGTTCGATCCTGGGCAGCGTCACCATCCCCGACGGCTCGGACCTGGCCCTGTACAAAGCCAGCAAGGCCGCCCTCAACTCCATGACCAACAGTTTTGTCACCCAGTTGGGCGATCAAAAACTGACCGTGCTGTCGTTGCACCCGGGCTGGGTGAAAACCGACATGGGCGGCGAAAACGCGCACATCGACGTGCCTACCAGCGTCCGCGGCCTGGTCGACCAGGTGAATGCCTACACCGGCAAGGGCGGCCATCACTTTGTGGACTACAAGGGCGACACCATCGCCTGGTAAAAACACCAGGATCGTTATCGGCGGATTGCCGTCGATAACGATCCACACGTAAACTGCGCACCTCGCCCTCCCCGGCGACCCTGGATCAGCAGACAGGGCAACACTGAGCTGGCAAACCTGAACCCATCATTCAGAGGAGCCGGCCAATGCCTGCGACCCGTATCTGGTTAAAAAACCCCCTCGCGATTTTCACTGCCAATGGCCTCGATGCCCGTGGCGGCCTGGTGCTGCAAGACGGTGTGATCACCGAAGTGCTGGGCTGGGGCCGAGAACCCGCCGTGCCCTGTGGACAAGTGTTCGATGCCCGTGAGCATGTGGTGCTTCCGGGGCTGATCAACACCCACCATCACTTCTACCAAACCCTGACCCGCGCCTGGGCTCCGGTGGTTAACCAGCCGCTGTTTCCCTGGTTGAAAACCCTGTACCCGGTGTGGGCCCGCCTCACCCCGGAAAAACTCGCGCTCGCCTCCAAAGTCGCCCTCGCTGAATTACTGCTCTCGGGCTGCACCACCGCGGCAGACCACCACTACCTGTTCCCTGACGGCCTTGAACAGGCGATCGACGTGCAAGTCGACAGCGTGCGGGAACTGGGCATGCGCGCCATGCTCACCCGCGGCTCCATGAGCCTGGGCGAGGCCGATGGCGGGCTGCCACCGCAGCAAACCGTGCAACAAGGCGAAGTGATTCTGGAAGACAGCCGCCGCCTGATCCGCCAGTACCACGAGCGCGGCGACGGCGCGCAAATCCAGATTGCCCTGGCGCCCTGCTCCCCGTTTTCCGTCACCCCGGAAATCATGGAAGCCAGCGCCGAACTGGCGAATAACCTCGACGTGCGCCTGCACACGCACCTGGCGGAAACCCTCGACGAAGAAGACTTCTGCCTGCAGCGTTTCGGCCTGCGCACCGTGGATTACCTCGACAGCGTCGGCTGGCTCGGCCCACGCACGTGGCTGGCCCATGGCATTCACTTCAACCCCGAAGAAATCGCACGCCTTGGTGCCGCTGGAACCGGGATATGCCATTGCCCGAGCTCCAACATGCGCCTGGCTTCCGGCATATGCCCGACCCTCGACCTGCTCGCCGCCGGCGCACCGATTGGCCTGGGCGTGGACGGTTCGGCGTCCAACGATGCGTCGAACATGATCCTGGAAACGCGCCAGGCGTTGTACATCCAGCGCCTGCGTTACGGGGCCGAGAAGATCACCCCGGAGTTGGTGTTGGGTTGGGCTACAAAGGGTTCGGCGCAGTTACTTGGCCGCAGCGACATCGGCGAACTGGCCGTCGGCAAACAAGCCGACCTGGCGCTGTTCAAACTCGATGAGCTGCGCTTCTCCGGCAGCCACGACCCGATCTCGGCACTGCTGCTGTGCGGCGCCGACCGGGCGGACCGGGTGATGGTCGGCGGCAAATGGCGGGTGATCGACGGACAGGTCGAGGGCCTGGATCTGAAGGGCTTGATTGCCGATCACAGCCAGGCAGCGCGGGAATTGATCAACCGGATCTAAGCCAGGCACAGATCAAATGTGGGAGCCGGGCTTGCCCGCGATGCAGGCACCTCGGTCTTTCAGTTGCACCGAGGTGATGCTATCGCAGGCAAGCCAGCTCGCACATTTGATCAGCGGTGTACTCAGGAACGGTTACAACCCCAACAGCGACAACATGATAAACGTCGCAAACAACACAAAGTGGGTCATCCCCTCGATGGCGTTGGTTTCGCCATCGTTGAGGTTGATCGCGCTGACGATCAGCGTGATAAACACCATCACGGTCTGCACCGGTGTCATCGCCATTTGAAACGGCTGGCCGGTGTACAAGGCCATGGCTTCCATCACCGGCACGGTCAAAATCACCGTCGACAGCGACGCCCCCAGCGCGATGTTCACCACCGACTGCATGCGGTTGGCCAACGCTGCGCGCAACGCGGTCAAAATCTCCGGGGCGGCGGAAATCGCGGCCACGATGATCGCCGTAATCACCGGTGGAGCGCCCGTGCCCTCCAGGCCCAGGTCGAGGGTCTTGGACATCACCTCGGCCAACGCGCCAATCACAATCACGCCAAACACCAGGGTCCCGATGGAGAACGCCAGGTTGATCGGCGGCGACTCGTCTTCCGGCTGTTTCTTGCGGCGTTTTTCCGGGTAGCTGTAGCTGAAGAAATAACTGTGGGGCCCCACCTGCATCCGCAGGAACAGGGTGTAGAGCACCACCATCGCACCGATGGTGAAGGCCGAGTAAATTTTCCAGTCCGCCTCGGGGATAAACTCCGGCACCACCATCGACACGCCCATGGCGGTAAGGATCATCACGCTGTAGGTCCGTGCCGAATCGTCGTTGTAGGACTGTTCGCCATGCTTGATCCCACCCATCAGCGCCGCCAGGCCAAGGATGCCATTGATGTCGAGCATCACCGCCGAATAGATGGTGTCCCGCACCAGGGTCGGCGACGGCTCGTTGCTCATCATGATCGCCAGAATCACCACTTCCACCAGCACGGCGGCGAGGGTCAGGATCATGGTGCCGTAGGGATCACCGACTTTTTCCGCCAGTTGCTCGGCGTGGTGAGCCACGCGCATCGAGGCCACGACGATAAAGCCGATCAGCGCCACGCCGCCCAGCAGCGCCACCATCTGCCCGCTGTGCAGCATCCAGTGCTCCAGCGGGTAGGCGGCGATGGCGGCAATCAGCGCCAGCAGCATGAATTTTTCTTGCTTGAGGGATGTGAGCATTCCGGGCCTTTTAGTGCAGCAAATCAGTCATTGATGGGGGTACAGACTGCACCGCGCCGCTAACGTTTCGTTACACCTTAGTTCACGCACCGCTTGCACGACGCCCGCGGATGCTCACCGCTTGGTCAGGTTTTACCGATTATTTCGGCGTGCGCCTGTAGAATGCCGCCATTGCACCTGATGAGAATTTATAAATGTACGATTGGCTCAACGCCCTGCCCAAGGCTGAATTGCACCTGCACCTGGAAGGCTCGCTGGAGCCTGAGCTGCTGTTCGCCCTGGCCGAACGCAATAAGATCGCGCTGCCGTGGAACGACGTCGAAACCCTGCGCAAGGCCTACGCCTTCAACAACCTGCAAGAGTTTCTCGACCTCTATTACAAGGGCGCCGATGTACTGCGCACGTCCCAGGATTTCTACGACCTGACTTGGGCCTACCTGCTGCGCTGTAAGGCCCAGAACGTGATCCACACCGAACCGTTCTTCGACCCGCAGACCCACACCGACCGTGGCGTGCCCTTCGAAGTGGTGCTCAATGGCATCGCCGCCGCATTGAAAGACGGCGAGCAGCAACTGGGCATCACCAGCGGTTTGATCCTCAGCTTCCTGCGCCACTTGAGCGAAGAGGAAGCCGAGAAAACCCTCGACCAGGCGCTGCCATTCCGTGACGCGTTCGTGGCCGTGGGCCTGGATAGTTCGGAAATGGGTCACCCGCCGAGCAAGTTCCAGCGCGTGTTCGACCGTGCCCGTCACGAAGGTTTCCTGACCGTCGCCCACGCCGGTGAAGAAGGGCCGCCGGAATACATCTGGGAAGCCATCGACCTGCTGAAGATCCAGCGTATAGACCATGGCGTACGCGCCATTGAAGACGAGCGCCTGATGCAACGGATCATCGATGAGCAGATCCCGCTGACGGTGTGCCCGCTGTCCAACACCAAGCTGTGCGTGTTCGACGACATGTCCCAACACAACATCCTCGACATGCTTGAGCGTGGGGTGAAGGTCACGGTGAACTCGGATGATCCGGCGTACTTCGGCGGTTATGTAACCGAGAACTTCCATGCGCTGTACACCTCCCTGGGCATGAGCCAGGACCAGGCCAAACGCCTGGCGCAAAACAGCCTGGATGCGCGGTTGGTCAAGCCTTAACTACCGACCGATGCGGCAAGCCGGGCAATTTCCAGTTGCCCGGCCTCACTGACCTGCAACGCCTGGGACTCATTGATCACACTGACCCAGCTCGACTGCATGCACAGTTGCAACAGCGCGGCCCCCAACGCACCGCCCACGTGCGGCTGCTGTTCGCTCCAGTCAAAACACTCACACACGATCGGCTGCACCAATGCCTGGGTGAAAATCCCCAGCGCCGCGAGTTTGCGGGAGCCGTATGGTGTCACTTCCGTACGCTGCTCCTGATGCTCGATCCAGCCGGCCGCCATCATCCGTTGATACACACCCGCTGCCAGTTCGCCGCCCAAATGCCCCTGGCAAAGCCTCGCCCGCCGCAACCCGGCAGGCGCGATCAGTGGCCGGGTATGAGTCGGCGTATTGCGGGCGACACTGGCCATGGTGGTACAGGCCAGTGCATCCACGGCGGCTCCCACATCGGCGGCAGCCACACGAAAGAAGCGTTTGCCGCTCCGGGCTTCGACGCGCAGCAGGCCGCCGGCCGTCAATCGCGTCAAATGGGCATTGGCCGAGGCCGGGGACAGCCCCGCAAGTAGAGCCAATTCATCGGAGGGTTTGGCCGAGCCGTCCATCAACGCCCACACCATCGCGGTACGTTTGGGGTCGGCCAATAATGTTGCGATCTGACTGATGCAAGGTGCCTGTTCCATGTGCTCATTCACTCCCTGTTAAAGCATTCGTCTGCTGCGGTTCGCGCAAAAGTATAAGCGTGAAAACGCCGGGTTCCGTGCCGTCTTACAGCACAACCAACGACAGAGGCTGAAGGAAACTTCCCGATATTCCCGGGGTTATGGTGTAGAAGCCGACCGCTCCGGCAACTGCGCAGTCAATGTCGCACAACGGGCAACGAGCATTTCCCGCAGAAGATTGATCGGCTTGCTCAGTTGCGCGCGATGGGCGCACAACAGGTTGAGGGGCGTACGCTCGCCCCGCAATTCCGGCAGGATCAGGCGCAGGCGCCCGGCCAGCACATCGCTGCTCACATCCAGCCAGGACTTATAAGCAATACCGACCCCGGCCACCGCCCAGCGCCGCACCACATCGGCGTCATCACTGAAGCGGTCGCCGGTTACGGTCAGGCTGACGTCGCGTTTGCCATCGTTGAAACCCCAATGGTCGTGCACCCGACTGCCGAGCATATACAGCAGGCAATTGTGCTGGGTCAGTTGCTCCAGATGACGAGGCTCACCGTGTCGCGCCAGGTAGCTGGGCGCGGCGCAGAGCACGCGGTAGTTGTCCGGGGCGATGGGCAGCGCGATCAAGCTGGAGTCTTCCGGCTCGCCATAGCGCAGGGCGATATCCACCGGCTGACGGAACAGGTCGGCAATCCGGTCGCCCAACAGCAGGCGCACGCTCAGCTCGGGGTACTCGCGCTGAAATTCATCCAGCCAGGGCAGCAGCTGGTTACGCCCGAAGTCCGACGGCGCCGACAGTTGCAGCACCCCGCTGACCTGATCCTGGCCGCTGGCCAATAACCGCCGGCCTTCATCCAGGCTACTCAAGGCCGCCCGGGCGTACTCCAGAAAGCCCTCGCCCTCAGCCGTCAGGCGCAGGCTGCGGGTAGAACGCGCCAGCAACCGCGCGCCCAGTTGCTGCTCGATGCGCTTCAACGCCGCGCTGGCCACCGCCGCCGACATGTCCATGACCCGCGCTGCAGCCGAGAGGCTGCCCAGGTCTGCGGCGCGCACAAACAACTGCAAATCGTCGAAACGCAGCATCCCGGCCCCATTATCAAAAAAACATTGAAAGAGACTGCTCTTTTAGCGGGTTTTATCTTCGAGAGAAATAGCCAATCATCTGTCTATCCCGTTCATCACGTGTCTGGAGTCGAATATGTCCGCTGCCTTTAACGTCATCGCCACGCTGATCGCCAAACCCGGCCAACAGGCCACCCTGGAAACCCTGCTGCGCGAGCTGCTGGAACCGACGCGCGTCGAAGCCGGCTGCCAGCAATACGACCTGCACCAGGATCTGCAACACCCCGAGACCTTCTACATGCTCGAACGCTGGAGCGACGACGCCGCGCTGGCCGACCACGACCAGAGCGCCCATATCCAGAATTTCCGCGCCAAGGCCGCCGACGTACTCGAGCATTTCGAACTCAAGCGCCTGAAGTTTCTTGCCTGATCAACCGACCCCTTTTTGGAAGCCCTCATGAAAGCCATCGCCTACTACGCCGCATTGCCCATCAACGATCCAAAATCCCTGCAAGACATCGAACTGCCAGAACCGGTCGCCGGCCCGCGTGACCTGCTGGTGGAAGTCAAAGCCATCTCGGTCAACCCCGTGGACACCAAGGTGCGCCAGAACGTCGCCCCGGAAAATGGCGCCGCCAAAGTCCTGGGCTGGGACGTGGCCGGTGTGGTCAAGGCTGTGGGCAGCGAAGTGAGCCTGTTCAAGGTCGGTGACAAGGTGTTCTACGCCGGCTCCCTGGTGCGCCCCGGCGGCAACAGCGAACTGCACACCGTAGACGAGCGCATCGTCGGCCATATGCCAAAAACCCTGGGTTTCGCCGATGCTGCAGCCCTGCCGCTGACCGCCATCACTGCCTGGGAATTACTCTTCGAACGCCTGCAAGTGCGCGAAGGCAAGGCCGATGAAGGCCAGAGCCTGCTGATCGTCGGTGCGTCCGGTGGTGTGGGATCGATCCTGACTCAACTGGCGAAACAACTTACTGGCCTGAAAGTTATCGGCACCGCCTCCCGCCCGGAAACCCAAGCGTGGGCCAAGGACCTGGGCGCCGACCTGGTGATCGACCACAGCAAACCCTTGAGCGAAGAGCTGAAAAACGCCGGCCATCCGCAGGTGAACTACGTCGCCAGCCTGACCCAGACCGACCAGCACCTGGACCAACTGGTGGAAGCGCTGATTCCCCAGGGCAAACTGGCGCTGATTGATGACCCCAAGGCGCTGGACGTGAGCAAACTCAAGCGCAAGAGCCTGTCGCTGCATTGGGAGTTCATGTACACCCGATCGATGTTCGAGACCGCCGACATGATCGAGCAACACAACCTGCTCAACCGCGTGGCCGAACTGATCGACGCCGGTACCCTGAAAACCACGGTGGGCGAGCACTTTGGCGTGATCAACGCGGCCAACCTGCGCCGTGCCCACGAACTGCTGGAAAGCGGCAAGGCCAAGGGCAAAATCGTGCTGGAAGGGTTCTAACCAAACGTTCTGTCAGTGTCGTCTGTTATTCACCTGAGTAATGGACGACACCGCTAGTCAGAGACTTGATCCTTGTCACATTTGTGGACGCATTCAGGTTTATATTGGCCGCCTTTGCCACGATTCTTTTACGCGAGGAAGTCAGCAATGAAGATCCTGATAAAAGCGTTAGCAAAATCCCACGGCAACAAATGGCAGGTTCGTCTCGACCAGAACGCCTTCACCTTCCGCAGTGAGGCCGAAGCCCGCGCGTTTGCCGACACCCTGCAAACCCGTATCCAGGCACCTCACCGATTCCCCGAAAGCCAGCAGCGTTCTGCTGGCTGACCTGCTCATTCCGCTGCTTGCAGTGCCCGTTGGCGCTGCAGGCGTCGGGTCAGCATCGCGAACGTCACGGCCAATACGCCACACAAGCTTATGACCATTGCCATCGGCATCGCCGTGCCGTCGTGCAACACCCCGACCAACGATGCCGCGCCGGCGGCCACACCAAACTGAATGCAACCGAGCAACGCCGATGCGCTGCCCGCCCGTGCGCCCTGCCCGCTCATGGCGCAAGCCGAGGTGTTGGGCAAAATGCAGCCCAGGCTGGCGATGCAGATGAACAGCGGCACCAGCAGTGGCCACAACGCCTCAGTGCGCAAAGCTGTAATGGCCAGCAACGACAGACCCGCCGCCAGGTACACCCACACCGTGCGCGACAACAGGAACGCCGGGCCGCGCGAGGCCAGCAGGCGCGCATTCACCTGTGCAACCAGGATAAAGCCGGCCGCGTTGGAGCCAAAGACCCAGCCATAATGCTCGGCAGGCACGCCATAGAGTTTGATAAAGACGAAAGGCGAACCCGCGATGTAGGCAAACATGCCGGCAATCGAGATGCCACCGGTCAAGGCGTAGCCCAGGTACACCCGGTCCGACAGCAACCGGCCATACTGGCGCAGGGCACCCGACAGAGGCTGACGCGGTTGATGGGCGGGAAAACTTTCCGGCAATCCGACTGCCACCGCGAGGGCCGCCATCACACTGAACGCCGTCAGCGCGATGAAGATCGACTGCCAGCCCCACACACCGACCATCACCCCACCCGCCAGCGGCGCAAGGATCGGCGCCAGCCCGGTGACCAGCATCAGCTGGGAAAACACCTTGGCCGAGCCCACCGCGTCGCATTTGTCACTCACCACTGCGCGGGAGATCACCATGCCCGCACAACCGCCCAGGGCCTGGACGAAGCGCGCGCCGATCAGCCATTCCAGCGTAGGCGCGTATGCACAGGCGAACGACGCCATGGTAAACAGGGTGACGCCGCTGAGCAGCGGCCCACGCCGGCCAAAACGGTCCGCCAGCGGCCCATAGATCAACTGGCCGATCGCCAGGCCCGTGAAGTACACGGCCAAGGTCAGCTGAATATGTTTTTCGTCGGTGCCGAATGCCACGGCCATGGCCGGGAAACCCGGCAGGTAGAAGTCGATGGCCAACGGCGCGAACGCGCTCAAGGCCCCCAAAATCAGGATTATACGAAGGTTCATCAGGCACCCAGGTGAGTCGGCAGCCCAACAGTCTAGCCGGGCTCGGGTGCCTTGAACATTAAGTTAGCTCGCTAACTATCAGAAAGTCAGGCGAGTTTGACGCTGTAGCCTTCTTCGCTGATCAGGTTGATCACTTCCGCCGGGGATAGCAGGCTGCTTTCCACGCCAACTTCCTTTGCCGCGAGGTCGACGCGCACGCTGGCCGACGGATCCTTATCCTGCACCGCCTGGGTGACCGAGCGAACGCAGTGGCCGCAGGTCATTCCTTCAACGCTGAATACTTGCATGACATGACTCCTTTGATGAGGTTGCCCGCAGTGTTGACCTTGCCACGATGGCAAGGTCAAGTTCTGAAAACATCGGCCGGGCTGGCATTCATTCGCGCCCTCGGCCAAGCTGCACCTATCCACGATGTGAACCTCGGAGAATTCGCCATGCGCTGGTCGTTTTTTGGCCTTGTCAGCCTGATGGGCTTGTTTGCCGCTGTGCCACCGGCCAGCGCGGATGAAGATTATGCAGTGCTGATCATTTCCCGGGAGCGCCTGGAAGTGCCGACCAACTGCGAGATTGGTTTGTATATTCAGGACCAGTTGGCCGGGCGGCTGTTCCAGGAGCAGGCCACGTCCTTCAACTTGCCGGCCGGGAATGTGTCGCTGCGCCTGAAGTTGCTGCCGGGGCAATCCCAGGGCTGCTTGCCGGGCATGCTCGCGCCGCCGGCGCAAAACATCACCTTGAAGGCCGGCGACGTGCGCAAGTTGCGTATCGCGCAAGGGCCGGACGGCATGTATCTGAAGCCGGCGGCATTGGAATATTGAAACATTGATCTGAAGCCTTGACCTTCCCCACAGGTCAAGGTTGATCCTAGGGGCAATCTCTCCTGGAGTACTGCCCATGAACGGATCCACCACCTTCGACCTGCCCATCAGTGGCATGACCTGCGCCAGCTGCGCCGGGCGGGTTGAACGGGCACTGGGCAAAGTGCCCGGGGTGCAAAGCGTCAGCGTCAACCTGGCCAACGAACGCGCCCATATTGAAGTGCTCGGCCAAATGGACCCCGGCGTCCTGATCGCCGCTGTCGACAAGGCCGGCTACACCGCCACCCTGCCCCAAAGCGAAGCCGCCACCCAAGCCAGCCAGGAACAACGGTTGAGCCATGAACGTTGGTCGCTGCTGCTGGCAATTCTGCTCGCCGCGCCGTTGGTGTTGCCGATGCTGGTGCAACCGTTCGGCCTGCACTGGATGCTGCCGGCCTGGGTCCAGTTCGCCCTGGCCACCCCGGTGCAATTCATCTTCGGTGCGCGCTTCTATATTGCTGCCTGGAAAGCCGTGCGCGCCGGTGCCGGCAACATGGACCTGCTGGTGGCCATCGGTACCAGCGCCGGTTACGGCCTGAGTATCTATGAGTGGCTCACGGCAACCGCGGGCACAATGCCGCATCTTTACTTCGAAGCCTCAGCGGTGGTGATCGCCCTGGTGCTGCTGGGCAAATACCTGGAAAGCCGCGCCAAACGCCAGACCGCCAGCGCCATCCGCGCCCTGGAAGCCTTGCGCCCGGAGCGGGCGATTCAAGTGATCGATGGCCGCGAGCACGACGTCGCCATCACCGCCCTCAAGCTCAATGACCTGGTGCTGGTCAAACCCGGCGAACGCTTCCCGGTGGATGGCGAAGTGGTCGAAGGCCAAAGCCACGCCGACGAAGCACTGATCAGCGGTGAAAGCCTGCCGGTGCCAAAACAGCCCGGAGACGCCGTGACAGGCGGCGCGATCAACGGCGAAGGCCGACTGCTGGTGCGCACCCTGGCCCTTGGCGCAGAAAGCGTGCTGGCGCGGATCATCCGCCTGGTGGAAGACGCCCAAGCGGCCAAGGCACCCATCCAGAAACTGGTGGATAAAGTCAGCCAGGTGTTCGTGCCGGTGGTGCTGGTGCTGGCCCTGGCCACGCTGATCGGCTGGTGGTTGTATGGCGCTCCGCTGGAGGTCGCGCTGATCAATGCCGTCACCGTGTTGGTGATCGCCTGCCCTTGCGCCCTCGGCCTGGCCACCCCCACCGCCATCATGGCCGGTACCGGCGTCGCCGCCCGCCACGGGATTCTGATCAAGGACGCCGAAGCCCTGGAGCGTGCCCACGAAGTCAGCGCCGTGGTGTTCGACAAGACCGGCACCCTGACCTCCGGCGCACCAAAAATTGCGCACCTGGTTGCTGTCGATGGCAATGAAGCGGCACTGTTGCAACAGGCCGGCGCACTGCAACGCGGCAGTGAACACCCGTTGGCCAAGGCGGTGCTGGATGCTTGCGCCGAACGTGGCTTGAACGTGGCCGATGTCAGCGCCAGCCAGTCCCTGACCGGGCGTGGCATTGCCGGCACCCTCGACGGTCGGCAGTTGGCGTTGGGCAACCATCGCCTGCTGGACGAAACCGGCTTGAGCACCGGCGACCTCGCCGACTCGGCCAGCGGGTGGGAGGCCGAGGGCCGTACCCTGTCCTGGCTGATCGAGCAAGGCCCGCAGCCGCGCGTGCTGGGCCTGTTTGCCTTTGGCGACACCCTCAAACCGGGCGCCCTGCAAGCGATACAACAACTCAAGGCCCGGCATATCAGCAGCCACCTGCTGACCGGCGACAACCGAGGCAGCGCCCGCGTGGTCGCCGAAGCCCTGGGCATCGACGACGTGCACGCCGAAGTGCTGCCCGCCGACAAGGCCGCCACCGTCGCCGAGCTGAAAAAGACCGGCGTGGTGGCGATGGTCGGCGACGGCATCAACGACGCGCCCGCCCTGGCCGCAGCCGATATCGGCATCGCCATGGGCGGTGGCACCGACGTGGCCATGCACGCGGCGGGCATTACCCTGATGCGCGGCGACCCACGGCTGGTGCCTGCCGCGCTGGAAATCAGCCGCAAGACCTACGCTAAAATTCGACAGAACCTGTTCTGGGCCTTTGTGTATAACTTGATCGGCATTCCGCTGGCCGCATTCGGCCTGCTTAACCCCGTCATGGCCGGCGCGGCCATGGCCCTGTCCAGCGTCAGCGTGGTGAGTAACGCGCTGCTGCTGAAAACCTGGAAACCCAAGGACCTGGAGGACGAGCGTCCATGAACATCGGTCAAGCAGCACGCCAAAGCGGCCTGAGCGCGAAGATGATTCGTTACTACGAGTCTATCGGTTTGTTGAAAGCGGCCCATCGCACCGACAGCGGCTACCGTATTTATGGCGCCGATGACCTGCACACCCTGGCGTTTATCAAGCGTTCGCGCGACCTGGGGTTTTCCCTGGAGGAAGTCGGCAAGCTGCTGACGCTGTGGCAGGACCGCGGGCGCGCGAGTGCCGACGTCAAGGCGCTGGCCCGCCAGCACATCGATGAGCTGAACCAGAAGATCCGCGAGTTGGGGCAATTGCGCGATACGTTGCAGGACCTGGTGGAACACTGCCAGGGTGACCACCGGCCGGATTGTCCGATCCTCAAGGAACTGGCCTCGGGCAGCTGTTGCGCCTGACGGCCGCCCGCCCACAAAAAATCCGGCCTGGGCCGGATTTTTTGTTAATGGATCACTGCATCCAGGGCGGCGGTGGAGGCTCCTCCGAGGCTTTGCTCGGTGGCGCATCGTCTGCCGCGCGAATCGCCTGGCGACGCTCTTCATCGAGCCGCGCCGCTTCGATCTCGCGAATAACCCCGCCCACGTCAGCCAGCTCTTCCGGCTCGTCGAACTCGCCAGTCAACACGCTGGCCGGGTGCAGGGTGCCGGCTTCGTACAGCGCCCACATCTCCTTGGCGTACTTGGTCTTCTTCAATTCCGGGGCAAAACGCCCGAAGTAGGAAGCCATGTTGCCCACATCCCGCTCCAGCATGCTGAACGCGTGGTTGTTGCCTGCTGCATCCACCGCCTGAGGCAGGTCGATGATCACAGGGCCGGTCGGCGTCAGCAGCACGTTGAACTCGGAAAGGTCACCGTGCACCAGGCCAGTACACAACATCAGCACGATCTGGGTAATCAGGAAGGCGTGGTATTCGCGGGCCTGGTCCGGGTCCAGCGTCACGTCATTCAAACGTGGCGCAGCATCACCGTATTCATCGGCCACCAGCTCCATCAGCAGCACGCCTTCGAGGAAGTCGTACGGCTTGGGCACGCGAACGCCCGCACCGGCCAGACGAAACAGCGCCGCTACCTCGGCGTTCTGCCAGGCGTCTTCGGTTTCTTTCTTGCCGAACTTGGAGCCCTTGGCCATCGCCCGGGCCTGCCGGCTGTTACGGACCTTGCGGCCTTCCTGGTATTCGGACGCCTGACGAAAACTTCGTTTGTTCGCCTCCTTGTAGACCTTGGCGCAACGTAACTCGTTGCCGCAGCGCACCACGTAAACAGCTGCTTCTTTACCACTCATGAGTGGGCGCAGCACCTCGTCGACCAGACCGTCCTCGATCAGGGGTTCAATGCGTTTAGGAGTCTTCATCAGCTTTTATTGTGGGTCCTTTATTACCAAACACGCGTATGGCACTCGTTATACGGCAATCCTCTCGCCGCGGGGAGAGGGTACCGACCTTTGACCGCTTAAGAATGCATCCAATATGCCAGATTAACCGGCGGCCCGATCATAGCCGAGATCAGCGCTCAATAATCGCCGTGACGCCCTGGCCCCCGGCAGCGCAGATCGAGATCAGGCCCCGGCCCTTGCCGGCGGCGTCCAGCAGCTTGGCCAGGTTGGCGACGATGCGCCCGCCGGTGGCTGCAAACGGATGGCCGGCGGCCAATGAACTGCCCTTGACGTTCAGCCGGCTGCGGTCGATGGAACCCAGCGGCGCGTCCAGCCCCAGGCGGGTCTTGCAGTATTCCGGGTCTTCCCAGGCCTTCAGCGTGCACAACACTTGGGCAGCGAACGCTTCGTGGATCTCGTAGTAATCGAAGTCCTGCAGCGTCAGACCATTCCTCGCCAGCAAACGTGGCACGGCATACACCGGCGCCATCAGCAGGCCTTCGGCGCCGTTGACGAAATCCACTGCCGCCGCTTCGCCATCACGCAGGTAAGCGAGGATCGGCAAACCCCGCTTCTGGGCCCAGGCTTCACTGCCCAGCAGCACCAACGAAGCACCGTCGGTCAGTGGCGTCGAATTGCCGGCGGTGAGGGTGCCCTTATCGCTGCGCTCAAAAGCGGGTTTGAGGCTGGCGAGTTTTTCCAGGGTCAGGTCGGGGCGCAGGTTGTTGTCGCGGGTCAGGCCAAGAAAGGGCGTGAGCAAATCGTTTTGCCAGCCTTCGGCATAGGACGCGGCCATTTTCTGGTGGCTTTCCAGCGCCAACTGATCCTGCTCGGCGCGGGGAATCTGCCAGGTCTGCGCCATCAACTCGCAATGCTGCCCCATGGACAAACCGGTGCGCGGTTCGCCATTGCGCGGCAGCTCCGGCTTGAGGTGATGGGGACGAAGTTGTAACAGGACTTTTAATTTATCCGCCGTGGATTTGCTGCGATTGGCTTGCAGCAGGATCTTGCGCAGCCCCTCGTTCACCCCGATCGGTGCGTCGGACGTGGTGTCGACGCCACCGGCAATCCCGCTTTCGATCTGCCCCAGCGCAATCTTGTTCGCCACCAGCAATGCCGCTTCGAGGCCGGTGCCGCAGGCCTGCTGAATATCGTAGGCCGGGGTTTGCGGCGACAGGCGTGAGCCCAGCACGCATTCGCGGGTCAGGTTAAAGTCCCGGGAATGCTTGAGCACCGCCCCGGCGGCCACCTCGCCAATGCGCAGGCCGTGCAGGTTGTAGCGTTCGATCAGGCCTTCCAGGGCGGCGGTCAGCATCGCCTGGTTACTCGCCGTGGCATAAGGGCCGTTGGAGCGGGCGAAGGGGATGCGGTTACCGCCAATGATCGCTACCCGGCGCAATTGAGTCATGGAAAGCTCCCTGAAGGTTGTGGGGTGAGTCTTTGAGACTAGCCTAGGCTCAATCGAACGACTTTCACCTATTGATGGTCCACCGTTTGAACCCCAGCACTCGGAGAGCGTTCCATGTCTGACCGTTATATCGACTTCGCCAACTCCAGCCTCGGCCATCGCCTGGTCGCCGCCATTGGCCTGCCGTCACCGGTACGCCTGGAACGCTGGCAGGCCGGGCGCCTGCGTCCGGTGGAGGGTGCGCTGCTGATCGGCGGCGGCCCGCTGGCGACAAAAATACTGCCGTTCGCCAACAAGCTGACCGACGCCATCTATAGCTACGGCAGCGAACCGTCGACGGCCACCCCCTGGATTCCCGGCCACGGGCCCAAGCTCAAGGCTGTGGTGTTCGATGCCAGCCAACTGCAGCACACCGACCAACTCAAACAGCTGCGGGAATTCTTTCAGCCGCTGCTGAAAAATCTCGATCACAGCGCGCATCTGGTGATCCTGGGCCGCGCGCCGGAAAGCCTCAGCGACCCGTTTGCCGCCAGTGCCCAGCGCGCCCTGGAAGGTTTCAGCCGGTCGCTGGCCAAAGAGCTGCGCAGCGGGGGCGTCCTGCAATTGCTGTACGTGGGCGACGGGGCCGAAGACCAGTTGGAAGGGGCGTTGCGGTTTTTCCTCTCGCCCAAAAGTGCCTACATCTCCGGCCAGGTGATTCGCCTGAACGCCTGCGCGACCCAGGTCGAGGATTGGACCCGCCCTCTCGCCGGGCGCAAAGCGTTGGTAACCGGCGCAGCCCGCGGCATCGGCGCCTCGATCGCCGAAACCCTGGCCCGTGACGGTGCCGAAGTGGTCCTGCTGGACGTGCCACAAGCCAAGGCTGACCTTGACGCCCTGGCCGCGCGCCTGGGTGCCCGCAGCATCACCCTGGATATCTGCGCCGAAGACGCCGCCACGCAGTTGATCGAACACCTGCCGGACGGCATCGACATCGTGGTGCACAACGCCGGCATCACCCGCGATAAAACCCTGGCCAACATGACGCCGGAATACTGGGACGCGGTATTGGCGGTCAACCTCAACGCGCCGCAAGTGCTGACCAAGGCGCTGCTGGACAGCGGCACCTTGCACGACAACGGCCGCGTGGTGCTGCTGGCGTCCATCAGCGGCATTGCCGGCAATCGCGGGCAAACCAATTACGCCGCGAGCAAGGCCGGGCTGATCGGCCTGGCCCAGGCCTGGGCGCCGCTGCTGGGCGAGCGCGGGATCAGCATCAACGCGGTGGCCCCGGGTTTTATCGAAACCCAGATGACCGCGCATATTCCCTTCGCCTTGCGTGAGGCCGGGCGCCGTATGAGTTCGCTGGGCCAGGGCGGCTTGCCCCAGGACGTCGCCGAAGCCGTGGCCTGGCTCGGCCAGCCGGGCTCCGGCGCGGTCAGCGGGCAGGCAGTGCGGGTGTGTGGGCAAAGTCTATTGGGAGCGTAAGCATGGAGTGGCACACCTTAGGCAGCACCCCGTTCCTGCCGCCGCTGTATTGGCGCGCGGCCCTCAAGCGCAAGATCACCGGCACCACGTTGCCCGAACAAGGGTTGCGCTGCCGGGTCAGCGTGAACGCCAGCGATGTGGCGGCTTATCGCAAGGTCTGCGGGTTTGCCGACAGCCCGGTGTTGCCGGCGACCTATCCGCACATCCTTGCCTTCGGCCTGCAGATGCAATTGCTCACCGGCAAGGCATTTCCGTTCCCGCTGCTGGGGTTGATCCACCTGAGCAACCGTATCCGCATCCTGCGCCCATTGGGCGGTGTGAGTGACCTTACGGTGGGCGTCTACGCGCAGAATTTGCAGCCCCACGCCAAGGGGGCAACGTTCGATATCGTCACCACGGTCGAGGATTCACTGGGGCTGCTGTGGGAAGCCGAAAGCCGGATGCTCTGTCGCGGCGTGAAGCTTGACGGCGTTGCAACGGATCACAGCCTGCAAGCTCCCGCCAGCGTCGGTGAGTTGACCCGCTGGAAAGCCCCCGTCGATATCGGCCGCCGCTACGCTCGGGTGTCCGGCGACTACAACCCGATTCACTTGAGTGCCCTCACCGCCAGGTTGTTCGGCTTCCCCCAGGCGATCGCCCACGGGCTGTGGAACAAGGCACGCACACTGGCCGCCCTGAGTGAGCATTTGCCGGCGGCCAATATCGAGATAGACGTCGAGTTTAAAAAACCGGTGCGCTTGCCCAGTGAAGTCATCTTGTTGGCAAGTGCCGCCGGCTCCAGCGGTGAGTTGCAACTAAAAGGCGCCGGGGACATTGAGCATATGGTGGGGCGCTGGCGGCCGATTGCGTGATTAATTGTGTATATACACCCTAAGTTATAGCGGGCTATCGATAGCCCGCTAAGTTTATTAATACCTTGATTTTAAAGGCCTACCCACTTTTAACCCTTACCCCTATATACCCTTGGTATTAGTCGCTAAGCGGCCCAATCCTGCGTGTATATAAATCGTTAATACCAAGTTGAGCGTTGCGAGAAAAAGTACCCGGGACTGTTATAGCCATAACGGACGAATGTATCGCTGTCCCTAGAAACAGCGAACTTCGATAACAACAAAGGCTGTACCAGGTGCACGGATCTCAATCATGAAAACTCAAGTCGTGTTGTGGAAAGCAAGTACCGCGCTGGCCCTGATTCTGGCAGTAAGCCTCGGAGGCTGCAGCAGCGGTGGTGGCGGTCATCACAGTAGCGTCGCAGCTTCGTCTCCGGATGCTGGCGGCGGAACAGGTGGTGGAACTGGCGGTGGTACCGGCGGCGGCACAGATGGTGGTGGTACCGGTGGTGGCACTGGCGGCGGCACAGGTGGCGGTACCGGTGGTGGCACTGGCGGCGGCACAGGTGGCGGTACCGGTGGTGGCACTGGCGGCGGTACCGGTGGTGGCACTGGCGGCGGCACCGGTGGTGGCACTGGCGGCGGTACAGGTGGTGGCACAGGCGGCGGTACCGGTTCGACCACGCCTCTGGTCACTGGCCAGGTAGTGGGCGCCGTCGGCGGTGTCGTCGGTAATGTCGGCACCGCAGTAGGTGACCTGGGTACAACCCTGACCACCATCCCGATTGTAGGCACGACCGCTGGCGGGCTGGTCACCGCGACGGGCACCGCCGTCAACAGCATCGGCAGCGGCGTGACCAATGGGCTGGGAACACTGGGCACCAATAGCAATGCCTTGGGCACCACCGTTGCCGGTGTGGCCGATGGCGTTGCCGACCTGGGCACCGGCGTGTCCAACACCGGCAAAACCCTGGGCACCACACTGGGCGGCATTCCTGTCGTCGGCGGTTTAACCGGCGGTGTGGGCGGTGCGGCAGGTGGCCTGGTCGATAAGGTCGGCCAAACCGTGACCATGCTCGGCGACACCTTGAGCACGGCCAGCACCACCGGACCACTGGGCAACGTGACCAATACCGTCGGCAAAAGCGTGCTGGTCCCTGTCGTCTCGCTGGTCGAAAACACCACCGGCAACCTCGGGAATAAAACCGGCCTGGGCAACCCGGTCGGTGGAGTACTGGATAAAGTCGGCTCCACTGTCACCGGCCTTGGCGGCCAAGTGGCCAGCGCCGGCGGCGCAGGCAACCCAGTCGGGACGCTCGTCGGTGGCGTGTTGACTGGCGTGGGCACCACCCTTGATAAGTCGAGCGGCTACGTTAATCCAGCCACCACAACCCCGCAATCGGGCTTGCCTGAACTCGTCGGTGGTCTGGTCGCCAACGTCGGCAACGGCCTGAATGCCGGTAACACCAACGGCACTGTCAGTGCAGCAGGCATCACCGGCGGCGCAGTGGGCAACACCGTCGCATCCCTCGGTACGCTGATTGGCGGCAATGGTGTGGCCAACACGGGCGCCACGGCGCCGGTCGCAGGCCTGGCAACGAATGTCGGCGCAGCTCTGAACCCAGTAACGTCGGCCGTTGCCGGCCTGACTCAAAACATCGGCACCAGCACCGGTATCGGCGCCCCTGTCAACGGTCTGGTCACCCAGGTCGGCGGCGCAGTCAGCGGCCTGGGCACCAACCTGACGGCGGCCAATGCCAATCCGGTCACCAATGCTGTGGGCGGAGCCCTGAATGCCGTCGGCAATACGGTCGGCTCGGTGGGCGGCTTGGTCACCGGCGGCACCAGCGGTAGCGGTGGCGGCTTGCTCGGTGGTTTGAATGTGGGTGCCGGCGCCTCGGCCGGCGGCACTGCAAACGCAAACACAGGCGGTGGTCTGGGAGGCTTGCTCGGCGGGCTGACCGGCAAAAAATAGAATTGCACCTGGCCATTAGACGGCCTCCCCTCCAGCGCCTACGCTTGGTTGAGACGAGAGATTCCAATGAGTCTCTCGTCTTTTTTATTGGCCAGTGAAAGGCCCTCCCGAACCGTGCCCCAGAACCCGGCGGGAATCCGCGAAACGCTGCTGCAGTTTGACCATGGAGTGTCCTATGCGCGCCTCGACACCGTTGTTTCTGCTCACCCTCATTGCCGCCAGTGTCCACGCCGAGACCCTGCCCAGTTTCCTCAACAGCAACGACACCATTCGCAACCTGCCGGTGCCCAACCTCCCCGCCGACGCCTATCGCCCGGTCACGCCCCAGACCCAGTTGCCCGAGCCGGCGGCGACCCAGGGCCAACCGTTGTTGATGGACACCAAAGTGACCATCCGCAAGCTGCAAATCGACGGGGGAACGATCTACCCGCTCCAGGACGTGGCCAAGGTTTTCGAGCCGCTGATTGGCCATGAAACCACCCTTGCACAATTGATCGAAGCCACCCGTGGCATCACCCGCCGCTACCAGCAGGACGGCTACCTGTTGTCCTACGCCTACTTGCCCGACCAGCGCTTCGAAAACGGCCTGGTGCACGTGATCCTGGTGGAGGGCTACATCAAGGACTACAACGTTCAGGGCGATATCGGCTCAGTCTCGGCCTACGTCGACAAGCTGGCAGCCAAGCTGCTGGCCGAACGCCCGCTGACCCGCAAGACCTTCGAACGCTACACCACGTTGATGGGCCGTATTCCGGGGGTAACGCTGCAGGCGCAAGTACCGCCGCCGGGCACCACCGATGGCGGCACGCGCATGCAGATCCAGGCCTCGCGCAAACCCTTCACCAGCAGCATGAGCATGACGGACGACAGCCGTGGCGGCCTGCAAGCCCTGATCACCGGCACCAGCAATTCCCAGACCTCCATGGGCGAGCAGTTGAGCGTCAGCGGCCTGTTCCCGCCCGGCGAGGACAAGGAGCACTACTACCGCCTGGGCTACAGCCAGTTCGTGAATGCCGAGGGTACCCAACTGGTGGTCAACGCCGAGCGCTACCGCGCCGACCCGCGCAGCAATGTGCAACTGGACGGCGGTTTTGAACTCAAGCCCCACCAGGAGATTGACCGTTACTCCGTCGGCCTCAGTCATCCGCTGATCGCCTCCCCCACCGAGTCGTTGACCCTGGGCACGCGGCTGTATGCCGTGGACCAGACCACCCGCTATCAACTGGTGGGTTTCCCCCAACGTTTCGACCTGGAAACCAACCTGCGCGCCCTGGCGTTTGAAGGTGACTGGCGCAAGTCCGACACGCGCCAGCTGCGCATCCTCAGCGCCGGCCTGTACCAGGGCATTGACGGCCTGGGCGCCAAGACCCGCAGTGACTTCGAGGGCATAAAGCCCGACATCGACTTCTTCCGCCTGCGCGTCTCGGGCGTACAAAGCGACAAGTTCTTCGACAACTGGCAAGGCGTGGCATCGGCGGCCTTTTACTGGAGCGACGACACCTTGCCCGACAGCGAACGCGCGACGTTCGGCGGGCAGAATTTCGGGCGCGGTTACCCGGATGACCAGGGGTCGGGCGACAAGGGTTGGGGCGTGGCGTATGAGGTCAACTACAGCTTCAACCGCAGCGGCGAGTGGGTAAAAATCCTGCAGCCCTACGTGGTACTGGACAAGGCCAAGACCTGGTTCAACGAATTGCCGGTCAAGGGCAACAACATGTCATCGGCGGCCGTGGGCCTGCGCTTCGGCGATAACAAGTACTACAACATCGCATTGGAAGCGGCCAAGCCAATGTCAGACATTGCCCTGGATAGCTTCAATCGGCGGCCACGGTATACGCTGAGTTTCAGCTACCAACTCTGAACCCTGCTGCAGGAGCGAGCGTGCTCGTGCCTACATCAGTCTGATTTTGGGGATCGGGAAAAGGTTGTTGAGGGTGTCGATCAACCGCACCAGGTAGATCGGCTTGCGAAACAGGTCCAGCACCTGCAAGCGCAGCATGTCACTGACATCGTCCATCTCGGCATGGCCAGACATGACGATCACCGGCAGGTGCTGGCGTGAAGTGTGTTCGCGCAGGCGCTTGATCAAGGAGATACCGCTTTCCTCGGGCATGCGCAGGTCGGTGATCACCAGGGCGATATCGGGATGCAGGGTCAACTCCTGCAACGCGAAGGTCACCGAGGTGGCGGTAAAACAGACAAAGCCCTCATTCTCCAGCGACTCGGCCAGTTCAATGAGGGCGTCCTCTTCGTCATCCACCAAAAGGATTTGTTGCCGCGGAGACAAAGAGGAATTCATGGAGAAATGCCTGATGCGCAATAGATCATTCAGCGGAACCTGCACGTGTTTGCGCGAGTACCCGCGTCAAGTATGAATGGCGCCTTGAATCTGCGTAAAGACGCCTGTCACCGCATTCCGGATGGGGGTGACAAAGGCAGCCAAGCCGATAGCAACCATCGCGGCCACCAGCGCGTACTCGATACCCGACGCTCCTTCTTTCGAGTAGAAAAAAATCTGGACTTTGATGAAACCCATGCGAATAAGATCAAGGAACATAATGACTTCTCCTTTGCGCCCATGGCGCTGGTACCGCGGCATCACAAAATGATTCCGGTGTGCCACTAGAGCATTGTCAACAAACCCTATACCAACAACTGTAAGAACTGATTAATCACAAAGTATTAGTCGGCTCGCTGGCGCCAAAAATCCAACTTTCCCAGAGGATCCGGAGATATTTTTCGCCCGGTAATGGCATTTTGTCCTAGCTGAACTACCTTCAAATAGCGAAATAGTTAGATGTAGGAAGCGATCCGAATACGCAGGTATTAGTAGGAAAGAGCAGTGGATGCAGCAGGAAAAGGAGAGCCTTCATGAACAGTCGCATTAGCTTGATCCTCGCCGGACTGCTATTGGTGGGTGCGCTGATTGCAGGCTACTGGGGCCTGGTACTCAGCCGTCCTACCCCTGTCGCACCGCCCGTGACCCCATCACCTGAAGTGGTGCAACCCGTCGCCGAAGACCAGACACGCCAACCCGTAGTGGTACTGGCCCACGATGTTGCACCCTTCGTTGCACTCACTGCCGCCGACCTGACCCTGGAAAGACTGCGCACGGTCCCCGCCGGCAGCCTGACCAGCCTCGACCAGGCCGTGGGCAAGGTGCCTTGGCGGCCGCTGTCGGCCGGTACCTGGCTGACCGAGGAGAGCTTCAACGCCGGTGGCACCCTGGCGCGGATGATCCGCCCCAACGAGCGCGCCTTGGCCGTCGCCGTGGATGAAGTGATCGGTGCCAGCGGGCAACTGGCCCCGGGGGACTACGTGGACGTCCTGCTCTTCCTGCGCCAGGAAGCCAGCAACCCGCAGCAGTCGGCACAAGTGGTGGTGCCCGCCTTGCGCCTGCTGGGCGTCGGCGATCAATTGGGGCTGACCAACGATGGCAAGCCCGGCTCTGTACCACCGACCACCCCGGACGAAAAACTCAAGGCACAGCAGAGTCGCGCCAGCGCACGTACGGTACTGCTCGCCGTGCCGGAGGAGCTGCTGAGCCGGCTGATGCTCGCGGCCCAATCCGGCGTGCTGCGCCTGGCCGTACGCAGTGCCGACGAACAACTGCTGAGCCAATACTGGGCCGGTGAAACGGAGTCCGCGATCAACCTGGAAAACACCAAGCGCGATCTCTACCAGTTCAACCAACTGTCCTTCAGCCAGGCTCCCGCCAACAGCTTCGGCCCGGCCACAGCCAATGGTGCTTCAAAACGCTCGGGGGTCGAGGTGATACGCGGCAACCAGGTGACTCAACAAACGCCCTGAAAGCGCTAAGGATGCCTTGAATGAGCAGTCGTTCCGTTTGGTTTTTTTCACGAGTATTCGGGGCTCTTTTCACCCTGAGCCTGCCCGTCGGGGCGGCACTGGCAGCGTCAGGTAATTGCGCAGGCCTGGGCCAGCTGCCGGCGGTGCTGGAGGTGGGCGAAGGCAATCAACAGGCCATTCAATCGCCGGTGCCGATTACGCGACTGGCCATCGGCGATCCGAAAGTGGCCGATGTGCAAGTCAATGGCAACCAGGCGTTCCTGCTCACCGGCATCGCCTCGGGCACCACCAGTCTGATGGTCTGGACGGCCTGTTCCAGCAGCCCGCGCCAAAGCATGGTGTTTGTTCAAGGCAAAGCCACCTCGGCCCTGACCAGCCTGGCCCTGTCGCCGTCCGATGACCCGACACTGCCCAGCCAGGTGCAAACCGACATCCGCTTTGTGGAAGTGAGCCGCACCAAGCTCAAGGAGGCCAGTACCTCGATCTTTGGCCGGGGCGGCAACTTTCTGTTTGGTGCCCCCAACAACGTCGCCAACGCGGCGGCCACGGGATTTCGCGGGCTCCCGGTGAACAACGACACCTTCAACATCGGCTTTGGCGGCGGGCGTGTCTCGGCCATGATCAACGCCCTGGAAAGCAGCGGTTTTGCCTACACCCTCGCCCGCCCGAGCCTGGTGGCGCTCAGCGGGCAAAGTGCGACCTTCCTCGCCGGTGGTGAAGTACCGATCCCGGTGCCCAGCAGCGGCAGCAACACCATCTCCATCGAGTACAAGGAGTTCGGTATCCGCCTGACCCTGACCCCGACGGTCATCGACCATGGGCGAATTTCCCTGAAGGTCGCGCCTGAGGTCAGTGAGCTGGACTACAGCAACGCGGTCACCATCCAGGGTATCTCGGTGCCCGCGCTGACGATCCGTCGCACCGACACCAGCATCTCCCTGGCCGACGGTGAAAGCTTCGTGATCAGCGGCCTGATCAGCACCAACAACACCTCCAACGTCAGCAAGTTTCCCGGCCTTGGCGACGTCCCGATCCTCGGTGCGTTCTTTCGCGATTCCAGCGTCAGTCGCCAGGAAAAAGAGTTGTTGATGATTGTTACCCCGCACCTCGTTCAGCCGCTGGCCGCCAACGCTCAACTGCCCTCGTTGCCTGGGGAAAAACTGCGCAATTACGACCCTAACTGGTACCGCCTGTATTTCCTCGAAAACGGCAATTTCGACCGCCGCAGTGGACTGTCCGAATGAGCGAGAGCCTGAGCCAGACGTTTTTGGCAATTACCCGCAACACCACGGATCTGGAATGGCTCCAGGGTGCACTCGCGCCTCTGGGCCAAGTGGTCAGCGCCGGCGCCGGCAGCCTCGACGAACTGCTGGCGCTGGTGGACGTGACGTTCGCCAACCTGGTGTTTATCGGCCTGGACCGTGAACACGTGACCACCCAGTGCGCCCTGATCGAAGGCGCGCTGGAAGCCAAGCCGATGCTCGCCATCGTGGCCCTGGGTGACGGCATGGACAACCAGCTTGTACTGAACGCGATGCGTGCCGGTGCGCGGGATTTCGTGGCCTACGGCTCACGCTCCAGTGAAGTCGCCGGCCTGGTCCGCCGCCTGAGTAAACGCTTGCCGGCGGTTACCCCCAACGCCCATCTGGGCGGGCTGACCGTGCTCTACGGCACCCAGGGCAATGCCGACGGCGCGCTGATCGCCAGCCACCTGGCGCTGGTGGTGCAAAAAAGCGGGCAGCAAACGTTGTTGCTCGACCTCGGCCTGCCGCTCGCGGACAGCCTGGCGCTGCTGGGGCTGGAAAGCTCTTTTCATTTCGGCGATGCCCTGCGCCACTTGCGACGCCTGGACTCAACACTGATCAACAGCGCGTTCACCTCGGCCGAAGCCGGCCTGCGCATCCTCGCCTACCACAACAATGACGAGCCCCTGGAGCGTACCAGTGCGGCCGAGCTGTACATGTTGCTCAGCGCCCTGCGCCAGCACTTCCAGCACATTGTGGTGAACCTGACCGGGCAACCCGACAGTGAAGCCCTGCGCACCTTTGTCAGCCATTGCGACAAGCTGCTGTGGTGCACCGACCAAAGCGTGCCGGACTGCCGCCGTAACCTGGCGGTGCTCAACCTGTGGCGCGAAAAAGGCATGAAACTGGAGCATGCCCGCCTGTTGGTAGACCGCTATCTGAAAGGCGCCGCCCCGGACTCGGAAGCGCTGGGCAAAAGCTTCGGGCTGGAAGTGATCGCCGTATTACCCTGGAGCCCGGAGGTGCGCCTGAGTGCGAAAAACCAGGCCCAGACCCTGTTCTCCCTGGCGCCTCGGGAAGCCCTGACGCAAGCGTTGCGCGCCTTGGGCGAGCGCCTGGCAAAACGCTCCGAAGGCCTGGAAAAACCTTCCACCAACTGGCTTAACCGCCTGCTGAGGACCAAATGAGCGGCGAGAAGCTGTTTGGTGTTGCCCCGCGCGGCAGCGTCGGCAACACCGATCACGACGGCCTGAAACTGGTGCTGCATCGCTACATCATCGATGCCATCGAGGATTCGGGGAAAAACCTGCTGGAAGGCACCCGCCAATCCCTTGCCCAATTTGTGATCGACAAGGTCGCCGAATACATCACGCGCATGCACCTGGCGATTTCCCGCTATGAGATGGAACGCCTGGCCGAAGAGATCGTCGACGAGCTGACCGGTTTTGGCCCGCTGGAAGTGCTGCTGCGCGACCCGACCGTCACCGAGATTCTGGTCAACGGCCCGCATCGGGTGTTCGTCGAGCGCGACGGCCTGCTGCAGCAGAGTGATTTGCGCTTCATTGACGACCACCATGTGGAGCGGGTCATGCAGCGCATCCTCGCGCCCCTCGGGCGGCGGCTGGATGAGTCCTCGCCAATGGTCGATGCGCGTCTGCCCGATGGCAGCCGGGTCAATGCGATCATCCCGCCGATTGCCCTCGACGGGCCCTGCCTGTCGATTCGGAAGTTTCGCAAGGACATGCTCAAAAGCAGCGACCTGGTGGCGATGCAAACCATCGACCAGGCGATTTTCGAGTTCTTCCAGGACGCCGTCGGCAAACGCTGCAACATCCTGATCAGCGGCGGTACCGGCACCGGTAAAACCACGCTACTGAACATTCTCAGCCAACTGATCAACCCTCGCGAACGCCTGGTTACCATTGAAGACGTGGCCGAGTTGCAACTGGGCCATCCTCACGTCGTGCGCCTGGAAACCCGACCGCCCAACGCCGAGGGGCATGGCGAGGTGAAAGCCAGTGACTTGATCCGCAACGCCCTGCGGATGCGGCCCGACCGGATCATCCTCGGCGAGATTCGGGGCGTGGAAGTCATCGATGTGTTGACCGCCATGAACACCGGCCACGACGGTTCGATGAGTACCGTGCACGCCAACAACGCCCAGGACGCCCTGCTGCGCCTGGAAACCCTGGTGGGCCTGACCGGCCGGGTCGTGGCGGAAAAAACCCTGCGGCAAATGATCTGTGCGGCGCTGGATGTAGTGATCCAGCTGACGCGCCTGCCCGATGGCCGACGCTGCGTCAGCGAGGTGGTGGAAGTGGTGGGCATACGCGAGGACGTGTACGTCACCAACACCCTGTTCCGCCACGACAAGCGCACCGGCTTCGGCTTCCTGCGGGAAGCCGTCAATCCTGCGGGCGACAAGTTGCGCCACGAAGGCCACCTGCCGGTGTAGGAGGCAACCCGATGATCGGTCCAATGCTGCTCGCCCTGCTTGCCCTGGCCCTTCTGGTGCTCGGCGTGAGCCTGATGCGCAACGGTTTGCGCAAGGCCCAGACCGACCGGGTGTTGAAACGCCTGGCCGAAGGGCAGCCCCAGTCCATGAAAGACAACGCGGTAGCCACCAGCCTGGAACGCACCTTTATCCGTGCAGGCCTTGGCAGGCCGACTGAACGCCTGGGCCTGTGGCTGACCCTGTGGGCCGTTGGCGCCCTGCTGGGAGGGCTACTGGGCCAGTGGATAGGCCTGTTCGTGATGGTGGTAGTACCGCCCTTGGCGTTGCGCCTGTACATCGCCGTACGCTACCGGCGCCGGCTGCGCCGAATGATCGAGCAATTGCCGCAGTTGCTCGACCACGCCGTACGCAGCCTCAAATCCGGACGCACCCTGGCGGACGCGATCCTGAGCGGCATCGATGCCAGCGACGACCCGCTGAAAAAATCCATGGGCCGTATCAAGCGCAATGTGCAACTGGGTGTCAGCCTGCCCGACGCGGCTCAAGACTATGCCGAGTTTTATGAACAGGATGAACTGCGCCTGTTTGCCCTGGGCCTCAAGGTCAACCACCGCTACGGAGGCAACGCCAGTGAGCTGCTGGAAAACCTGATCAAGATGATTCGCGAGCGCGACCAGGGCGCCCGGCAATTACGCGCCATGACGGGTGAAACCCGGGTGACCGCGCTGGTACTCGCGGTGCTGCCGGTGAGTGTCGCGGGCTACTTCCTGATCGTTAATCCGACGTACCTGATGGCCATGTGGGATGACCAAAGTGGCCAGCGCCTGATGCTCGCTGCGTTCGCCTTGCAAATCACCGGCTGCGTGGTGCTATGGCGCATGTTGCGGAGCATATGAGATGGCGATAGTGATCAGTGCCGTATTGTTTCTTGCCGCGTTATCGCTGCTGCTGGCCAATATCCTGAGCAGTCGTCGGCAACAACGCCTGGTCACCCAACGGCTGCAAGGCGAGCCGGGCCGCAACGACAAGATGAGTGAGTGGTTGCACCAGTTGGGCAGTACTCGGATCGGCCAACGCACCGTCAGCCTCGACAACGAAACCCAAACCCTGCTCAACCGCATGGGCTGGAGAAAGGCCAGCCAGCGTTCGATGTTTGCCGCTTGCCAGATCGGCGCGCCGATACTCCTGTTTGGCCTGACCGCGCTGGCACTGAATGTGTTTTTCCCCGACACCGAGCATGGTGCTGTGATCGCCCTGCTGGGCCTGATCATCGGTTACCTGCTGCCCAAGCGAGTCCTGGTTTCCCTCGCCAAAAAGCGCCAGGCACGAATCGGCCGGGAAGTGACGACCTTCATTCCCCTGGTGCGCATCCTGTTTGAGTCCGGCATGGCCGTAGAGCAGGCGCTTCGGGTCATGGCCTACGACGCACAGAAACTGTTGCCGGTGCTGACCGCCGAACTGCGCCTGGTGCTGGCGCGCGTGGATTCCGGGCTGGAATTGGGTGAAGAATTGAACAAGGCCAGCCAGGTGCTGGCCGTCGACGAACTCACCGACACCTGCCTGATCCTCCAGCAGCTACTGCATCAGGGCGGTGGTGCGATGAAGTCGCTGCAATCGCTCAAGCAACTGCTGGATGACCGGCGCCTGACCCGCTTGCAGGAATACATTTCCAAGATGTCCGCCAAGATGTCCGTGGTGATGATGCTGTTCCTGTTTCCCGCATTACTGATCGTATTGGCCGGCCCTGGCTTTATCGCCATCGCCAAAGCCTTCACGCCTTGAGAGGACATGCAATGAAGACCGTGATGATCGCCTGCAGCCTGTTGTTACTCGGTGGTTGTGCCAGTAACGGACAGCTGCCATGGGCGGGTTTCAGCGCTCAGGGCAGTTGTGCCAAGCCCAATTCCAATCAGGAGTTGTCGTTGAACCTGGCCGACGACATGGCCAACGAGGGCAAGCTGCACGCCAGCCTGGCCAACCTGCAAAACCTGCCGGACACCCTGCCCCAGGTACGCCAGCGTCAGGCCAAGGTGTACCGCCTGCTGGGGCGCAGCGAAGCCGAACCGTTGTACCGCAGCCTGCTCGGCACCTGCCTGGCCGCCGAAGGCGAGCACGGCCTGGGCCAATTGGCCGCCGCCCGGGGTGACAACGGCCAAGCCATGGCGCACTTGCAGCGCGCGGCCAGGATGTCGCCCACCGACGAGAAAATCCGCAACGACCTGGGCGTCGTGTACCTCAATCAACGGCGCGTGGAAGACGCGCGCTTTGAATTCCTCACCGCCATGGAGCTCAAGCAAAGTGATCAACTGGCGGCGGTCAATCTGGTCACGCTGATGATCTATCAGGACAACTGGGAGCAAGCCGCACAAGTGGCCAGCCGCATGGGCCTGAGCCCTGAACAAGTGACGCAGGCCCAAGCCCGGGCGCAGCAACTGAAAGCCCCCGTATCCATGGCGACCGCGCCAAAAGATCAGGTCGCCGCCGCCAGCGACGCGGCGCAGGCGCCGGTCAAATAGGTCCAAGAAGGGAGTACACACGATGAAACTCACACTGCTCGCCACGCTATTGCTAGCCGGCCTGCCAATGACGGCTCTGGCGATTGAACCCGGACCTTCTTCGCCACAACAAAAACAGACCGAGGGCTGGCTGCAGTTGCAAGTCAGCGGCGAGCGGGCATCCGCCAACCGACAGAAGGCCTCGCCCGCTGAACGCGACCAGGCCATGCAACGTTGGCTGGACAGTTACAAACACCCTATTCCCGAGTACTACGACCAGAAACAGGGGGGTTCCACCCCCGGTGGCGGCAGCAGTAACTAGTGGGCCGTGACGCGCTGGCGGGCCGCCGAATTACTCGGTGACAACGCCAGCGCCAGCTGGGTGCGGTTGTGCATATGGGTCAGGCGCAGCACCTGGGACACGTAGAGTTTCACCGTGTTTTCGGTGATACCCAGCTCACAGGCGATTTGATAGTTGGTCTGGCCCTTGCCTACCAGCCTGGCGACATCCAGCTGGCGCGGAGACAGCTGATTGAAGATCGCCGGTATTTCAACGCGGTCAGCGTCGCTGACGTCGCCGTCGGCCTCTGTCGACAAGCTGGCTTGCGGGCTGCTGCGCACCTTGTCGAGGTCATGATAAAGATCGTCGATGGACGCCGAGAGAAACTGCAGCTTCTGGTTCAGATGCCCCAGGTCGAGATTTTTCTGCCGGTCTTGCAACGCCACGACCTGGCGCTGCAACCCTTCGAGCAGTTCGCCGAGGTTGATCGGCTTCTGGTAGTAATCGGCAATCCCGGCACGCAGGGCCTTGATCACGTCCTGCTTGTCTGCACGCCCCGTCAACATGATGGCCTCAAACACCCGCTGCTTGCCGGCCAGGCGTTGCAGGGCCTGGACCAGCTCGATCCCGTCCATCTCTGGCATATGCAGATCGCACAGCACCAGACCGATTTCGGCATCGTCGCGAAAGCGCTCGATGGCCTGCTGGCTGGAGTGGCAAGGGACGCAGCGGTAACCGCTGCTTTCAAGAAATTCGCAAAGCTCTTCCACGATCAGGGGCTGATCATCGACAACGAGCACTTTCACTTCAGAGGTAAGCTTGTTCACGCGCTACTCCATGCCTGGGCAAGCCAAAGACCGACCGATCCATTCCGACCACTTTCCTATACAACCTACCCATAAACGTAGACGTACTTTCCTACTATGTACATAGCGATAGCCTACGTGGCGACTAATGGGATCCAAAGCCAGGCCAGGCAAAAACCCATCAGTAAAAACGGCACGAACGGCTGCTTGGTCGGGCGTGCCGGATCAAGGTATTGCAAAGTATTCCTAAGCCCTTGATTCATCAGCGGCCACAGCCTGGGCGCCAGCAGCAGCCACGCCGCGCTGGCAAGGCCGGCACCGATAAACGTGCCCAGTACGTAGAAGGAGTTGGTCGCCAGCCCCAATGCCGCGATCAATTTCACGTCACCGGCGCCAAGACGGCCCAGTGCGTAACCGGGCACAGTGAACAGCAGGGCCAGGACAAACGCCAAGCCGCCCTCGGCAGCGGGTGCGCCGAGCCAGGTGGTGCCAGTCCACAGGAGGTAAACCAGCGCCAGCAGGCCCGCGCCGAGGGTCAAGCGGTTGGAGATCTCACGTCGACGGATATCTTGCACAGCGCACAGCGCCAGCCAAACAAGTAGGACGAGGCTTTGAATCACGTAAAAAAAATCCCTTTTTGCTGAATGATTCTATGCTGATATCAGGTAGTTGTAGTCAGGGTAGACGAGTCATGAAAAAAGGCCTCCCTAGAAAGCAAAAAGGTGCCGCCGCGCTGGAGTTCGCGATGGTCTTCATGATTTTTTTTGCCGTATTTTATGGCTTGGTCAGCTATAGCCTGCCGTTGCTGCTGATGCAGTCCTTTACCCAGGCCGCCGCCGAAGGCGTAAGGCGTAGCGTCGCGCTGGACCCGGCCACGGCAAACTACCCAACGGCCCTGCCCAACCAGGCCATCGCGGCAGCCCAGGCGCAACTGTCGTGGCTCCCTCCCCAGTTCAAATTCCTTCCCACGTACGTCACGGCAACCTACACCCCGGCGGGCCTGTTGACGGTGAACATCAACTACCCGACGTCCAGCCTCCAAAGTGTGTTGCCGTTCCTGGTGCTGCCAGGCTTTGGTACCGTCCCCGCGCTGCCTCCCACGCTTTCCGCCCAATCGAGCATGCAGTTTTGACCTCAGGGGACAAATTGTTCGGTCGCCTGCTCGGACGCAGCAATCACCTGGCCACCGACGCGCCGACAGCGATGCCAGGCACCGCCGCGTTGCTGTTCTACCTGGATGCTCAGGGCCGGGTGGTGGACGTCCGTGGCTCGCTGCGTCACCGGCTGGAACACCCCGCCGCACAACAGCCACAGCCAACACCGCTGCTCGACTACCTCACGCCGATGAGCAGCCTGGCGATCGAAGGCGCGCCCGGCGACTGGCAAGGACAAAGCCTGGACCTGGACTTCAAGGGGCTTGCCGGGCAAACCCTACATACCCGCGGCTGGGTTCAGCCCGACGGCAAAGGTTGGCTGCTGCAACTGCTGGACATTGGCGACCTGATTGCCCACCGCCAACTCACTCAGGTGCGCGAACACCAGCAGCGCGTGAGCGATCAGATCAGCGAGCAACTGCGGGTATGCAGCCTGACGCGCCTGCCCGAGGTACTGCACGACACACTCCAGAGCCTTTCCCAGCACTGGCGTATCCCCTGCGTCGCCATCGCCTTGCTGGATGAGCAGGGCCAGGAATGGCGCATCCAGGGCTGCTACACCGCCCACGACGCTCCGGCGCTCTGGAGCAACGGCCAGGCCTTGGGCTCCAGTCTCGACAGCCTGGGCGGTACGGCGCCGATGAGCCTGGAGGTGCACCGTGGCCACAGCGACCACCCGCGCCTGCAAGGCCTGTTTGGCAATGCCGATGGTTTTCTGGTGCCTTACAGGGACGGCAACGGCGTAGGCGCATGGCTGCTGTGCGGTTTCTATAGCCGCCAGGAACACACCAGCGACCGCGACTGGTTGCAACTGACCGCCGCCCTCGCCATGCCGTTGCTCAGCCGCCTGCGCGAACAGCGCCATCAGCAGCAGCTGGATCGCGTCGACGCGCTGCAGGGCCTGCTCGGTACCGGCTGGTGGGAGCTGCCTCCCCACAGTGAGGACATTGAACTCGCCCCGCAGTTGCTGCACACCCTCAGCCAGGGTGAGACCACCACACGGCTGTCGTTGCCGATGTGGCTCAACCTGATTCACCCCGCGGACCGCGAAGAACTCGCCAGCCGCCTGCAAGACCTCAAGCACCTGGGCAAGCCACTCTCCACCAGCGTTCGCCTGCAACGCAGCGACCCGGCGCAAAACCCCATCTGGTACCGCGTGCAAGGGCAAGCGCTGGGGGCGGGCGAGCAGCGTCGGCTGGTGGGTTTCATGCTCGACATCAGCGACATCAAAAACCAGCAACAACAGGCCGCCGCCGCCCACGCCCGCCTGGATAACCTGATCGCCAGTTCCCCGGCCGTGATCTACGTGCAGCGCTACGTCGAGGGCACGCTGCAACCGGTGTTCTTCAGTGACAGCCTGCTGCCGCTGCTGGGCCGCACCCTGGCCGACTTCACCCCGGCGGCGCTGAACGAATGGCTTCACCCCGAAGACCGCGACCTCTACTTCGACCGTACCCGCCAACTGCTGCGCGAAGGCCACGTGAGCTGCCGCTACCGGGTGCGCGATCAGCAGGGCGATTACCACTGGCTGCTGGATGAAGCCCGGCTGCTGCGCGACGACCTGGGGTTGCCCGTGGAGGCCGTGGGCCTGTGGCTGGATGTCACCGAGGCAACCCTGGCAGCGCAACGGGTCAAGGAGAGCGAGGAGCGCTACCGGATCCTGGTGGAAGACTCCCCCGCCATGATCTGCCGCTACCGCCCGGACCTGACCCTGACCTTCGGCAATACCCCCCTGGCCAATTACATGGAGTGCCTGCCCGAGCAACTGCCGGGCATGAACCTCAGCCAGTGGCTGTCCGAAGAACAGCGCGAGGCCTTTGTGCAGCGCATCCGGCAGTTGACCCCGGAGTTCCCCGTGAGCACCGCCGAAATCAGCCTACAACTGCCGGGGCGTACACACGCCTGGTGGGTATGGTCGGACCGCGGCGTATTCGACGAAGAGGGCCAGTTGCAGGAAGTGCAGGCCGTGGGCCGGGACAACACCGAAGTGCGCCGCTCCCAACAGCAACTGACCCAGAGCGCGAAAATGGCCACCCTCGGCGAAATGGCCACCGGCCTGGCCCACGAGATCAACCAGCCGCTGAACGTGATGCGCATGGCCATCGTCAACGTGCTCAAGCGCTTGAGCAACGGCGATGCGCAGATCGACTACCTGACGGAAAAACTCCAGCGCATCGACGCCCAGGTTCAGCGGGCGGCCCGGGTGGTGGACCATATGCGCGTGTTCGGCCGCCGCTCGGAAGTCGAACAGCAACCCTTCAACCCGGCGCAGGCGGTGGAAGGCACACTGTCGTTGCTCAGTGAAGGCATGCGCGGCAAAGGCGTGGACCTGCGCGTGACGCAGTCCGACGTTGCGGTGCAAGTCAAAGGCTATGTCGACCAGTTGGAGCAGGTGCTGATCAACCTGATGGTCAACGCCCGCGACGCCCTGCTGAGCAAGCGCGAGTCTGACCGCGACCTGCAACCGTGGATCTCGGTGCAGATCGAGCACGACAGCCGTCACGTGCGTGTCTGGGTAGAGGACAACGGCGGCGGAATTGACCCGCGCCTGCTGGAGCGGATTTTCGAACCGTTCTTCACCACCAAGCCAATTGGCGTGGGCACCGGCCTGGGGTTGTCGGTGAGCTATGGCATTGTCGAAAACATGGGCGGCCGGTTGAGCGTCGCCAACAGTGAGTATGGGGCGAAGTTTTGTGTGGAGTTGCCGGTGGTCGAGGCCTAGTTCACCAGGGCTGCTTGCCCGTGGGGCCGGCAACTGAGGTTGGCCCCCACTTCCACGGCATTCAGGTTCACCCCAAGATTCGACAGCAAGCTGTTCACCAATGGATCGAGGATCGGGCTGAGCACTCCGCCGATAATCGTGCCCAGGGAACTGTTGAGCCCGTTGAGCAGCGTGCCTGTCGTCTGTAGCAACCCTCCCAACAGGTTGAACCCCGTCGGCTTGTAGACCTGGAACTGAATCCCGCTTAACGCGTTGCTGATGGCGCTCAATAGGTTGGTCGTCGAGGACGGGTAATACTGTGCCGGTATCACATTAATTTCAGGCGGCTGATTGTAGGTGTGAGGAGGCAGCGTTTGCACGGCGGCCCCCACCTGAGCACTGACACTGAGGCCGATGCCGCCACCGTAGAACGGCTTTCGGGTCGCCGGGTCACACGTCGTCGGGCCGAGCCCCAGCAACGGTTTGAAACAGGTAATCGCGCCGATATCCACCAACGGCAGCGGCGGGACCGGATCCAGGGGCGTGTTGCTGTTGAACGCGTTGATCAACTGCGGGCTCTGACCAATTTTCACGTTCACCAGTGAGGCGTTGGTTTGGGTAGTCAGGGTCTTGGTGGCATCACTGGCGCAGGTGAAGCCGGTGACATAGCTTTCAGCCGTGCCCAGTTCCAGAACCACGTCGATCCTGGCCGCCGGTGGGTTCGAGGAAGAGGACAACACTTGCAGGTCCGTACGCTGGCAATAGCCGCCCACCACACACAACAGCGAACTCACCGTTCCGCCCAGGTTCAAGCTCAACAGGTTGTTCAACACGTCTGAAAGTGGCCCGACCAGGCCGTTCAAGGCGGTGTTCACCACCGGCAAGTCCAGCACCGGCAAGCCCAGAGTCAGGCCGACGCTCATTTGAGCCGTTCTTACATATATTCGCGTCGCCGGGGTTTTATCTTTGGCATAGGTAGGGTCACCGATCGCTGACAACTGCGGTGGCTGAATCACCTTTACCTGCACGCCCGCATTCACCAGTCCCGGGATATTTACCGGGATAGTCGCCACCACCCCATTCTTGGTATTGGCCAATTGCACAAAAGCTTCGGCCAGCTGGAACACATTCAAACTGGTATTCAGCCCCGCCGACACCGCCCCCGTTTGCAGCTGCAACAGGCTGCCCAAGGTGACATCAAGATTGCCGATTATCGCGTTGATACTGGTGAGGCCACTGACCGCCACGCTGGCCGTACTGCCTCCGGCATTGAGCACCGTAATCGCCGCATCGAGCAGTTGGCTGATCTTGAGGTTCTTGGTTAACAGTTGATCGTAGGCACCCGCCGTCACCCCCACGTTCAACGCCAACTGGTTGAGGTAGCTGAGCAGGTTGATATTGGTGTCTACCAAGCCTTGCCAGCCGGCGACGCTCAGGTTCAATGAGCCGCCCAACAGTTGGCCGAACAACAGGTTCAACGCGGCTGACTTGGTCGAGTCCACGGTGACCAGTGTTGATTTGATCGTCAGTTGTGCTTGAGGCGGCAGGATCTTCGGCGCCGCCACGGCGACGGCAGACAGTTGGGTGTTCAAGTTGTAGCCGCCACCATTGGCCATTGCCCAGAGGCCCCCGGCAACACTGGTCATTACCGGGCGCGAAGCTATCACCTGGATGGCATCGGTCTTGGTCGAGTCTGCGGAGAACACTCGCTGGTTGGTGGCCCCGGTTGTCAGCACGCCGCACTTCACTATCAGCGCGCTGCCCGGCGGAATGACATAACCATTGCGCACTGCGCTGGCACCGGCATAGGTGGGCGCGGTGTTGGTGGCGGGCAGGCAATCACCCTTGCGCTGCACCGCTTCCAGTGCCGCCATGTCGGCGATGGACTGCAACTTGCGCTTTTCCACGTACAAACGACTGCTGTCGATCACCAGCAACAAGAATACCAAGGCCGTGCCCAAGGTCACGGCCGCTATCAAGCCAATCGCACCACGCTGCCTTGCGTACCCGGCCAGGCGGCCGGAACGAGATCGAAGAGACATCGAGCACTCCTTTGCCGGCACACTGCCGAGCGCTTACTCTCCTGTGTTGCTTGGGAGTGTAGACAACCGCGGCGGGGGCTGCAGGCCAGTCGCCATACCTCGGCGACTGGCGGGGTGCTGATTACAGAATCAGTGTGGCGGGTAGTTGGAAAGCACCTTGGTCACCGTCGCGCGAATAGCGGCGCTGCGGTCCTGTGGCTCGGGGGAACTGGCGAGCATTTGCTCATCGCTGCCACGCCACACCAGCTTGCCGTCCTTGCCGTCGAGCAAATCGATCTGGATGGTCGCGACCTTGTAGGTGATGTTGCGGGTTTCGTTGTACATCGGCGCGCCCCAGTAACCATTCCACGGCCCGCCCCAGGCGCCGCCGTAGTTGGTGGTGACTTGCTGCTGGCGGTCTTCAACGATCAGGTAAGTCTGCACATTCAGGTCAGCCTTGGTGCCCGGCGCCGCAGGGCGCAAGCCACGCTGGTCGAGTTGTTCGCCCACGGCCTGGCGGATGCGCTGCTCGGTGAGGTCACTCTTGATCCGCGGGTCATCCGGACGGTATTGCAACGCAGGCTCTTTCCAGCTCCAGCTGCGGTACGCCCCAAAGTCCCGGCTGGCGTCAAAATCGTGGTTGACCTGGCTGCTCTGGCAGCCGCTCAGCAACACAACAACAGCAAGTGCAGCGATACGACGAAGCATGGTTTTTCTCCAAAAGACGAACTGAGCCTGAGATGAGAATAGCTGCTAACTGGGAGGATAAGCGGTCATTGCTTTCTGCATCGCCTCACGCAACGCATCGGCGCGCTCGCCGAGGCTGCCCTGGCTTGCGGTTTCGGCGCTGGTGCTCCACACCGGCTGACGGGTGCGGGCATCGAACAGACTGATGCGCGCCACGGCCACCGTCACCTCATAGGTGCGTACCACCGGCACCGTGTTGTACATGCCGTAACCGTTGCCGTAGCGGTTATAGCCGCCGTAACCGTAGCCATAATCGTCCTGGACCTGGCGCAGGCGTTTTTCCAGGCGCACATCGGCGCTCACCAACAGGTCGGGGGCGCGGTTGTCATGCAAGGGGCGCAGGCCGCGCTGGTCGAGGGCGCCACTGACAGCCTCGGCAATCTGCGCCGAATCGGCCCAGGCCGAGCCCGCCGGCAGTTGATTGTTGAGCCAGGCCCAACTGCGGTAGGCGCCATAGTCGCGCACCGGCGCCGGGTAAGCACTGGCGTCAAAGGTGTTGGCCGCCTGGGCAGGCGCCGGCGGCATCGGGGCAGATGCCGCCACATACGGGTTGGGGCTTTGGCAACCCGCCAGGCCCAGGCCCAGCAGAATCAGTCCAAGACAGCGCTTCATTTCGACCTCCGCAGACTGGGCCGCTTAAACCGGACGGCAGATCCAGTGCAAATAACGCCCAAGTCCGGCAAAGCTTGGGTGACGACGGTGTGCGAGCTCCATCTCCAACAAATCCAGCAACTCGGCGCGGGCCTGGAATTCCACCGGCATATAGTCGTGGAACACCCGCACGCCACTCTGGGTTTCGACCTGCCACAGGCCCTCTAGTTGCGTCGCCAACTCCCGTGGGTCGAGGGGTTGTTGCGGCGTGAGGCTCTGCTTTTCGCCGGCCATGTCGTTCTTGCGCATTTTGCGGAAGTGGCCTTTGAGCAGGTTGCGGTAAATCAACGCGTCCCGGTTGTAAAAGGCCAGAGACAGCCAGCCGCCGGGCGCGGTCAACTGGTGCAGCACCGGCAGGATTGCGTGGGGCTCGGCCAACCATTCCAGTACGGCGTGGCACAGCACCAGGTCGTAGGGCTGGGTGAGTTGGCCGAGCAAGTCCTGCCAGGGCGCTTGGATGAAGGTCGCCGTCTGCCCGGCTTCGGCGAAACGCTGGCGGGCACCTTCGAGCATCGGCTCGGCGGGTTCGGCCAGGGTCACGTCATGGCCGCGCTCGGCCAGCCACAGCGACATATGGCCAAGGCCAGCGCCGATATCCAGCACCCGCAGCGGGCGGTCCGGCAGCGCCTCAATCAGGTCGGCTTGCAGCACCGCCAGGCGAATCGCGCCCTTGGCACCGCCGTAGATCTTCTCGGCGAAACGGGTGGCCAACTGGTCGAAATGACGGTCGCTCATTTGGCAAACCGCCGTTCGCTGTCGGCCAGCTTGGCGCGAACCACTTGATCCATGTCCAACCCCAACTCGCTGCACAACAGCAGCAGATACAGCACGATGTCACCGACTTCCTGGCCTGCGTGGGCGAGTTTATCGGCGGGCAACTGCCGCGACTGGTCTTCGCTCAGCCACTGGAAAATCTCCACCAGCTCGGCCATTTCAACGCTGGCGGCCATCGCCAGGTTCTTGGGGCTGTGGAACTGCTTCCAGTCGTTGGTATCGCGGATGCGGTGCAGGCGTTCGGTGAGGTGTTCGAGGTTCATGGGGGGCTCCTGAAGGTGTATAGCTTCGGGCGCAAGCCGCGCGAAGGCAAGTGAATCCCTGCGGCCCGTAAACCTCTATGCTAGAAGGGAACTAGCTTGGGCCAATAACGACCAAAGGCTCAGGTTCGGCAGCTACGCCCACCGTCTTATCAGGACACACACATGCAAACAGACTTTTTCGGATGGCTGGGCCTCAAAATCGGCCAGATCATCCACTTCATCGTCGAGTTGTTCAGCGGGCTGTTCAACACCCTGTCCCACGCGGGCGGCGACTTTGTCGACGGGCTGGCCAAATCCTTAGGGATGGACACCTCGATCATCAGCATCCTCATGCTGATTATCGGGTTGATGCTGCTGTACTCGGCGGTGCGCGCGTTTATGCGGGCCTCGATCATCATGGGGATTATCTGGTTGATGCTCGGGCTCTGGGTGCTCAGTTGGGTGGTGCATTAATAAAGGGCCAGCAGGGTAAATCCCTTTAATTTGAGGGACGTTTCCGAGACAATCTTTCGGCCTTGTGCCTGCTGGGATGGGTGGCTAGTCTTCGGCCCTTCACTGCATATCAGTGATCGGGTTTAGTCGCCCGGAATTAGTGAGCGCAAGTTGTCGCCATGCTTCATGGCGGCTGTGCGCAGGGCACCTTCGGGTGCGCCGGGTTCCACTAGCCGGTCGACTAACCTGCGTACAGCCGCCACCCTCGTTTAGTCGCGCGGGTGTCAGCTCCTTACCTTCTAGTGGAGTTACACCATGCATAAGCTTGTCCCAGATCCACCCAGCGACCTCCTCAAAGACCGCGCCGCCTTTAACCGCGCCCTCGAACACTACCTGCCATCGCAGGGCTTCCACACGATCAACGAAGACCTGAGCTTCGAAGATTCCCTGCTCTACACCGCCAGCCTGCTGAGCAGCGCCTCGGCCACTGCGCTCGATTGCGGCGAGCTGCTGGAAAGCCCGCAGCGAGCGAAGATCCTGGCCGTGTGGCACTTGCTGGAAATTGCCAAGACTACGGTCGACCGCTCGATCGAATGCCTGCATCCGCGTAAGACTTAAGCCTTCATTGCCTGGCCGTCAGCTATCGCAGGCAAGCCAGCTCCCACAGGGGAATGCATTCCAAGTGTGGGAGCCGGGCTTGCCCGCGATAGCGATCGCCCAGGCAACAGATATGCGTACAGCCAGTTACACTACCGCTCCCCAAAGGAGCCCGCATGACTTCCCTGCTGACCGACTGGCGCGACCGCCCCACCCATCGCCGCGTGTGGGCCCTCGCCGCGCCGATGATCCTGTCGAACATCTCCGTGCCGCTGGTGGCGCTGGTGGACAGCATGGTCATCGGCCACCTGCCCCACGCCCATCAACTCGGCGCCGTGGCCGTGGGGGCCAGCCTGTACACCTTCCTGGCCTGGGCCATGGGTTTCCTGCGCATGGGTTCCACCGGCTTTGCCGCCCAGGCCGCCGGGCGCGGTGATGGTGCGGCGCTGAGGCAGATTCTGTTGCAGGGGCTGCTGCTGGCGCTGGGCCTGGCGATGTTGCTCGGCAGCATCGGCATTCCGTTAAGCGGCCTGGTGCTGGACTGGATGCAGCCCTCGCCCGAGCTGAACCAACTGACCCGGGAATTCTTCCACACCCGCCTCTTCGGCCTGCCCGCGGCCCTGGCCAGCTACGCCCTGGTCGGCTGGTTCCTCGGCACCCAGAACGCCCGCGCGCCGCTGGCGATTCTGCTCACCACCAACCTCGTCAATATCGCCCTTAACCTGTGGTTCGTCCTGGGTCTGGATTGGGGCGTGGTCGGCTCGGCCCGCGCCTCGGTGATCGCCGAATGGACCGGCGCGCTGCTCGGCCTGGCCCTCACCCAAAAAGCCCTGCGCGCCTACCCCGGCCATATCGCCTGGGCCGCCCTCAAGCTGTGGCAAAGCTGGCGCCCGCTGCTGGCGGTAAACCGCGATATCTTCATCCGCAGCCTGGCCCTGCAATCGGTGTTTTTCATGATCACCGTGCAAGGCGCCCGCCTGGGCGATGCAACGGTGGCGGCAAACGCGCTGCTGCTTAACGGGTTACTGCTGACAGCTCACGCCCTGGACGGGCTGGCCCACGCCGTGGAAGCCTTGTGCGGCCACGCCATCGGCGCCCACGACCGCCAGGCTTTGCGCCGTTCGCTGGTGGTGGCCTGCGGTTGGTCGCTGCTGGCCAGCATCGGCTTCGCGATCCTGTTCGCAGTGTTCGGCCACCTGTTTATCGCCATGCAAACCGACATCCCGAGCGTGCGCGAAACCGCCGACATCTACCTGCCCTACCTCGCCGTGTTGCCGCTGATTGCAGTGTGGAGCTACCTGCTGGATGGCCTGTTCATCGGCGCCACCCGCGCCCGGGAAATGCGCAACGGCATGCTGCTCACCGTAGTGATTGTGCTGCCCTTCGCCTGGGCCTTGCAGGGCCTCGGTAACCACGGGCTGTGGATAACCTTCCTGCTGTTCATGGCCCTGCGCAGCCTCACGCTGTGGGCAATTGCCTGGCGCCTGAACAAGCAAGACCGCTGGCTTACTGGCCCGGTGTGAACTTGATAAACGCGGTCACCCGGTCCAGCACCGGCGCCAGCCAGCGCAGCGGCCGGGCCATGGACGCCACCAGCGTCGCGTGGCTGGTCCTGGTGAAGTAGAACGCCTCCACCGGCACACCCGCCGCCCGCAGCTTGTTCGCCAGGCCGCCGGTGTTGCGCTTGGGGTTAACCAGATTGTCGTCCACCGACGCAATCAGCAGGCTTGGTGGTGCGCTTGCGCTGACGTGGTTGATGGGTTGGGAATCGGGCGGTGAATCCGGATAGAAGAACACCGGGCGCACATCGCGGTTTTCAATCGGCAGGAAATCATACGGCCCGGCGAGGCCGATCCAGCCCTTGAAGATTGACGGCGACAATCCAACCCCGGCCAACCATTGTGGGTCCAGCGCCAGCATCGCAGCGTTGTAGGCACCGGAGCTGTGGCCCATCACGTACAGCTTGCCGGGATCGGCGCCGTACTCGGCAATATGCTGGTGCGTCCAGGCAACCGCTTGGGCGCCGTCCTGCAAAAACAGTGGGTAACGCACTTGCGGATAAAGCCGGTAATCGGCGATCACCACCACGATGCCACGCGAGGCCAGGGCTTCGCCGACGAAACCGTAGTCATCCCTGGAGCCGCTGTTCCAGCTGCCGCCATAGAAAAACACCACCACCGGCGCATTGGGCAAGGCAGTGACGGGACGGTAGATATCGAGTTTCTGGCGGGGGTCATCGCCGTAGGCAATGGAGGAGGTTTTGGTGAAGGTGCTGGAGGGTGTGAGTGCGTTGAGGACCTTGATGGGGGAGCAGGCTGCGAGCAGCGCGGCTATTGCCAGGGTGAACACTTGCAGAAGTTTGCTCGACATCGCCTAGCCCCTCTTTGCGTAAACCCTGGCCTTTGTGGTGAGCGGGCTTGCCCCGCGCGAGGCAAGCTCGCTCACCACAAAAAGCTGCGCCGTACCCCGTATCAGGAGGACAGGTAAGACGAACGCGTCAGACCCAGACGCAACGCATCCAGGAACTGGGTCCGCTCCGCCGCCGTGATCTTCGCGCTGGCGCACTTGTCACGGTAGTGAGTCATCAACTCCTCCGGCGACAAGTGCACGTAGCGCAGCATGTCTTCGATGGTGTCGTGGGTCTCGATCCCGGCGCTGTACACTGAACCGTCTTCACGCTGGTAGATGTTCACCGAGTCGGTGTCACCGAACAGGTTGTGCATGTCGCCGAGGATCTCCTGGTAGGCGCCCACCAGGAAAATCCCCAGCAGGTAATCCTCACCTTCGTTCACCGCATGCACCGGCAGGCTGGTCTCGATGCTTTGCTCGTCGACGTACTGCTTGATCTTGCCGTCGGAGTCGCAGGTCAAATCCTGCAGCACCGCGCGGCGCAGCGGTTCTTCGTCGAGGCGATGCAGCGGCAGAATCGGCAGCACCTGGCCGATGGCCCAGGTGTCCGGCAGGCTCTGGAACACCGAGAAGTTGCAGATGTATTTGTCGGCCAGCTTGTCGTTGAGTTCGTCCAGCACCTGGCGGTGCGAGCGCTGGCGGGCTTTCAGCGAGTTGTGCAGGCGGCGGCACACGGCGAAGTAGCATTGCTCGGCCAGAGCTTTTTCGGCGAGGGTCATTTTGCCGTCAGCGTACTGGGTGGCCACGTCGCTCATGTAGTGGGTGGCGCGCCAGTAGGTTTCGGTGACCATTTCAATGTCGGTCGGGCCCAGCAGGTCCACCAGCCACTGCACGGTTTCCGGCAGGCTTTCCTTGTTCTCGATCAGCGGCACATCGTCGTTGTGCTTCTCGACGTCGGTCACCTGCACCACCAGCATCGCGTGGTGGGCGGTCAGGGAGCGGCCGCTCTCGGAAAAGATGTTCGGGTGCGGCAGGCTCTGCGCGTCGCAGAATTCCTTGAGCATGCCCACGACCACACCGGCGTAGTCGTCCATGTCGTAGTTGATCGAGCTGGCGTTACGCGAGTGGGTACCGTCGTAGTCAACGCCCAGGCCGCCGCCCACGTCGATGTGGTCTACCGGCAGGCCGAGGTTGCGCAGTTCGCCGTAGTAACGAATGGCCTCCTTGAACCCGTGCTGGTAGTCGGCCAGGTTGGCGATCTGCGAGCCCATGTGGAAGTGCAGCAGGCGAATGCCCTGGTCCAGGCCCGCCGCGCGGAAACGCTCGACCACCGACAGCAGTTGCGCCGCCGACAGACCGAATTTGGATTTCTCGCCGCCGGTGTCTGCCCACTTGCTCGACGCCAAAGACGACAGGCGCACCCGCAGGCCCACCTGAGGCTTGACCTTGAGGTTGGCGGCTTCTTCGATTACCAGGCCGACTTCGGATTCTTTCTCGATCACGATGAAGACGTTGTGGCCCAGCTTCTGGCCCATCAGCGCGAGGCGGATGAACTCACGGTCTTTGTAACCGTTGCAGACGATGGTGCCGCCTTTCGGGGCCAGGGCCAGCACGGCCAGCAGCTCCGGCTTGGAGCCGGCTTCCAGGCCGATGGACACATCCTGGGTGGCGATGATGTTCTCGATCACCGCTTCCTGCTGGTTCACCTTGATCGGGTACAGCGCGGTGTATTTGCTCTGGTATTCCAGGCGCTCGATATTCGCGTCGAAGGCGCCGGTCAACTGGCGTACGCGGTCTTGCAGGATGTCGGGGAAGCGCACCAGCAACGGCAAGGACAGGCCGCTTTTGCGCAACTCGTCTACTTGCTCGTACAGGTCGACGGGCGTGCTGTTCGGGCCGTTCGGACGGACTTCAACGCGACCGGCATCATTGATCGCGAAATACCCGGCCCCCCAATGGCGAATCCCGTAAACACTGCGGCTGTCCGCAACTGTCCATTGGCTGCCATCGTCTTTGCGTGTGCGTCGTACGGACATCGAAGTCCCCTATAAATGAAGTCGAAGTGCACCGGCCTGATCAGAGGCTGGCGCAGTCTAAAGAATGAAAATGACGATTTGCCTGTGAGAGGGGTAGACCCCACTTGCAGGACAGAGTTTAGACACCGGTCAGGAACAGGCTCTGTGAAAACCATGGAGACGACAGTTCGCGTTCAGCAAGCGGGCCATCGGGGTGGTTTTCACAGAGGCTGCTAGCCGCCGGATTTCTTCGCCTTGTAACCCAGCTTGATCAGCTCGGCCAACAGCAACTCGACGTGGTCGCCCTGGATCTCGATCACGCCGTCTTTCAGGGCGCCACCGGTGCCGCAACGCTTTTTCAGCGCAGTGGCCAGCTCCTTCAAAGCATCTTCGGCCAGGGGCACGCCGGTGATGGTGGTCACCGTCTTGCCGCCACGGCCCTTGCTCTCGCGACGTACGCGGGCAATACCGTCGCCTTCGGGAATCAGGGTTGTTTTGCAGGTGCATGAATCCACGGGCTGGCGACAGTCCGGGCAATGTCGACCTGCGTCGGTGGAAAATACCAGGCCACCAAGGGCGGCGAAGGATGCGGCTTTTTTGGCCACCGGCAATCCTCTTGGGAGGACAAAGACTGATCGGTGGGGTCACCGACCGCGAAGCCCCACTCAGGCAGGGGCAGCGCTACTGAACCGCGAGAGCGGTTCAGCCTGAAAAGTCGCGCAGTGTAACGGCAAAAAGGCCCCTTGCTAAGAGCCAAATGGCGCCAATTTATGCAACTTTAGCGACGCAGGGCCAAATATCGACGCAACCCTTCCTGTGCATCCGGGCAATAGGGCTTTTCTTCGGCCTCCTGCAACACCGTCGCCAGCGGCAGAAAGCGCGCTTCCATGACTTCTTCCGGCTGGATCCGCAGCGGCCCGTCCCACACAGCCGAGAACGACGTGCACCAGAGCCGGCTGTCGCCGTCTTCGAAGTAGAAGTGATCGTGAGCGGTCAGTTCGACGCCGCTGACCCCCAGTTCCTCCTCCAGCTCCCGGGCCGCCGACTCGGCGTAGGACTCGTGGGCCGCCACCATCCCGCCCGCCGCCGTGTCCCAGAACCCCGGGTACATGGCTTTGCTCAGGGTGCGCCGGTGCACACACAGCTCACCGGCCGAGTTGAACAGGAAGATAAAGGTGCAGCGCCCGATCAGCCCGCGCTGGCGCAAATCGGAACGCACCCGGGAGCCGAGCAGGTTGTCCTGCTCGTCGACCCAGGCAATCAGTTCGGCGTCGGAGGCGGCGCGGTGCGCTGCCTCCCGGGTGGAAGCGTCCATCATCAACCCTGGTTCAGGAGCTGACGCAAGTCGATCACTGCAGCGTTGGCCCGGGAAATATAGTTGGCCATGACCAGCGAATGGTTGGCCAGGATGCCAAAACCACTGCCGTTGAGAATCATCGGGCTCCACACCGGTTCCTGCGAGGCTTCCAGCTCACGAATGATCTGGCGCACGCTGACGGTGGCGTTCTTCTTGGCCAGCACGTCGGCGAAGTCGACTTCAATGGCGCGCAGCAGATGGGACAAGGCCCAAGCCTGGCCGCGGGCTTCGTAGAACACGTTGTCGATCTGCATCCATGGGGTTTCCACCACTTCTTCGTCGACTTGCGGCACTTCACCCGGCGCCAGCGCTTCGGTTTTCAGCGCAGTGTTGAGCTTGACCCGGCCCACACTGGCCGACAGCCGTTGCGACAGCGAACCCAGACGGGTCGCTACATCACCCAGCCAGTTGTTCAGGTTGTCGGCACGCGCATAGAACAGCGCGCCACGCTGATTCGGGTCAGACAAACGGGCTTCGTAGCGGCTCAGGGAATTGATGCCTTCCTGGTATTCCGACTCACTGGACGGCAATACCCAGCTCTTGTTGTCGAAGTTGAAGCGCGGCTCGGCCTTGGCCAGGTCCGCGTCTTCCGCCGACTGCGACTGCGAGCGGGCGAAGTCTTTGCGCAGGGCACGGGTCAGGTCACGCACCTGCACCAGCACGCCGTATTCCCAGCTGGGCATGTTGTCCATCCACAGGCCTGGCGGGAAGCGGTCGTTGGAAATGTAGCCACCCGGCTTGTTCAGCAAGGTGCCCACCACGGTCTTGAGGGTTTCGACGGTGGTGAAACCCACCACCATCTGCTTGCCTTCCTTCTCGGCGGCAATCTGCGCGTTCTGCTGCACTGGGAACAACGCAGGCTCTTCACTCCAGTACCAACCCAGGGCACCGGTGACCAACAGATACAACGCGACCAGCGAGAGCAGCGCACGGCTCATCAGCAGGTTACGGAAATAGCTGCGGGGGGCCGACTTGGTCTCGGGGGCCGGGCCCTTTGCACTGCCTGCGCGGTTTTTCCAGTCCAGCATGGCGATATCCTTTCAATCACTTGAGTTCAATAGCTACGACCACAACCCTACCCCATCGTGCCGAGCATCGGGGCGCTTTTAGTCGGGGGTGGCGCGGATGCGCGGCTCGACTATAAAGGATGCACGCTTTTTACGCCCGCGCGACTGCAGGGTCGACAAATGAATATCCAGGACCTCGCAGTTAATTGACGTATGACACTCGTGCAGAGGAAAAGAGGTGCTAGCATAGAGCCATCAGTTCGACCTCAGCATGCAGCCTAACTAGTAGTCAGGATATGACCGAGCCAGAAGACCCCAGCCGTGAGCGCCTCAAGCACCATTTTGCCCAGCGGGTAATTCATCAGGCACGTCAAATTCTTGAGATCTGGCAGCGCCTGCAACGCAGCGAATGGTCGACCACTGACTTGTCCGAGCTCAGTGAGGCCAACCTGCGCCTGCTGCGTTTTGCCGAACGCTTCGAGCAGCCGGAGCACGGCCAGCTGGCGCACCTGATCAGCGATTCACTCAAGGCCGTGGACGACAACCGCGGTCGCCTCAGCAGCCACCTGATCACCGAACTCAACCGTTTGATGCAGCGCTTGTCCCGCACCGGCTTGCGCCAGGGCGACCAGCTGGAACAAACCTTACTGCCGCCGATGCGCAAGCCGATCTACGTGATGCTGGCCGATCACGACCGCGCCGAGCGCCTGGCCAAGCAACTGGAATTCTTCGGTTTGAGTGCCCAGTCCCTCGACAGCGTGGCGGCATTTCGCGCCTCGATGGCCGAGCGCTTGCCCGCCGCTATCGTTATGGATGTGGATTTCTGCGGCGCCGGCCTCGGCCTCAAGCTTGCCGCCGAAGCCCAGGAAGGCCTTGAGCAAAAACTGCCGCTGCTGTTTTTCAGCCTGCACGAAACCGACACGCCCACCCGCCTGGCCGCCGTGCGCGCCGGTGGCCAGGAGTTCCTCACCGGAACCCTGGAAGCTTCGAGCCTGCTGGAAAAAATTGAAGTGCTGACCTGCGTTGCCCAGTACGAGCCTTACAAGGTGCTGATCATCGACGACTCGCGGGCCCAGGCGATGCACACCGAGCGCCTGCTCAACAGCGCCGGCATCGTCACCCGTACCCTGATCGAACCGATCCAGGCCATGGCCGAGCTGGCGGACTTCCAGCCCGACCTGATCATCCTCGACATGTATATGCCAGCCTGTACCGGTACCGAACTGGCCAAGGTGATCCGCCACAATGACCGTTACGTCAGCGTGCCGATCATCTACCTCTCGGCCGAAGACGACCTGGACAAGCAACTGGACGCCATGAGCGAAGGCGGCGACGACTTCCTCACCAAGCCGATCAAGCCCCGGCACCTGATCACCACCGTGCGCAACCGCGCGGCGCGGGCGCGCAACCTCAAGGCGCGAATGGTGCGCGACAGCCTCACCGGGCTGTACAACCACACGCACATCCTGCAACTGCTGGAAGACTGCAGCTTCCGTGCACGCCGTGAAAACAAGCCGCTGAGCTTTGCGATGCTCGACATCGACCACTTCAAGCGGGTCAACGACAGTCACGGCCACCCCATGGGCGACCGGGTGATCAAGAGCCTCGCGCTGTTTCTCAAGCAGCGCCTGCGCAAGACCGACTATATAGGCCGTTACGGCGGCGAAGAATTTGCCATCGTGATGCCCGACACCGACCTCGACAGAGCCTGTCAGGTACTGGACGAGATTCGCGGGCGCTTCGCCGAGATTCACTATCCCGCCCAGCCCCAGGATTTGTGGTGCACGTTCAGTGCCGGCGTGGTGGAGCTCTGCGACGGCTCCGACAGCCTGATGATGGCCGCCCAGGCCGACGAGGCGCTGTATCGCGCCAAGGATGCAGGCCGTAACCGGGTGATGTCGGCGCGCGCATCAAAGCAAAGTGCCACCTTTTCACCGGAATCCACCGAATCCGTCATAACTCTGTAATAGAAACGCAATAACTTCAGGCACTTACTTCTGCTGTCGGTTGAAACCACGCATGCGCCTGAAGCTGCTGACGAATCTGAACACCCTCCTTCTGGTCGCCGTTTGCCTGGCCCTGGGCGCAACGCTCTGGTGGTCGCAACGCGCCCTGGAACGGCCTTATCTGCTGATGGAGCGCTACCTCGGCCTGTCGCAGACCTTTCAGAACCAGGCCGCACGCAATATCGACGATTACCTCGCCAGCGGCGACGCCCTGCGCCTGAGCAGCGCCAGCCAGAGCCTGGAGAACCTGCTGCAACACTTGGATGAACTGCCGTCCGACCTGGCGCACAACCTGCGCCCCAGCCTGGTCGACCTGGATACCTTCAGCAAAACCGACCTGCTGGCCGCCGGCAAACTGGCCGGCGACCCGCAAGCCCTGCTGCTGCAAGCCGAACGCGAACTGGGTGCGAACCTGGAGCAACTGAATCAGTACGCCAGCGGTGTGAATTCGCCGGAGTCTGCGCGTTATTTGCCGCCTTTATTGGCCGCATCCCAGCACCTGGCCAAACTGTCCCTGGCCCGGGACAAACTGGTGAGCAGCGGACGCAGCGAACTGGCCGACGATGTAGAGCGTGAAGTCAGCAACATCCGCAGCCAGGCTGACGCGCTGGGGCAATTGCCCTTACTGGGCGTGACGGCCAGCAGCGAGTCCAATACCGACGATTTCTCGGCCATGATGGGCCTGGAAAATACCGAAAAAACCGTGGCCCAGGACACCGGTGTCGACCTCAAGCGCGAGCTCAACAGCCTGCTGACACGCTACCCCGCCGAGCTGAAACGGACCCGCGAGCAAATCCAGCAACGCACCGAACTGGCCACCGCCACCCACCTGAAAATCAACGCCGTGCAGCAAGCCATCGCTGCGCTGGAGCCCGTGGTGCGGGCCCAGCACGCGCAGATCCAGGGCGAAGTGCGGCTGATGCAAGGCGTGATGATCGGCCTGATTTTGCTGATCGCTCTGTTGATCGACACCTTGCAACGGCGGCTGGCGCGGGTGCTGACCAACCTGGCGCCGGCCTTGTCCACATGGGCCGAGGGCGACTTCAGCCAGCCCATTACCTTGGGCAAGACCAACCGTGAGCTGCACGATATCGAAGAGTCCCTGAACCGCTTGCGCGCCTACCTGGTAGACCTGGTGGGCACCATCAGAGGCAACGCCGAGCAAGTGGCCGGCAGCAGCAGCGCGCTGGCGGAACTGAGCAGCGGCATGCATGACGGTGCCGAGCGCCAGGCCGGTGATACGGCGCAGATTCGCGATTCCCTTGGCGAACTGGAAGCGACGATCCAGCAGGTAGCCGGCGATGCCAGCCAGGCCGCCGCCGCCAGCCGCAGTGCAGGCGAGGCCGTCGAACAGGGCCAGCGCGTGATCGGCTTGAGCCTGACCGGCTTGCACGCATTGGTCGGCGAAGTGCAGATCAATGCGCAGATGATCGAGAAACTTGCCGAAGAGTCCGCAACCATCGGCGGGGTACTCACGGTGATTCGCTCGATTGCCGACCAGACCAACCTGCTGGCACTGAACGCTGCCATCGAAGCCGCCCGGGCCGGTGAGGCCGGTCGTGGGTTCGCGGTGGTCGCCGACGAGGTACGTTCCCTGGCCCAGCGCACCGCCGGTGCCACCGCCGAAATCCAGCACCTGATCGCCGGCCTGCAAACCGCCGCCCGGCAATCGGTGGAAGGCATGCGCGCCCAGGTCGAACACGCCGAAGCCACCGCCGAACAAGCCCAGGCGGCCGACGGCGCGCTGGATGAAATCGTCGGGGCGATCCAGACCATTTCCGACACCGCCGTGCGGATTGCCGATGTGACGGCCCAGCAAAGTGGCGCCGTGAGTGAAATCCGCGATAACAGTGAGCGAATTCACCAGTTGGGCGAGGACAACTTGCTGCGAATCGGCCAGGGGCGCAGCCAGGGCGAGCACTTGCTGGTGCTGGGCGGGCAACTCAATACTGCCGTGCAAGCATTCCGCGTCTAATGCACACCCTGTAGGAGCCGGCTTGCCGGCGATGAGGCCCGAACTCTCACCGCAGCACTCACAGACGCCATCGCCGGCAAGCCGGCTCCTACAAGTGACCGAATCTGACACCTCGGTCACATATTTTGCGCAATCCTCGCTAATCGTGCTGCCTACTGCATAGAACTGGACAGTCACAAAGCCTTTGCGGCATAGTCGCCGGGTTCTACCGTGCCCACATCAATAACAAGGAACAGCCGATGGCGACCTTACTGGTTCTTCACGGACCCAACCTGAACCTGCTCGGCACCCGCGAACCGGGCGTCTACGGGGCAGTGACCCTCGAACAGATCAACCTCGATCTGGAACGACGGGCACGTGATGCCGGCCACCATCTGCTCTACCTGCAAAGCAATGCCGAGTACGAACTGATTGATCGCATCCATGCCGCGCGCAGCGAAGGCGTGGACTTTATCCTGATCAATCCCGCCGCTTTTACGCACACAAGCGTTGCATTACGTGACGCGCTGCTGGCGGTGAGCATCCCATTCATCGAAGTGCATTTATCGAACGTGCACAAACGCGAACCTTTCCGCCATCACTCTTACTTCTCCGACGTTGCGGTAGGAGTGATCTGCGGCCTTGGCGCCAGCGGTTACCGACTGGCCCTGGAGGCCGCCCTGGAACAGCTTGAAGACACGGCCAAGCGCCCCTGACCGACCCTTTGGGAGTTGATGATTCATGGATATCCGTAAAGTTAAGAAACTGATCGAACTGCTGGAAGAATCCGGTATCGACGAGCTGGAGATCAAGGAAGGCGAGGAATCCGTACGGATCAGCCGTCACAGCAAGACCCCGGCCCAACAGTTCTACGCTCCACAGATGCAAGCGCCGGCTCCTGCCGCTGCGCCAGTGGCTGCTGCTCCGGTTGCGGCCGCTGCCGAAGCCCCTGCTGCACCTAAACTGAACGGTTTTGTGGTCAAGTCGCCAATGGTCGGTACCTTCTACCGCACCCCGGCGCCTACTTCGCCAGCCTTTGTTGAAGTCGGCGCCACCGTGAAAGTGGGCGACACCATCTGCATCGTTGAAGCGATGAAGATGATGAACCACATCACGGCTGAAAAAGCCGGCGTCATCGAATCCATCCTGGTAGAAAACGGTCAGCCGGTTGAGTACGACCAGCCGCTGTTCACCATCGTTTGAACCGCGGAGCGCCTTCGATGTTGAAACCTGCGAAGAAACTGCAAAAAGTCCTGATCGCCAACCGCGGCGAGATCGCGCTGCGTATCCTGCGCGCCTGTAAGGAAGAGGGCATCAAGACCGTCGCTGTTTACTCGACGGCCGATACCGAATTGATGCACGTGAAACTGGCGGACGAAAGCATCTGCATCGGCCCGCCACTGGCCACGAACTCGTACCTGAAAGTCTCGAACATCATCGCTGCCGCTGAAGTCACCGGCGCGGATGGTATTCACCCGGGCTACGGCTTCCTCGCGGAAAACGCCGATTTCGCCGAACAGGTTGAGAAATCCGGGTTTGCCTTCATCGGCCCGAAAGCCGAAACCATTCGCCTGATGGGTGACAAGGTCTCGGCCAAGGACGCCATGATCGCTGCCGGCGTACCTACCGTTCCAGGTTCCGACGGCCCGCTGCCTGAAGACGAGGCCACCGCCCTGCGCATTGGTCGCGAAGTCGGTTACCCGGTGATCATCAAGGCCGCCGGTGGCGGCGGTGGTCGCGGCATGCGCGTGGTACACAAGGAAGAAGACCTGATCGAAGCCGCCAAGCAGACTCGCTCCGAAGCGGGCGCCTGGTTCGGCAACCCGATGGTCTACCTGGAAAAGTACCTGACCAACCCACGTCACGTGGAAGTGCAGGTACTGTCCGACGGCCAGGGCCACGCCATCCACCTGGGCGACCGCGATTGCTCGTTGCAACGTCGTCACCAGAAGGTACTGGAAGAAGCTCCGGCACCGGGCCTGGACGAGACCGCTCGCCAGGAAGTACTGGCTCGCTGCGTCAAGGCGTGCATCGACATCAACTACCGTGGCGCGGGCACCTTCGAGTTCCTGTACGAGAACGGTCGCTTCTACTTCATCGAGATGAACACTCGTGTGCAGGTAGAGCACCCGGTTTCGGAAATGGTCACCGGTATCGACATCGTCAAGGAAATGCTGAGCATCGCCGCTGGCAACAAGCTGTCGTTTACCCAGGATGATGTGAAGATCCACGGCCACTCCCTGGAGTGCCGGATCAACGCCGAAGACCCGAAAACCTTTATCCCAAGCCCTGGCCTGGTCAAGCATTTCCACGCGCCCGGCGGCAACGGCGTACGTGTGGATTCGCACCTGTACAGCGGCTACAAGGTTCCGTCCAACTACGACTCGCTGATCGGCAAGCTGATCACCTGGGGCGCCACCCGCGACGAGGCCATGGCCCGTATGCGTAACGCCCTGGACGAAATCGTGGTAGACGGCATCAAGACCAACATCCCGTTGCATCGGGATCTGGTTCGCGATGAAGGCTTCTGCGAAGGTGGTGTGAACATTCACTACCTGGAACACAAGCTGGCTAATCAGTAAGCGAAGTGATCCACCCAACAAAGCCGCCTTCGGGCGGCTTTGTTGTTTGTGGGATACAAAAAACACCTTAAAACCCTGTGGGAGCTGGCTTGCCTGCGATAGCGGTGGATCAGTGAGGTAATACTCCGCTGACACTGCGCTATCGCAGGCAAGCCAGCTCCCACATTTGGGCTGCGTGCAGTCAGTGGTGTCGTCTTCTGCCCGCCGCTCGCGTAAACTGGCGCGCTTTCGCAGCCCTACCCCCGCTGCACACTCATTTTTTCAAAGGTGCCCGCCATGCCTTGGCTGCAAGTCCGTCTCGCCATCAGCCCAGAACAAGCCGAAACCTACGAAGACGCGTTCCTCGAAGTGGGCGCCGTGTCGGTGACCTTCATGGACGCCGAAGACCAGCCGATTTTCGAGCCCGAGCTCAACACCACCCCGCTGTGGTCCCACACCCATCTGCTGGCCCTGTTCGAAGACGGCACCGATGCCGCCAGCGTCCTGGCCCACATGGAACTGCTCACCGGTGGCCCGCTGCCGGAGCATCACAGCGAAATCATCGAAGACCAGGACTGGGAACGCAGCTGGATGGACAACTTCCAGCCGATGCGCTTTGGCCAGCGCCTGTGGATCGTGCCGAGCTGGCACGCCGCCCCCGAGCCTGACGCGGTGAACCTGCTGCTGGACCCGGGCCTGGCGTTCGGCACCGGTACTCACCCGACGACCGCCCTGTGCCTGGAATGGCTCGACGGCCAGGACCTGCAAGACTGCAACGTGCTGGACTTCGGCTGCGGCTCGGGGATCCTGGCAATCGCCGCCCTGCTCCTGGGCGCCAAGGAAGCCGTCGGTACCGACATCGACGTGCAAGCCCTGGAAGCCTCCCGCGATAACGCCGGGCGCAATAACATCGCCGAAGAAAAATTCCCGCTGTACCTGCCGGAGCAATTGCCCCAGGTGAAGGCTGACGTGCTGGTGGCCAATATCCTGGCCGGGCCGCTGGTTTCCCTGGCGCCGCAGCTGTCGAGCCTGGTCAAGCCGGGCGGGCGCCTGGCGCTGTCGGGCATCCTCGCCGAACAGGGCGAAGACGTTGCCGCCGCCTACGCCCAGGATTTCGAGCTGGACCCGATCGCCAACCGCGACGGCTGGGTACGCATCAGCGGTCGTCGGCGCTAGAATGAGCGCCTGCATGAATCGGATGGCCGCATGACCGACAGTTTCGTCACCCAGTGCCCACATTGCCAAGCGCGCTTTCGCGTCAGCCATGCTCAATTGAGCGTGGCCCGTGGAGTGGTGCGCTGCGGCTCGTGCCTGCAAGTGTTCAATGCCGCGCGCCAACTGCTGGAGCAGCGCGCCAGTGCACCCGCGCCCCAGCCGCCGGCAGCAACCGAACCGCCACCCGAAGCACCGCGGGCCATCAGCCAGAAGCAATGGACCGCCGAAGAGCTGGACCTGGATAACCTGGACCTCGACGAAGAACTGGCCAAGCTGGAGCGTCGCGAGATTCAACACACCCAACCCGTGGGTGCAGACCGTCGCCAACACGGTTCCGACCGTCGGCAAAAGGAAGACTCCCTCAGCGCCAGCCGCGATACGGCCAAAGCCGAGGAAGAGCAATGGGCCGCCAGCCTGTTCAGCGAGCCGCGGGACGATCGGGCGCAAGCCCCGCAACCGGACGATGAACCTCAACCGGCCAAGGCAACCCCCGGCAAACCCAAGCGCACCGAGCCTTCGATGTCGCTTGAAGCGGTCGAGCCGGACGACGAGCCGCCGCTGCACGCAGGCATCGCCGATGAAGCACTCGACCCGCCGGTAACCGCCGAACCCGTCGAACCGGAACCCGAACACCCCGAACGCCCGCAGCCCAAGCGCAAGCGCCCTCGCCCCGGGGCCAGCGCGCACGACGACATGCTGCAGGACCTGGAAGACGACCCACTGCACCTGTATTCCCAGAAGCGCTCCTCCGGCTGGGGCCGCCGCCTGTTCTGGGGCCTGATGGTGCTGTTGGCCGCCGCCGGCCTGGCAGGACAATACGTCGCCTACCAATTCGACGACCTGGCACGCCAGGACGCCTATCGCCCGTGGTTCCAGGAACTGTGCCCGAAACTGGGCTGCACCGTGCCATCACGGGTCGATATCGCCCACATCAAGAGCAGCAACCTGGTGGTGCGCAGCCACCCGGAGTTCGCCGGCGCCCTGGTGGTAGACGCGATCATCTATAACCGCGCGACATTTTCCCAACCGTTCCCGTTGCTGGAGCTACGCTTTGCCGACATGAACGGGAATATGATCGCCAGTCGTCGTTTCAAACCCGCCGAATACCTCAGCGGTGAGCTGGCAGGCCAGACCGAGATGCCCTCCCAGACGCCGATCCACATTGCCCTGGACATCCTCGACCCGGGCAACAAAGCGGTGAATTACAGCCTGAGCTTCCACTCTCCCGAGTGATCCGGCTCATGGGCCGGGGTTTGACGGCAGATTATTGACTGCACCGCGTTTGACCAAACCGGTGGCGATAAGAAAATAACTGCTCAGATTTTATCCAATTCAGCCTTTATCCAGTCATCGAGAGCGGGTATCATGCCAACCCTTTTTCGAACTCTAATGATCCGGCCCCACAACAGGGAAGTCCTATGTCGGCGGTACGCATCGGCCCATACACATTGCACAACGGCTTGATCCTCGCCCCGATGGCGGGAGTCACCGACCAGCCCTTTCGTCAGCTTTGCAAGCGTTTGGGCGCAGGGCTTGTAGTCTCGGAAATGGTCACCAGCGACATGAGCTTGTGGAACACCCGCAAATCGCGGATGCGCATGATCCACGAAGGTGATCCCGAGCCCCGCTCGGTACAGATCGCCGGCGGTGATGCGCAAATGCTGGCGGATGCGGCCCGGGCCAACGTGGAGTTGGGGGCGCAGATTATTGATATCAACATGGGTTGCCCGGCCAAGAAAGTCTGCAACAAGGCCGCAGGCTCTGCCCTGTTGAAGGATGAGCAGTTGGTGAGCGAGATCCTGCATGCCGTTGTCGCTGCAGTGGATGTGCCGGTCACCCTGAAGATCCGCACCGGTTGGGACCGGGACAACAAGAATGGCCTGACGGTGGCGAAGATCGCCGAGCAGGCGGGCATTACAGCGCTGGCGGTGCATGGCCGCACCCGCGCCGACCTTTACACCGGTGAAGCCGAGTACGACACCATTGCCGCGATCAAGCAGGCGGTGTCGATTCCCGTCTTTGCCAACGGCGACATCGATTCAGCCGAGAAAGCCCGGCGCGTGTTGCACGCGACCGGCGCCGATGGCCTGTTGATTGGCCGGGCTGCCCAGGGGCGGCCATGGATTTTTCGTGAGATCGAGCATTTTCTGCGTACCGGCGAAGTGTTGCCGGCACCGGAGTTGATCGAGGTGGAACGTATTCTGCTAGAGCATCTGGCCGCCCTGCACGCCTTCTATGGAGACGTGATGGGAGTACGCATTGCTCGCAAGCATGTGGGCTGGTATCTCGCAACCTTGCCGGGCGCCAGGGAGTTTCGCGCCCACTTCAATCGTTTGGATGATACGGAAGCACAGTGCGCCAACGTTCGTGAGTTCTTCTGCGAGCGTTACAAGAGCCTGGTGACAGGGGACGGAGAAGGGGTGGCCGCATGACGATGATGACCGAGACTTTAGTGAGTGGAACAACACCCGTGAGCGACAACGTCAATTTGAAACAGCACCTCAACACGCCGAGCGAAGAAGGCCAGACCCTTCGCGGGAGTGTCGAAAAGGCGCTGCACAATTATTTCGCCCACCTTGAGGGCGCTGCCGTCACGGACGTGTACAACCTGGTGCTCTCCGAAGTCGAGGCGCCGTTGCTCGAAAGCGTAATGAACTACGTCAAGGGCAACCAGACCAAGGCCAGTGAGCTGCTCGGTCTGAACCGTGGCACGCTGCGCAAGAAACTCAAGCAGTACGATTTGCTGTAAGCATTCAATCAAACCAGAAAGGCGCCCGCGTAAAAACGGTCGCCTTTTTTGCTGACTCCTTTGCTTTTGATGGAAATTGAAATGACCGACCAGACTACCCGCCTGCCGATCCGCCGTGCCTTGATCAGTGTCTCCGACAAGACCGGGATCCTCGAATTTGCCCGGGAGCTGGAAGCCCTGGGCGTGGAGATTCTCTCCACCGGCGGGACCTTCAAACTGCTGCAGGACAACGGCGTGGCCGCAGTGGAAGTGGCGGACTACACCGGTTTCGCAGAAATGATGGACGGTCGGGTCAAGACCCTGCACCCGAAAATCCACGGCGGGATCCTCGGTCGTCGCGGTATCGACGACGCCATCATGACCGAGCACGGCATCAAGCCGATCGACCTGGTGGCCGTTAACCTCTACCCGTTCGAAGCCACCATCAACAAGCCAGGCTGCGACCTGCCGACCGCCATCGAAAACATCGATATCGGCGGCCCGACCATGGTTCGCTCCGCAGCAAAAAACCACAAAGACGTGGCCATCGTGGTGAACGCCAGCGATTACGCCAACGTGCTGGAAAGCCTGAAAGCCGGGGGCCTGACCTACGCCCAGCGCTTCGACCTGATGCTCAAGGCCTTCGAACACACCGCTGCCTACGACGGCATGATCGCCAACTACATGGGCACCGTGAACCAGGCGGCTGAAACCCTCAGCACTGAAGGTCGCAGCCAGTTCCCGCGCACCTTCAACAGCCAGTTCATCAAGGCCCAGGAAATGCGCTACGGCGAGAACCCGCACCAGAGCGCGGCGTTCTACGTGGAAGCCAAGCCTGCCGAAGTCGGCATCGCCACTGCAACCCAACTGCAAGGCAAAGAGCTTTCCTACAACAACGTGGCCGACACCGACGCCGCGCTGGAATGTGTGAAGAGCTTCGTCAAGCCAGCCTGCGTGATCGTCAAGCACGCCAACCCGTGCGGCGTGGCCGTGAGCCCGGACGCTGAAGGCGGCATCCGCCAGGCGTACGAGCTGGCCTACGCCACCGACACCGAGTCGGCCTTCGGCGGCATCATCGCCTTCAACCGTGAGCTGGACGCCGAGACCGCCAAGGCGATCGTTGAGCGTCAGTTCGTTGAAGTGATCATTGCCCCGTCCGTGAGCGACGAAGCCCGCGCCATCGTGGCTGCTAAGGCCAATGTGCGCCTGTTGGCCTGCGGCGAGTGGTCGGCCGAGCGTGCTGCTGCCTGGGACTACAAGCGCGTCAACGGCGGCTTGCTGGTACAGAGCCGCGACATCGGCATGATCGGCAGTGCCGACCTGAAAGTGGTCACCAAGCGCGCGCCGACCGAACAGGAAATCAACGACCTGATCTTCGCCTGGAAAGTCGCCAAATACGTTAAATCCAACGCCATCGTCTACGCCAAGAACCGCCAGACCATCGGTGTCGGCGCCGGCCAGATGAGCCGTGTGAACTCGGCGCGTATCGCTGCGATCAAGGCCGAACATGCCGGCCTGCAAGTGCAGGGCTCGGTGATGGCGTCCGACGCTTTCTTCCCGTTCCGTGATGGCCTCGACAACGCCGCAAAAGCTGGCGTGACTGCAGTAATCCAGCCAGGCGGCTCGATGCGTGACGCAGAAGTGATTGCAGCGGCTGATGAAGCCGGCATCGCCATGGTGTTTACCGGCATGCGCCACTTCCGCCACTAACAGAATTCGAGGTTTTTGAAATGAATGTTTTGATCATTGGCAGCGGTGGCCGTGAACACGCCCTGGCCTGGAAAGTTGCCCAGGACCCACGCGTCCAGAAAGTGTTCGTTGCACCCGGCAACGCCGGCACCGCCATTGAAGCCAAGTGCGAAAACGTCGCCATCGATGTGTTGGCCCTTGAGCAACTGGCAGACTTTGCCGAGAAAAACGTTTCCCTGACCATCGTCGGTCCGGAAGTGCCGCTGGTGGCCGGCGTTGTGGACCTGTTCCGCAGCCGCGGCCTGGACTGCTTCGGCCCTACTGCCGGTGCTGCCCAGCTGGAAGGCTCGAAAGCCTTCACCAAGGATTTCCTGGCGCGCCACAAGATCCCGACCGCCGACTACCAGAACTTCACCGAGATCGAGCCGGCCCTGGCTTACCTGCGTGAGGTCGGTGCACCGATCGTGATCAAGGCCGACGGCCTGGCCGCCGGTAAAGGCGTGATCGTCGCAATGACCCTGGCCGAAGCCGAAGACGCCGTGCGCGACATGCTCGCCGGCAATGCTTTCGGTGAAGCCGGTTCGCGCGTCGTCATCGAAGAGTTCCTCGACGGCGAAGAAGCCAGCTTCATCGTGATGGTCGACGGCAAGAACGTGCTGCCGATGGCCACGAGCCAAGACCACAAACGCGTGGGCGACGGCGACAGCGGCCCGAACACCGGCGGCATGGGTGCCTACTCCCCGGCCCCAGTGGTCACCGCCGACGTGCACAAACGCGTGATGGACCTGGTGATCTGGCCCACCGTTCGCGGCATGGCGGACGAAGGCAACGTGTACACCGGTTTCCTGTACGCCGGCTTGATGATCGACAAGGCCGGCAACCCGAAAGTCATCGAGTTCAACTGCCGCTTCGGCGACCCGGAAACCCAGCCGGTAATGCTGCGCCTGCAGTCGAGCCTGGTGTTGCTGGTGGAAGCTGCGCTGGCCCAGGCCCTGGACAAGGTCGAAGCCCAATGGGACCCGCGCCCAAGCGTCGGCATCGTGCTGGCCGCCGGCGGCTACCCGGCCGACTACGCCAAGGGCGATGTGATTGAAGGTCTGGACGCGGCTGCTACGCTGGAAGGCAAGGTGTTCCACGCGGGCACCGCGCTCAAGGATGGCAAGGTGGTCACCGCCGGTGGTCGCGTATTGTGCGCAACCGCCATGGGCAGCAGCGTAGATGCCGCCCAGCAACAGGCTTACAAGCTGGCGGCAAAGATCGACTGGAAGGGCTGCTTCTACCGCACCGACATTGGCTACCGCGCCATTGCCCGTGAGCGTGGCGAAAGTCAGTAAACAGCTATCCGTTCGGTTAGGCAGGGGCCCTTGGCCCTTGCCCTACTCTTGTGGCCCCGCGCATAGTTATACCCATGCATCAACCTACGAAGGGATTTCGCCGTGCGCTGGCTCAGGATCGCCATAGGTTTCACTGTCAGTCTGCTGACCTTGCTCTGCTTGCTTCCGGCCCAGGCCGCCGCACAAGGCAGTGGCTGGGCGGTATTGCTTGATGAACAGGCCGATCTGCAACTGAGCGATATCCGCTCGCCCCGCTACATCAATCAATTCAGCCCCATCGAACTGGACCGGATTACCGCCGCGCAACCGGACGGTGCGTTGTGGGTGCGCTTCAGGCTGCAACCCGGCAAGCACGAGCAAGTGCTGCGGGTATTCGCCCCCGACCTGTCTCACCTGAACCTGTACGTGCTCGACGGCGACACCCTGGTGGAGCAGCAAGCCACCGGTACCCGCCAGCCCCAGGCCGAGCGCCCGCTGCCCAGCAGCGACTTCATGCTGCCGATGCCCCAAAGCCAAAAGCCGCTGGACGTGTACCTGCGCATGGTCTCGGAACACGAACTGCGCCCCTACATCACCCTGGAGCCCGCCGTACTGGCCGCGGCCAACCAGAACCAGACACTGATCTACGGGCTGCTGTTCGGCTGCCTGGTGATGCTGATCCTGCACAACCTGACCCGCTACGCTTACCATCGCTCCCGCAGCAGCCTGTGGCTCGCCGCCTGCGAAGTGCTGTTGATGCTCAGCCTGGCGCTGTTGCTCAACGTGGTGGGGCCGTGGCTGCCGAACTGGCACGCGGTACAAACCCCCGGCGCCTACCTCGCCCTGCTGCTGACCGCACCGTGCGGGCTGATGTTCGCCTACCGTTTTTTTGCCCCCCTGGGCCCGCACCCGCTGAACAAGCTGTTGATGGCCGACATCCTGCTGATCGTCCTGGTCGGGCTGTTGCTGCTGTTCGTCAATACGCTGCCCCTGAACATCATCACCTACGCCCTGGTGGCGCTGGCCGGCCTGAGCATGCTGTTCGTCTCGGCCTATCACTGGCAAAAAGGTTATCGCCCGGCGCGGCTGTTCATGGTGGCGATGGTGATCTTCAACATTGGCACGCTGATTATCCTGCCCGCGTTGCTGGGCCTGACACTGGTGGCGCCCCAAGGCTTGATCATCACCCTGCTCGGTTTTATCTGCCTCAGCGGCCTGTTGATGAGCCTGGCATTGGGCGAGCGCCAGCGCGCAATCACCGAAGACAACTTCAGCCTCAGCCGCGACCTGGCGGCCAGCAATGCTGAAATCGCCGCCAAGGCCGAGTTCCTGGCGAAGATCAGCCACGAAATCCGCACCCCCATGAACGGTGTGCTGGGCATGACCGAACTGCTGCTGGGCACGCCGCTGTCGGTCAAGCAGCGGGACTATGTGCAAACCATTCATAGCGCCGGCAATGAACTGCTCACCCTGATCAACGAGATTCTCGACATCTCCAAGCTGGAGTCCGGGCAGATCGAACTGGACGACGTGCAATTCGACCTCAATGCGCTGATCGAAGACTGCCTGAGTATTTTCCGCGCCAAGGCCGAACAGCAGAACGTCGAGCTGATCAGCTTTATCCAGCCACAAGTGCCACGGGTGATCAGCGGTGACCCGACGCGCCTGCGCCAGGCACTGTTGAGCCTGCTGGAAAACGCCCTGCAAAAAACCGACGAAGGCGAAGTGCTGATCGTCGTGGCACTGGACGAGCGCAGCAGCAAACCGCGCCTGCGCATCGCCGTGCAAGACAGCGGCCTGCCGATGGAACCCGCCGAGCGCGACGCCCTGCTGCACAGCGAGTTGCACAGCAAGAACTTCCTGTCTGCCACCCGCTTGAGCGGCCATCTGGGCCTGGTCATCGCCCGCCAGTTGATCCTGTTGATGAACGGCGAGTTCGGCATCAAGAGCGGTAGCCAACAGGGCAGCACGCTGTGGCTGACCTTGCCGCTGGACCCGGAACGCCTGGAGCATCCGACCTCCGACCTCGACGGCCCGCTCAAGGGTGCACGCGTGCTGGTGGTGGACGACAACGACACCTGCCGCAAAGTGCTGGTGCAACAATGCACGGCCTGGGGCCTGAACGTGAGCGCCGTGCCGTCGGGCAAGGAAGCCTTGGCCCTGCTGCGCACCAAGGCGCACCTGCGGGACTATTTCGACGTGGTGCTGCTGGACCAGAACATGCCTGGCATGACCGGCATGCAGCTGGCGGCGAAGATCAAGGAAGACCCGAGCCTGAACCACGACATCTTGCTGATCATGCTCACCGGCATCAGCAATGCGCCGAGCAAGATCATCGCGCGCAACTGCGGGATCAAGCGCATCCTCGCCAAGCCCGTGGCCGGTTATACCCTCAAGACCACGCTCGCCGACGAACTGACCCAACGCAGCAAGGGCACCGTGCAGCCTCGCCAGCCGGCGATCAGCGCCCCCGTTCCCGTGACGGTGCCGAGTGATTTCAAGATCCTGGTGGCGGAAGACAACAGCATCTCCACCAAGGTGATTCGCGGCATGCTCGGCAAGCTCAACCTGCAGCCCGACACCGCGAGCAACGGCGAAGAAGCCCTGCAGGCGATGAAGACCCAGCGCTACGACCTGGTGTTGATGGACTGTGAAATGCCGATCCTCGATGGCTTCTCCGCCACCCAGCAACTGCGGGCATGGGAAGTCAGCAACCAGCGGATTCGCACGCCGATCGTGGCGCTGACGGCGCACATTCTTTCAGAGCATAAAGAGCGTGCACGCCAGGCCGGGATGGACGGGCACATGGCCAAGCCGGTGGAGTTATCGCAGTTGCGTGAGCTGGTGGAGTATTGGGTGGCGCAGCGCCAACAGCGACCGGAACACGCCCCTACCTGACCTGAAACAGGATATCCCTGTGGGAGCTGGCTTGCCTGCTCCCACATTTGTTCCGTGGCGCCTGATAGACTCCCCACACGTCCCCGCCGCGAGCCGCGCCCATGCTCCATGTGCTATTCAGCGTTTACCTGAAGATGCTGGTGCTCTACAGCCCCTTCTTCGTGCTCTCCTGCTTTATCAGCCTGACCCGCGGTTACTCCAGCAAGGAGCGGCGGCGCCTGGCCTGGAAAGTGGCCCTCGCCACGCTGGTCTCGAGCGTGTTGCTCTACCTGTTCGGCCGGGTGATCTTCAGCGTATTCGGCATCACCGTCGACGCCTTCCGCATCGGCGCCGGCAGTGTGCTGTTTATCTCGGCCCTGGGCATGGCCCAAGGCAAGTCGGCGGTGCAGACCGACAACGTGCAGCAGGACGTGACCATCGTGCCGCTGACCATCCCCCTGACCGTCGGCCCCGGCACCATCGGTGCGCTGCTGGTGATGGGCGTCAGCCAGCCGCACTGGGACGACAAGATCACTGCCATCCTCAGCATTGCCCTGGCCAGCATGACGGTGGGCGTGGTGCTGTACCTGTCCAACCGAATCGAACGCATCCTCGGCGACCAGGGCTTGCAAATTGTCAGCCGGTTGATGGGGCTGTTTGTGTGTGCCCTGGCCGCGCAAATCATCTTTACCGGCGTACGCGGCTACCTGGTGCCGTAGATCAAATCCTGTATTTGGCGATAGCCAGCCGGACCTTGTCCCCTGCGCTGTCCCGCAGCAGTTGAAGCGTGGCTTCGTTGACCACCGAGCTGTTCAGCACCAGGCAGGTACGACCACTGAAGGCTTCAACGGAGCCACTGTCCCACTCCAGAAACGGCACGCCCACCTGCTTGCTGACACCGTGGGAACTGTAGGTCACCAACACCATCGAGACTTCCCCCGCCGTTTCCGAGCAGGACGCCAAGCCGAAATCACCACCGTCGTGGGTCGTGGTATTTCGTTTGAACAACTCGAATGAGGCCGGGAGCTGCTTCAAGGCCTCCACTGCATCACCCACCCGCTTGGGCAGCGCGCTGATCAACGGCCCCGACAAGAACGTCGAAGCCACCGTGGCCGCCACCAGATTCAGCGCCGCCAACTGCACCGACAACCCTTTGCGGGTCGTGTACACCCGCTCAAAACTGCTCCTGACCGGGATCCAGCCCAGGCTGATCATCACCTTGATAAATTCGTCGTACCAGGCCTCCGTTCCCCGTGCGATGCGCAACACATCGCTGACGTAGCTGCTCGCCAGCAGATAACTCTTGCGGGTGTATTCCTTGTTGAGGCTCGTCATGCCGTCCACAAACGACATGACACTGTTGTTCACCACCGCCGCATTCAACCCATCATCCCCCTCGGGCCTCACCGGCGGGACCCACCCGGACGACAGGCCGGACGCCCCCGGAAGCCGGTAAGCGGCAATCAGCTTCCTGCGTTTTGCACTGTTGATCCGTCTGTTATTTCGCTCCATAGCCATTCTCCAGAACCCCCAACATGGGGCTTAACGCCAACACTAGTCGAGTTGCCGGGGATTTTGAGTTACTGGAAATGGACGACAAAACGCGCTGCAGCACGCAGGAAAAACCACCCCGGGCGGCGGCCCCGAGTAAACGCTGGGGATGAACCGGCGGCGTGGAAAGGCTCGGTGTTTTTCTTCAGCCGGTAGAGAAAGGTACGACTCGACCCGATGCAAAAAACATTCGGCAAGCAGACCTTTCTTCCATCACCTGAGAGCTTTTTCAAGGCGGCCCCATGGCGGGGCCACCGTTTTTCAGGAGGCCGGTTTCTCGCCGTACCAACGTGGCGTGTACACCCACTCGCCACCACCGGCCCGGGGGAATACACAGGTGGTGGACGAGCCGATCAGCACCATGGTGCGCATGTCCACTTGCTCCGGGGTCAGTTGCCCCAGGGTCGTGACGCGCAGGGTCTGGCCCGGGCGGCCAATATCGCGGCCCAACACCACTGGCGTCTCGGCCGTGCGGTGCTGCGCGACGATCTCAAGGGCGCGCCCCAACTGCCAGGGCCGCGCACGGGAAATCGGGTTGTAGAACGCCAACGCCAGGTCGGCCTGGGACGCCAGGTCCAGGCGCTTCTCGATGATCGCCCAGGGCTTGAGGTTGTCCGACAGCGACATCACGCAGAAGTCATGCCCCAACGGCGCACCCGCCTGGGCCGCCGTGGCGAGGGATGCCGACACGCCCGGCAGGATCTCCAGGTCGACCTGGTGCCAGGCCGGGTTGCTGGACTCGTGCAGGGCTTCGATCACCGCTGCGGCCATGGCGAATACGCCCGGGTCACCCGAAGACACCACCACCACCGAGCGCCCTTGCGCCGCGAGCTCAAAGGCGTGACGAGCGCGCTGCATTTCTTCGCGGTTATCGGTGCAATGCTGGATCTGGTCCGGGCGGAATGGCCCGGCCATGCGCACGTAGGTTTCGTAACCCAGCACATCGGTGCAGCGGGCCAGCTCGGCCTTCACGGCGGGCACCATCAGTTCGGCAGCGCCGGGGCCCAGGCCGATGACCGCCAGGCGACCACGGGGGCGACCGATCTGGGACAGGTCCAGAGGTGCCTCGGACACCGTGATCGCAATGTCCGCTGGCGTCTCCAAACCGGCGAAGCGCAATGGCACGCCCAACTCCAATGCCGCTTCATGCAACGACGAATCGGCCATCTCGGTTTCAGCTGCCAGCAAACACGCCAGGGACTGCACGGCGAGCCCTGCGTCCTGCAACGCCGCACGAATGCGGCCGGCCAATTGCGGCCCCGGCTGGCAGGTGACCAACACGTTCTTCGGGTAAATCAGCAGTTCATTAGCCGCAGGCGTGCGCTCGGCGCTGCCCACATGAATCGCCAGACGCGCTTGCTGATCCTGCGGCAAGTTGGCCTGATCCAGCCACGGTGCCGCGCCTTCGATACGCACCGACTCGCCCGCCAGCAAGTCCGACACAAAGCGCTTGCCCAGTTCCAGATCCCCGAGTTGATAACCGCTGGGTGGGTTGAGCAGGCAGGTGCCAAAACGCAGCTCGCCGCTGGTGGTGATCGCAGCGGCAACGCCCAAGGCGGCGGCAATTTCCCGCGCCAGTACGTTCACACCACCGAGGCCGCCGAGCAGCGGCACCACGGCGCTGCCGTCTTCGGCGACCGCGAGCACGGCAGGCTCCACGCCTTTCTCCAACAGCAGCGGCGCCAGCGTGCGGATCACAATCCCGGCGGCGCACAACGCAATGATCGGCGTGCCCTGTTGATACAACTGGCGCACGGCAGCGCCGAATTCGGCGTAGGGCTGGTCTGCGCCCTCGACCCGTCCGGCCAGGCCGTGGATCAACGCGTCGGGATACACCTGCTGGATAGCCCGGGCCGTGGCGAGGCTGCCCTGCCCCAGGATGACAATCGCGGGAGCCGTCATCAGCCTTGCCACCTTTCGCCGGGAACAATGATCAGCGAGAAGTACGGCGAGGACGTTGGATCGACCTGGTCCAGGGCGACGATTTTCTGATTGGCCATGGTCGCGCGCTCGACGTACAACGCCCGGCTCGCCAGCCCCAACTCTTCCAATACCTGGCGCACCTTGGTGAAGTTGCGCCCCAGCTTCATGATCACCGCCGCATCGGCATCCGCCAGGCGACGTTTGAGTTCGTCATGGGGCAATACGCCGGAAAGCACCGACAGGCTCTGGTTGCGGTACACCAACGGCGCGCCCAGCACAGAGGCGCCACCGAGCATCGAGCACACGCCCGGGATCACCTGGGCTTCGTAACGCTCGGCCAGGCGGTCGTGCAAATACATGTAGGAACCGTAGAAGAACGGGTCGCCTTCGCAGATCACTGCCACGTCGCGCCCGGCATCCAGGTGCGCCGCCACGTCGACACTGGCGGTGTCGTAGAAATCGCTGATCACTTGTTCGTAGGACAACGGCGCCGGCAATACTTCCGTGGTCACCGGGTACACCAGCGGCATCAGGGTTTGCTGGGGCACCAGATGGTCTTCGATGATGCCGAAGGCGTTGCCCTTCTTGCCTTTGGCCACGAAGTACGCCACCACCGGCGATTCGCGCAGCAGGCGCAGGGCTTTCAGGGTAATCAGTTCCGGGTCGCCGGGGCCTACGCCCAGGCCAATCAAACGTCCGCGTGCCGGCATTATTCGACCTCCGTGGCCAAGGCGTTCACCGCGGCGGCGGCCATCGCACTGCCGCCCAGGCGGCCCTGCATGATCACGAACGGTACGCCACGGCTGTCTGCAGCCAGCATGGCCTTGGATTCGGCGGCGCCGACAAAACCCACCGGGAAACCGAGGATCAGCGCGGGTTTTGGCGCGCCGGCGTCGAGCATTTCCAGCAGGTAGAACAAGGCAGTCGGCGCATTGCCGATCACCACCACGCTGCCTTCCAGGTGCGGGCGCCACAGTTCCAGGGCGGCGGCGGAACGGGTGTTACCCAGCTCGCGGGCCAACTCCGGCACGCTGTCATCGCGCAGGGTGCAGATCACTGGGTTATTGGCCGGCAGGCGCGTACGGGTCACGCCTTCGGAGACCATCCGCGCATCACACAGGATCGGCGCGCCAGCGGCCAGGGCTTCGCGCCCGGCCTTGCCCGCGCCCTCGGAAAATTGCAGGCCGTCGATGGCGTCGACCATGCCGCAAGCATGAATCACCCGCACGGCGAGTTTTTCCAGGTCGGCAGGAATGCGATCCAGCTTGGCTTCTGCGCGAATGATCGCGAAGGAGTTGCGATAGATCTCCTGACCGTCGCGGATGTAATCAATCATCGGTGTTGCTCCGTGGGTGGGCGCGCAACACGGCGCCCGCCGCTTCAATAGAAAGAGTGCGCGCGTGCAGACGGCCGAAGCCGGGCAGGCCTGCGTCGCGAAAATAGAGGTCGTAGTGGCCGGGGCTCACGGCCAGCAACGTGACCGGCGCGGTGTGTGCGGCAGCGCAGGAACGCGGGCAGCCGGACACATGCACACTGTGGCCGGGGGCAAGCGTCGCCAGTTGCAGGGCGTCGGCCTTGGTATCGGACAGGCCTTTGGCGCAACCGCTGGAACCGGTGCAGGCAATCAGGCGCGCCAGGGGTTGGTCCACTGAACACAGAAAGCCAAGCTGTTCGAGGCGTTCGGTCACAGCCGCCGCATCCCGGATATTGGGCAGTAGCAGACCTTGCCAGGGCGTGACGCGCAGGGTGGCGTCGCCATGGTCGACGGCCAGTTGCGCGGCGCCCCTGAGCATCGCCGAATCCAGGCGGCCCAAGGGGGCGACAGCGGCGACGTAGCGCCGATTTTTTTGGCGCTGTGGATAACTTCCCAGGTGCAGCGGCGCGGGGTTTTCGCGGCGTGAGAAGCCGTCGACAGGCTGCAACGGCAGGTTTATTTGTCCCAGAAAGTTATCCACAGACGTTTCGGCCAGCAGGTGCCGCATACGGGTGTGTTCGGGCCGGGCCAGCTCAAGGAATAATTCCAGCACCGCCACCACCAGTGCATGCCCCTGCGCCAAAGGCACGGCCGCCAGGGGCGCGTCCTGTGCCGGGCAGCCTGCCAGGCCGAACGCCAATAGCGTCTGGCCATTGGCGTTGAAGGCCGACAACCAGAGGTCGTGGTGGTGTTCGAGCATCGCCAGGGCCTCACCGCCGTCCAGCTGCACGGCGAACTTGGCCGACAACCCATGGAAACGCGGGTGGGTTTCCAGGGTAGCGAGAATCTCGTCTGCCAACGGTCGGGTATCGAACAGCATGTCGCGGTCGATGCCGGCGCTGGGGCTGAGCATCAGGTTGCGCACATCGTCCCCGGCGGGGCTCCTGGGCCCCAGGTCGGCGGCCAGCAAGGCGGCGATCAATGCGTCCGGTTCGGCGCCGATCCCGCGAATCTGCAGGTTGGCGCGGTTGGTCGCCTCGATCACCCCGCCGGCATAGGCCCGGGCCGCGTCGGCCACGGCAAACGCCTGCTCGGCGCGGATCGAACCGCCCGCCAGTTTGATCCGGCAAATCCCGCCATCCAACGCCTGGACAATACGCAGCAACCCCGGACAAGCCGAGGGGCGCAAGGTATTGGACAGTGGTGGTGGTTTCACAGGGCTACCGGTTCACGGGTAAAGGCGCGGTATTATGCCTGCTTTGTCCGGCGGCATGAAAAGCCTGCCCGTCGGATGTCGTTCAAGGAATTCATATGTCGCCCTGGCTGACGGTAGTAGGCATCGGTGAAGACGGCTTCAAGGGCCTGGGCAGAAACGCCCGGCACGCCCTGTTGCGCGCCTCGAGAATTGTAGGCGGCCAACGTCAGTTGGACCTGTTGCCGGTGTGTATCCGTGGCGAGCGCCAGTTGTGGCCCAGCCCGTTTTCCCTGGAGCCGGTGCTGGCGCGCCGGGGTGAGGCGGTGTGCGTGCTGGCCAGCGGCGACCCCATGTTCTATGGCGTGGGCGCGAGCCTGGCTCGGCAGATTCCGGCCGACGAACTGCTGATTTTGCCGGCGCCTTCTTCCGTGTCGCTGGCAGCAGCGCGGTTGGGCTGGCCGTTGCAGGACGTAGTGACGCTGTCGGTGGTTGCCCGGCCATTGGCGGCGCTGAATGCTCACCTCGCTACCGGCGTGCGTTTGCTGGTGCTGAGCAATGACGGCCAGAGCCCGGCGGCTATCGCGGCGCAATTGGCCGAGCGCGGGTTTGGCGAAAGTCGCCTGAGTGTGTTTGAACACCTCGGTGGGCCGGATGAGCGGCGCATCGATAGCATCGCCCGGGATTGGCCGGGCGAGCCGATTGCCGCGTTGAATCTGGTGGCTATCGACTGCGTGGCCGACGCCAGTACACAGCACCTGTCACGCCTGGCAGGGCTACCGGATTCGGCCTTCGAGCACGACGGCCAACTGACCAAACGCGACGTACGCGCCATGACCCTCGCCCGCCTCGCGCCACTGCCCGGTGAACTGCTGTGGGACGTGGGCGCGGGCAGCGGCTCCATCGGGATCGAATGGATGCGTGCCCACCCCAGTTGTCGCGCGCTGGCGATCGAAGCCGATGAAGGTCGGCAACTGTTGATCGAACACAACCGTGACGCCCTCGGCGTTCCCGGCTTGCAACTGATTCGCGGCACCGCGCCCCACGCACTCGCAGGCCTGGAAGCGCCGGACGCGATCTTCATCGGCGGCGGCGTAACCCGCGACGGCGTGCTCGACACCTGCTGGCACCACCTGCGCCCCGGCGGCCGGCTGGTTGCCAACGCGGTGACCCTGCAAAGCGAAATGACCCTGATGGCCTGGCGCGAACAACACGGCGGCGAGCTGACCCGCATTCATGTGGCCCAGGCCCAGCCGCTTGGGGATTTCGATACCTGGCGCCAGGCACTGCCGATCACCTTGCTGGAAGTGATCAAGCCGCTATGAAACGCATCCTGCTATTGGGCGGCGTGACGGAAGCCCTGGCCATCGCCCGTACACTGGGCCCCGAGCATATCTACAGCCTGGCGGGTGTGGGGCGGGTGCCTACCGATCTCACCTGTCAGGTACGGGTTGGCGGGTACGGCGGCGCTGAAGGCCTGGCGCAGTTTATTCGCGATGAAGGCATCGAACTGGTGCTGGACGCGACCCATCCGTATGCCGCGCAGATCAGCGCCAATGCTGCCCGCGCCGCTGGTTTGTGCGGCGTAGCCTGCTGGGCCCTGCGCCGCCCGGCATGGCAGCCACAGGCCGGTGATGACTGGCGCGAGGTGAGTGACTGGGCCGAGCTGATCGAAGCCCTCAAGCCCTTCAAGCGACCGCTGTTCACTCTTGGCCGGGAGCCACTGCAACACCTGCACGAAATCCCCGCTGAACAGTTCTGGACGCTGCGCGCACTGGACGTGTACCCCGGCAATCAACGCTGCGAAGTGATTGGCGCCCGTGGGCCGTTTTTGATCGAGGATGAGCGTGCGTTGTTTGAGCGGCGGCAGATTGATGTGCTGATCAGCAAGAACAGCGGCAGCACGGCTACCGAGCCGAAGCTGGAAGTGGCACGGGAGCGGGGGGTGCCGGTGTTGGTTTTGAGGCGGCCGGTGTTGGCGCAGGTGGATATGGAGTTCACGACAGTCAACTCGGTACTGGAAGCATTCCAGTCTGTATGACGCAACACGAAACAAAGGTGGGAGCTGGCTTGCCTGCGATACAGACGACGCGGTCGTTCAGATACACCGCGGCGATGCCATCGCAGGCAAGCCAGCTCCCACACTGATCTGCGTCGGTCAGTCAGTTCCTCGCGGCGGCTGTCTGTCCAGCACCTTCGTGCACCCGGTCAGCCAGCAACTCCGCCAGTTCGATCAACTGAGCAACGCCCAGCAATTCCTCTCGCTTCGATCCTTCCAGGCTAAACGCCAAGTCGCAACTCAGCGCGTTGGCCGAGGCAAGTGTTTCGATGAGGTTGATCAACAAGTCTTCGGTGCTGATTCCGTCGGTTACGGTGAACAGCCGAAAAGGGGGATTGGGGGTAGGTTTAATCATTGTGAAGCTCCTAAGGGAAGTGGAGCTGCCACTGATCGCCGCGACGCGATGGAGGGTGGCAGCTGTGCGCAGGTTCGCGGACCGGTCCCTAGGCAACCCGGCATACCCGAAGGTATCCCGCGCACAGCCGCCATAGCGCCGCACAGTAGACGATAAAAAAGCGCCAACTGAAAGCAGACGATGGCGCTTAGCGCCTATAGGGATCCGGGCCGCGACGCCCGCCCGCTGAGTTTGCAGCGGTGTACGGAGACTAGAGATTGAGTTTCCCAAGGACAACCGCCAATCGCTGTCGGAAATTTCTGTGGAAGGCCGCCACATTCGAATCGGGCACAATCCAAACTGTGGGAGCTGGCTTGCCTGCGATAGCATCACCTCAAACCAGCAGGAAGACCGAGTCGCCGGTATCGCAAGGTGCAATGACCTCGTAGGAAAACGCCTCAATCATCGACGTCCTTTTGACAACCCCGCTTTAAAAACCGATTCGCCTTACAACCCCCTCCGAACCAGCCGGCTGGTTCAGCCAAAAGCCCTCGCCCTAAGCTCCCCTCTCGCAGTTTTGCACCAGAGTCTGCGATGGGGATGCACTGCTTTTGCGGCGCATCGTGACTTGTCATTCTGTATCCCAAGGAATACGATCAAAGATGATTCACTTCAAGAAATCCGAGCATTTCCTGGAGTGGCTTGATTCGTTAAACAATAAACCGGCCCGTGCACGCGTACTGGCAAGGTTGGATAACGCACAATCAGGTAACTTCGGAGACTGTGAAACAGTAGGAAATGGCGTTTCGGAAATGCGCATCCACTACGGCCCTGGATACCGGGTTTATTTCACTCGTAGAGAGGAGGTGGTTTACCTGTTGTTGATAGGCGGCGATAAATCAACGCAGAAACGCGATATCCAGCGCGCTAAGCAAATTGCAGCAGACTTTGAAAAAAAGGAGTAAGCCATGACTGAATTTACAGACTTCGACATAGCGGAGCACCTCAAGACTCCTGAAGATATGGCCGAGTATCTTGAAGCGTGCTTCGAGGAGGATACCGGTGACGGACTGCTTATTCGTTCAGCCCTCAACAACATCGCTCGCGCCCAAGGAATGACTCAAGTAGCCCGCGACGCCGGCCTCGGACGCGAAAGTTTATATAAAGCCCTCTCCAGCACTGGCAATCCCGAGTTCGCAACTATCATGAAGGTTATGAAAGCGCTCGGCCTGAAGCTGCACGCCACGGCTGATTGACAGCACTGCGACACCAAACCACACCGCCCCTTTTTACTTATCCCCCACGATCAGGCTAAATACCCACCTGATCGATTAACCCTACGGATTGTCCGCCATGGCCCGTCAACGCTTTGCAATTGCCTGGATAGCCTGCCTTGCAGTGCTGTTCAATGCGTTTGCCATGCCGCTGGCGAGTGCGATGCAGCAGGCGGACGACCCGGTCAAGCAATTGCTGTGGGGCAGTTTCTGCTCCTCCAATGCCACCAAGCTGACGGCCATTACCCTGGGCAAGCTGGAAATTCCAGCACCGCAGCAGGACGATCACTCCACCATGCAGCATTGCTGGTGCTGCTCCGGCCCGGCGCCATTAGTGGCGCTGCCGGGGCATTCGCCCACGCTGTATTTCGCACGATTCGACGCGGTGCAAGACCTGCCACCGCCGTCATTGCAATCCCCTGCCCCGCGCCAGCAATGGCCGAGCCTTAACCCCCGCGCCTCTCCAACGGTCTGATTTCTTCGCAAGTGAACTGCGTTTAGAACCGTTCTGGAGAACTGCCATGCTTAAATCTTCCCTGCTTCTGGCTGCGTTGTTGCTGCCGGTGTGTGCTGCTGCCAATGCCGAAGACTTCAAGGTCGGCGAACTGGTGGTCAGCGAACCCTGGTCCCAGGAACTGCCGCCCAATGCGCCGACCGTCGCGGCGTATTTCGTGATTCATAACCAGGGCGAGCATGCGGATCGCCTGCTCAGCGTCGACACGCCCGTGGCCGCCAAGGCCGAGCTGCATGAGCATGTGATGCAGGGCGATCTGATGAAGATGCAGCAGGTGGCCAGCGTCGCGGTGCCGGCCAAAGGTGACCTGACGTTCGCGCCCATGGCCTACCACGTGATGCTGCTGGACCTGAAGGACCGCAGCGTATTGCGCGACGGCCAGCATTTCCCGCTGACCCTGAACTTCGAGAAAGCAGGACCCGTGAAGGTGGAAGTGTCGGTGCAGAAGCAACCGCCCATGGCCAGTCACGAGCACATGCACGCCCAGTAGATAAACCTTCGTGGGCGCCCCACGCGCCAGGTTGTCCCCACACCGCCGTAAGCCAATGAGCCTTATGCGCGGCAGCTGGATCAGCCTGTTCGCCATGCTGATGATCTTTATCGGTCCGCTGATTTCCCAAGCGATGCCGATGGATCATCACGCCGGTATGTCGATGGCAATGTCCATGGACGCCCCGAGCTGTCATGGCGATGAAAAGCCTGCCACCGACCACCACAAGGCCCCCGACGAGCACCACGTGCTTTGGGAAAAGTGCGGCTATTGCAGCCTGCTCTTCAGTTGCCCGGCGCTGCCTGGCAGCGTGTCGTTTGTCACCCTCGGCAGCCCGCCGCCCGCCAATGCCCTCACCCCCGCCCCACGCCTGGGCCATGCCCGGCAAACCGTGTTCCCCGGCGCCCGCAGCCGAGCCCCGCCCATCATCGCGTAGGCACTTCACACCGTTACTTCACCCCGGCCGACTTTAGACAGATAGCCGCAGGCTGCTGGCCGTGTTGTTTACGAATGAATGATGGAATTTTTCATGTCCAGGTTTTCTGCTGACACCCGTTTGGGATGCACTCCCGTGTTCGCCGTTCTATGCGGCGCGCTGCTGGTTCCACAGGCCCATGCCGACGAGCACGCCGACCACAATGAACTGAGCCCGACGGTGATCACTGCGATCGCCCCCAGCTCCCCCCTGACCGTCGTCACCAACCCCAAGGACCCGCGCCAACCGGTGCCCGCCAGCGACGGCGGCGACTACCTCAAGACCATCCCCGGCTTCGCCCTGGTGCGCAACGGCGGCACCAATGGCGACCCGGTGCTTCGGGGCATGTTCGGCTCGCGCCTGAATATCCTCACCAACGGCAGCATGATGCTCGGTGCGTGTCCGGGGCGGATGGACGCACCCACCTCCTACATCTCGCCGGAAACCTACGACAAGCTGACGGTGATCAAGGGCCCGCAAACCGTGCTCTGGGGCCCGGGCGCTTCGGCGGGCACGATCCTGTTCGAGCGCGAGCCCGAGCAGTTCGGCGAGCTGGGTACGCGGGTCAACGCGAGCATCCTGGCGGGCTCCAACGGGCGCTTCGATAAAGTCGTCGATGCGGCCGCCGGCGGGCCGTTGGGGTATGTGCGGGTGATCGGCAACCAGGCCCACGCCGATGACTACAAGGACGGCAACAACGACACCGTCGCCTCGCGCTACGACAAGTGGAACGGCGACGTGGCCGTAGGCTGGACCCCGGACGCCGACACCCTGCTGGAACTCACCGCCGGCCGTGGCGATGGCGAAGCCCGCTACGCCGGGCGTGGCATGGACGGTTCGCAGTTCTTGCGCGAAAGCCTCGGCCTGCGCTTCGAGAAATCCAACATCGGCGAGGTGCTGGACAAGGTCGAGGCGCAGGTCTACTACAACTACGCCGACCACGTGATGGACAACTACACCCTGCGCGTCCCGTCGGGCACCGGGATGATGGCCGGGCCCATGGCGGCCAACGTCGACCGCCGCACCCTCGGCGCCCGCATCAAGGCCACCTGGCGCTGGGCCGATGTGCAGTTGATCAGCGGCCTGGATGCGCAAACCAACGAGCACCGCGAACGCAGCGCCATGGGCATCGACACCTACAAGGACCTGCCCCGCAGCAAGGACGCCAACTTCCACAACTACGGCGTGTTCGGCGAACTGACCTGGTACGCCGCCGACCACGACCGCCTGATCACCGGCGCCCGCGTCGACCGCGCCTCGGCCAAGGATTTCCGGCAAACCATTGGCTCCGGGATGATGAGCAGCCCCAACCCCACTGCCGGCAACACCCGCGCCGATACGCTGCCATCGGGCTTTGTGCGCTATGAGCACGACCTGGCCGACAGCCCCACTACCCTGTACGCAGGGCTTGGGCACTCGGAGCGTTTCCCGGATTACTGGGAACTGTTTTCCCCCGACACCGGGGCAGCCGGAGCGGTGAATGCCTTCGACGGCGTGAAGCCCGAGAAAACCACCCAGCTGGATTTCGGCCTGCAATACAAGTCCGCCGACCTCGACGCCTGGGCCTCGGGCTACGTCGGCCAGGTGCGGGACTTCATCCTGTTCGACTACCAGCCGGGAATGATGGGCACCACCTCCCAGGCGCGCAATGTGGATGCGCGAATCATGGGCGGTGAATTGGGTGCAGCGTACAAGCTGACCTCACACTGGAAAGCCGACGCCACCTTCGCCTACGCCTGGGGCAAGAACACCAGCGACGGCAAACCGCTGCCGCAAATCCCGCCACTGGATGCACGCTTCGGGCTCACCTACAACCAGGACGACTGGAGCGCCGGTGCCTTGTGGCGGGTGGTCGCGGCGCAAAACCGCATCGACCAGAACAAGGGCAACGTGGTCGGCAAGGACTTCGACAAGAGCTCGGGGTTTGGCGTGTTCTCGCTGAACGCGGCGTATCGCATCAACAAAAACTTCAAGGTCAGCACGGGCGTCGACAACCTGTTCGGCAAGGCGTACGCCGAGCACTTGAACCTGGCCGGCAATGCCGGGTTCGGCTACCCGGCCAATGACCCGCAAGCCATCAAGGAACCGGGGCGCACGCTCTGGACCAAGGTGGACATGAGTTTCTAAGAGCGTCGCAGGCAAGCCGGCTCCCACAGTTGAAATGCATTCCCCTGTGGGAGCGGGCTTGCCCGCGATGGCGGCCTCGATAACACAAAATTCCAAGCCTTTGCGGAGCACACCCTGATGAACCCACCAAAGATTTCCTTCTACAACCTGGCCTGGCGCTGGCATTTCTACGCCGGGCTGTTTGTCGCGCCGTTCATGGTGCTGCTGGCCCTGACCGGCATCATCTACCTGTTCAAACCCCAGCTCGACCCGCTGATGTACGGCCACCTGCTGACCGTGCAAAGCGCCGAGCACGCATTGAGTGCGGACGAGCAACTGCAACGCGCCCAGGCCGCCTACCCACAAGGCAAGATCAGCAAATACCTGCCGCCTGCCGACGCCACCAGCAGCGCGCAATTCGTGATGCGCAACGACGGGCACGAAGTGACCGTATTCGTCGACCCGTATCGCGGCACCGTACTCGGTGAGCAAGACGCGAAGAACAATCTGCAAGCCATCGCCCGTGCGTTGCATGGCGAATTGATGATCGGCACCGTCGGCGATCGCCTGGTGGAACTCGCCGCCGGCTGGGGCGTGATGCTGGTGATTTCGGGGCTGTATCTGTGGTGGCCGCGAGGCACGTCGGCGGCGGGCATTCTGTGGCCCCGGCTGGGCAGTCGCGGCCGTTTGTTCTGGCGCGATTTGCACGCGGTCGCGGGCTTCTGGGGTGCGGCCTTTCTGCTGGTGATGCTGCTCAGCGGCATGACCTGGACCGGCTTCTGGGGCAAGCAATACGCCGAGCTGTGGAATAAATTTCCGGCGGCGATGTGGAACAACGTTCCCCAGTCCGACCAACAGGCCCGCAGCCTCAACACGGCGAGCCAACAGACCGTGCCGTGGGCCATGGAAAACACGCCGATGCCGATGTCCGGCGACCACGCCGAGCACATGAACCACGCCGGCATGAGCCACGGCCCCGCGGCCCCGGGCATCCGCCTGCAACAGGTGGTAGACCTCGCTCAGTCGCGCAAGGTCGAGCCCGGCTACAGCATCACCTTCCCCACCACCGCCGAAGGCGTATTCACTGTCGCGGTGTTCGCCAACGACCCGCGCAACGACGCCACCCTGCATGTGGATCAATACACCGGCAAGATCCTCGCCGATGTGCGCTGGGAGCAGTACAACGGTGTGGCCCGCGCCACCGAAATGGGCGTGATGCTGCATGAAGGCAAGATGTTCGGGCCGGTCAACCAGATCATCGTGCTGCTGATTTGCCTGATGATCCTGCTCAGTGCCGTCAGCGGTGTGGTGATCTGGTGGAAGCGTCGTCCACAGGGCGGGCTGGGCGTTCCGCCGTTGCGGCACGACCTGCCGAAATGGAAAACCGCGATGGTGATCATGCTCGGGCTGGCGATTGTCTTTCCGCTGGTGGGCGCCTCGTTGATCGTGGTCTGGGCGTTGGACCGGCTAGTGCTTTCACGCGTGTTTGGCCAACGTGAATCTGCCTCAGGTTCAGCATGAAGCAGGCGAGATGCCCTGCTTAGAGGCGTTATGTAGTCTTGCGCGGGCTTTCGCCCACGCCATGCAAAGTGTTACATTATAACACTTAGTGTATTTCCCGACTCGCCGCGCCCTGCGGCGAGTACCGCCTCGAAGAAGCGATTTATCGTCCGATGAACAAGTACCTTGCGTCCGGCCTGTGCCTGCTCGCCCTGCAAAACAGCGCCCAGGCCCTGACTCTTCCCGCCAGTGCCGTCTCCGCGCCGGCGGTCGATGACGAGCGCGTCGACCTGAACACCCCGACCACCGCAGGTTCGCGCCTGAACCTTACAGCCCTGCAAACCCCTGGCAGCGTTGAAAGCCAGACCGGCGAGCAGATTCGCGCACGGGGCGATGCCACGGTGCAGGACGCCATTTCCCGCGCCACCGGCATCAGCCGCACCGGCACCCCGGGCGACGGCGGCACCTCATTGTCGGCGCGCGGTTTTACCGGCCAGAGTTCGGTGCTGCAACTGTACGACGGCGCCCGCATGTTCGATGGCGCGGGCACGTCCACCTTCCCGGTCGACACCTGGTCCGTGGAGCGTGTGGACGTGCTGCGCGGCCCGGCCTCGGTGATGTATGGCCAGGGCGCCACCGGGGCGGTGATCAACACGATCCCGAAGAAGCCCTTCGAAGGCGACATCGAAAACCATATCCGCCTGGGCTACGGTTCTTATGATCGCCAGCAACAAGCCCTCGACAGCGGCGGCTCGCTGACCGACACCCTGAGCTACCGCCTGAACATCAACCGCCTGCGCAGCAACGGTTTCATCGACCGTGGCGACTCCGGCAGCGACTTCGTCAGCGGAGCCCTGCGCTGGCAGGCGGCCGACAACCTGAGCTTCACCCTGGCCACTGACTACGGCGACCAGACCCCGCAAAACGACTACGGCACGCCATTGATCAACGGCCAGTTGCACAAGGGCCTGCGGGACAAGAACTACAACGTCAGCAACGATATCCAGCACTACAACGACCAGTGGACGCGCCTGACCAGCGAGTGGCAGATCAACGATAACGTCACGGCCACCAACGAACTGTCGTACCTGAAAAACCAGCGCCGCTGGCAGAACGCCGAGAGCTACAACGCTGTCGACGGCGGCCTGGTACGCCAGAGCTACCTGGGCATCAAGCACAATCAGGAACAGGTCGGCGACCGCCAGACCTTTACCTTCAAGCACACCCTGTTCGGCCTCGACAGCCAGACCGTGACAGGCGTCGAGTACAACCGCATTCGCTTCCGCCTGGCCAGCAACTCGCCGTTCGATGACGTCACGAATGCCGGCCAGCCAGTGGACATTCTGCACCCGGTGCCGCAGCCGTTTGAAAGTGCCGACCCGTTCATTCCGCAGTCCGTGAGCACCACCAGGCAGTTGGCGGCCTTCGCCGAAAACCGCCTGCAACTGACCGATAAACTGTCGCTGATCACCGGTGTGCGCCGCGATTACCTGCACATTGATCGTGAAGACCTGACACAGGATCACAACGACTCCAACAAAACCCTCACCGGCAACAACTGGAAAGCCGGCCTGGTCTACGCCATCACCCCGGACACCTCGGTGTACGGCCAGTACGCCACCAGCACCGACGGCGTCGGCAGCCTGATCACCCTGAGCCCGAGCCAGCAGAATTTCGGCCTGTCCACCGCCAAGCAGACCGAGATCGGCCTCAAGCAGGCGTTCTGGGACTCTCGCGGCGAATGGACCCTGGCGGCCTACCACATCGTCAAAAAGAAATTGTTGGTCAGCATTCCCGGCACCGACTTGAAAGAACAAGTGGGCCAGCAATCCTCCAACGGCCTGGAAGCCAGCCTCGACCTGCAGCTGCCAAACGCCTGGCAGTTGCAAGCCAACGCCGCCATCGTGCGGGCGCAGTACGACGACTTCTCCGAAGTGGTCAACGGCCAGGCCGTGTCCCGCGACGGCAACCGCCCCACCGACGTGCCGCGCCGCACCGCCAACCTGTGGCTGAGCAAAGCGGTGACCGACGACATCCGCGCGGGTGCCGGCGTGCGTTATGTCGACGCGCGTTTCGCCAACACCGCCAACACCAGCGAAGTGCCGAGCTACACCGTGGTGGACGCCACCGTGTCATGGAAAGCCATGCGCAACACGACATTGGGCCTGCAATTGAATAACCTGTTCGACCGCACCTACGCCGTCAGCCAATACAATGACGGCCAGCAATGGATTCTTGGCGAGCCCAGGTCGTTCTTTGTGACGGCGGACTACACTTTCTAATGAGAACGGCATGACCTCACTCAATCTCACCGACCTCGCCTGGACCCCACCAGGCCACGAGCACTGTCATCACCAGTTCCAACTGCGTGACGCCAGCCTGCACGTGAGCGCCGGTGAATTTGTCGGGCTGATCGGCCCCAACGGCAGCGGCAAGACCAGCCTGCTGCGTTGCGCCTATCGGTTCAGCAAACCGGCCGAGGGTGAGGTGCTGCTGGAACACCAGAACGTGTGGAAGCAATCCTCGAAGTGGTGCGCGCAACGTATCGCCGTGGTGCTCCAGGAGTTTCCCGACGCGTTCGGCCTGCGGGTGGATGAAGTGGTCGCCATGGGCCGCACACCTCACAAGGGCCTGTTCGACAGCGACACGGTTGAAGACCGCAACCTGATCCGCCAGGCCCTGGATAACGTCGGCCTGCTGGGCTTTGAAGACCACGCCTTCGCCACCCTCTCGGGCGGTGAAAAGCAGCGGGTGATCCTCGCCCGCGCCCTGGCCCAGCAACCGCAACTGCTGATCCTCGACGAACCGACCAACCACCTCGACCCGCGCTACCAACTGCAATTGCTGCAACTGGTCAAGCGCCTGAACATCGGCACCCTCGCCAGCATCCACGACCTGAACCTGGCCGCCGCGTTCTGTGATCGCCTGTACGTGATCAACCACGGGCGCATCGTCGCCAGCGGCACGCCTCACGCAGTGCTGACCGCCGAACTGCTGCGCGAGGTGTTCGGCGTTGAAGCATTGATCGACACCCACCCCTTGTCCGGCTACCCCCGAATTACCTGGATAACCCAACCATGATCCTGCGCTCCCTGCTGTCTCTCGCTTTGCTGCTCGGCACTTCCCAGGCGTTCGCCGAAGCGACCCGTTACCCGCTGAAAATCCAGAGTTGCAACCGCGAAGTGAGCTTCGCCGAGGCGCCGAAACACGCGGTCAGCCACGACATCAACATGACCCAGATGATGCTCGCCCTGGGCCTCAAGTCGCACATGGCCGGCTACAGCGGCGTCACCGGCTGGAAGTCGGTGACCCCGGAAATGGCGCAGATCCTCGACGGCCTGCCGGAACTGGCGAGCAAATACCCGTCGGTGGAAACCCTGCTGAATGCCAACGTCGACTTCTTCTTCGCCGGCTGGGACTACGGCATGCGCGTCGGTGGCGACCTCACCCCGCAAACCCTGCAGCCGCTGGGCATCAACGTCTATGAGCTGACCGAGTCCTGCGCCTTCGTGATGAAGCGCCCGGCCGCCACCCTGGAAGACACCTACAACGACCTGCGCAACCTGGGCAAAATCTTCGACGTACAGGACCGCGCCAACGCACTGATCGCGCAGATGCAGGCGCAGGTCGCCGACGTGCAGAAAACCCTGCCGGCCGAAAAGCCTCGGGTATTCCTCTACGACAGCGGTGAAGACCGCGCCATGACCTCCGGCCGCCTGGGCATGCCCCAGGCGCTGATCGACGCCGCCGGTGGGCGCAATATCCTCGACGACGTGGACGCCAGCTGGACCCGCGTCAACTGGGAAACCGTGGTGGAGCGCAACCCGCAGGTCATCGTGATCGTCGACTACAGCGAAATCACCGCGGACCAAAAAGAGCAGTTCCTGCTGAACAACCCGGCCCTGCAATCGGTGGACGCCATCAAGAACCAACGCTTTATCGTGATTCCCTACGTGCAGGCCACGCCGGGCATCGACAACGTGCTGGCGGTTGAAACCCTGGCCAAGGGGTTCCACGGCGAATGATCACCCGTCGCTACGCCCTGCTGCTGAGTGCCCTTGGCGCGTTGTTGCTGATCTCGTGCGTGGTCTCGCTGGGGTTCGGCTCGGCGCGGGTGCCGGTGGACGTGGTGTGGCGAATTTTGCTGCACAAAGCCTTCGGCCTTGGCGAGGTGGACTGGAGCGCAGGGCAGGAACACATCGTGTGGCTGATCCGCGTGCCGCGCATGTTGCTCGGGGCCTTGGTCGGCGCCGGGCTGGCGTTGATTGGTGCGGTGTTGCAGGCCGTCACACGCAACCCGCTGGCGGACCCGCACCTGCTGGGCGTGACCTCCGGCGCCACCCTGGGCGCGGTGATTGTAGTGCTGCATGTGGGCGAAGTGATCGGTTTGCTCACCCTGCCTATCGCGGCGTTTATCGGTGCCTTGTTGAGCATGATCGTGGTGCTGGCGGTGGCCAGTCGCAACGGTCGGCTGGAGAGCGACCGGTTGCTTTTGTGCGGTGTGGCGGTGTCGTTCGTGATGATGGCGGTGGCCAACCTGCTGCTGTTCATGGGTGACCATCGCGCGGCGTCGGCGGTGATGTTCTGGATGCTCGGCGGCCTCGGCCTGGCGCGCTGGGAGTTGCTGGCAATTCCCTTCGCTACGGTGTTGCTGGGGCTGGTGTTGCTGCTGGGCATGGCGCGTCCGTTGAACGCGCTGATGGCCGGTGAACAGACCGCCGTGACCCTGGGCCTGAACGCGCGCAACGTGCGGCTCAAGGTGTTTTTGATCGCCTCGCTGATGACCGGCGTGCTGGTGTCCATCAGCGGCTCCATCGGCTTTGTCGGGCTGATGGTGCCGCACATTGCCCGGCGTCTTGTGGGCGCCGAGCACCGCCGGCTATTGCCGGTGTGCGTGCTGCTGGGCAGCGTGTTCCTGGTGTGGGTCGATGTGGCCGCCCGCACGATGATCGCCCCGGAAGACCTGCCCATCGGCGTGGCCACGGCGGCCATCGGCGGGCTGTTTTTTATCGGTTTGATGCGCAAGCGTTAAACACCGGCGCAGCCTTCAAAGCTCATCTCGATCCCGCCCAAACTCCATGTCATCTTCGCCCGACCCTTGCAGCTCGTCGGCTTGCCACTGCTCACCCACCGCGCCACGATGGGTCCAGAACGCGTCGGTGTCGAGCACGGAGAGGTTGCCGAACACCCTCAGGCGCCCGACCAACTCGCTGGGAGACGGCGGCAAGCTGGGTTGCAGCAGCGCAATCTCCTGGGTCGAAAAGCTCGGGATGTATTTGAGCAACGCGCCTCCCCGGCATGTCAGATAGCAACTTTCGCCCCCCGGCGAATTACGCTGCAGCACTGCTACATAGCGTCGCAAATCCTGAACGGCGACGAAATTGTCCAGCAGGCTCTGGTCGATTGCCGCTTTGCTTGATGTCGACGGGATGACTTTGTAGAACGCCTGCACTGCGGCGATCACGTACGGATGAAGCGAATGCGAGGGGGGCAGGTACAGCCCTGCGTGATCGCTCCAGAACAACAGGTCCAGGGTCGGGCGGTTCTCGTCGACTACATTCACGTCTTGCACCGGGTCGAGCGCGACATAGCCGGGTGTCAGGGGAGGCACCAGAACGGCGCCCAGATAGTCTTTCCCCGAGAAAGGTCCCACGCGATCCCGGGCAGACCGGGCCGCATCATCGGCATGGGTAAACAGCGGGCCGCAAAATGAATGGAGATGCGGATTGTCGCTGAAGCTGTGTGGTTTCCTCTCGGAATGCCATTGCGCGGAGACCGGTTCCTGGCGACCCCAAATCCGGCTCGTCAACCGGATATACAGGTCGCCCTTGGTGGCCAGGTCCAGAACGTAGTCCTGCACGCGCATGGAACCTTCGAGCAGCCGCGTACTGACGCTGTGCGCCTCATTGACCAAACCGTATACCGCATCCGTTGCCGTCAGCTGATAGCTGAGCAATGCACCGTCGGCACAGAGCAGATACAGCGGGGGCACACGCCCGTTGGCCGAGTTCTTGACGAAGTTCAGTGCATTGGCGATCTCCTGCGGCCCGAAGAAGCTGTAGACCATGTCATCACCAGGTTCGCTGATCGCCTCGTTGTGGGCGCACAAGTACAAACCCTCGATGCGGTACCCCTGGGGCAACTGGCCGCCGACAAACACTTGTGCAAGCCGGGCGTAACTGTCCCTCACCAGTGGCAAGGTGGCCATGTACAGCGGCTGCTTGATTGCCTTGAGTACGTAACCAAACGCCAGTTGGGCAGTCGGTTTGTACAGCAGTTGAACATGACGCACCGCATCGAAGGCACGGGTAAATATCGGGCTGCAGGGCGGGTCGGCCTGGGTTGCACGGATCAACAGCGGCGGCGTGGGAAAGATATTGGCAATGAACGCCTCCCTGACCGGACGTGCAGGCCCCCACAACACACTGCCCTCAATCACGCGCAAGCTGCCCGCCTTCGCGACCTGAGTCACAAAGTCCAACGGCCGCAGTGTGCCTTCACGAATCTGCTGTTCGACCTGGTTGTCTGCGTAGTCCCCCCGGACCAGGTTGCGCGCCGCCAGCCTGTTTTTGAGGGCCTCTTCAAGGGCGGAATTCGACAGCTGGTAACTGAGGATAGAACCGTGAAAACCCAAGACATATTCACGCTTGATGTGCGCCTCGCGGTGCAACAAGGTCGACAACACCGCCGTGGGGATCATGCCGGTGTAGATGGCTTTTTCGGTGGCTGACAACAGGATCGGCACCTCCTGTTCCACCAGCGATGAGTATCGCGCGACGATCGTACTGCCCGTCGGATAAAGGCCCTTGGTAACGATTTGCCCAGGGTAAATCCAGTCGATGGTGAAGCCCCGTGGAGGCACCGCCAACGGCTCGGTCGCCGCAAACAAACCATTGCGCAACCTGAGGACCACCCCGCCGTAGATACGACGACGGCCCTCACCGACCAGCGCCGCGACATGGCGCACAGCATCATCGGGGCTGGCAAACGCCGGGCTCAAGCGCCGTCGCATGATGTTCTCGTAGCCCGACCAGGCACCACTCACCGCCCCCAATTTGTCCCAACATGGGCTGGTGCGCACCACATGAAGCTGCCCGCGTTGCGCCCAGGTCCTGACAAAGTCCAGTACCGGTGTCTGACCAGACGCCAGCAATGCCTCGCTCTCTTCAAATTCGGCGTCCACCGGCCCACCACTGCCGATGGTAATGGGTGACGGTACGTACCGCAGCAGCGCGCCCTCAAGGTTGGAAAAGTACACCGGCAGGTTGCTGCCGTTGTTGTATTTGCGGCCCCTGCGCACCGAGTCGTAGAGCGCGACGTACAGCACATTCGGCCTCACGAAATAAGCCGTCAGCCAGTCGATTGCCGCGTTCAAGCCCGTTGGCTTCCATTGTTGCGAGCGAAACAGGCTGTGCAGCACAAAGCCATTGGGAAACCGGTAGTCACCGCCGCCGGTCGCGGCAAACAGACTATTGAGTTTGAACAGGGTGTTAACCCCATCAATACACACCACCTCAGTGGCAATGAACTGCTGCTTGTCCTCGTGTTTGAGCACAAACGCAAAACAGTCCTGTGACGCCAGGTTGCGCCCATGCACCCGCGCATGCAGATTTCGCGCAGCCAGATCGGCCGTGGTAAATACCGCCCCGTAAGTGGTGTAGTCGGGCGGGCCGAGTCGGCGAGCGTAGTTGAAATGTGGCAGCCAATTGCGCTGAACCTTCGCGCGTGGCCCCCATAAAGGATTGCCGTCGATCACTCTCAAATCGCCGCTTTCAGCCAGCCGGGCAACCCACTGGGCTGGCTTGACCGCGTCGATGGCGAACGGCTCAATTCTGGAGGTGCTGCCGGGTGTATAGGACAACAACACGTCTTGCCCACCCGACAGATAAGCCGTTTGCCGCGATGCGATGACCGAGCGTGCTTCCTCGGGGGAAAACACCTGCAGATTGATCAACGCCTCTTCTCGCGACCAGCGACGCTGCTCGACCCAGGCAGGGTCTACCATCGACAGTGCTGGATGGGAGCCGTAACGCCCGTGCAACTCATAGTTCGGCGGAGGAATCAGCGGGCCCTGGGCATCCACCGGGAAAAACAGTGTGCCGTCAAACGGATTGGTCGGGCTTTCCACTGGCCGGGTGGCGATAAAACGCCCGTCTTCACCCTTGAGAATATAACCGCCGTAGTAACGGTCCCGACGATTGCCGACCTGTTCATGGGCGTACACCGCCGCATCGGTGGCCGAGAGAAATGAGCCGTTCCAACTCATGGCGTGCAACGAGGTCAGCAACGCGGAGCGTGTATCCACCGGCCCCACATCGCGCCACAGTGCGCCTGGCTGCACCACTGACAACTCGGTGACGGCAATTACTCGACGCACATAGTCCCTCGGGCTCAGGGTACCGTCCGCCAGCGCCGCCTGGGCGCCATTGTCGTCGAGTACGCCGTCAGGGCTCTGGTTGACCAGATCGCCCGCCGCACTGGCATGTGGCACCTTGATCTTGAGCAGTGCGCCATCTGCGACCTGCGCGTAAAGCCCCAGCCCAAGGCCCGGCTCCTGATTGATCCGGGTCGCACGCGCCTGGTTGATGGCGGACATCATCTGCGCCGGGGTCACAAAGGTGGAATACAACCAGCCTTCCCTGGCGCTGACTTCGGTTTCCGAAGGGGAGGCACGAACGTAGATGGCCTCAATGCCATGGTTGGCGGGTAACGCCCACTCGTTGTCGGCCTTCTTCGGAAAAACCCCAGTGGGTGAGAACGACGGCTGGCTCTGTGCGCTGGGAAAGGTCGCGACGTAGCGCTCCTCACCTGCCTGCTTGAGGACAAAACCAAATGAGTTAACCGCCGATTCAACCTGTGCGGCCTTCACCGCGTCTTCAGCACGGGTGAATATCGAGGTGCAGAGCGGTGGCGTCAGCGCCTTGGAGGTGAAGGGCTCGAACACCACCCAGTCCGCCGGTACTTTGCCTGCGTCGCCGCCCCACAAGGCGGTCGGCACGATCAGGCTGAGTTCGCCCAGCGTAGAGATTTTTTTCACCAGTTGATCGAATGAGCCGTATACCCCGACGGGATTACCCGGTCTTTTTCCGCTCCGGATCCACAGGGCGAAGCGGTGCTCTTGATACGAACCGCTGGGCGCGTAGCGAATCAGCGAGCCATCGGGGCCGGAGAGATACGCGGCCGGGAAGAACTCCCTATCATCAACGTCATGAGTAAAATCCGAGCCCGAGAAAAACCCCAGGAAGGCTTTCACCATCCGTGCATCAAATGAAGGATTCCGCGCCTGGATGAGGGCATGTTGCGCCGGGTGCGAATGGTAGCTGGCCACACAGGTGTAGCCCTTGGGCTGCTGGTAGTAACCTTCGGCGCTGAGCGCCAGGACCTTGAGCAAATCGAACTGCATGTCGGCGCCGGGCAGCGGTTCGGTGGCAAAGTACTTACCCGTCGCATCCCGCAGGATCACACCGCCGTACTCGCGCTCCCGGCGCGTGCCGATTTGCAGGTGAGCCCAGTAAGCCGCGTCCTCTTCCTTTAAAAATGCCGGACTCACTGGAGGCAGGCGTGTGGCGCCCCGGTTTGAAGCGGCCGCACGTTGTTGCCGCGATAGTCTGATAGCCATGAAAAACTCCTTGTCAGGCGGATGTGTCTTTTCAGTTGGCTAGCATTCTCGCCACACCCGCCTGTGCCCAAGCGGTAGGTAATTAGCGTGCAGCACCGTTAGGGTGCGCCGCCGTGCACGACCACCACCCAACGCTTCGACTTGGTGCGCCGCCCCACAAAGTGGCGCCCAAAACCCTCATAAACAGGCGATCTCCCCCCTCGGCACAGCCTTTGCAAAAGCCTGTGCAACGCCCTCATAACAACATTGAGTTCCTGGAGATCGCACCATGAAGCGTCGCAGCTTGATCAAGGCTTTCACACTGTCGGCATCCATCGCCGCGATGGGCATGACCTGGACCGTACAGGCCGCCGAGACCATCAAGGTCGGCATCCTGCACTCGCTGTCCGGGACCATGGCGATCTCCGAAACCTCGCTGAAAGACATGGCACTGATGACCATCGACGAGATCAACGCCAAGGGTGGTGTGAACGGCAAGATGCTCGAACCGGTAGTAGTCGACCCCGCGTCGAACTGGCCGCTGTTCGCTGAAAAAGGCCGGCAGTTGCTGACCCAGGACAAGGTCGCCGTGGTGTTCGGTTGCTGGACCTCGGTGTCGCGCAAATCGGTACTGCCGGTGTTCGAAGAGCTCAACGGCTTGCTGTTCTACCCGGTGCAATACGAAGGCGAAGAGATGTCGCCCAACGTGTTCTATACCGGTGCGGCGCCGAACCAGCAGGCGATCCCGGCGGTGGAATACCTGATGAGCGAAGAAGGCGGCGGCGCCAAGCGTTTCTTCCTGCTGGGCACCGACTACGTGTACCCGCGCACCACCAACAAGATTTTGCGTTCGTTCCTGCACTCCAAAGGCGTAGCGGATAAAGACATCGAAGAGGTCTACACCCCGTTCGGCCACAGCGATTACCAAACCATCGTGGCCAACATCAAAAAATTCTCGGCCGGCGGCAAGACCGCGGTGATCTCCACCGTGAACGGCGACTCCAACGTACCGTTCTATAAAGAACTGGCCAACCAGGGCCTGAAAGCCACCGACGTGCCGGTCGTCGCCTTCTCCGTGGGCGAAGAAGAACTGCGCGGCATCGACACCAAGCCACTGGTGGGCAACCTCGCGGCCTGGAACTACTTCCAGTCGGTGGAGAACCCGGTGAACAAGAAATTCGTGGCCGACTGGAAAGCCTACGCCAAGGCCCACAACCTGCCGGGCGCGGACAAAGCCGTGACCAACGACCCGATGGAAGCCACCTACGTGGGCATCCATATGTGGGCGCAGGCGGTGGAGAAAGCCAAGTCCACCGACGTCGACAAAGTGCGTGAAGCCATGGCCGGGCAGACCTTTGCCGCGCCGTCCGGTTTCACTCTGACCATGGACAAGACCAACCACCACCTGCACAAGCCGGTGATGATCGGTGAGATCCAGTCCGACGGGCAGTTCTCGGTGGTGTGGCAGACCCAGGAGCCGATCCGTGCCCAGCCGTGGAGCCCGTATATCCCTGGCAATGACAAGAAGCCGGATTACGCCGTCAAGAGCAACTGAACCAAGGGGTGTCGGCACCTGAGAGCTGACACAAACCCTGTGGGAGCTGGCTTGCCTGCGATGCGGACACCTCGGTATGTCTGATGCACCGCTATCGCAGGCAAGCCAGCTCCCACATTTGTTCGAGCAAGGCCCAAGAATATGCCCACTGCCCTCCACCGCTTCATCCTCGCCGTCCTGCTGTTGCTGCCCTTCGCCGCACACGCCAGCGACGCCGAAGACTTCCTTGCCGCCAACCCGATGCAACAAGCCAAGCTGCTCCAGGACTGGGCCGCCCAGCCCGACCCGGCACGCATCGAGCTGGTGGACGCCCTGCAACAAGGCCAGATCACGGTCAACGGTGAAGCCAAAACCGTGCGCCTGAACAACCGCCTGCGCGGCCTGATCGACAACGTACAAGCGAGCCAGGCACTGCTCGCCGCCGACCCCAAGGTGCGCCTCGCCGCCGCGCAAACCCTGCAAAAAAGCGCTACACCTGCGCAGCTGAAATTCCTCGACCAGCAACTCGCCGGCGAAACCAACGACGACGTGCACGTGGCCCTGAGCCTCGCCCTGGCCAACCTGCAATTGGTGGACGCCGACCCGGCCGTGCGCCTCGCCGCTGTGCGCTTGCTCGGTGGCACCGGCGACCCGCTGGCCCGCACTCGCCTGGAAGCCTTGCTCGCCCCCGGCGTCGAAGCCGACGCCGCCGTGCACACCGCCGCCGAAACCAGCCTGGCCCAGGTCAAGCGCAAGCTGATGGTGGGCGAGATCCTCGGCCAGGCCTTCAGCGGCATGTCCCTGGGTTCGATCCTGCTGCTGGCCGCGCTCGGCCTGGCGATCACGTTCGGCCTGCTCGGGGTGATCAACATGGCCCATGGCGAAATGCTGATGCTCGGCGCCTACTCCACCTACGTGGTGCAGTTGCTGATGCAGCGCTACATGCCCCAGGCCATCGAGTTCTACCCGCTGATCGCGCTGCCGGTGGCGTTTTTTGTCACCGCCGCCATCGGCATGGCCCTGGAGCGCACGGTGATTCGTCACCTCTACGGTCGCCCTCTGGAAACCCTGCTCGCCACCTGGGGCATCAGCCTGATGCTGATCCAGCTGGTGCGCCTGGTGTTCGGTGCGCAGAACGTTGAAGTGGCCAACCCGGAGTGGCTCTCCGGCGGGATTCAGGTGTTGCCCAACCTGGTGCTGCCGTACAACCGCATCGTGATCATCGCCTTCGCGCTGTTCGTGGTGGTGCTGACCTGGCTGCTGCTGAACAAGACACGCCTGGGCCTAAACGTACGGGCCGTGACCCAGAACCGCAACATGGCGGCCTGCTGCGGCGTGCCCACCGGGCGCGTGGACATGCTCGCCTTTGGCCTCGGCTCCGGCATCGCAGGCTTGGGCGGCGTAGCCCTGAGCCAGATCGGCAACGTCGGCCCGGACCTCGGCCAGAGCTACATCATCGACTCGTTCCTGGTGGTGGTGCTCGGTGGTGTCGGCCAGTTGGCCGGCAGCGTCATGGCGGCCTTTGGCTTGGGTATCGCCAACAAGATTCTCGAACCGCAGATCGGTGCCGTGCTCGGCAAGATCCTGATCCTCGCGCTGATCATTCTGTTTATCCAGAAACGCCCGCAGGGACTCTTCGCACTGAAAGGACGGGTGATCGACTGATGAACCAGCCATTGATGCTCACAGCCGCGCAAAAGGCCGGCCCCAAGTTGACCGTCGCGGTCGGCGCAGTGGTGCTGATCCTGCTGCTGGCGTTGCCATTGTTCTCGCTGCTGTCACCGGAAAATCCGCTGCACGTTTCCGCCTACACCCTGACGCTGGTGGGCAAGATTCTGTGTTACGCCATCGTCGCCCTCGCGCTGGATTTGGTGTGGGGTTATGCCGGGATGTTGTCCCTCGGCCACGGCCTGTTCTTTGCGCTGGGCGGTTACGCGATGGGCATGTACCTGATGCGCCAGGCCTCCGGTGATGAATTGCCGGCGTTCATGACGTTTTTGTCGTGGACCGAACTGCCGTGGTACTGGACCGGCACCAGCCACTTCCTCTGGGCCATGTGCCTGGTGGTGTTGGCGCCGGGATTGCTGGCGCTGGTGTTCGGTTTCTTCGCCTTTCGCTCGCGGATCAAGGGCGTGTATTTCTCGATCATGACCCAGGCCCTGACGTTTGCCGGGATGCTGTTGTTCTTTCGCAACGAGACCGGGTTTGGCGGCAATAACGGCTTTACCAATTTCCGCAGCATCCTCGGGTTTGGCATCACCGAACCGGGCACCCGGGCGGCGTTGTTTGTGGCCACCGTGGCGCTGTTGGTGGCGAGCCTGTACATCGGCTGGCGCCTGGCCCAGAGCAAGTTCGGCCGGGTGCTGACCGCGCTGCGGGATGCGGAAAACCGCCTGATGTTCTGCGGTTACGACCCACGCGGCTTCAAGCTGTTTGTGTGGGTGTTGAGCGCGGTGTTGTGCGGTTTGGCGGGGGCGTTGTATGTGCCGCAAGTGGGCATCATCAACCCCAGCGAGATGTCGCCAACCAACTCCATCGAAGCCGCTGTGTGGGTGGCCCTCGGTGGTCGCGGAACATTGATCGGCCCGTTGCTGGGCGCCGGTGTGGTCAACGGCATGAAGAGCTGGTTCACCGTGGCCTTTCCTGAGTACTGGCTGTTCTTCCTCGGTGCGCTGTTCATCATCGTCACCCTGTATTTGCCCAAGGGCGTGATCGGCCTGCTGAAGAAAAGGGGCGACCAATGAGAATCACAGCGACGGCCGAATTCATGCTCGAACCCATCCTCGAACCGAACAAAGACCAGGGCAGTGCCCGCGATGCCATCGGCCTCGGCCAGGCGGCAGGCAAAGGCCTGAACACCCGCCACGGCACGATCCTGACCCTGGAAGACATCAGCGTCAGCTTCGACGGCTTCAAGGCGTTGAACGACCTGAACCTGTACATCGGTGTCGGCGAATTGCGCTGCATCATCGGCCCCAACGGCGCGGGCAAGACCACGCTGATGGACGTGATCACCGGCAAGACCCGGCCCAGCCACGGCAAGGCCTGGTTCGGCGAAACCCTTGACCTGACCAGCATGAGCGAAGTGCAGATCGCCCAGGCCGGCATCGGGCGCAAGTTCCAGAAACCCACGGTGTTCGAAGCCCTCAGCGTGTTCGAAAACCTCGAACTGGCGCAGAAGACCGACAAGTCCGTATGGGCCAGCCTGCGGGCGCGCCTGAGCGGTGAACAGAAAGACCGCATCAGCGAAGTGCTCGACACCATCCGCCTCACCGCTTCGGTCAATCGCCCCGCCGGCTTGCTGTCCCACGGCCAGAAGCAGTTCCTGGAAATCGGCATGCTGCTGATGCAAGACCCGCAACTGTTGCTGCTGGACGAACCGGTGGCGGGCATGACCGACGCCGAAACCGAATTCACCGCCGAGCTGTTCAAGCGCCTGGCAGGCAAGCATTCGCTGATGGTGGTGGAGCACGACATGGGGTTTGTCGGTTCGATTGCCGACCACGTGACCGTGTTGCACCAGGGCAGCGTGCTGGCGGAAGGGTCGCTGGAACAGGTGCAGGAAAATGAGCGGGTGATCGAGGTTTACCTCGGTCGCTGATGCTTTATGTGGGAGCTGGCTTGCCTGCGATGGCATCGACACGGTGCAACTGATACACCGAGTCGCCTGCATCGCAGGCAAGCCAGCTCCCACAAGGAATTGAGGAGGTTTTGAACATGCTGCAAGTCGACAAGCTGCACCAGTACTACGGCGGTAGCCACATCCTGCGCGGGCTTTCCTTTGAGGTGAAAGTCGGCGAAGTCACCTGCCTGCTGGGCCGCAACGGCGTGGGCAAGACCACCTTGCTCAAGTGCCTGATGGGTTTGCTGCCCGCCAAGGAAGGTGCGGTGAACTGGGAAGGCAAGGCCATTACCGGTTTCAAACCGCACCAGCGCGTACACGCCGGGATCGCCTATGTGCCTCAGGGCCGGGAGATTTTTGGCCGGCTGACGGTGGAAGAAAACCTGCTGATGGGCCTGTCCCGTTTCCCCGGCGCCGAGGCCAGGGAAGTGCCGGCGTTCATCTACGAGCTGTTCCCGGTGCTGCTGCAAATGAAGCAGCGCCGTGGCGGTGATTTGTCCGGTGGCCAACAACAGCAGCTGGCGATCGGCCGGGCCCTGGCCAGCCGCCCGCGCCTGTTGATCCTCGACGAGCCCACCGAAGGCATCCAGCCGTCGGTGATCAAGGAGATCGGCGCGGTGATCAAAAAACTCGCGGCACGCGGTGACATGGCAATTCTGCTGGTGGAGCAGTTCTACGATTTTGCTGCTGAACTGGCCGACCAGTACCTGGTGATGTCCCGGGGCGAAATCGTCCAGCAGGGGCGTGGAGAAAATATGGAAAGCGAGGGTGTGCGCGGGCTCGTTACGATCTAATCTGTAGCGTCCTAACGATAAGCACTGACCATGACCCTACCAGCCCCCACCGCGCTGTTCACCCCCAGCTGGCACGCCGAGCTGGAACTCGGCTACGCGCGTTTCGGCGACACCACACGCCCGGTGATGCGCCGCCACCTCGGCCCGCTGCGGGTGCAAAAGCACCTGTACGCCGAGGGCCCCGAGGTGTGCCAGCACATCATCGTGCACCCGCCGGGCGGGATTGCCGGCGGTGATCGCCTCGATATCACAGCGCATGTGGCCGAAGGTGCCTGGGCGCAATTGACCAGCCCCGGCGCGGCCAAGTGGTACCGCGCCGGCGGCCCGGCCTACCAGAAGCTGGAGCTGACGGTTGAGGCCGGCGCCACCCTGGAATGGCTGCCGCAGGAGACCATCGTGTTCAGCGCGGCCCAGGCCGAACTCACCACCCGCATCGACCTGCAAGGCGATGCCCGGCTGTTTTACTGGGACGTGGTCGCCCTCGGACGCCCTGCCAGCGGCGAGCGTTTCGACCTCGGGCACTTCCAGTCACACCTGGATATCCGCCGCGACGGCCAGTTGATTTGGCATGAACGCCAGCGCATTGTGGGCGCCGACGGTTTGCTCGAATCGCCCATCGGGCTGGACGGGCAACCGGTGTTCGCGACCTTGCTGGTGACCGGTGAAATCGACAGTGAATTACTCGAACACTGCCGCTCGCTGCCCCACGCGGTACGCGGCGACCTGACCCAACTGCCCGGCCTGCTGGTGGCCCGCTGCCTGGCCAGTGAAGCGCTGCTGGCCCGCGGCTGGCTGATCGCGCTGTGGCGCCTGCTGCGCCCGGCGGTGTTGGGCCGAGAAGCGGTATCACCGAGAATCTGGAGCACATGAAGATCAAACGTTGACCCTGTCCCCTGTGGGAGCCAGGCTTGCCCGCGATGGCATCACCTCGGTGCATCAGCCCTACCGAGTCGTCAGCATCGCAGGCAAGCCAGCTCCCACAGAAAGCAGCTTTCACATTGGATCTCCGGTGTTTTTACGAATGTATTTCATAGTGGACCTTGAACGATGGACCTGACCCCACGGGAAAAAGACAAACTGCTGATCTTCACCGCCGGCCTGGTAGCCGAGCGGCGGTTGGCGCGCGGTGTAAAGCTCAACTACCCGGAAACCATCGCCTACATCTCTGCCGCGCTGATGGAAGGCGCCCGTGATGGCCGCACCGTCGCCGAGCTGATGCACTTCGGCACCACCCTGCTCACCCGCGAACAGGTGATGGAAGGCATTCCGGAAATGATCCCGGACATCCAGGTGGAAGCGACCTTTCCCGACGGCACCAAGCTGGTCACCGTCCACCAACCCATCGCCTGAGGCCTGCCATGTCCTTTTTGATACGTGATGCGGTGCACGCCGATTTGCCGGCCATTCGCGATATCTACAACGATGCCGTGCTGAACACCACGGCGATCTGGAACGAACAACCCGTGGACCTGGGCAACCGCCAGGCCTGGTTCAGCGCCCGTCAGTCGCAGTTCTACCCCATCCTGGTGGCCGTCGAAGACGAGCAGGTCACAGGCTATGCCTCGTTCGGCGACTGGCGGCCCTTTGAGGGCTTTCGCCACACCGTCGAACATTCGGTGTACGTGCGCAGCGACCAACGCGGCAAAGGCCTCGGCCCCCATCTGATGACCGCGCTGGTGGAGCGGGCGAAAGCCTGCAACAAACACGTGATGGTCGCCGCCATCGAGAGCGGCAACCAGGCCTCGATCCGCCTGCATGAGCGCCTGGGTTTTGTCACCACCGGGCAGATGCCCCAGGTCGGCACCAAGTTCGGTCGCTGGCTGGACCTGACCTTCATGCAACTGACACTCAACCCTGGCGCCGAACCGCCCAAGGAGTGACACCGATGAACGCCCAACTGCGTCGAGTCAATGCCGAGAGTTTTGCCCATTACCGCCAGGGTTTGGTTGAGCTGCTGCTGGACGCCGTAAAGCACGGCGCTTCGGTAGGCTTCATGGCCGACTTCGACGAAACCCAGGCCCGCAGCTACCTCAGCGGCGTGCAGGCGAGTATCGAAGACGGCAGCCTGCTGCTGTGGGTGGTGGTGCGCGATGAAGTCGTGGTGGCCAGTGTGCAATTGGCGCTGTGCCTGAAAGCCAACGGCCTGAACCGTGCCGAAGTGCAAAAGCTGCTGGTGCACAGCGAGGCCCGGCGCCGGGGTCTCGGCCAACAGCTGATGGCCGCCCTGGAGCTGAGCGCCCGCCAGTACAAACGCGGGCTGTTGTACCTGGACACCGAAGCCGGCTCTGGCGCCGAAGCCTTCTACCAGTCGCTGCGCTATACCAAGATCGGTGAACTGCCCAACTACTGCCAAAGCCCGGACGGGCGCTACACCCCGACCGCCATCTACTTCAAGACCCTGGGACAACCTGCATGATTCCTGGCGAATTTCAGATCCAGCCTGGCGACATCGAACTCAACGTGGGCCGGCGCACCGCCACCCTGAGCGTCGCCAACAGCGGCGACCGGCCGATTCAGGTCGGCTCCCATTACCATTTTTTCGAAACCAACGACGCGCTGACGTTCGACCGCGCCGCCAGCCGTGGCATGCGCCTGAACATCCCGGCGGGCACGGCCGTGCGCTTTGAGCCGGGGCAGAGTCGCGACGTGGAACTGGTGGAATTGAGCGGCAAGCGCCGGGTGTTCGGGTTTGCCGGACGCATCATGGGCGACCTGTAGTTTTTCTGGTGTCTGCTCGGGCCTCATCGCAGGCAAGCCTGCTCCCACAGGGGAATGCGTTCCAAATGTGGGAGCGGGCTTGCCCGCGATAGAGAGCGAAGCGAACGATTTCAAACTTTCCTGAATCTCAAGGCATGCACATGAAGATTTCCAGACAAGCCTACGCCGACATGTACGGCCCCACCGTCGGTGACAAGGTCCGCCTGGCCGACACCGAGCTGTTCGTCGAAGTAGAACAGGACTTCACCGTCTACGGCGAAGAAGTGAAATTCGGCGGCGGCAAGGTGATCCGCGACGGCCAGGGCCAGAGCCAACTGCTCGCCCATGAGGTGGTCGACACCCTGATCACCAACGCGCTGATCATCGATCACTGGGGCATCGTCAAGGCCGACGTCGGCCTGAAAAACGGCCGCATCGCCGCCATCGGCAAAGCCGGCAACCCGGACATCCAACCCGGCGTGACCATCTGCGTCGGCGCCAGCACCGAAGTGATTGCCGGTGAGGGCATGATCCTCACCGCCGGCGGCATCGACACCCACATCCACTTCATTTGCCCACAGCAAATCGAAGAGGCGCTGACCAGCGGCGTCACCACCATGATCGGCGGCGGCACGGGACCGGCCACCGGCACCAACGCCACCACCTGCACCTCCGGCCCGTGGCATTTGGCGCGTATGCTCCAGGCCTCCGACTCGTTCCCGATGAACATCGGCTTCACTAGCAAAGGCAACGCCAGCCTGCCGGAGCCGCTGATCGAACAGGTCAAGGCCGGCGCCATTGGCCTCAAGCTGCACGAAGACTGGGGCACCACGCCGGCAAGCATCGACAACTGCCTGAGCGTCGCCGACGAGTACGACGTGCAGGTGGCGATCCACAGCGATACCCTCAACGAATCCGGCTTCGTCGAAACCACCCTCGCCGCGTTCAAGGGCCGCACCATCCACACCTACCACACCGAAGGTGCCGGTGGCGGTCACGCGCCGGACATCATCAAGGCCTGTGGTTTCCCCAACGTGCTGCCCAGCTCCACCAACCCGACCCGGCCGTTTACCCGCAACACCATCGACGAACACCTGGACATGTTGATGGTCTGCCATCACCTGGACCCGAGTATTGCCGAAGACGTGGCCTTCGCCGAAAGCCGCATCCGTCGCGAGACGATTGCCGCCGAAGACATCCTGCACGACCTCGGCGCGTTCTCGATGATCAGCTCCGACAGCCAGGCCATGGGCCGGGTCGGTGAAGTGATCACGCGCACCTGGCAGACCGCCGACAAGATGAAAAAGCAGCGCGGCCCGTTACCGGGTGACGGTGAAGGCAACGACAACTTCCGCGCCAAACGCTACATCGCCAAGTACACCATCAACCCGGCGATCACCCACGGCATCAGCCATGAAGTGGGCTCCATCGAAGTGGGCAAGTGGGCCGACCTGGTGCTGTGGCGCCCGGCATTCTTTGGCATCAAGCCGACCCTGATCCTCAAGGGCGGCGCGATTGCCTCAAGCCTGATGGGCGACGCCAACGCCTCGATCCCGACGCCGCAGCCGGTGCATTACCGCCCGATGTTCGCCAGCTTCGGCAGTTCGTTGCACGCCACCAGCCTGACCTTTATCAGCCAGGCGGCCTTGGCGGCGGGCTTGCCCGAACAGTTGGGGTTGAAGAAGCAGATTGCGGTGGTCAAGGGTTGCCGGACAGTGCAGAAAACCGACCTGATCCACAACGATTACCTGCCCGACATCGAAGTCGACCCGCAGACCTATCAGGTGAAAGCCGACGGTGTGTTGCTGTGGTGTGAACCGGCGGATGTGCTGCCGATGGCGCAGCGTTATTTCCTGTTCTAGACAGCCGAAAAGGCCTGGGTCGTTGAACACCCAGGCCTTGATCTTCAGAGCGGATGCTCAGCCAACAGTTGTCGACTTAACCTCTCGATCAATCCGGCCTCCTCAATCTGCAACTGCCCCTCCAGGTCATCGGATTGTTGCGTGTAGGCCTCCTGCGTCAACGCCCCGGACTCAAAGCGCTGATGCAGGCCGGCCTGGGTTTACGCCTTCAAGGTCGTGCGTTGTTGAAGCGTCAGTGCCTGGAACCAGAGCAGGTGCTCCAAGTCATTCAACTTGAGTTGCATGCGCCGTTGCGCTGACGCCTTGATGAGCCATTCGGGGAGGCTGTTGTTTATAAAATCCCCATGGATACTGCTGCTTCCTGGCTGTGCTGAGACCTTGGCGGGGAGGTCGGCTGCTTGAGGGTCTGGCATACACAAATACCTTGGAATCGGAGAGAGGCGATTACCTTAATCAGCCCGGTTCCAAGGTCGGATGTAAGTATGTAGAGCGGCCGTTATTCGACGACCAGACGCCCCAGCCGCTGCTTGAGCATCTGGTTCTCGGCACGCAGTTGCTGCACTTCTTCCAGCAGGTCCAGCGCCAGGGCGACGCCTTCCCATTCCAGCTCCAGGTCTTTTTGCAGCGCCGACGCACGCTTGGCCAGGGCCAGTTCGTAATCGGTAAACCGCCAGGACTCAGGGCTTTGCCCCGCCGGTTCAAGAATGCCGTGCTCGACGATTTCGATCACGTAGGCCACCGACAGGTCGGTGGCCTCACAAAATTCTGCCATGTTCACTTGAACCACACGGGGACTGCTCATTGTTAGCTACTCCATGTTTCTCTCGGATCGAAAGCGGCCTTTTCAGCCAATGCCTGCCACAACGCCTTGACCTCGTCGTCGGTGTTTTTCGGCATGACCGCCTTGAGTTGCACAAACAGGTAACCGCGCTGCCCGGCCTTGTTCAGCAAGCCGTGGCCCTTGGCGCGCATGCGCTGGCCGTTCTGGCTGCCGGCCGGCACCTTGAGGTTGATCTTGCCGGTGAGGGTCGGCACGGCTACCTCAGTACCCAGCGCCAGCTCCCACGGGGCCAGCGGCAGGGTGATGATCAGGTTCTCGCCTTCCACGTCGAACTTGGGGTGTGGCGCGAACTTGATGATCAAGTACAGATCACCGTTGGCACCACCGCCAATCCCCGGCGCGCCCTGGCCCTTGAGGCGGATGCGTTCACCGTCGGCCACACCGGCCGGGATCTTCACGTTCAGGCTCTTGGTGGTGTTGCTGACGTGCTGGCCGGCGGCGTTGTACTGCGGCACCTGGAAGGTGACCGGCTTGGACTCGTTGGACAGGGTCTCTTCGAGGAAGACCGGCAGTTCCATTTCCACATCTTGCCCTCGACGCCCGGCACTACGGCCCTGGGCACCACCAAAACCATTGCCGCGCGAACCGAAGATCGAGCTGAAGAAGTCCGAGAAGTCACCAGTGTCCTGGCCACCGCCGCCGTAGCCGCCACGGCTCTGCCAGCCTGGCGGGCCCTGGAATGGCTGGCCGTGCTGGCCGTATTTGCGCAAATCGTCGTATTCAGCGCGCTTGTCGGCGCTTTTCAGCGCTTCATAGGCTTCGGACGCGTCCTTGAACTTGGCTTCGGCGTCCTTTTCCTTGCTCACGTCCGGGTGATATTTGCGCGCCAGCTTGCGATAGGCGGCCTTGATCGTCTTGTCGTCGGCAGTCGGCTCGACGCCGAGAATCTTGTAATAGTCTTTGAAGTCCATCGGGAGTATCACCGTCCGTTATCGATATCGCACTGCCAGCGTCACAGCATGCGCCTGTTTGCGGCGTCTGGATTGACCGATCTCAATCTTGTGACCCGGGGGTGCGTCAGAAGTTTATCGGCGCTGCGGGCAGAAACTTGCAGCCACCAACCGTATGGGGAGGATTTGGGGGCAAAGGCCGGGCTTTCAAGGTAACAAGTGTGTTGTATTTAGCGGATAGTCGGCCTACGCATCTGCACGCGGGTGGCATACACTGCGCGGCCGTTTTTCAACCGGAACCCGATTGACATGAAAAACCCATCCCCAGCCCGTGCCTGCGGTATCGACTTCGGCACGTCCAACTCCACCGTCGGCTGGATTCGTCCCGGCATGGAAACGCTTATCGCGCTGGAGGACGACAAGATCACGCTGCCGTCGGTGGTGTTCTTCAACTTCGAAGAGCGTCGCCCGGTGTACGGTCGCCTGGCCCTGCACGAGTACCTGGAAAACTACGAAGGCCGGCTGATGCGCTCGCTCAAGAGCCTGCTGGGTTCCAAATTGATCAAGCACGACACCAGCGTACTGGGCACGGCCATGCCGTTCACCGACCTGCTGGCGCTGTTTATCGGCCAACTCAAGAGCCGCGCCGAGACCACCGCCGGCCGTGAGTTCGACGAAGTCGTGCTGGGCCGCCCGGTGTTCTTCGTGGATGACGACCCGATGGCCGACCAGGAAGCCGAAAACACCCTGGTGGACGTGGCCCGCAAGATCGGCTTCAAGGACATCTCGTTCCAGTACGAACCGATCGCCGCAGCCTTCGACTATGAGTCCACCATCGAGAAAGAAGAACTGGTGCTGATCGTCGACATCGGCGGTGGTACGTCCGACTTCTCCCTGGTGCGCCTGTCGCCCGAGCGTCGCCAGATCGACAACCGCCACGACGACATCCTCGCCACCGGCGGCGTGCACATCGGCGGTACCGACTTTGACAAGCAACTCTCGCTGGCCGGCATGATGCCGCTGTTCGGCTACGGCAGCCGCATGAAGAGCGGCGCCTACATGCCCACCAGCCACCACATGAACCTGGCGACATGGCACACCATCAACTCGGTGTACTCGCAGAAATCCAAGCTGGCGCTGGGCAGCATGCGCTACGACATCGAGGACACCGGCGGCATCGACCGCCTGTTCAACCTGATCGAACAGCGCGCCGGGCACTGGCTGGCGATGGAAGTGGAAGAAACCAAGATCCAGCTGACGCAGCAGGACAGCCGCCATGTGCTGCTGGACCGGGTGGAGCCGGGGCTGAGCGTGGAGTTGAGCCGGGCGCTGTTCGAATCGGCCATCGACGGCTTGCTGGAGCGCGTGCGCAACAGCGTGACCCAGTTGCTCAACGACGCCTCGGTGGACGTGGCCCAGGTGGACACGGTGTTCTTTACCGGGGGTTCCAGCGGCATCCCGGCACTGCGCCACAGCATCTCGGCGATGCTGCCGAACGCGCAGCATGTGGAAGGGAATATCTTTGGCAGTATCGGCAGTGGTCTGGCGATTGAGGCCAGCAAGCGCTACGGCTACTGAGTGACAAACCCCACTCCTTTTGCTGAAGGAGCTTGTTGTGGCGAGGGGGCTTGTCCCCCGTTGGGCTGCGAAGCGGCCCTATCAAGGTAAACGCATTTTTTCAGATTAAACGCGTTACCTGGTTTGGGGCCGCTTCGCAGCCCAACGGGGGACAAGCCCCCTCGCCACAACAGCCCTCCCGCCAAAGGGCCGGTGCTGGCTGTTAAACCATCCCCGCCAGCTTCAACTCGCTCTTCAAGTACGCATAATAAATCGGCCCAGCCACCACTCCCGGCAGGCCAAAGGCGGCTTCGAACACCAGCATCGCCAACAACAATTCCCACGACTTGGCACTGATCTGCCCACCGACGATGCGCGCGTTGAGGAAGTACTCGACCTTGTGGATGACGATCAGGTAACCCAACGCCGCCACCGCTACCCAGATCGACAGCGACAAGGCCACGATGGTGATCAGGGTGTTGGACATCAGGTTGCCGATCACCGGCAACAGGCCCAGCAGGAACGTCAGCACGATCAGGGTCTTGGTCAACGGCAGGTGGATCCCGCACAGCGGCAGCACCACGGCGAGGAAGATCGCGGTGAAGGCGGTGTTCAGTGCGGCGATCTTGATCTGGGCGAAGACGATGTTGCGAAAGGCCTGAACCAGCAGGTGCAGACGATCAAACAGCGCGGCGGCCAGGGGTTTGCGCTTGGTGAGGTCTGGCACGCGTTGCAGGGCGATGATCGCCCCCAGCACCATGCCGATCAGCAAGGTCACGAACATGTGCGCGGCGTCTTTGCCCACCAGCTGCAATTCGCTGAGGTGTTTGCTCAGCCATTCGCCGATGGCCACGCGGAACTCGGCGGCGCTGGCCGGCAGGTAGGCGTCGAGAAACGGCGGCAACTGGCCGCGCGCACGGTCAACCACGCCCATGAATTTATCGAGGGAAGCCCCCGGGTTTTCCGCTTCGTGCAACAGGAAGCTGATGGCCCCGGCAAAGATCAGGGTCAGGATGCTGACGATCAAGGTCCCCAGCAACGCCACCGCCAACCAGCGCGCACGCCGGCCTTCGATCAACCGCTGCAACTGCGGGGTGAGCATGTTGACCAGCTCATACACCAGCAATCCGGCCAGCAGGCTCGGCAGCAACTTCAACGGCAAAACCAGCAGCAGCCCGCCAAAAATAAGCACGCAACTGACCAACAACAACACGTGACGCTGAGAAAACGTTGGCATACAGCCTCAAAACGAACGGCGTTAAAGGATGCGCAGGAACGAGCATGCTCGCTCCTGCAGAGGGCTGTGTGCGAGTGTCGCAGCCTTCTATGGCACCCGGCTATTATTTCTTCAGGCAGGTGCTCATAAAGGTTTTACGCGCATCGCCGGTCAGTGCCTGTGTTTTCGCCGTGGCGTTGCAGTCTTTCATCTTCTGCTGCTGTGGCGTGAGGGTCTTGGCGTCGTTGGCGGCCGGAGCGGCCTTGAGGCAAGTACTCATGAACGCCTTGCGCTCATCACCGGTTTTGCCACTGGTCTTGGCTTCGGCGTTGCACGTGGTCATTTTTTGTTGCTGAGCCGTCTGTGCGGCAGTCGCGGCAAAGCCTTGGGAACACAGCAGCAGGCCCATCATCAACAGCGGAATACGCAGCATCTTCATGGAGTTTTCTCCCTGTTACCGTGCCGAGGGGCACGGCCTCCCCAGCAGTGTAGTCAAACCCTGTTACACCTTCCTACTGCGTATATTCGTTCGGCGGTACTGCTCCGGGGTACAGCCGGCCTGGCGCTGAAACATCGCGATAAACGCCGAGGCGGTGCTGTAGCCCAGGTCAAACGCCACTTCCTGCACGCTGCGGGGGCTGTCCAGCGCCTCGATGGCCGCCAGGAATCGCAGGCGCTGGCGCCATTCGCCGAAGCTCATCCCCAGGTCACGCGCAAATTGCCGGGCCAGGGTGCGTTCGCTGACATGCACCTGCTCCGCCCATTGGGCCAGCGCGCGGTTATCCCCGGGATCGGCTTGCATGCCCTCGAGCACACTGAGCAACCCGGGGCGGCTGGCGTACGGCAGGAAACAATCATGCACCGGCGCCTGCCTGAGCTGGTCGACCAACACTTGGGCCAGGCGTATATCGGCTTCACTCTCGGGAATATTGACATCACGGTCGGCGAAATCACTGAGGATCGCCTTGAGGATATCGCTGATGGCCAGGGTGCACGGCTGCGGCGGCAATTGCTCGCACAGCGCGGGCCCCAGGTACACCGAGCGGTAGACAATCGCCTGGGCGTTGTAGGAACTGTGTTGGGTGTTCGGGGGGATCCACACCGCGTATTGCGGCGGCGACATGAAGCGACTCCCGGCCACTTCAAAGCGCATCACGCCGCGGGCCGAGTAGTCCAGGGAACCCCAGGCATGCTGGTGCGCGCTGGCGTGGGTGTCAGCCTCGAACTCCGAATAACGGAAGTACACCGGGGACGGCAACTGGTCGAAATCGGGTAGGTTGATGTACTTCTTGAGCATGTTGTCTGGATACAAAGGTCGGATGGCTGGATCGAAGTATAGGCTTCGATACAGACAAAGGATAATCGCCCCTCATAGACGCAACTGGTTCTTCTCGATGCAATACGCTTATCCGTTATTGGCCATTTTTATCTGGGCCGGCAATACCGTGGTCAACAAACTCGCGGTAGGGACGATTTTCCCCGCCGAGATCGGCTTTTATCGCTGGCTGCTGGCCGGCCTGCTGTTTACCCCGTTCATGCTCAAGCCCGTCATCGCCAATTGGCCGCTGATTCGCCCTAATTTGGGCAAGATTTTCATCCTCGGCGTGCTGGGCATGGCGGTGTATCAGAGCCTGGCGTATTACGCCGCGAACCTGACCTCGGCCACCAACATGGGCATCATCCTCTCGTTGATGCCGCTGATGGCCCTCACCGCCGCAATCATCAGCCTCGGCCAGCGCCTGACCTTCGGCGCCCTCACCGGTGCCGTGCTGTCGTTCGCCGGTGTGGTGGTCGTCGTGTCGGCCGGCAGCCTCAGCGCCCTGCTGCAACACGGCCTGAACCTGGGTGACGCGATGATGCTGGTGGCCACCCTTGCCTACGCGGTCTACAGCACCCTGCTGAAAAAATGGCAGCTGCGGTTGCCGCCGCTGGTATTGCTGTATTTGCAGGTGCTGGTGGCGGTCGTGGTGCTGTTTCCGCTGTTCCTGTTCTCCGACAAGGCCGGCCTTGGCTGGTCGAACATCCCGCTGGTGCTGTATGCCTGCCTGTTGGCCTCGATGCTGGCGCCGTTGGCGTGGATGCACTCGGTGAAGACCCTGGGCCCGAGCCGTACCACGCTGTTTTTCAACCTGCTGCCGCTGATCACGGCGCTGATTGCGGCGGTGGTGCTGAAGGAGCAGTTGGCGATGTATCACCTGGTGGGTGGACTGCTGACGCTGGGCGGGGTGATTTTGTCGGAGCGTTGGACAACACCGGTCAGGCCAGGCTAAACCCCGGCCTCCTTCAGGCGCCGGGCATGCTCGACAAACAGCCGGATCGGCTCGGCGCCCTTGCCCACCAGTCCCAGGGACTGGTTGACGATGTCGAAGTGGTCCAGGGCGTAGTCATCGCCAATCACAGTGCCCAGATGCGAGCTGCAGCGGCCGACCATGCCGTCGCACTGGCCCTTCTCCCGCACAAAGGCTCTGGCGAACAACCGGCAACTGCGATTCGTCCCGTCCAGCAGGTTGCGGCCACGGTCCGTCTTGCCCGGTTGCAAGGTGCCGGACCAGGAGTAATAGCGCACGCCATTGACCTCCCCGGCGCCCTGCCCGCCCCAGGTGTCCGGGATGCCCTGGGGATACTGGCGATTGAACAAGGCCACGCCTTCGCTCGTCAGTGACTGGTGGGACGCATGAATGTCCGCCGCAAAACGCGGGCCGCGGTAGCCGGTTTCCAGCAGGCCCATCAGCACGCCGACCAGCCGCAGCAACACACTCAGGATACGCCCCCTGGCGCTGTGCGCCGGGTAATGGGTGTGGAAGTAATCCGCCAGTTCCGAGCCATGGTTGGGCCCGGCCACCGAGGTCACCGACGCCACCCAGTCCGGGCGTTTGGCCGCCGCATACCGCGCCGTCAGCGAGCCCTGGCTATGGCCGATCAGGTTGACCTTGTCGGCTCCGGTTTCCCGGCGAATCGTCTCGATCTGCGCCAGCAGCTGTTCGCCCCGCACCTCATTGGAATTGAGCGGAGCCACCTGTACCGCAAACACCTGCGCCCCGCCGGCACGCAGCGCCGGGACGATGCCGTACCAATACGGGTACAGCACCAGGCGCACAAACCCCAACATCCCCGGCACCAGCACCAGCGGATAACGTGTAGCCAATGACTGCGGCATGGAGCGAACGTCCTTGAAAGCGAGGCGATGGGCCCATCCTAGACCAGCCTCCGTGACCAAGCCATGACGCTACTTGAGGCCCACCACGCCGGCGACGATCAGCCCCACCGACACCAGCTTGATCAGCGTCAGGCTCTCCCCCAGCAACGCAAACCCGAGAAACACCGTGCCCAGCGAGCCAATCGCGGTCCAGATCGGGTAGGCGACGCTCACCGGCAACTCCCGCATGGCCAGGGTCAGGAAGTAGATCCCGCCCACGGCCGCGATGACGGTGATCAGCGATGGCCACAGCCGGGTGAAACCGTCGGCGTATTTCATGCTCATGGCAAAGGTCACCTCGAACCCGGCCGCAATCAGCAGGAAGAGCCAGGACACGTCAGAAGCTCCCTGCCAGGTCCCGCAACTGACCTTCGACCGCATCGCAGGAGCGGCGGAAAACGCTGGGGTCGGACTCTTCACCTTCAGCGGCAATCACCATGACGTCTTCGATGCCGATAAACCCCAAGGCGGTTCGCAGGTGCGGGTCGGCGTGATTCATCGCCTCGTTTTCACCGCCCGGGCCAAAGCCGCTGCCGCCGCGACTGGTGATGATCAATGCCTTTTTGCCCAACAGCAAAGGCTTGTACTGGGCAATGCCCTGGCTGTCCTGGGTGATGTCCACCGTCAGCCCCATACGCACGATCTGGTCGATCCAGGCCTTGAGGCCGCTGGGAATCCCGAAGTTGTACATCGGCACGGAAATCACCAGCAGTTCATGCTCGACCAACTCGCGGACCAGCTCATTGCTCAGTTGCAAATCCGCGTGCATGGCCAGGGGCATGGACTGGGGTTCGGGGTGGAAGCTGGCGGCAATAAACGCTTCGCTGACATGGGGAATCGACGCGCGGCCGACTTCGCGGCGGGTCAGGTGCGCGTCCGGGTTGGCGGTGTGCCAGGCGGCCAGAAACACCTCCGCCAGGCGCCGGGAATGGGAACGTTCGCCACGGGGGCTGGAATGGATCGCAAGCATTTTTTTCATCTGTAAGCCTTCACGCGTTAGACTCGGGCAACCTGAATGGCGGCCTCTCTTGCGCACAAATCTAGAGCCGGGCCGCCAGCCTCACAAATGAGCAATAGTTGCTTTGGATGAAATCATTTCATCCATGGAGCCCCACATGTTTGCCTCGCTGCCCCTGACCGCCCTGCGTGCCTTTGAATCGGCCTCGCGCCTGCTGAGCTTCAAGGCCGCCGCCCAGGAGTTGTCGGTGACACCCACAGCGGTGTCCCACCAGATTCGCTCCCTGGAAACCTGGCTCGGCGTGCCATTGTTCGAACGCCTGCCGCGCCAGGTACGCCTGACAGAGTGTGGCGAGCGACTGTTCAGCAGCCTGCATGGCGCACTGCTGGACGTAGCGCAAAGCGTCGACACCCTGCGACCGCAGCGCAGCGCCGGCCATCTCACCTTGTCCACCACGCCCGCGTTCGCCGCCTTATGGCTGGTGCCGCGGCTGGGACGCTTCTATGCCGCTCACCCGAACATCAACCTGCGCCTGGACACCAACTGCGCCGTCGTGGACTTGCAGCAAGATGCCAGCGTCGATTTGGTAATCCGCTACAGCCTGGACGACTACACGAACCTGCATGGCTTGTGTCTGTTCGACGAGTGTTTTGCGGTGTACGGCTCTCCCGAGCAGGTCGCCCTGGCCAGCCAGCGCACCCCGACCTTGATCAGCGTGCGCTGGCACAACTCCAGGCTCTACGCCCTGGGCTGGCAGGCCTGGTGCGAAAAGGCCGGGGAACACTGGCTGCAATCCGCCTCGCCACTGCGCGAATACGATGAAGAACACTATGCCCTGCAAGCGGCGATTGCCGGCCAGGGCCTGGTGTTGGCGAGCAATATCCTGGTCTCGGAAACACTCGCCAGTGGGCTGCTGGTGCCCTACCGGCCAGAGATCCGCGTCGACGGCGCCGGCTACAGCGCCCTGTGCGTACCGGGCCGCGAACGGCACCCGCCGGTCCGGGCGTTTTTTGAGTGGTTGCAGGAGGAAGCACGGCTGTCGGGGCACGCGTTGTAAAATCCGATAAAACTTTTTGCGTTGCCTGGGACTCACAACTTGGAGCGATCACGCCGGCAGAGCGTGGCGCAAAACCGGATTAGTACCAGGAGAATGAGATGACTGACTCACATTTGTCTGACGTAGCCACCTTACGTGAGCGCGCCCGCAAGAACGTCGAAAACGGTGCCGTAACCGAAGGCTATGACGCCGACCGCCAGGAAATCCTGCGCTTGCTCAACGAATCGCTGGCCACCGAGTTGGTGTGCGTGCTGCGCTACAAACGCCACTATTTCATGGCCAATGGCGTCAAGGCGCATGTCGCCGCCGAGGAATTCCTCGAACACGCCACCCAGGAAGCGGAACACGCCGACAAGCTGGCCGAGCGCATCGTGCAGCTGGGCGGCGAGCCGGAGTTCAACCCCGACCTGCTGTCGAAGAACTCCCACGCCCAGTACGTGGCCGGCAATACGCTGAAGGAAATGGTCTACGAAGACCTGGTCGCCGAGCGCATCGCGGTAGACAGCTATCGCGAGATCATTCAATACATCGGCGATAAAGACCCGACCACCCGCCGGATCTTCGAAGACATCCTGGCCCAGGAAGAAGAACACGCCGACGACATGGCGGATATTCTGCAGGACCTGTAAGCAACCGCCGCACAAAAAAAGGGGGAGCCAAATGGCTCCCCCTTTTTTTAGCCTTTCACCGTCTTCGGTGCCTTGCCTTCCCTCATCTGTTGCAGCAACGGCGCACACTGGTTCGGCTCATCGCCGCTCGGTGCCACCAGCGCCAGCAAGCCCGCCGCCGGCCCGGCAATAACCCCCAGTGCAACCATGCCCGCGCCACGCAACATCAACGGCACGGCTTTCACCCCGGCATTGGGCTTGATAAACGGCCCGTTGACGTACAACGGCGAGCGCAGGGAGAACAGGCGGAAGCCCTTGGACTCTGGCGTGATGGTCAGGTCCAACTGCTCGCTGGCCATGTTCGCCGTGCCATCGATGTAGATGATGGCGTTCTCGGTATCGAACACAAACAGGCGAGTCGTCGCCAGGCCGGACTTGATGCCAAAGTCGGCGGCCGCGCAGTTGATCTTCACTTCCTTGTCGCCAAACAGGCGGCCGACCACGTAGTTGCCGACGTTAAGCCCGGCGATTTCCATCAGCCCGCGGCTGATGGCGCCGTCGTTGATCAACATCTTCAGATCGCCATTCGACGTTCCGAGCAACGCCGCCACGGAGTTGCCGCGCCCAGAAATGTCCGCGTCACCGTTGAGTTCACCAAAGCTGGTTTTCATCGGTTCGAAGGTTGGGAACAGCTGCTTGAGCTTGAAATTCCGCGCGGTGAGTTTGGCCTGGCCTTCCATCGGCGTGGTACGCCCGTTGAGGCGGATCTGCGCGTCTAGCTTGCCGCCCGCCACGCCGAAACGCAGGGGCTCGAGGCTCAACTGACCATCGTTCAGCACCAGGTGGGTGTAAAGGTCAGTGAACGGCAGCTCGGCACTGTGGACGATGCGCTTGCCGGTGAATTCAACATCGGCATCCATGTCGCGCCAGCGCTCGGTGCGGAACTCTTCCACCGGCAGCACTTTGGTTGCCGGCTGCTTGCTTTCGCCGCCACGGGCTTTTTGCTTGGCGTTGGAATCGGCGCCAATCAATGGCGCGAGGTCAGTCATCAGCAGTTGGTTGGAGACCAACGCGCCCGTGAGCTTGGGCCGTGGCTGGCTGGCGACGTAACCGAGGTTGCCGTGGATATCACTGTTGCCGATCTTGCCGTTGAAGTTTTCATACTGGAACGACGCGCCGCTGGCTTCGTGCAGCTTGGCGATCAGGTGGCCGTCGGTGGAATAGGCCGGCGAATCCGGCAGCGTCACGCCGGTGAGCGGATACAGGTTGCCCAGGCTGCTGCCCGAGAGTTTGAGGCGCAGGTCGAGGGCGCCGAGGTTCATTGGGTCGGTCAGGGTGCCGGCCAGCGCGATGCTGGTGTCGCCGATCCTGGCCTGGGCTTGCAGCGGGAACGGCTTGGCCGCGTCCTGCAATGCCAGCAGGCCACCGATCTTGCCAGTGCCATCGAGTTTCTGGCCGTGGTATTGGCCTTTGACCTTGAGCCCGAACGCGTAATCCTGCGGCGCCGAGCCTTTTTCCAATGCTTTCTTGGCATCGGCATCGCCGACGATTTCGCCGAAGGGAATCGGCTTGCCGAGCAAATCGATCACCACGTCGAGTTGGGTCTTGAGGGTTTGATCGTCGAGGGTCACGTGGCCTTTGTCGAAGCCGATCGCGCCGATGTCCACCACCCAGCTGGACGGTTCGGCGTCGGGGTCCTTGGGGTCGAACTTGAAGGTCCAGTTGGCGCGGCCGTCGGCCAGGCGCTGCAACTGTGCACTCGGTTCGGTGAGGTCGATCCGCGGGATCACCACGCGCTGGGCCAGCAACGCCAGGGGCGAAATGCGCAGCTCCACACGCTTGAGGGTGACCATCTGCGGGGTTTTCGACCAGTCGGGATTACCCAGGGTCAGGTCTTCGGCAATCACATGGGGCCACGGAACCCAGGCGCGCCAGCCGCCTTCATCGGGCTCGCGCTGCCACACCACCGCCAGGTTGCCGTTGATGGCAAAGGCGCGGTGCAGCTCTTCGGAGACCTTGGCATTGAGTGGCGGCTTGATCCGGTTCCAGTCAAAGAACACCAGGACCAACACCACAATGGCGATTAACAAAGCGAAGCTGGCGCAGCTCCAGGCGAGAATTTTACGAGTGCGCGTCATTGCACAGGACTCCAGGTTACGACTGAGCGGGCGCCTTGCGGCGCACGTTTTGACTACAGCTTATATGGCTACGACTGACAAACGGCGCGGGGGTTTAACCCCATTGAAGAATTACCCGTAAAAACCGCGTTTCCTGACCAACTCGACAGTTTCTATCATCGACGGCGCACCGTTGTTACCCACGATCGTGTCGAAAATACCCACCACGGTGCAAAAGCGCGGGCTTGAGACCTGCGAGATAGAGCCCTCGCCGAGAACAATCAATTCTGTTGATTATTACCATTGTGTTTATGAACTTTTATATCGACTTATCAAGAGTAGCATTAGCCCTGTACCCAATTTATCGCCCTCCCAAGGAGCAACCCATCATGAAACGCCAATTACTCGCAAGCTTTGTACTTTCCGTCCTGGCCACCAGCGCATTTGCCCTGCCAGCGGCTGAACAGGCCACACCACAAGTGAAAGCCGACGCTTCCCACGTTAGCCAAACCCTGGCGCGCAGCGGTGCTTCGGACAAGAACAACACCGACTACAACGGCAGCATCACTGAAAACGGTTCGGAACAAGCCAACAAACGCGCTTACACCGAAGGTGTTGCTGAAGGCGGCCGTGATCGCCTTGAACAGAAAGGCCTGGTTGAAGGTGGCGCTGATCGCCTGATGGAACGCAACGCTGTTGCCGAAGGTGGCCGTGATCGCCTGGAACAGAAAGGTCTGGTTGAAGACGGTTCGAGCCGTGCCAACAAACGCGCTTATGCCGACGGCGTAGCGGAAGGCGGTGCTGACCGTCTGCAAGAACTGCATCAAGCACAGAGCTAAGCCCGTGCTGGCCCTGGAAAAAAGCCCGATCACCCGATCGGGCTTTGACTTTGTGTGAACCGCAACGCCCTTCTCCCTTTTGAAGTTCGACGCTGGCAAAGCTGATTTGCTAGAGTGCGTCGCTGTCCTTGTCCACAAAGCCCGCCTGCCAATGCTGCCCCGTGCCGAACAGAAGCAACAGACCCGACTCGCCCTGATGGACGCAGCCCGCCATCTGATGGAGTGTGGCCGTGGGTTTGGCAGCCTGAGCCTGCGTGAAGTGGCCAAGACCGCCGGCATTGTGCCCACCGGTTTCTACCGTCACTTTGCCGATATGGATCAACTGGGCCTGGTATTGGTCAGTGAAGTCGGCCAGACCTTCCGCGCGACGATCCGCCTGGTGCGCCACAATGAATTCGTGATGGGCGGCATCATCGATGCCTCGGTGCGGATTTTCCTCGATGTGGTCGCCGCCAACCGTTCGCAATTCCTGTTCCTGGCCCGTGAGCAATACGGTGGCAGCCTTGCCGTTCGCCAAGCCATCGGCGCCTTGCGCGAAGACATCGCCAGCGACCTCGCCGCCGACCTGACCTTGATGCCCAAGCTCCAGCACCTGGATGCTGACGGCTTGCACGTGATGGCCGACCTGATCGTCAAGAGCGTGTTCGCCACCCTGCCCGACATCATTGACCCGCCCGCCGAAGCGCTGCCGTCCCATCTCACGCCCCAGGCCAAGATCACCCAGCAACTGCGCTTCATCTTTATCGGCCTCAAGCATTGGCAAGGCCTGGGCAGCACCGAATAACTCAGCGCACGGCGTGAAACCGCTTGGCGGTGGTGTAGTTCCTGCTCCAGTAACGGTTGGCCAGCGAATCGATGCGCACACTTTTGCCCGTACGTGGCGAGTGAATGAACTTGCCTTCGCCTATATAAAGGCCGACATGGCTGACCTGGCCACGCCCATTCCCCCTGAAAAACACCGCATCACCCGGTTGCAGTGCATCGCGCTTGACCGTGGCTGCCGTTGAGCGGTGCATCGCAGCGGTGGTGCGTGGCAGATGAATATTGGCTTCGGTCTTGAACAGGTACACCAGGAAACTGCTGCAATCGAAACCCTGGGCCACTGACGTCCCGCCCATCCTGTAAGGGGTGCCCAACAGAGAATGGGCGCGATCAATCACGCTGGTGATGGAAGATGATGCCTCCAGTGAGACCGGGCGCTGGAGGTTGGCCGAGGCGGATGAAATGGCCAACGACAGGCTGACAATCAGTAAACAGAAAAATGACTTGTACATGGTGGAAACCGCTGTGGATTAAATACGGAGCGGAATCCTAATGAAGCAGCACGTAATCCAATGAACTCCGAATCCTTTAACTGCGTGGGAAAAATCCGAAACAATTCGATTTCCATAAAGATGAAAGAAATTTCACGCGCCGCTTACTGCATTTCAACGCCGAACGCCCGAATCCAGTGCTATAAATCCCGTCACGCACCAAAATGAAACATTTTGGAATAATTTCCTGCGCCATCAGGTGGCACAAGCCGCCTGCCTACAGGGAATTCCCACTCCCCGCGTGGTTGGCAAGACCCTTGCTCTAGCTTGCTTATCGCTCATAGCTGGAAGCTTTCTGATGCTGGTGATCCACCGCCGAATCGCCCCCGAACCCGTCTGGGCCGCTGAGTTGCTGCTGAACTTCGAAGCCCGCAGCAAAAGCCGCTTGCGCTGTTTCAGTGCCGACGGAGAAGACGTCGGCCTGTTTCTGGAGCGCGGCCAACCGCCGCTGCACGATGGCGAATTCCTACAGGCCGAAGACGGACGTGTCGTACGCGTGTGTGCCCGCCCTGAACACCTGCTGCACGTCACCTGCAGCAGTGCCTTCGAACTGACCCGTGCCGCCTATCACCTGGGCAACCGGCACGTGGCCCTGCAAGTGGGTGACGGCTGGCTGCGCCTGCTCGATGACTACGTGCTCAAGGCCATGCTCGAGCAGTTGGGTGCGACGACTGAAACCATCGAAGCGCCGTTCCAGCCGGAACACGGCGCCTATGGCGGCGGCCATCATCATTCCCGCCATGGCGACGAAGACTTCAACTACCCGCCCAAGCTGCACCAGTTCGGCGTACGTCTATGAACCCAGCCTGGGCGCTGTTGCGTCTGGCCAGTCCGCAGCTGCCGATTGGTGGCTACAGCTATTCCCAGGGCCTGGAAATGGCCGTGGAGCAAGCGCGCGTGACCGACCCGGCGAGTGCCGGGCGCTGGATCAGCGATCAACTGCTGTTCAATTTGGCGCGCTTCGAGGCGCCGCTGTTGCTCGCGCACTGCAAGGCCGCAGCCGAAGAAGACTGGCCGCGCCTCGCGCAGTTGTGTGAAGAGCACCGTGCCAGCCGCGAAACCCGCGAGCTGTATCAGGAAAGCCGGCAGATGGGTTATTCCCTGGCACAACTGCTCAACGGCTTGCCGGAGCTGGACGCCGCCGCCCGGGATTTTCTGGCGCAACGCGGCGAACCTCATCTCGCACTCGGCTGGGCGCTGGCCGCCCGCGCCTGGCAGATCAGCCCCGACGACGCCCTGGCCGCCTGGCTGTGGAGCTGGCTGGAAAACCAGTTGGCAGTGCTGATGAAAACCCTGCCCCTGGGCCAGCAAGCCGCCCAGCGCCTGACCAGTGAACTGCTGCCGCTGCTGCAACAGGCTCAGCAGGATGCCAGCCAACTCGACCCCAATCACTACGGCAGCGCCGCGTTCGGCCTGTCCCTGGCGTGCATGGCCCATGAGCGCCAGTACAGCCGCCTGTTCCGTTCCTAGGAGAAGCATATGAACACACAACCCCTGCGCGTCGGCATCGGCGGCCCGGTCGGCTCCGGCAAGACCGCCCTGACCCTGGCCCTGTGCCTGGCCCTGCGCGACCGCTACAACCTGGCGGTGGTCACCAACGATATTTATACCCGCGAAGACGCCGACTTCCTGGTGCGCAACCAGGCCCTGGCGCCCGAGCGCATCATCGGCGTGGAAACCGGCGGCTGCCCGCACACCGCAATTCGCGAAGACGCCTCGATCAACCTCGAGGCGGTAGACCAACTCAACCGGCGCTTTCCCGGCCTGGACCTGATCCTGGTGGAATCCGGCGGCGACAACCTGTCGGCCACCTTCAGCCCGGAACTGTCGGACCTGACCATCTACGTGATCGATGTGTCCGCTGGCGACAAGCTGCCACGCAAGGGCGGCCCGGGGATCTGCAAATCCGACCTGCTGGTGATCAACAAGATCGACCTGGCACCACTGGTGGGCGCGTCCCTGGAGCTGATGAACAGCGACACCCAGCGCATGCGCGCAGGCAAACCCTTTGTCTTCAGCAATCAGAAAACCGGCGTCGGCCTGGAAGAAATCGTCGCCTTCATCGAACGCCAGGGCTTGCTGACCGCAGCCTGACCACCCCCAACAAGGAGCTTGTCCATGCGCCTCAATACACTTCTCGCCGCCGCAGCGTTGCTGCTCACCCCCGCCCTCGCCTTCGCCCACCCCGGCCATGGCGACAACGGCCTAGTGGCCGGTATCAGCCACCCGCTGGGCGGCATCGACCACTTGCTGGCGATGGTCGCCGTGGGCCTGTGGGCCGCCCAGCAAAAAGGCGCGGCGCGCTGGGCGCTGCCGTGCACCTTCGTCGGCACCATGTTGATCGGCGGAATGCTGGGTTTTGAAGGCCTGGCATTGCCGGCGCTGGAAAGCGGGATTGCCGCGTCGGTGCTGGCGCTGGGTCTGGCGGTGGCACTGGCAGTGCGTCCGCCGTTGTTTGTGGCGGTCGCAGCGACGGCGCTGTTTGCGCTGTTCCATGGCGTCGCTCACGGTTTGGAGCTGCCGGACATGTCCGGCCCTTGGGCATATGCGGTCGGGTTCGTCGGTGCGACGGCGGTTCTGCATGCGGCGGGTTATGCCGTGGTGCGCTTCCTGCCGGCGGCCGCAGCGCCGCTGGTGCGGGTGGCCGGGGCGGCTTCGGCGGCGACTGGGGTATGGTTGCTCGCTGCCTGAGATTTACGGCGTTTCCAATGGCCTCATCGCGGGCAAGCCCGGCTCCCACAGGAGTACTCATTCAACTGTGGGAACCGGGCTTGCCCGCGATGACGGACTCACAGCCACCACCTCCCTCAAGCCTGATACCATGTCGCGCAAACACCCCTGCCGTGACGACGCCAGCCGATGCCCATCGCTCCAAGCTCCGCCCTCAAGCCTCAATTGACCGCTGTGTTGACGCACTTCCACGACCTGATCGTGCCGCTCTGGCAAGGCCCGGGCTGGAATGCCGACCTGGCGCTGCCGTATGAAGCCCTGGACGCCGACCACCGGCCTTTGCCGCCGCAACGCTATCGCGCCATGGCCTGCGCCCGGCAGTTGTACCTGTTCGCCAGCCTGATCGGCGAGCCCGGTGCAGCCTTTGCCGAGGAGCGCGCCGCCGCGCTGTTCCGGTCCCTGCAACGGCACTTCCACGACGCCGAACACGGCGGCTGGTTCTACAGCATCGACGCCCACGGCAAGCCGCTGGATAAACGCAAAGACCTCTACACCCACGCCTTCATCATCTTCGCCTGTGCCCACTATTGGGCCAAGGTGCGCGAGTCCTTGGTGGAGTCGGTACTCGATGCGGCCCTGGAAGTGGTCGCCGAACGCTTCGCCACCGGCGACGGCCTGTACGAAGCGGTGCTGGAGCGTAACTGGTCATCCCTCAAGTCCGGCCCGCTGCAAAACCCGCTGATGCACCTCGCCGAAGGTTTCCTCGCCACCCTGGCCGTGCGTGAAGACGCCGTGACGCAAGACGCATTGCTGGACCTGGCCAATGCCATGCAGAAGCGCTTCATCGACCGCCAGCACGGCGTGATGATGGAAAAACCCCTGGGCGCTGTGGATAACTGGTTTGAGCCGGGGCACCAGTTCGAATGGTTCTTCCTGCTGGAGTCTTCAGACTTGCTGCGCGGCACGCCGCTGCACGCCTCTCTGAACAAAGCGTTCACCTATGCCGAGCAGAAGGGTGTGGATAACGCGACGGGCGCGGTCAGCGGCATGCTGGCCCTGGACGGCAGCGTACGCGACGGCACCCAGCGTATCTGGGCCCAGGCCGAATACCTGCGGGCGCTGACCTTGCGGCCCAACAGTGAAGTCGTGCTGCAACGCCAATTGCTGGCGCTGCAACAGCGCTTCCTGCACGACAAAGGCTGGAATGAATGCCTGGATGCCAAAGGGCAAGTCAGCCGACGGGACATGCCGTCAACCACGCCCTACCACTTGGCCACGTGCTACCTGGGCCTTACGCAATCCATTTGCGGTCCCCGGTAAAGCTGATCGTCAGCCAGCGCGCCGCGTCAGGCTTGCCAAGCCCTGTGGATATCTCTTCGCGCAGCCCGTCCAGGGTGGCGACGTTATCCACCGGGTAATCCGCCGGCAACACCACATGAATCTCGATAAACCGCGCCCGCCCGTGCTTCTGCACGTAGGACACATAGTCGTCGAAACCATGTTTGGCCTGGGCCGCGTCCATCACTTCGCGCACTGTGCCGTCCAGTTGGTCCGGCACAATCCCCAGCACGTCCCGTAGCGCCGGGCGCAGGATCTTGAAGGCCGGCGCCAGCATGCTCAACGCCAGCAGGATCAGGATCAACGGGTCGACATACACCGCCCACTGCCCGTAGCCCTGGGACTTGAGCAACAGCGCAGCCAGGAAGCTCACCAGCAGCCCCACCGACAGCATCGCGTCCACCAGCCAACTGATGTTGTCGAACTGGATCAGCGACGATTTGAGCGTGCGGTTGCGATAGCGCACATAGAAGAAATAGGCGAACTCGACGACGGTAAACACCGCCGCGTAGATGATCACCAGGCCCAGCTCGATATCGCGACCGCCATTGATAATGCCGAACACACCGTTGAGAAACGCGTAGATGGCGATCAACAGCAAAAAGCTGCCTTCGATCAGCAGCACCATGGGTTCCAGGTGCCAGTAGCCGAACTGGAAGCGTTCGTTGCTTTTCTTGGCGATCAGCTTGGCCGTGATCAGCATCAACACCTTGATGGCGGTGGCGATCAGCGAGAAAAAGCCGTCGAATAAAATCGATTGGGCGCCCGACACCACACCCGTGACAATCCCGGCGATCGCGACCGCGAACATCAGAATCGTCGATTGTTTGAGCAGCGACTGCTCACCTCGGTTACTCACATATCCTCCTGTCAAAACCTTAAAACCGCACAACGCGGCGGGGTTTTCAGGGGTGGAGTGTACCTTATGTCCTGTTTTGGCCGATTTGCCGTATTTTCCAGGCTGACAAAAACCCTGTGGCGAGGGAGCTTGCTCCCGCTGGGGCGCGGAGCGGCCCTGGCTTTTTTGGGGCCGCTTCACAGCCCGGCGGGAGCAAGCTCCCTCGCCACAAAAGCTCGCCGTACTTAGCCCTTGGCGCCACGCTCAATCGCAAACCCGGCCCAGGTCTGGCTCACCGGCATCAGCTCCAGGCGATTGATGTTCACGTGCGCCGGGGTGTTCAGCACCCAGAAGATCGTGTCCGCAATGTCCTGCGGCTGGATCGGCTCGGCACCGGCATAAGTCGCGTCATAACGCGCCTGGTCACCGGCAAAGCGCACCAGGGAGAACTCGCTTTCGCACAGGCCCGGCTCGATGTTGGTCACACGCACGCCGGTGCCTTGCAGGTCGCACCGCAGGTTCAGCGAGAACTGTTTGACGAAGGCTTTGGTGCCGCCATACACGTGGCTGCCCGGGTACGGGTAGCTGCCAGCGATGGAGCCGAGGTTGATGATGCCGGCGCCACGGCCGTGGGCGATCAGGCGCGGCAACAGCAGGCTGGTGGTGGTCAGCAGGCCCTTGATGTTGGTGTCGACCATGGTTTCCCAATCGTCGAGGCTGCACTTGGGCGCAGGGTCAGTGCCCACTGCCAGGCCGGCGTTGTTGATCAGCCCGCGCAGGGTGCTGAAGGACGGCGGCAGGTTGGCGATCGCCTCTTCCATGGCCTTGCGGTCACGTACGTCCACCACTAGGCCGTGCACTTCGGTCTGCTTGGAAAGCTCGGCACACAGGGCGTTCAGACGCTCTGCGCGGCGGCCGGTGAGCACCAGTTTCCAGCCGGCTTCGGCAAAACGCCGGGCACAGGCTTCGCCAAAACCTGAGGTCGCGCCAGTAATAAACAGCGTATTGGACATGGTGTTCTCCTTGCAGGGCTACGAGGTAAAAAATCAGCCAGCAGAATGCCCGGCTGCCGGGCTGGCGGCAACTGATACACGCTGTGGGGAGAGGTGAACGCCTCTCATGTTGTACGAAATTCAACCAATCACTTGAAACCCATACGGGCCGTGGCGTGCAGCCATGTGCGCGCACCTTATCCACAGCCCCGTCCACAGTCTTTGGGGGCAAGTGCAAAAGCTGAAAGCCGCGGTATACAAGGCTTTCAGCGCGATTCAAAAAGTTTTTTGCTTGACCTGAGCCAAGCCCTATGTAGCCCGGTTCAAAACAGTGCAACCAGGACGATGGCTCCAGGCCAGTCATTCCGGCCCCTGCGGCACTCTTTCCAGAGTTTAGTCACAGACTTATCCACAGGATGGAATGACATATTCCGGTCATATACCTGTGTCTTTAAACAGGTTGACAAACCCTTCGGGTGGTCACGAAAAAACCGCTGATCAAAAAACAACCACAGCGCTGCAAGCCACGAAAACAAAGGCCTCCAGCCAGCTACTCCCACGTTACCCACAGCCGGTTCCACAGTGGTTGGGGACAAGTCAAAACTGTGACAAAACAGGGATTTGCGGCGGCTATATGTCGCGCTTTGGCAGGTGCCTGGATTTGTTGTCCACAATTTCGGGAAAGCACTGTGGATAGCCAAAAACAAGTGTGGGAGCCGAAGCTCCCACACAGGTATTACCGCTGAATCAGCAATCAATGCCCGCCCAGATAAGCGTTACGCACCTCCTCATTCACCAGCAGCTCCTTGCCGGTGCCTGTGAGGCGAATCTCGCCGTTGACCATCACGTATGCCCGGTCCGACAAGCGCAACGCATGGTTGGCGTTCTGCTCCACCAGGAAGATGGTCATGCCGGTGGACGCCAGCTCCCGCAGCGTGGCGAAGATCTGCTTCACCACAATCGGCGCCAGCCCCAGGCTCGGCTCGTCCAGCAGCAACAGCTTCGGCCGGCTCATCAGTGCACGGGCGATGGCGAGCATCTGCTGTTCGCCACCGGACATGGTCATCGCCCGCTGGTTACGCCGCTCCTTGAGCCGCGGGAACAGCTCGAACATGCGCTGCATGTCCTCGGTGGCGAACTTGTCGCCAATCGGGATGGTGCCCATCAACAGGTTTTCCTCGACGGTCATGTCGGGGAACACCCGCCGGCCTTCCGGCGACTGCGCAATACCGTTGGAGGCGATGTAGTGGGACGACTTGTGGGTAATGTCCACGCCGCGGTAGATGATCTGCCCCGACTCGGCCCGTGGCTGGCCGAAGATCGACATCAGCAGCGTGGACTTACCCGCGCCGTTGGAGCCGATCAGGCTGACGGTTTCGCCTTCGTTGATGTGCAGCGAGACTTTCTTCAAGGCCTGGATCGGGCCGTAGAACACGTCCAGGTCTTTCAGTTCGAGGATTGGTTCACTCATACCAGCTCCTCTTCATCAGCGCCCAGGTAAGCCGCGATCACTTTAGGGTCGTTACGGATCGCTTCCGGGCCGCCTTCCGCAATGACGTTGCCGTGGTCCAGCACCACGATGTGGTCGGAAATACTCATCACCATGCCCATGTCGTGTTCGATCAGCACCACCGTCAGGTCGTGTTCGTCCCGCAGCAGGCGAATCATCGCGCTGAGGGCTTCGGTTTCCTGGGGGTTGAGGCCGGCAGCCGGTTCGTCGAGGCAGATGATCTGCGGCCGGGTGCACATGGCGCGGGCGATTTCCAGGCGGCGTTGTTGGCCGTAGGACAGCTCGCCGGCCAGGCGGTTGGCGCAGTCCACCAGGTCCACCACTTCCAGCCAGTAGAACGCATGGTCGAGGGCGTCGCTTTCAGCCTTGCGGTAGCCCTTGGTGTTGAGGATGCCCGCGAGCATGTTGCGGTTGACCCACATGTGCTGGGCCACCAGCAGGTTCTCCACCACCGACATTTCCTTGAACAGGCGAATGTTCTGGAAGGTACGCGCCAGGCCTGCACGGTTCACCAGGTGGGTGCCGCCGAACATCTTGTAGAACACCCGGCTGAAGAAGCTTTTCGGTGAGACAAAGTCGGTGGCCTTGAAGCGCTCGCCGAGTAACTGGATCACGTTGGTCTGCTTGCCGCGCACATTGAGTTCGATCTTGCCGCCGGAGGCTTTGTAAAAACCGGTCAGGCAGTTGAACACCGTGGTCTTGCCGGCACCGTTGGGGCCGATCAGGGCGAAGATCGAGTTGCGTTCGACCTTGAGGCTCACATCGCTCAAGGCCTTGATGCCACCGAAGTGCATCATCAGGTGTTCAACGGAAAGGACGACTTCCTTGCTCATGGCGCCACTCCTTTACGTGGGACGACACCGGTACGGCTGATGCGAATCAGGCCTCGTGGTCGCCAGATCATCATTACCACCATCAACACGCCAAACAGCAGCACACGGTATTCAGAGAAGCTGCGCAGCAACTCGGGCGCCACGGTCAACACGAACGCGGCAATTACCACGCCGACGGTGGAGCCCATGCCGCCCAACACCACGATGGCGAGGATCAGCGCCGACTCGAAGAAGGTGAACGACGACGGGTTGACGAAGCCCTGGTAGCTGGCGAAAAACACCCCGGCCAAACCGGCAGTGGAAGCGCCAATGGTGAACGCCGAGAGCTTCACCAGCACGTGGTTGAGGCCCATGGAACGGCAAGCGATTTCATCTTCGCGCAAGGCTTCCCAGGCGCGGCCCACCGGCATGCGAGTCAGGCGGTGCTTGATGTACAGCACCAGCAGCACCACCAGGAACAGCACGATGTAGATGAACAGGAATTTGAAGTTGGCGTTGTAGTCGATGCCGAAGAATTCGTGGAACGGCACCCCGCCATCCTTCGCCTTGCGCACAAACTCCAGGCCGAAAAACGTCGGCGACGGCACCGGCATGCCGTTCGGGCCACCGGTAAACGACAGCCAGTTGTTCAGCACCAGGCGGATGATTTCACCGAAGCCCAGGGTCACGATCGCCAGGTAATCGCCGTGCATTCGCAGTACCGGGAACCCGAGTATGCACCCCGCCAACGCGGCACAGATGGCCGCCAACGGCAGCACCGACCAGAAGCCCAGACCGAGGTATTGATAACCCAGCGCCAGCCCATAGGCACCAATGGCATAGAACGCCACGTAGCCCAGGTCGAGCAGCCCGGCCAGGCCCACCACGATGTTCAGGCCCAGGCCCAGCAACACGTAGATCAGCCCGAGGATCACCACGGTCAGCAGGTATTTGTTGGCGAAGAACGGGAAGACGATGGCAATCACGATCAACGCCGGGATGATCCAGCGCAGGCGCGATTTGTAGTCCGGCTTGAGCACGTGCACACCGGAACCGGTGCTCTCAAATCCCTGCAGAATCCGCAGGCCCTTGGGGGTTTGCAGGAACAGGCTCATGGCGAACCGGCCGACCATCACAATGGCCACCAGGATGCCGACACGCGCCGGTTCCAGGTTGAAGCTGTAGCCGTCGAGGACCACGCCGACGATCGGACCGAACACGATCAGCGAAATCAGCCCGGCGAGTACCGCATCGACGACACTTTTCTTGATATCGATAGAGTAGGCAGCAGACATAGTTATACCTTCGCCACGAGTGGGCGACCGAGCAGGCCCTGGGGACGGAAAATCAGGATCACCACCAGCAGGGAGAAACTGAACACGTCTTTGTAGTCAGAGTTGATCAACCCCGAGAACAGCGACTCGGAAATACCCAGGATGATCCCGCCGAGCATGGCCCCAGGCAGGGAACCGATGCCGCCGAGTACCGCTGCGGTAAATGCCTTGATGCCGATGATGAAGCCGGCATAGAAGTCGAACGTGCCGTAGTTCAGGGTGATCAGCACACCGGCCAACGCGGCCATGGCGGCACCAATCACGAATACGTAGGAGATGACCCGGTCGGTGTTGATGCCGAGGATCGACGCCATCTTGCGGTCTTGCTGGGTAGCGCGGCACATGCGGCCGAGCTTGGTGTACTTGATGATGTAGGTCAGCAGGCCCATGCCGACGAACGCGGCCACCAGGATGAACACCTTGGTGTAGGTCAACTGCACGAACCCGGTGCCGATGTCGACTCTCCAGGCGCCGGCCAGCAGCGTCGGGATGCCTTGTTGCTTGGCGCCCTGGGCGATCTGCGCGTAGTTCTGCAGGATCAGCGAGATACCGATGGCGCTGATCAGCGGTGCCAGTCGGGTGGAGTTGCGCAGCGGTTTGTAGGCGACACGCTCAATGACCCAGCCGTAAACGCCAGTGACGACGACGGTGAAGATCAGGGTGCCGAGAATGAGCAGCGGGAAGGATTCGATGCCGAAGTAAGCCAGCAGTGCCAGACTGATCGCCGCGAGGTAAGCGGAAATCATATAAACCTCGCCGTGGGCGAAGTTGATCATGCCAATGATGCCATAGACCATTGTGTAGCCGATGGCGATCAAGCCATAGACCGACCCGAGGGTCAGCCCATTGACCAGTTGCTGCAGGAATATACCATCCATAACGCAATCTCACGCAGTGAGAGCCTGCACACCTGTGGGTGTGCGGTTCTTCTAGGAGGAAAAGACAGACACAAAAGGGGCTGGCAACCAAGTTCCCGTGCGGGAGCTGGCTTGTGTGGGAGCCGGGCTTGCCCGCGATGCAGACACCTCGCAATGTCAGTCAAACCGAGGTGACGCTATCGCAGGCAAGCCAGCTCCCACAAAAGCCCGGCTCCTACAGGGTCAAGTGGCGTCTAACCAATCGCGCTAACTATTACTTCTGCTTTTCCAGCTGGTGATACTTGCCGTCCTTGTCCCACTGGTAAACCACATAGTCGGAGACTTTCAGGTCGCCCTTGGCGTCCCAATTCTTCTCGCCCATGACGGTTTTGACCGGGTGGGCTTTGAGCCACTTGGCCGCGTCTTCGCCTTTGTTGGACTTGGCGCCATTGAAGCCGGCGGCCAGGGCCTGGATCGAAGCGTAGGCGTACAGGGTGTAGCCTTCAGGCTCGGTACCGGCCTTGCGGAACTGTTCCACGACGGTCTTGCTGTCTGGCAGCAGGCGAGGGTCGGCGCCGAAGGTCATGTACACGCCATCCACGTACTGCGCACCACCGGCGGTCGCCACCAGTTCATCGGTGACCACACCGTCATCGGACATGAACTTCACGTCTTTCAGGCCGGCTTCACGAATCTGGCGAACCAGTGGACCGGCTTCCGGGTGCAGGCCGCCGAAGTACACGACGTCAGCACCGGTGGAGCGGATCTTGGTGACCAGGGCGCTGAAATCTTTCTCGCCACGGGTCAGGCCTTCTTCCAGCACCGGCTTCACGCCGCGCTTGGTCAACTGCTGTGCAGTGGCGTCCGCCAGGCCTTTGCCGTAGGTGTCCTTGTCGTTGATAACGGCAACTTTCTTGCCCTTGAGCACGTCGACGATGTAGTCGCCGGCCACGATGCCTTGCTGGTCGTCACGACCACACATACGGAACACCGCCGACAGGCCGCGCTCGGTGACCTGCGGGTTGGTGGAGCCCGGGGTGATCATGATGATGCCCGCTTCGTCGTACACCTCGGACGCCGGGATAGTGTTGGACGAGCAGAAGTGCCCGACCACGCCGATCACTTTGTCCTGGTCTGCCAGACGGTTGGCCACGGCCACCGCTTGCTTGGGTTCGCAGGCGTCGTCGCCGGCCACCAGTTTGATCTGCTCGCCGTTGATGCCGCCGGCCTTGTTGATGACATCGGCTGCCGCCTGGGCACCTTTCATGTACTGCTCACCAAATGCCGCGTTGGCGCCGGTCATCGGCCCCGCTACGCCAATCTTCACATCAGCTTGAGCAAACGCAGAAACACCCAGCGCAGCAGCAACTGCGAGGGCTAGAAAACCTTTCTTGTAAAACGTCTGGGACATGAGTGGTGCTCCGAGGTTTTTGTTGAATTGGCACTGCAGCTTCACTTCAAAAACTTTCGAGGAAAGCCCAGAGCAAGCGGCGTGCCATTACGTTTTTATTATTCAAAAAGACACGGTGTCATTGTTATTGCAGGTTTTTGGGCGCCTTTTGATTGGACGTGCAACCGTCTATCTCAATCGGGTGCAACCATTGGATCCATAAAGTGCAACCTTATGGATCCAACACTGCAACCCGGCCATTAAAGGGCCACCCTTGAGCCTGTAACAGCGTGCGTAACGGAAGTGCACATTTACAGTGCGTTACTGCTACGACTCGCACCAATACAGATTAGTAGCCGGCTAAGAAAATGCAGGCTTCTGAGCGGTATTTCGTTGATCAGATCACGATCCGCAGGCATTGGCCCGCGTGATACAGCGAGAAGCCCGCCTCATACAGACAGCTGCGCAGGCCCACGCCGGCCAAGGGCTGCATCGGTGCAAACGGGATCGGCAGCGCCTGTGGATCCTGGTGACACAGGTAATCGGCAAAGGCCTTGCCCACCACACTGCCGGTGGTCACCCCACGCCCGTTGTAACCGGTGACCGCCACCAGCCCGGGCGCCGGCTCGAACAAACGCATCAAGTGGTCCGGGGTGAAAGCGATACAGCCGGTCCAGGTGCACTCCCACTGCACCGGTTTGAGGTACGGGAAGTAGTGCTGTTGCACCCGATCGGCCCAGGCCTTGAGGAACCACGCGGGTTTCTGGTTGCCATTGCCCAGGCTGCCGAGCAACAGGCGGCCTTCGGCGTCGCGGCGAATGCTGCTGAGTACCTGGCGGGTGTCCCAGGAGCCCTGCCCGCCTGGGAGGATTTGTTGCGCAGCGTCGTCGGTCAGCGGGGCCGACGCCACCTGGTAGTAATAACCGGGGAAAAAATTGCGGCGCAGCTCGGTCCATTCGCCCTCGGTGTAGGCGTTGGAGGCGATCACCACTTGCTCGGCCTGCACCGAGCCCTGGGCAGTTTGCACAGACCAGTGCTGGCCCTGGCGTTCCAGTTGAGTGACCGGGGAATGGTCGAACAACTGCCCGCCCAGCCCGACGGCGGCATTGGCCAAACCGCTGGTGTAGGCCATCGGGTTCAGGGTACCCGCACGCCGGTCCAGCAAGGCGGCGGCGATCTTTTTGGTACCGGTGGCTTGCTCGCATGCCGCACCGGTCAACAGCTCCACCGGGGCGCCACGACGCTGCCACTGCTCTTCACGACTGCGTAAATCCGCCTCGCCCCGGGCGTTGTGCGCCATGTGCAAGGTGCCCTCGCGGCGCAGTTGGCAGTCGATGTTGTATTTGTCGATCAGGCTGAACACCAGGGACGGTGCCGCGCCGAGCATGCGGTTGAGCTGGCTGCCCACCGCCGTGCCAAAACCGGCTTCGATCTCGTCCGGCGGAATCCACATCCCGGCATTCACCAGGCCTACGTTGCGCCCCGAACCACCGTGGCCGGTACGATGGGCTTCGAGGACGGCGACGCTTTTACCTTGTTCCAGCAAGTGAATGGCTGCCGACAAACCGGTGATACCGGCACCGATCACGCAGACATCCACGTTGACCTCGCCCTTGAGCGCAGCCCGATCCGGCCGGCCAGGGGTGAGCTGTTCCCACAAACATGCTTCGCGTAATGCCATTGCCAGACTCCGATGAGACCTAACAAACCACTATTTTGATGTGCGAACCCGATCAACTGTGGGAGCTGGCTTGCCTGCTCCCACATTGACCTCACTTCGAGCAGAGACTCAGTCGAAGGTGATGCCCTGGGCCAGCGGCAATTCCAGCGAGTAGTTCACGGTGTTGGTCTGGCGACGCATGTAGCCGCGCCATGCATCCGAACCCGACTCACGCCCGCCACCGGTCTCTTTCTCACCGCCAAACGCGCCACCAATCTCCGCGCCACTCGGGCCGATGTTGACGTTGGCAATCCCGCAGTCGCTGCCCACGGCCGACATGAACTGTTCGGCTTCACGCACGTCGGTGGTAAAGATGCACGACGACAGGCCTTGAGGCACGGCATTGTTGAGGCGCAGCGCTTCAGCGAAATCGGTGTAGCCCACCACGTACAGAATCGGCGCGAAGGTCTCGGTGCACACCACGTCACTCTGCTCCGGCATTTCCACGATCGCCGGCGACACGTAGTAAGCGTTGGGGAATTTGTCCTCCAACTGACGCTTGCCGCCAAACACCCGGCCGCCTTCGCTCAAGGCCTGTTCCAGGGCGTCCTGCATGTTTTCGAAGCTGTGTTTGTCGATCAGCGGGCCGATCAGGTTGCCTTCCAGTGGATGGCCGATGCGCACCTTGGCATACGCGGCCTTGAGGCGGGTGACGATTTCCTCTTTCACCGACTCATGGGCGATCAACCGGCGCAGGCTGGTGCAGCGCTGCCCAGCGGTGCCGACGGCGCTGAACAGGATGGCGCGCACGGCCATGTCCAGGTCGGCGCTTGGGCCGAGGATCATGGCGTTGTTGCCGCCCAGTTCGAGAATGCTGCGGGCAAAACGCGCGGCGACTTTCGGCGCCACTTCGCGGCCCATGCGGGTGCTGCCAGTGGCGCTGATCAGCGCCACACGCGGGTCATCCACCAGTGCGGCACCGGCGTCACGACCACCGATAATCACTTGGCTCAGGTACTCGGGGGCGCCGTCGAATTTCTTCAGCACGCGCTCGAACAACGCTTGGCAGGCCAAGGCGGTGAGCGGGGTTTTTTCCGAGGGTTTCCAGATCACCGCGTTGCCGCACACCAGTGCCAGCGCGGTGTTCCACGCCCACACCGCCACCGGGAAGTTGAACGCACTGATCACGCCGACCACCCCCAGCGGGTGCCAGGTTTCACGCATGTGGTGGCCCGGGCGCTCGGAGGCGATGGTCAAGCCATACAGTTGGCGCGACAGGCCGACGGCGAAGTCGCAGATGTCGATCATTTCCTGCACTTCACCCAGGCCTTCCTGGGTGATCTTGCCGGCTTCCCATGACACCAGCTCACCGAGGTCGGCTTTGTACTCGCGCAACACGTCGCCGAACTGGCGCACCAGCTCACCACGGCGGGGTGCCGGCACCTTGCGCCAGGCGTCGAATGCATGCTCGGCGCGACTGACCTGCTGCTCCACCTCGGCGGCACCTTCCCAGTGCACACTGGCAATCCGGCTGCCATCGATGGGCGAATGCACGGGCTGTTTGCCCGACTGGTACAGCGCCGGGTTTACCCCGAGACGATCAAGCAATGCGGCAACCATGGGTCACTCCTTCAATCTACAAACAGAAATTTGCGCCGCCAGCTGTCGCGGCGATCCAGACCTTATTTGTAGCTGGCCCAAGACTTGCCAACAAACGACGATTAGGCGAGATATCATTCCGTTTATTCATGCTAAGAACAAAAAGAGGCGTGCCGTGCTGAATAAAAGACATTTGCCCTCGATCACCGCCTTGCAGTGTTTCGAAGCGGTCACCCGCCACCTGAGTTTTACCCGCGCCGCCGAGGAGCTGAACCTCACCCAGAGCGCCGTCAGCAAACAGGTCGCGCAGCTGGAAGAACTGCTGCAGCACCTGCTGTTTCGCCGGGTACGCCGCCGCTTGCAGATGACCCCGGCGGGCGATTTGTACCTGGTGGAAGTCCGAAAAATCCTCACCCAGGTGGAGATGTCCACCCATTACCTGCGTTCCTACGGCGGCGAGACTGAAGTGCTGCGGGTGTCCACGCCCTACACCTTCGGCGCTCGCTGGCTGGTGCCGCGCCTCAAGGGCTGGCGGCTGCGCCATCCGCAGATTCACCTGGACCTGTGCAACGAACAGGAACCAGACGAGCTGCTGCAAGGCAAGGCCGACCTGGCCTTCTATTTCGGCCAGGGCTCACGGCCCGGCACCGAGAGCCTCAAGCTGTTCAGTGAAGAGCTGGTGCCCGTGTGCTCGCCCGACAGCCTGCCCGCACAACCGTTTACAGACCCCACGCAGCTCAGTGAACTGGTGCTGCTGCAAAACGCCTCGCGCCCTCAGGGCTGGCACGACTGGTTCGCGGCCCAGGGCTATCACACCGAGCACAGCTACCACGGGCCGCGCTTCGAGACCTTTTATATGTGCATCCGCGCCGCGCAAGTGGGCTGTGGTGTGGCGCTGCTGCCACGGTTCCTGGTGGAAGAAGAATTGGCCGAAGGCAAGCTGGTGATCCCCTGGCAGCACGCGATGCCGAGCCAGGATGCGTATTACCTGGCGTATCCCGAGCACTCGGCGGAAGTGCCCAAGGTGCGGGATTTTGTGAAGTGGATGATGGAGCAAGTCGAGTCAGTTTGATTTTTTTGGCCTGCAATACCGCTATCGCAGGCAAGCCAGCTCCCACCTTTTGGAATGCATTCACCTGTGGGAACTGGCTTGCCTGCGATGGCGTCAGTGGTCTCACCGAAAAAAACTGCTGGCAAAACAGCACAGGTCTATGCGCCACTAGCGCCATTCCTTAATTGTGCGTAAAGGTCGGCGCCCATCGCCGACCCGTCTGGAGATTCCCGTTATGAGCGAGAGTGTGTTTGCCGATCGCATCGTGCAGAACCTGCTCGACACCGACTTCTACAAGCTGACCATGATGCAGGCGGTGCTGCACAACTACCCGAACGTGGAAGTTGAATGGGAGTTTCGTTGCCGTAACAGTGAAGACCTGCGCCCGTACCTGGCGGAGATCCGCTACCAGATCGAGCGCCTGGCCGAGCTGAGCCTGAGCCCCGACCAACTGGGCTTCCTGGAACGCATCAGCTTCATGAAGCCGGATTTCCTGCGGTTCCTCGGGCTGTTCCGCTTCAACCTGCGCTACGTGCACACCGGCATCGAGAACGGCGAGTTGTTTATCCGCCTGCGCGGGCCGTGGCTGCATGTGATCCTGTTTGAAGTGCCGATGCTGGCGATCGTCAGCGAGGTGCGTAACCGCTATCGCTACCAGACCGTCATCCTCGAACAGGCCCGCGAGCAGCTGTATCGCAAGTTCGACTGGCTGACGGCCAACGCCAGCGTCGAAGAGCTGTCCGAATTGCAGGTGGCGGATTTCGGCACGCGCCGGCGCTTCTCCTACCGTGTGCAGGAAGAAGTGGTGACGGTGCTCAAGCACGACTTCCCCGGGCGGTTTGTCGGCACCAGCAACGTGCACCTGGCCCGTGAGCTGGACATGAAGCCCCTGGGCACCATGGCCCACGAGTGGATCATGGCCCACCAGCAACTCGGCCCGCGGTTGATCGACAGCCAGATCGCCGCCCTCGACTGCTGGGTGCGCGAGTACCGTGGCCTGCTGGGCATCGCCCTGACCGATTGCATCACCACCGACGCGTTCCTCGGCGATTTCGACCTGTACTTCGCCAAGCTGTTCGACGGCCTGCGCCACGACTCCGGCGACCCGGTGCAGTGGGCCGAAAAGGCCATCGCCCACTACCACAAGCTGGGCATTGAGCCGATGAGCAAGACCCTGGTGTTCTCCGACAGCCTGTCGCTGCCCAAGGCGTTGGAGATTTTCCGCGCGCTGCGGGGTCGGATCAATGTGAGCTTTGGCATCGGCACCAACCTGACCTGTGATATTCCAGGTGTGGAACCGATGAGCATCGTGCTTAAAATAACCGCCTGTAATGGCCAGCCCGTCGCGAAGATTTCCGATGAAGCGGGCAAGACCCACTGCACCGATCCGAATTTCGTCGCCTATTTGCGCCACGTTTTCAAAGTACCTGCCCTACCCAGCAAGGAGTGAATCATGCAAGCCGTACAGCGCGAGATTGCTGAACAGCTCAAGGTCCAACCGCCCTTTAAGGACCAGGCCGCCCTTGAGGCGGAGGTCGCCCGGCGCGTTACCTTTATCCAGGACTGCCTGCTCAATTCAGGCCTCAAGACGTTGGTGCTGGGCATCAGCGGCGGCGTCGACTCTCTGACCGCCGGCCTGCTGGCCCAACGCGCGATGGAAGAGTTGCGGGCCGCCAAGGGTGACGACGCCTACCGCTTTATCGCGGTGCGCCTGCCCTACGAAACCCAGTTCGACGAACACGACGCCCAGGCGTCCGTGGACTTTATCGAGCCCGACGAGCGTCACACGGTGAACATCGGCCCGGCGGTCAAGTCCCTGGCCAATGAAGTGGCTGCGTTTGAAGGCAAGGCCGCGGTCTCCCGGGACTTCGTGCTGGGCAACACCAAGGCGCGCATGCGCATGGTGGCGCAGTACACCATCGCCGGCGCGGCCGGCGGCCTGGTGATCGGTACCGACCACGCGGCGGAAGCCGTGATGGGCTTTTTCACCAAATTCGGTGATGGCGCCTGCGACCTGGCCCCGTTGAGCGGCCTGGTGAAAAACCAGGTGCGCGCGATTGCCCGGCACTTTGGTGCCCCGGAATCGCTGGTGGAGAAAATCCCGACGGCCGACCTCGAAGACCTGTCCCCGGGCAAGCCGGATGAAGCGTCCCACGGCGTGACCTACGCCGAGATCGACGCGTTCCTGCACGGCGAGCCGGTGCGCGAGGAAGCGTTCCGGATCATCTGCGATACCTATCGCAAGACCGAGCACAAGCGGGTGATGCCGTTTGCACCATAAGCCGACGCGGCAGTTCATTGTGGCAAAAGGGCGTGTTGTGGCGAGGGAGCTTGCTCCCGCTGGGGCGCGAAGCGGCCCCTGAAACCTGCTGACCGCTTTTTCTGATGCTACGCGGTGACCTTATTGGGGCCGCTCCGCAGCCCAGCGGGAGCAAGCTCCCTCGCCACAAAAGCAGCTCAAAAAAAAGCGCCCCGAGGGGCGCTTTTTTTTGCCTGAAGAATGATTACTTCAGGGTCACAGTGCCTTTCATCATCGAGATGTGGCCTGGGAAGGAGCAGAAGAACGAGTAGTCAGTACCTGCCGCCAGCTTCGACACGTCGAAGGTCACGGAGTCTTTCTCGCCGGCACCGATGATCTTGGTGTGGGCGATGATGCGGGCGTCGCCGTCTTTCAGGTAGTTCTTGTCGATGCCGGCAGCCATGCCGTCGCTGGCGATGCCAGGCATGTCGGCGGTGGAACTCAGCACCCAGTTATGGCCCATGACGTTTTTCGGCAAGCTGCCGGAGTGGGTCAGCTCTACGGTGAACGTCTTGCAGCTCTTGTCGATTTCGACGGCCTTGGTGTTGAAGGACATCTGGTCAGTGGAGTCGACAGTGACCTTGCACTCTGCAGCAAGCAACTGGCCGCTAGCCAGAGTCAGCAGGGAAACAGCAACGAGTTTGGCAAACATGTGAATCTCCAGGGCAGGGTTTAAAAAACGCATATTGCGACAAGGGTGCCTGAGTCAGGCAGGACTTCATATGATCTGTATCAACAGATTGTATACAACTTTAGGCTATCAGACTCATCGACACAATCTACCGGCCAAACTCGCACCGCCGGCCTATGATCGGCTCATCTTCCTTCTGGAGTCCGAGCCATGCACCTCAATAGCCTGTTCCGCAGCCTGCTTGCCGCCTATGCCTGTGGCGCCAGCGGCACCTACGAAACACCTCAACGCGAGGTTTAGTCCTTTGAGAGACGCAAGCCAGCCTTTACTCTTTAGCCACAACTGAGTGGAGTCAGGTATGTCCTTGAAGTCTGTTTGTGTATTTTGCGGTGCCAGCAGCGGCACCAACCCGGCCTACCGCGAAGCGGCCGTTGCCCTCGGGCGTGCGTTGGCCGAGCGCAAGCTCACCCTGGTGTATGGCGGCGGCGCCGTGGGCCTGATGGGTATCGTCGCGGATGCGGCCCTGGAAGCCGGTGGCGAGGTGATCGGGATTATTCCCGAAAGCCTGAAAGTCCTGGAAATCGGTCACAAAGGCCTGACCCGCCTGGAAGTGGTCGACGGCATGCACGCTCGCAAGGCGCGCATGGCCGAGCTGAGCGACGCGTTCATTGCGCTGCCGGGCGGCCTGGGCACCCTGGAAGAACTGTTCGAAGTCTGGACCTGGGGCCAGCTCGGCTACCACGGCAAACCGCTGGGTTTGCTCGAAGTGAACGGTTTTTACCGCAAGTTGACCGATTTTCTTGATCATATCGTCGGCGAAGGTTTCGTCCGCGCACCGCATCGTGCCATGCTGCAAATGAGCGAATCGCCGGCTGAGCTGCTTGACGCATTGGATGCCTGGCAACCGCTGGTCCTGCCCAAATGGGTGGATCAAAAACCCGATTAACCCTTGGGACGCGATTAAAGGCAGAATACGCGCCGCTCAACCTCACCTTCGACCCCAGAGGATCGCCCATGGCAAAACCTAATTACTCCTTCGCCAAACGTCAGAGAGACTTGGCCAAAGAGCAGAAGAAAGAGGAAAAGCTGCAGCGCAAGAAATTGGCAGCCGACGAAGAAGCCGGTGCACTGAACCCGGATGCTGAAGGTACAGTGGCTACAGACGAAACCGAAGCACCGAAAGATCAGGCGCCGGACGCCTGAGAACCACTGGATTTATGTAGGAGCCGGCTTGCCGGCGATCGGGCCGAATGATCACCAGAGATCTCAAGGTCGCCATCGCCGGCAAGCCGGCTCCTACAGTGGATCTGCGCTATTCCAGCGGCATCACCGTTACCCGCACTTCCGGGTCATGGCTCCCTCCCCCCAGAATCACCCCCCGCAACGGCGAAACATCGGAAAAATCCCGGCCCCAGGCCAGGGTGATGTGTTCCAGCGCCGGCTGCACATTGTTGGTCGGATCAAAATCCACCCAACCCGACACCGGGCAAAACACCGACACCCACGCGTGGGACGCATCCGCGCCGATCAACCGTGGCTGGCCGGGCGGTGGCTGGGTCAGCAGGTAACCGCTGATATACCGCGCCGCCAGGCCCCGGGAGCGCAGGCACGCGAGCATCAGGTGGGCGAAGTCCTGGCACACGCCGCGCCGGCGCTCCAGCACTTCCACCAGCGGCGTGGCAACCTGGGTGGCTTCGGCATCGAAGGTGAACTCGCTGAAGATCTTTTGCATCAGCGCCTGCACACCCAACAGCAATGGACGACCGGCCGGAAAACAGTCTTCAGAGAACTCGACGAAGCTTTTTTTCAAATGCACATAGGGCGATTCAAACCGATAGCGACACGCCTCGATCACCTCGGCGGATAACGGCTGGCTGCTGTAGGTCAGGCCGTTGCGGGTCTGGTCCCAGGCCCGCGACAGGCTGAAGTCCAGTACCGGCCGCGCCAGCACTTCCACCGTCAGCCCGGCGTTCACCAGCAGCTCATCGTGGGGCCGCTCGAACGCCAGCCGGGTGATCGGGTTACCAAACACATCAAGCTCGTCCCGGCGCGAGGTCGGCTCGGGGCTGATCTCCAGTTGCTGCGAGCTGCAGCGCTGCCAGGCACACGGCCGCGGCCACAGGTGCGCCAGTTGCTGGGCCAGGGACACCGGGCTGTCGTAGTGGTAATGGGTATCGTGGAAAATCTGGTAGCGGGCACTCATCACACAGACACCGTTTGCTGGCTGACATCGTCCACATGGGCAAAATGGCGCAAGGCCAGGCGGTCGGAGACTTGCCCGCTTTCATCGGCCACCGCTTGCAGCAGGTCGGCCAGGCCGTCCAGCGCGGCACGCACGCTGGACTCACCGAACAGCGGGTTCTCCAGGCAACCCAGGTCAAAGCGCGCCAGGCGCTCCACCAACGGCGCGAGCCCGGTTTCCCGGGGCACGCCAAAATCATCATTCAGGCGACGCAGGGTGCGGCTCACCAGTTTCAGCTGGAACAGCACCGCGTGGGGGTTTTGCTCATCCAGCAGCAACAGGTCCAGCACCGGGATCAATTGCGGCACCGCGAGGTAACGCGAGCGATAGGTGATGCTGCTGTTGCCCAGTTCCAGCAACCACTCCAGCCCGGCCTGATCGAATACCGCCACGCCCCGCAGGAAGGCCGCCAGGCTGCTGCTGAGGAACTGCAGGCGCTCGATGCGCCGCCCCATCATCAGGAAGCGCCAGCCTTCGTCGCGGGTCATGTCGTCGAGGGCGAAACCCGACAGCGCCGCCAGGGACATCACCAGGCGGTTGAGGAAGTCCAGCAGCTCGCCAAAGTCCGGCTCTTCGCTTTCCAGCTCCAGGGCTTCGCGTTGCAATTCCACCAGCGCTTGCCAGTTTTCACGGGACAGCTTGCCGCGCACCTGGGACGCCGCCCACTGCAAACGCTGCAGGTTGGCCCGCAGGCTCGACGGCCAGTCATCACCGAGCAAGGCCGCCTGAAGCCGCTCAGGCAATTCGCCCTCCTCCGGCAACAGTCGCAGGTTCTCGCCCAGCTCGACCGCCGCCTGCAACGCCAGGGGGTCGTCTCCATCGACATAGCGGGCGAGGACGATCCGCAGCCAGCGCGCACTGTCATCACAGCGCTCGCAATAGCGGCCAAACCAGAACAGGTTCTCCACCACCCGCGATGGCAGGTACGGGTCACGCCGCACCAGGTCGTGGGCGCCGATTGCCCGTTGGGCGCGCCACTGTTCGGTGCCGTGGGCACGCTCGCCGAGCACCCAGGTGTCCTTGCTCGCACCGCCGCGTTGCATCGACACCACTTCGGCATCGGCCTCGGCGGCCACGCGGGTCAGGCCGCCGGGCAGTACCCGGTAACCGTCGGCGCTGGCCACAGCGTAAACGCGCATGCCGATGGCACGGTGTTGCAGGTGATCGTCCACCGTGTGCCAGACCGGCGCTTGCGACAACTGCGCGAGTTCCTGGGCGACGTAGGCGTAGGGTCGCGCCTGCATGCGCTCGGCCAGGGCCTGTCGTTGCTCGTCGTTCAAATCGCGGCCAAACACCGGGGTGAAGCTTTGCGACGGAAAGGCCGGCTTGATCAGCAGCTCCGGGAGTTTTTCCAGGGCTTCGGCCAGCACCGGCGCCTCACCGCACCACCAGGTGGCGATGGACGGCAGGATCAGTTCTTCGCCAAACAGGAATTGATTGATCTTCGGCAAAAAGCCCAGCAAACCCGGGGATTCCAGCACGCCACTGCCCAGGGCATTGGCCACCAGCACATTGCCCTGGCGTACGGCGTCCAGCAGGCCGGGTACGCCCAGTGCCGAGTCGGTGCGCAGCTCCAGCGGGTCGCAGAAGTCATCGTCCAGGCGGCGCATGATCGCGTGCACCCGGCGCAGCCCGCTGAGGGTTTTGAGGTACACCGTGGCGTCGCGCACGGTCAGGTCGCCGCCCTCCACCAGCGGGTAGCCGAGCTGGCGGGCGAGGTACAGGTGCTCAAAATAGCTTTCGTTGAAACGGCCCGGGGTCAGCAGCACGATCAGCGGCGGCTGGTCGTCGCTCGGGGCCTGGCGGGCAAGGGTTTCCTGCAAGGTGCGGAAGAAACCGGTGAGGTGCTGCACCTGCAAGTCGCGGTACAGGTCCGGGAATGCACGGGACACGATGGTGCGATTTTCCAGGGCATAACCGGCACCGGACGGAGCCTGTGTACGGTCGGCGGTCACCCACCAGCGGCCATCCGGCGTGCGCGCCAGGTCCACCGCGTACAGGTGCAGAAAGGCGCCGTCGGGCGGCTGGATGCCCTGGCACGGCCAGAGGAAATTGTTATGGCCAAACACCAGCTCTGCTGGCAGCAAGCCTTCGGCAATCAAGCGCTGCGGGCCGTAGAGGTCGGCCAGTACCGCATTCAGCAGGCGCGCACGCTGGGCGATGCCGGCGGAAAGTTGCTTCCATTCATCGGCGGCCAACACGTGGGGCAACAGGTCCAGCTCCCACGGGCGATCGGCGCCCTTGGGGTCGGCGTAGACGTTATAGGTCACGCCGTTTTCCTGGATCTGCCGGGTCAGCAAGGCCTGGCGCTGGGCCAGTTGCGCCGGGGTACTGCGTTGCAGGTGATCGAGCAGGCGCTGCCAATGGGCGCGCACCGCGCCGCTGTCGTCCAGCAGTTCGTGATAAGTGCCCGCGGTCAGCGGGTAACGGTCGAGCAAGTCGGGCATGGAACGCTCGGCAGGGGCAAGGGAAGTCAGTATGTAGGAGCCGGGCTTGCCCGCGATGCAGGCACCTCGGTGCATCTGGTGTACCGAGGTGATGCTATCGCAGGCAAGCCAGCTCCCACATTAGAGATTTGTCGCTTTCGGGATTATGTACATTCAATCCTCTGTTTTTTTTGCAAAGCGCCGCAAATCCAGGGTCATCGGCAATTCATCATTGATCACCACGCTCGGCACCGGCAATTTCCCCGGGCTGTGCCCCAGGCGGAAAAACCGCGCCATCCGCCGGCTTTCAGCTTCGTTGGCATTCACCGGCAGGCTGTCGTAATTACGCCCGCCCGGATGGGCGACATGGTACTGGCAACCACCCAGCGAGCGCTGCATCCACGTGTCCAAAAGATCAAATACCAGCGGCGCATGCACCGGGATGGTCGGTTGCAAACAGTTGGCCGGTTGCCAGGCCCGATACCGCACACCGGCGACAAACTCGCCGACGCGTCCGGTGGGTTGCAGCGGCACCGGGATGCCGTTGCAGGTCAGCAGGTAACGCTGGGGCGGCAGGCCGCTCAACTTGACCTGCAAGCGCTCCAGGGACGAATCCACGTAGCGCACCGTGCCGCCCACGGCGCCCTCCTCACCCAGTACATGCCAGGGCTCCAGGGCCTGGCGCAGTTCCAGTTCGATACCGCTGACGGCGTAGTCGCCGACCTTGGGAAAACGGAATTCCAGGTGCGCGGCAAACCACTCGGCCCGCAGCGGATAACCGGCAGCGTTCAACTCGACGATCACGTCGGCAAAATCCTGCTCGATAAAGTGCGGCAGCAGGAAACGGTCGTGCAGCTCCGTGCCCCAGCGCGCCAGCTTCGGCGGCGCATAGGGTTCACGCCAGAAACGCGCCACCAGCGCCCGCAGCAGCAGTTGCTGGGTCAGGCTCATGCGCGCGTGGGGCGGCATCTCAAAGGCGCGCAATTCCAGCAGGCCCAGGCGCCCGGTGGCACCGTCGGGCGAGTAGAGCTTGTCGATGCAGAACTCGGCGCGGTGGGTGTTACCGGTGACGTCGATCAGCAGGTTGCGCAGCAGGCGGTCCACCAACCATGGCGGGCATTCCTCGCCCGCGTCGGGCATCTGGGCGAAGGCGATTTCCAGTTCGTACAACGCATCGTTGCGCGCTTCGTCGACCCGTGGCGCCTGGGAAGTCGGGCCGATGAACAGGCCGGAAAACAGGTAGGACAGCGACGGGTGGTTATGCCAGTAGCTGATCAGGCTGCGCAGCAGATCGGGGCGCCGCAGGAACGGCGAGTCCTTGGGCGTAGCACCGCCAAGCACAAAGTGGTTCCCGCCGCCGGTGCCGGTGTGGCGGCCGTCGATCATGAATTTTTCAGTGGTGAGGCGGGTTTGCCGGGCTTCTTCGTAGAGAAACTCAGTGCGCTCCACCAACTCGTCCCAGGTGGCGGACGGCTGCACGTTGACCTCGATCACACCCGGGTCCGGCGTCACCCGGAAGTTGCTCAGGCGTGGGTCGCTCGGCGGCTCGTAGCCTTCCAGCAGCACCGGGCAATGCAGTTCTTCGGCGGTGGCTTCGATGGCCGCCACCAGTTCCAGATAATCCTCGACCCGTTCCAGCGGCGGCATGAACAGGTACAACCGGCCTTCCCGCGCTTCGGCGCACAGAGCGGTGCGGGTCAGCCAGTCGGCAGACTCGTCGATCTTCGGGATCCGGTCTGGGCGGGTGGCCGCCTCGCCATGGCTTTGCAGTTGTGAGGTGGTCGGCAGCTCAGCCAAATCCTGGTTGGGATCAACGGGATGCACGAACGGATAATCCGCCGCCGTCACCCACGGCTGTGAGGCGAGTGGCAGGCGATAACCCAGGGGAGAATCGCCCGGCACCAGGCGGCAGTGGTTGTCCCGCAGGTACCAGCGCCCGCTCTGCCAGCGGTCATTGGCCGCCGTGCGTGCCAGCGGCAGCACCTGGCCGATGACTTTATCCAGGCCCTGACTGAAGACCTTGCGCAGGCGGTCGCGCTCAAGTTTGTCGTCCAGACGCGGATCTTCGGCGCTGACGTTTTGCGGCAAGGCGCCTTCGCGCCACAGGTAATAGAAATTGTCTTCGTAGGCCGGGAATACAAACTGCGCAGGCAGCTTCAGGCGTTCGGCGACGCTGGCCAGAAACCGCCCGGCCATCACGCCGTCGGCGCCGTAGCTTTCCTGCTCATCGGCGATCAGCGCGCTGTTGTGCCAGATCGGCACGCCGTCGCGGCGCCAGTAGCAGTTGAGGGACCAGCGCGGCAGTTGCTCGCCCGGGTACCACTTGCCCTGGCCGAAGTGCACCAGCCCCTTGGGCGCATAGTGCTTGCGCATGCGCTGGAACAGCTCGGCGGACAGTCGGCGTTTGTCCGGGCCCAGGGCGGCGGTGTTCCATTCGGCGCCGTCGGGGTCGTCGATGGAGACAAAGGTCGGTTCGCCGCCCATGGTCAGGCGTACGTCGTCCTTGAGCAGGTCGCCATCAATCTGCCGGCCCAGCGCCTGGATCGCCAGCCACTGCTCTTCGGTGTAGGGCTTGGTAACCCGTGGGGCTTCCCAAATCCGCTCCACGGACATCTCGTGGGTAAATTCGCACTCGCACGGCTCCACCAGACCACTGATGGGCGCCGCGGAAGACGGATCAGGACTGCAGGCCAACGGGATATGGCCTTCACCGGCGAACAAGCCGGAGGTGGCATCGAGGCCGATCCAGCCGGCGCCGGGCAAATACACTTCGCACCAGGCGTGCAGGTCGGTGAAGTCCACTTCGGTGCCGGACGGGCCGTCGAGGGCTTTGACGTCGGCGGTCAGCTGGATCAGATAGCCGGACACAAACCGCGCCGCCAGCCCCAGGTTACGCAGCAGTTGCACCAGCAGCCACGCCGAGTCGCGGCACGAGCCGGAGGCATTTTCCAGGGTGAATTCCGGGGTTTGCACGCCCGGTTCCATGCGGATCAGGTAGCCGATATCCGCCGCCAGACGCTGATTGAGCCCTACGAGGAAATCCACCGCCGGCAATGGCGTACGGTCGATACCCGCCAGATACGCGGCAAATCTCGGGGTCAGCGGCAAGGTTTCCAGGTACGGCGCCAGCTCGCGCTGCTCATCGGCGGCATAGCTGAAGGGGATTTTTTCGGCGTAGGGCTCAAGGAAAAAGTCGAACGGGTTGAACACCGCCATCTCGGCGACCAGATCGACCTCGATGCGCAACTCGTCGGTCTTTTCCGGGAATACCAGACGCGCCAGGTAATTGCCCTGGGGGTCTTGCTGCCAATTGATGAAGTGCTGCTCCGGCAGCACTTTCAGCGCGTAGGACAAAATCCGCGTGCGGCTATGGGCCGCCGGACGCAGACGAACAATCTGTGGGCCGAGTTCGACCGCGCGGTCGTAGCGGTAATGCGTAACGTGGTGCAACGCGACATGAATCGACACGGCGGCCTCCTGCGAGCCAGGGCATGGAAACAAAGCGCGCAAGACTTATGCCAGAGCAGCGGTCATTGCGCTTTATCGTGAGACCCGGTGCAGTACAGCACCAAAACGGCGCGGTAGCCGCCGTCGTGGTGCGAGGGTTGCACATATTTGTGGCGGGAGTGTGAGGATGGGTGGTGAATCTACCCAGTCAGGCCGCTTTAGCCGCCTCACGCAGCCGCCGCACTTCAGCCAGTTTCTTCACCATCGACCGATAGCCCTTGCTGTTGATCAGCAACAACCCGAGCAATGGCCAGAACAGGCATTCGCTGTAGATAAACCAGTGCGGACGGTATTGCAGCGTCGGCAATACCACCAGCAGGCACACCACAAAAAACACCACCATGCCCCACACGGCCCACGTGTGCCCGCGCACAACCAGGAAGTTGCTGTTGGTCACGAACAGCGCGGCGAACATCACCACGAACCAGGACACGGTTGCATTGGTGGCCATGGGGACGTCGGCAAAATAGGTACTCGCCGCCAGGGAAATTGCGCCGGAACCGCCGAGGCAGCCGGCGAGAATCACACCGATGAACGACGGGAAATGCTCAAGCAAAAACGGCTTTAACGATGGGACGCCACTCATCACTCGGTTTCCTCGTACAAGCCAATCGCAAAAGTTTTGGCCTGCTTGTAGTTGTCTGAGCGCTTCAGCCCCCAAACGCCTAACCCGGCACTGAAAGCATCGCCGATCTGAACGATGGTGGCGTGCTTGAGCTGGGTCGGAGTGAAGCGCTTGGGCAACTCACCACTCAGTTGCAAGAACTTGCGCATCTTGGTCGACATCTGCGGGTCGGCGATTTTCAGCAGTTCTTTGGTTAACTTTTCCCGCTCATGACCATTGAGACCTTTAAGCACCTGGCGCAGGCTTTTGCCGGTGGCTGCACGGGTGACATTGATCAGTTTTACAGTGGTCAGGGTCGATGCCCCCACGCCCACCAATGCGGCGCCATCCATGATTTTTGTGGCGTACTGGTACCACTCTTCGTTATCCAGATAGTCATTCATGCCCGGGTTGACGATTTCATTGCGGGTACGAAACGCGCCTACCAGGCAGGATGCGGTACTGGCAGTGGCGCTGGCATAGCCGATGACGGTCATGACCGAACTCGCACCCGCAGTAAACGGCACGGCAATGGTGCCGCTCAATACCACCAGCCAGCCAATGATCGCGCCACCACAGGACAGGGTGGTGTTGATGGCTTCGCCAATCAGTCGCCCTTCTCGTGGGTTGTTTATGACCTGATCGGCGAACTGGGCCGGGGCGATGTATCGCTGCGCCTCGCGCACGATGATCCGCTTAGGTTGGATGCTGCAGATCGGCTTGAATTCGCGCAGGGTGATGACGTTGAAATCCGCGTCGATATACACCACGCCCGCGCCAACAATGCCAGGGTCGGCGTCAATGGCGGCAAATATCCGGGGCAGGTTGATTTCACTTTCGATGCGCTGGCGCGCCATGAACTGGGAGCGGTTGGAATCCATGCCGATGCCAAGCAGGGGGCTGCTCATGGGGGTGTTCTTCCTTGAAATGATGCTGAGCTGACTGACCCCATCGCGGGCAAGCCCGACTCCCACATTTGGAATGCATTCTCCTGTGGGAGCCGGGCTTGCCCGCGATGGCGATTTGATGGGCGCCACCTTAACAAACAGGCTACCCACCCGCTAGAAAGCAAAACGCCAGCACGAGGCTGGCGTTTTGCGATTCAGGCTGCGATCAACGCGGCACGACCGGCTTGCGGGCTGGCTTCTTGCCTTTGCCCTTGGCCGCGTCGGTGCGTTCCTTGGCGGCCTGCTTGTTGCGCGCCATGGCCGCGGCCTTGGCTTGCTCGCGCTTGTCCCACGGGTTGCTGCCATCACTGCCACGCGGCGGCAAGCCGGTGTGCTGGGTGAGGATCTTGGTGGTGGTTTCCTTCGCCACCTTGTGGCTGCCAGCCGGCGTCGAGTTCTTGCGACGGGCGCTCTGGTAGCTGTCGGTGGACGGTTGGTGCAACGGAATCAGTTGCTCCTTGCCCGGCCCGATCAGGTCGGCCCGGCCCATGCGGGTCAAGGCTTCACGCAGCATCGGCCAGCCTTTCGGGTCGTGGTAGCGCAGGAAGGCCTTGTGCAGGCGGCGCTGTTCTTCGCTCTTGACGATGGTCACCGCGTCGCTCTTGTAGGTGACCTTGCGCAGCGGGTTCTTGCCCGAGTGGTACATCGCCGTGGCGGTGGCCATTGGCGAGGGATAGAACGCCTGCACCTGGTCGGCGCGGAAGCCGTTGCCCTTGAGCCACAGGGCCAGGTTCATCATGTCTTCATCGGTGGTGCCCGGGTGGGCGGCGATGAAGTAAGGAATCAGGTACTGCTCCTTGCCCGCTTCCTTGGTGTACTTCTCGAACATGCGCTTGAACTTGTCATAGCTGCCAATGCCCGGTTTCATCATCTGGTTGAGCGGACCTTCCTCGGTGTGTTCCGGGGCGATCTTCAGGTAGCCACCAACGTGGTGGGTCACCAGCTCTTTGACGTACTCCGGCGACTCGACCGCGAGGTCGTAGCGCAAGCCGGAAGCGATCAGAATCTTCTTCACACCCGGCAACGCACGGGCGCTGCGGTACAGCTGAATCAGCGACGAGTGGTCGGTGTTCAGGTTCGGACAGATGCCCGGGAACACGCAGGACGGCTTGCGGCACGCGGATTCGATTTCCGGGCTCTTGCAGGCAATACGGTACATGTTCGCGGTCGGACCGCCGAGATCGGAGATGACGCCGGTGAAGCCGGGCACCTTGTCGCGGATCTCTTCGATTTCGCGAATGATCGACTCTTCGGAACGGTTCTGGATGATCCGGCCTTCGTGCTCGGTGATCGAGCAGAAGGTGCAGCCGCCGAAGCAGCCACGCATGATGTTCACCGAGAAACGGATCATGTCGTAGGCCGGGATCTTTTCCTTGCCGTACGCCGGGTGCGGAATACGGGCGTAAGGCATGCCAAACACGTAGTCCATTTCTTCGGTGGTCATGGGAATGGGCGGCGGGTTGAACCACACGTCCACTTCACCATGCTTCTGCACCAGGGCGCGGGCGTTGCCCGGATTGGTTTCCAGGTGCAACACGCGGTTGGCGTGGGCGTACAGGACCGAGTCGCCACGGACTTTTTCCACGGACGGCAGACGGATAACCGTCTTGTCGCGGGTCATGCGCGGGCTGGCCAGGATCTGTACGACCTTGGCTTCTTCCGGGTCTTCCACCGGGCCCTTTTCCTGCTCGATGGCGCAGGCCTGGGTGTCCTGGGTGTTCACGTACGGGTTGATGATCTTGTCGATCTTGCCCGGGCGGTCGATACGGGTGGAGTCCACTTCGTACCAGCCTTCAGGCGTGTCACGGCGAATGAACGCGGTGCCGCGCACGTCGGTGATGTCTTCGATCTTGTGGCCCCACGACAAGCGCTGGGCAACTTCGACGATGGCCCGCTCGGCGTTGCCGTACAGCAGGATGTCGGCGCAGGCGTCGATCAGGATCGAGTTGCGCACCCGGTCCTGCCAGTAGTCGTAGTGGGCGATGCGGCGCAGGGAGGCCTCGATGCCGCCGAGTACGATCGGCACATGCTTGTAGGCTTCCTTGCAGCGCTGGCTGTAGACCAGGCTGGCGCGGTCCGGACGTTTGCCGGCCATGCCACCTGGGGTGTAGGCGTCATCGGAACGGATTTTCTTGTCGGCGGTGTAGCGGTTGATCATCGAGTCCATGTTGCCGGCCGCGACGCCGAAGAACAGGTTCGGCTCGCCGAGCTTCATGAAGTCGTCTTTGGACTGCCAGTTGGGCTGGGCAATGATCCCGACGCGAAAGCCCTGGGACTCCAGCAGCCGGCCGATGATTGCCATGCCGAACGACGGATGGTCCACGTACGCGTCACCGGTGACGATGATGATGTCGCATGAATCCCAGCCAAGCTGATCCATCTCCTCCCTGCTCATCGGCAGGAATGGCGCAGGACCGAAACATTCGGCCCAGTACTTGGGATAGTCAAATAACGGCTTGGCTGTTTGCATGACGGTGACCGGTGTTGAGATGAAAAATCGCGGGCGCGGAATATAGCACAAAATTTGACCAATTCCGACCTTTGCAGTCGGAATTGGTGGGACGACTATTTACTCGTCTTCGAAGTTATAGCTGCCCGGCGCCAGGTTTTCGAAGCGGGTGTATTTACCGATAAAGGCCAGGCGCGTGGTGCCGATCGGGCCGTTACGCTGCTTGCCGATAATGATTTCGGCGATGCCTTTATGCTCGGTTTCCGGGTGATACACCTCGTCCCGGTAAACGAACATGATCACGTCAGCATCCTGCTCGATCGCTCCGGATTCCCGCAAGTCGGAGTTGATCGGGCGCTTGTTGGGACGTTGCTCCAGGGACCGGTTGAGCTGCGACAGGGCAACCACCGGGCAGTTGAATTCCTTGGCGAGGGCTTTCAACGAGCGGGAAATCTCGGAAATCTCGTTGGTCCGGCTGTCACCGCTTGAGCCCGGGATCTGCATCAACTGCAGATAGTCGATCATGATCAGGGCGATGTCGCCGTGCTCACGCACCAGGCGTCGGGTACGTGCGCGCATTTCCGACGGGCTGATGCCCGCGGTGTCATCGATGAACAGCTTGCGGTCGTTGAGCAGGTTGACCGCCGAGGTCAGGCGCGGCCAATCGTCGTCTTCCAGGCGACCGGCACGCACCTTGGTCTGGTCGATGCGGCCAAGGGACGACAACATACGCATGATCAGCGATTCACCTGGCATCTCCAGGGAATAAACCAGTACCGCCTTGTCGCTGCGCAACACGGCGTTTTCCACCAGGTTCATGGCGAAGGTGGTTTTACCCATGGACGGACGACCGGCGACGATGATCAAGTCCGCGGGCTGCAAGCCGCTGGTCATGCCATCCAGGTCGGTGTAGCCGGTGGACAGGCCGGTGATGGCGTTGTCGGTGTTGAACAGGGTATCGATACGGTCGATGGCCTTGGTCAGCAGGTCGTTGACGCTGACCGGGCCGCCGGTTTTCGGCCGGGCTTCGGCGATCTGGAAGATCTGCCGTTCGGCCTCGTCGAGGATCTCTTCGGCGGTACGGCCTTCGGGGTTGAAGGCGCTGTCGGCGATCTCGGTGGCAATGCCGATCAACTGGCGCAACGTGGCCCGCGCACGGACGATCTGCGCATAGGCCTTGATGTTGGCGACCGATGGCGTGTTCTTCGCCAGTTCGCCCAGGTAACCCAGGCCGCCCACTTGGGACGTCTGGCCTTCCTTGTCCAGTTGCTCGGCCAGGGTCACCACGTCGATCGGTGAGTTCTGGTCAGCCAGCTTGGCAATGGCGCGGAAGATCAGGCGGTGGTCATGACGGTAGAAATCGCCGTCCGAGACTTGATCCAGCACGCGCTCCCAGGCGTTGTTGTCCAGCATCAAACCACCGAGCACGGCCTGTTCGGCCTCGATGGAATGCGGCGGCACCTTCAGGGCAGCGGTTTGCAGATCATATTGCTCAGGAGCGGAGATATCGTTCATGGCCACTTGGAATAGTTGGAGAATCAGGGGCTACAGAAAAACAAAAGGCACGACCTGTAAACAGGATCGTGCCCGATGTTAACCGCCCGGCACGCGAGGTGCCAGTCAGTTAGGTACTGCTTAAGCAGCTACCACAACAACGCGTACGGTTGCTTCGACTTCAGCGTGCAGGTGCACGGCTACATCGAATTCGCCAACGTTGCGGATGGTGCCGTTCGGCAGACGAACTTCGCTCTTCTGCACTTCAACGCCGGAGGCGGTCAGTGCATCAGCGATGTCGTGGGTGCCGATCGAACCGAACAGCTTGCCTTCGTCACCGGCGGTGGCAGTGATAGTCACTTCCAGCTCAGCCAGTTGGGCAGCGCGAGTTTCGGCCGAAGCTTTTTTGTCTGCTGCTGCTTTTTCCAGCTCGGCACGACGCTCTTCAAACGCAGCCAGGTTGGCAGCGGTTGCAGCGGTGGCTTTGCCGTATGGCAGCAGGTAGTTACGACCGTAGCCGGCCTTAACGTTCACTTTGTCGCCCAGGTTGCCCAGGTTGGCGACTTTTTCCAGAAGGATCAGTTGCATGTGAAAATCCTCTAACTTTTAACCTTCACCGTTCGCGTTATCGGCGTCTTTCGGCGCCAGACGACCGCGAAAATCAATCAGGCCGTCGACAATGGCCAAGACCACGAGTAACGGATAGATCAGCTGCATGAACAGCAACAGCGTTACGTACAACCCCACCAGCCAGAATCTGCCCAGTCGCTTTTGCGCCACCAGCCCATGAATCAGGGACAGGCCGGCGAATACCAGCGGTACGCTGCACAACGGCACCAACAGCGCCAGGCCAAACGTCGGCCCGACCACCATGAACGCCAGCAGCAACATCGCGGGTCCTGCGGGGATTCTGATACTGCGAAATTCGCGACCAAAACCGCCCGGGTTATACAACAACGCCTGCCAGTAACGCCCAAGAATCAGGCTCAGCACGCTGACGATCTGCAACAAGGCCGCAATCAGGCCGGTAAGCATCGGTGCAATCACTGACGCGAGACGCGCTCGCTCCTCTACCGATAACTGCTGGTAGAGATCCCCGAGGGCCAGCGGCAGGATCTTTATGATCTCCTGCGCCAGCGCCTCGATTTGCGGGCGGAAAGCCGCGCCAAGCGCCAGTGAATACACCAACCCCAATGCCACGCTGACCAGCAGCGTACGGACCCAGGACTCACTTGCGCGTAAAACCAACGCAAGGGTCGATGAACCGAGCAGTACCAGAAGTACCCGTGGATCATCGAATTTCAACCACCAGACCAAGGCCGGCAGTATTCCCAGGGCAAGAACGCCAAGGGCGTCCTTCAAACCGCGCCGCAGGAGCACAAGGCAACCTGCAGCAGCACCCAACCAATACAACAACGGCAATGCTGCACATCCAGCCACTACCAGAGTGGCCTGCACACGACCGCGCATGATGAACTCAGCTAAGGCGCGCATGCATTCAATCCCTTACTACTTGTCGACTGCCCGGTCTCAGCGGCCGTGGCTGTCGGTGTAGGCCAGCAGGGCCAGGAAGCGGGCGCGCTTGATAGCGGTGGCCAGCTGACGCTGATAACGAGCTTTGGTACCGGTGATGCGGCTTGGAACAATTTTGCCGGTCTCGGATACGTAGGCTTTCAGAGTGTTGAGATCTTTGTAATCGATCTCCTTCACGTCTTCAGCGGTGAAGCGGCAGAATTTACGACGACGGAAGAAACGTGCCATTTGATAGGCTCCTTAAAAGGTCCGTGGATTACTCGTCAGCGTTATCGCTGTTGTCGCTGTCATCACTGTCAGCGCTTTCAGCGCCTTCGTGCTCAGGACGGTCGCGACGCTCACGGCGCTCACTGCGGTTTTCTTCAGCCTTGAGCATCTCGGATTGGCCGGTAACGGCTTCTTCGCGACGGATGACCAGGTTACGGATCACTGCATCGTTGTAGCGGAAGTTGTCTTCCAGCTCGGCCAGGGCCTTGCCAGTGCACTCAACGTTCAGCATCACGTAGTGAGCCTTGTGAACATTGTTGATTGCGTAGGCCAGTTGACGACGGCCCCAATCTTCCAGACGGTGGATTTTGCCGCCGTCTTCTTCGATCAGCTTGGTGTAACGCTCTACCATGCCGCCGACTTGCTCGCTTTGATCCGGGTGGACCAAAAAGATGATTTCGTAATGACGCATGAATGCTCCTTACGGGTTGTAGCCTGCCGCTCAAAAACGGTCAGACAAGGAGTGAATGACACTTATGGATCTTGCCGAAGGGAGGCACATGCGTGCCTGCCATGAAGGCAAGGGGCGCAATTGTAGAGAAGGGGGAGAAAGGGTGCAAGGTGATTGGTGATTATTTGAACAGTCACCCCACCCCACAAAAACAAATGTGGGAGCTGGCTTGCCTGCGATGACAATGGCACAGGCAACATCTCTGCTGACTGACACACCGCCATCGCGGGCAAGCCCGGCTCCCACAGGGTCTTGCGTCGCTCTTAAGCCTTATTTCTTGGCTTTGGCCTTGGCGCCACGCTGGCGCTGGGCTTCGAACAGGCAGACGCCCGTTGCGACTGAAACGTTGAGGCTGCTGACGCTACCGGCCATCGGCAGGTGCACCAGGTAGTCGCAATGTTCACGGGTCAGGCGACGCATGCCTTTGCCTTCGGCGCCCATGATCAGGATGGTCGGGCCGGTGAGGTCCTGGTCATAAATGCTGACCTCGGCCTCTCCCGCCGTACCCACGACCCACAAGCCGCGCTGCTGGAGTTTCTCCAGGGTACGCGCCAGGTTGGTCACCGCCACCAGCGGAATCACTTCTGCCGCACCGCAGGCGACTTTACGCACCACAGGCGTCAAGGTGGCCGACTTGTCTTTAGGCACGATCACCGCCAGTGCGCCGGCAGCATCGGCCGAACGCAGGCAGGCACCCAGGTTGTGCGGATCGGTCACGCCGTCGAGCACCAGCAGCAGCGGCGCGCCTTCGGTGCGATCGAGCAACTCGTCGAGCATCGCCTCGCCCCAGACCTGGCTCGGGCTTACGTCCGCGACCACACCCTGGTGAACGCCTTCGACCCAGACGTCCATTTCACGACGCTCGGCCTGGCCGATAGCAACCTTGTTTTGATTGGCCAACTCGACCAGCGCTTGTACACGCGGCTCACTACGGCCTTCTGCCAACCACACCTGTTTGACACGCTTCGGGTGGTGACGCAGCAACGCTTCTACGGCGTGAACGCCGTAGATTTTTTCCAGACTCATGACTTGGCCTTAGGTTTGCGCGACCCGCCGCTTTTCGCGGGGGCCGAACCCGCTTTTGGCGGGCCTTTACGGTGTTTACTCGGCTTGCTCGACGGTTTTTCCGCCTCGCGGGACTTTCCCCCAGACGCCGCTTTACCACCGCTTTTGGCTTCGTTGAGCAACTGCTGCTTCAACTCGCGGCTCTTGCGCAGCTCGGCGTTTTTCGCCGCGGCATCGCTAGGGCGGTAGGCTTCGGGGGCCTTGTCCTTGGCAGACGAACGACGAGCAGGCTTGGCAGGTGCTGGCTCGGCGACTGCTGCTTTCGCAGGAGCCCCTTTGCCTTTGGCGGCCGGCGCTGCAGTTTCGTTGCCACGTTTTTTACGGCCAGTCGGCTCAACAGGCTTGTCTGGCATGCCGAAGTCGATCTTGCGCTCGTCGAGGTCGACGCGCATGACCTGCACTTCCACGGTGTCGCCCAAACGGAAGCTGCGACCGGTGCGCTCGCCCGCCAGGCGGTGATGCACAGGGTCGAAGTGGTAGTAGTCACCCGGCAAAGCGGTGACGTGCACCAGGCCCTCGACGTAGATATCGGTCAGCTCGACGAACAGGCCAAAACCGGTAACGGCGGTGATCACACCCGGGAACGACTCGCCCACGCGGTCTTTCATGAACTCGCACTTGAGCCAGTTCACCACGTCGCGGGTGGCTTCGTCGGCACGTCGTTCGCTCATGGAGCACTGCTCGCCCAGCTGTTCCAGGGCCGCTTCGTCGTACGGATAGATCCGTGCCTTCGGAATGGTCATGGCACCGGCGCGCTTGACGTGCGGGGTGTTCTGCTTGGAATGGATCACGCTGCGGATCGCCCGGTGCGTGAGCAAGTCCGGGTAACGGCGAATCGGCGAGGTGAAGTGGGTGTACGCCTCATAATTCAGGCCGAAGTGGCCTTGGTTATCAGCGCTGTACACCGCCTGGCTCAGCGAGCGCAGCATGACGGTCTGGATCACGTGGTAATCCGGACGGTCCTTGATGCTCGCGAGCAGAGCCTGGTAGTCCTTCGGCGTCGGGCCGTCCTTGCCTTTGTGCAGGGACAGGCCGAGCTCACCGAGGAACGCGCGCAGCTTCTCCAGACGCTCCGGCGGCGGGCCGTCGTGCACCCGGTACAACGCAGGAATCTCGTGCTTCTTCAGGAATTCTGCGGTGGCCACGTTGGCGGCCAGCATGCATTCCTCGATCAGCTTGTGAGCATCGTTACGCGTGGTCGGAGTGATCGCGGCGATCTTGCGCTCGGAACCGAAGACAATCCGGGTTTCCTGGGTTTCGAAGTCGATCGCGCCACGCACGTGACGAGCGCCCAGCAGCACCTTGTACAGCGCATAGAGCTGCTTGAGGTGCGGCACGACATGGCCGTACTCACCGCGCAAGGCTTTGGCTTCGCTGGTTTTCGGCTGTTCCAGGATGGTGCTGACCTTGTTGTAGGTCAGGCGGGCCTGGGAGTGGATCACCGCTTCGTAGAACTGGTAGTCGGTCATTTCGCCGGTTTTCGAGATGGTCATCTCGCACACCATGGCCAAACGGTCGACTTTCGGGTTCAGGGAGCACAAACCGTTCGACAGCTGCTCAGGCAGCATCGGGATCACGCGCTCGGGGAAGTACACCGAGTTGCCGCGCACCTGGGCTTCGTTGTCCAGGGCCGAACCGATCTTCACGTAGCTGGACACGTCGGCAATCGCGACGAACAACTTCCAGCCGCCGGAGAACAGGCGCAGTTTGCCGGGCTTGGCTTCGCAGTAGACCGCATCGTCGAAGTCGCGGGCATCTTCGCCGTCAATGGTGACGAACGGCAGATGGCGCAGGTCGATGCGTTTCTCTTTGTCTTTTTCTTCAACTTCAGGCTTGAGCTTGGAGGCTTCTTTCAGCACCGCCTCAGGCCAGACGTGGGGGATATCGTAGGTGCGCAGCGCAACATCGATTTCCATGCCCGGCGCCATGTAGTTGCCGACCACTTCGACGATATCGCCCTGTGGCTGGAAGCGCGCAGTTGGCCAGTGGGTGATTTTCACCTCGACGAACTGACCGACCTTGGCGGCGCCATTGCGGCCCGGGGTGATCAGCACTTCCTGCTGGACCTTCGGGTTATCCGGCACGACAAAGCCGATGCCGCCTTCTTCGAAGTAACGACCAACGATGGACTCGTGGGCACGGGACACCACTTCGACGATCACGCCTTCGCGGCGACCGCGACGGTCGAGGCCGGAAACGCGCGCCAGGGCACGGTCGCCATCGAACACCAGGCGCATTTGCGCCGGGCTCATGAACAGGTCGTCGCTGCCATCGTCGGGGATCAGGAAGCCGAAACCGTCACGGTGGCCGGCGATGCGGCCGAGGATCAGGTCGAGCTTGTCCACAGGCGCGTACGTGCCACGGCGGGTGTAGATCAACTGGGCATCGCGCTCCATGGCGCGCAGGCGGCGACGCAGGGCTTCGAGTTGGTCTTCGGTGGTCAGACCGAATTCTTCAACCAGCTGCTCGCGGCTAGCAGGCGAACCCCGATCGGCGAGGTGCGCCAGGATCAGTTCGCGGCTAGGAATAGGGTTTTCATATTTTTCCGCTTCACGAGCGGCCTCGGGATCGAGGGACTGCCAATCGGCCATTAGAGAGTTTTCACCTTGTCTATATGCGGGTTAGTTTGGCATACGCGTATTGAAACGGGAAATTTCAGGTGTCAACAAGCCCGTAAAAGCACTTTGTAGCCCTTGGAATGCACCTTGCGCGACCGCCCACGAAATATTCCAGACTTTTTTCATGGCAGGGCTTTACAGCAGAAAATAGCCTCCGTATAGTGCGCGCCATCGACGACGGCAACGTTGTTGATGCTGCCCAGGTGGTGAAATTGGTAGACACGCCAGCTTCAGGTGCTGGTGATCGCAAGGTCGTGGAAGTTCGAGTCTTCTCCTGGGCACCAATTTCAAACTCAAGGTTCTTCCTCGAGTCTCCAAAAACCCGCGAAAGCGGGTTTTTGCGTTTCAGGCCTTTGATTTTTAACGAGAATCTTGATTTATATTTTTGAATCAGGGGTTTACAGATCAAAAAGCCCTCCGTATAGTTCGTTCCATCAACAGCGCAAGCGTTGATAATGCCCAGGTGGTGAAATTGGTAGACACGCCAGCTTCAGGTGCTGGTGATCGCAAGGTCGTGGAAGTTCGAGTCTTCTCCTGGGCACCAAATTCAGATCAAACCCGCGAAAGCGGGTTTTTTCGTTTCCGGGGTTTGAAAACCTGCCCGCTGATTTCCCCCCTCGCCCGCACTTGAGAAGTTTTATCGTTTATCCTTGTAAGGATTTGTTGCACTCAAGTGAGGAAAACCCCGGATGATGATCCGCGATACCCGTCTCAAGACATCCCTTCTGCGTGGCCTGACCATCACTCTGCTCGGCCTGACCCTGCTCTCGCCCGCCGCCTATTCTGCCGACAAGGTCGCCCTGACCCTGTACAACGGCCAACACAAGGAGGTCGGCGATGAACTTGCCAAGGCCTTCGAAGACAAGACAGGCATCCACGTCAATGTGCGCAAAGGCAGCAGCAACCAGCTGGCCAGCCAGGTCGTCGAAGAAGGCGACCGCTCCCCTGCCGACGTGATCTACACCGAAGAATCGCCGCCGCTGAATAAACTCGGCGAGCAAGGCCTGCTTGCGACCATTGACGCCAGCACCCTCGATGTATTGCCCAAGGAATATGTAGCCGCCAATGGCGCCTGGATGGGCGTGACCGCACGCACCCGCGTCGTGGCGTTCAACCCGAAACTGATCGCCGAAAAAGACCTGCCCAAGTCGGTACTGGATTTCGCCGGTCCTGAATGGCAAGGCAAGGTCGGTTTCGTACCGACCAGCGGCGCGTTCCAGGAACAGGCCGTAGCAATTATCAAACTGCACGGTCGCGAAGCGGCTGAAGAATGGCTGACCGGCCTGCGGGCGTTCGGCAAGGTCTACAGCAACAACATGGTTGCGCTCAAAGCCGTGGAAAATGGCGAAGTAGCCACTGTACTGGTGAACAACTACTACTGGTTCGCCCTGAAGAAAGAAAAAACCAATCTGGATTCCCAACTGCACTACTTCACCAACGGTGATGCGGGCGGCCTGATTACCGTGTCTGCCGCGGCTGCGCTGAAATCCAGCAAGCATCCAAAAGAAGCCCAGCAACTGTTGGCTTTCATGGCCAGCGAAGAAGGCCAACGGGTCATCACCAACACCTCCGCCGAATACCCGCTGCGCAAGGGTATGGAATCCAACCGCGGCCTCAAGCCTTTCAGCGAGCTGCAACCGCCGAAAGTCACCCCTGCCGACCTGGGCAACGCCGAAGAAGCCCTGGAAATGGAACGTGACGTTGGCTTGAACTGATGAACCCATCGCTCCCCACCCCCGCTTTGCGCGGGGGTTTTACGCCAAGACGCAAGCGCCCTTCGATCGGGTTGCTGCTGCCGGTCCTGCTACTGGTGGGGCTGAGCCTGTTGCCGCTGGTGTATGTCGGCCTCAAGGCCTGGCAAGCGGGCTGGGCCGAGGCCGTGCACTTGCTGTGGCGGCCTTATGTGTTCGGGTTGCTGCGCAACACCTTGGCGCTGATGGTCGGCGTGACCGTGGCCTGCGGCGTGATCGGCCTGTCGCTGGCCTGGCTGCTGGAACGCAGCAACCTGCCGGGCCGGCGTATCTGGGGAGTGATTCTGTGCCTACCGTTTGCGGTGCCGGCGTTTGTCAGCAGCTTTACCTGGGTTTCGTTAAGCGCCAACTTTGAAGGGTTGGGCGGAGCGATCCTGGTGATGACCCTTTCTAAATACCCACTGGTGTTTCTGCCGGTGGCGGCAACTCTGCGCAATCTTGATCCATCCCTGGAAGAATCGGCCCGCACCCTTGGCCTGAATCGCTGGGGCGTGTTCTTTCGCATCACCTTGCCTTTACTGTGGCCATCACTGCTGGCCGGGGCACTGTTGATTGCCCTGCATATGCTGGTGGAGTTCGGCGCACTGTCGATCATCGGCTTGCAGACATTTACCACCGCGATCTATCAGCAATTCGAGCTGGAGTTCAGCAATGCCAATGCAGCGATGCTGTCGGCCGTTCTGCTGGTGATGTGCCTGACGCTGCTTTGGCTGGAACTGCGGGTGCGCGGCAAAGGCCGGCATGTGCGCACCGGGCAGGGCGCGGCACGACACGCTGAACAGGTTCGACTCGGTAAATGGGCGCCTCTGGGGCAGCTGTATTGCCTGCTCCTGGCGATTATTGGGAGCGGCATTCCACTGGGCATGCTCGGTTATTGGCTGGCCGTGGGCAGCTCAGCGGCGTTTCCGGTCGCCGAGATCAGCGAGGCACTGCTTTCCTCATTGGCACTCTCCCTAGGTGGCGCCGCGCTGTGCCTGTTGTTTGCAGTACCGGTGGGCCTGCTGGTGGTGCGCTACAAGGGCCGGCTCGCTCTGTGGGCCGAACGCCTGCCGTACTTGCTGCACGCCCTGCCCGGCCTGGTGATTGCGCTGACGCTGGTGTATTTCGCGCTGCATTACGTGCCGGCGCTGTATCAGACGTCGGCGTTGTTGCTGATTGCTTATGCGTTGCTGTTTTTGCCGCTGGCCCAGGCGCCGATCCGCACGGCGCTGAACAAGGCGGCACCGCAGCTGGAAGAAGCGGCGAGAACCCTGGGCGCGTCGTCGTTCAGTGCGTTTTGCCGGGTGACATTGCCGATTATTTTCCCGGCACTGGGCGCGGCGTTTGCGCTGGTGTTCCTGGATGCGATGAAGGAATTGACGGCCACGTTGCTGCTCAGCCCTACCGGGCTGAACACCTTGGCGACTGCCGTGTGGGCGCATACCTCGAATGTGGAATTCGCGGCAGCGGCGCCCTATGCAGCATTGTTGATTTTGGTGTCGGGGCTGCCGGTGTATTTGCTTACGACGCGGATGTATCTGAGTCGCTGAAGCCGCCATCACAGGCAAGCCAGCTCCCACACTTGACCGTATTCCAAAACTGGAACTCGATCGAGCGTGGGAGCTGGCTTGCCTGCGATGAGGCCGAAACAGGCGACATCAAGCCCGAAACTGCCCCAGGCTCGCCTTCAGCTGCGCCGCCAGCCCATCCAGCACCTTGCCACTGGCGGTAGTCTCCACCACCGCCTGAGCGGCCCGCTCTGCCTGGGCATGGATGATTTCCACCCGCCCACGCACCGCATGCGCGCCTTGCGCCTGATGCTCAGCCGCACGGGTCGCCAGGCCAATCGCCGCATGCACCTGCTCTACCGAGGCCTGCACCGACTGTTGCAGGCGCACGCTGTCGCGCAACACCAGCAAACCTTCGCTGGCCTGGCGCCCGGCCTTGCCGATGGTCTCCACCGCCTCACGGGCGCCTTGCTGCAACGCCACGATGTGGGCCTGGATATCACCGGTAGAACTCTGGGTTTTACTGGCCAGGGCACGTACCTCGTCCGCCACCACCGCAAAACCGCGACCGGTCTCACCAGCCCGGGCCGCTTCGATCGCCGCATTGAGCGCCAGCAGGTTGGTTTGCTCGGCAATCCCGTGGATCACCGTCAGGACCACCTCGATCTGCTCGCTCTGCTGAGCCAGCCGCTCGATCACCCTGGACCCGGCCTGCACCTGCCCCGCCAACGCCTCGATCAGGCTGCCGACTTCGGCAGAAGTACGTGAGTTCTCATCAGTCGCCTGGCGAATATCCACCACCTGCTGCAACGCTGCCTGCATCGCATGGCTTTCCGCCTGGGCCTCATCCGCCATTTGCGACAGCGCCCGCAGGCTCTCCGCAACTTCATCACGCTGTAAGCCGGCGGCCGCGTCGGCGCCGGCATTGCGCAAGGTCATCGCACCGATTTCCACGCCGGTACGCTGGGCCACATCGCCCGCCTCACGCACGATCGGCTGCAACTTATCCACAAAGCGATTGACCGCCGAGGCCATGTCGCCGATTTCGTCCTGGCTGTTGATCTGCACGCGCTTGGTCAGGTCGCCCTCTCCCGCGGCCAGATCGTCCATCGCTGCAATCAACAACTTCAGGCGATTGACCACGCGACGCCCGAGCACCACGGCAATCAGCAACAGCACACCAAAGCCGACCACCGCCAGGCCCATGCCGATACGCCAGCGCAACGTGCCCGCCGCCTCTTGCACGGCATGGGTGGTATTGGCGGTCATCTGGGTGGCCGTGGCTTGCGCCGACTGCAAGCGCGCGCCCATCGCCGAAGCGCTGTCAGCTGCGGCCCCCTTGAGGCTGTCGCCCACCAGTTGATCACTGCTGGCAATCAGCGCGGCAAAACGCTTATCCAGTGCGGCCAAGTCGACGTCCACCGAAGCAGTTGAAACCCCCATGATGACCTTGCCGATCTCCACGCCGTTGGGGCTGATGGACGCCTCAAGGTAGTAAACCGACGGATCGTTTTTCGCCGCATCCAGCACCTTGTCCAGAGCACGCTCGCCCTGCCCTTTCTCCAGCAGCGCCGCATTAATCGGGTTTTCCCGGTTCAGGTAGCGGGTGAGATGCTGGCCAGTGGCGTCGTCGTAGACCACGAACAACACATTGGGATTGCGCTGGGCACGCCGGGCGAATTCCGACAGGGTCGGCACGTCGCTGTCCCACATGGCGCGGGGCGCCACGGAAGCCAGCAGCTGCGCCATATCATTGGCGGAGTCCTTCAGGTCTTTTTCCAGGGTCGCACGCAGTTGCTTCTGCTCGTCCTGCAGACGCGTGGAAAGCCCTGCCGTCAGACGCTGGCGGGTGCTGGAAGACAGGCTGTCCAGACTGGAGGTGACTTCCTTGCCAGCCTGGGCCAGTTCGCCGGAGAGTTTCTGACTGTCGACACCCAGCCGATTACCTAAATCAGCTTCCAGCGCGGTGACCGTGCTCCGAGTCAGCGCGACCGCCACCAGCACTTGCACCAAAAGAGCGATACCTAGGGTAACGAACACCGGCCGCAACAGTCGGCTTTGTAACAATGAGAGAACGGCAGACATCGTGAATCCCTCCACCTGGGGTGCCATTAAATTGATAGCACCACGAAAGAGAGAAACACAGCAAGGGTCGTGCCGTATAGCAAACAGAAACGACAAAGGGCCCCCGAAGGGACCCTTTGTGTTTTACATCAACAGCTTATTAAGCGAACGGGTGACGCAGAACGATGGTCTCGTTGCGGTCCGGGCCCGTCGAAATAATGTCGATTGGCGCACCGATCAACTCTTCAACACGCTTGATGTAAGCGCGGGCGTTGGCCGGCAGCTCTTCCAGGGTCTTGGCGCCCACGGTCGACTCGGTCCAGCCCGGCACTTCTTCGTACACAGGCTGCAGGCCCACGTAGCTGTCCGCGTCGGTTGGGGCAACGTCCTTGCCTTGTGCATCTTTGTAGCCGATACAGATGTTGATGGTTTCCAGGCCGTCGAGTACGTCCAGCTTGGTCAGGCAGATGCCCGAGATGCTGTTCACATCGATAGCGCGACGCAGGATAACGGCGTCAAACCAGCCACAACGACGGGCACGACCAGTAGTAGCGCCGAACTCGTGACCTTGTTTGGCCAGGTGCGCACCGACGTCGTCGAACAGCTCAGTCGGGAACGGACCCGAACCTACGCGCGTGGTGTAGGCCTTGGTGATGCCGAGGATGTAGTCCAGGAACATCGGGCCGACGCCCGAACCCGTCGCAACGCCGCCAGCGGTGGTGTTGGAACTGGTGACGTACGGGTAAGTGCCGTGGTCGATGTCCAGCAACGATCCCTGGGCGCCTTCGAACATGATGTCTTTGCCAGCGCGACGCAGGTCGTGCAGCTCGGCAGTCACGTCCAGCATCAGCGGCTTGAGCAGCTCAGCGTATTCCTTGCACTCGGCCAGGGTCTTTTCAAATTCGATGGCCGGCTCTTTGTAGTAACCCACCAGCATGAAGTTGTGGTAATCCACCAGCTCACGCAGCTTGTCTTCAAAGCGCGGCATGTTGAGCAGGTCGCCCACACGCAGGCCACGACGTGCAACCTTGTCTTCGTAGGCCGGGCCGATGCCACGACCGGTCGTACCGATCTTCAGCTCGCCACGGGCCTTTTCACGGGCCTGGTCCAGCGCAACGTGGAAGGACAGGATCAGCGGGCAGGACGGGCTGATACGCAGGCGCTCACGCACAGGTACGCCTTTCTCTTCCAGCTTGGTGATCTCGCGCAGCAGGGCGTCAGGTGCAACCACCACGCCGTTGCCGATCAGGCACTGTACGCCTTCGCGCAACACACCCGACGGGATCAGGTGCAAGACGGTTTTTTCGCCATCGATGACCAGGGTGTGGCCAGCGTTGTGGCCACCTTGGTAGCGCACTACGGCGGCAGCATGTTCGGTCAGCAGATCAACGATCTTGCCTTTGCCCTCATCACCCCATTGGGTGCCCAGGACTACGACATTCTTACCCATAACACTTGTCCTCATTCGCGCAAACTTGGTGCCGGCAGTGGCCGGCAGGAAAACTCAAGAAGCCAGTGGCGATACTTGCCAAAGCCCGTTCTGCAGAATCAATTGCCGGTCGCAGTCCGCTTCACGGGCGGCGGCCAATGGCTGCCCAGGCAGGGCCTGGACCACACGTTGACCCTCACTGCGCAACTGGCAAACCTGCTGCCAGAGTGCTGCGTCCGTACTGTCGGGCATCCAGATACCGCCAGACGGCAGCTCGACCTCAGCACGCCCCAGGGTCACCAGGGTTTTCAAATCGGTGGAAAAACCGGTCGCCGGACGGGCACGACCGAAGTCGGCGCCGATATCGTCATAACGACCGCCCTGGGCGATGGCCTGGCCAACACCCGGGACAAACACCGCGAACACCACACCGGTGTGGTAGTGGTAACCGCGCAACTCACCCAAATCAAAATACAGCGGCAACTGCGGGAAGCGCGCCGACAACTGCTCGGCAATCGCCAGCACGTCGTCCAGAGCTGCCAAAACGTCAGCCGGCGCATTCGCCAGGCGATCACGGGCGGCGGTCAGTACTTCACGGCCGCCACACAGGTCTACCAGCGCACGCAGCATGCCGGCCAGGTCGGCAGGCACGCCCGCCGTCAGGGCGATCACTTCATCGATGGCCTTGCGTTGCAGGGCATCGAACAACTGTTGTTCCACTTCACCCGACAAGCCGGCCGCACGGGCCAGGCCGCGGTAGATGCCGACATGCCCGAGGTCCATGTGCACATCCGGCACATCGGCCAGTTGCAGCATGGCCAGCATCAGGCTGATGACTTCCACGTCGCTGCTCGGGCTGGCATCGCCGTACAACTCGGCGCCCAGCTGGATCGGGCTACGGGAAGACGACAAGGCACGCGGTTGAGCATGCAGCACGCTGCCGGCGTAGCACAGGCGGCTTGGCCCTTCACGACGCAGGGTGTGCGCATCAATGCGCGCCACTTGCGGCGTGATGTCGGCACGAAAGCCCATTTGCCGGCCCGATTGCGGGTCGATGACCTTGAAGGTGCGCAGATCCAGGTCCTGGCCCGCGCCGGTCAGCAGGGATTCCAGGTACTCGATATGGGGGGTCACGACAAACTCGTAACCCCAGCTCTGGAACAGATCCAACACCTGGCGGCGCGCGATTTCAATGCGCGCAGCTTCTGGTGGCAGTACTTCTTCGATGCCATCTGGCAGCAGCCAGCGGTCTACCGTTGCCATTACGCCATTCCCCTATGATCCGGGCGGCCAGCCCTCGGGCGAGCCTTGAGTGAAGCAGAAAATACCCGGCCCCTGCATAAACCACGCGCAAGAGCGACGTGACGAACGACCAACAATCGGCCTCGTCGGGCACTTTCCTCGAAAAACCTGTGGCGTCTGCGGCGCAAAACCACAATCAAACATGCAGACGCAAAAAAGCCGGGAATTTCCCGGCTGCCGCATCATACACCCGTTTTCTGAAAGGATCACCCCGCCCGGCATTTTAGCCGCCCGACGGAGTGATTATCAGACTACATGGGGGTTACTTGGACTTTTCCAGGTAGCGGAAGAAATCGCTACTTGGGTCCAGCACCATGACGTCGGTTTTGTTCGCGAAGCTTTCACGGTAGGCACGCAGGCTACGGTAGAACGCGTAGAACTCCTGGTCCTGGCCGTACGCCTTGGCGTAGATCGAAGCGGCTTGAGCATCACCATCACCACGGGCCTCTTCAGACTCGCGATAGGCTTCAGCCAACAGTACGCGACGCTGACGGTCGGCATCCGCACGGATCCCCTCTGCCAGCTCGTTACCCTTGGCGCGGTGCTCACGAGCCTCGCGCTCACGCTCGGTGCTCATACGCTCGAACACGCTGCGGTTCACTTCCTTCGGAAGGTCGATGGCCTTGACCCGAACATCGATGACTTCGATGCCCAGCTCTTTTTCCGCCATCGCGTTCAACGAACGCGTGATGTCCGCCATCAGCGCGTCACGTTCACCGGATACCACCTCGTGCAGGGTGCGCTTACCAAACTGGTCACGCAGGCCCGATTCCAGACGGCGCGACAAACGCTCGTCAGCAATCTGCTTGAGGCCGGAAGTCGCGGTGTAGAAGCGCTCGGCATCCTTGACGCGCCACTTGGCGTAGGCGTCAACCATCACAGCTTTCTTTTCCAGGGTCAGGAAGCGTTGTGTCGGTGCATCCAGGGTCATCAGGCGGCCGTCGAACTTGCGCACCTGGTTGACGTAGGGGACTTTCACATGCAGGCCCGGCTGGACATCCGCCTGAACCACGCGACCGAATTGCAGCAACACCGCGCGCTCGGTCTGAGACACGATATAGAAGCAGTTCCAGGCAGCGATGACCACGACGACGCCCACAATCAGGGCGGTCAGCGATTTATTGCTCATCAACGACTCTCCCTGGTACGTGTTTGCTGTTGCAGCAAGTCAGCGGCCGCACGGGCACTGGCTTCATTGGCAGCAGCATTGGAACCGGTGGACGGTGCGCTGGTGCCGCTACGACCACCTTCGATCATCTTGTCCAGCGGCAGGTACAGCAGATTGTTCTGCCCGCCCTTGCTGCCGGTCACGAGAACCTTGCTGGTGTTGCTGAAGACTTCCTGCATGGTGTCCAGGTACAGACGCTCACGGGTGACTTCCGGTGCCTTGCGGTACTCGGCCACCAGTTTGGTGAAGCGGTCTGCCTCACCCTTGGCGCGGGAAACCACTTCGTCGCGGTAACCGTTGGCATCTTCAAGGATGCGCTGGGCCTGACCACGGGCTTCCGGCACGACGCCGTTGGCGTAGGTTTCAGCCTGGTTGCGCGAACGCTGCTCGTCTTCACGGGCGCGGATCACGTCATCGAAGGCTTCCTGCACTTCACGCGGTGCCGCTGCGCTCTGTACGTTGACCTGGGTCACGGTGATACCGGTGCGATAGGTGTCGAGGAACCGTTGCAGGCGCTCCTTGATTTCGCTGGCCATCAATTCACGACCTTCGGTCAGCACCTGGTCCATTGCGGTGGAACCCACCACGTGGCGCAGGGCGCTTTCAGTCGCATGTTGCAGGCTGATTTCCGGCTGATCGACGTTCAGCACGAAGTCCTGCAGGTTGCTGATCTTGTACTGCACGGTCAGCGGCACTTCGACGATGTTCTCGTCTTCGGTCAGCATCTGGCCCTGCTTGGTGTAGGCACGCTCACGCGTGACGTTCTCCATGTACTTTTTATCGATCGGCGGGAAGTAGATGTTCAGGCCCGGGCCAACGGTCTCGTAGTACTTGCCGAAGCGCAGCACCACGGCTTGCTCCTGCTCGTCCACGACATAGACCGCGCTGTACAGCCAAACAGCCGCCAGCACGACGAGGCCGATGCCGAGCAGGCCGTAACCACCGCCCTTGCTCGTACGACCGCCTTCGTCACCACCACGTTTTTTCCCACCACCGAACAACCCATTCAGGCTTTCCTGCAGCTTTCGGAAGGCCTCGTCGAGATCTGGTGGCCCCTTGCGGTCGCCATTATTGCGGCGTTTACCACCCCAAGGATCCTGATTATTCGAGTTGCCACCCGGCTCATTCCAAGCCATAGCGCTCTCCATCTGATAAAGCAAAGACGCACCCACGGCGCGCCGACCAATGCTACAGAATGCCTGTCACAGCGGCACAACCGCTTTCTCAGGCTTTTATTGCAAAGTGTGTTGTTCGATGAACTCCGTCGGCACAACGCCTTCACGGCTGACCAGCCGATTCAGCTCCGAGCGCGGCAATCGAACGGCCAGCAAGCTGACGCCTTCTTCGTCGTGTTCTTCTTTCTGTACCGCGCCCAGCTCGAAAAACTGTGCACGCAGTCGAGCAAAACGCTGAGGCAAGCGCAAGGTGCCGACAAACAAATCGCTGCCCAACAACTCGGCAATGGCCTGTTCAAGCAATTCCAGGCCACTGCCATCACGCGCCGACAGCCAGACCCGCTGGGGCTTGCCGTTCTCGTCGCGCTGGATTTGTGGCTCAACGCCTTCAAGCAAATCGAGTTTGTTATAGACCTCGAGGATCGGCAAGTCCTGGGCACCAATCTCGCCCAGCACCACCATGACCTGTTCAATCTGCAACATGCGATCCGGTTCTGCCGCATCGATCACGTGCAACAGCAGGTCGGAATTGCTCGACTCTTCGAGCGTAGACCGAAATGCCTCGACCAGCTTGTGGGGCAGGTGACGAATGAAACCCACGGTATCGGCCAGGACAATCGGCCCCAGGTCGTCCAGCTCCAGACGGCGCAAGGTCGGGTCGAGGGTCGCAAACAGTTGGTCGGCCGCGTACACGTCCGATTTCGTCACGTTATTGAAGAGCGTGGATTTGCCGGCGTTGGTATAGCCCACCAGGGAAACGGTAGGGATATCCGCACGCATGCGGCCACGGCGCGATTGTTCGCGCTGGCTGCGCACCTTTTCCAGGCGGCCCTTGATCTGTCGCAGGCGCACCCGCAGCAGGCGCCGGTCGGTTTCCAGCTGGGTTTCACCCGGGCCGCGCATGCCGATACCGCCACCCTGACGCTCAAGGTGAGTCCAGCCACGAACCAGCCGGGTGCTCATGTGGTCAAGCTGGGCCAGTTCTACCTGGAGCTTGCCTTCATGGGTACGGGCGCGTTGGGCAAAAATATCGAGAATCAGACCCGTGCGGTCGATCACGCGACACTCGAAGACACGTTCGAGGTTACGTTCCTGACTGGGCGTGAGGATGTGATTGAAAATCACCAGATCGGCCTTCTCGGCATGAACCAGGTCGCGCAATTCCTCGACCTTGCCGCTGCCAATCAGGAATTTGGCGGTTGGCCGATGACGCGGCACGTTAAAAAACGCGACGGTCTCGGCGCCGGCCGAATTTGCCAACTCCTGAAACTCCTGCGGATCTTCGCGCGCCTCAGGGTCCTGTCCATCCAAGTGAACGAGGATTACTCGCTCACCACCACCGTGGCGCTCAAAGAACAAAGGAGACTCCTATCAGGCGTTACCCGGTGCAGGCTCGGCGTCACCCTGTTCTTCGGTTGCGCTAGGCAGACGAATTGGACGAACCGGCACTACGGTCGAGATAGCATGCTTGTAAACCATTTGGCTTACGGTGTTTTTCAGCAGGATCACGAACTGGTCGAACGACTCGATCGTACCTTGCAGTTTGATACCGTTGACCAGATAGATGGAAACCCCAACTTTCTCTTTACGTAAAGTATTCAAGTAAGGGTCTTGTAGCGAATGCCCTTTTGACATGTGCCGCACTCCTTTAAGGATCAATAATAAAAAATCGGAAAATAGATAGCTTATGGCCGTCACACCCCCAAGGATAGACGGCAATTGCAAGGACTCAGCTCAATATGGAGACCGTTCCCAAGTATTTCAAGGCGCGTGACAGATTGTCGCTGTCCAAGCTGTCCAGCCAGTGCAAATCGCTCCAGCTGCGCAGCCATGTGAACTGGCGCTTCGCCAATTGGCGCGTGGCAATGATGCCGCGCTCCTGCATTTCGGCTGACGTCAGCTTGCCATCCAGATGATCCCAGACTTGGCGGTAGCCTACAGCACGTATCGAAGGCAGCCCGGGATGCAGGTCACCTCTTGAACGCAGTGCTACGACCTCGTCCACAAACCCCTGTTCCAACATAATTGTGAATCTTTGTGCAATTCGTTCATGCAGCACCTGACGATCCGCCGGAGCGATGGCCAGATTCGCCACAGTATAGGGCAATTGTGACTGTCCCGAAGCGCCTGCTTCAGTACTTTGCGCAGTTTGTTTCAGCCTGTGTTCAGTCATGGTCTGGCCGCTGACCCGCCAGACTTCCAGGGCCCGTGTCAGGCGCTGGGGGTCATTGGGGTGAATCCGCGCGGCGGAAACTGGATCCACAACTGCCAGCTGGTCGTGCAACGCTTGCCAGCCAAGGCGTGCAGCCTCTTCTTCAAGTTCGGCGCGCACTTGCGGGTCAGCCGGCGGCATGTCGGCCAAGCCTTCCTGCAACGCCTTGTAGTAGAGCATCGTGCCGCCCACCAGCAGCGGAATCTTGCCCCGCGCGGTGATATCGGCCATGGCCGCCAGGGCATCGGTGCGAAAATCCGCCGCCGAATAGCTCTCGCTGGGATCGATAATGTCGATCAACCGGTGCGGATACTGGGCCAACAGCTCTTTTGAAGGTTTGGCAGTGCCGATGTCCATGTCCCGGTAAACCAGTGCAGAGTCGACACTGATCAGCTCGCACGGCAAGACCTTGGTCAGCTCGATGGCCAGGTCGGTCTTGCCGGCGGCCGTCGGGCCCATCAGGAAAATGGCGGGGGGCAAGGCACTCATCAACGGCCGCGCAAGAACAGTTTGTCCAGGTCGTCCAGGCCCATTTGGGTCCAGGTCGGTCGGCCATGGTTGCACTGGCCGCTGCGTTCGGTGTTTTCCATGTCCCGCAGCAGGCCATTCATTTCCGGCAGGGCCAGGCGGCGGTTGGCACGGATGGCGCCGTGGCAGGCCATAGTGCCGAGCAGTTCGTTGATGTGCGCCTGGATGCGATCGCTGGTGCCATATTCCATCAGGTCCGCCAGCACATCGGCCACCAGCCGGTTGGCCTCGGCCTGCTTGAGCAAGGCGGGAATCTGCCGGATAGCCAGGGTTTCCGGGCCCAGGCGTTGCAGCTCAAAGCCCAGCTTCTGGAACACGCTGACGTGCTCTTCGGCGCAATCGGCCTCGCGCTGGCTGACCGCCAGGGACTCCGGCACCAGCAGCGGCTGGCCGCTCAAGCCTTCACTGGCCATGGCGATCTTCAGGCGCTCGTACATGATCCGCTCGTGAGCGGCATGCATGTCCACCAGCACCAGGCCATGGGCATTTTCAGCAAGGATGTAGATACCCTTGAGCTGGGCCAATGCGTAACCCAACGGCGGCACATCGCCCTGGCCTTCCGGCAAGGCCACAGCACTCGACTCGGCACCGGGCAGCGGCGCAAAAAACTCGCGATAGGCTGCCTGCGCCTCGGCCACCGGCACCGCCGACTGCGGGCGCGGTGTGTATTGGTACTGATAACCGGCGCCAGCCCCTGAGCCAGGTGCGGTATAGCTGGGCTGGGCTTGCGGCGATTGCAGCAGGTTGGCTGCCAGGCTCATTTCGCCCTGAGGCCCGAACTCACCGGCTTCCGGACCCGTAGGCCGGACAATCGCCGTGACAATCGGCGCCGACAGCTGATCATCCGGGCGCACATCGCCCAAGGCGCGGTGCAAGGTGCCGTAGAGGAAGTCGTGAACCATGCGCCCGTCACGGAAGCGCACTTCGTGCTTGGTCGGGTGCACGTTGACGTCGACCACCGATGGGTCGACTTCAAAAAACAGCACAAATGTCGGGTGTCGCCCGTTGAACAGCACGTCGCGATACGCCTGGCGCACCGCGTGGGCCACCAGCTTGTCGCGCACCGCACGGCCATTCACAAAGAAATACTGCAAGTCAGCCTGGCTGCGGGAGAAAGTCGGCAACCCCACCCAACCCCACAGGCGCAAGCCATTGCGCTCAATCTCGATCGGCAGTGCCTGCTCCAGGAACCCGCCGCCGCAGATGGCCGAGACCCGCCGCGCACGGGCCGCATCATCATGGGCCTCGTGCAGGCTGAGGATGGTCTTGCCGTTGTGACGCAGATGAAAAGCCACATCAAAGCGGGCCAGCGCCAGGCGCTTGATGACTTCTTGCAGGTGATCGAATTCGGTTTTTTCGGCCTTGAGGAATTTACGCCGTGCCGGGGTGTTGAAGAACAGGTCGCGCACTTCCACCGAAGTGCCTACCGGGTGCGCAGCCGGCTGGACCCGGGGCGCCATGTCGCGACCTTCGGTTTCCACCTGCCAGGCCTGATCGGCGTCGCGGGTGCGAGACGTCAGGGTCAGGCGGGCCACGGAGCTGATGGACGCCAGGGCCTCACCGCGAAACCCGAGGCTCATCACCCGCTCCAGGTCTTCCAGGTCGCGAATCTTGCTGGTGGCGTGACGGGCCAGGGCCAGCGGCAGATCGTCGGAGGAGATCCCGCTGCCGTCGTCACGTACCCGCAGCAGCTTGACGCCGCCCTGCTCCACGTCGACATCGATGCGCTTGGCGCCGGAGTCGATGCTGTTTTCCAGCAACTCCTTGATCACCGAAGCCGGCCGCTCGACCACCTCGCCCGCCGCAATCTGGTTCGCCAGGCGCGGGCTTAGCAGTTCAATGCGCGAGGTGTTGCTCAAGACTGTTTCGCTCATTATTGCGCCGCCAGTTCAGTGCCAGGGATGGTCAACACCTGGCCGACCTTCAGTTCATCGGTCTTCAGGTTGTTGGCACTGCGCAAGGTCGCCGCAGACACCTGGAAGCGCACCGCCAGCATCGCCAGGGTGTCGCCGGGCTGGACACGATGGTCACGCGGGCCCTGGGCGATCTTGCCGGAGTCACGCAGCCAGGCGATATAAGTGCCCGGCGGCGGGTTCTGCTGGAAGAACTGGCGAACACCGGCGCTGATGGACCGCGCCAGCGCCTGCTGGTGGCTGGCGGAGGCCAGTTTCGAGGCTTCATTGGAGTTGGAGATAAACCCGGTTTCCACCAGGATCGACGGAATATCCGGCGACTTGAGCACCATAAACCCGGCCTGCTCCACCCGCTGTTTGTGCAGCGAGGTGACACGGCCAATGTTGCTCAGGACTTTCTGCCCGACGTTCAGGCTGGAGGTCAGCGAGGCAGTCATCGACAGGTCGAGCAATACGCCAGCGAGCATCTTGTCCTTGTCATCAAGGGACACGTTGCCGGCCCCGCCGATCAAGTCGGAACGGTTTTCACTGTCCGCCAGCCAACGGGCGGTCTCGGACGTAGCGCCGCGGTCAGACAGGGCAAACACCGAGGCACCAAACGCAGCCGCCGAAGGCGCGGCGTCGGCGTGGATCGAGACGAACAGGTCGGCGCCCTTCTTGCGGGCGATTTCGGTACGGCCACGCAGCGGGATGAAGTAGTCACCGGTACGGGTCAACTCCGCGCGATAGCCTTTCATGCCATTGATCTGGCGCTGCAGTTCGCGGGCGATGGCCAGTACCACGTCTTTTTCATGCTGGCCGCGCGAACCGGAGGCGCCCGGGTCTTCCCCGCCGTGACCGGCATCGATGACCACGATGATGTCGCGTTTGCCCGCCGGTGCAGGTGGTGGCGGCGGCAATTTGACCTGGGGTTGCGACTGGGTGACCGGCACCGCCGGTATCGTCGCGACGCTCGGGGTTGGCGCAGGCGGCGGCGCAGCATCGGCGGCGTTGTCGAACAGGTCGACCACCAGCCGGTTGCCATATTGCGCGTTAGGCGCCAGTACAAAACTTTTCGGGGTCACGGCCTTTTTCAGGTCGATGACCACCCGCAGGTCGGTCGGCGTACGTTGAGCCGAGCGCATCGCGGTAATCGGGGTATTGGCCATGGCGACTTTCAACGGCGCGGCGAGGGTCGCACCGTTGATATCAATCACCAGGCGATCGGGCGCCGTGAGGGTGAAGACGCTGTGCTGAACCGGGCCAGACAGGTCGAATACCAGTCGCGTGTTATCCGGTGCCCGCCACAGGCGAACACTTTTCACCTGTGAGGCCGCCAGTGCATTGAAAGTCATTGCCGCAAGCAACACCCCTACGACAGTAACCAACGCGCGAAAGCGCATACCTAACCCCATCAATTATTTGAATTCCAATGCCAAAGCGGCGCACCACGACTCGCCGCGCGCGCTCTGGGACAACAACTTCAGCTGACGTCCTTGCTTATGCGGGGTAATGGTAATGGTCAGGTCCGGCTTTGGCAAAAAGCCTGTGCCTTTATCTGGCCACTCGATCAGGCACAACGCGTCTTCATCGAAGTAATCGCGGATGCCCATGTATTCCAACTCTTCCGGGTCCACCAGCCGATACAGATCGAAATGGAAGGCCCGCACCGAGCCAATCTCGTAGGGCTCCACCAGGGTAAACGTAGGACTCTTCACAGCACCTTCATGCCCCAACCCGCGAATGATGCCCCGGGACAAGGTGGTTTTTCCGGCGCCCAAATCACCCTCCAGAAAGATCAGGCCCGAGCCTTGCGTCGCCTTGGCAATACGATTGCCAAGCGCGACCATGGCGTCTTCATCGGCCAGGAAAAGAATTACTTCAGACACGGTGATTGCTCCTCCAGCAACTGACGAATGGCGGGAATCAGGTCGCTGGCGGCCAGCCCGCGACCGAAGGTGCCCTGCCGGTCGCCGGCAGTGGCATGTAACCAGACGGCCAGGCAGGCGGCGTCGAATGCCGGCATGCCTTGGGCCAGTAAAGCACCGACCAGGCCAGCCAACACGTCACCCAGGCCGGCTGTCGCCATCGCCGGGTGGCCCTGATCACAGCGGGCAACGTGACCGTCCGGGCGGGCGATCAAACTGCCGGCGCCCTTGAGGATCGCTACCGCATTGAATTTCTGGCTCAACGCGCGGGCCACGTTAAGGCGATCGGCCTGAACCTCGGCTGTCGAAATCCCCATCAAACGAGCCGCTTCGCCAGGATGCGGGGTGATCACGCAATTGTCGGGCAGGCTGACCTTGCCCGCGGCCAGCAGGTTCAAGGCATCGGCGTCCCAGACTTGCGGCTGCGTGGCATTGGCCGCCACCGACAACAGGCTTTTGCCCCAGGAAGCCTCGCCCAGGCCCGGGCCGATGACGATCACGGAAATCTTCTCCAGCAGGCCTATCAATTGATTGGCCGAGTGCACGCCTACCGTCATCACCTCCGGCAACCGGGCCAGCGCCGCCGCTACGTGCTCGCTGCGGGTCGCGAGGGAAACCATGCCGGCACCGCTGCGCAGGGCGCTTTCGGCGCTGAGCAAGGCCGCGCCGCCAAAACCCCGGTCGCCACCGATCAGCAATACATGGCCGAACTGGCCTTTATGGGCGTCCGGGGAACGCGCAGCGAGTTGCGGCAATTGGCCGGGCAACAGGTGCTGAACGTCGGGTATTTCGTGTTTTGTCTGCGGCATGCGTCTTCAAGCTCCGATGTCTGGCAGAATTATACGCATCTAACCTGCGGTTTCTCTTGTTCATGCCTGCTATTACCTACGACCTGCCCGCCCTCGCCCAATCGATCAAAGACTGGGGCCGCGAGCTGGGCTTTCAACAAGTGGGCATCAGCGGCCTCGACCTCGCCGAGCATGAACAGCACCTGCAACGCTGGCTCGACGCCGGCTACCACGGCGAAATGGACTACATGGGCGCCCACGGCAGCAAGCGCTCACACCCGGAAGAGCTGGTGCCCGGCACCTTGCGCGTGGTGTCCCTGCGCATGGATTACCTGCCCGGCGACACACAAATGGCCCAACTGCTGGCCAAACCCGAAAAAGCCTACATCTCCCGTTATGCCCTGGGCCGCGACTACCACAAGCTGATCCGCAAACGCGTGCAGCAACTGGCCGACCGGATTCAGGCGCAGATCGGCCCGTTCGGCTTTCGTGCCTTTGTCGACAGCGCCCCAGTGCTGGAAAAAGCCATCGCCGAAAAAGCCGGGCTGGGCTGGATCGGCAAGAACACCCTGGTGCTCAATCGCAAGGCGGGCAGCTACTTTTTCCTCAGCGAGCTTTTTGTCGACCTGCCGCTGCCGGTCGACCCACCCCACGCCACCGAACACTGTGGCCGCTGCACCGCCTGCCTGGACATCTGTCCTACCAACGCTTTCGTCGGGCCTTACGTACTGGACGCCCGGCGCTGCATTTCCTACCTGACCATCGAACTGAAAAGCGCGATCCCGGAGGAGCTGCGTCCATTGATCGGTAACCGGGTATTCGGCTGCGATGACTGTCAGATCGTTTGCCCGTGGAATCGTTTCGCCCGGCCTACCACCGAAAGCGATTTCAAGCCCCGGCACAATCTGGATAACGCCGAGTTGGCCGAATTATTCATGTGGGACGAGGACAAGTTCCTCAGCAGCACCGAAGGCTCGCCGCTACGTCGCGCGGGCTATGAGCGCTGGCTGCGCAACCTGGCCGTGGGCCTGGGCAACGCGCCGTCGAGCATTCCGGTGCTGGAAGCGTTGAAGGCGCGCCGGGAGTATCCGTCGGAGCTGGTGCGCGAACACGTGGAGTGGGCTCTGAACCAGCACGCTGAGCGTCAGTGCACGTCGTCGTTGTAGACGAACTTGGGCATTTCCCAGTGAAAGCGGATCGCCAACAGGCGCAGTAGAAAGCCGCTGAACAGTGTCAGCAGGATGGATTGCTCGCTGGGCAGTTCAAGGTAGAGGCACAGCATGTAGAACCAGGCGGCGAGGAACGACACGCTGGCGTACAGCTCGCGGCGGAAGATCAGCGGGATATCGTTGCAGAAGATGTCTCGCAGGATGCCGCCGAACACCCCGGTGATCACACCACTGACCGACGCCACCAGCATGCCGTGGCCCATTTCCAGGGCGGTCATGCAGCCGATCAAGGTAAAGGCCACCAGGCCCACGGCGTCCAGCGCGAGGAACAGCGAGCGCAGGTGGCGCATCAATGGCGCGATGAAGATCGTCACCAGGGCCGCGATGGAGGTTAGCACCAGGTATTCCGGGTGCTTGACCCAGGTCAGCGGGTAGTGGCCGAGCAACACGTCACGCACCGAACCGCCGCCCAGCGCCGTCACGCAGGCGATCAGCACCACACCAAACCAATCCATCCCGCGCCGCCCGGCGGACAAGGCGCCAGTCATGGCTTCGGCGGTGATGGCGATGAGGTAGAGCATCAACAGCATGATGGCGATCCTTGCAAAGTTGTGGCGAGGGGGCTTGTCTGTGGTGAGGGGGCTTGTCCCCCGTTGGGCTGCGAAGCAGCCCCTTTTAAGGCGACGGAGTTTTTCAGGTAGACCGGGATGTCAGATTTCAGGGCCGCTTCGCAGCCCAACGGGGGACAAGCCCCCTCGCCACAGACAAGCCCCCTCGCCACACAAGCCCGCTCAGATAAGGCATTACCGTTTTAGAACTTAATGAAATGCTTGCGGTAATGCTGCAGCTCGGCGATCGATTCGCGAATATCGTCCAGCGCCAGGTGGGTGCTGCCCTTGTGGAAGCTGTCTTTGACTTCCGGCGCCCAGCGTGCGGCCAGCTCTTTCAAGGTCGACACATCCAGGTTGCGGTAGTGGAAGTAGCTTTCCAGCGCCTTCATGTGGGTATAAAGAAAGCGGCGGTCCTGGCAAATGCTGTTGCCGCAGATCGGCGACTTGCCCTTGGGCACCCACTTTTCCAGGAAGGCGATGGTTTCAGCTTCAGCCTCGGCCATGCTCACGCGGCTGTCACGCACGCGCTGGGTCAGGCCCGAGTTGCCGTGGGTGCGGGTGTTCCACTCGTCCATGGTGGCCAGCACCGCGTCGCTGTGGTGAATGGCGATTACCGGACCTTCGGCCAAGGTGTTGAGGTTGCTGTCGGTGACAATGGTGGCCATCTCGATGATGACGTCGGTGTCAGGGTTCAGACCGGTCATTTCCAGATCGATCCAAATCAGGTTCTGTGGGTTTTGCATGTCGTGGTTCCTTGGCACCTTGGCGTAGCTGCGCAGTTTAGCAGGCAGGGCGTGCTAGACTCGCGACCGTTTTACCTAACCTTTGCATTATCGACACGGAACACCAATGGCCAAACGCCAGCTCAACCGTCGCCAAAACTGGCGCATCGAAAAGATTCAGGGTGAACGCGCTGCCCGCGCCGCCAAACGTGAATCCTCCGCCGTGGAAGCGCTTGAGGGCGGCGACCTGGGCCCCGAGCAAACCGGCCTGGTGATCGCGCACTTCGGTGTGCAGGTCGAGGTCGAGGCCACAGAAGGCGACTCCGCAGGCCAGGTGTTCCGTTGCCACTTGCGCGCCAACCTGCCTGCGCTGGTCACCGGCGACCAGGTGGTGTGGCGTGCCGGCAACCAGGGCATCGGCGTCATCGTCGCCCAGTTGCCGCGCACCACCGAACTGCGGCGGCCCGACAGCCGTGGCCAGCTCAAGCCGGTGGCGGCCAACGTCGACATGATCGTCATCGTCTTCGCGCCGTTGCCCGAGCCCCATGCCAACCTGATCGACCGCTACCTGGTAGCGGCCGAGCACGCCGGCATTCGCCCGCTGTTGCTGCTGAACAAATTCGACCTGATCGACGAGCAGAACGCTCCGGCGCTCAACGCGCTGCTGGCGGTGTACCGCACCCTCGGCTATCCGGTGCTGGAAGTCTCGGCACATCACGGCAATGGCATGGAGCAGTTGCAGACCGAGCTCGACGGACGCATCAGCGTGTTCGTCGGCCAGTCGGGCGTGGGCAAGTCGTCCCTGGTCAACAGCCTGTTGCCGGAAGTCGAAACCCGTGTGGGGCCATTGTCGGAGCTGTCCGGCCAGGGCACCCACACCACCACCACCGCCCGGTTGTTCCACTTCCCGGGCGGCGGTGAACTGATCGACTCCCCCGGGATTCGTGAATTCGGCCTGGGCCACGTGAGCCGCGCCGATGTTGAAGCGGGCTTTATCGAGTTCAACGACTTGATCGGCACCTGCCGCTTCCGCGACTGCAAACATGACCGCGAGCCGGGTTGCGCCCTGCTCAAGGCCCTGGAAGACGGCCGCGTGCAGCAGCAGCGGATGAACAGCTATCGCTCGATCATCGCCAGCTTGCCCGAGACCAGTTACTAAGCAGCGAATCGGTGCCGTGCCATGCCTTGAAACACATAAGGCAGGGCACGGAACCCACGACCCCATTGATTAAATCGGGTCAGCCATCAAGAATCCGCTGCAACTGGGCGGCCCATGATGCAAGCCAGCTTGAATTCGATTTTCCCTATGCTCATAATCGCTCCGTCACCAGCGCAAGCTGGCAGGAGTCTGGATCCTTTTCGGGGTTGATCCAGCGGCGCAGAAGGGGCGAAGCAAGCTCCACTGCGTGTCGAATGAAGCCGCCTTCGGGCGGCTTTGCTTTTTCCGGGGAATCGACGATTGCCTCTCTACTACCATCCCAAACAAGGCGATGTACTTCTATGCGACTTCACGCGGGGCTTTGTGGCACCTGAAATGTTGAAGATCCGCAAAGTCGTCGTCATATCACCTACTGCCACACACAATCGAAAACTGTGCACAGTGGTCCCGATCTCCTCCACCGCCCCTGATATTCAGCACGATTGGCACCATTTATTGCGGACCAACCCACTGCACACCGATGGCTATAAAGCGCTATGGGTGAAATGCGACATGATCTACACCGTCAGTTTCGAGCGACTGGATAAACTGCACAGGAAGACCAGGAGCACAGGGCGAGAGTATTTCGTGCCGCGCCTGGGCACAGAGGATATGCGGGGCGTGATTGATGGCGTGAAAGCCTATCTCCCCCTCTGATACATCGATCAAAAAAAATGCCCCGAGAGTTCGGGGCATTTTTTAATCGTCCAAGCAACGGCTTGAGTCTGCCTGACTTACGAGCCAGTCGCGGGCTGAGTCGGGTCCTTCACCCCGCCATCGTCAAACAAGTTCAGCTTCTGCCGTAGCTCGTGAGCCGGCAACGGCTCCTGCCCCGGCGGCAGTGCATTCGGGTCCGCCGGCACTTCACCCGGCGCGCCCTCACCCTGGGTTGGTACCGGTGGCGTTGCGGGCGGGTCACCTTCAATCGCACGCTGGGCCTTTTTGGTCAGCACGACAATATCGATACGCCGGTTGATCGGGTTGAACGGGTCCTTGGGATCAAATAGCTGCGAAGAAGCAAACCCCACCACCCGCGCCACTTGCGGGTCCGGGTAGCTGCCGGCGACCAATGCACGACGCGCGGCATTGGCCCGGTTGGCCGAGAGTTCCCAGTTGCCGAAATCGCCCTGGCCCGCATACGGCTTGGCGTCGGTGTGGCCGCTGATGCTGATCTTGTTCGGCACCGCCTTGATGGTGTCGGCCATGGCCAGCAGGATGTCTTCAAAGTATGGCTTCAACCGCGCACTGCCCGAGTCGAACATCGGCCGGTTGGCGGCGTCCGTGATCTGAATGCGCAAGCCATCCGGGGTGATCTCGAAGGAAATCTGATCCTTGAACTTCAGCAGTTGCGGGTTTTCCTCAACCTTGGTTTGCAGTTCCTGCAGCAACAGCTCCAGGCGCTCCTGCTCGACCTGCTCAGCCATGGCCTCGACGGTATCGCGCTCGATCGGAATTTTTTCCTGGGGCGAGTCGGTCTTGATTTCCGGGTTGATGGTGCGCTCTGGCGCCAGTTGCGGCGAACCACCGAGGTCGATCACAAAAGGCGTACCGCTCTCGGAAAACCCGATGGGGTCCTTGAAGTAACCGGCAATGGCGATCTTCTGTTCCGGCGTAGCGGTGGACATCAGCCACAGCACCAGGAAGAACGCCATCATCGCCGTCGCAAAGTCGGCGAAGGCGATTTTCCAGGCGCCGCCATGGTGCCCCGCAGCGAAGCGCTTGACGCGCTTGATGATGATCGGCTGGTTGTTTTCCATGGCTTAGCGACCGCGAACCGCTTGTTCCAGCTCAGCGAAGCTTGGACGGTGCTTCGGATACAGAACCTTGCGCCCGAACTCCACCGCCAGCGACGGCGGCATACCGGAAGCCGAAGCCACCAGGCACGCCTTGATGGCTTCGTACAAATTCACTTCTTCCTTGGCGTCGTGGGCCAGGGAGGTGGCCAGCGGACCAAAGAAACCGTAGGCCGCGAGAATACCGAAGAAGGTACCTACCAGTGCCGCACCTACGTGCATGCCGATGGCTTTTTGGTCGCCTTCACCGAGGGAAGCCATGGTGACCACGATCCCGAGAACCGCAGCCACAATACCGAAACCGGGCATGCCGTCGGCGATGCCGGTCACGGCGTGAGAAGGGTGTTCCAGCTCTTCCTTGAGGCTGAACAGTTCCATGTCGAACAGGCCTTCCAGCTCATGGGGTGCCATGTTGCCGGACGACATGATGCGCAGGTAATCGCAGATGTAGGCGGTCATGCGTTCGTCTTTGAGCACCGCCGGGTACTTGGCGAAAATCGGGCTCGCCGCGGCGTCCTCGATATCACCTTCAATGGCCATCATGCCTTCGCGGCGGCTCTTGTTGAGGATCTCGTAGATCAGCCCCAGCACTTCCAGATAGAAGGTGTGGGAGAAGCGCGAGCTGAACATGCCCAGCGACTTCTTGATCACGTGCATGGTCATGTAGCCAGGGTTGGCTTGCAGGAATGCGCCGAACGCCGCACCGCCGATAATCAGCACTTCGAAGGGCTGGATCAGCGCTGCAATCTTGCCGTGGGACAAGACGTATCCGCCGAGCACGCTCGCGATGACGACGATGATGCCGATAATTTTAGCCATAGGGGATGGGTACTTGCGCCGTCGGGTTCAGGGTCATATTCGCAAGAGTTGAAAACTCTTGTTCTACTTATCGGCAAATCTGCGCCAGACTATAGCCCGTTATGGCGAAAAACCAGTTCGGCCCGTCCCGGGCGTGTTGACCGCAAGTGATGATCGCGCCCCAATCATGGCAAATGAAACGACAGTCCCAACTCAAAAACCGACCACACTGGCCGCCTGGATAAAGCGTCTGGACGACGTGCTATTGCCCGTTCCACAGGCGAGCCACGACCGGGTCTGCAAGGCCATCAGCGACAACCGCAGTTCGTTGCGGGATATTGCAGAGTTGATGCAGAACAGCCCGGCGTTGGTGCTCAGCGTGATGCGCGAGGCCAACGACCAGGCCCACGGCAGCCTCGCAGAGCCCGCAGAAAACCTCGAAGTGGCGATCAATCGCCTCGGCCTCAAGCGTACCGAGGAATTACTGGCGCGCCTGCCTTCAGTGCCACTGAATGAAATCCCCGTGGCCCTGCGCCAATTGCAGATGATCAGCCAGCACGCGTCGCAACAGGCCAGCGGGCTGTTCGCCAGCCGCCTGGCGCGGCTGTGGCAGGACATTCACTGGGGCAGCCTGCTGTTCCTCTCGCCGCTGTGGCCGATGGCGATTGCCTATCCCAAGCTGCTGGAAGAATGGGAACTGCGGGTGATTCACAAGGGCGAATCAGCGCATACGGTCGAGCAGGAAGTGTTCGGTGTGCGCCTGCTGGACCTGTGCCTGGGATTGACCGAGGCCTGGCGCCTGCCGATCTGGGTATCCCAGGGTTATACCTTGCTGCTGACAGAGCAGCGTTTGCTGGTCAAGGCACTGCGCATTGCCCGTGAAGACGAGCCCTTGCGCCAACAGCAATTGCTGGATGCCGACCCGAACCTGCGCCGCTGGCTGAACCAGCCGGCCAATACCGTGTTGCTGGCCAACGGCCTGGCACTGGCGGCGCAGGAGTCCTGGACCTGCCCCCACACCCAGCGCTGGCAGTACCTGACAGCGCTTTACCTGCAACAACCGCTGGCCGAGGTGCAACAACAGTCTCACCAACACGCGGCGATCAGCGCCCGCAATACCCTGATGCGTGACCTGTGGCACCCGGCGCTGTCGCTGATCTGGCCCTGGGACGTACAACGGGTGCATCACGGCTTGCTGCCGGCACCACCGCCCACCGCCGAAGCCCTGGCGATCTGGCGCAAGCGCTGCACCGAATTGCTGGTGGAGCCCAGCCGCTTTGCCAACGCCATGCACCTGACCACCTGCGCCAAGGAGGCCCTGGTGGCCTGCGGCATGCAGCGGGTGATGTTACTGATGGCGGACAAAACCCTGAGCACCTTGCGCGTGCATCAAGCTGACGGCCTGCCCAAGGACGCCGACCACCTGAGCCTCGACGCCACGCAAAGTACGCTGCTGCAACGCCTGCTGACCAAGTCTGCCCAGGTGCGCCTCACGCCCGACAACCACGCCCAGTTCTCGGCATTGCTGCCACCGGAACTGCGTCGCCTGTTCAAGGGCGAACACCTGCTTCTGCGCTCCCTGAGCTGCAATGGCCGGGTGGTGATGCTGATGGTGGCGGATCAGGGCGGCGGGCCGTTCTCGGAAACCACCGTGCAGGCCTTCGGCAAAACCGCTCAATGCATCGAAAAAGCCCTGCACAGCTTTACCAACCGCAGCGCCTGATGCTTGCGCTACAATCGCCCTCCTTTAGCGCCCAACTTTTATGCCCAGGAGACCTCACATGCCTGACTTCTCTGGCTTGCCGCTGGTCATCGAGGCCAGTGACCTGCTCGGTCGCCTCGATGCCGAACATCTGATTCTGGTGGACCTCACCAGCGCCGCGCGTTACGCCGAAGGGCATATCCCCGGTGCACGTTTCGTCGACCCCAAGCGCACCCAACTGGGGCAGGCGCCGGCACCGGGCCTGCTGCCGAACAAAGCCGATCTTGAAAAGCTGTTCGGCGAACTGGGCCACACCCCGGATGCCACCTACGTGGTGTACGACGACGAAGGCGGTGGCTGGGCCGGTCGATTCATCTGGATGCTTGATGTGATCGGCCACAAGAAATACCACTACCTCGACGGCGGCCTGCTGGCGTGGCTGGAAGAACAACACCCGGTGTCCACCGAGGTCCCGGCCAGCGCCGGCGGCCCGGTCAGCCTGACGCTGCATGAAGAACCCACCGCGACCCGCGAGTACCTGCAAAGCCGCCTCGGCGCTGCCGACCTGGGTATCTGGGACGCCCGCGGCCCGCTGGAGTACTCCGGGGAGAAAGTCCTCGCGGCCAAGGGTGGACACATCCCCGGCGCGGTGAACTTCGAATGGACTGCCGGCATGGACAAGGCACGCCAACTGCGTATTCGCCGCGACATGCCGAAGATCCTCGAAGACCTGGGGCTGACCCGCGACAAAGAAATCATCACCCACTGCCAGACTCACCACCGTTCTGGCTTCACCTACCTGGTGGCCAAGGCGCTCGGTTATCCGCGAGTCAAAGGTTATGCCGGTTCCTGGGGCGAATGGGGCAACCACCCCGACACCCCCGTCGAGATTTAAGGTTTAAGGACAGTTAATGAAAAAGCAGTTGTTCATCCTCAGCCAGTACTTGCTGCCCCACCACCTGCTGTCGCGGTTGGCCGGCTGCATTGCCGAATGCCGCGTGCGCTGGTTCAAGAACGCCTTCACCACCTGGTTCGCCAAGCGTTATCAAGTGGACATGTCCCAGGCCCTGGTTGAAGACGTGACGGCTTACGAGCACTTCAACGCCTTCTTCACCCGTGCCCTGAAAGACGGTGCCCGACCGCTGGACCAGACCCCGGGTGCAGTGTTGAGCCCGGCCGATGGCGCCGTCAGCCAATTGGGCCCGATTGAGCACGGCCGGGTGTTCCAGGCCAAGGGTCACAGCTTCAGCGTACTGGAATTGCTCGGCGGTGATTCGGCGGTGGCTGCGCCGTTCATGGGCGGTGATTTCGCCACCATCTACCTGTCGCCAAAGGACTACCACCGGGTGCACATGCCACTGGCCGGTACCCTGCGGGAAATGGTCTACATTCCGGGCCGCATTTTCTCGGTGAACCAGACCACAGCCGAAAACGTGCCGGAGCTGTTTGCACGTAACGAACGTGTTGCCTGCATTTTCGACACCGAACGCGGTCCGATGGCCGTGGTATTGGTGGGCGCGATGATCGTGGCGTCGATCGAGACCGTATGGGCTGGCCTGGTAACGCCGCCGAAGCGCGAGCTGAAAACCTTCCGCTACGACGAAGCCGCCCGTGGTCCGATCCACCTGGAAAAAGGCGCGGAGCTGGGGCGCTTCAAGCTGGGTTCGACGGCGATCGTGCTGTTTGGGCCGGACCAGGTGAAATGGTCGGAAGAACTGCTGGCGGGCACGCCGGTGCAGATGGGCCAGGGTATGGGTTTACCGAAAGCCTGACGACGACCTCTGTAGGAACCGGCTTGCCGGCGATGCGACCTTGAGGACGCCATCGCCGGCAAGCCGGCTCCTACAAAGTGTGTGTACTAGAGCTGACCGTCGCGGTCGCGGAAGCCCAACAGGTACAACACCCCATCCAGCCCCAGGGTCGAAATCGCCTGCTTGGCCGATTGCTTGACCAGAGGCTTGGCGCGAAACGCCACACCCAACCCGGCAATCGCCAGCATCGGCAAATCATTCGCCCCGTCGCCGACCGCAATGGTCTGCTCCAGACGCAACCCTTCCTTGTGTGCCAATTCCCGCAACAAATCAGCCTTACGCTGAGCGTCGACAATCGGCTCCACGGCCACGCCCGTCACCTTGCCGTCCACCACTTCCAGCTCATTGGCGAACACATAGTCGATACCCAGCTTGGCCTGCAATTGCTTGGCGAAGTAGGTGAAGCCACCCGACAGAATCGCGGTTTTGTAGCCCAGGCGCTTGAGTTCGGCGAACAGGGTTTCGGCGCCTTCGGTCAGGCGCAACGAGGCGCCGATGGAGTCCAGCACGCTCACATCCAGGCCTTTGAGCAAGGCCAGGCGCTCCTTGAAGCTCGCACGGAAATCCAGCTCGCCCGCCATGGCCCGCTCGGTGATTTCCGAGACTTGCTCACCTACGCCGGCAGCCTTGGCCAATTCGTCGATGACTTCGGCCTCGATCAGCGTCGAGTCCATGTCGAACACCGCCAAGCGGCGATTACGGCGGAACAGCGAATCTTCCTGGAAGGCGATATCGACGTTCAGCTCCTGGGCAACGCTCAGGAATTCGGCGCGCAACGCCTGGGGATCTGCCGGCTCACCGCGCACGGAGAACTCGATGCAGCCCTTGCCCTTGTCCGCCGGGGTGTCCAGCGGCATACGACCCGACAGACGGTCAATATGGTCGATATTCAAACCGTACTGGGCGGTAATCGAACTGACACGCTGCAATTGTTCCGCCGTCACCTTGCGGGTCAACAACGTCACAATGTGGCGTTTTTTGCCCTGGCCGGCGACCCAGCTCTGGTAATCCTCTTCGGACACCGGTGTGAAACGCACCTGCTGATCCAGCTTATACGCCGTAAACAGGATGTCCTTGAGCACGGACGAGGCTTGCTCGGTGCTTGGAATTTCCACCAGGATGCCGAACGACAGCGTGTCGTGAATCACCGCCTGGCCGATGTCGAGAATGTTCACACCACCCTGGGCCAGAACACCGGTAATGGCTGCGGTAAGGCCCGGACGGTCCTCACCGGTGATGTTAATCAGGACAATTTCGCGCAAAGCGCACCCCCGAGCTGGAAAAAAACCGCATTCTACCCACTTTCAGTGACCATCGGGCACAGCCAGCGCTTTGCCGGTCTTGGGCCTGTCGCTATACTGCGCGTCAACTTCACGGACTAAAGAGCCGAGCTTAAGTGAACCGGCCCACGCCAGTAAAAACCGATAACTTCTTCCTGCTGATCTTCCGGGCACTGCGCCACCGCCGTGTACCGATCGCATTACGCATCGCCAGCCATAACGTGATCCTGGTCGCTCTGGCCCTGGTCATCTATGCCTGCGTGATGGGTTTGCAGTTCAAACAGGCCATGCACGAGCAAGCCGACGCCCTGGGCGAGAGCCTGACCACCCAGACCGCCACCTCGGCGACTGAGTTGTTGGTGTCCAACGACATCCTCAGCCTAAACGTGCTGCTCAACAACCTGACCAAGAACCCGCTGGTGGCCCACGCCGCTATCTATAGCGTGGACAACCGGATCATGGCCGAAGCCGGGCAACGCCCGAAAAACGGCCTGCTGGGTGAAGCCGAGGGTCTGTACCAGAGCAATATCACGTTCCAGGACGTGAAAGCCGGCCAACTGCGCATCAGCCTGGACATGCAACAGTTCCAGCAGCCGATGACCATCAGCCTGCAAAGCATGGGCATCCTGAGTGCGATCCTGCTGGCGCTGTCGCTGGCCTTGAGCCTGCGCCTGGGTCGGCATATCTCCACGCCACTGATGCAACTGCGCATCTGGCTGCGGGATATCGACGAACACACCCCGGCCACCGACCGCCAGGATGAGATCGGCGACCTCGCCCGCCAGTTGCACACCAGCTTCGCTCCGGAGCCCGTGGTGCCCGAGGTTGAACCCGAGCCCGAGTTCGACGACACCGAGTACGAAGACGACGAACCCGAGTTCGAAGTGCGCAACCTGCGCGACCCGAGCTTCGATGAGTCTGCGCCGGTGGCAGGTCTCAAGCCGGCCACCCGGCAGGTGATCAAGGCAGAAGAAGACGAACTGGACGAAGAAGACCCGTTCGCCGACCTTCGCGACAACTCCGCGCCAACTGCTACCGCTGCGCCGCAGCCGGCTCCAGTGCGAAATACCCAGCCCCAGCACAGCGCCGTATTGGCTGTGCAGCTGGGCGCACAGGATCAGTTGCGCCGCTTGCCGCGCGCACGCCTGACCGAGTTGCTGGAACGTTATCGTGATTGCCTGGACCAGGCGGCCTCGCTGTATCAGAGCGAACTGCACACCCTGAACGATGGCAGCACGTTGATGCTGTTCCACAGCGAAGACAGCGGCGAAGACTACCTGACCAACGCCATCTGCTGCGGTGAGTTGCTGCGGGCCCTGGGCCATGCGCTGCAAATCGAAGTGGCTGACAGTGGCATCACGCTGCAACTGCAACTGGGCCTGACGGTGGGCGACGATCTGTATGGCATGAGCCAGATTGATCTGCTACTGACCGAGATTGCCCAAGACGCCTTGGCCTTGTCGCAACACAGCCGCAACCTGCTGCTGGTGGAACGCAAGATCAGTGACGACGTGTTGATTCGCCAACGTGCGCGGATCCGCCCGATTGCCAGCCCTGAAGGTGCGTGCTGTGTAGAGCGGTTGATGGAGCCTTACCCGTCGATGCTGGAGCGCCAACTGGCGCGAATGCATGAGACGCGGGCAAAGAACTAAAGAACAACGCTGCCCCGCTCCCACATTTGATCTAGGCAACGACTCAAATCCCGCACAAACAAAAGGCCCGCTCATCAGCGGGCCTTTTTTGTGGGGCTGTATTCAGGTCAGAACCTGAACACTTCCATGTCGGTACGAATCGGCACGGCCATCGGCATCTTCGGCTTCTCCGGTGCGGCCGGCTTGGCAGCGGCCGGAGCCTGTTTACGTGGAGCCTCAGCAACCGCCGGCTGATTGGCCAATGGCTTGAGGGCCACGGACAACTGCTGTGCCAGGTTCTGCAACAGCACGCCCTGGGCCTGAACCTGGGACGCCGTGGTACCGGAGTGTTGTTCCTGCAAATGCACGATGCGGTTATCCCGCACCTGGCCGCGACGGTCGATCAGGCGCCACTGGGCATCCAGGATCGCCGGCTGGGAAACACCGGAGTCCAGCCGCGTGATGGTCAGCAACACCTGTACGTCCGGGGTGAACCCCGTCGGTGCCGGCGCCAGTACCACCCGCTGGCTGTCCAGATGGCCCGCCACCTGGCGCAACATCAACTGATTGATGTCGGACGACAGGCTACCGGCCCAGCGACCATCGGTGGAACCTTGCAGGCTTCCATCGTTCTGACGTTGCAACAGGGTCTCGCGTTGCAGGTAGTCGGCCACCACCACCGGGCCAAGCAATACGGCCATGCCGGCACTTTGTGCAGGCTGAGCCGGACTTCCACTGTCCAGCTGATACAGCGACACAGGTTGATGTGTGCTGCAACCCGCCAGGCCCAAAAGGCCAGCGAGCAACAAAAATAAAGGAAGGCGCGGAGCAGTCATCATCCCATCCAGGTGGCTGCCACAAGGCGAACCACAATGTAATACTCAAAAATAACCTGTACGCGCTCAGCCACGCCGGCGCTGGAAAGGCCATATCATCCGTGAATATGCGCCGTGACTCCAGCGCGAAAGCGTCGATCTACGGGTTAAATCGTAGATCGGGCGCTCTATATCGCGTTAAACGGGCGTTTCCACCAGTAATGCGTCCACTCGCTGGAAGCCGCGCGGCAGTTTGTTGCCGCGACGACCCCGCTCACCCTTGTAGTGCTCGAGGTCGTCAGGGCGCAGCGACAACGTGCGCTTGCCGGCCTGCAGCACCAGGGTCGAGCCTTCCGGGATCACTGCGATGTCGGTCACGTACTCTTCGCGACTGGCCACCCGCTCCCCGGGAATACCAATAATCTTGTTGCCCTTGCCTTTGCCCAACTGAGGCAAGTCACTGATCTTGAACACCAACAGGCGACCTTCAGTGGTCACCGATGCAAGCCAATTGCCTTCACGGTCTTCCACCGTACGCGGCAGGATCACCTTGGCGTTGTTCGGCAGGCTCAGCAACGCCTTGCCCGCCTTGTTCTTGGCCTGCAGGTCTTCACCCTTGACCACGAACCCGTAGCCGGCATCGGAGGCGATGACGTACAGCGAATCATCGTCCGGCAGCAGCACGCATTCAAAATTCGCCCCCGGTGGCGGTGTCAGGCGCCCGGTCAACGGCTCGCCCTGCCCCCGTGCCGACGGCAAGGTGTGCGCCGGTACCGAATAGCTGCGACCGGTGGAGTCGATAAACACCGCAAACTGGTTGGAGCGCCCGGCCGCGGAGGTTTTGAAACCATCGCCGGCCTTGTACGACAAGCCAGTGGCGTCAATATCATGCCCCTTGGCTGAGCGAACCCAACCCTTTTCCGACAGAACGACGGTAATTTTCTCGTTGGGCAGCAGCTCGGTTTCGGTCAGGGCCTTGGCTTCGGCGCGCTCGACAATCGGCGAACGGCGGTCGTCGCCATAGGTTTCGGCGTCCTTGATCAGCTCGGTGCGCACCAGCTTCTTCAGCTTGGCCTCGCTGCCCAGCAGGGCCTGGAGCTTGGCTTGCTCTTTCAGCAGCGCGTCCTGTTCGTCGCGCAGCTTCATTTCTTCCAGTCGCGCCAACTGACGCAGACGGGTGTCGAGGATGTAGTCAGCCTGGATTTCGCTGAGCTCAAAGCGCGCGATCAGCTCGGCCTTCGGGTGCTCGGCGGTACGGATGATATGGATCACTTCATCCAGGTTGAGGTAGGCAATCAGCAAACCGTCCAACAGGTGCAGGCGGCGCTCGACCTTGTCCAGGCGGAATTGCAGGCGGCGACGCACGGTCTGTACCCGGAACTCCAGCCATTCCACCAGCAATGCCCGCAGGTTCTTCAACTGTGGCTTGCCGTCCAGGCCAATGATGTTGATGTTGACCCGATAGCTGGATTCCAGCTCGGTGCTGGCGAACAAATGCTGCATCAGCACTTCATGGTCGACCCGGCTGTTGGTCGGAATGATCACGATCCGGCACGGGTTCTCGTGGTCGGACTCGTCACGCAGGTCGGCCACTTGCGGCAGCTTCGACGGCTTGGCCTGCATCAGCGCGGCAATCTGCTCCAGCACCTTGGCACCGGACACCTGGTGCGGCAGCGCGGTGACGATGATGTCGCCGTCTTCGATGTGATACACGGCGCGCATGCGCACCGAGCCTTTACCGGTCTGGTAGATTTTCAGCAGGTCGGCACGAGGCGTGATGATTTCCGCCTCGGTCGGGTAATCCGGGCCCTGGATATGCTCGCACAGTTGCTCGACCGTCGCCTTCGGCTCGTCCAGCAAACGTACGCACGCAGTGGCCACTTCCCGCAGGTTGTGGGGTGGTACGTCAGTGGCCATGCCCACGGCGATGCCGGTGGTGCCATTGAGCAGGATGTTCGGCAAACGTGCTGGCAACACCAGCGGTTCGTCGAGGGTGCCGTCGAAGTTCGGCCCCCAGTTGGCCGTGCCCTGGCCCAGCTCACTGAGCAGCACTTCCGAATACCGCGACAGGCGCGCTTCGGTGTAACGCATGGCGGCGAAGGACTTGGGATCATCCGGCGCACCCCAGTTACCCTGGCCGTCCACCAGCGTGTAGCGGTAGCTGAACGGCTGGGCCATCAGCACCATGGCTTCGTAGCACGCCGAGTCGCCGTGGGGGTGGAACTTGCCGAGCACGTCACCGACGGTACGTGCCGACTTCTTGTGCTTGGAGTCAGCGTCCAGGCCCAACTCACTCATCGCATAGATAATGCGCCGCTGTACGGGCTTCAGGCCGTCGCCGATATGCGGCAAGGCACGGTCCATGATCACGTACATGGAGTAGTTGAGGTAGGCATTTTCGGTGAAGTCAGCCAGCGACCGGCGTTCAACGCCGTCTAAGCTGTCTGCAAGGATGTCACTCATGCGGGCCTCATCATTGTTTGGTCTGGCGCAGCAGCAAGGTGCCGCTGCGCTGGGTAAATTCAAGTTGTTTCAATGCACTCATGCCCAGCAATACCTGGTCATCGCCCAGCCCCGGCACCACCAGGGCACGCACGTCCTGCAGGACGATATCGCCCAGTTGCAGGCGGCCCAGTTCGGTCCGAAAGCCCTGGGTGCGCCCGTTGGCCGTACTCACGCCAACCGGCATGCCGCGTTTAAGCCCGAGGCGGTCAGCCAATTCGGCCGGAACCGCCACGTCGGTGGCCCCGGTGTCGAGCATGAACTCCACCGGCTGACCGTTGATCTGGCCAGTGGCTACAAAATGCCCTTGGCCGTTGCCCAGCAGTTTTACTTCGATATAACCCTCGTGTTGCTCCGAGGTCACCACGGCATTGGGGTTTTCCTGATGCTGTTCCCACTGCCCAAAAAACCGTGTCGCCAAAAACAATCCGGCGCCCCAGGCCACGAACATCAACACACGCCCGGCGCGCTTGCCGGGTGCCTGGCTGCTCATGGCTTGGCACTCCAGCCGCCCGCGGGGGCGGCGAAACGATAGACTATCGGCCGTTTTTCGCCATCGGCGCGGGCGCCGAAGTTATTGTCCAGGCCGATCCACGCGCCATCGGCTTCCACCACCAACGCTTCGGCCAGGCCGTAGGGCTGGTTGTATTGGCGTTGCGGCGCCAGCATTTCATCGGCGTAGGACCAGCATTGTTCGACCTTCGCCGTCACGGGGTCACGACGGCACAACTGAAACTGGCTGCTTTCGAGGGTAAACAGCTTGCCCTCGAACAGCGCGACGTCAGAGAAATTGCGCGAAACCGCCTTGGCCTTGGGCATCTGGGCCGGCTGCATCTCGGTGCCCGCCTCGCTCAACAACACACAAGGACCGTCGCAATCCCAGAGGGTTTGCGGGCGCTTGATGGAAATCAACCCACGCCGCTCGCGCTCGGCGGCCAGCCAGATCTGATTGCCCTCGGGGTTCACCGCCAAGCCTTCAAACAACGCATTGAAATGCAGCAGCAGGCCACTGGCCCGGGCTTCACGAACCATGCCCGGGGCGATCTTCAACCACTCGGGCTCACCGGTCACCGGCACCTGCAGCACCGCCGCGTGGGCTTCGCTGACGATGTAGCGGTTGCCCGCCGCGTCGCAGCTGATGCCTTCAAAATCCAGGTCACCACCCCGAATCAACGAAGCCGCCTTGGTGCGCGAACGCAAACCAAAGGGCAACCCGGACTCCGGCACCGGCGGCACATTGATCTTCACCGTTTCGGCCTGCCAGGTATCGGCACTGATATCGAGCCGGTAGATCTGGTCGTCGTCGCGGTCGGAAACCGTCCACAACTCCTTGCCACACAGGGCCAGGCCCGACAGGTTGCCGCCACGCATGCCGTCAACCGGGTGTTCGGAGATCAATTTGAGTTCAGCAGCGGGCGCCGCGACCACCGAGGTGGCCGCCAACCCGCTCAACAACAGAATCGCCAGGGCGAAACCGCTGCGCATCAGCCCAGAACCTCGGCCAGGTTGCCCTTGGACTCCAGCCAGTTCTTGCGGTCCGGCGCACGCTTCTTCGCCAGCAACATGTCCATCATTTCCGACGTGGCGGCGAAATCTTCCAGGGTCAACTGCACCAGGCGCCGGGTGTTCGGGTCCATGGTGGTTTCCCGCAGCTGCGGCGGATTCATCTCACCCAGGCCTTTGAATCGGGTGACTTGAGGCTTGCCGCGTTTCTTCTCGGCCACCAGGCGGTCGAGAATGCCATCGCGCTCGGCTTCGTCCAGGGCGTAGAAAATCTCTTTGCCGAGGTCGATACGGTACAGCGGCGGCATGGCGACGTAGACGTGACCGGCATCCACCAACGGGCGGAAGTGCTGGACGAACAGTGCGCAGAGCAAGGTCGCAATGTGCAAGCCGTCGGAGTCGGCGTCGGCGAGGATGCAGATCTTGCCGTAGCGCAGCTGGCTCATGTCGGCCGCGCCTGGGTCGACACCGATGGCCACGGCAATGTTGTGCACTTCCTGGCTCGCCAGCACTTCGCTGCCGTCGACTTCCCAGGTGTTGAGGATCTTGCCGCGCAGCGGCAGGATCGCCTGGAACTCCTTGTCCCGCGCTTGCTTGGCAGAACCGCCGGCGGAATCACCTTCCACCAGGAACAGCTCGGAACGCATCGGGTCTTGCCCGGCGCAGTCCGCCAGCTTGCCCGGCAGCGCCGGGCCCTGGGTGATGCGCTTGCGCTCGACTTTCTTGCTGGCCTTCAGGCGGCGGCCGGCGTTGTTGATTGCCAGCTCTGCCAGGGCCAGGCCCAATTCAGGGTGCTCGTTGAGCCACAGGCTGAAGGCATCCTTGACCACACCGGAGACAAACGCAGCGGCCTCGCGGGACGACAGGCGCTCCTTGGTCTGGCCGGAGAATTGCGGCTCCTGCATCTTCATCGACAGGACGAAAGCAATGCGTTCCCAGACGTCTTCCGGCGCCAGCTTCACGCCGCGCGGCAGCAGGCTGCGGTATTCGCAGAACTCGCGCATGGCATCCAGCAAGCCCTGGCGCAAACCGTTGACGTGGGTGCCGCCCTGGGCGGTCGGGATCAGGTTGACGTAGCTTTCCTGAACGCTGTCGCCGCCTTCCGGCAACCACAGCAAGGCCCAGTCCACGGCTTCTTTATTACCGGCCAGGCTGCCGCAGAAAGGCTCGTTGGGCAGGCGCTCGAATTCGCTGACGGAGTCTTCCAGGTAGGAGCGCAGGCCGTCTTCGTAGTGCCATTCGACCTTCTCGCCGGTGCCTTTGTCTTCAAAACTGACCAGCAGGCCCGGGCACAGCACAGCCTTGGCCTTGAGCACGTGCTTGAGGCGGCTGATGGAGAATTTGGGTGAATCGAAATATTTCGGGTCCGGCGCGAAATACACGCTGGTACCCGTGTTGCGCTTGCCGACGGTGCCGATCACTTCAAGATCGGTGGCCTTGTAGCCATCGGCGAAGGTCATCTGGTACTCGTTGCCGTCACGCTTGACCTTGACCCGCACGTGGTTCGACAAGGCGTTGACCACGGAAATACCCACACCGTGCAAGCCACCGGAGAACTGGTAGTTCTTGTTGGAGAACTTGCCGCCGGCGTGCAGCTTGGTGAGGATCAGCTCGACGCCCGACACACCCTCTTCCGGGTGAATGTCCACCGGCATGCCACGACCGTCGTCGGACACTTCCAGGGAATGGTCGGCGTGAAGGATGACTTGTACCGACTTGGCGTGCCCGGCCAAGGCTTCGTCGACGCTGTTGTCGATGACTTCCTGGGCAAGGTGGTTCGGCCGACTGGTGTCGGTGTACATGCCGGGGCGTTTGCGCACCGGGTCGAGGCCCGAGAGGACTTCGATGGCGTCGGCGTTATAAGAGCTAGCGCTGGGAGTGGCCATGGGGTCTCGTCGTGAGTCGTTCGATTAAAAAGTAACCTGCGGTTTCACAATGCTGCGAAATCGAAGGATTGGTACTGATCTGCGCCAATGCCGGCAAAACTCAACAGCGCCGGTAACTGTTGGGCGAACCCCTGGTAACCATGGTCGCCACCGGCCTGGATGCGCAAGGCACAGGCCCGGTAATACTGCTGGGCGAGCCGATAATCCAGTGTTTCGTCACCGGTCTGCAACCACACCTGATAACGCTGGGCGTCCTGGGGCGCCGGCACTTCCAGCTCGGCCAGGGCCGCGACGTGGTCGTGGGTCAATTCCCAGGTCTCATCGGTGTAGAGGTTCTTCTGGGTGCCCAGGTAACCGTCGAACATCCGATGAGGGCTGACCGCCGGGTTGACCAGCAAGGCGTTGAGGCCATGGCGTTCGGCAAGATGGGTTGCATAGTAGCCGCCGAGTGAGCTGCCTACCAGCAGTGGCCTTCCGAGGTCACGGATCGCCGCCTCCAACTGGGGGATCGCCTGGCGGGGATGGTGATGCAGGGCCGGCACGCGCAGTTGGTCGGCCAGACCGAGGCTGTCCATCACGGTGATCAGTTGGCTGGCCTTGTTGGAGGCGGGCGCGCTGTTGAAACCGTGGATATACAAGATCGATGCGGACATTCCGGGTCCTCTGGGGGCGGCTTAAAGAGGGGCAGTTTACAGGGAACTGGGGGGCTAGGCTCTAGCCGGGTTTCTGTGTGTATATCCGTTGCTTCGGTAACGGCGGCTTAGGGTTCCGCTCTTACAGCGGGTCACTTTTGAAAAGCGCAAAAGTAACCAAAACGCTCTTGCCCCACCACTCGGCACCTCGCCTAGGCTCGGTGTGCCCTCACTCCGGCTTTGGACCGTGGGCCGCCGCGATGGGCCATCCTTGGCCCAGCGCGGCTAACCCGGCGTCCTGCCGGGTTACCCACGCTCCAAAGCCTGCGTTCGGCCAGCGTGGTTTAACGGGGCGCCTAAGATCAAGATCAAAAGCAGATCAACAGCACAGCGGCCTACAGGCCGGCTTGAGTGGTGTGAAGCAACAGCAACAGCAACGGCAAAATCAGAAGCGGGCACGGTCCAAATGTGGGAGCGGGCTTGCTCGCGAAGGCGGTGTGTCAGTCACCGAATGCATCAACTGAAAGATTGCATTCGCGAGCAAGCCCGCTCCCACATTTTTTGACCGCGTTTGCCCTTGCTCTTGCTCTTGTTCCTAACACTCAAGCCGGCCGATAGGCCGCTGTGCTCTGGCTTTGATCTTGATCTTAGGCGCCCGGCCGTGCCGGAGTGCGGGCATGCGGAGCCTAGGCGAGGCACCGAGTGGTGGGGCAAGAGCCCTTTTGGTTACTTTTGGCTGGGCCGGCATTCCGGGCTCCTTTCCAAAAATGACCCGCTGTAAGAGCGGAACCCTAAGTCGCCGTTACCTAAATAACGGATATACCCCCAAAGCCGTCAGTACCCGCTACTACCGTAATCCACCTGAAACGCAAAGCCCTGCACCCGCTCCACGCCGGTTTCCAACCGTCCGTCGGCATGCAGGCGCAGCCAGCGATAACCGGGCGCTTCCTCGCTCACCTTGAAGTCCTCGCTGCCGGGGGCGAACTGGATGCAGGTGGACGGCGACGCCAGCAGGCGCACGCCGTTGCGTTCGCGGTCGATTTCCTGGTGCACATGGCCCCAGAGCACCGCACGCACCTGCGGGAACCGATCCAGCACCGCAAACAACGCCTCGGGGTTGCGCAGGCCGATGGGCTCCATCCACGCGCAACCGATGGACACCGGATGATGGTGGAAACACACCAGATGATGACGAGTCGGCGCTTCGCTCAAGGATTGCGCCAGCAGTTGCAGCTGCTGGTCCTGCAAATACCCCGGCACCGAGCCCGGCACGGCCGAGTCCAGCAGGGTGATACGCCAGTTGCCCACATCCACCACCGGCTCCAGCAACGCGCTGTTGACCGCGGCTTGCAGCATCACCTGCGGCTCATCGTGGTTCCCCGGGATCCAGCGCGCCGGCGCCTGAATCTGCCGGGTCATGTCGCGAAAGGCCTGATAGGACTCCAGCGTGCCGTCCTGGGACAAATCCCCGGTGGCCAGCATCAGGTCAATCTGCGGCTGCTGCGCCAGTACCGTTTCGATGACCCGTTGCAGGCTGTCGCGGGTTTTCATGCCCAGCAGCCCGCCGTCCGCCTCCGCAAACAGGTGGCTGTCGGACAACTGCACCAGCAACGCCGAAGCGTCAGGATTCAAGGCGGATACGCTCGACAAGGCGTTCTCCCGGGGCGTGATCACAGGAATGGACATTTGAGGCGATTATGCTGGGGCAGGACACAAAGAGGAAACCCGTGAAGCGGACGCAGTTCACATCTATCGAACGACTTCGAACTCGTGGCCCAGGGCCAGGCAGTGGCTCAACCATTCGCCGAGGAACACATTGAGCTGTGCTTTCTCATCCGGCTGGTGCATGAACACGTTGGGGTAAGGGTAGATGCTGCGAAAGCGTCGCGCATGTTCGGCGCTGATCACTTCGGCCATGCGCGCGTCGTGGTACACCTGCACCTCCAGCTGCGGCACCGGCAGCCATGGCAGGCTGTGTTCCTGGCGCACCCGCAGGGTGGTGGTGTACGGGCAATTCACGATCACTTCCAGGGTCAGCACGCCGAGCATCTGGTCTCCGTGGGTCACGGCGATGCGCCGCGCCTCAGGGGTGTGGCGCATGTCCGGCAGCAGCCGCATCAGCCGTGCATAGTTGGCCTCGCAGGCTGCTTGCAGCCCGATCAGGTCAACCCGATATCGCTCCCGTGCCTTTACTGCCATAACCCCCTCACTTCCGCGCGATTAAGCGCAAGCCATTGCAGGGCAATAATGCTCGCTGCGTTGGAAATTTTACCGTCACGTACCGCTTGCAGGGCGTCTTCAAAGGCCCAGACGGTGACGCGGATATCTTCGGCTTCCTCTTCCAGTCCATGGACGCCACCGGCCCCGGCGCTTTCGCAACGGCCCAGGAACAAGTGGACAAATTCGGTGCTGCCACCCGGCGACGGAAAGTACTTGGTGATCGGCCAGAGTGCGGAGAATGTAAGGCCAGCTTCCTCTTCGGCTTCGCGGTGCGCAACCTCCTCCGGTTGCTCATCCTTGTCGATCAGGCCGGCGACCATTTCGATCAGCCACGGGTTGTCGGTACGGCCCATGGCGCCTACGCGAAACTGCTCGATCAGCACCACTTCATCGCGCTGCGGGTCGTAGGGCAGCACGCACACGGCGTCATGACGAACAAAGACTTCGCGATTGAGCTCACGGCTCATGCCGCCATCAAACTTCTCGTGCCGCAGCTTCAGCCGATCCAGTTTGTAGAAGCCCTTGTAGGCATTGTCGCGCTGAACAATTTCAACCTTGCTCGGCGTCGATTTCGCTGTGTCCGTCATATCAACCCTCGTTTATTGCCTTGCGGTGTCGAGGCAGCCTCGACATCGCGCCATCCTAACGCGCTCGCGCCCCTTGATGCAGCCCCTTTCCGGTTGCCGGGATAGACGGCGGGCGTCAAACTCACTCTAATCAGCTTAGTGGCGAACTGACTGCCCTGTCGGGAGTCGAAGCTCCACATTTTCACCTTTCCTCGATTTATGAAGGACACACATGTCGCTTTTAAAAATCGCCTCCATGGCCTGTATCGCCCTGACCCTTGGCGCTTGCCAGAGCCTGTTCCAACCCAGCTACCTCAAGCCGCTGGACACCACCGCAGACGCCTCGGAGCAAATCAAGCCCGGCTGCAGCAGCCCGGATTGCCCGCTGGTCAACATCGACACGGTGCACTTCCCGTCCGAGCCGCAACTGGACCAGATCGTCGAAAAACGCCTGCTGGAGATGGCCCGCACCTCGCCTGGCCAGGCCATGCCCGCCACCCTCAACGCCTACCGCGACAAATTCTTGCGTGAGTCGCCTGACCGCAACAGCATGTACTTGCAGGCCAAGGTACGTGAGCAGCATGACGGACTGGTGATCGTTGAAGTCTCCAGCTACCTGGACACCGGCACCGCCCACGGCGAGCCGGGCCGCGGCTTTATCAACTATTCACGCCTGCTGCACAAAGAGCTGAGCCTGACCGACATGCTGCTGCCGGGCCAGGAAGAGGCGTTCTGGAAGACTGCGAAAGTCGCCCACAACAACTGGCTGATCAACTCGCAGATGGACCGCGACCCGGATTTCGTGAAGAACTGGCCGTTCCAGAAAACCCCGAATGTGGCGCTGACCAGCAATGGCGTGGTGCTCAAGTACAACGTGACCACCATCGCGCCGTACGCATTGGGGCTGATCGAAATGACCATCCCCTATGCGCGCCTGACCGGCGTAATCAAGCCTGAACTGGTGCCCGCACGCCACTGAAGGCCCGGCCCAGAATGAAGTGCAACAGCCCTGCCAGCACCAGCGCCGGCAGGGTCGCACCGACGTCCGGGTACAGATTCGCCAGCACGTGATAGGTGCTGATGCCACCCAGCCAGGCCAGCAGTGCCGGCCAACGCAGGTTGGCAGCAATCCCATGGCCACGACGGCGCAGGATGAAGTGATCCACCAGCACCACGCCGAACAGCGGCGCGAACACCGAGCCGATCAGCAGCAGGAAGTTCTGGTACTGCGCCAACGGTGCGAAGCAGGCGATCAGCGTACAGATGACGCCGATGGCCAACGCCAGGTGCTCGACCTTCAGGCGCAACAGAATCCCGCTGGACACGGCCGCCGAGTGAATATCGGCGAAAGCGTTTTCTGATTCATCCAGCAGGATCAGCAGCAGCGGAATCCCCAGGCCGGCCCCGGCCAATGCCAGCAGCAAGGCGTTCACTTCACCGCTTGGCGCGAAGGCCAGGGTGTAGGCCACGCCCAGGCTCATCAGCCAGAAGTTGCCGATAAAGAAACCCAGCGCGGTGCCGCCGAACACGCTTTTGGCGCGTTTGCCGAAACGTGAGTAGTCGGCAATCAGTGGCAGCCAGGACAGCGGCATGGCAATGGCGATATCAAAACCCACCGCAAATGGCATCGAGCCGTCACCGGCCTGGGCCCAGAGTGCGGCCAGGTCGGCCTTGGCGAACAGGTTCCAGGTCAGCCACAGGCAGGCGGCCAGCAGCAGCCAGATGCCCCACTTGCGCAGGATCTGCCGCACAAAAGTCAACGGGCCGCTGACGGCGAGCAAGGTCGCGAGGGCGCCGAATACCAGGGTCCAGAACAACGGGCTGGCCAGCAGGCTGCCTTCGCTGAACGCGCGGGTGCCCAACAGGCTGGCGGCATCGCGCATCACGATGATTTCGAACGAGCCCCAGCCGATCAACTGCAGCAGGTTCAACAGCGCCGGCAGGCTCGCGCCCTTGGTGCCGAGGCTGAGCTTGAGGGCGGCCATGGCGGACAGGCCGGTGTCGCTGCCGATCACGCCGACGGCGGCGAGCAACAGCACGCCGACCAGGGTGCCGAGGAAGATCGCCAGTAAGGAACCGGAGAGGCCCAGGCCCGGCGCCAACAGCGCGCCGGTTTGCAGGACCATCAGGCCGATGCCCAGGGAGAACCACAGGGAAAAGAGATCGCGGGCGCCGAAGACGCGTTTGTCGGCGGGCACCGCGATGTCTGGGGAATAGGTGCTGGGTTGAATGCTCAAGGGTGTTATCTCAGAGGGACATTTATTGTTTGGGAGATCGCTATCGCGGGCAAGCCCGGCTCCCACAGGGGACCTGCTGTGAATACAAAACTGATGAACAACTCGATCAACTGTGGGAGCCGGGCTTGCCCGCGATGGCGGCAGTGCAAGCACCGCCGCCTTTAGATCAGACCTTTTTGTACAGCTGACTGCCTTCCTGCTTGAACCGCTCCGCCTGCTCCGCCAGTCCCTTGGCCACGTCCACATCCACCGTTTCAATGCGCTGGTTGGCCGCGTACTCACGCACTTCCTGGGTGATTTTCATCGAGCAGAATTTCGGCCCGCACATCGAACAGAAATGCGCGACCTTGGCCGAGTCCTTCGGCAGGGTTTCATCGTGGTACGACCGCGCCGTGTCCGGGTCCAGGCCCAGGTTGAACTGGTCTTCCCAGCGGAATTCGAAGCGCGCCTTGCTCAACGCGTTGTCACGAATCTGCGCGCCCGGATGCCCCTTGGCCAAGTCCGCCGCATGCGCTGCGATCTTGTAGGTGATGATCCCGGTCTTCACGTCATCCTTGTTCGGCAGGCCCAAGTGCTCTTTCGGCGTGACGTAGCAGAGCATCGCGCAACCGAACCAGCCGATCATCGCCGCACCGATACCGGAGGTGATGTGGTCGTAACCCGGTGCGATGTCGGTGGTCAGCGGGCCGAGGGTGTAGAACGGCGCCTCGTCACAGCATTCCAGCTGCTTGTCCATGTTCTCCTTGATCAACTGCATCGGCACGTGGCCCGGGCCTTCGATCATGGTCTGCACGTCGTGTTTCCAGGCGATCTTGGTCAACTCGCCGAGGGTTTCCAGCTCACCGAATTGCGCGGCATCGTTGGCGTCGGCAATCGAACCCGGGCGCAGGCCATCTCCCAGGGAGAAGCTGACGTCGTAGGCCTTCATGATTTCGCAGATTTCGTCGAAATGGGTGTAGGTGAAGTTCTCTTTGTGGTGCGCCAGGCACCACTTGGCCATGATCGAACCGCCACGGGACACGATGCCGGTGACGCGCTTGGCGGTCAGCGGCACATAGCGCAGCAGCACGCCGGCGTGGATGGTGAAGTAGTCGACGCCCTGCTCGGCCTGTTCGATCAGGGTGTCGCGGAACAGCTCCCAGGTCAGGTCTTCGGCGGCGCCGCCGACTTTTTCCAGGGCCTGGTAGATCGGCACGGTACCGATCGGCACCGGCGAGTTGCGGATGATCCACTCGCGGGTTTCGTGAATGTGTTTGCCGGTGGACAGGTCCATCACTGTGTCCGAACCCCAGCGAATGCCCCAGGTCAGTTTCGCCACTTCTTCTTCGATGGACGAACCCAGAGCGCTGTTGCCGATGTTGCCGTTGATCTTCACCAGGAAGTTACGGCCGATGATCATCGGTTCCAGTTCGGTGTGGTTGATGTTGGCCGGGATGATCGCGCGGCCACGGGCGATTTCTTCGCGGACAAATTCCGGAGTGATGATTTTCGGCACGCTGGCGCCGAAGCTGTGGCCGGCGTGCTGCTGGTCCAGCAGGCCGGCGGCACGGGCTTCCTCCAGCTTCATGTTTTCGCGGATGGCGACGTATTCCATCTCGGCGGTGATGATGCCTTTGCGGGCGTAGTGCATTTGGGTGACGTTGGCCCCGGCCTTGGCGCGGCGCGGGTTTTTCACGTGGGCGAAACGCAGCGCGGTCAGCTCGGCATCGCTCAGGCGCTGCTGGCCGAAGTGCGAACTCAAGCCCGACAGGCGCTCGGTGTCGCCACGGGATTCGATCCACGGCGAGCGCACATCGCCCAGGCCTTTGCGCACGTCGATGATCACATTCGGGTCGGTGTACGGGCCGGAGGTGTCGTAGACCACCACAGGCGCGTTGATTTCGCCGCCGAAGTCGGTGGGGGTCACGTCGAGGCTGACTTCGCGCATCGGCACACGAATGTCCGGGCGGGTGCCTTGCACATAGATTTTCTGCGAGCGGGTAAACGGCTGCACGGAACCGGAGTCGACCTTGGCCGATTCACTTAAATGCACGGTGTTTTTTAGTTTTGTAGTCATCACGGGCTCTCCAACTATCCAGGCGGTGGATTTTTGTCGGAGCGAACCTGTGACGGATGGACGCACTGAAACCAGTGCTGTGCTTGGCGCACGGGCTGTTCGATTGTCGAACAACATCCCGGACGAAGCACAAGAGGACTCGCCGGGTGACGAGAAATCTTGTTCCCTACGCAGGCGTTAACCTGATCAGGTTCAACGGGATCCGGTATTTACCGATCTCAGCCTTCCAACAAGGCACCCCGACAAGAACGCGGCCAGTCTAGACCATGGAGCAGGCAAATTGCCAATGACGGTGCATTCATCGTGATGAATGGCGTAATTACAGGATTGTTGTGCCGTGATAGCGCCACTACACTCGGTGACTGCTTGAGGCCTTGACGCCAGGAATGGGCCGCCTTAGCCTTGGGCACCAAATTATCGCCGTAATATTATTCTAGGGATCGCCTCATGCTGCGCAAACTCTCACTGGCTCTTGCCGTGTCTTGTGCGACCAACGGAATGGTCTGGGCAGCTGAAGCGCCCCTGACGACCAAAACCGACCTGGTCAGCGTCTACCAGGAAGCGGTGGACAACAACGCCGACCTGGCCGCCGCCCGCGCCCAGTATGGCGCGCAGAAAGAAGTGGTGCCCCAGGCCCGCGCCGGCTTGCTGCCGAACCTGTCGGCCGGTGCCGATATCAGCAATGTGCGCACCCAGCTGGATCAGCCCGCCGCCACGGTCAATCGCGACGCCCATTCCTGGCGCGCGACCCTGAGCCAGCCGCTGTTCCGCGCCGATCGCTGGTTCCAGTTGCAAGCCGCCGAAGCGGTCAACGAACAGGCCGCGCTGCAACTCTCGGCCACCGAACAGAACCTGATCCTGCAAAGTGCCGAAAACTACTTCGCCGTGCTGCGGGCCCAGGACAACCTGGCCTCCACCAAAGCCGAAGAAGCCGCCTTCAAACGCCAACTGGACCAGTCCAACGAACGCTTTGACGTCGGCCTGTCGGACAAGACCGACGTGCTGCAATCCCAGGCCAGCTACGACACCGCACGCGCCAACCGGATCCTGGCCCAGCGCCAGGTGGACGACGCCTTCGAAGCGCTGATCACCCTGACCAACCGCCAATACAACTCGATCCAGGGCATCGTCCACACGTTGCCGGTGCTGCCACCGGCACCGAACGACGCCAAGGCCTGGGTCGAAACCGCCGGCCGCCAGAACCTCAACCTGCTGGCCAGCAACTACGCCGTCACTGCTGCCGAAGAAACCCTGAAGCAACGCAAGGCCGGCCACGCGCCGACCCTGGATGCCGTGGCACAGTACGAAAAAGGTGACAACGACGCCCTGGGTTTCAGCAACCCCAGCGCCTTTGGCCAGCCGTATCACGGTGACGTGTCGCAACGCACCGTAGGCTTGCAGTTGAGGATTCCACTGTACAGCGGCGGTCTCACCAGCTCGCAAGTGCGCGAGTCCTATTCCCGCCTGGGCCAGACCGAGCAGCAACGCGAAGGCCTGCGCCGCCAGGTGGTGGAAAACACTCGCAATCTGCACCGCGCGGTCAACACCGACGTGGAGCAGGTACAGGCACGCCGCCAGTCGATCATCTCCAACCAGAGCGCGGTGGAAGCCACGGAAATCGGTTACCAGGTGGGCACGCGCAATATCGTCGATGTGCTGGACGCCCAGCGCCAGCTGTACACCTCGGTGCGCAACTACAACAACAGCCGCTACGACTACATCCTCGACAACCTGCGCTTGAAGCAGGCCGCCGGGACCCTGAACCCGGGGGATTTGCAGGATCTGGCGCGGTACCTGAAGGCCGACTACAACCCGGACAAGGACTTCCTGCCGCCGGACCTGGCCAAGGCCGCTGCGGCACAGTTGAAGGCTAACCCGGGTTATTAAAGACAATACATAACCCATGTGGGAGCTGGCTTGCCTGCGATTGCATCACCTCGGTCTGACTGATGTACCGAGGTGCCTGTATCGCCGGCAAGCCAGCTCCCACATTTGATTTGTGTTGTCAGTGGTTGAGCAGCCTGCCCAACCCGTCCAGCAAACGTTTCAACGCGCCTTGATTGGCACGCATCACCGCCAGCCCCGCCTGGCCCATCTTCTGCGCGTCCTGCGGCAGCTCGAACAAGCGCTGCACCGCCACCGCCAAACCCTCGGCATCGTCGACTTCCTGCAGCGCGCCGGCGTTGCGCATCATTGCGCTGATCTCAAGGAAGTTGAACACATGAGGCCCGCAAATAACCGGCTTGGCCAACGCCGCCGGCTCCAGTGGGTTATGCCCGCCCGTGGCGACCAGGCTGCCGCCGACAAACGCGCTGTCGGCCAACGCATACAAAAACAGCAGCTCGCCCATGGTGTCGCCCAGCAACACCGAGGTTTGCGCCGTTACTGCCTCGCCGCTGGAGCGACGCACGGTGGCGAAACCCTGTTGCTGGCACAACTCGAACATCGGGTTGAATCGCTCCTGATGGCGCGGCACCAGAATCAGCAAGGCATTCGGGTAGCTGGCGAGCAACTGCCGATGGGCGGCGAGCACCACTTCATCTTCGCCTTCGTGGGTGCTGGCGGCGATCCACACCGGGCGTTCGCTGGCGTGCCATTGCTCGCGCAAGGCGGCGGCGCTTACCAGCAGTTGCGGGTCGATGGTCAGGTCGAACTTGATCGAACCGGTGACCTCGACGGTTTCCGGCCGTGCACCCAGGCTGCGAAAACGCTCGGCCTCGATTTCAGTCTGGACGGCAAACAGGCTCATTTCCGCCAGCATCGGCGCAGTCAGCTTGGCGAAGCGCCCGTAGCCCTTGGCCGAACGGGCCGACAGCCGCGCGTTGGCCAATGCCACGGGAATCCCGCGTTTGGCGCACTGGTGAATATGGTTGGGCCACAGTTCGGTTTCCATGATCACCGCCAGTTTCGGCTGCACACGATCAAGAAAACGCTTGGCCGCACAGGGCAAATCATACGGCAGGTAGCAGTGCTGGATGCGCGGCTCGTTGGCAAACAACGCCTGGATGCGCTCGGAACCGGTGGGCGTCATACAGGTGACGGTGATCGGCAACTGTGGATAACGTTCCAGCAGCCCGCGAATCATTGGTGCCGCGGCGATGCTTTCGCCCACCGACACCGCGTGCACCCAAATCCCGCCGGGCTGCATGGCCGGCAAGCCCCAGGAAAAGCGCTCACCCACGCGCTTGGCGTAAGCCGGCGCCTTGCGGGCCCGCAGCCACAGACGTAAAGCCACCAACGGCAGCGCCAGGTAAAACAGACAGCTGTAGAGAGTTCTATTCATGGCGGCGGAGTTTATCGGCTTTTTCAGTCGATCGCCTGCAAGCACTCGGCAAAACGTTCGGCGAGGAAACGCGCGGCCGGGCCAAGCGGCTCATCGCGACGCCACACCAACTCCACCACCAGTGCCGGCGGGGTCCATTCACTGTTCAGTTCGACCATCTGGTTCTGATAGGCCGGGTACTGCACCACATGCCGTGGCAGCCAGGCCCAACCCAGCCCACGTGCCAGCCATTCGGCCAGCACGTAGAAGCTATCAGCGCGCCACACTTGCGGGCTGGCGGCCTCGCTTCCGGGATACACGCTGGTCTGGGTCGCCATCAGCAACTGGCGAAACTGTGCCAGGCGCTGGCAATCCACGAACTTTTCCCTGGCCATGGGATGACTGATACCGCACACGGTCACCATCTCCACGCTGCCCAGCACCCGGCGCTCCAACGCTTCGGGGATTTGGTCGTGGTAGAACAGCAGGCCCAGATCCGCCTTGCGCTCCACCAGTTTGCGCGCGACATCGCCTTGGGCGGCGCTGGACAACTGCACCTCCAGGCTGGGAAATTTTCCCGCCAGCGATTCGAGGCTGTCGAGCACCGGCTGATAGAGCATGGCCTCATCCTGGGCCAGGCGCAGGCGGGCTTCTTCCCCCCGCATCAACGACAACGCACGGCCATTCAGGCGTTCACACTGGCGCAAGACTTCCCGCGCCTCTTCGAGCAACGCGGTGCCGGCCTCGGTCAAGCGGGGCTGGCGGCCGCTGCTGCGATCAAACAGGGACACGCCCAGGTCCGCCTCCAACATGGCAATCCCATTGCTGACTGCCGACTGTGCCCGGCGCTGGTCCCGCGCCACCGCCGAAAATGAACGCTGCTCGGCGACGCTGACAAACAGGCGCATTTGCTCAAGACTCCACTGCACGCTCATGGCTCAACCCATCTTTGATTCGGATAGGTAATGACTTTACCGCATCTGGTAAGTCTCTAAAATGCCAACCTTTGTAGGAGCGAGCTTGCTCGCGAAGGATCCGAGAGCGCCGCGTTAAACCAGATGCGCTGCGTTATCGCTGACGACTTTCGCGAGCAAGCTCGCTCCTACGGTTGAACCCCTGTACCGAGGATTTACCCCATGAACGCCGCCTACTATTACCTGGCCATTGCCATTTGCTCGGAAGTGATCGCCACCGTCTCCATGAAAGCGATCAAGGGTTTCAGCACGCCGATCCCGCTGTTGCTGGTGATCGTCGGTTACGGCGTGGCCTTCTGGATGCTCACGCTGGTGGTGCGCACCGTGCCGGTGGGCGTCGCGTATGCGGTGTGGGCCGGGATGGGTATCGTGATGGTCAGCATCGCCGCGCTGTTTATCTACGGGCAGAAACTAGATATCCCGGCGATGCTGGGGATGGCCCTGATTGTGCTCGGGGTGGTGGTGATTCAGCTGTTCTCGAAAACCGCCGGGCACTGATCACCGACAAATCGCCGCGCCTCTGTGCCTGTATACTGCGCCTCTTGTCTTGAACACTGAGGTCGCTGCATGCCATCCGTTATTTCCACCGACGTTCTGATTGTCGGCGCCGGGGTTGCCGGCCTCTGGCTCAATGCGCGCCTGCGTCGCCAGGGCTTTTCCACGGTGCTGGTAGAAAGCGCCACCCTCGGTGGCGGGCAGAGCGTGAAGTCCCAGGGGATCATCCACGGCGGTGCGAAATACGCGCTGCACGGCGCCCTCACCGGCGCCTCGGAAGCCATCGCCGACATGCCCCGCCGCTGGCGCGAAGCTCTGGCGGGCAACGGCGAACTGGACCTTTCGGGCGTGCGCCTGCTGTCCGAGGCCCACTATCTGTGGTCGCCGGGCACTATCGCCGGCAACCTCACCAGTTTCTTCGCCAGCAAGGCCGTGCGTGGCCGCGTCGACCAGGTAAAGGGCGACGACCTGCCACCGGCCCTGCAAGACCGCCGCTTCAAGGGCAAGGTCTATCGCCTGGCCGAGTTGGTGATCGACGTCCCAAGCCTGATCGAACGCCTAGCGCAACTGGCCGGCGACGGCCTGCTGGCCGGTGAACAGATCGAACCGTTGATGGAAGACGGCACACTGGTCGGCCTGAAGGTCGATGGCCGCGAGATCCGCGCCCAGCGTATCGTGCTCAGCGCCGGTGGCGGCACTGCTGACTTGCTCAGTGCCCTGGGCCTGAGCCAGCCCGCCATGCAACGCCGACCGCTGCACATGATCATCGCCAAGGGCCCCGGCCTGAAGCCGCTGTACGCCCACTGCCTGGGCGGCGGCACCAAGCCGCGCATCACCGTGACCACGCACCCCGCTGCCGATGGCAACTGGGTGTGGTACCTGGGCGGCGATATTGCCGAGGCCGAAGGTGTGGCCCGTACCCCGGAGCAACAGATCGCCACCGCCCAAAAAGAGCTGGCCCAACTGCTGCCCTGGATCGACATGAGCCAGACCCGGTGGGCCACCCTGCGCGTGGACCGCGCCGAGCCGTTACAGTCGGGGCTGACCCGCCCGGACAACGCCTTCCTCGCCGAACAGGACCGCCTGCTGGTGGGCTGGCCGACCAAGCTGGCATTGGCACCGGATTTCGCCGATCGGGTGATCCATGCACTGGAACGTGACGGCATCACGCCAGGCACCCCGGAAAAACTGCCCGAACTGCCAAAACCCAAGATCGCCCAACCCGCCTGGGAGCAACTGCTGCCATGACCTTGCCGACCCTGCACGACCTTCACCGCCCGCTGGGCAGCACCGGCCTGCTGGTCTCGCCGCTGGGCCTGGGCACCGTCAAGCTGGGCCGCGACCAAGGGGTGAAGTACCCCAACGGTTTCCAGATTCCCGATGACGACGCCGCGCGGATGCTGCTGCGCCAGGCCCGTCAACTGGGCATCAACCTGATCGACACTGCGCCCGCCTATGGCCGCAGCGAAGAACGCCTGGGCCCGCTGTTGCGCGGCCAGCGCCAGGACTGGGTGATTGTCAGCAAGGTGGGCGAAGAGTTTGCCGAGGGTGTGTCCCATCACGATTTCAGCGCGGCCCATACCCGACTTTCTGTGGAGCGCAGCCTGAAACGACTTGAAACGGATTTTATCGACCTGGTGCTGGTGCACTCCGACGGCAACGACCTGCATATCCTCAACGATTGCGAGGTTTACCAGACCCTGGCGGACCTCAAGCGCGAGGGCAAGATTCGCGGTTTCGGCTTCTCCGGCAAAACCGTCGAGGGCGGCGTAAAGGCTCTGGAACAAGGCGATTGCGCCATGGTCACCTACAATCTGAACGAACAGGCCGAGAAAGCCGTCATTGATTATGCGGCCGCGCACGGCAAAGGCATCCTGGTGAAAAAAGCACTGGCCAGTGGCCACGTCTGCCTCGAATCCGGAGTGGATCCAATTCACGCCAGTTTCATGTTGTTGTTTGCGCAAACTGGCGTCGCCAGTGCTATTGTCGGGACCATTAATCCGCTGCACCTCGCCCACAACGTAGCGACCGCTGCCAAGGTCATTCGCCAACTCTGATGCCGCCGACGCGGCCGACCCCGACGCAAGAAGGAGCCGACATGGCGCGAACGCTCATTAGAAAAAACCCGAGTAACTTCAAAACGCTGCCGCTGCATGTCGAAGCCACGCCCGAAGGCTTGAGTTACCAGAGCGTCGGCATGCCGCTCAACTTCGCCCAGACCCTGCAACGGCGCAAGCCGGTGGAGGTGAAAGACACCGAGCGTTTCGTGCTGGAACTGGCCAACCTTGGTGTTTCGGTGCGCCTGACGTTGCATTGGCAGAACCGCGATTACTGGGTGCTGGTGCGCCAGCGCCGACAAGACCGCGGCGATGTGGTGCTCAAGCTGATCTCCGGTTATGTGCCTGCCCACGAACTTAACCTGCCACTGCACACCGCCATTCAGGAAATCGCCGAGGAATGCCTGCTGGAAACCCCGGAAGGCTGGCTGGGTGGGCGCTTCAACGACACGTGGCTGCCGGCCCCCTACTCATCCGCCCTGCACTACCGCGAAGCATTGCCGTTTCGGCTCTCGCCACTGTCCGGTGCCGCACGCCCAGTGCGCTGCGCCACCACGCAATTGATTGAGCGCCCACGGGCCTACGTGCACCTGCCGACGGCTTCGCTGCAACTGATCTATGACTTGCGCCTGGAAGTCCCCAAGGAGGCCAAGTCCCTGAGCCTGTTTCATGTGGACGAGCGCCTGGAAGGTGATCAGTTGGTCGCGCGCCTGGACCGCCAGCGTCCGGACTTGTACCTGATGCCGCTGAAAGACGGCCAGCCGTGTGCGGAGCTGTACACCTTGAAAAAGGATCAGCTGTATCCGGCGAGTACGCGAGGGTTGTATCTGGCAGAAAGCTTTGCCCAGCAGGAAGGCTGGATCGTGCGTGACGAGCGGATCCGCTGGAAGGACTGGCTGCGGCAACAGGGGCTGAGCGCGCCCGAGAAAGAGTCGAAATTGAAGCGGTTGACCGGAAGGGCCAAGCTGCTGTTGAAGAAAATCGTCCCGCGCAAGCGCACCCGGTAACCTGCGGCAAGGGAGCAAGCTCCCCTGCCGCGCTCGGTCAGTTGCTGCGGATTTTTTCCACAATCGCCGTGGTCGAGCTGTTTTCCACCAGCCCCAACACTTTGACCTTGCCGCCATAGGCACTGACGATATCAGCGCCGACTACCTGGTCGACCGAATAATCCCCACCCTTGACCAACACGTCCGGCTTGACTTGGGCCAGCAGGTTTTCCGGGGTCGCCTCGGCAAAGCTGATCACCCAGTCCACGGCCCCCAAACCCGCCAGCACCGCCATGCGACGGTCGACACTGTTGATCGGCCGCCCCGGCCCTTTCAACCGGCTGACCGACGCATCATCGTTGACCGCCACGATCAAACGATCGCCTTGGGCCCGCGCCTGCTCCAGGTATGTCACGTGACCGGCGTGCAGAATGTCGAAGCAACCGTTGGTGAAGACAATGCTCTCGTTATGCGCCCGGGCATCGTCAATCGCCAGCAGCAATTGCTCGATACTCAACACGCCGCGCTCCGAGCCTTCGGAACGCTGGATGGCACGGCGCAGCTCAGGTGCGCTGATGGCCGCCGTACCCAGTTTGCCGACCACAATGCCCGCCGCGAGATTGGCCAGGGCCACTGCGTGAGGCAGCTCTTCACCCGCGGCAATCGAGGCCGCCAGGGTGGAGATCACCGTGTCACCGGCACCGGTCACGTCGAACACTTCACGAGCCCGCGCGGGCAAGTGCATGGCCGGGTGATCAGGGCGCAGCAACGTCATGCCATGTTCACCACGGGTCACCAGCAAGGCACCCAGGTCGAGGTCGGCCATGAGCTTCGCGCCCTTGGTTACCAGCTCGTGCTCATCGACGCAGCCGCCGACGATGGTTTCAAATTCGCTGAGGTTCGGCGTGATCAGGCTGGCACCCCGATAAATCGAGAAGTCCTTGCCCTTGGGATCAGCCAGCACCGGAATGCCCCGGGCCTTGGCGGCCTGGATCAGCATCTGGTGATTTTTCAGGGCGCCTTTGCCGTAGTCGGACAACACCAGCACCTTGATGCCTTCGAGCAACTCGTCGACCTGGGCACTGAGGGCCAGGGCATCGGTGGCGAAGGGTTCTTCAAAGTCGATACGCAGCAGTTGCTGGTGACGGCTCATCACCCGCAGCTTGACGATGGTCGGCTGATGGGGAATGCGCTGGAACAGCGCACGCACGCCAGCGCCACGCAGGCTGTTGGCCAGGCTGTCGGCGGCTTCGTCGTCGCCGGTCACACCCACCAGGGAGGCCGGGGCGCCGAGGGCGGCAATATTGAGGGCAACGTTGGCAGCGCCACCTGGACGGTCTTCGATTTGCTCGACCTTGACTACCGGTACCGGTGCCTCAGGGGAAATCCGTGAGGTACCGCCATGCCAGTAACGGTCGAGCATGACATCGCCGACCACCAAGACAGGGGCTTGATCGAATCGCGGCATGGACAACTTCATGGAGCAACCCACATACAAAATGAACAGGGGCGCGATATTAACACAGGGTTGTCAAAGGCTTGTGCAATGTAGGAGCCGGCTTGCCGGCGATGCGTTCACTGCGGTTTTTCAGTGCAACCGCGGTAAGGCCATCGCCGGCCAGCCGGCTCCTACGGATCAGGTGATGTCGGCCGGGATCGGTGCGTCCAGGCCCATGGCGTGCAGGCGGGCGTAATAGCCGTTTTGTGCCAGCAGTTCGCCGTGGGTACCACGCTCGACAATCCGGCCATCGTCCATCACCAGGATCAGGTCGGCTTTCTCGATAGTCGACAGGCGATGGGCGATGACCAGCGTCGTACGGCCTTGCATGACCTTGTCCAGGGCCGCCTGGATATGGCGCTCCGACTCGGTGTCCAGCGCCGAGGTCGCCTCGTCGAGGATCAGCAATGGCGCGTTCTTGAGCAAGGCCCGGGCAATAGCCAGGCGCTGGCGCTGGCCGCCGGACAGCAGCACACCGTTTTCGCCGACCTGGGTATCGAAGCCTTTGGGCAGTTGGTCGATGAAGTCCTTGGCATAGGCATCGGCCGCCGCCGCCTCGACATCGGCCCGCGGTGCGCCGGCCAGGTCACCGTAGGCGATGTTATTCGTCACGGTGTCGCTGAACAGGGTCACGTGCTGGGTCACTTGGGCGATATGCCGGCGCAGGTTGAGCAGGCGATAGTCTTCGATCTCCACGCCATCGAGCAGAATCTCGCCGCTCTCGTGGTGGTAGAAACGCGGGATCAGGCTGGCCAGGGTGGACTTGCCACTGCCCGAACGCCCTACCAGGGCAACCATCTGCCCGGGCTCTGCGGTGAACGTGATGTCCTTGAGCACATGGCGCTCGGTGCCTGGGTAGGTGAAGTTCAGGTTGCGCACTTCCAGGCGACCGCTGACCTTCTCGCGCTCGATGGTGCCGCGATCGATTTCCACGTCTTCGTCCAACTGCTCGAAAATGCTTTCGGCACCGGCCACGCCTTTCTGGATGGTCGAGCTGACTTCAGACAGCTGGCGAATCGGCTTGGGCAGCAGGCCGGCCAACGTGATGTAGGCCACCATGTCGCCCGCCGACGCATCACCGCGAAGGTACAGCACCAGGAACATCAACACCGCCATGGCGCTGTAGATCACCAGTTGCAGCGCCGGCGTGTAGATCGCGCCGGTGCGGGTCATGCGCAGTTGCTTGTTGGTGTTGCTCAGGCTGGCCTTGAGGAAGCGCTTCTGCTCATACACCTCGCCGCCGAAGCTGCGCACCACGCGGTAACCCTGGATGGTTTCCGAGGCGACGTGGGTCACGTCACCCATGGCGACCTGGATCTTCTTGCTCTGCTTGCGAAATTTCTTGCTCGCGGTGCTGACCATCACGGCAATCAACGGCAGGATGGCGATCATCACCAGGGTCAGCCGCCAGTTCATGAACAGCAGCGAGGCGAACAGGAAGATCACCGTCATGCCTTCGCGAATCACCACCTTGATGGCATCCGTCGCAGCACCGGTGACCATGGTCACGTTGAAGGTGATGCGGGAAATCAGGTGCCCGGAGTTGTGATTGTCGAAGTAGCGGTTCGGCAGCGTCAGCAGGTTGTTGAACAGCTGCACCCGCAGGTCGTGGACCAGGCCCAGGGAAACCTTGGCCAACAGGTAGTTGCCCAGGAACGAGCCGAGGCCCTGCCACGCGGCGATCAGGATGATCAGCAACGGCACGGCCTGCAGCAATTGCAGGTCACGCAGGAAAGGCACCGTGGGGAACAACACCGCTTCGGGGTTGGACAGGCCATCGACAAAGTACTTGAGGATGTAGCCCAGCATCGGCTGGGTCGACGCGAAAATCAGAAAGCCGACAATACTCAACGCGAACAAGCCGGCATAGGGCTTAACGTAGCTGAGCAGGCGGAAGTATATTTTCAAGCTCGAAGGGCTTGCGCTCGGACTGGAGTCGGTCATATCACGCGGCGGTTTTGAAAAAGGAGGCTGACTTTAGCACAGCTTCTCTGTTGTACTTGCACGCGGCACAACCGCGGCCCCGTTGGATCCAACGGGCGACATTATATAGCCACTACTTTAGTATGGTCGGCTTTCTTTATTCTGGAACGGCTTTTCTGTATGCACTCCAAGCGCCTTACATATGGCTCAAATCGCGTTTTCGACTTCCTCTGTTTGTGGATTCTGCCCATAGGCTTGCTGTTGCTACTGAGTTCGCTGTTTTTTGTCACCAATCGAAATGTCCTGCACAGGTTCTACTACCTGCTGTTCGCCGCGCCGACACTGTTGCTGCTGTGCCTGCGCCCGACGGAATTCAAGCAGGTATTGCGCGAGCCCCTGGCGATTGCCTTCCTGGTTTTCTCGGGCTGGGCGCTCACAAGCCTGCTCTGGAGCCCTGAGGCCACGACAGACTCCGACCTGTTCAAGCGGCCACCGAATACCTTCACGTTGTTTGTCGGCTTCGGACTGTTGTTGCATTACCGCAGCGAACTGTTCAAGCCGATCTTCTTCTGTGCCGCGCTGATTGCGCTGATATCGAGCGCCTGCAGCCTGGTGGCTTTTGCTCCCCACCTCTCGGATGGCTCGCGAATGATCGGCGGGCGTGGCGCTCTTGATAATCCGCTGCTGAGCTCTCACGTATTCGGATTCTTCTGCGTGTACTGGCTGTACGTATGCATGACCACCAAGCGTGCGCACGTACTCTGGTTCAGCGTTCCAGCGCTGGCAATCATGGCCGCCGCGGTGCTGGCCACCGGTTCGAGAACACCGATGGTTGCACTGGTCCTCGCCGTGCTCTGGATGAGTTTCACCAGTCGCAATCGTCGCTCGGCCCTGCTGATCGGCTGTATGGCGCTGGGAGCTGCAGCACTGTTGCTGTTCTATCCCGAACTGATCACCAATCGTGGCAGCTCGTTCCGTTTCGAACTCTGGGGCATGTCGCTTGCGCGTATCGCCGAACATCCCTGGATCGGCCACAGCTACGACTCAGAGCTGTACCTGACGCTTACCGACGGGTATCAACTGCGCGAACCCCACAGCTTTGCTCTGGGTGTGCTGTACTACGTCGGCATCATTGGCTTCATCCCGTGGGCCTTCATGCTCGTTTGGGGCTTGTACAAAAGTTTCAAGGCCCGCGCACAACCGCTGTTCATCCTGGCCTCGTCATTGCTGGCCTACGGCATCGGTGCCGGCCTGACCGAAGGCGGCGGGATTCTCTCGCGGCCAAAAGAGCACTGGTTTCTGCTATGGATCCCGCTGGCACTGATCGCCGGACTGAGCATCGCCCAGCGTCGCCGCAGCCTGCTGCGCATGCCCGTTCAAAGCCTGAAGCGTCAAGATTTCGAGCAGTTGTGCACCAATGCTCACGTGATTGAAGCCGATGGCCTGGGCCCAAAGGTCCTGCGCCTGGAAGACGGGAGCTTCCTCAAGCTGTTCCGCCCACGTCGCTGGTATACCTCAGGCAGCTTCAACCCCTATTCGGAGCGTTTCGCCAGCAACAGCGAGCAACTGCGAGCCTTGGGCGTTCCATCGCCAATCATCCTCAATCTCTACCAGTTACAGGATGCCAGCAGCGCCGTACGTTATCAGCCACTGCCCGGCCTGACCCTGCGCCAAGCGCTGCAAAGCCTGGACAGTAGCCTGCGGGAATCGCTGATTGAGCGGTTCGGCGGGTTCATGGCCCAGCTTCACGAGCGCGGGATCTACTTCCGCTCCCTGCACCTGGGCAACGTACTGTTGATGGATGACGGCGAGTTCGGCCTGATCGACGTGGCCGACATGCGCATCTACCCGTCAGCCCTGCGTAACGCCCTGCGCCAGCGCAACCTGCGGCACATGCAACGTTATCCACAAGACCGTAATTGGCTGTTCGAAACCCATTTCGAGCAATTGGCCAAGGGCTATGCCTCGGCGGCCTCGCCAAGCGCCACGGCGAAGATCCGTGAGCAGGTGCTGAAGCTCAATCGTCCGGTCGCGCAGGTAGCGAACCCGGCCAAGTGATGGTTTGAATCGCCGGGGTTCCAGGCCCCGGGCCATTGCGGTGAACGCAATGGCCCGGCCAAAGCCCTATGAACTGCGCTGCGGTGCCAGGTACAACCGCACCAACCCACGCAAGGTCTTGCGACCCCAGAACTTCAACGGAATCTGCTTGAGGATCTCCCGCGCCAGTGGGCGGTCGCGGTCAGCCGTCTTGAGGAACATCGAGTTCAGGAAGTTGTAGCGAACCTGATCATAGGCAGGGTGATCGCTGAACAGCCCGTAGGTCTTGAGGATGTTCTGGATCATGTAGCGATGATTCTTGTAGGTGTTGGTCGCATGCTGGCGATAGCGCGCCATCACCACGTTCAACACGTCGATGGTGTAGCCGGCGTGGGTGATCTTCAATTCGATCAGCAAGTCTTCCAGCGGAATCAGCGGATCGAAACCGCCGACCTCTTCCAGCGCCTGCTGGCGGATCATAAGGGTCGGCGCCGGGGGAAAGGGCTTGCGATCCATGAACAGGTCATCGAAATCCAGGCTGCGAAACGGCAGATCGCGGCGCTGCTTCTTCTCCGGGTACGGCTTGCCGTCACCGTCAATCAACTCGATATTGCCGGCACAGATGCCCACCTTCGGCTTGTCTTCCATGTAGGCAACCTGGGTGGCAATGCGCTCGGGCAGCATGATGTCATCGGAGCCGAATGGCGCGATCAGGCTGCCTTTGGCGCGGGCGATGGCACCGTTCAGGGTGTTGGTCAGGCCCTGGTTCTGCTGGACCTGGAAGTCAAACCCATGCTCGGCCTGCAAGCGCTGGATGCGCTCCACACTGTCATCCTTGGAGCCATCGTCCACCACCAGCAACTCAATGTTGGGGTAGGTCTGGCCGAGCACACTGAGGATGCTCTGCTCGATGTACGGGCCGTGGTTGTAAGACGCAATGATCACTGTGACCAGGGGTTGCTGCAGACTCATGCTCTACCTACTTCACGCAGACCGGTTTCGATCAGGTTCAAATACTTGTGCCGGAACTCGTCCAGGGTGTGGTTTTCTTCCAGGTAGCGGAACACTTGTTCGCCCTTGGCGCGCAGCTCTTCGTCGCTCAGCGCCAGGTACGTGTCCAGCGCCGCCGCCAGTTGCTCGACATTGCCCGGGTCATGGGACAGGCCGCCCGCCCCCTGCACCAACGGCAACATCGCCGGGCCGTTGGAAGCGATGACCGGCAGATGCCCGCTCATGCCTTCCAGCAACGCCAGGCCCAGGCCTTCGAACAGCGACGGCATAGTCCAGATATCGAAACCACGCACGTACTTCATGCCATCTTCACGGAAGCCCAGCAGGTGCGCACGGCCGGTCAGCCCCAGGCGCGCGATGTCGGCAAGCAGGTCTGCTTCGGCGCGGCCGGAGCCGATAATGCCCACCTGGGCCTCAGGGTATTTGTCCTTGAGGGTCGCGAAGGCTTGCAGCAAATGGGTATGGCCCTTGATTGGCACCAGTCGGCCCAGGGCGCCAATCATCCGTGCATCCAGCGGCAAGCCCAGAGCCTTGCGCGCTTCATCGCGAGGCAATTGCAAGGCTTCGGCCTGGGGAATGTCGATGGCGTTGGTGACATACGTGGTGTTTTCACGGGTGAACCCACAGTTGAGGTCCACCAGGTAATCCTTGACCGCCTCTGATACGCCGACGAACCGCCACGCCGGGCTGACCCACTTCTGGGTCTGGCGGCGGCGGTAGCCACGGGCGTACTCGCCAAAACCGTGGGAGATGCCGATGCACAGGGGGATCTTCAGCCAACGGTTGAGGGAGAGCATCATGTTGACCGACTTGAAGCGGTTACAGATGACCACGTCGAATTTCTGCTCGCGGCAATACTTGTAGATCTGCCACATGGCGCCGAAACGAATGCCCTTGAGGGATTTTTCCGGCAGCTCGAAATAATGGGAGTGTTCAGCCACGCTCAGGGGCTGGCCGGGCAGCGGACGGCCGCTGAGGAACCCGGATGTGACCTCGAAACGTTCAGCCGGCAAGGCCTTGACGATCTGCTCGCCGAGGTCGGCAAAGTCATGGGTCTTGACGTTGTAGTCCGGCTGTAACTGCAAAACCTTGAAACGAGGCTTCATAACTCTCCATGCTGCAATCTGGCTGCGGGCACGCAGCCCGGTGAAAAAGGGGCGGCAGGCACTGCAAGCCTGCCTTCAATAAGGTCTCAATCCTGCTTCAACACCCAGAGCAACTCATGACGGCGCACCGCTTTGCGGAAGAATTCATTCTCTCCGTAAGGCGATGGACTGCGGGCCGCCAGTAATTGCTGCAACCACCTGCGCACGCGACGCTTGAACGGCGCCCGCGGCTGCAAGTCGTGCATCATGCCTAAGGCCATGGCCTTGTCCTGCTGCTGGCTCAGCGTCAGCGGCAAGCTGCACGGCACCAGCTCAAGCGCGGTATCAAAACGCGGCGGCAACGCCACGCCAGCGCCCGAGTCGCCCATGGGCCAGCGGTCGTTATCATGCAGGTGATTGGCGTAACCGAGCAATGTACCCGGCTGCCACTCCAGGCCTAGCAGGGCTTCGAGAATCGCGGCGTGCGCACAGATATGATCCGGGTGCGGATCCAGCAGCGGCGTCGGCAACACGATCACCTGGGGGCGCGCCTTGAGCAGCAAGGCCCGCAGGTCGGCAATCAGGTTGTTCCAGGTCGGCGCGCCGTCTACATCCCCGGGCAAGGCCAGGGTATTGAACTGGCGAAACAGCCGCGTATCGTCCAAACCGGCTTCCCGGGAAGCCTGGGGCTGATCCGGCGCAGCCTGCATCGCCGGCAGCTGCATGCAGAAGTAACCCAACTGCACGCAGTGCGCCTCGGGAACGCCCGCCCAGCGTGGCACGGTAACGCTATCCCAGGCACGCAGGCGGCCTTTGAGCCGTGCGGCATCCGCCTTGGGCATGCCCATTTGTTGATAGTGATCGGCTTCGATTTCGCCCGCCGTGAGGGTGACGATCCAGCTCTCATCGGCCTGGCTGTAAAGGCTGAAGGCGGCCAATTCGGCATCGTCGGCATGAGGGGCGATCACCATCACCCGTTGGCGACGGTAATCCGGCTGGCGGAACCGCCACAGCGTCGGCTGCCCCTTGATCCGGCAGAAGCGCCCGCGCAAACGAAGCTTGCCGGCGGCCAGTGCTTCGCCCGCGCCGGTCAGGTTGAGGTAACGCCGACCCGCGACGCCACGCTCGAAGACTTGCCGGTCCGGCGTCTCAAGGCCCAGCACATCTATTGCGGGGTCAAGAAAACGTCCGAGCCAGGCGCTTTTGAGCTCAATACCGACGATCAGGGTTTCATCGCCCACCAAGGGCGTGTCCAACACCAGCCGCCCCGCCTCAAGACGCAGCCCCGCGCACTCGCTCCCCTCGGGAAACGCGTACTCATAGTCGTCTTTAGGCGAGTAGAACAGGTGATCGGCAAACCAGGCTTCATGGGCGCCCCACAGCACCACGGCCAGCACCGGCGGTAACCACCAGGCCACCAGCACACCGACCGCCACCAACAGCAACAGGCCAACCAACAGCGCGATGCGCTTGTTGCGCCGATGCTGCTTGAGGAGTTGCTGCTTGCGGCTCATACGCTGAACACCGGCACCGGGTTGCACCAGCGCTCCTTGTATTCACGATCGGAACGGCCGAATGAAAAACGCAGCGGCTTGTCGCTCGCCCGCGCCTGCTCCCAGGCACTTTGGGTGTTGAGGAAACTCAGCACGCTACCGGGGCTGAACGCCTTGGTTTCAGGGTCGACACCCCCGTTGACGTACTCGGCACTGACCCACGCCGGCGCCTGCACCTGATACACCAGTTGCACGGCAATCGCGGCGTCATTGAGAAACAGCACCGAGCCGAACAGAAATTCCTTGAGCAACTCCAGCACTTCGGCCAGACGCTCGGCACCCGCTGCAGGGAAACCCCAGCGTCGCTGGAACAGGTCGCAGTAAATCGCCGCCAACTCACTGCTGGAAAACTCGCTGACCGCCCGCACCACGCCGCCCGCCTCTTCCAGCAAGCGCAATTCACGACGCTGGTTGTAGCGAAACTTCTTCGACAGTTCTTCCGGTGTGCGCGCCATGGCCAACTGCTCGGCCTGGGGCTTGAGGGTGCTCACGCGCCCTTCATTCAGCGCCGACAGATAACGCGCGCGATGGCGCAACGGCAACTGCGCATCGGCGGCAATCGGCAGGATGATCTCGGCGTTACCCAGATCGAACAGGCCTTTTTTGCCTTTGCGCTTGAGCACGTCCTTGGACAAGGCCAGGTCGCGCCCCCAGGTGGCAATCGCGCCTTTCAGCTCGCCATCCTGCTCCCAGCCCAGGTAACGCACGGGAATCTGTGCCAGGTGCGCCAGCCGCTCGATAATCTGCGGATGAGTCGCCACGCTGCCGCCAAAACGCTGCCAGGCCTGGGCGTAAACCTCGGCCTCGACAGGCGTCCAGCCACGTTCACGCCAGCCCTGGAAGCGGTTCAGCATTTAAACCACAGCGTCATAAGGGTCTACGCCGTCCTTGACCACCAGGATGTCTTCCATGATCAGGTACTGCAGGTCGGAGCCGAAGAACATGTTCAGCGCGTCGGTCGGCGAGCAGATCATCGCTTCGCCACGACGGTTGAGCGAAGTGTTCAGCGACACGCCGTTGCCGGTCAGTACTTCCAGCTCTTTCATCATGTCGTAGTAGCGCGGGTTGTACTCGCGCTTGAGCACCTGGGCGCGGGAGGTGCCATCTTCATGGACCACTTCCGGCACGCGGGTTTTCCACTCTTCCGACACTTCAAAGGTGAAGGTCATGAACGGCGCCGGGTGATCGACCTTGATCATCTGTGGCGCGACGGTGTCGAGCATCGACGGGCAGAAAGGCCTCCAGCGCTCGCGGAACTTGATCTGGTGGTTGATCCGGTCAGCCACGCCGGTCGCGCTCGGGCAACCGATGATCGAACGCCCGCCCAAGGCACGCGGGCCAAACTCCATGCGGCCCTGGAACCAGGCCACCGGGTTGCCGTCGACCATGATCCTGGCGATGCGCTTGGGCATGTTTTCGATCTTGCGCCAGACCGGCTTGCTCTCGTGCTTGGCGCACGCGGCTATCACGTCTTCGTTGCTGTAGGACGGGCCGAGATAGACGTGTTCCATCTTCTCTACCGGTACGCCACGGGCGTGGGACACGTAGGCTGCCGCACCCACCGCGGTGCCGGCATCGCCGGACGCCGGCTGCACGAACAGCTCCTTGACGTCGTCACGGGCGATGATTTTCTGGTTCAGCTTGACGTTCAGCGCACAGCCGCCAGCGAAGGCCAGCTTGCCGGTGTCTTTGAGGATGTCGCCCAGGTAATGGTCGATCATCTGCAACGCCAGCTTCTCGAACAGTGCCTGCATGCTGGCCGCGTAGTGGATGTACGGCTCGTCGGCGATGTCACCTTCGCGCTTTGGCCCCAGCCACTCGATCAATTTTGGCGAGAAGTAAAAACCCTTGCCCTTCTCTTTGTAGCGGCGCAGGCCGATGACGTTGGCGTAGTCGGTGTTGATCACCAGCTCGCCGTTTTCAAAGGAGGCCAGGCGCGAGAAATCGTACTTGCTGGCATCGCCATACGGCGCCATGCCCATGACCTTGAACTCACCGTCGAGCATCTCAAAACCGAGGAACTCGGTGATCGCGCCATACAGGCCGCCCAGGGAGTCCGGATCGTAGAATTCCTTGATCTTGTGGATCTTGCCGTTTTCGCCGTAGCCGAAGAAGGTCGTGGCGTACTCGCCCTTGCCGTCGATCCCGAGGATCGCGGTCTTCTCCTGGAAGCCCGAGCAGTGATAGGCGCTGGAGGCGTGGGCCAGGTGGTGTTCAACCGGTTCGATCTTGATTTTTTTCGGATCGAAGCCCAGTTGCTCCAGGCACCAGACGATCTTGTTGCGATAGCGCTTGTAGCGACGGTTGCCCATCAGGATCGCGTCGAGGGCGCGGTCCGGGGCGTACCAGTAACGCTTGGCATAGTGCCAGCGGGCCTCGCCGAACAGGCTGATGGGGGCGAATGGAATCGCGACCACGTCAACGTCGGAAGGCTTGATACCGGCCTGTTCCAGGCAGAACTTTGCCGATTCGTAGGGCATGCGGTTCTTTGCATGTTTGTCGCGTACGAAACGCTCTTCTTCGGCGGCCGCGATCAGCTTGCCGTCGATATACAAGGCTGCGGAAGGATCATGGCTAAGGGCGCCGGACAGGCCAAGAATCGTCAATGCCACAGGGGTCTAGCCTCTTTTAGTCTGCATGCAGGCGCGTCACGCCTGAAAAAAGTGTGCTCCCCGCCTGGGCGAGAAACAGCTAAAGGGCGGGATTATAGCGTAAACACGTCCCGTGATGATCTAGGGATTGTGGCGACCGGTTGTCACTGCGGGCCTAGCGGAAAATCTCGATGCTGCCGTCCCTGTTCTGGCGGTAGACCGTGTAGGGCAGCACGAGGGTGTCGAGCAAGCCGGAGGCCACAAGCTCCGCAGCGAAGATCGGCAAGGAGCCGGAGGCATCGCGCGTGTGCTCTTTGGTGGTGTCGGGTGCGCCGTTCAATGTGCAAAAACCGTAGATCACCCCGCTGTAGATACGCGGCACGTTTTCACAATAACTGCGCGATTCCTTGAGGTTCTGGCTGGCGACGGCGTCTGGGCGAAACACCGTGTTGATGGTGCCGCAACCGCTGACCGAAAGGACAATAGCGGCGAGCAGTAGATTCTTTGCAGGATTCATGAGCAACTCCCTTTGGCAACAGTCAGACAGCTTAACCCAGGGTTGCGTAAGACATGGGCATCGGCAGACGGTAGGAAGAGTATTCGGCAAAGGCTGGCTGAATCGTTAAACTCGCGCGCTTTTGCGTGCTCTATGGATGTTGGTTTGCTCATGAAAGCTGTTGTTCCTACTCGTTTCGCGCTGTTGCTTCCTGGTCTTTTAGGGCTGTGCAACGGCGCCCAGGCCGATGAAGCGCCACTGGTCCTCGACCCCAGCGTGGTCACCGGCTCGCGCAGCGCCAGCCCGTCGTTTGACCTGCCCTATTCGGTGGACAGCATCAGCCGTGAGCAGATCAGCGACGGCCAACTGGGCATCAATGCCTCGGAAACCCTGTCCCGCGTGCCCGGCCTGGTGGTGCAAAATCGCCAGAACTATGCCCAGGACTTGCAGATTTCCTCCCGCGGCTTCGGTGCCCGCTCAGCGTTTGGTGTACGGGGCATCAAACTGATTGCCGACGGCATCCCCGCCAGCACCCCGGACGGCCAGGGCCAGGCCGCCACGTTCAACCTCGACACCGCCGAGCGCATTGAAGTCCTGCGCGGCCCGGCCGCCACGCTGTACGGCAGCAATGCAGGCGGTGTGATCCAGATGTTTTCCCGCAACGGCGAAGGCCCGCCGCGCATCGGCGCCGAAACCCTGGTGGGCAGTGACGGCCTGAGCAAGAACCACCTGACCGCCGAAGGCTCAGCAGACGGCGCAGGCTTCGTGCTTGATGCTTCGCGCATGGACACCGACGGCTACCGCGATCACAGCAGCGCCCGCCGCGACCAGACCTTCGCCAAGCTGAATTTCGAGCCGGATGACGACAGCAAACTGGCGCTGATCTACAGCAGCCTCGAGCAGAACGGAACAGAGGATCCGCTGGGGCAGACCTGGGACGCGTACAAAGCCGACCCACGCTCAGTGAGCAGCGCTGCGGAGCTGTACAACACCCGCAAAAGCATCGACCACCAGCAAGTGGGGATGAACTACGAGCGGTATGTTGGCGATGCAACCTTGCAGGTGAATGCCTACACCGGACGCCGCAGCGTGATTCAGTACCTGTCGATTCCCAAAGGTACGCCCGCCAATGAGCGCGGCGGCGGCGTGGTGCAGTTCGACCGCAAGTTCTATGGCGGCTCCGTGCGCTGGATGCAGCCGATCGACAGCGTGCCGGGTGAACTGATGATCATCACCGGCGTGGATTTCGACCAGAGCGAAGACAGCCGCCACGGCTATCAGAATTACAGCGGCAACACCCTGGGCGTAAAAGGCCAGCTACGCCGGGATGAAATCGATACGGCCCGCAGCCTCGATCCGTACATCCAGGCCAACTGGGCCATCGACCGCTGGACCCTGCAAGCCGGGGTGCGCCACAGCACCATGGAACTGGACGTCGACGACCAGTTCCTGAGCAACGGCGACTCCAGCGGCAACAAGACTTACCAGAAGAACACCCCGTCCGTGAGCGTGATGTACGCCTTCACGCCCGAGCTGCACGGCTATGTCAGCGCCGGCAAGGGTTTCGAAACCCCCACCCAGGCGGAACTGGCGTATGCGCCGGGCAATATCGAAGGGTTCAACTTCGGCCTGAAGCCCTCCGAGAGCACGCAATATGAAGTGGGCCTGAAAGCACAGCTGAATGACACACGGGTCAACGCCGCCGTCTTCCAGATCACCACCGAGGATGAGTTGGTGGTGGACCAGTCCATCGGCGGCCGTACCAGCTACCAGAACGCCGGCCGCACCCTGCGCCGGGGCTTCGAGTTGGGCATCGAAAGCCAGCTCAGCGAGCAGTGGAGCACCAACATCGCCTACACCCGGCTGCAAGCCACCTACGACAGCGACTTCGTCGGCGGCGGCAAACCCGTGGACAAAGGCAACTACCTCCCCGGGGTGCCGCAAACCACGCTATTCGCCGAACTGAACTGGAAACCCCGGGACTGGGTCAGCACCGCCCTGGAAGGCATGTACCGCAGCAAGGTCTACGTCGAAGACACCAACCAGCAACACGCGGCGCCGGGCTACAGCGTATTCAACTGGCGCGCGCGCTTTGAGCAGAAGGTGGAACACTGGACGTTTCACCAAACCCTGCGCCTGGATAACCTGCTGGATCGCCAATACGTAGGGTCGGTGATTGTCGGGGACGGCAACGGCCGCTATTACGAAGCAGCGCCAGGACGCTCGTGGTACGCAGGCGCCGGTGCCGAGTACACCTTTTAGCAACTGACACCGGACCTGTGGCGAGGGAGCTTGCTCCCGTTGGGCCGCGCAGCGGCCCTAAACCCCTAACCCACTTCTTTCGGCAACCGCTGATCAATCACCCGATACAACGCACTGCTCTCAGGCCAGTTGCGCATAAACCGCGCCCGATCCCTGGCATAGGCCGGAGCAAAGCTGCTCAAGGAGCCATGCTGACACATCGAATCCAGATCGATCAGCGCCCAGCGATCCTCGTGCCAGAACAGGTTATGGCCCTTGAAGTCCCCATGACTGATGCGCTCGCGGATCAGCTCTGCGAACAGGTAATCAAGGGCAACCAACTCAGCCTCAGGCGCCTCGCCACTATCAACATACGGCGCAAACCGCTCAATGATGTCTGGTCCGGGCAGATACTCGGTCACCAGGTAAGCCCGGCTGCGCAGCCACAGGAAACGCTTTTCCAGCAACGCCAGCGGCTTGGGCGTGGCGATACCGAGGAACGCCAGGCGATTGCCCTCGCGCCACGAATGCCAGGCCCGGCTCGGGCGCCAGAAGCGCTTGAGCCAATGGGCAAAACCCTTGATGTTGTAGCGTTTGATCACCAACGGCCGACCGGCCACCTCGACCTTGGCGACACTGGCCGCACCGCCGGTTTTATACAGGTGGCCCTGGTCAAGCAGCGCATCGGCCTGCTCCAGCACCGGCAGCATCGCCGCCTCTTCCTCACGCCGAATCGCGCGCAGGGCAAACGGCCCGCGCATCACGCTGAACAGCGTGCACTCACGGCCCACCTTGCCCAGGAAATCCTTCAAGCGCCAGACGCTGACCTTGCGCACCTGCTTCTGCAACGCTTCCAGCGGCAACGCGTGTTCGCCATTGCTCAGCAGGTAGTGCACCAGCAACTCTTCGGTAAACGGCTCGAGGTTTTTCGGCAATTGCGCGAAAAACACCCCGAGGTTTTCCAGCACCCGGCTGCGGGACAGCGGCTTGCCCGCCTCTTCGACGCGGATCCCGGCACCGTCGATCAAATACAGTTTGCCGTCCTGGCGCAGCAGGTTGTCCAGGTGCAGGTCTTCCTGCCACAGGCCCTTGGCGTGCATTTGTGCAATCGCGCCCAACGCCTCGGCCAGCACTGCCTGTTGCTCGTCGGCCAATGGCGGCAAACTTTCAACGGCGTGCCAGGCATCAGCCAGGCTGTCGGCGCCTTCCAGAAACTCAAACAGCAGCCAGCCGCCCTCGCCCTCTTGCAGGCCATCGGCCAACAACAGCGGCGTGGTCAGGCCTTGTTCGGCCAGCAGCCGCACACCCTTGAGTTCGCGCTGAAAATGCCGCGCCGCCTTGCTGCCCACCAGCAGCTTGGCCAGCACCGGGCGCCCACGCCACACCGCTGCGCCGACATAGCGCTGGCCCGGCAATACCCGCAACAGGCTGAGCAGTTGCAACTGGCCAGGACCGGCAGCATCAGCCAGTTCGATGCTTAGAGGCAGACTGGGCGCGCGGCCGGCACTTTTCAGTTCGGACAAACGCATCAACGGTTCTCCTTGTGACTGCGCCGGGCCGCCAGCCGTTGGTGCCACGTTGCGACCAACGCACTGTCCTCAGGCTGATCCAGATACGCCGCCAATAGCTGGCGAACCTGATCGTCGGACCACTGCGGCGCACGGCGCAACAGTGGCTCCAGGTCCTTGACCCGGTCACGCCAGCCGAACAACAACGGGCGGGTTTTCTCCAGGTCGATCAACTGCGCCGCATAACCGTCGCCGGCGGCCTGCAGGAAAATATGCTTGGGATAAAAACAGCCATGTACCTGGCCCACGCTGTGCAGCCGGCGCGCCAACTGACCGCAGGCCAACAGGATCGCGCGCTGTTGCGCGCCGCTCAATTCAGCCCATTGCTCCAGCAATGAATCCAGGTCATTCCAGCCATCCAGCGCCCGGGTCAGCAACATCGCCCGATGTTCGCCCGCCACTTTGCGCTCACCGAAAAACGCCGCCTGCAACGCCGGAATACCCAGCTTTTGATAGCGGCTGATATTACGAAACTCACGGGCAAAACTCGGCTCGCCAAACGGCCGGTGCAAGGTGCGCGTCAAGTAGTTGCTCTGGCGCTTGAGGTAATAGCCCTGGCCTTCGAGTTCGAGGCGAAACACGCTGCTCCAACCGCCACGGCTGGTATTGGGCTCGTCCACGGCATCCAGTTGCTTGGCCCACAGCGCATCAAAAGTGCCGAGGCCGTTGCGCTCAAGCAATGCTCGGTCTTCGGCCGCCAGGAAATCGCTCATTCTCGCCCCTCGAAAAACTTCACCACGTGGCGAATTCGCTGTTTATCCGACGCACTCAAGTGCTTGCGCTGACGGTACTGCATGTAGAAGCGCAGGCGTTGGGTGGCCGACAAGTGATACTTGGCGACCTTGTCCAGGCAAGCCAGGTCCTTGGTAATGCGGTATTTGAGCCAGAACCCGCGCCAGAAATCGCCGTTGGGGCAATCGATCAAGTACAGGGTTTGCTGGTCGTCGACCAACAGGTTGCGCCACTTCAAATCGTTGTGGGTAAACCGGTTGTCATGCATGGTCCGCGTGTATTCAGCGAGCTGGCGACTGATGTTATTGACCCACACCGGGTCAGACAGTCGCGGGTCTTTGCGCTCGGCCAATGCCGACAGGTCTTCGGTCTTCGGCAGTTCGCGGGTGATCATCGCGCCACGGTGATAAGCCAGGCCTTTACGCTCCAGGCCCCAGGCAATCACGTCGGCGGTAGGAATGCCCCACTTGGCGAAACGCTTGAGGTTCTGCCATTCGGACTTGACCCGTGGCTTGCCCAGGTAGCGGCGCAAACCCTTGCCCGCGCCGACGTAGCGCTTGACGTAATAGTTGACCCCGCCGCGCTCCACGCGAATCACTTCGGACAACGGATCGCGGGTCAGGCGCTCCCCTTGCAAGGCGAACACCGCCTCCAGGCTACCAAAGTCATCCGCCAGGGCGGCGTAAGCAGGTTCCAGGTTCCAACCCGCCATCAGAGCGCATCCCCGTATCGTTGCTTGCGTGCGTAAAGCTTGGCGGCCATGCGTTCCAGCGCCGCCAGCAGCGCGCTTTGCTCGCTCAGGATCTGGCGCAAAGGCTGCTGGAAGTAGGCCTTGAGAAACCGCAGTTTGTCGCGCCGGGTCAAACCGATCTCCAGGGCGGAGTAGTAAAGCCCCGCCAGGTCCTTGTCACGCCAGCGCCGGGGAATCTTCGAACGCACCTGGGCACGGTGCAGGTCGATCACCGAGAGCTTGATGTTGTGCACGGTAACCGGTTGGTCGGTGTGCAACAGGAAGTGGCACAGGTAGCAATCACGATGGTTCACGCCACCCCGGTGCATCATGCCCAGGGTGCGTGCAAGCTCAACGGTCAAGGCATGCCGAATCGCCGGCACGGGCGGCTGTTTGACCCAGTCCATGGTCAGGTCTTCAAGGCTGACGATAGGCGCCAGCTCTTCAGTGACGATGAACGAGTGCTGGTCGGCCGGGTTGCTGCCCTTTTCACCAAAGGCCACGCCGGTCATGGTGGGCACGCCGAGTTCCTGCAGACGCTGGATCGCGTCCCACTCCTGGCCTGCGCCCAAGACGGGCAACTTGGCCGTGATCAGGTTCTTGAGGATTTCACCCCAGCCAATTCCCCGGTGGATCTTTACAAAATAATGGCGGCCTTCCACTTCCGTACGCAGGGTACGGCGCGCGGCCAGCTCACGAAACACCTGGCCGTCCAGCTTCTCGACTTCGGCGAACGCATCGCGTCCGGCCCACAGGGTCTTGAACGGTTCGGCAAGAATCAACTTCATCGGTTTGGCTCCGCCAGAATCAGGTCCGCAGCGTACTGCGGCATGCTATAGAGGTCGGCCGTCTCAGCGAAGGCCAGACCATTGCGGCTCCAGGCCGCGCGGGCTTGTGGATCGTCGAGCATATCCACCAGATACTGGTTGAGCTGAGCCTGCTCGAACGGCTCGTCCAACACTCGGCCACTCTGGGCCTTGTCGATGTAAAACGCGTAGCCGCAGACCTTGCTCACCAGCACCGGGAGGCCGGCGACCACCGCTTCGATCAGCACCATGCCGGCCGCCTCGTTGTACGCGGGGTGGATCAACAGGTCGGCGCCCAGCAGAAAACGCGGGATATCGCTGCGGCCCTTGAAGAACTGCACCTGGTCGCCCAGGCCCAACGCAGCACTCTGCAATTGGAATACTTTGGGGTCGTCCTGCCCGATTACAAATAGCCGGGCGCGTTTCTTCAGGTTCGACGGCAGCGCGGCCACGGCCTTGAGGCTGCGATCGACGCCCTTGGTCTTGAAGCCCGAGCCGATCTGCACCAGCAGCAAATCATCGTCGGCCAGGCCGAATTCGCGACGAAACTCGGCACGGATCTCGGCAGCGTTGGGCGGCGCGCGGCGGTCGCGGGCGATACCTGGCGGCAGCAAATGAAAACGCTCGGCCTGGGTGCCGTAATACTGGGTGAACAGCCGCTGCTGGTGCTCGGAAAGCACCATGATTTGCGTCCTGGCGTCTTTGTCGAACACTGCACGCTCGTATTCGGCGAAGTGCTTGTACCGGCCGAACCAGCGATACATCGGGTTGCGCAGGGTCTGTGCCTTGTCTTCGAACACACCGTCGGCGGCGAAGTACACGTCCAGCCCCGGCATCTTGTTGAAGCCCACCACGCGGTCAACCGGCCGCTTGGCCAGGTCGGCCTGGATCCAGGCGTAGAGCTTTTCATTACGCCGATGGTTGACCAGCGCCTTGACCGGCGCCACCAACACTTCAAAGCCCGGTGGAACGTCGCCTTCCCAGATCAGCGTGTAGACGCGAATTTTATGGCCGCGCTGCTGGCACTCCAGCGCAATGCGCATGAAGTCACGCTGCAAGCCACCAAAGGGGAAGTATTTGTAGAGGACAAAAGCCAGTTGCATCAGTGTTCCTCAGCCAATAACAACGTGCTTAATCGCGTTGCGACACGCTCAGGGTTCAGGCGAGTGAAGCACAATGGCCACTCGCGCTTGATATCAAACCGGCGCTGGTCTTCGGCGGTCGGTTGATAGGTGCATTTCTTTTGCAGGCACGGCGCACACGGGAAGTCGCTGGCCAGGTGGATCTGCGCCTTGCCGTAGGCGCCGGTCAGGCCGGGATTGGTCGGACCGAACAGGGAAATCGTCGGCACATCCAGCGCGGCGGCGAGGTGGCCGAGGCCGGTGTCTACCGCGACACACGCCTTGGCACCCGCCAGCACACGGGCAACGCCCGCCAGGTTCAGCTTGGGCAGCACTTCGGCGTTTTTCAGGCCTTTGGCCAACCGTTCGGCACGGGCTTTTTCGACGGCATTGCCCCACGGCAATTTCACGTCCACGCCAAAACGGTCCATGCGCTCGGCCAGGTCGCGCCAGTAGGCTTCCGGCCAGTGCTTGGTGTCCCACGTGGTGCCGTGCAGCAGCAGTACAAACGGTTTTTTCGGCGGCAGGCCCAGCAGTTTTTCGACGCTGAGGCCGTAGTCGCCCAGGCCTTTTGGCAGGTCATACCCGAGGGCCACGGCAAACAGTTGGCGCAAGCGCTCCACCGCATGCTGCCCACGGGCCACGGCCAATCGCCGGGAATAGAAATGCGCCGCCAACGGCTCACGCGCCGACTGCTTGTCGAAGCCGGCCACCGGAGCACGCACGTAGCGGGTCAGCCAGGCACTTTTCAGCAAGCCCTGGGCGTCGATCACCAAGTCATATTTGGTCGACTGCACGCTCTTTTTGAAGCGCCGCCATTCGCCACTCTTGAAGGTCTGCCAGAGGTTCTTGCGCCAGCGGCGGATCGCCACCGGAATCACCTTGTCCACCGCCGGGTGCCAGGTGGGAATCTCGGCAAAGCCTTCTTCCACCACCCAGTCAAACCGGATGCCGGGGATCGCTCGCGCCGCGTCGGTCAACGCCGGCAAGGCATGAATTACGTCGCCCAGGGATGAGGTCTTGATTACCAGAACCCGCAACTTAACGGACCTCGACCACGGAGCCCTGCAACCGCTGCAAGGCGTCGCTGACGGGTTGCGGCAGCAACTGGCGCAGGCAGTTGTAGTGGCCGAAACGGCAGGTGCGATCGAAACACGGGCTGCAATCCAGGCCCAGGCGCACCACTTCGACCTGGTCGGCCAACGGCGGGGTAAACCCTGGCGACGTCGAGCCGTACACCGCCACCAGCGGGCGATTCAGCGCGGCCGCCACGTGCATCAGGCCGGAGTCGTTGGAGACCACCGAGTCAGCGCAGGACAGCAGGTCGATGGCCTCGGCCAGGGACGTGTCGCCACTGAGGTTGACCGCCTCTTCACGCAGGCCCGGGATCAGGCGCTGGCGAATATCCTCGCCCACCGAATGATCGTTTTTCGAGCCAAACAACCAGACTTGCCAGCCCTCGCGAATCTTCATCTCCGCGACTTTGGCGTAATGCTCCGACGGCCAGCGCTTGGACTCGCCAAACTCGGCACCAGGGCACAGCGCCAGCACCGGACGGTCCAGCTCCAGGCCGAACTTGGCCAGGGCGGCGTCGCGGGTAACCGGGTCGATTTGCAGGCTCGGGCGCGGATAAGGCGTAGGCAGTTCGGCACCCGGCGCGTAGGCCAGGGCCATGAAGCGCTCGATCATCAGCGGGTAGCGGGCCTTGTCGAGCTTGCGCACGTCATTGAGCAGGCCATAGCGAAACTCGCCACGCCAGCCGGTGCGCTTGGGAATGCCGGCGAAGAACGGCACGAGTGCCGACTTCATCGAGTTGGGCAACAGGATCGCCTGATCGTACTGGCCGGCCAGGGACTTGCCGATACGTCGACGGGTCGCCAGTTCCAGCGCGCCGTGGCCGAGCGGGAAGCTCAAGGCCTGACGCACTTCGGGCATGCGCTCAAGAATCGGCCGGCTCCACTCGGGGGCGAGCACGTCGATTTGGCAATCGGGATGGCGCTGTTTGAGGCACTGGAACAGTGTCTGTGCCATCACCATGTCACCGACCCAACTGGGCCCAACGATCAGAATATTCATGTAGTTTCCACAAACGATACGGGGAGGCTCATGCCTCCCCGCCTTATTTATAGTGCTTCAGCTTAACCCCAGTTCATGCCAGATACGCTGCACCTGGCGCCGTTCGTCAGCGAACTGGTCCCCGGCCACCGTACCGGCCTCGTTCTGCAAGGCCTGGCGGTGTGCGGCGGAACGGTAGGCTTTATACACCTCGCGCAGCAAATGGGCATCGGCGGCGGGCATCAGCCCGACCTGCTCCAGCCCTTCCAGAATGCGGATATTGTCGGTGTAGCGCAGCAACGATGGATGTTGCGCAGACCACGCCAAAGCCGCGTATTGCACCATAAATTCAATATCGACGATACCTCCGGCGTCCTGCTTGAGGTCGAAGGCCACCGTGGGTTCGAAGGCATTCGCCGCCGTTCCCGCCGCCGTGGACTTGGTGCCGAGGTTGTCGCGCATCTTCGCGCGCATCTCGCTGACCTCCTGGCGCAGCTTGTCCAGATCCTGCGCGCGGCCCAACACCTGCGCCCTTACCTGCTCGAAAGCACGGCCGACATCCTGGCTGCCCACCAGCACCCGCGCACGCACCAGCGCCTGGTGTTCCCAGGTCCAGGCTTCGTTTTCCTGATAACGCGCAAACGCGCCCAGGGAACTCACCAGCAAACCGGACGCGCCCGAGGGCCGCAGGCGCATGTCCACTTCATACAACTGCCCGGAGTTGGTCTGGGTGGTCAGCAGGTGAATGATCCGCTGGCCCAACCGGGTAAAGAACTGCGCGCCGTCGATTGGCTTGACGCCGTCGGTCTCGGCTTGCGGGTCGCCGTCGTGGATGAACACCAGGTCCAAGTCTGAACCATGCCCCAATTCGATGCCGCCGACTTTCCCATAACCGACAATGATGAAGCCGGGATCGCACAAGGTGCCGTCCACACGCTGCGGCGAACCATGCCGGGCGACCGTCTGGCGCCAGGCCAGGGCCAGCACTTGTTCGAGGATGGCTTCGGCGAGCCAGGTCAGGTAGTCGCTGACTTTCATCAGCGGCAGGCTGCCGGCGATTTCCGAGGCGGCCACCCGCAGGCGGTGAGCCAGCTTGAAGTGACGCAGGGCTTCCATCTGTTGCTCAAGGTCATCCTCGGGGATGCGTGTCAGGCGTTCGCGCAACTCCGCCGCCAGTTCTGGCGCCAATGGCGGCTTGAACAGGCGACCTTCGTTGAGCAATTCGTCCAGCAACAGCGGGAAGCGGGTGATCTGCTCGGCAATCCACGGGCTGGCGGCGCACAAGGTCAAAAGCCGGCGCAAAGCGTCGGGGTTTTCCGTCAGCAGCACCAGATACGCGGAACGTCGGGCGACGGCCTCCACCAGCGGCAATACGCGTTCAAGTACCAGGTCCGGGTTGGCGTGCTCGACGGCCTGGGCCAGCAGGCGCGGGATAAACGCATCCAGACGCTCGCGGCCCAGGCGCTGCATGGCGCGCAATTGCGGGCTGCTGCGCAGGCCAGCCAGGGTTTTCAAGGCTTTGGGCGCGTCGGTAAAGCCGCCTTCCTGCAACTGCCGGCAAGCGGCCTCTTCGTCCTGGGACTCTTCCCACAGCGGCAACCACTCACCGCCCACCACCAGCTCGCTTTCTTCGCCCTCTTCTTCATCCGGATCGGCGATCACCTGGCGGAAGTGCCAGTCCACCCGGCCACGCCAGTACATCAGGCGCTCATGGAACGCGGTCCAGTCCGGGAAGCCCATCATGAAGGCAATCCGCGCCTGGTCTTCGGTGCCGTCCGGGAGCATCTGGGTCTGGCGATCGGCAATCGCCTGGATCGCGTGCTCGGTGTAGCGCAGGAATTCGTAGCCATCGCGCAGCTCGGCGATCACCGCCGGCGGCAGGTAGCCCTGGCCTTCCAGCGTGCCCAGCACTTTTAGCAGCGGGCGCTGTTGCAGGCTCAGGTCGCGGCCACCGTGAATCAACTGGAACGCCTGGGCGATAAATTCGACTTCACGGATGCCGCCCGAGCCCAGCTTGATGTTCTCGGCCATGCCCTTGCGCCGCACTTCCTGCTGGATCAGCTGCTTCATGGTGCGCAGCGCTTCAATGGCGGAGAAGTCCAGGTAACGCCGGTAGACAAACGGTCGCAGCATGTCGAGCAATTGCGCGCCGGCTACCTGATCACCGGCCACCACCCGCGCCTTGATCATCGCGTAGCGCTCCCAGTCGCGGCCCTGGTCCTGGTAGTACTGCTCCAGCGCGTTGAAGCTGAGCACCAGCGCCCCGGCGGAGCCGTAGGGCCGCAGGCGCATGTCGACGCGGAATACAAAGCCGTCGACGGTCATCGGGTCCAGGGCCTTGATCAGTTTTTGACCAAGGCGAATGAAGAACTCCTGGTTATCCAGCGAGCGCTTGACGCCCACCGTGTCGCCGCCTTCGGGGTAGGCGAAGATCAGGTCGATGTCGGACGACAGGTTCAACTCCACGGCGCCGAGCTTGCCCATGCCGAGGATGACCATGTGCTGCGGCTCACCGCTGCGACGCCCGGTGGGCGTGCCGAACAGGACGCAGTGGCGCTGGTACAACCACTGGTAAGCCTGGTCGATGCTGGCGTCGGCCATGTCCGAGAGGTCACGGCAGGTTTGCACCAGGTCCGCCTGTCGGGTCAGGTCGCGCCAGATAATCCGCACTTGCTGGCGGGTGCGCTGACGGCGCAGCACGCGGCCCAGCTCGTCTTCTGTTTCAGCTTGTTGCACTGCAGCCGCAATCTGGCCGCACAGCTCGCCGGGGGCAAACATGCGGTCCAGTTCGCCCCAGGCCACCAGTTCGAGCAACATCAAAGGGTCACGAACACTCTGTTCAATGACGAAATCACTGGCGGCGCACACACGGGCAAAGTCAGCCCAACGTTGCGGCGTCCACTCAGAAAGGCCATTATCGCCGTCCAATCCGGCCACGGCGTCACGAAATGACTGCTCGGCCCGCTTGGCAAATGGAAGCAGGATGGCCGGCAATTCGGCCTGCACGGGAAGGCTCATGGTCTATCCTTGATCGGCGCGTAAATGGCTTGTTGCTGTGAACGCAAGAACCACGCTCGGTGAAGGACTGTCGAACAAAGGTTATAAATAGCTGAAATTAAATTTATTTTGGCAGGCAACATCAAGATTTCACCTTTTCTTGTTCGCAAATGACCAACAATAACGATTATGCTCGCCAGCTAGACCGAGCAATCCGCTCAGTCTTGTGTAGTTTTACTACTCGTATATACATTCGAAAGGCTGAAATGGCCGACGATTTGTAGTAAAACTACAGGACGCCGAAGCAACCTTCGGCCATCCAAGAATTTATGTCGTCTGCCCACAAGGCCAGTCGCAAACTTCAGGCAACCGATTCTGGTAGCCTTTCCGCCCTGGAGCAAGCCATGCAAGACCTCGATCCCGTCGAAACCCAGGAATGGCTGGACGCCCTGGAATCGGTTCTCGACAAAGAAGGCGAAGACCGTGCTCACTACCTGATGACCCGTATGGGCGAACTCGCGACCCGCAGCGGCTCGCAACTGCCCTACGCCATCACCACGCCATACCGCAACACCATCCCAGTTACCCACGAAGCACGCATGCCTGGCGACCTGTTCATGGAACGCCGCATTCGCTCGCTGGTACGCTGGAACGCCATGGCGATGGTAATGCGCACGAACTTGAAAGATTCTGACCTGGGCGGTCACATCTCCAGCTTCGCTTCCAGCGCAACCCTGTATGACATCGGCTTCAACTACTTCTTCCAGGCCCCGACCGACGAACACGGCGGCGACCTGATCTACTTCCAGGGCCACACCTCGCCAGGCGTCTACGCCCGCGCGTTCATGGAAGGCCGCATCACCGAAGAACAAATGAACAACTTCCGCCAGGAAGTCGACGGCCAGGGCCTCTCGTCCTATCCGCACCCTTGGCTGATGCCTGATTTCTGGCAGTTCCCGACAGTATCCATGGGCCTTGGCCCGATCCAGGCGATCTACCAGGCACGCTTCATGAAGTACCTGGAAGCCCGCGGCTTCATCCCTGAAGGCAAGCAGAAAGTCTGGTGCTTCCTGGGCGACGGCGAGTGTGACGAGCCAGAATCCCTGGGCGCCATCTCCCTGGCTGGCCGCGAGAAGCTGGACAACCTGATCTTCGTCATCAACTGCAACCTGCAGCGCCTCGACGGCCCGGTTCGCGGCAACGGCAAGATCATCCAGGAACTCGAAGGTGTGTTCCGTGGTGCTCAGTGGAACGTGACCAAAGTCATCTGGGGCCGTTTCTGGGACCCACTGCTGGCCAAAGACGTCGACGGCATCCTGCAACGTCGCATGGACGAAGTCATCGACGGCGAGTACCAGAACTACAAAGCCAAAGACGGCGCGTTCGTACGTGAACACTTCTTCAACACGCCTGAACTCAAGGCAATGGTTGCAGACCTGTCCGACGACGAGATCTGGAAACTCAACCGTGGCGGCCACGACCCGTACAAGGTCTACGCGGCGTACCACGAAGCGGTCAACCACAAAGAACAACCGACCGTCATCCTGGCCAAGACCATCAAGGGTTATGGCACCGGTGCCGGCGAAGCGAAAAACACTGCGCACAACACCAAGAAAGTCGACGTCGACAGCCTGAAGTTGTTCCGCGACCGCTTCGACATCCCGGTCAAGGACGAAGAGCTGGAGAACCTGCCGTTCTTCAAGCCGGAGCCAAACAGCGCCGAAGCCCGCTACCTCAGCGAGCGTCGCACTGCACTGGGCGGTTTCGTACCGCAGCGCCGCGCCAAGTCTTTCGACATCCCTACACCGCCACTGGATACCCTCAAGGCTATCCTGGACGGCTCGGGCGACCGTGAAATCTCCACCACCATGGCCTTCGTGCGGATCCTCGCGCAGCTGGTCAAGGACAAGGAAATCGGCTCGCGTATCGTGCCGATCATCCCGGACGAAGCCCGTACCTTCGGTATGGAAGGCATGTTCCGTCAGTTGGGCATCTACTCCTCCGTCGGCCAGCTCTACGAGCCAGTCGATAAAGACCAGGTGATGTTCTACAAGGAAGACAAGAAGGGCCAGATCCTCGAAGAAGGCATCAACGAAGCGGGCGCCATGAGCTCCTTCATCGCTGCCGGTACTTCGTACTCCAGCCACAACCAGCCGATGCTGCCGTTCTACATCTTCTACTCGATGTTCGGTTTCCAGCGTATTGGCGACCTGGCTTGGGCAGCAGGCGACAGCCGTACCCGTGGCTTCCTGATCGGCGGTACTGCCGGCCGGACCACGCTGAACGGCGAAGGCCTGCAACACGAAGACGGCCACAGCCACATCCTGGCGGGCACCATCCCGAACTGCCGCACCTTTGATCCAACCTACGGCTATGAGCTGGCGGTGATCATCCAGGACGGCATGAAGAAGATGACCGAAGAGCAGCAGGACGTTTTCTACTACATCACCGTGATGAACGAGTCCTACCAGCAGCCAGCCATGCCGGCCGGTGTCGAGGAAGGCATCATCAAGGGCATGTACCTGCTCGAAGAAGACACCAAGGAAGCCGCTCACCACGTGCAACTGATGGGCTCTGGCACCATCCTGCGCGAAGTGCGTGAAGCTGCGAAGATCCTGCGTGAAGAGTTCAACGTCGGCGCTGACGTATGGAGCGTTACCAGCTTCAACGAACTGCGCCGCGACGGCCTGGCCGTAGAGCGCAGCAACCGTCTGCACCCGGGCCAGAAGCCTGCGCGCACCTACGTTGAAGAGTGCCTGGCTGGCCGTAAAGGTCCGGTGATCGCCTCTACCGACTACATGAAACTGTTTGCTGAACAAATTCGTCAGTGGGTACCGTCCAAGGAATTCAAAGTCCTGGGCACCGACGGTTTCGGCCGTAGTGACAGCCGCAAGAAGCTGCGTCACTTCTTCGAAGTCGACCGTCATTTCGTGGTGTTGGCAGCCCTGGAAGCCTTGGCTGACCGTGGTGAAATCGAACCTAAGGTGGTAGCAGACGCTATCGTCAAGTTCGGGATCAACCCGGAAAAACGCAACCCACTGGACTGCTGAGGAGACTTTCTGTGAGCGAACTCATTCGCGTACCTGACATCGGCAGCGGTGAAGGTGAAGTAATTGAACTGTTTGTGAAGGTCGGCGACACCGTCGAAGCCGACCAGAGCATCCTGACCCTGGAATCGGACAAGGCGAGCATGGAAATCCCTGCTCCCAAGGCCGGCGTGGTCAAAAGCCTGAAAGTGAAGCTGGGCGACCGCCTGAAAGAAGGCGACGAGCTGCTTGAGCTGGAAATCGAAGGCGCCGCTGATGCGGCCCCTGCGGCGGCCGCTCCTGCTGCTGCCCCGGCTGCTGCTGAAAAGCCTGCCGCTGCCGAGGCCCCAGCGGCCCCGGCTGCTGCACCTGCTCCAACTGCCGCCGCTACCGTCCAGGACATTCATGTTCCGGACATCGGTTCGTCGGGCAAGGCCAAGATCATCGAGCTGCTGGTTAAAGTCGGCGACACCGTCGAAGCCGACCAGTCGCTGATCACCCTGGAGTCCGACAAGGCCTCCATGGAAATCCCTTCGCCGGCTGCCGGTGTGGTGGAAAGCATTGCCGTGAAGCTGGAAGACGAAGTAGGTACTGGTGACTTCATCCTCAAGCTGAAAGTGGCGGGCGCTGCTGCGCCTGCTGCTGCCGCTCCAGCCGCCGCTGCCCCGGCCGCCAAGGCTGAAGCCGCACCGGCTGCCGCCGCCCCTGCGCCTGCTGCAAAAGCCGAGGCTGCTCCAGCCCCGGCGGCTGCACCTGCGCCAAGCGGTGCCAAGGTTCATGCCGGCCCTGCCGTGCGCCAACTGGCCCGTGAATTCGGCGTCGAGCTGAGCGCGGTCACTGCCAGCGGTCCTCACGGTCGCGTGTTGAAGGAAGACGTGCAGGTTTACGTCAAATCCATGATGCAGAAGGCCAAGGAAGCTCCGGCTGCCGGCGCTGCCACCGGTGGCTCGGGCATTCCGCCGATCCGCACCGTCGACTTCAGCCGCTTCGGCGAAATCGAAGAAGTGCCGATGACCCGCCTGATGCAAATCGGTGCGGCCGGCCTGCACGCCAGCTGGCTGAACATCCCGCACGTGACTCAGTTCGACCAGGCCGACATTACCGACCTGGAAGCTTTCCGCGTTGCGCAGAAAGCCGTCGCCGAGAAGGCTGGCGTGAAACTGACCGTGCTGCCACTGCTGCTCAAGGCTTGCGCGCATCTGCTCAAGGAACTGCCAGACTTCAACAGCTCGCTGGCGCCTAGCGGCAAGGCGATCATTCGCAAGAAGTACGTGCACATCGGCTTTGCCGTCGACACGCCAGATGGCCTGCTGGTACCGGTCATCAAGAACGTCGACCAGAAGAGCCTGCTGCAGCTTGCCGCTGAGGCTGCCGCACTGGCTGCCAAGGCCCGCGACAAGAAGCTCACCCCGGACGACATGCAAGGCGCTTGCTTCACCATCTCCAGCCTCGGGCACATTGGCGGTACTGGCTTCACGCCAATCGTCAACGCGCCGGAAGTGGCGATCCTCGGTGTTTCCAAGGCCACCATCCAGCCTGTATGGGACGGTAAAGCGTTCCAGCCGAAGCTGATGCTGCCACTGTCGCTGTCCTACGATCACCGTGTGATCAACGGCGCCGCGGCTGCACGCTTCACTCAGCGCCTGAGCCAGTTGCTGAACGACATCCGCACCATCCTGCTTTAAGCCTCAACAGGTCTTCTGCCCGTGCAGAAGACCTGGCTTCACCGATTTCCGAGCGCCACGCTCGTACCTCAACCCCGCCAACTGGCGGGGCTTTTTTTGCCTGCTTTTCGCACAAAAGTTGGACACGAAATTTTAGGTTGTACACCGCCCATCACCCCGGTTGCAGAAAACCGCTCGCTGGCCGATAACACACTTATAGCACTTAGCCTTCATCCTCTCTTGTCAGCCCGTGCTGCATGATGCAACCTTGCCGCAGGCAACAGTAAAGAGGGCGTGAGCCCGGCGCGATGCGCATTTTTCCAAGCGAGTTTCCCCATGAAAAGCCAACCCGATGTCGCCCGTACGGCGGCCGAGGTAGTGACGCAATTACCGGTGCCTTCGCGCCTCGGTATGCTGCGTTTCGAGCGGCTTAATGAGGCAAGCTGGGCCCTGCTGTACCTCGACCCCAATTGCGAACGCCAGTTCGGCCTGCCCGCGGTGGAACTGTGCGCCCTGATCGGCTCGCCGTACGCCAGCCTGATGGAGCCCCAGGCACGCTATCAGCTGCATGATGCGATTCAGGAACAGCTGACCGTCAGCCCGCATTACCTGGTGCGCTACACCTTGCACACCAATGACGGCCCGCTGAGCCTGCTGGAACTGGGCGAGGCCTACAAACAACACAACCGCCACCTGCTGCGCGGCTACCTGATGGTGGTCGACGGCCTGTTCAGCGATATCCCGGTGGCCCCGGCGGCAGATCTGGAAAGCCAGAACAGCCGCCTGCAGATCGCCCTGGAACTCAACCAGCGCGCCCAGCAGGAACAACTGCAACACCTTGAGCGGGTGCGCGCCCAGCAGGAGCTGATCCTGCTGCTGGCCCGCCAGCGCTACAGCACCAACAATTCGCTGCAAGAAGCCGCCGAACTGATTACCCGCAGTGCCTGCGATATCTACCAGATTGACTGCGCCAGCATCTGGAACCTCGAAAACCAGCACCTGGTGCCGATTTCCGCCTACCACCGCGACGATCAGCAACACCACTTACCCGAGACTATCGACGCCAGCGGCTTCCCGGATTACCTGGAAGCCCTGCAAACCAGCCGCGCCATCGACGCCACCAACGCCATGCGTGACCCGCGCACCCGGGAGATGGCCGAGAGCCTGCGCCCCCGGGACATCCACGCCATGCTCGATGCGAGCATTCGCGTCGATGGCAACGTGGTCGGCGTATTGTGCCTGGAGCAAAGCGGCAGCACCCGCGCCTGGCAGTCCGATGAAATCGCGTTTGCCGGCGAGTTGGCCGACCAGTTCGCCCAGGTCATCAACAACCACAACCGCCGCACTGCCACCAGCGCCCTGCACTTGTTCCAGCGGGCCGTGGAGCAAAGCGCCAACGCGTTCCTGCTGGTCAATTGCGACGGTGTGGTGGAGTACGTCAACCCCAGCTTTACCGCGATCACCCAGTACAGCACCGAAGAAGTCCACGGCCACCTGCTGTCGGAACTGCCGGCGCTGGAGAACCTGAGTGAGCTGCTGTTCGATGCGCCTTCAAGCCTGGCCAAGAGCAACAGCTGGCAAGGTGAATTCAAGAGCCGGCGCAAAAACCTGGAACCCTACTGGGGCCAGCTCTCGATCTCCAAGGTCTATGGCGACAACCGTGAGCTGACGCATTACATCGGCATCTACGAAGACATCACCCAGACCAAGCTGGCCCAGCAACGCATCGAACGCCTGGCCTACACCGACAACCTGACCAACCTGGGCAACCGGCCTGCATTCATCCGCAACTTGGACGAACGTTTTGCCCGGGACAGCGACAGCCCCATCAGCCTGCTGCTGGTAGACATCGACAACTTCAAGCGGATCAATGACAGCCTTGGCCACCAGACCGGTGACAAACTGCTGATCAGCCTGGCCCGGCGCCTGCGCAACAGCCTGAGCGCCAGCGGCAGCCTGGCGCGGTTTGCCAGTAACGAATTTGCCGTGCTGCTGGACGATACGGACCTTGAGAGTGGCCAGCAGGTCGCCAGCCAGTTGCTGGCCACCCTCGACAAGCCCATGTTCGTCGACAACCAGTTGATCAGTGTCACCGGCTCCGTGGGCCTGGCCTGCGCGCCCCTGCATGGCCGCGACCCGCAAACCCTGATGCGTAACGCAGGCCTGGCGCTGCACAAGGCCAAGGCCAACGGCAAACACCAGGTTCAGGTGTTTACCGAAGCACTGAACGCCGAAGCCAGCTACAAGCTGTTCGTGGAAAACAACCTGCGTCGCGCCCTGACCCAGAACGAGCTGGACGTGTTCTACCAGCCCAAGCTGTGCCTGCGCAGCGGCCGCCTGCTGGGCATGGAAGCGCTGTTGCGCTGGAACCACCCGGAAAAAGGCATGATCCGCCCTGATCAATTCATCAGCGTGGCTGAAGAGACCGGATTGATCATCCCCATCGGCAAATGGATCGCCCGCCAGGCCTGCCGCATGAGCCGGCAACTGACCTCCGCCGGCATGGGCAACTTGCAGGTGGCGATCAACCTGTCGCCCAAGCAGTTTTCCGACCCGGACCTGGTGGCCTCGATTGCCGCGATCCTCAAGGAAGAACAGTTGCCGGCCAACCTGCTGGAGCTGGAGCTGACCGAAGGCCTGCTGCTGGAAGCCACCGAAGACACACGCCTGCAACTGGACCAACTGAAGAGCTTTGGCTTGACCCTGGCCATGGATGACTTCGGCACCGGTTACTCGTCGCTGAGCTACCTGAAGAAATTCCCGATCGACATCATCAAGATTGATCGCAGCTTCATTCATGAAATCCCGGACAACCAGGACGACATGGAAATCACCTCGGCGGTGATCGCCATGGCCCACAACCTCAAGCTCAAGGTCGTGGCCGAAGGCATCGAGACCGCCGAACAGCTGGCGTTCCTGCGCCGCCACCGTTGCGACGTCGGCCAGGGCTACCTGTTCGACCGGCCAATCCCGGGGTCCGAGTTGTTGAAGATGCTTAAACGCTATCCTCGCGGGCCAATCGCCTGACAGCGCTGTAACACTCGGGCACACTGGCAGTCTGAATTCTTATCTGTAACTCAATCTGACTGAGAGGACTGATCATGGTCTTGCGCTCGGAAATTCTGGTGAACAAAAACGTGCTCCCCACTCAAGATCAAGCTTTGCCTGGCCGTGAAACCCCAATGTCCCTGCCCGAGACGCACTTCGTCAACGGCAACCCGCTGCTCGGCCCGTTTGTCGACAACGTAGAGTTTGCGATCTTCGGCCTGGGTTGCTTCTGGGGCGCAGAGCGGCGCTTCTGGCAGCGTGACGGCGTGGTCAGCACGGTGGTGGGTTATGCCGGCGGCTACACGCCGAACCCGACGTACGAAGAAGTCTGCTCGGGCCTGACCGGCCACAGCGAAGTGGTGTTGGTGGTGTTTGACCAGGACAAGATCAGCTACGAAGAGCTGCTGAAAATGTTCTGGGAACTGCACAACCCGACCCAGGGCATGCGCCAGGGCAATGACATCGGCAGCCAGTACCGCTCGGTGATCTATGCGGTCAAGCCGGAGCACCTGGAGGCAGCGAAGGCCAGTGCACAGGCGTATCAGAATGAACTGACCAAGGCAGGCCTGGGCACCATCACCACGGAAATCGAAGAAGCGCCGACGGTGTACTTCGCCGAGGCGTACCACCAGCAGTACCTGGCGAAAAATCCCCAGGGCTACTGCGGGATTGGCGGCACAGGCGTGACCTGCCCGATCTGACGCCAAAAGCATCGCGGGCAAGCCTGGCTCCCACATTGGAATGCGTTCCAATGTGGGAGCCAGGCTTGCCCGCGATAGCGATCCAGCAAACGATACAACTATTCGGCGATCAGCCAATCCATCTGCCACCCACCCTGGGTTTGCCCAAGCTGCTTGGACAACCATGGCAGCAGCTCACGCAATTCTTCCTCCAGCCCCCACGGCGGATTGGCAATCGCCAAACCCGAGCCCGTCAGGGTGTTCGGCGTGTCCAGCGGATGCACCAGCAATTCCACTCGCAGCAACTTCGGCGCACCGGTGCCGGCCAGGTCCTGGTAGAAGCGACGCAGCATGCGCTGGTCTTTCACCGGGTACCAGATCGCGGCCACTGTCTGGCGCATCCGGCTCACGGCTTCTTTGAGGGACGCGGCGCAGCGCTGCATCTCGTCGAGCTTTTCGAACGGCGGGTCAATCAGCATCAGCGCGCGCTTTTCCGGCACCGGCAGCAGCGCCCGTGGCACGTGCCAGCCTTCACCAAGGTGGACTTTCACCCGACGGTCGCCCTTCATGTTGTCCTTGAGCAGCAGGCCGTCTTCCGGGTGCTTCTCGTTGAGCAACACACGGTCCTGGGGCCGCGTCAGGCGCCGTGCCAGCTCCGGTGAGCCCGGGTAGTAGCGCAACTCGCCATCGGGGTTCATCTCGTGCAGCACGCGCATGTAGTCAGCGGTCAAGGGCGGCAGGTCGGCCCGGCCCCACAGGCGTGCGATGCCTTCCAGGTATTCACCGGTGCGGTTTGCCTGGTCGCCCTGCAGGTCGTACAGACCGATGCCGGCGTGGGTATCGAGATAGGCAAACGGCTGCTCCTTGCGCGACATCAGGGCGATGAGGCGGGTCAAGGTCAGGTGTTTGAAGACATCGGCGTGGTTGCCGGCGTGAAAGGCGTGACGATAATTCATGGTTGCTCCTGCGCAGGGGGCGAAGTTTACCTTTTACGCGGGCAAAGGTGCAGGGCTGTGGTGAGCGGGCCCATGGCAACTCGCTGGGTGGCGTGATCGTCGACAGTGGCACCTTCCCCTGGACGCAATACCCGGAGAAATTCCACGGCCTCAACCAGCCCGAGCCGGCCTATCACGGCGTGGTCTACACCGAGAAATTCGGCCCTGTAGAGGCCATTGAAGACCTGACCGAGGACTTGCAGCAGTCCCAGGCTTCAACCCAACTCCGAGACCAGCCACGCGGCCAGCGCCTGATGGCTGACATCCGGCCGGCGTACAAAGTGAGCGACCTTGTGTTTCAAGGTCGCCAGCGCAAAAGCGCTGTGCAGGTCCGGGCGCTGCTCTTCCAGCCATTGCAGCAGGTTGTCCACCCGCGTGACGCTCGATTGCTCACTCAGGTACTGGAGAACCTGCGGCGGTACTTGCCACCACGGGCTGGGCTTTGCCGCTCCGGGCGTCGTGACCGCAACCTCATGCTGGCAACCATTGATCCAGTAGCGGCTGAATACAGGGAGCAATTCCCGCGCCCCAGGCCCGAGCGCCTGCAAAACACGCAACGTGTAGGCTCCATCCCAAAAGCGAAAAAACACCGCCTGCCCCTCCGGCAACAGCACCTTGGTCAGGCTGCGCAAATGCTCGGCAACGGTTTGCAGAGAACAGGACGACACCGCCAGCCAACCCCAATCGGTACCTTCACATTCGGTAGCCCACTCCAGAAAAGCACTGTCAGCGGCAACCACCGCAACGTAGGGCATGACCTCTTCCCACGCCGCATACTCGCTACCCGCCCAGATCGGACTGAGCGCGCGACCATCGGAACGACGCCACGCTTCAAGCGGCTTGCAGTCACTGGCATTGCCCAATACCGCAAACATCTGCTCACCCGCCTGCAACGGCGCAGACTCAAGCCACTGCCCAGGAGAAATCATGGTGCACCTCCAGCCAACGATGCACTGCGATGCAGAGGCATATTGCACACGCCATTCCGGCAACGCTCGCACTCCTCACAAAAGGGCGCACCGCGTTTCAAGCTGAGCACTTGCACGGCACTCAGGGGTGCCGGAATTACCGCCAGCAGTTTTTCCTGTAGCCCTGGAATCAGCGGCGACCCCGCCGGTGCTGGCGCCCCGCCCAGCTGGATCGGAACGCTGCTGAAAATCCCGCCCGCCGACACGTTGATCCACTGCCCCCCGGCCTGCAGCGTCACGCTGGCGCCCGCGTCGATCACGACGCTTTGTCCCGCGCCAATGTTAATCGTCAGACCGGCCCGCAGCTGCTGCGAGCCGGCGATCATCAGGTGATCATCCTGCTTGAGTTCGGTCAGGCGGTTGCCGTGGGTCGTGCGCTGTTCTTCACCCTGAAGCTCGTGACGATCAAGGCCTTTGACGATCACGTTGCGCTGGTTATCGACCTGCACGTGCTGGTCGTGGAGTACGTGCTGGGTCCAGTTGCGCTGGGCGCGCAGGTAGATTTCCTCGGCGCCCTTGCGATCCTCGATGCGCAGCTCGTTGTAGCCACCGCCGCCGGGGCTGGTCTGGCTACGGAAGATGCTGCGGGTCTTGTCGGCCGGCAGGTCCAGCGGCACCGGCGTCGCCGCATTGGCCAGGCAGCCGACCACCAACGGCGTATCGGCGTCACCGTCAACGAAACCCACCAGCACTTCCATGCCCACTCGCGGGATCAACACTGCACCGTAATGCTCGTGGGCCCAGCCGCTGGCTACCCGCAACCAGCAACTGGAATGTTCGTTGTGCTCCCCGGCGCGATCCCAGGCCAGTTGCACCTTGACCCGGCCGTATTCGTCGCAATGGATTTCACTGCCTTCCGGCCCGGTGACCACGGCGTTCTGGTAGCCGGATATCGGTGTACGTGGCGGCGGTAGCGTGGGTCGAAACACAGTGTCCCAAGGTGTGGCGACGAAGGTGTTGCCATAGCCCTGCAGCCCCCCATCGCCCACAGACTCTTCGAGCACTTGCGGCTGCTTGCCGGTATGGGTGACATGCGTCACCAGCCACAGGTCATTCCATTCATCACGCGGATGCGCTGCCAGCTTGAAAAACTGACCACTGACCAACGCCGGTTGATCGCCATTGCCATGGGCCTGGCGATAATCTCGGCGGTGCCGCTCAAGGGTCCGTTGGGCCAAGTGTTTGCCATGGGGGCGGTCAGTAAAATGCCCGGGATAATCGTGATCTTCCAGGGAAGGAAGCTGCTCAACCAGCACTTCGCTTTCCAGCTGCAGACGCGGTTTGCGAAAGTCGTAATCGCGCAGGTTTACGCCTGTCGTACGTGTCTCCAGGCGCACCGAAAAACGCTTGATCACCGGCGTGTCGGCGACCATTCCGGAGCCCGGTGCATAGTCGGTTGGCTGCTCGCCCTGGGCGAACACCGCCTGGTCATCACCAAACACCAACAGGTGACCGTCGGGACTGTGCTGAAAATGGTAGTGAATCCCCTGCTCGGCACACAGCCGCTGGATAAACCCCAAATCGCTTTCACCGAACTGCACGCAGTACTCGCGCACGGGATACACACCGCCCAACCGGAATTCGAAAGCATCCCCGTGGATGCCCTGCCCCTCCAACACCTGCTTGATGATCTGCGGCACGCTCAGGTGCTGGAACATTCGCTGGTGACTGCTGTGTTGCAGGTACGCCAAGCGTGGCACCAGGCTGATCTGGTAACGCGTTAGCCGCCTGCCGGAATCACCTTGGGCAACGCGGTAGATCTGGCCGTGAACGCCATGTCCCTGGGCATCAAAGCCCAGGAAAGCCTGACGGTGCAGCAGGCTCTCAAGGTCAAGGTCCGGCTGCTCGCTGACCAGTTCAAGGTCAAAGCGATAAGGCTCGCTGATGGCTTCGCTGCCCGTGAACTCAAAAACCTTGAGATCACTGGGCATACCGTCGAGGGTCAGGGTAAAGGCACTTTGATTGGCAGGAGCGAACATCCGGTGTTTCTCTGCAAGTAGTGGGCGACCGATTCTGCACCAGCTTTTTGCCGAGCTGAGTGCGCTGCAGGCAAATCAGTAAATCCCTACATCGCAGGCGCTTTAATCTTCATGTATCCGGCGTCGAAGCCCTACCACCAGCGTGCTAGCGTATTCATCCCCCATCGCCCCATGACAATGGAAAAAACATGGCCACCCGTTACGCAAAAATCGTCCTGACCCTCGCCCTGGCAGCCTTCGCCACACTCGTCGCCTTCAGCAACATCACCGACTACGGCTCCAACTTTGCCTTCGTCAAACATGTGCTGAGTATGGACACCACCTTCCCCGGCAACGCCGCAATGTATCGCGCCATCACCACTCCATGGCTATGGCACGGTGCGTATTGGCTGATCATTGCGGGTGAAGCACTGACGGCCGTGTTGCTGGCACGAGGTGCGCTGGCGTTGTGGCGAGCTCGTCGTGCCACCGGCACCGAATTCAACCGCGCAAAGAAATGCGCAGTCGCGGGCCTGACCCTCGGTTTTGTCGTGTGGTTTTTCGGCTTTATGGTGATCGGCGGCGAGTGGTTCCTGATGTGGCAATCCCATCAGTGGAACGGCCAGGAAGCGGCGTTCAAGTTTTATATGGCGATCCTGGGTGTGCTGATTTTCCTGAATCAGCCGGACGCAGATCGCGACTGAATCACGCCCATAAAAAACGGCCCGCAGGCGGGCCGTTTTCAGTTCAGCGGGCCTTCAAGCCCCCACCGATTACTTGTTGAGGTTGTAATCCGCCTCGGCTGCATCAAAACGCTGAACCATGCCGGCAGTCGGCGCGCCCAGCTTGCTTACGAAGTAGATCGCCAGGCTCGCGAAGATGAAGCCCGGGATGATTTCGTACAGGCCCAGCAGGCTGAAGTGCTTCCACACGATCACGGTGATCGCACCTACCAGGATGCCGGCCAGCGCGCCATTGCGCGTCATGCCTTTCCACAGCACAGAGATCAGTACCACCGGACCGAACGCAGCGCCGAAGCCCGCCCAGGCGTAGCTCACCAGGCCCAGTACGCGGTTTTCCGGGTTGGCGGCCATGGCGATGGCGATCAGCGCCACCAGCAGCACCATGGCGCGACCGACCCACACCAGCTCAACCTGGGAAGCATTTTTACGCAGGAAGGTTTTGTAGAAGTCTTCGGTCAGGGCGCTCGAGCACACCAGCAACTGGCAGCTCAAGGTACTCATGACCGCGGCCAGAATGGCCGACAGCAACACACCGGCAATCCACGGATTGAACAGCAGCTTGGCCAGCTCGATGAACACACGCTCGTGGTTCTCGGTCACGGGACCGGCAACTTCCGGGTGCGCCGAGAAGTAGGCGATACCGAAGAAGCCCACGGCCACGGTGCCGCCCAGGCACAGGATCATCCAGGTCATGGAGATGCGGCGCGCATTGGCAATCGACTTCACCGAATCCGCCGCCATGAAGCGCGCAAGGATGTGCGGCTGGCCGAAGTAGCCCAGGCCCCAGCCCATCAGCGAAATGATGCCGATGAAGGTGGTGTTTTTCAGCATGTTGAAGTTGTCAGGGTTCTGCGCTTCGATCGCCAGGAATGTGGTGTCGACGCCGCCGGTGGCCAGCAGCACGATGATCGGCGTGAGCAGCAGGGCGAAGATCATCAGCGTGGCTTGCACGGTGTCGGTCCAGCTCACCGCCAGGAAACCGCCGACGAAGGTGTAGGCAATAGTCGCGGCAGCACCGGCCCACAGCGCGGTCTCGTAGGACATGCCGAAGGTGCTTTCAAACAGGCGGGCACCGGCCACGATGCCGGAAGCGCAGTAAATGGTGAAGAACACCAGGATCACCACCGCAGAGATGATCCGCAGCAGGCCGCTTTTATCTTCGAAGCGGCTGGAGAAGTAATCCGGCAGGGTCAGGGCGTCGCCGTTGTGCTCGGTCTGCACCCGCAGGCGGCCGGCTACAAACAGCCAGTTCAGGTAGGCACCGACGATCAGGCCGATGGCGATCCAGCTTTCCGACAGGCCAGACATGTAGATCGCGCCGGGCAAACCCATCAGCAACCAGCCGCTCATGTCCGAGGCGCCGGCCGAGAGCGCGGTGACCACGCTGCCGAGGCTGCGACCGCCCAGAATGTAGTCGGAAAGGTTGTTGGTGGAGCGATAGGCCATAAAGCCGATCAGCACCATGGCAGCGATATAGATCACAAATGTGATCAGGGTAGGATTACTTACGCTCATTGAGTTACGCCCTGGCATTGTTTTTATGTAGCGGCGGTCTGTCAGGACGGCCACCCACTCAGCAAGTGGATAGACGAAACCCGGCGCCGCGCATTTATGACTGACGTTTCCCCAGGAAAGCCATCAGCCGATGAACCTTCCGTAAGACGGTTGCACCTTGGGCGCGAATGCTATTCAACAAAGTAAATAAGGTGCAACCAGTTTCTTGAGAATAAGTTGCACCTTGATGTGTTTTCCGCAAAACGCCCTGTTTTTGCTCCTTTTCGGAGCAAGCGCAGCCAAAGTCAGAACCAATTGCACCAAGGCGCAGCCGATTCGGCTGCGGTGATAATTTTTCCCGATCAGCATCAAAAAAATCATGGATAAAAAGGGTTGCACCCGGTTGCACCTCTCTCGGCGCAAAGCTAATCTTGCCGCCAGCTGATGCCACGCGGTAGTGGCACCCATGAGGATAAAAAGATGGCTACGACCACCCTTGGGGTCAAACTTGACGACCCGACCCGCGAGCGCCTTAAGGCAGCCGCGACCTCCATTGATCGCACGCCGCACTGGCTGATCAAGCAGGCGATTTTCAATTACCTGGAGAAACTCGAGGGTGGTGCAACCCTGGCCGAGCTCAACGGCTTGGGCAGCAAGGACGCAGAAGAAGCCGGCGAGGTCCAGACCGACCACGCCCACCAGTGCTTCCTCGAGTTCGCCGAGAGCATCCTGCCGCAATCCGTACTGCGCGCTTCGATCACCGCCGCTTACCGCCGCCCGGAACCGGAAGTGGTGCCGATGCTGATCGAGCAGGCTCGCCTGCCGGCGGCAATGGCCGAGGCCACCAACAAGCTCGCGTCGTCGATCGCCGAAAAACTGCGCAATCAGAAAAGCGCCGGCGGCCGTGCAGGCATCGTCCAGGGCTTGCTGCAAGAATTCTCTCTTTCGTCCCAGGAAGGTGTAGCGCTGATGTGCCTCGCCGAAGCGCTGCTGCGCATCCCGGACAAAGGCACCCGCGACGCACTGATCCGCGACAAGATCAGCACCGGCAACTGGCACCCGCACTTGGGCAACAGCCCGTCGCTGTTCGTCAACGCCGCCACCTGGGGCCTGCTGCTGACCGGCAAGCTGGTCGCCACCCATAATGAGGCCGGCCTGACGTCGTCCCTGAGCCGCATCATCGGCAAGAGCGGCGAGCCGATGATCCGCAAGGGCGTCGACATGGCCATGCGCCTGATGGGCGAGCAGTTCGTCACCGGCGAAACCATCGCCGAAGCCCTGGCCAATGCGAGCAAGTTCGAAGCCAAGGGCTTCCGCTATTCCTACGACATGCTCGGTGAAGCCGCACTCACCGAGCACGACGCCCAGAAGTACCTGGCCTCGTACGAACAAGCCATCCACTCGATCGGCAAAGCGTCCCACGGCCGTGGGATATATGAAGGCCCGGGCATTTCCATCAAGCTTTCTGCCCTGCATCCGCGTTACAGCCGTGCGCAGTACGAGCGTGTGATGGACGAGTTGTACCCGCGCCTGCTGTCCCTGACGCTGCTGGCCAAGCAATACGACATCGGCTTGAACATCGACGCCGAAGAAGCCGACCGCCTGGAGCTGTCCCTCGACCTGCTGGAACGCCTGTGCTTCGAGCCGCAACTGACCGGCTGGAACGGCATCGGCTTCGTGATCCAGGCTTACCAGAAGCGTTGCCCGTATGTGATCGACTACGTGATCGACCTGGCGCGCCGCAGCCGCCATCGCCTGATGATCCGCCTGGTAAAAGGCGCGTACTGGGACAGCGAAATCAAGCGCGCCCAGGTCGAAGGCCTGGAAGGCTACCCGGTGTACACCCGCAAGGTGTACACCGACGTTTCCTACATTGCCTGCGCACGCAAACTGCTCTCGGTACCGGAAGTTATCTACCCGCAGTTCGCGACCCACAACGCCCACACGCTGTCGGCGATCTACCACATCGCCGGTCAGAACTATTACCCCGGCCAGTACGAGTTCCAGTGCCTGCACGGCATGGGCGAACCGCTGTACGAGCAGGTTGTAGGCAAGGTCTCCGAAGGCAAGCTGAACCGTCCGTGCCGCGTGTACGCACCGGTCGGCACCCACGAAACATTGCTGGCCTACCTGGTGCGTCGCCTGCTGGAAAACGGCGCCAACACCTCGTTCGTCAACCGCATCGCCGACCAATCCATCTCGATCCAGGAACTGGTGGCCGATCCAGTGGCCAGCATCGAGCAGATGGCGACGCTGGAAGGCGGCTTCGGCCTGCCGCACCCGCGTATCCCGCTGCCCCGCGACCTGTATGGTGCCGAGCGCGCCAACTCGGCCGGCATCGACCTGGCCAACGAACATCGTTTGGCTTCGCTGTCCTGCGCCTTGCTGGCGACCGCGCATAACAACTGGAAAGCCGCACCGATGCTCGGTTGCGCCTCCAGCAATGAAGCCGCTACGCCGGTGCTGAACCCGTCCGACCTGCGTGACGTGGTCGGCCACGTACAGGAAGCCACCGTCGAAGACGTCGACAACGCTATCCAGTGCGCCTTGAAAGCCGCGCCCATCTGGCAGGCCACCCCGCCCGCCGAACGCGCCGCGATCCTGGAACGTGCCGCCGACTTGATGGAAGGCGAGATCCAGCCGCTGATGGGCCTGCTGGCCCGCGAAGCTGGCAAGACCTTCGCCAACGCCATCGCCGAAGTGCGTGAAGCCGTGGACTTTCTGCGTTACTACGCAGTGCAGGCCCGTAACGATTTCACCAACGACGCCCACCGTCCACTGGGTCCGGTGGTGTGCATCAGCCCGTGGAACTTCCCGCTGGCAATCTTCAGTGGCCAGGTCGCCGCTGCACTGGCCGCCGGTAACCCGGTACTGGCCAAGCCTGCCGAGCAAACGCCGCTGGTAGCCGCACAAGCCGTGCGCCTGCTGCTGGAAGCCGGGATTCCGGAAGGCGTGCTGCAACTGCTGCCGGGTCAGGGCGAAACCGTCGGTGCGCGCCTGGTGGGCGATGATCGCGTCAAGGGCGTGATGTTCACCGGCTCCACCGAAGTGGCACGCCTGCTGCAACGCAACGTCGCCGGCCGCCTGGACGCACAAGGTCGCCCTATTCCGCTGATCGCCGAGACTGGCGGCCAGAACGCGATGATCGTCGATTCCTCGGCGCTGACCGAACAAGTGGTCATCGACGTGGTGTCCTCGGCCTTCGACAGTGCCGGCCAGCGCTGCTCGGCCCTGCGCGTCCTGTGCTTGCAGGAAGACTCTGCTGATCGTGTGATCGAAATGCTCAAAGGGGCGATGGCTGAATGCCGCCTCGGCAACCCGGAGCGCCTGTCGGTGGATATTGGCCCGGTGATCGACGCCGAAGCCAAGGCCGGCATCGAGAAACATATCCAGGCCATGCGCGACAAAGGCCGCAACGTTTACCAGGTCGCCATTGCCGACAGCGAAGAGATCAAGCGCGGCACCTTCGTGATGCCAACCCTGATCGAGCTGGAAAGCTTCGACGAACTGCAGCGGGAGATCTTCGGCCCGGTGCTGCACGTGGTGCGCTACAAGCGTAAAGAGATCGACCAGCTTATCGGCCAGATCAACGCTTCCGGCTACGGCCTGACCCTGGGCGTGCACACCCGTATCGACGAGACCATCGCCAAGGTGATCGACAACGTCCATGCCGGGAACGTCTACGTGAACCGTAACATCGTGGGTGCCGTGGTGGGCGTGCAGCCGTTCGGCGGCGAAGGTTTGTCGGGGACCGGCCCGAAAGCTGGCGGCCCGCTATATCTGTACCGCCTGCTGTCGACTCGTCCTACGGATGCCATTGAGCAATCCTTCGTTCGCGGTGATGCACTGGCCGCACCGGATGTTCGCCTGCGGGACGCCATGAGCAAGCCGCTGACCGCCCTGCAAGCCTGGGCCGACAGCAACAAGCTCAGCGACTTGAGCGCCCTGTGCGTACAGTTCGCCGCGCAATCCCAAAGCGGTATCACCCGCCAACTGGCCGGCCCGACCGGCGAGCGCAACAGCTACGCCATCCTGCCCCGCGAGCACGTGTTGTGCCTGGCGGAAGTGGAAGGCGACCTGCTGACGCAACTGGCTGCCGTACTGGCAGTCGGCAGCTCGGCGGTATGGCCGGACACTGAATTGACCAAGGCCGCGTTCCCACGCTTGCCGAAGGAGATTCAGGCGAAGATCACGCGAGTGGCTGACTGGACCAAGGATGAAACCGTGTTTGATGCCGTACTGCATCACGGCGATTCCGACCAACTGCGCGGGGTTTGCCAGCAAGTGGCCAAGCGTGGCGGGGCGATTGTCGGGGTTCACGGCTTGTCTTCGGGCGAAACCGGAATTGCCCTGGAGCGCCTGGTGATCGAGCGCGCGTTGAGCGTCAACACCGCTGCGGCGGGTGGTAACGCCAGCCTGATGACGATCGGCTAACTGACGGAACGCGGTCAAAATGTGGGAGCTGGCTTGCCTGCGATGGCATCACCTCGGTGTATCTGACACATCGAGGTGCCTGCATCGCGGGCAAGCCCGGCTCCCACAAAAGCTCCCACATTGACCGCGTCCCAGCTTCCTCCCTGTTTGGCCCCTCCATCACCCAGATCAATCTTGCTATCCAGCCTCTATTTGCGCACTTAGACTCAGGCCCATTCCCACACAGGTAAGCCGCCATGTCCGAGACGCTGCTCAGTTCCCGCAATCTGGCTTTCGAGCTGTACGAAGTCCTCGATGCCGAGGGCCTGACGCAGCGCGAGCGGTTTGCCGAACACAACCGCGAAACCTTCGACGCCGCCATCGGCACCGCCCGCAGCATTGCCGAGAAGTTCTTCGCCCCGCATAACCGCAAGGGCGACGAGAACGAGCCACGCTACGAGAACGGTCAGGCGATTCTGATTCCTGAAGTGAAACCGGCCGTGGATGCTTTCCTTGAAGCCGGCTTCCTTAACGCCGCCCGCAGTTTCGAGGCCGGTGGCATGCAGCTGCCAACCCTGCTCTCCCAAGCCTGTTTCGCGCACTTCCAGTCAGCCAACGCCGCGTCTACGTCCTACCCGTTCCTGACCATGGGCGCCGCCAACCTGATCGAGAGCTTCGGCACCGAAGAACAGAAACAACGCTTCCTGCAACCGATGATCGAAGGGCGTTTCTTCGGCACCATGGCCCTGACCGAGCCCCATGCAGGCTCATCGCTGTCGGATATTCGTACCCGCGCAGAGCCGGCGGCTGACGGCAGCTATCGTCTCAAGGGCAACAAGATCTTCATTTCCGGCGGCGACCACCCGCTGTCGGAGAACATCGTGCACATGGTGCTGGCCAAGCTGCCGGACGCACCCGCCGGGGTGAAGGGCATTTCGCTGTTTATCGTGCCCAAATTCCTGGTCAACGACGACGGCAGCCTGGGCAAACGCAACGATGTCCTGCTGGCCGGGCTGTTTCACAAGATGGGCTGGCGCGGCACCACCTCGACCGCGCTGAATTTCGGCGATAACGGTGACTGCGTCGGCTATCTGGTGGGCAAGCCGCACCAGGGCCTGAGCTGCATGTTCCAGATGATGAACGAAGCGCGGATCGGCGTCGGCATGGGCGCGGTGATGCTGGGTTACGCGGGCTACCTGTATTCCCTGGAGTACGCCCGCGAACGTCCGCAAGGCCGCCTGCCCGACAGCAAGGACCCGAACACCGCGCCGGTGTCGATCATCCAGCACGCCGATATCAAGCGCATGCTGTTGACGCAAAAAGCCTACGTGGAAGGCGCCTTTGACCTCGGCCTGTACGCCGCGCGCCTGTTCGACGACACCACCACGCTGGAAACCGAAGCGGCACGCAAACAGGCCCACGAACTGCTGGACCTGCTGACGCCGATCGTCAAATCCTGGCCGTCGGAGTTTTGCCTCAAGGCCAACGAACTGGCGATCCAGATCCTCGGCGGTCACGGCTACACCCGCGAGTACCCGGTGGAGCAGTACTACCGCGACAACCGCCTGAACCCGATCCATGAAGGCACCCACGGCATTCAGTCGCTGGATCTATTGGGTCGCAAACTGGCGCAGAACGGCGGCGCGGGTTTGAAACAACTGATTCGCCTGATCGCCGAGACCGGCGCGCGGGCACAGGAATACCCGTCGCTGACCGCCTTGCGGGAACCGCTGGAACAGTTAGTGGCACGCCTGCAAAGCGTCACCCTCGGCCTGCTGACGGATCTCGCCCAGGGCAAGGTCAACAGCAGCCTGGCGAATTCGGCGCTGTACCTGAAAGTGTTTGGGCATACGGTGATTGGCTGGCGCTGGCTGGAGCAGGCGATTCGCGCCGAGGAAGGGCTGGCCAAAGGCAATGCTGCCGATGTCGCCTTCTATAAGGGCAAGCTCCAGGCCGCCCGGTACTTCCTGACGTGGGAAATACCGGGCTGCCATCATGAACTGGCGATTCTCGAGGCACGCGATGACACGTGCCTGGGGATGCAGGATGAGTGGTTCTAAGGCGTTCCGATCGCCTTGGAAATCACCTCGACCGTGGCGCTGACTTGCTCTTGGTAACGGTCGAGTTCCTGCTGGTGATGCTTTTGCATTTCGATCTGCTCGGCGCACAGGTTCAGCGCCGCCAGCACCAATAGTTTGTCACCGATCAGCGTCGGGTACTTTTTCTTGGTGGTGGCCAGGGATGCCTTGAGCATCGTCACGGCGCTCATCAGGGTGTTGTCTTCCCCCTCCGGCGCCTTGATCGAGTAATCCTCACCGAGAATCGAAACGACCTTTATCCCTTCATTCATGCGCCGACAGGACCTGCGCTCACACGCTCAACCAACGCCTGGATACGGGCAGCGGTAGCGCCCTGCTTTTCTTCCTGTTCCATCAGGTTCAGCTGCAAGCTGTCGTTTTCATCCTTGGCGCGAGCCAGTTCGGCCTTGAGGGATTCGTTGGTGCCCAGCAGATCCTGGTTCTGCTGTACCAGGTCGCTGACCAGTTGTTCCAATTGGCTGAGGGATGCTTCTAACATTTTGATTTCTCGGGCTTTTTCAAAGGGCGGTGACGATAAAGAAAATTCACCTCGGATGCCAGGGTTATCCCTGGCGCGGGGCCTTGATTTCATGGGGCAGGCCACGCTTTCGAGCCTTAGTGACTGCATTTATGGCATCTGGTTCCTGAATCCCGTCGGGCCGCCCCACTCTGCGACAAAAGCGCGCACCCCCTCAAGACTTTAGTCGTATGACCGATAGGTCATGGACACCCCGCCCAAACCCCGCATGGATCGCGCTTCTCCCCAGGATCACAGCATGTCTCTTCGTAATATGAATATCGCGCCGCGAGCCTTCCTCGGCTTCGCGTTGATTGGTGCGCTGATGTTGTTTCTCGGCGTGTTCGCGTTGAACCAGATGAGCAAGATTCGCGCGGCGACGGAAGACATCACCCTGAGCAGCGTGCCCAGCATTCGCGCCCTGGACGAATTCACCCAGTTGACCCTGCGCCTGCGGGTACTGTCCTATCGCCTGCTGACCAACCGCGAGCCCGACGTCCAGCAAAAAACCCTTGAGTCGTTTGACGTGCGCAATCAGCAGATTCGTACGGCCCAGGCGGTCTACGAGAAGCTGATCGACAGCAGCGAGGAACGTGCTGCCTACGATGAATACGTGCGTCTGCTGGCCCAGTACCATCAGATCGAAGATCGCATGAAGAGCCTGTCCCGGGCCAACCAGGTGGAAGAACTGCGCACGCTGCTGAACACCGAGTTGCTGAACAACTCGGATCAGGTCAATGCCGTCTTGAACCGCCTGCTGGACATCAACAACAAGATGGCCCTGGCCACCAACCAGCAAGCTGCCGACCAGTACGACCTGGCGTTTGAGCTGGTGGTGATCCTGCTGATCCTGGCCACTGCGTTGACCATGCTGTTCGCCTGGCTGCTGACCCGCAGCATCACCCAGCCGATCGCCCAGGCCCTGGACGCCGCCGAGGAAATCGCCGAAGGCAACCTGACGCGCCCGATCAAGGTGGAAGGCAACGACGAAGCCGGCCGGCTGCTGTTGGCGATGGCCAAGATGCAGGACAAGTTGAAGGACACCTTGCAGCGCATTTCCGGCTCGGCCACCCAACTGGCCTCCGCCGCGGAAGAGCTGAACGCCGTGACCGACGAAAGCGCCCGTGGCCTGACCCAGCAGAACAACGAAATCGAACAGGCCGCCACGGCGGTGAACGAGATGACCAGCGCGGTTGAAGAAGTGGCCCGCAATGCGGTCAGCACTTCCGAAGCCTCGAAGAACGCCACTTCGTCTGCAGGCGATGGCCGTGACTTGGTGCAGGAAACCGTCAGCGCCATCGAACGCATGAGCAGCGACGTGCAAGCCACTGCCACCCTGATCGGCAACCTGGCGGAAGAATCCCGGGACATCGGCAAGGTGCTGGACGTGATTCGCGGCCTGGCGGACCAGACCAACCTGCTGGCCTTGAACGCGGCGATTGAAGCGGCGCGCGCCGGTGAAGCCGGGCGTGGTTTTGCGGTGGTGGCCGATGAAGTGCGGGCCCTGGCCCATCGCACCCAGCAGTCCACCAGCGAAATCGAGCGGATGATCGGCAGCATTCAGGCCGGCACCGAGCACGCCGTGGATTCGATGCGCAACAGCACCGAGCGTGCGGAGTCGACGTTGAACATCGCCAAGGGCGCGGGGATGTCGCTGGATACGATCAATACCGCCATCGTTGAAATCAACGAGCGCAACCTGGTGATCGCCAGTGCCGCTGAAGAGCAGGCACAGGTGGCGCGGGAAGTGGATCGCAACCTGGTGAACATTCGTGATTTGTCGGTGCAATCGGCCACCGGCGCCAGCCAGACCAGTGCGGCGAGCAGTGAGCTGTCGCGGTTGGCGGTGGATTTGAACGGGATGGTGGGGCGGTTCAGGCTTTAACTGACACCAGCGACCCTTGTGGGAGCTGGCTTGCCTGCGATAGCAATCTGACAGCCACGATCTCCAGTGACTGACACACCGCAATCGCAGGCAAGCCAGCTCCCACATTTGACCCGTGTACATCCCCAACACCTTTTTTGACAGCACAGCAATTCAACAGGTTAGAATCGCTGGCACGCAGACTGCATGGTCAGTTTGCGCCTCGTCTTTCCTGCTCATGGAGTACTGCCTTTGAATGCGACGACCATCAACAGCCTGTTCTTGATCGGCGCGTTGCTGGTAGGTGCGAGCATTCTGGTGAGTTCTCTTTCGTCCCGCCTGGGGATTCCGATCCTGGTGATCATCCTGGCCGTGGGCATGATCGCCGGCGTCGACGGCGGTGGCATCATCTTCGATAACTACCCCACCGCCTACCTCGTGGGCAACCTCGCACTGGCCGTGATCCTGCTCGATGGCGGCTTGCGAACGCGGGTGGCGAGTTTTCGCGTGGCGCTCTGGCCCGCGTTGTCCCTGGCGACGGTCGGCGTACTGATCACCACCGGCCTCACCGGCATGGCGGCCGCCTGGCTGTTCAACCTCAATATCATTCAAGGCCTGCTGATCGGCGCCATCGTCGGCTCCACGGACGCCGCCGCCGTGTTCTCGCTGCTGGGTGGCAAAGGCTTGAACGAACGGGTCACCGCCAGCCTGGAAATCGAATCCGGCAGTAACGATCCGATGGCGGTGTTCCTCACTGTCACCCTGATCGACATGCTCGCCAGCGGCCAGACCGGCCTGCACTGGAGCCTGCTGGGCCATCTGATCCGCGAGTTCGGCATCGGCGGCATCATCGGCCTGGGCGGCGGCTGGTTGATGCTGCAGATGGTCAACCGGATCAACCTGGCCAACGGCCTGTACCCGATCCTGGTGATTTCCGGCGGCCTGGTGGTGTTCGCCCTGACCAACGCCTTGCACGGCAGCGGCTTCCTCGCGGTGTACCTGTGCGGCCTGGTGATCGGCAACCGCCCGGTGCGCAGCCGTCATGGCATTTTGCATATGCTCGACGGCATGGCCTGGCTGGCACAGATCGGCATGTTCCTGGTGCTGGGCCTGCTGGTCACGCCCCATGATCTGCTGCCCATTGCGCTGCCGGCCCTGGGCCTGGCGCTGTGGATGATCCTCTTCGCACGGCCGCTGTCGGTGATCGTCGGCCTGCTGCCGTTCAAAGCCTTCCATGGTCGAGAAAAAGCCTTTATCGCCTGGGTGGGCCTGCGCGGCGCGGTACCGATCATCCTGGCGGTGTTTCCGCTGATGGCCGGCCTGCCCCATGCACAGCTGTACTTCAACCTGGCGTTCTTTATCGTGTTGGTGTCGTTGCTGGTGCAGGGCACGAGCCTGCCGTGGGTCGCCAAATTGTTGAAAGTGACGGTACCGCCCGAGCCTGCGCCGATTTCCCGGGCGGCCCTGGAAGTGCACGTCACCAGCGAGTGGGAGCTGTTCGTCTACCGCCTGGGCGCCGAGAAATGGTGCATCGGCGCGGCCCTGCGCGAGCTGAAAATGCCCGAAGGCACGCGGATCGCCGCGCTGTTTCGTGGCCAGCAACTGCTCCATCCGTCGGGTAGTACCGTGCTGGAAGTCGACGATTTGCTCTGCGTGATCGGCCATGAACACAACCTGCCGGCCCTCGGCAAACTGTTCAGCCAGGCACCACAACGCGGCCTCGACCTGCGCTTCTTCGGCGACTTCGTGCTGGAAGGCGACGCCCAGCTGGGCGCGGTTTCGGCGCTGTACGGGCTCAAGCTCGAAGGCATCGACCCGGACATGCCGCTGAGCCGTTTCATCACCCAGAAAGTCGGCGGTGCGCCGGTCGTCGGCGACCAGGTGGAATGGAACAACACCATCTGGACCGTCGCGGTCATGGACGGGAACAAGATCGGCAAAGTCGGCGTCAGATTCCCCGAAGGAAGTCGCCCGGGCCCCGGACTCTTCCTCTAAACTGCGGGGCGACGGCGCCCGCCCCCTATTTATCACGTTGCTCGACCGGTCTCTATGACAACCCTGCGCACTTTTCTCGCCACTGCCCTGCTGGGCCTGACTCTCTGCGTCGGCACCGTACACGCGGCTGACCCGCCCAGCATCGACTCCGTCCAGCAAACCCTGGACAAGCTGCCGGACCGCAAGCTACCCGACGCCGACATGAAGGCGCTGCAATCCATTCTGCAGCAGACCCTCACCTTCCTCGGCAACCAGCAGGACTACCAGCAGCGCCTGACGGACCTCAAGCGCCAGCTGGAAGACGCGCCGCGCCAGACCGTCGACAACCAGCGCGAACTGACCCGGCTCAAGGCCACCAAGGTCATTCCGGTCGCCCAGCGCTACGCCACCTTGCCGGTGCCGCAACTTGAACAACTGCTGGTGCAACGCACTACCCAGCAAGGTGACCTGCAAAAAGAGCTGGCCGACGCCAACAGCCTGACCATCGCGGCCCAGACCCGCCCGGAACGCGCCCAGACCGAAATCAGCAGCAGCCAGACGCGTATCCAGCAGATCAACGCGACCCTCAAGGCGGGCAAAGACAACGGCAAGACCCTCAGCGGTGACCAGCGCAACCAGCTGAACGCCGAGTTGGCCGCCCTCAACGCGCTGATTCCTTTGCGCCGCCAGGAACTGGCCGGCAACAGCCAGCTGCAAGACCTGGGCAACAGCCAGCACGACCTGGTGCTGGAAAAAACCGCCCGCCTGGAGCAGGAAATCCAGGACCTGCAAACCCTGATCAACCAGAAGCGCCTGGCCCAATCCCAGGAAACCGTGACCCAGCAGTCCATCGAAGCCCAAAAGGCCGGTGGCAGCAGCCTGCTGGCCACGGAAAGCGCGGCCAACCTGAAACTGTCCGACTACCTGCTCAAAAGCACCGACCGGCTCAACGAACTGACCCAGAAAAACCTGCAAACCAAGCAGCAACTGGACAGCGTCACCCAAAGCGACTCGGCGCTGGACGAGCAAATCAACGTACTCAAGGGCAGCCTGTTGCTGTCCAAGATCCTCTACAAACAGAAGCAGGCCTTGCCGCGCCTGACCGTCGACCGCGACCTGGCGGACGACATCGCCAACATTCGCCTGTACCAGTTCGAGGTCAACCAACAGCGCGAACTGATCAGCACCCCGAGTACCTACGTCGACAGCCTGCTGGCCAACCAGCCGGCCGATCAGGTGACGCCACAACTGCGGCGCACCCTGCTGGAGCTGGCGATCACCCGCAGCGACCTGCTGGAACGCCTGAGCCGGGAACTGAGCGCGCTGCTCAACGAATCCATCACCCTGCAACTGAACCAGAAACAACTGCTGAGCACCGCCACCACGTTGCGGGCGACCCTCGACGAGCAGATGTTCTGGATTCCCAGCAACAAGCCGCTGGACACCGAATGGCTGGAAACCGTACCGGCGCACCTGAGCAAGCAGGTCACGACCCTGCCGTGGGCGTCCAGCGTCAGCGAACTGTATGACGGCCTGACCCAGCGCCCGCTGCTGTTCCTGCCCCTGCTGCTGTTGATTGGTGCACTGCTGTGGCGCCGCAATGCCCTGTATGCCCGGCTGAAAAAAATCCACCAGGACATCGGCCACTTCAAGCGCGACAGCCAGTGGCATACGCCAGTGGCGATTCTGGTGAATATCGCGCTGGCAATGCCGGTGGCGCTGGGCCTGGCGCTGTGCGGCTATGCGCTGCAGATCGACGCCCGCGGGCAAAACGCCAACCTCGGCGCGGCCCTGCTACAGATTGCCCAGGCGTGGCTGGTGTTCTACACCGCCTACCGAATTCTTGCGCCCGGCGGTGTGGCGGAGCTGCATTTCCGCTGGGAAAAACCCCAGGTCGAATTCCTCCAGGGCTGGATACGCAAGCTCGGGCTGGTGGTGCTGGCGCTGGTGGCCGTGGTGGCTGTCGCCGAACACCAGCCAGAGGCCCTGGCAAACGACGTGCTGGGCATCGGTGTGGTACTGACCTGCTACGCCTTGATGGCGTGGCTGCTCGGGCGCCTGCTGCTCAATAGCCCGACCCACGAAAAAGCCTCGCTGTTTCGCAAAGCCGTCGGCCTGGTGTTTACCGCGCTGCCGGTCGCGCTGTTTATTGCCGTGTGTTTTGGCTATTACTACACCGCCCTCAAACTCAGCGACAGGTTGATCAACACCCTGTACCTGCTGATGTTCTGGCTGGTGATTGAAGCCACCTTCGTGCGCGGCCTCGGGGTTGCCGCACGGCGCCTGGCCTATGCGCGGGCCCTGGCCAAACGCCAGGCCGCCAAGGAAGCGGGTGATGGCGAAGCTGTGATCGAAGAGCCGACCCTGGACATCGAACAGGTCAACGAACAGTCGATGCGCCTGATTCGCCTGGCCTTGCTCGGCGGCTTTATCGCTGCGCTGTACTGGGTGTGGTCTGACTTGATCTCGGTATTTTCCTACCTGGACAACGTCACCCTCTACGAATACACCAGCGGCACCGGCGCCAATATCAGCATGGTGCCCATCAGCATCGGCGACTTGCTCGGCGCCCTGATCATCGTCGGCATCACCTTCGCCCTGGCGCGCAACCTGCCCGGTTTACTGGAAGTGTTGGTGCTGTCCAAGCTCGACCTGGCCCAGGGCAGCGCCTACGCCACCACCACGCTGCTGTCCTACGTGATTGCCGGTGTCGGTTTTGTCTCCACCCTGTCGACCCTCGGCGTGAGCTGGGACAAGTTGCAGTGGCTGGTGGCTGCGCTGTCGGTGGGGTTGGGCTTCGGGATGCAGGAGATCTTCGCCAACTTTATCTCCGGCATCATGATCCTGTTCGAGCGTCCGGTACGGATCGGCGACACCATCACCATCGGCAACCTGTCGGGCACGGTGAGCAAGATCCGCATCCGCGCCACCACCATCACCGACTTCGACCGCAAGGACATCATTGTCCCGAACAAAACGTTCATCACCGGGCAACTGATCAACTGGTCGCTGACCGACACCATCACCCGCGTCACCCTGAAACTGGGCGTGGACTACGGCTCCGACCTGGACCTGGTGAAGGAATTGCTGCTCAAGGCCGCCGCCGAAAACCCGCGCGTCCTGAAGGACCCGGCGCCCCACGTGTACTTCCTCAACTTCGGTGAAAGCACCCTCGACCACGAGCTGCGCATGCATGTACGGGATCTTGGTGACCGCAACCCGGTGATCGATGAAGTCAACCGCTTCATCAACCGCGAGTTCAAGAACCACCACATCAACATCTCGTTCCGGCAGATGGAGGTTTACCTGAAAAACCTGCACGGCCAGGAATACAAGCTGGTGCCGGTAGAAGAAGAAAACCGGACCATCCTGCCGCCCGCCCAGGACCAGGACCTGCCCGAGCCGCCGCCCGCCAAACTCGACTAAACGCGCTATCCCCAGCAGAATGGTCGGACATTCTGCTCAGGAGATGGCCGTTGAAAGCCCTCGACGAACTGACCTTCGACAACCGCTTCGCCCGCCTGGGCGACGGCTTCTCAACCCACGTACTGCCCGAGCCCATCGACGAACCGCGTTTAGTGGTGGCGAGCGAGGCAGCCATGGCGTTGCTGGATCTCGACCCCGCAGTGGCCGAAACGCCGGTATTTGCCGAGCTGTTCGGCGGGCACAAGCTGTGGGCCGAGGCCGAGCCGCGGGCGATGATCTATTCCGGGCATCAGTTTGGCTCGTACAACCCACAACTGGGGGATGGCCGCGGATTGTTGCTGGGCGAGGTGTACAACCAGGCCGGCGAGCATTGGGATCTACACCTCAAGGGTGCCGGGCAAACCCCATACTCGCGCATGGGCGATGGTCGTGCGGTGTTGCGCTCGTCGATCCGGGAGTTTCTGGCGTCGGAAGCGTTGCATGCACTGGGTATTCCCAGCAGTCGGGCACTGTGTGTGATCGGCTCTGACACTCCGGTGTGGCGCGAGAAACAGGAGCGCGCCGCCATGGTGCTGCGCCTGGCCCACAGCCATGTGCGCTTTGGGCATTTCGAATATTTCTACTACACCAAGAAGCCCGAGTTGCAGAAGGCGTTGGCGGAGCACGTGTTGTCGTTGCACTTCCCGGAGTGCCTGGAACAACCCGAGCCGTACCTGGCGATGTTCCGCGAAATCGTCGAACGCAATGCCGAGCTGATCGCCAAATGGCAGGCCTATGGGTTCTGCCACGGCGTGATGAACACCGACAACATGTCGATCCTTGGCATCACCTTCGACTTTGGGCCGTTTGCGTTCCTCGATGATTTTGATGCGCAGTTCATCTGCAACCACTCGGATCATGAAGGGCGTTATTCCTTCAGTAATCAGGTGCCGATCGGGCAGTGGAATTTGAGCGCGCTGGCCCAGGCGTTGACGCCGTTTATCAGTGTCGAGGCGCTGCGTGAAACGCTGGGGCTGTATCTGCCGTTGTTCCAGGCGCACTACCTGGACCTGATGCGCCGCCGATTGGGCCTCACCACCCCCGAAGATGACGATCAAAAGCTAGTGGAGCGCCTTCTGCAACTGATGCAGAACAGCGGCGTCGACTACACCCTGTTCTTCCGCCGACTGGGGGATGAATCAGCCGCGCTGGCTGTGGCGCGACTGCGCGACGACTTTGTCGACCTCAAGGGATTTGATGAGTGGGCGGATCTGTACAAGGCCCGTGTGGAGCGCGAAGCCAGCGGCACAGAGGAGCAGCGACGTGAGCGGATGCATGCGGTGAACCCGCTTTATATCCTGCGCAATTACCTGGCGCAGAACGCTATCCAGGCGGCTGAGCTGGGCGATTACAGTGAAGTGCGTCGGCTGCATGAAGTGCTGAGCAAACCCTTTGAAGAGCAGCCGGGGATGGAACAATACGCCCAGCGGCCGCCGGACTGGGGGAAGCATTTGGAGATTAGTTGTTCGTCCTGAAATCTATTGCACGATACTGCCGGGCCTTGGCCAGCGCCCAAGGTCATAGGCTTCAATCCACTCAGCAATGATGTTGAGCAGGCTCATTAACGGATGAGCCTCGTCTTCTCCAACAACATCGAGCAATTCATCGAGTGCCAGAACCAAAGCGTCGTAGTCGACCTCGGTTTGGGGTTTACGCAAGAGTGGTGAGACGTATGGCCAATGCTCAATCGCTTGTCTGACAACTTCGCTCATATTTAATCCTCTTTCAGTTATTGCTTGATAAACCACGCCGCCGGCTCCAAATAGAACCCATTGGCCACTTTCACGGAGCCCACCATGTCCGACTCTCTCGTCATCCCCTGCCCCCACTGCAACGGTCTTAACCGCATCCCCAATGAACGCCTGGGCGATGCGCCGAAGTGCGGGCGCTGCAAGCAACCGGTGCTGCTGAGCAAACCCTTTGAGCTGAAACAGGGCGATTACGCCAGCCAGATCAAGGGCGACCTGCCGTTGCTGGTGGATGTGTGGGCCGAATGGTGTGGGCCGTGCAAGTCGTTTGCACCGGTGTTTGAACAGGCTGCCGGGCAGTTGGCCGGGAAATGCCGGTTGGCCAAGCTCGACAGCGAGGCCAATCAGCAGTTATCCGCTCAGTTGGGGATTCGCTCGATTCCCAGCCTGATCCTGTTCAAGAATGGCCGGGAAGTGGCGCGTCAGAGCGGGGCGTTTCCGTTGCCGCAGCTGATGAGCTGGCTGCGCAGTCAGGGCGTTTGAGGTAACGGGACACCCCGGTCCATCACTTGCCTCATCAGCAATACGCCCAATTCGCTCAGTTGATGAATGGCCAACGCGACATCGCGCTGCTTGCCGGTGAGGTCGTCGGAAAGGTCGAGCAAGAGGGTGGTGACTGAGGAGAAGGTTTCGTAGGTGTTGAGGATCAGGGTTTCGGTGGTTTGGCCGGGCGTAACTGTGAAAAGGCTGGGGGTAGTTCTAAGGATAATCGACGCTCCTGGATTGAACGACGCCTCTCACAGGCTACTAAACCCGATCACCGAGAATTCAGCGACCGGGCAACCTTAGAGACGCCCATCCAGACGCACAAGCCGGCGGATTCTGGCGTAACTGTAGGCAACGGCGCAAGACGACGATTTCTCTGTAGGAACAGAGACCAATGTGGGAGCTGGCTTGCCTGCGATAGCATCACCTCGGTGTAACTGACAAACCGAGTTGACTGCATCGCGGGCAAGCCCGGCTCCCACACAAGCAGGCTCCCACATGGGTGATATGTATTGCCTGCTAAATCACGCGTTTTCCAGCAGGTTATGCAACTCCACAAACTGCTGCGTCAGCTTGTGCCGTGGGTCCAGATGGATCAGCGGCATGTTGGCCTGGTGCGATTCACGCATGCGCACCGAGCTGGTCAGGTACACCGGCAGCACCGGCAACCCTTCGGCTATCAGTTCATCCAGCATCTGCTGCGGCAGGCTCGCCCGGGCCTGGAACTGGTTGACCACGATGCCTTCCACTTCCAGCCCTTCGTTGTGGTCTTCCTTCAATTCTTCAATTTCTGCCAGCAGGCCATACAACGCCTGGCGGGAGAAGCTGTCGCAATCGAACGGGATCAGCACACGATCAGCGGCAATCAGCGCTGAAACCGCATAAAAATTCAACGCCGGCGGCGTATCCAGGTAAATCCGGTCGTAGTCCTCGCTCAACTCATCCAGCAGCTTTCGCAGCTTGTTGATCTTGTGCTTGGCCTCAAGCTTGGGCTGCAAGTCCGCCAGTTCCGCCGTGGCGGTGATGACGTGCAGGTTGTCGAACGGGGTTTCGTAGATATCCACCTGGTTTTTCTTCGAAAACGGCCCGGAAGACAGGGTTTGCTTGAAGAAATCGGCGATGCCCATGGGGATGTCATCGCCGGTCAGCCCGGTGAGGTACTGGGTTGAGTTGGCCTGGGCATCGAGGTCCACCAACAGGGTTCGATAGCCTTCGCTGGCGCTGACCGCCGCCAGGTTGCAGGCAATGCTGGACTTGCCAACACCGCCTTTTTGGTTGAACACCACGCGCCGCATGGAAAAACCTCCGTGTATCAATGAATGACCGAGTGTAGAGGGCAAAAGCGCCGGTTAGCTACCTTGTTCATCCATGTACTACAGCATCACAGGCTCAATCCCGCACATCTCTAGTACATCGAAGCCATTAAAAAGGAAATGCCTGACAAGCCAGCGCCGAGCCGCTGATCGACAATCTGTAATTCTTTACAACCAATTTGTAATCAGTCGTGAACAATTCTTTACCAAAGTTTGCTAGAACCCCACGGCACCGGGATAATGCGCCCCACTCGGCCATTGCTCCCTGTCCCCGAATCCGGGGCCAAAGGCCGCACAAGGAAGCCCGCAGGGGCGGGATAACTTCTCAGTGATCAATTTCAACATTGCCCAATGGCGCGCCTGGGCCCCCGGGCTCGAAAGCGCGGACGACTGGCGTGCCTGGTGCCGGCAGCCGACGTTGCTTGCCAGCAGCGACGCGGCCCCCGATGTGTCGTTCCTGCCGGCCATGCAGCGCCGGCGCCTGAGCCGCCTGGCGCGCATGGCCTTCAGTGTGGGCTGGCCACTGGCCGAAGGCCCGCAACCGCTGCCCTTGGTGTTTGTTTCCCGTCACGGCGAAACCCCGCGCACCCTCGATATTCTCAGCGACCTGGCCAACGACGAGCCCCTGTCGCCGACCCAGTTCAGCCTGTCGGTGCACAACGCGGTGATTGGCCTGTGGTCGATCCTGCGCAATGAAACCAGCGAAATGACCGCCCTCGCCGCCGCCGGTGATGGCCTGGAGCACGGCGTGCTCGAAGCCGCCGCCCTGCTCAATGAAGGCGCACCGGCTGTGTTGCTGATCATTACCGAGGAGCAGCCGCCCGAAACCTACGCCCGCTGGATCGACGACGTGCCCTTCCCCTATGCCCTCGGCCTGTTACTGACGCCGGGCGACGAGTGGCAACTGGAACTGAATACGGCCGCTGTCCAACCCACCACCAAAGCCCAGTGGCCCCACGCCCTGAACCTGCTGCGCACCCTGCTGAACGAACAGGGCGCCTGCCAACATGCCTGGAAGAACCGAGTATGGAACTGGCAACGCAAGCCCTGACCGAAAAGCCTCGGCAGGCCTACTACTGGCGCCTGTTCGCCACCGCTGCCGCCTTCACCCTGTTTGGCATCGGCGGCCTGTGCCTTCGCGTGCTGGTGTTTCCGCTGCTCAGTTGCCTGCCGGGAGACGCCAAACGGCATCAGCGGCGCGCCCGCCACACCATCAGCTGCCTGTTCTGGCTGTTTATCCGCATGATGACGCGCCTGGGCATTCTGACCTACAGCGTCGAAGGCGCCGAAAAGCTCGGCCGTCCCGGCCAGATGATCATCGCCAACCACCCGTCGCTGGTGGACGTGGTGTTCCTGATCGCCCTGATGCGCCAGACCAACTGCGTGGTCAAGCAGAGCCTCTGGCAAAACCCGTTCACCCGCGGGCCGGTGCGCGACGCCGGCTACATCAGCAACGACGGCAGCGCCGACATGCTCAACGCTGCCGCCGACGCCCTGCGGGACGGCCAGACCCTGATCATTTTCCCCGAGGGCACCCGCACTTCGCCGGGCCAGGCACCGACCTTTCATCGCGGCGCCGCCGCCATTGCCTTGCGAGGTGCGAGCATCATTACGCCGGTGGTGATCAAGGTCAGCCCCACCACCCTGACCAAGGCAGAACCCTGGTATCGCATCCCCAATCGCCGTTTTCACTTCAGTTTGCGCGTGGGTGCCGATATAGAACCACAGGCGTTTGCCGCACAAGGGCCCGCGCCCCAGGCTTCACGCAAGCTTAACGATTACCTGCACCAGTATTTTATTAAGGAGCTCGCCGAAGATGAGCGACCAACACCGCCTTGAGCACGACATAAAAACGCTGATCATCGAGGCCCTGGGCCTGGAAGATATCAGCGAGAGCGACATCGGCAACGAGCAAACCCTGTTCGGCGAAGGCCTTGGCCTGGATTCAGTCGACGCCCTGGAATTGGGCCTGGCGATTCAGAAAAAGTACGGCATCAAGATCGATGCCGACGCCAAGGACACCCGCAATCACTTCACCAACGTGGCCAGCCTCGCGGCGTTCGTCACGGCCCGACAGGCAGCTTGAGACCGTACCATGCAAACTCGTGACGATATTTTCAACACCTTGCGCGACGCCCTGGTGGAACTGTTTGAACTGGAACCTGAACGCGTCACCCTCGACGCCAACCTGTACCAGGACCTGGAAATCGACAGCATTGATGCGGTGGACCTGATCGACCACATCAAGCGCCAGACCGGCAAGAAAATCGCCGCCGAAGAGTTCAAGGCCGTGCGCACCGTGAACGACGTGGTTGAGGCGGTCTACCGTCTGGTTCAACCGGCCGCATGAGCCGGCTGATCGGCCTTGGCCTGTTGCTGGCGGGGCTGCTGTACCCTTTTGCGGTGTATTACGGCACGGAGCATTTTGCCCCGTGGCAGTTTGGCCTGCTGTTGGGCAGCCTGTGGCTGTTGCGTGCCCTGACCGGCGCCAGGCGCCCGGGCAGCCGCTGGATGGCGGCGGCGATCATCGTCTTTTGCCTGCTGCTTGCCTGGTTCGACAACCCGCAGATGCTGCGTTGGTACCCGAGCCTGGTCAGTGCGTTCATGCTGGCGCTGTTCGGCCTGAGCCTGAAATACGGGCCGCCGATGGTCGAGCGCCTGGCACGCATGACCGAGCCGCAACTGCCCGAGAAAGCGGTGGTGTATACCCGCCAGGTCACCGTGGTGTGGAGTGCGTTTTTTCTGTGTAACGGCCTGCTCGCCGCCGCCCTCACCCTGTGGGCGCCGCTGAGCTGGTGGACGTTGTACAACGGCATGATCGCCTACGGGTTGATGGGGCTGTTGTTTGCCGTGGAATGGCTGGTACGACAAAGGGTTCGAGGCCGCGTATGAATTGGTTGAATCTTGAGCACTTGTTGCTTGAGCCTGTAGGTCAGCGTTGGGTCACCACCGAACCTGCCCTGGATCACCCACAGTTATGGGAGAAATCCCTGAGCCTGGCCGCCGGGTTGCAAGCCCGGGGCATCCAGCGCCTGGCGGTGCACCTGGAAGATGCCGGCTTGCTGGCGATCGCCCTGCTGGGTGCATGGCGGGCCGGGGTGAACGTGTTGTTGCCCGCCGACCTGCAACCTCAAACGCGCCAACGCTGGGACGACGCCGTCGACGCCTGGCTGACCGAGGCCAGCGAGCTGGAAGCGCTCTATCAAGCGCCATTGAGCGCCGCGGCCCTGGACCTGGACGCCTGCTGCCTGAGCCTGTGCACCTCCGGTTCCAGTGGCGGGCCCAAGCGCATCGACAAAACCCTGCGCCAGATGGCCAATGAGGTCCGGGCGCTGGAAACCCTGTGGGGCGCCGACCTCGGTGAGGCCTGCATCATCGGCAGCGTCGCCACCCAGCATATCTATGGTTTGCTGTTCCGGGTGCTGTGGCCGCTGTGTGCCGGGCGTACGTTTGTGCGTCAGCAGCTGGCGTTCCCCGAAGATTTACAGCGCGCCAGCCGCGCACACCCGCAGTTCGCCTGGGTCGCCAGCCCGGCATTGCTCAAGCGCATGGGCGACAACCTCGACTGGCCGGCCCTAACACCGGTCAAGCGGGTGTTCTCCTCCGGCGGCGCGTTACCCCTTGAAGCCGCCAGCAGCCTGCATCAACGCTTGCAGCAGTGGCCGACGGAAATCCTCGGCAGCTCGGAAACCGGCGGCATCGCCTGGCGCCAGGGCGCGCACCCGTGGCAGCCGTTTGCCGACGTGCACCTGACCCAGGACGCCGACGGTGCCTTGCGCATTGCCTCGCCGTACCTGCCCGCCGGGCATATCGAGCACACCGCCGACGCCGCAAATATCCATGCCGACGGTCGCTTCGAATTGCTGGGCCGCCTGGACCGCATCGTCAAGCTGGAAGAGAAACGCATCTCCCTGCCGATGCTCGAACAAGCGCTGGCCGACCATGCCTGGGTCGCCGAAACCCGCCTTGGCGTGGTGCAGGAGAACCGCGCGTCCCTCGGTGCCCTCGTGGTGCTCAGTGCTGAAGGCTTGCATGCCCTGCGCAATCAGGGCCGGCGCACCGTCACCCAAACCCTGCGCCAGCACCTGAGCCAACACTGCGAAGCCCTGGCCCTGCCCCGCCGCTGGCGCCTGTTGCGCCAGTTGCCGTTGAACAGCCAAGGCAAGTTGCCCCAGGCTGACGTCGAAGCCCTGCTGCTGGCGCCCCGCCCTAAAGCGCCGGAAGTGCTGGAGCACGTCGAAGCCAACGGCGAGTGGACCCTGCAACTGGCGATCCCGCCGGACCTCGCCTACTTCAGTGGCCACTTCCCGCAAACCCCGGTGCTGCCGGGTGTGGTGCAGGTGGATTGGGCCCTGAACCTGGGCCAGCAACTGCTCAACCTGCCGGGGCAATTCGCCGGAATGGAAGTGCTCAAGTTCCAGCAACTGGTGCGCCCGGACGACCGGATCGAACTGCACCTGCGGTTCGATCAGGAGCGCAGCAAGCTGTACTTCGCCTACCGCAATGAGACGGCGGCCTGCTCCAGTGGGCGTATTCTTTTGGAGCTGGCGAGTGAATAACCCTCTGTGGCGCTGCCGTTCCCTGCGGCGAGGGGGCTTATCCCCCGTTGGGCTGCGAAGCAGCCCCAAAACCGGTGGAGGCGTTCTGCCTGACACACTGCGGGTACCTTATGGGGGCTGCTTCGCAGCCCAACGGGGGATAAGCCCCCTCGCCACAACAAGCCCCCTCGCCACAGGTTATCCGTCGAGCCAAAAAAGAGGCCCGCATGCATAACCCCTGCGCCCTGATCCCGGTCTACAACCACGAGGCCGCCGTGCCCGCCGTGGTCAGCACCGTGCTGGACAGCGGCCTGCCGTGCCTGCTGGTAGACGACGGCAGCAGCGCCGCCTGCGCCGCCGTGCTGGCGCAACTGGCAAGCCTCGACAACGTCTTCCTGTTGACCCTGCCCACCAACCAGGGCAAGGGCGCCGCCGTGATGGCCGGCTTTCGCGAAGCCGCGCGCCTGGGCTTCTCCCATGCCCTGCAAGTGGACGCCGATGGCCAACACGACCTGCGGGAAGTCGGCACCTTCCTCGACGCCTCGCGCACCCACCCGAACGCGGTGATCTGCGGCTACCCGGAATACGACGACAGCGTGCCCAAGGGCCGCCTTTACGCGCGCTACCTGACCCACGTGTGGGTGTGGATCAACACGTTGTCGCTGCAAATCCGCGACTCAATGTGCGGCTTTCGCGTGTATCCCTTGCCACCGGTATTGGCGTTGATGGACTCGGCCAACATCGGCAAGCGCATGGATTTCGACTCCGACATCCTGGTGCGCCTGGCATGGCGCAATCAGCCGATGCGCTGGCTGCCGACCAAGGTGCACTACCCCGCCGACGGTCTGTCGCACTTTCGCCTGTTCCACGACAACGCCCTGATTTCCTCGATGCACACCCGGCTGTTCTTCGGCATGTTGGTACGCGCCCCGATGATCCTCTGGCACCGGTGGAAAGCATGACCCAGGACACTAAACACTGGGCCGACCGCGAAGAACGCGGCAGTTTCTGGCTGATGAAATTCACCGCCTTCGCCGCCAAAGTCCTCGGGCGCCGGCTGTTGAGCCCGCTGCTGTACGGCATCGTTTTCTACTTCTTCCTGTTCGGCCGCACCGCGCGCCAAAGCGCCTGGCAGTACCAGCAGCGCCTGGCCGACTGGAGCCAGCGCGACGACCTGCGCCCCACCCACACACGGGTCTTCGGACAGTTCATGGCCTTCGCCGATGCGTTGCTGGACAAGCTCGACGTGTGGAACGGCAAGCTGCGCCTGGACCAGATCGAAATCATCGACTCGGCCCAACTGCGCGGCCAACTGCGCAGCGAACGCGGCCAGATGCTGGTGGGCGCGCACCTGGGCAATCTTGAAGTGTGCCGCGCCCTCGCCGAACTGGGCGAAAAGGTCACTATGAACGTGCTGGTGCACACCAAGCACGCCGAACGCTTCAACCGGATCCTGGGCGAAGCCGGGGCGACCCATTTGCGCCTGATCCAGGTCAGCGAACTCGACCCTGCGGTAATGATGATGCTCAGCCAGCGCCTGGACGACGGCGAGTGGCTGGCGATTGCGGGCGACCGCGTGCCGCTGCATGGCGGGCGCACGGTGCGGGTGGATTTCCTCGGCCATGACGCCGCCTTTCCCCAGGGCCCGTGGCTGCTGGCCGGCCTGCTGAAATGCCCGGTCAACCTGCTGATGTGCTTGAAGCATCAAGGCCGTTATCGCCTGATCATCGAGCCGTTCGCCCGCCTGATCGAATGGAAACGCAGCGACCGCCAGCAGGTGATCGCCCAATGGACCGCCCGCTACGCCGAGCGCCTGGGCCAGTTCTGCCTGGAAGCGCCTCAACAATGGTTCAACTTTTACCCTTTCTGGAAGACCGATGACGACGCATCTTGAGCCGGTAACCTTCGGCGAACTCCCCCTGCGCATCGAAGACGTGCTGGCCCTGGCCAACCGTCAGGCGCCGACTCAACTGCAAGCCGATGCCGCGTATCGCCAGCGTATCGCCAAGGGCGCGCAGTTCCTCGATTCGTTGCTGGACAAGGAAGGCGTGATCTACGGCGTGACCACCGGCTACGGCGATTCGTGCGTGGTGGCGGTGCCGTTGCAGCACGTCGAAGCGCTGCCCCGCCACCTTTACACCTTCCACGGCTGCGGCCTGGGCAAGTTGCTGGACGCGCAAGCCACACGCGCCGTGCTGGCCGCGCGGTTGCAGTCGCTGTGCCACGGCGTGTCCGGGGTACGCGTGGAGTTGCTGGAGCGCCTGCACGCGTTCCTTGAATTCGACGTGCTGCCGCTGATTCCGGAAGAAGGCTCGGTGGGCGCCAGCGGTGATTTGACGCCGCTGTCCTACGTGGCTGCGACCTTGTCCGGCGAGCGCGAGGTGATGTTCCGTGGCGAACGTCGCCAGGCCGCCGACGTGCACCGCGAGCTGGGCTGGGACCCGCTGGTGCTGCGCCCGAAAGAAGCCCTGGCCTTGATGAACGGCACCGCGGTGATGACCGGCCTCGCCTGCCTGGCTTTCGCCCGCGCCGACTACCTGCTGCAACTGGCCACGCGCATCACCGCGCTGAACGTGGTGGCGCTGCAAGGCAACCCGGAGCATTTCGACGAGCGCCTGTTTGCCGCCAAGCCGCACCCGGGGCAGATGCAAGTTGCCGCCTGGCTGCGTAAGGACCTGGCGATTGATGCCCCGACCGCGCCGCTGCATCGCCTGCAAGATCGCTATTCGCTGCGCTGCGCGCCCCACGTGTTGGGCGTGTTGGCTGACAGCCTGAACTGGCTGCGCTCGTTCATCGAGATCGAACTCAACAGCGCCAACGACAACCCGATCATCGACGCAGAAGAAGAACGCGTGCTGCACGGCGGCCACTTCTACGGCGGCCACATTGCCTTCGCCATGGACAGCCTCAAGACCCTGGTGGCCAACGTCGCCGACCTGCTGGACCGCCAGCTCGCCCTGCTGGTGGACGTGCGTTACAACCACGGCCTGCCGAGCAATCTGTCGGGCGCGCCAGCCGAGCGGGCGATGATCAACCACGGCTTCAAGGCCGTGCAGATCGGCACCAGCGCCTGGACCGCCGAGGCGCTGAAAAACACCATGCCGGCCAGCGTGTTCTCGCGCTCCACCGAATGCCACAACCAGGACAAGGTGAGCATGGGCACCATCGCCGCCCGCGATGCGATTCGCGTGCTGGAGCTGACCGAACAAGTCGCCGCCGCCACCTTGCTGGCCGCCAACCAGGGCGTTTGGCTGCGGGCCCAGGCTGAGGACGCGCGCCCGCTGCCACCGGCGCTGGCCGCCATGCACGAAGAATTGGCCAAGGACTTCCCGCCGGTCATCGAAGACCGCGCCCTGGAAGGCGAACTGCGCCTGTGCCTGAAACGCATCGCCGAGCAACACTGGAGGCTGCATGCGTAGCCAGGGCGTGTTGCACTGCGACACTGAAATCCTCGTGCCGTTTTTCGACATCGACACTATGAACGTGGTGTGGCACGGGCACTACGTGAAGTACCTGGAAGTCGCCCGTTGCGCCTTGCTGGACAAGCTCGGCCACAACTACACCACGATGCTGGAGTCGGGCTACGCCTGGCCGGTGATCGATATGCAGCTGCGCTATGTGCGCGGCGCGACCTTCGGCCAGACCATCACTGTGCGTGCCAGCCTGGTGGAGTGGGAGAACCGCTTGAAGGTCAATTACCTGATCAGCGACAAGGCCACCGGCGAGCGCCTGACCCGCGCCAGCACCGTGCAAGTGGCGGTAGAGATTGCCAGCCGCGAGATGCAACTGGCGTCGCCGAAGGTGTTTGTCGAAGCGGTCGAGAGGGCGTTGGCATGAAAGCGTTAATCGTCCTGGCGGGCTTGCTGCTGAGCCTCAGCGCCCATGCCTTCGACCTGCAACAGCTCAGCGACCAGTTGGCAAAGCCGTCGGTGATCCACGGCAACTTCGTCCAGGAGAAACACCTGCGCGCCCTGCCGCAGCCACTGACCAGCAAGGGCACCTTTGTGCTGGCCAAGGACCACGGCCTGTTGTGGCTGCTGAAAACCCCGCTGCAACAGGACTACCGCATCAGCGCCAGCGGCATCGCCCGGCGTGATGCCAATGGCTGGCAACTGCTGCCGAACAAGAGCGCCGGTGCCGAGCAGAACCGTTTGTTCCTCGCGGTGTTGCAGGGCGACAGCAGCGGCTTGCAACGTGACTTCGAGCTGCAACTGCAAGGCGACGCCCAGCAGTGGAAACTCACGCTGATCCCACGCTCGCTCCTGCTCAAGCAGGTGTTCACCCGGATCAATATCGACGGCGGCGAGCTGGTGCAAAAAATCGAGCTGCTGGAAACCCAAGGCGACAGCACCGTACTGCGCATGCAGGACAGCACCAGCCGCCAACCCTTGAGCGACGCGGAGCAACACGACTTTGCCGAGTGAACGCTGGTTGCCGCGCCTGTTCCTGATCCTGCTGGTGGCCGTGTTGGCCCTGGCGGGCTGGCAATGGCGCCATGGCGCGCCGCTGTCGGCGAACCTGATGGAACTGGTGCCCGGCACCGCGCCGGACGCCTTGGAGCTGCGCGCCGAACAACGCATGCAGGAACCGCTGAACCGCGAAATGCTGGTGCTGGTGGGGCATGCCGACCGGCAAAAAGCCGTGGCCCTGGCCCAGCAATTGGGCGAGCGCTGGCAAGCCAGCGGCCTGTTTGAAAAGGTCCAGTGGAACCTGCAAGCCGACCTCCCGGCCCTGCGTCAGCAGTTGCTGCAAGGCCGGTTGGCAATGCTCTCGGCCAAAGACCGCGAGCAGTTGATCGACGAGCCCCAGGCGTTTATTCAGCAGCGCGTTCAGGCGCTGTTCGACCCGTTCACCGGTTTCAGCCTCGTGCCAAGCCAGGACGATTGGCTGGGCCTCACCGGGCGCATCCAGAACAGCCAGCCGCAGCACGGGTCGGTGCAACTGGATATTGGCAGCGGCGCGTTGATCGCCGATGCCGACGGCAAAAGCTGGGTGCTGCTGCGGGCGCGCACCACCGGCAATGCCTTCGACATGAAACTGCCGCTGCAAGTGGCCGAATTACTCAAGGCCAGCCGCGGGCAGGCCGACCAGCAAGGCGCGCAATTGCTCGCTGCCAGCGGCCTGCTGTATGCGGCCAACGGTCAGCAGCAGGCGACACGGGAAATCACCTGGGTGGGCGGCGGCGCGACAGTCGGGATTCTGTTGCTGTTGCTGCTGGCTTTCCGGCGCTGGCGGGTGTTGCTGGCGTTTGTGCCGGTGCTGGTGGGCATGTTGTTTGGCGCGGTGGCGTGTGTGGCGCTGTTCGGGCATATGCATGTGATCACGCTGGTGCTGGGCTCAAGCCTGATCGGCGTGGCGGTGGATTACCCGCTGCATTACCTGTCCAAGAGCTGGAGCATGAGCCCGTGGCGCAGCTGGCCGGCGTTGCGCCTGACCTTGCCGGGCCTGAGCCTGAGCCTGGCCACCAGTTGCATCGGTTACCTGGCCCTGGCCTGGACACCGTTCCCGGCACTGACGCAAATCGCGGTGTTCTCGGCAGCGGGCCTGGTGGGCGCTTACCTGTCGGCCGTGTGCCTGCTGCCAGCCCTGCTCAAGGGCGTCGACCTGCGCCCGGCCCAATGGCCGCTGCGCATTGCCGAGTTCCTGCTGAGCGTGCGCGAGTCGCTGCTCAAGCGCCTGCCTAGTCCGGTGTTGCTGGTACTGGTGCTGGTGTTTTGCGCCGGCGGCCTGTGGCACCTGAACAGCAAAAACGATATCCGCCAATGGATCGGCGCCCCGCCGCAGCTGCTGCAGGAAGCCCAGGCCGTTGCGCGCATTACGGGGTTCCAACCCACCAGCCAGTTTTTCCTGGTGCGGGCAGACAATCAGCCGCAGCTGCTGGAGCGCCAGGCTGCACTGAGCCAGCGTCTGGATCAGTTGGTGAACATGGACAAGCTCCAGGGTTACCTGGCACTCAACCAGTTGGTCAGCGCACCGGCCGAGCAACAGCAACTGCGTGACGCCCTGAACACGTTGCCGCAGTACTGGCAGCCATTGCTCGACCTTGGCGTGCCTGCCAGCGCGTTGCAAGCCGAGCTGGCCCAGTTGCAAGCCCTGCCCACCGAAGACATCGACGCCGCCTTGGTTGGCCCGTTGGCCGAGCCGTGGCGCACGCTGTGGCTGGGCAATGTCGACGGCGGCGTGGCCGCAATGGTGAGCCTCCAGGGCTTGAACAACCCGGCGTTGCTGCGGGTGCAGGCCCTGGACCTGCCCGGCGTGCAGTTGGTGGACCGCCTGGGCGACTTGAACCAGGTGTTTGCCGCCACGCAGATCAGCGCGGCCGAATTGAAGTTGATGTCGTGCGTGTTGATCGTTCTGTTGCTGATCCTGCCGTTCGGCTTCGGCGGTGCCCTGCGTATCGTCGCCCTGCCGCTGCTGGCGGCGCTGTGCAGCCTGGCCAGTCTCGGTTGGCTGGGGCAGCCACTGACGTTGTTCAGCCTGTTCGGCCTGCTGCTGGTGACCGCCATCAGCGTCGACTACGCGATCCTGATGCGTGAACAAATTGGCGGCGCCGCCGTGAGCCTGTTGGGCACACTGTTGGCCGCCGTGACTACTTGGCTATCGTTCGGCCTGCTGGCCATTTCCAGCACACCGGCGGTGAGTAATTTTGGGCTGTCGGTGAGCCTGGGGCTGGCGTTCAGCTTCATGCTGGCGCCGTGGGCCGCCCCGTCCGGGACAAGGAAGAAAAGATGAGCAGCCAGTATTTAAGTAAGAACTACGTTGAGGAAACCAAATTCGGCTTCTGGTTCCTGCGCAGTCACACCTGGCAGCACCATGTGCTGCGTGTGGCAATCAATGACCTGCGCAGCCTGTTCAGCGACCCGCTGCCGGTTGCCCCGGTGCTGCTGGACGCCGGCTGCGGCCAGGGCAAATCGTTCCAGTACCTGCAGCAGGTGTTCGCCCCCGAACGGCTGATCGGCCTGGACGCAGACCCGCACAGCCTGGACCTGAGCCGCGCTGAAGCCGCGCGCCAGGGCTTGTCCATCGAGTTGATCGGCAGCGATTGCGCGACCCTCGATGTGCCCGACGCCAGTGTCGATGTGCTGTTCTGTCACCAGACGTTCCATCACCTGGTGGAGCAACATCGCGCCCTGAAAGAGTTCTACCGGGTGCTCAAGCCGGGCGGCTATTTGCTGTTCGCCGAGTCCACCGAAGCCTACATCGACACCTGGGTGATTCGCTGGCTGTTCCGTCACCCGATGCATGTGCAAAAAAGCGCAGAAGAGTACCTTGAGATGATCCGCGAGCAGGGCTTTGAGTTCGGCCCGCAGAACGTCTCATACCCGTACCTGTGGTGGAGCCGCGCCACCGATTTCGGCCTGCTTGAGCGCTGGGGCCTGCGCCAGCCGCCGCCGGCCGGCCAGCGCGAAGAAACCCTGGTCAACGTGGTCGCCCGCAAACCTTTAGCGAGCCCTGAAACATGATCCGAATGCTGTTGATCGGCTGCCTGTTGCTGCTCAGTGCGTGCGCCAGCCAGCCACCGCTGCCGTCGAAAAGCCCGGTGCTGAGCCTGCCGCTGCAACTGCACGTGCAGCGTGAACAGGACGGCCAGCGCCAGGACTGGTTGCTGGTGATGCAGCGCGAAGGCGGCGGGATCCGCTGGTCGATGATGGACCCGCTGGGCATTCCCCAGGCCCGTCAGAAGTTGATCAACGGCGCCTGGCAGGCTGACGGTTTGTTGCCACCCAATCCACAGGCGCGGGAGCTGTTCGCCGCGCTGTTGTTCGCCCTGACCTCGGCGGATGAAGTCTCCGCGTTGTACCCCGGCACCCAGGAAATGGACCTGACGCGCACCCTGCCGTCCCACTGGAAGATCACCTATCACTCCTCCCTGGTGTTTCGCGTGGACGTGATCGGGCAACACCTGGCCTACCGCGTCTCGCCGCTTGAGGCCGCCCGATGACCGCCTACCTCAATGCCCTTGGCATGATTTGCGCCCTGGGCCGTGACAAGCGCGAAGTCAGCCGCAGCCTGTTTGCCGGCGACTGCTCCGGCATGCGCGCCGAAAGCGGCTGGGTGCCGGAGCGTGTGTTGCCGGTGGCCGGCGTACACGGTGAGCTGGCGGCAATCCCACCCGGGCTGGAGTCCCATCGCAGCCGCAATAACCAGCTGTTGCTGGAAGCGGCGTTGCAGATTGATGGCGAGATCCGCCATGCGATCCAGACGTTCGGCGCATCGCGTATCGGCATCGTGCTCGGCACCAGCACCTCGGGCATCGATGAGGCCAGCCGCGGTATCGCCCACTACCTGCGGGAGAAGCAGTTCCCCGGCGACTACGACTACCAGCAACAGGAGCTCGGCGCCCCGGCCAATTTCCTCGCCGAGTGGCTGCAACTGAGCGGCCCGGCCTATGTGATTTCCACTGCCTGCACCTCCAGCGCCCGGGCGCTGATGAGTGCCCAGCGCCTGTTGGATCTGGGCGTGTGCGATGCGGTGATCTGCGGTGGCGTCGACACGCTGTGCAAGCTGACCCTCAATGGTTTCTCGTCGCTGGAAGCGGTGTCGGCACAGCGCTGCAACCCGTTCTCGGCGAACCGTAACGGGATCAATATCGGCGAAGCGGCGGTGCTGTTCCTGATGAGCAAGACCCCGGCGCCGGTCGCGCTATTGGGCAGTGGCGCCAGTTGCGACGCCCACCATATTTCTGCCCCCGAGCCCACCGGCAAGGGCGCGCTGCAGGCGATGCGCAAAGCCCTGGCCAGCGCAAAACTGGCGCCCGGGCAGATCGGCTACCTGAACCTGCACGGCACCGCCACGCAGCATAACGACGCCATGGAAGCGCTGGCGGTCGCGGCCCTGTTCCCGGACGGCGTGGCCTGTTCGTCGACCAAGCCCATGAGCGGCCACACCCTGGGCGCCGCCGGCGCGCTGGAAGCGGCATTCTGCTGGCTGAGCCTGGCGCAAGGGGTGGTGCCGCCGCATGTCTGGGATGGCCAGGCAGACCCCGAGCTGCCCGTACTGAAGTGGGCGTCGCCCGGCGACACCCTGGAAAAACGCTGCCTGATGAGCAACTCGTTTGCCTTCGGCGGCAACAACGTCAGCCTGATTATCGGAGACGCCCCATGATCAATTGGCCGCTCGCCGAACTGCTGCCCCACGCCGGTGACATGATCCTGATCGATCAGGTCCTGAGCTTTGATGAAGAACAGATCCGCACCCGCCTGACGGTCAAGCCCGGCGGTCTTTTCAACCGTGCCGACGGCAGCCTGCCCGCGTGGGTCGGCGTTGAGTTGATGGCGCAAAGCGTCGCCGCCTACGCCGGTTGCCGTGCGCGCCAGAAAGGCGAGGCCGTGGAATTGGGCTTCCTGCTGGGCACGCGCAAATTCGAGTGCAACGTCGAGCACTTTCCCGCCGGCACCGAGCTGACCATCCACGGCCTGCGCTCCCTGGAAGACGACAACGGCATGGGTGTGTTCGAATGCCACCTCACCGGTGACGGTATCCAGGCGAGTGCACGCTTGAACGTATTTCGACCGCCCCAGGCGGCCAACTATTTAGATGAATCGAAGGACACCACGCCATGACTGAATCCGTATTGGTGACCGGCTCCAGCCGTGGCATCGGCCGCGCTATCGCTTTGCGCCTGGCCCAGGCCGGGCACGACATCGTGCTGCATTGCCGCAACGGGCGTGCCGAGGCGGATGCAGTGCAGGTCGACATCGAAGCCCTGGGTCGCAAGGCCCGGGTGTTGCAATTCGATGTGGCGGATCGCGCCAGTTGCAAAGAGATCCTTGAAGCCGACGTGGAAGCCCATGGCGCTTATTACGGCGTGGTCCTCAACGCCGGGCTGACCCGCGACGGCGCGTTCCCGGCGCTGTCGGAAGACGACTGGGACGTGGTGATGCGCACCAACCTCGACGGGTTCTACAACGTGCTGCACCCGGTAATGATGCCGATGATTCGTCGTCGCGCGGCGGGCCGCATCGTGTGCATCACCTCGGTGTCCGGTCTCATCGGCAACCGTGGACAGGTCAACTACAGCGCGTCCAAGGCCGGCTTGATCGGCGCCGCCAAGGCCCTGGCCATCGAGCTGGGCAAGCGCAAGATCACCGTCAACTGCGTGGCCCCCGGGCTGATCGACACGGCGATGCTGGATGAAAATGTGCCGGTGGAAGAGCTGATGAAAATGATCCCGGCCCAACGCATGGGCACTCCGGAAGAAGTCGCCGGGGCGGTGAATTTCCTGATGTCGGCGGAAGCCGGCTACATCACCCGCCAGGTACTGGCCGTGAATGGAGGCCTGTGCTGATGAAACGCGTGGTGGTCACCGGCATGGCCGGCATTACGTCCCTGGGCAGCGATTGGGCAACCATCGCCGCCAACTTCCGCGCCAACCGCAGTGGTATTCGGCGCATGGACGAGTGGGATCGCTTCACCGAGCTGAACACGCGATTGGCCGGGCCGATCGATGATTTCGTGGTGCCCGCCCACTGGACCCGCAAGCAACTGCGCAGCATGGGCCGGGTTTCCCGCCTGGCGGTATGGGCGGCGGAACAGGCACTGAAAGACGCGGGTTTGCTGGGCGACGAGTCGATCAAGGACGGACGCATGGGCGTGGCCTGCGGCTCGTCCACCGGCAGCACCGACGAGATCAAGGCCTTCGGCAACATGCTGCTGAACTCGGTGGCCGAGGGGCTGAACGCCAACTCCTATGTGCGGATGATGCCCCACACCACGGCGGCGAATATCAGCATCTTTTTTGGTCTCACCGGCCGGCTTATCCCGACGTCCAGTGCGTGCACCAGTGGCAGCCAGGGCATCGGCTACGCCTATGAAGCCATCAAGTTTGGCCGCTTGCCACTGATGCTGGCGGGTGGTGCGGAAGAGCTGTGTCCTACCGAAGCCATGGTCTTCGATGCCTTGTACGCCACCAGCCTGAAAAACGATGCACCGCAAACCAGCCCGCGCCCCTACGACAGTGGGCGCGACGGCCTGGTGATCGGCGAAGGCGGCGGCATCCTGGTGCTCGAAGAGCTGGAACACGCACTGGCCCGTGGTGCGCATATCCACGCCGAAATCGTCGGCTTCGGCAGCAACGCCGACGGCCAGCACACCACGCGTCCGGAACAGGCCACCATGCGCCGTGCCATGGAACTGGCCCTGGAAGACGCCGGGCTGCAGCCCGACGCCATCGGCTACGTGAACGGCCATGGCACCGCCACCGACCAGGGCGACATCGCCGAAACCCTGGCCACCAGCAGCCTGTTCGGCAGCCGCATGCCCATCAGTTCGCAGAAGAGTTTCCTCGGGCATACCCTGGGCGCGTGCGGCGCGCTGGAGTCCTGGTTCAGCATCGAGATGATGAACCGCGACCAGTACGTGCACACCTTCAACCTCGACGACATCGACCCGCGCTGCGGCGAACTGGACTACCTGCAAGGTGAGTTCCGCGAGCTGCACAGCGACTACGTGATGAACAACAATTTTGCCTTTGGCGGCGTCAACACCTCGCTGATTTTCCGCCGCTGGGCGTAAGTTTTTTTACTGACTGGAGAAATGGAATGTCTTCCCTGCTACGCGCAACACTCCTTGCTTTGGCCCTGCTCACCACCGCTGGCTGCACCAACAAACCGGTGCTCAACACCCAGCACGACTTGCCGGCGAACCCGCAGATCAACGAAGAAAAAATGAAGCAGACCATCGTGGCTGCCCTGAACAAGCGCGAATGGGTGGTGCAGCGCCTGAGCCCGCAACTGGTCCAGGCCGAGATCAACGTGCGCAACCAGTTCCACGCTGAAATCGACATCCGCTACACCGCGACCAGCTACGCCATCACCTACCGCGACAGCCGCGACCTGGGCTACAAGGACGGCAAGATTCATCGCAACTACAACCGCTGGGTGAGCATGCTGGACCGGGATATTCTGGCGGCTTTGCGCACCAACGGGGTGAGTGATACGGGGTCGGCGGCGCAGTTGTTCCAGCAGACTGGGACTTCGAAGCAGAACTGAAATACCAGAAACGACAAAGGGCGCCTTTCGGCGCCCTCTTCACAAACAGGTTGGCTTGTCATCGCCGGTTCCTGCCTGGCTCTGCGATGGCTGGTTGCCCAGGATCCTCAGAGTCTCACAAGCCCCTTTCGGGAACTCGGCCAGTATGCCTGAAAATCTGCACCCGGCAATCAGTGGCAAAGCGCCTTGCCTTGCGAAGATCAAAGGTGGGAGCTGTCGAGCTTTAGCGAGGCTGCGATGGCGTCGGCACTATCAACATTGATGTTGCCTGACCTACCGCTATCGCAGCCTCGCTAAAGCTCGACAGCTCCCACACTGGATTTACATCGTCCATGGCTTGACCTACTGCCCCCTCGCCACAAGCAGCTCAACAAACGCTTTCGCCATCGGCGTCTGCTGGCCCTTGCGCTGCACCAGCCACACCGCCGTCACCGCTTCCTGGTCCAGCAAGGTGCGGTAAACCACGCCATCAATGCGGATCCGCTGATACGACGCCGGCAGCACCGAGACCCCAAGCCCCGCCGCCACCAGACCAATGATCGTCATCGCCTCCCCGGCCTCCTGGGCGAAGTGCGGGCTGAACCCTGCATCACGCGCCAGGTTCAGCAACTGGGCATACAGGCCGCTGCCGTAAGTCCGCGGGAAAAATACAAACGGCTCTTCAGCCAATTGCGCCAGGTGCAAACCGCGCTCGCTGCCTTCCACCAACGGATGCCCGGCGTTCAGCACGGCCACCAAGGGTTCGCGCATCAGTTCCACGACGCTCAGGGAATCAGGCAACGGCAACGGCCGCATCAACCCCACCTGTATCGACTCATCCACCAGCGACTCGGCCACTTCCGTACTGCTCATCTCCTGCAGATTCAAATGCACCGCCGGGAACGCCTGGCGAAACGCGAAGATCGCCTGCGGGATGCTGGAGTTGAACGGCGCAGAAGACGTGAAGCCAATCTTCAGCTCCCCCAGTTCCCCCAACTGCGCCCGACGTGCCACGTCCGCGGCTTTATCCACCTGCGCCAGCACCAGACGCGCCTCTTGCAGGAACAACCGGCCCGCCTCGCTCAGCTCGACCCGACGATTGGTACGCTCAAACAACCGCGCACCAATCTCCTGCTCCAGCGCCTGGATCTGCTGGCTCAGGGGCGGCTGGGAGATCCCCAGCACCTGCGCGGCGCGGCCAAAATGCAGCTCTTCAGCCACGGCGATGAAGTAACGCAGGTGGCGCAATTCCATGAAAACCTCATTAGGTCGTAAAAGCTCTTAAACAGGTCGAACAATATATTGGAAAGAATCATTAGGGAGCTATATTCTTTTTTGCATTGCCAGCCCAGGCAGTCTTTCCTCCCCGAGGTCCCGCGTGAAATCTGCTGTCGCTCCGCTCGCTCAAGAAGTACCGCCCACCGCCCTCGATGACGTGGTGGCACAGCTCAACGAGCAGTTCATCGAAAAAGGCACCCCGATGTTCATGCGCACGGTGCTGGCGCTGTTTTCCGGCGGTTTCGCCACCTTCGCCCTGCTCTACTGCGTACAGCCGATGATGCCGGCGCTGTCCCACGAATTTTCCATCAATGCCGCGCAAAGCAGCCTGATTCTCTCGGTGGCCACCGGCATGCTCGCCATTGGCCTGCTGATCACCGGGCCGATTTCCGACACCCTGGGACGAAAGCCGGTGATGGTTGCCGCGCTGTTCTGCGCCGCGCTGTGCACCATCGCCAGCGGCCTGATGCCGAGCTGGGAAGGCATCCTGCTGATGCGCGCACTGGTGGGCCTGTCCCTCAGCGGCCTGGCAGCGGTGGCCATGACCTACCTGAGCGAAGAAATTCACCCGCAACACATCGGCCTGGCCATGGGCCTGTACATCGGCGGTAACGCCATTGGCGGCATGAGCGGGCGCTTGATCATCGGGGTCTTGATCGACTTCGTCAGCTGGCACACCGCGATGCTGATCATCGGCGCCCTGGCGCTGATCGCGGCCACGGTATTCTGGAAAATCCTCCCCGAATCGCGCAACTTCCGCGCCAGCACCCTGCACCCGCGCAGCCTGGTGGATGGCTTCACCCTGCACTTCAAGGACGCCGGCCTGCCGTGGCTGTTCCTCGAAGCCTTCGTGCTGATGGGCGCCTTTGTGACGATGTTCAACTACATCGGCTACCGCTTGCTGGCTGACCCATACGATTTGAGCCAGGCGGTGGTAGGCCTGCTGTCGCTGGTGTACCTTTCGGGTATCTACAGCTCGGCGAAAATCGGCTCCCTGGCCGACCGCCTCGGCCGCCGTCGCGTGCTGTGGGGGACGATCGTGCTGATGCTCGGCGGCATCGCCCTGACCCTGTTCACCCCGCTGTGGCTGGTGGTTCCGGGCATGCTGATCTTCACCTTCGGCTTCTTCGGCGCCCACTCGGTGGCCAGCAGCTGGATCGGCCGCCGCGCCTTGAAGGCCAAGGGCCAGGCGTCGTCGTTGTACCTGTTCAGTTATTACGTGGGGTCGAGCATTGCGGGCACGGCGGGCGGTTTCTTCTGGCACTACGCCGGCTGGAACGGGATAGGCGGGTTTATCGTCGCGCTGTTGATCGTCGCGCTGCTGGTGGCGTTGAAGCTGGCGAAGTTGCCGCCGTTGCAGGAAGCCAAGGCTTAGTTAAGCCGTGCCCCATAAAAAAGCCGCATCACTGCGGCTTTTTCACGACAGGCTTTCGCTTCATGCCCGGCGTTACTGAGTCATGAAGTGCCATGGCACGCCCTGCATCCCATTCCGCCTGCATTGCCGAAAACAGCTCCGCATCGATGCGTACTTGATGCGTGGCCAACGCCTGCGACATCGCCTGCGCAACGCGTTCAATGATTAACGCCGGTTTGTCCACCACACAGTGCTTACGCCCGAATTCAATCAGTTGCTGACGATCAGGATAAGCCTTCACCTTGTTCATCTTGATTGCCAATGTCCGATCAACCAGTGAGCGGCCAGACTTAGGGTTGTAGTTCTCATACACCGTCGTTGTGGTGACATCGAACACCGGTGCCAGTTTCACCGTTTCACGGGCCTCTGGATGGGTGTAAGTCACCCCGAAATTTTTCAGGTGAGCATCACCATTACGCACCATGACGGACAGGCAGACGGAAGAGAAAAACCGTTCAAGCTCGCGCAACGGGTCCCCATGTCGACAGACCTCATTGATCACCGCCGCAAGGGTTTCGTAACTTTGGGAGTACTTGTAATTGTCATGCGGGTCTTTGTTGAGGCTCAGCAGAACGGCCATGTCTTCGAAGCCCAACTTGCCACTCGGGGTCAGGTCAAAACGCTCCATGACAAATAGATCACCCCTTTCGGAAAGCCAGAAAGGAGGCGTCTCCAGACCTGCCATCCGGGCCGCCTCCAGGCAAAGGAACTCATTCTGTGCCAAGTGGGCATACTCGTCAGCACCGGACTTTACGATAAGGTCGGAGCTGAGCATGGTTTTGCGGCTGCCGGTCAGCTTGTCCAGATCCGGGACCAGCACCTTAGGCTGCACGCCCGAAATTCCTGACTCGAAATAGGTATCCACCAGAAACTCAAAAACACCTCGGGAGGTATCTGCCGAGAGAATTTCATGGAGTCCCACCTGTGCACGAACAGCCACTGATACCCCAGCGGGATTCTGGTAGGTGAGGCGCCCAATCTGATTGCCACCGATGACCGATAACAGGCGCATTTCATCCACCTGCATATGCTTGGCCATCCGCCGTTTGATCTGATCAGCCAGAAACCCTTCCGGCACGTTCATATCGAAAATCGGATGCAGCACGTTACTGACCGAGGGCGTCGGGTCATAGGGCATGACCAATGACACTTCCCGCGCGGCCTCGGCAGAGTCGTAAGAAAACGCGAACTGCGAGCCTTTCGACAATTCGCCGGAATGCCCTTGCGGGGTCGTCACATTGAGCAACTTGACCCTACTCATCAAGCTCTACCAGGTCGGCAAGGGACTTGAGGTCGATGCGTTTATCCACCACTTCCAGAGCCATTCCCAATGCCGCGATAACCCGGAATACCGAATACATCGCTACATTTTCGCCCGCCTCAAGGCCAATGATAGTCTTGCGATTGCACTTGGCCTTGGTCGCGAGCTGTTCTTGGCTATAGTCCTTGGCGCGACGCAACTGGCGTATTCTTTCGCCTAGAGCGGTTGGATTCGCGATGAGCATAATGTTACCTATAACGGACATTTTTAACTGATACGTCGATTATGTCCTTCATTACGGACATTTCAACCACCATACGACTGCCGGTGCTCTCGCAAAAAATATCACCCACAAAAAAGCCCGGCATCTGCCGGGCTTTTTCATTGCCGCATTATCACTCGTGATACTGCGCCGACAATTCATGCACCGCCCGCAGGAAAGCGCCGGCGTGCTCCGGATCAACTTCCGGGGTGATGCCGTGGCCAAGGTTGAACACGTGGCCACTGCCTTTGCCGTAGCTGGCGAGGATACGCCCGACTTCAGCGCGGATGGCTTCCGGCTTGGCGTACAGCACGGTCGGGTCCATGTTGCCTTGCAGCGCCACTTTGTTGCCTACACGGCGACGGGCTTCGCCGAGGTCGCAGGTCCAGTCCAGGCCCAGCGCGTCGGCGCCGGCGTCGGCGATGCTTTCCAGCCACAGGCCACCGCCCTTGGTGAACATGATGACCGGCACTTTGCGGCCTTCGTGCTCACGGATCAGGCCGCTGACGATTTTGCGCATGTAGGCCAGGGAGAACTCCTGGTACGCCGCCGCCGACAGGTTGCCGCCCCAGGTATCGAAGATCTGCACCGCCTGGGCACCGGCCATGATCTGGCCGTTGAGGTAGGAAGTGACCGACTGCGCCAGCTTGTCCAGCAGCAGGTGCATGGCTTGCGGGTTGTCGTAGAGCATGGCCTTGGTCTTGCGGAAGTCTTTCGACGAACCGCCTTCGACCATGTAGGTGGCCAGGGTCCAAGGACTGCCGGAGAAGCCGATCAGCGGCACGCGGCCGTTCAGCTCGCGGCGGATGGTGCTGACGGCGTCCATCACGTAGCCCAGGTCCTTGTGGGGATCAGGGATCGGCAGGGCTTCGATGTCGGCCAGGGTGCTGACGACTTTCTTGAAACGCGGGCCTTCGCCGGTTTCGAAGTACAGGCCTTGGCCCATGGCGTCGGGGATGGTCAGGATATCGGAGAAGAGGATGGCCGCATCCAGCTGTGGATAGCGGTCCAGCGGTTGCATCGTGACTTCGCAGGCGAACTCCGGGTTCATGCACAGGCTCATGAAGTCGCCGGCGTGGGCGCGACTGGCGCGGTATTCCGGCAGGTAGCGACCGGCCTGGCGCATCATCCACACAGGGGTGACGTCCACGGGTTGCTTGAGCAGGGCACGAAGGAAACGGTCGTTCTTGAGGGCAGTCATGTCGGCATCCGCAAAAAAAGTGCGGGCATTTTCTCAGAGCGCGACGCAAAAGGCACGGAGTGAGCCGTGCCTTTTGTCTATCGGGTCAATTTGTCGCAATGACTGGTATCACAAACCCCAATGTGGAATGGGGTTTGTGTGGGAGCTGGCTTGCCTGCGATGGCGGTGGTGAATTCAACATCGTTATCGCAGGCAAGCCCCCTCCCACATTTTGATCCCATTTCAACTCGGGATCGGGATCAGACCTGCAGGTAATCCAGGATCCCTTCAGCGGCATTGCGCCCTTCGAAGATCGCGGTTACCACCAGGTCAGAACCGCGAACCATGTCGCCACCGGCGAAGATTTTCGGGTTGCTGGTCTGGTGTTTGTACTGGCCTTGTTCCGGGGCGACGACGCGGCCCTGGCTGTCGGTCTGGATCTCAAACTGCTCGAACCACGGCGCCGGGCTTGGACGGAAACCGAAGGCGATGACCACGGCGTCAGCCGGGATGATCTCTTCGGAACCCGGGATCGGCTCAGGGCTGCGACGGCCACGGGCGTCCGGTTCGCCGAGACGGGTCTCGACCACTTTCACGCCTTCGACACGGTCCTCGCCGACAATGGCGATCGGCTGGCGGTTGTAGAGGAATTTCACGCCTTCTTCCTTGGCGTTCTTCACCTCTTTGCGCGAGCCCGGCATGTTGGCTTCGTCACGACGGTACGCACAGGTCACCGACTTGGCGCCCTGGCGAATCGACGTACGGTTGCAGTCCATCGCGGTGTCACCACCGCCCAGTACCACGACCTTCTTGCCTTTCATGTCGACGAAATCTTCCGGCGACTTTTCAAAGCCCAGGTTGCGGTTGACGTTGGCGATCAGGAAATCCAGGGCGTCGTACACGCCCGGCAGGTCCTCACCGGCAAAGCCGCCCTTCATGTAGGTGTAGGTGCCCATGCCCATGAACACGGCATCGTATTCTTCGAGCAGTTGCTCCATGGTCACGTCTTTGCCGATTTCGGTATTGAGGCGGAACTCGATACCCATGCCGGTGAAGACTTCGCGACGATGGCTCAGTACGGTTTTTTCCAGCTTGAACTCGGGGATGCCGAAGGTCAGCAGGCCACCGATTTCCGGGTTCTTGTCGAACACCACCGGGGTCACGCCGCCACGCACCAGCACGTCGGCACAGCCCAGGCCCGCCGGGCCCGCGCCGATGATCGCGACGCGCTTGCCGGTCGGCTTGACCTTGGACATGTCCGGACGCCAGCCCATGGCGAACGCGGTGTCGGTGATGTACTTCTCCACCGAACCGATGGTCACCGCGCCGAAGCCGTCGTTGAGGGTGCACGCACCCTCGCACAGACGATCCTGCGGGCACACCCGGCCGCAGACTTCCGGCAGGGTGTTGGTCTGGTGCGACAGCTCGGCGGCGGCGAGGATGTTGCCCTCGGCCACCAACTTCAGCCAGTTCGGAATGAAGTTGTGCACCGGGCACTTCCATTCGCAATACGGGTTACCGCACCCCAGGCAGCGGTGGGCCTGGTCGGCCGAGTGCTGGGGTTTGAAGGGCTCGTAGATTTCCACGAACTCTTTCTTGCGTTGACGCAACAGTTTCTTCTTCGGATCTTTGCGCCCGACATCGATGAACTGGAAGTCGTTATTCAGACGTTCAGCCATGTTAAAACCTCATCAAACTCTTCAGGCGCATATCACTGCGGGTTGGCACGGATGCTGGAAAGCAACGATTTCAGGTTGGCAGCCTTGGGCTTGACCAGCCAGAAACGGCGCAGGTAGTCATCGAGGTTTTCAGCGAGGTTACGACCCCATTCGCTGTTGGTTTCCTCGACATATTCGTCCAGCACATGCTGCAAGTGGTTGCGATAGGATTCCATCGCTTCGCCGCTGATCCGCTGGATCTCCACCAACTCGTGGTTCACCTTGTCGACGAAGGTGTTGTCCTGGTCGAGCACGTAGGCGAAACCGCCGGTCATGCCCGAACCGAAGTTGTAGCCGGTCTTGCCCAGCACCGCGACAAAGCCACCGGTCATGTACTCGCAGCAGTGATCGCCGGTGCCTTCCACCACGGTGTGGGCACCGGAGTTACGCACCGCGAAACGCTCACCCGCCGTACCGGCTGCAAACAGCTTGCCGCCGGTTGCGCCGTACAGGCAGGTGTTGCCGATGATCGCACTGTCTTGAGTCTTGTAGACGCTGCCCGCAGGCGGAACGATCACCAGCTTGCCGCCGGTCATGCCCTTGCCCACGTAGTCGTTGGCGTCGCCTTCGAGGTACATGTTCAGGCCACCGGCGTTCCAGACGCCGAAGCTCTGGCCAGCGGTGCCCTTGAAGCGGAAGGTGATCGGCGCCTTGGCCATGCCCTGGTTGCCGTGCTTGCGCGCAATTTCGCCGGAGATGCGTGCGCCGATGGAACGGTCGCAGTTGCAGATATCCAGGGCGAATTCGCCGCCGCTCGCGTCGTTGATCGAGGAGCTGGCCATGTCGACCATCTTCTCGGCCAGCAGGCCCTTGTCGAACGGCGGGTTGCGATCAACCTGGCAGAACTGTGGCTTGTCGGCCGGGATGTGATCGCTGCCCAACAGCGGCGTCAGGTCCAGGTGCTGTTGCTTGGCGGTCTGGCCTTCGAGGATGTCCAGCAGATCGGTACGGCCGATCAGCTCTTCCAGGGAGCGCACACCCAGCTTGGCCAGCCACTCACGGGTTTCTTCGGCGACGTAGGTGAAGAAATTCACCACCATGTCGACGGTGCCGATGTAGTGGTCCTTGCGCAGCTTCTCGTTCTGAGTGGCCACGCCGGTGGCGCAGTTGTTCAGGTGGCAGATGCGCAGGTATTTGCAGCCCAGGGCGATCATTGGCGCGGTGCCGAAGCCGAAGCTTTCGGCGCCGAGGATCGCGGCCTTGATCACGTCGAGGCCGGTTTTCAGGCCACCGTCGGTTTGCACCCGGACCTTGCCGCGCAGGTCGTTGCCGCGCAGGGTCTGGTGAGTTTCCGCCAGGCCCAGTTCCCAAGGCGCGCCAGCGTACTTGATGGAGGTCAGCGGCGAAGCGCCGGTGCCGCCGTCGTAGCCGGAGATGGTGATCAGGTCGGCATAGGCCTTGGCCACACCGGCGGCGATGGTGCCCACGCCGGCTTCTGCTACCAATTTCACCGAGACCAGGGCCTGCGGGTTGACTTGTTTCAGGTCGAAAATCAGCTGCGACAAATCCTCGATGGAGTAGATGTCGTGGTGCGGCGGCGGCGAAATCAGGGTCACGCCCGGCACTGCGTAACGCAGTTTGGCGATCAGACCGTTGACCTTGCCGCCAGGCAGTTGCCCGCCCTCACCCGGCTTGGCGCCCTGGGCCACCTTGATCTGCAGCACTTCGGCGTTGACCAGGTATTCCGGGGTCACGCCGAAACGGCCCGTGGCAACCTGCTTGATTTTCGAGCTCTTGATGGTGCCGTAACGTGCCGGGTCTTCACCGCCTTCGCCGGAGTTGGAACGCGCACCCAGGCGGTTCATGGCTTCGGCCAGGGCTTCGTGAGCCTCAGGCGACAAGGCGCCCAGGGAAATACCGGCGGAGTCGAAACGCTTGAGGATCGATTCCAGTGGTTCGATCTCGCTGATGGCCAGCGGCGTGTCCAGGGTTTTCACCTTGAACAGGTCGCGGATCATCGACACCGGGCGGTTATCCACCAGCGCGGTGTATTCCTTGAACTTGGCGTAGTCGCCCTGCTGTACGGCAGCTTGCAGGGTGTTGACCACGTCCGGGTTGTAGGCGTGGTATTCGCCACCGTGCACGAACTTTAGCAGGCCGCCTTGCTGGATCGGCTTGCGCGCGCTCCAGGCTTCGGCTGCCAGGGCTTTCTGCTCGGCTTCGATGTCGACGAAACGTGCGCCCTTGATGCGGCTCGGCACACCACGGAAGCTCATCTCGCAGACTTCTTCCGACAAGCCGATGGCTTCGAACAATTGAGCGCCGCGGTAGGACGTGACGGTGGAGATGCCCATCTTCGACAGGATCTTCAGCAGGCCCTTGGTGATGCCTTTACGGTAGTTCTTGAACACCTCGTAGAGGTCGCCCAGGACTTCACCGGTGCGGATCAGGTCGCCGAGTACCTCGTACGCCAGGAACGGGTACACCGCGGAGGCGCCGAAGCCGATCAACACCGCAAAGTGATGCGGGTCGCGGGCGGTGGCGGTTTCAACCAGGATGTTGGAGTCGCAACGCAGGCCTTTTTCGGTCAGGCGGTGGTGCACCGCACCGGTAGCCAGGGATGCGTGGATCGGCAGCTTGCCCGGGGCAATGTGGCGGTCGGTCAGCACAATCTGGGTACGACCGGCGCGCACGGCTTCTTCAGCCTGATCGGCAACGTTGCGCACAGCGGCTTCCAGGCCGAGGCTCTCGTCGTAGTTCAGGTCGATGATCTGCCGGTCGAAGCCCGGGCGGTCCAGGGTCATCAACGAACGCCACTTGGCCGGGGAAATGACCGGCGAGCTGAGGATCACGCGGGAAGCGTGCTCAGGCGATTCCTGGAAGATGTTGCGCTCGGCACCGAGGCACACTTCCAGCGACATCACGATGGCTTCACGCAGCGGGTCGATCGGCGGGTTGGTCACCTGGGCGAACTGCTGGCGGAAATAGTCGTACGGCGTACGCACGCGCTGGGACAGCACGGCCATTGGCGTGTCATCGCCCATGGAGCCGACGGCCTCGTAGCCTTGCTCGCCCAATGGACGCAGCACCTGGTCACGTTCTTCGAAAGTGACCTGGTACATCTTCATGTACTGCTTGAGCTGGTCGACGTCGTAGAAAGCCGAACCGTGGTCGTTGTCTTCCATGGTCGCCTGGATGCGCAGGGCGTTCTTGCGCAGCCATTGCTTGTACGGGTGACGGGACTTCAAGCGGTTGTCGATCGCATCGGTGTCGAGGATCTGACCGGTTTCGGTGTCCACGGCGAGGATCTGGCCCGGGCCGACGCGGCCCTTGGCGATCACGTCTTCCGGCTGGTAGTTCCACACGCCGATTTCCGACGCCAGGGTGATGAAGCCGTTGGTGGTGGTCACCCAACGCGCCGGGCGCAGGCCGTTACGGTCGAGCAGGCACACGGCGTAGCGACCGTCGGTCATTACCACGCCGGCAGGGCCGTCCCACGGTTCCATGTGCATCGAGTTGTACTCATAAAACGCCCGCAGGTCGGGGTCCATGGTCTCAACGTTCTGCCACGCAGGCGGGATGATCATGCGCACGCCACGGAACAGGTCGATGCCGCCGGTGACCATCAGTTCGAGCATGTTGTCCATGCTGGAGGAGTCGGAACCCACGCGGTTGACCAGCGGGCCGAGCTCTTCCAGGTCCATCAGGTCGTTGGCGAACTTGGTGCGACGGGCCACAGCCCAGTTGCGGTTGCCGGTGATGGTGTTGATCTCGCCGTTGTGGGCAAGGAAGCGGAATGGCTGGGCCAGCGGCCATTTCGGCAGGGTGTTGGTGGAGAAGCGCTGGTGGAACACGCAGATTGCGGTTTGCAGGCGCTCATCGCTCAGGTCTGGATAGAAGGCGGTCAAATCCGCCGGCATCATCAGGCCTTTATAAATGATGGTCTTGTGGGAAAAGCTGCAGATGTAGTGGTCGGTGTCAGCGGCGTTGGCCACGGACGAGCGACGACGCGAGGTGAACAGCTTGATCGCCATGTCCTGGTCGCTCAGGCCGTCACCGGCGATGAACACTTGTTCGATCTGCGGCAGGCGCTCCAGGGCCAGGCGGCCGAGTACGCTGGTGTCGATTGGCACTTTGCGCCAGCCGACCAGCTGCAGGCCGGCGGCCAGGATCTCGCGGTTCATGTTCTCGCGAGCGGCTTCGGCTTTTACCGGGTCCTGGTTGAAGAACACCATGCCCACGGCGTACTGCTTGGGCAAATCGGTGCCGAAATGCTCCTTGGCGACAGCGCGCAGGAACTGGTCGGGCTTTTGAATCAGCAAGCCGCAACCGTCACCGGTCTTGCCGTCGGCGTTGATCCCACCGCGGTGGGTCATGCAGGTCAGGGCCTCGATGGCCGTTTGCAAAAGGGTATGACTGGGCTCGCCCTGCATATGGGCTATCAGGCCGAAACCGCAGTTATCCTTGAATTCATCGGGTTGGTACAGACCTGCTTTCATAGACACTTTCTCACCAGGCTGCCTCTTATTTCGAGGCAAATTTCTTTTCAATTCAACCGGTTACCTTCCACGCCGAACGTACGCCGGCTTAGCGGGGGCAAAAGGGAGGTCATTGTACACACCGACACAGACGCTCACAAATTTAGCGACGAAATGTCGCAAATCTATGTCGCATTTATGAAAGGTTTAAAGCGATATGCTGTGCTAGTCAAAACTTTTTTAATTCTGACCGCTACGACTCAAAAGCTACTGTGACGCAGACACCACAAAGCGCGCGGCCTTCAGGGCTGCACGCTGTGTTGTTTTTTTTGAGGTGCCGAGAGGGCGGCCTGGGTAAGGCCGCCGGATCTTCAGCGAGTTGTTGCCAGTTCTTGTTGAACGCTGGCGACAGTGCGAGGCCAAGGTTTACCAGCCTGAACCTTCGCTGGCAAGGCCTTGATAGCGGATTCCGCTGCGGTACGGCTGGAGAAGTTGCCGTACGTGATCACGTAGAGAGGCTTGCCGTTGAGTACTTTCTTGAAATAACGGTACTCGCCGCCCTGCTCTTTCACGAACGCCTGGGCGTTGGCTTCGGAGCTGGTGCCGAGGATCTGCACCACGAAGTTACCGGTAGGCTGGCTGCTGTACCAGCTGCTGCCGGTGGCGCCGGCCTTGGCCACGGTCACAGGTTTTTCAGCTGGTTTGGGGGCTGGAGCCGGTTTGGCCACCGGTGCCGGGGCTACAGGCTTGGCAACCGGCGCTGGTTTGGCGGTGGCAACCTGGGCCGGTGCAGGCGCTGGCTTGGCAGCCGGCTGACCCGCTGGCACGCCAGCCGGTGGTGCAGTGGTGGTGACGGTCGGTGGCGTGGCGCTGGAGCCTTCAACCGGCACGCCGTCATCCCCTTCGCTGATACCGCCCGCAGCCTCGGCCAACGGGCCGCGCATCACAGGCTGGCCAACCATTGGCAGGTTGGTGGGTTGGCCGGAGTTGGCAAATTCAACGTTCGGTGTTGGCTTGCCCAGAGGCAACTGCGCCTGTTCGGTTGGCGCGCCTGCGGTGGTCGGGGCCTTGTTGCGACCTGGAATCAACCAGGCGGCGGCGACAGCGACCACGACAACGGCAGAAATTGCCAATACGTGCTTCTTCGGCATAGTAAACCCCATCTTTGGACGCTTAACCGCTGAGCGGCTGGCAATCATGGCTTCGATCATTGCATCCCGGGCAACCTGGTTGATGGTGCCAGGCCAGCCGTCGGAGCTTTCGTGAATATCAGAGATCTGCGAAGCAGAGAAAAGTTCGATGCCCTGCCCTGCGCCTTCCAGCCGCTGGGCCAGGTATTCGCGGGTTTCTTCCTCTTCGTAAGGCTGCAGTTCGATGACGTGGAACAGCTCCTGCTCGCCGCTGATCTGCTCCAGCTCGGCAATCAGCGAAGACTCGCCAAACAGGAACACATGGGGGCGACCTTCCGGCGTACCGGCCGCCAGGGCCAGCAAGGCCTCCAGGGCGGATTCGTCGAGCTGCTCGGCGTCGTCCACCAGCAGGTAGACTTCCTGGCCCGTCAGGCCCAGTTGCACCACTTGCTTGAGGATTGCGTTCGGCTCGGCAGTGGACACGTCCAGGGCCTGGGCTACCTGACGCAACACACCTGCCGCATCACCGGCACCACGGGCGGAAACCACCACGCTCTGCACCGATTGCTTGTTGGTGCTGGCAACCAGCGCCTGGCGCAGCAAGGTCTTGCCGCTGCCCAACGGGCCGGTGACCACCAGCAACAGCTGGCTGTAGCGCGCCAGGTGGTGCAATTGCCCCAGCACCGGCTTGCGTTGCGCAGGGAAAAATTTGAAACCAGGCACCCGTGGAGCAAAAGGGTCGTGGCTTAACTGGTAATGGCCGAGGAACGCCTCGTCGGCATGCAAACTAGTCATCGGGATCTTATTAACCTTTAAGCTGGGCCAGGGCGCGGTAATCCGCTCCCAGCGTGGCCTGTAAAATCTCTTTCGGATAATCGTCGGTCACTACCGCTTCGCCCATTCGGCGCAACAGCACCAGTCGCAGTCGACCGTCGATCACTTTCTTGTCTATTGCCATGTGTTCGAGAAAATCTGCCTCGGTCATCTCCTCGGGAGGAATGACCGGCAACCCGGCGCGCTGGAACAGGCGGATCCCGCGATCACGCTCCTGGGCGCTGATCCAGCCCAGGCGCTGCGACATCTCAAGTGCCATTACCGTGCCAGCCGCTACGGCCTCTCCATGCAACCACACACCATAGCCCATGTGGGTCTCGATCGCATGGCCGAAGGTGTGGCCGAGGTTCAAGGTAGCGCGTACGCCGGACTCACGCTCGTCAGCATTCACCACCAGAGCCTTGGCGGCGCAGGAGCGGGAAATCGCTTCTGTCAACGCCACCTGGTCCAGGGCGCGCAGGGCGTCGACATGCTCTTCAAGCCAGGTCAGGAACGGCTCGTCGCAGATCAGCCCGTACTTGATGACTTCCGCCAGGCCTGCGGACAACTCGCGAGGCGGCAGGGTATTGAGGGTCGCGGTGTCGATCAGCACCACATTCGGCTGATAGAACGCGCCGACCATGTTCTTGCCCAGCGGGTGGTTGATGCCGGTCTTGCCACCCACCGACGAATCGACCTGGGACAGCAGGGTGGTCGGCACCTGGATAAAATCCACGCCGCGCTGGTAGCAGGCGGCCGCAAAGCCGGCCATGTCGCCGATCACCCCACCGCCCAGCGCCACCACAGTGGTGCGCCGGTCATGACGGGCCGTCAACAGGCCATCGAAGATCAGTTGCAGGGTTTCCCAGGTCTTGAAGGCCTCGCCGTCAGGCAACACCACCGAGATCACCGAGTACGCCGCCAGGCTGCGGCTCAGACGCTCAAGATACAGCGGCGCGACCGTTTCGTTGGAGATGATCGCCACTTGTCGCCCGGCAATATGCGGTGCGAGCAACTCGGGCAGGTCCAACAAACCTTCGCCAATGTGGATCGGGTAGCTGCGCTCGCCAAGATCGACCTTAAGTGTCTGCATGTGTCCCCGCGTTGAAGATGAAAGCAGGCGTATTGCCCTACATTAACGTTGTCGGCAACGTCGGGATCTGACGCCGCCTGATGGCTCTACGCCACAACTCGGACGGTCATGACGCGCCGCCGAGAATAGCGCATTTCGGCTCTGGCTTTAACGGGGTGGCAACTGCGCCAGGCGCTCAAGAATGTCGAGAACGACCATTCGTGGCGGCCGCTCATCGGTTTCCACCACCAGATCGGCGATTTCCCGATAAAGCGGGTCGCGCAGCGTCAGCAGGTCCCGCAGGGTTTTCGCCGGGTCGGCGGTGCGCAACAACGGGCGATTGCGATCGCGAGCGGTGCGGCCCACCTGCTGCTCGACAGAGGCATGCAGGTAAACCACGCGACCGCCGGCGTGCAGCGCCCGGCGATTCTCATCGCGCATCACCGCGCCGCCGCCGGTGGCCAATACCACGCCATCGCAGCCGCACAGCTCGGCAATCATCGCCTGCTCGCGGTCGCGAAAGCCCAGTTCGCCTTCCTTATCGAAGATCCACGGGATATTGGCGCCCGTGCGCAATTCAATTTCCTTGTCGGAATCTTTGAATGGCAGGCGCAGCTCTTTGGCCAGCAAACGGCCGATGGTGCTTTTTCCAGCCCCCATCGGTCCAACAAGAATCAAATTTCGCACAGAATCAACGACTCACAGCAATCGCCTGGTTATTCATAATACGCGGAGTCAGGAATACCAGCAGCTCGGATTTTTTCTCCGAAACCACATCCCGCCGGAAAAGGCGGCCAAGATACGGCACATCGCCCAAAAATGGCACTTTATCTACCACTTTGCTTTGAGTATTGGAGAAAACCCCGCCAATCACGATGGTCTCCCCATCCTTGACCAGCACCTTGGCGTTGACCTCGTTTTTCTTGATCGGCGGCACGTCGTTGAGTTTGTTCAGGTAGTCGGGCTCATCCTTGGTGACCTTGACCTCCATGATCACCCAGCCATCCGGGGTGATTTGCGGGGTCACTTCCAATGACAAGGAGGCCTCCTTGAACGATACCGAGGTGGCCCCGGTAGAACTGGACTCCTGATAAGGAATCTCGGTGCCCTTGAGGATTCGCGCGGTTTCCTTGTCGGAGGTGACGACCTTGGGCTGCGAGACAATTTCCCCGTTGCCGGTTTTTTCCATGGCCGTCAGTTCCAGGTCCAGCAGCAGGTTGTCGGTGATGAAGGCGACACCCAGGCCGGCGCTGCCGTTGACCGTACCCAGATCGACAAACGGTGAGCTGGGCGGACTTTCGGGCGGCTCGGCCCCGTCCGCCAGCGGCGTCCTGATCCCGCCGGCGCCCCAGTTCCCCCGGTTGGCCTGCCCGCCCCAGCGCACGCCGAGACTTTTGTCGTAATCCACGTTGGCCTCGACAATCCGCGCCTCGATCATCACCTGCCGCACCGGTATATCCAGCTGCGCCACTATCCGGCGCAGCTCCTCCAGGCGCTCCTGGGTCTGGTAGGCGATGATGTTGTTGGTGCGGTCATCCACCGCCACCGAGCCCCGCTCATCGGTTTCACCTTCCAGGCCCACGGCCGACTGGAACAGCTTGGCCAGGTCCGCCGCCTTGGCGTAGTTGACCTGCAGCAACTCGCGGCGCAGCGGTGCCAGCTCAGTCATTTGCTTGCGCGACTCCAGCACCAGCAATTCCCGAGCGGCCAACTCCTCGGCCGGCGCGACCAGCAGCACGTTGGCCGTCACACGCTTATCCAACCCCTTGGTTTGCAGCACCAGGTCCAGAGCCTGGTCCCACGGTACGTCTTTGAGCCGCAAGGTGATCGAACCCTGCACCTCATCGCTGGCCACCAGATTGAGGCCGGCAACATCGGCAATCTGCTGCAGCACCGCACGCAGTTCGATGTTCTGGAAATTGAGGGACAGCTTGTCGCCAGTAAATGCAACCCGTGCGGTGCTCAGGGGCACGTTGCCAGGTGGCGGCAGGTGAATCAGGTCGATTCGATTGGGCACAGCCAGGACCATCGGTGCCGTGAACGCTATCCATAGCGCCACACCGAAGGACGAAAAAGTCCTTTTCATTGTTTGTTTCCGTTATGAGTTTACGTTCAGGGCAAGGGTTTGCGAGCGTTCCAGCCAAGCGCCCTGGCCATCCGGGAAAAGCTCGGCCAGCTCGACATGGGAGTCATGAATCGCGGTGATGCGCCCGTGGTCCGGGCCCAGGTAATCGCCGATTGCCAGGCGATGGATAGACGCGGCTCCACGCAGCAGCGCGAAGGTTTGCGTCTCCAGGGACAAGGTGCCGACCATCTCGAACTGCTCCACGGCGAGGCTTTCGAGCACGCCTCGGGGCCGGGCGAGATCCGGGCCCGCTACCGGTCGCCCAACGGGCCGCACACGCTGGCGAGAGGGCGACTGGAAAGGATCACGCAAGGACGCAAAATCGCAGGCAATTGGCGGCGGCGGACCGGATTCGACCAAAGCCTGCGATGACTCGCGCAAGTCATCACCCGCCTGCTGGTTGTGGCGATAAGTCTTGGCCACCAGGCTGAGGTGCAACAACGAGGGATTTGCGTGGCTTAGCGCCAGGTCATGCACCGTAACAATCCGGTGCAAGCCGGCCACACCGTTGATGAACGCCGCCAGATCAGGAAAAGCCCCGGTGACGCCAATCTGCATGGGCAGCTCGATATAGAGGGGCCGAGGCTGCTCATCCAGAAGTTCGATGCCCTCCAGTACCAGGCCATTGGCGGCACCCAGGCGGCTGATATCTTCAAGCAGGCCGGGCACTTCGGTATCGGCTGGCAACTGCCGCAACAGGTTGGCGAAACGGCCTTGCATCGTTTCCAGTGCGCGGGCCTGAGATTCCAGACCCGCCGCCTGGCTGGTCTTCAGCGCTACCTGCTGTTCAAGCCCCCCTTCCTGCACCTCTAGCTGGTGCAATTGCTCCCGTGACCCGCTCAAGTAGAAGGTGCTGCCCGCTATCCACAGCAGGCAAACAACCGCGCCACCCAGCAACGCCTTGGCAGGCAGGGGCCAGTTGGCGGCGTTTCGGTAGAGCTGGGCAATTTCAAGTTCCGTCAGCCTTGGCAAGCCTGACGCCCCTCTCATTGGCGCACCTCATCCGAATGACCATGGCGCACCGTCAGTTGAAAGCCGTTGTCCTCGCCGCCCTGCGCGCCCCGAACCCGTTGAAGCCTTGGCGCCTGCAAGTCATCCGCGGCCTCAAGGCCACGCATCAACTGAGCAATGTCCTGGTTCGACTCGGCAGTGCCACTGATCGAAACAGCACCACCGTCCACGCTCACCTCTCGCAACTGCACGCCGTCCGGCACGGCACGGGCCAACTGGTCCAGCAACTGGGCACCCTTCGAACGGTCGTCCTGCAAACCCTGCACGACCTTCATCCGCTCCATCAACTGCTGGCGCTGTTCATGCAACTCGTCGATGGCCTTGATCCGGGAGTCGAGCCCGGTGACACCCTGGCTCAACTGGCTGTTGCGAGCCATTTGCCGGTCAATCGCGCGATCGATCACCTGGTCTGCCAGCCATACCGCAGCCAGGGCCACAGCCGCAGCCCCCAACAAGAACACCAGGAAGTATTTGCGCCGCCGCTCATTCCGTTCTGCGCGCCAAGGCAGCAGGTTGATTCGTGTCATCAGTCGAAACTCCTCAGGGCCAACCCACAGGCCACTCCCATTCCCTGGGCATCCACGGCCCATCGCGCGCCATCGACACGACGGCCCGGCGTGATGCTGTCCGAAGCCTGCCTGCCCGCGCGAGCCAATGCAAATGCTTCGACATCCACTATCCGCGTCGCCAGCCCGGCCAGGGCCAAAACCGCCTCACGGGCCTCCACCTGCTCCTTGAGGCAGGCAACCAGCAGCACCTCGATTCGCTGCGGGTCATGGGCCGACGGGCCTTGCACCTGAAAGTCGATGGCCACATCTTCCAACGGATAAGGAATGTACTGGTCCGCTTCCACGTGGATTCGACGTGTCATTTCAGCCTCCGTGAGTCCCGCCTCCATCTCGATCACCCGGGTAATCACAGACGCCCCGGCCACCGCCACGGCGGCCTGCCTGAGTGATGTATGGGCCTGTGCCAGCGCCCGGGAAAGGGCCTGCGCGACGGCATCAAAATCGACCACGCTGCTGTCGACCACCGCATGGGCCGGCAACTGCTGCATGGCATAGGTCCGGACGCTGTAGCCGCCGCCTGAAACCTCCAGCTCCACCAACCTGACACCGGCGTCGTTGATATCGACGCCGAGCACGGCATCGGCTTTTCGCCTGAAAAATCCCTTTCGCATAAAACTCCCCAAAACTTTCCCTGTCTTACGGACTGATTGTTGCCAGGCTTCATGCATTCGGTCGGCTTGTACGAGCGGCGCGAATGACGCCCGAAGCCGAAAAATGCTTTAATGCCCAGCGTTTTTTCCCGCGTTTATCTGCTGGCCGGGTCGATCCACCGCTTGCCGTGCATGCCCCGACGCCTAACCCATTCTTTTCCTTGGAAATCCAAAAGCCTTGATTCGTCTGCTGAAGTTTTTCGGGTACTCCATTGTCGCGATCGTCTGCGGGCTGATGCTCGTGCTCAGCGGGGCCTATCTCTACCTTAGTCCGGGTTTGCCCTCCGTAGAGGCCCTGAGAAGTATCCAGTTGCAGATTCCTTTGCGGGTCTACAGCAGCGATGAAAAACTGATCGCGGAGTTCGGCGAAATGCGCCGCACCCCGATCCGTTTCGCCGACATTCCACCCAATTTCATCAACGCCCTGCTGTCGGCTGAAGACGATAACTTCGCCAATCACTATGGCGTCGACCCAAGCAGCCTGGTGCGGGCCGCCACGCAGTTGGTAAAAAGCGGACACATTCAGTCCGGTGGCAGCACCATCACCATGCAGGTGGCGAAGAACTTCTTCCTGACCAGCGAACGCAGCTTTTCCCGCAAGGCCACGGAAATCCTCCTGGCGTTGCAGATCGAACGTCAGCTGACCAAGGACGAGATCCTTGAGCTGTACGTCAACAAGATCTACCTCGGCAACCGTGCCTACGGCATCGAGGCGGCTTCCCAGGTTTACTACGGCAAGTCGATTCGTGACGCCAGCCTGGCGCAGATGGCGATGATTGCCGGCCTGCCAAAGGCGCCTTCACGCTTCAACCCGCTGGCCAACCCGGCGCGCAGTAAAGAGCGTCGCGACTGGATCCTGGGCCGCATGTACAAACTGGGCAAGATCGACCAGGCCGCGTACGAAAGTGCCGTGGCCGAGCCGTTGAACGCCAGCTACCACGTACCAACGCCGGAAGTGAATGCCCCGTATATTGCCGAAATGGCCCGTGCCGAGATGGTCGGCCGTTACGGCAGCGAGGCGTACACCGAAGGTTTCCGCGTGACCACGACGATTCCGAGCAACCTGCAGGAAATCGCCAACAAGTCGGTGCACGATGGCCTGGTCGCCTACGATCAGCGCCACGGCTACCGCGGCCCTGAATCGCGCCTGCCGGGCAAGACCCTGAGCGCCTGGACCGTCGAGCTGGGCAAACAGCGCCCGATCAGCGGCCTTGAGCCCGCCATCGTCACCCAGGTGAAGAAAGATGGCGTGCAGGTACTGACCCGCACTGGCGAAGAACATGTGTCGTGGGACAGCATGAAATGGGCTCGCCCGTTCCTGAACACCAACAGCATGGGCGCGATGCCCAAGCAGCCGTCGGACGTGGCGCAGGTCGGTGACCTGATCCGCGTGCAGCGCCAGAAAGACGACAGCCTCAAATTCAGCCAGGTGCCGGTGGCGCAGGGCGCCCTGGTATCACTTGACCCGCAGAACGGTGCAATCCGCGCCCTGGTCGGTGGTTTTGCCTTCGAGCAGAGCAACTACAACCGCGCCACCCAAGCCAAGCGCCAGCCGGGTTCCAGCTTCAAGCCGTTCATCTACAGCGCTGCACTGGATAACGGCTACACCGCCGCCAGCCTGGTCAACGATGCACCGATCGTGTTTGTCGACGAGTACCTGGACAAGGTCTGGCGCCCGAAGAACGACACCAACACCTTCCTTGGCCCGATCCGCATCCGCGAGGCGCTGTACAAGTCGCGTAACCTGGTGTCGATCCGCCTGCTGCAAGCGATGGGTGTAGGCAAGACCATCGACTACATCACCCGCTTCGGCTTCAACAAGTCGGACCTGCCGCCCAACCTGTCCCTGGCACTGGGTACGGCCACGCTGACGCCGATGGAAATCGCCACCGGCTGGAGCACCTTTGCCAACGGCGGCTACAAGATCACGCCGTACCTGATCGACAAGATCGAAAGCCGTAGCGGCGAAACCCTGTTCACCGCCAACCCGCCGCGGGTTCCGGGCGACGTGGTCAATGGCGTCGCAGCCACTGACGGTCAGGCGGCACCGACCAACGGCGGTATCACCATCGAACCGACGCCAGGCGAAGCCCCGGCCGCCGGTGCACCCGCCGCGCCACAAGCGCCGGCCGTGGCTGAGCGTGTCGTGGATGGCCGTACCACCTACATCCTCAACAGCATCCTGGAAGACGTGATCAAGAAGGGTACTGGCCGTCGCGCACTGGCCCTGGGCCGCGCTGACATCGCCGGTAAAACCGGTACCACCAACGACTCCAAGGATGCATGGTTCTCGGGCTACAACGCCGATTACGTGACCACCGTATGGACCGGTTACGACCAGCCGGAAAGTCTCGGGCGCCGCGAGTTCGGCGGTACCGTCGCACTGCCGATCTGGATGAGCTACATGGGCGCCGCGCTCAAGGATATGCCGCTGCATACCCAGCCAGAGCCGGAAGGTATTCTCAGCCTGCGGATCGACCCGGTCAGCGGTCGTGCGGCAGCGCCGAGCACGCCGAATGCGTACTTCGAGCTGTTCAAGAGCGAAGACACGCCACCGTCGGTCAACGAACTGGGCAACGGTGTTGCACCGGGCAGCCCGCTGCCGGCGGATGAGGCGGCGCCGATCGACTTGTTCTGACGTAATCGCCATGTCTAGTCCTGAAATAGGTTTACACCTGTTTCAGTCTCAAAACGCCCGATGCACCGCATCGGGCGTTTTGTATTTCAGGGATAAGTGCGGCCGCTCCCGGTTGTAGATTTGCACCGACTCATCCACCATTTTCACTGCATCCGCCAGGTCTTTAGGACGATGCAGCAAAAACTCAGTCTTCAAAATCCCATTTATCCGCTCCGCCATCGCGTTCTGATAGCAATCATAACCGTCAGTCATTGAGCATCTGATTCCATGCCGGGTATGCATCCGTTGGTATAAATCGGAGCAGTACTGGGCTCCGCGATCTGAATGATGAATGAGCGGTTGATTGGATTTTCGCTGACTAACAGCCTTCTGCAGCGCCTTGACCACCGACTCCGTATGCAGGCTGCCGTGCACATGATGACCCACGATTTTGCGTGAGTACGCGTCTGTTATCAGGCTAACGTAAGCGACACTTTCCCGCGTTGGGAGATAGGTAATGTCTGCGACCCAAACCTGCTCAGGTCTGCTGGCTACAACTTGTTCCGGGCCAGCTTTGAGTAGGTTGGGGTGACGGCGGAAGCGATGATGGCTATGCGTGGTTTTATGATAAGCACGTTTGCGAGGGACCAGCTCTCGCGCCTCTCGCAAGATGGAAAACAGGCGGTCTCGACCGACACGTAGCGCCGCTGTGGCTTCAATTACCATCAGATGGTGCAGTTTGCGCGTCCCAAGCCTCGGCTGGCGGCGACGCTTTTCCAGAACGAATTCCACGACTTGCTGGTCTTGGCAAACTCTCGCGTCAAAGGCTCGGTTGCGCTTGTAATACGCTTGGCGCGAAATGCCCATAAACAGGCAAGCCCTGCTAATGCTCAGGTCTTGGATTTGCCCTTGCGAGAGGACTTGCCGGGTCGCTTTTTTACGATGGACACACCGTAATCATTTTTCAAGACGTTCACGACAGCTTCAAAGAACTGGGCCTTCTGATTGCTCAGCGCCAACTGTTCTTCAAGCTCTTTGATCCGCTGTTCGGGTGTCAGCGGGAGGTTGGGGTCGGTCATCGGCCTGCTCCGCGGCGCTCGGATTGAGGCGCCTTGGCTCCAGTTCTGTCGGCCATGCTTGCGTAACCAAACCAGTACCGTGGACCGGCCTTGAATGCCAAAGCGCCGTTGAGCCTCTTTATAACTCAACTCGCCTTTTTCGACTTGATCTACGACTGACAATTTAAAAGCTAGCGTGTAATCGCGCTGGCTCCGCCTTTTTCCCGTATCCATTGAATCCTCCTGAAGATCGGTCAGAAGGTGTAAACCTTATTCAGGACGGGACACCAGCCACAAAAAAGCCCCGACTCGCAAGAGCCGGGGCTTTTTTGTGGGTGCGTTACAACAGCTTAGCCGTTGAACACATCATCCACGCTTTGCAGCGGGTAGTGCTTCGGATACGGCAGGGTGGCCACACCGGTCTCGATCGCGGCTTTGGCCACGGCATCGGAGATCAGGGTGATCAGGCGCTTATCCATTGGTTTCGGGATGATGTACTCACGACCGAATTCCAGCTTGATGCCGCCGTAGGCGTCGCACACTTCCTGAGGCACCGGCAGCTTGGCCAGTTCACGCAGGGCATTGGCGGCAGCCACTTTCATTTCTTCGTTGATGCGCTTGGCGCGAACGTCCAGGGCACCACGGAAGATGAACGGGAAGCCCAGTACGTTGTTGACCTGGTTCGGGTAGTCCGAACGGCCGGTGGCCATGATCACGTCGCTACGGGTAGCGTGGGCCAGTTCCGGGGAGATCTCCGGGTCCGGGTTGGAGCACGCGAACACGATCGGGTTGGCCGCCATGGACTTGAGGCCTTCGGCGCTCAGCAGGTTCGGGCCGGACAAGCCAACGAACACGTCTGCACCGTCGAGGGCGTCAGCCAGGGTACGCTTGGACGACGGATGCGCGAACATCGCCTTGTACTGGTTCAGGTCGGTACGCTCGGACTGCACGACGCCCTTGCTGTCCACCATGTAGATGTTTTCCAGCTTGGCGCCCATGCTCACCAGCAACTTCATGCAGGAGATGGCCGCAGCGCCGGCGCCCAGGCACACGATCTTGGCTTCGCCGAGGGTTTTGCCAGCGATTTCCAGGGCGTTGATCATGCCGGCGGCAGTAACGATTGCGGTGCCGTGCTGGTCATCGTGGAAAACCGGGATGTCGCACTGTTCGATCAGGGCCTTTTCGATCTCGAAGCACTCAGGTGCCTTGATGTCTTCCAGGTTGATGCCACCGAACGTAATGGAGATACGTTTTACGGTGTCGATGAAAGCCTGTGGGCTCTCGGAATCGACTTCGATGTCGAATACGTCAATGCCGGCGAAGCGCTTGAACAGCACGCCTTTACCTTCCATGACTGGCTTGGAAGCCAATGGGCCGAGGTTACCCAGGCCCAGGATCGCGGTGCCATCAGAGATCACTGCAACCAGGTTGCCTTTGCCGGTGTACTTGTAGGCCAGTTCAGGATCGCGGGCGATTTCACGTACGGGCTCGGCAACGCCAGGGCTGTAGGCCAGCGACAGGTCGCGGGCGGTGGCAGTGGCTTTGGTGAGCTCTACACTCAGCTTTCCTGGACGAGGATGGGCATGATATTCGAGAGCGGCAGTTTTCAAATCAGACATATCGGCATTCCGCTTTTACTGTTGGTCGACGGACCGCCGAGGATACGCGTGTCGCAAAGTCCCCACAAGACTGGGCAGTCACAGGTGTCAAGGGCCCTGCCCTACGACTTTTGGCCAAGAGCCACGGGATACAAGGGCTCAACTGTTCACAATCATACGAAAAAATGTCTACAATTTTTTCTTGCGGCATCCGCTGAAGCATGCCGGGATCGGTCAGTGGCAACAGCCAGCGCGCCTGGCCATTTTTCAGGCCGCCGCGTCGGGAACGGTCCAGCACCCAGCCTCGGGCCTCGATGGACTGGCCCTGCAAACCGTTTAACAGCGCGCTGTCGAACAGGTCCGCAAGATTGGGTGCAATGCGTAATACCAGTGAGTCCTGCAACTCAATCCAGATTCCGCCGCGATTGCGCTCGATGCTGCTCACCTGGCCACTGACCACCGCAAAGCCCGAGCGCTGGATCTTCGCCGCATCGACCACCGGTGATTGGCGCCAAACCCCCAAACGGGCCTGCCGGGCGCTGCGTTCGGCGGCCTGCTGGCAGGTAACCAGCTCCACATTCGGCGCGACCGCCACCAGGAAACCGAGGCCTTCGGCGAGCAACTGCGCCTCCAGATTCGCCCCGTTGGCGCCGTAGAGATGGGCCAGCGTGCGCCCGTACCGGTCCTTGCTTTCCCGGCCGGGCACCACGCCCACTCGCCCGTTGCTCGCATCCACCAGGCTTTGCAGCCGCTCGCGAGCAGCCACGGCAAAAGGCTCGTCAGTGCGGCCCTTCTTGCCGGTTTCCGGGGCATTGACGCCGATCATGCGCACGCTGCGGCCGTCCTTGAGGCGCACGGTGTCGCCATCCACCACCCGTTGCACCTCGAACGTGGCCAAGGTCGAGGGCGCCGGGCAGAACACCTCGGCCTGGGCGGGCGCGAGCCAAATCGCAGACACAAAAAAGGCGCCCACAAGGGACGCCTTTTTCATCAGCGAGGACAAGCCATACAGGCCATCCAAGCGAACCAGCCTTACTCGGCTTTAGGAGCAGCTTTAGCGCCGAAAGCACCGAAGCGGGTCTTGAAGCGATCAACACGGCCGCCAACATCCAGAGTCTTCTGCTTGCCGGTGTAGAACGGGTGGCACTCGTTGCACACGTCGATTGGCAGAGCTTTGCCGAAAGTCGAACGGGTTTCGAACTTGTTACCGCAGCTGCAGGTAACGTCGATGGCAACATAGTTTGGATGGATATCGGCTTTCATGGTGTATTCCTCAGGCTAGCGTGCCGCCAATCAACACTATTGTTGAATACCGCACGTAATTAGGCCGCGGATTCTACCAGACCTTTTTAAACGCGCAAGAAGCACTACGGCCCCTTTCATCAGAAAAGCGCGGTATACACAAGGCCCTGTGGGAGCCGGGCTTGCCCGCGATGCAGGCGCCGCGGTGTCTCAGGTGCACCGTGTCAATACTGTCGCGGGCAAGCCCGGCTCCCACATCCACCGCTGGTCTGCTAGGCTCCCGCCCTTCTTCGCCGCCCGTCATATGAGAACCCCCGCGTGCCCGACGCCATTTTGCGCCTCGCCCTGCCCTCGCCCCTGCGCCGCCTGTTCGACTACCGGGCACCTGCCGGCGTATTGCGGTCGCAGTTGCAGCCCGGCATGCGCGTGCGGGTACCATTTGGCCGCCGGGAGATGATAGGCATCCTGGTAGAGGTCGCCGATCACAGCGAAGTGCCCGCCGAGAAGCTCAAGCCCGCCGTGGCCATCCTCGACACCACGCCCCCGCTGCCGCCCGCGCTGTTCAAGCTGTGCCTGTGGACCTCGCAGTATTACCAGCACAGCCTCGGCGACACCTTGAGCTGGGCGCTGCCGGTGCTGTTGCGCCAGGGCGAACTGGCCGAGGCGCGCCAGGAGCGTTTCTGGTCGATGGTGCCGGGCGCGCGCATGGACGACCCGCGCATCGCCCGCGCGCCGCGCCAGCGTGAAGCCCTGGCGACGCTGGCCCAGCATCCCCACGGCGTCGCCCATCAGCTATTAAGCAAGCTGATGCTGAGCAAGGACAGCCTGGACTTGCTGCTGGCCAAGGGCCTGGTGCAAGTGGAGATCCGCAAACACGCGCCCGGTGAGCGCCACGAACACTGGCTGGCCCAGCCCGAGCTGCCACTCAACCCCGAACAACGCGCCGCCTGCGAGGCGATTCGCGCCGGTTTCGACAGCTTCCACGCGTTCCTGCTGGCCGGCGTGACCGGCAGCGGCAAGACCGAAGTCTATTTGCAGTTGATCCGCGAAACCCTCGAAGCCGGCAAACAGGCACTGGTGCTGATCCCCGAGATCAACCTCGGCCCGCAAACCCTGGCGCGTTTCGAACAGCGCTTCAACGCGCGCATCGCCCTGGTGCACTCGGCGGTCAACGACCGCGAGCGCCTGGAATCCTGGCTCGCCGCCCGGGACGGCGAGGCCGACATTATTATCGGCACCCGTTCGGCGCTGTTCACCCCGATGAAAAATCCCGGGCTGATCATCATCGACGAAGAACACGACGGCTCCTATAAACAGCAGGAAGGCCTGCGCTACCACGCCCGCGACCTCGCGCTGGTGCGCGCCCGCCAGGAAAACATCCCGATTGTGCTGGGTTCGGCCACGCCCTCCCTGGAAAGCCTGCACAACGCCTACACCGGCCGCTACGGCCTGCTGCGCCTCAACGAGCGGGCCGGCGGCGCCAAGCAGCCACGCTTCCTGCGCCTGGATGTAAAAAGTCGCCCGCTGGACAGCGGCATTTCCGGGCCGATGCAGCAAGCCATCGGGCAAACCCTCGCGGCGGGCCAGCAAGTGCTGGTGTTCCTCAACCGCCGGGGTTTTGCGCCGACGCTGCTGTGCCATGACTGTGGCTGGATGTCCGAGTGCAATCGCTGCGATGCGCGGATGACCGTGCACCAGCGCTCCGGCGAGCTGCGCTGCCATCACTGCGGCCATGTGGAACGGGTGCCGCGTCACTGCCCGCAGTGCGGCAAAGTGGACTTGCGGCCGGTGGGTGCCGGCACCGAGCGGGCCGAGGAGCGCTTGGGCATTCTGTTCCCGGATTACCCGGTATTGCGGGTCGACCGTGACAGCACCTCGCGCAAAGACGCGATGAATCAGCTGTTCGCCACGATCCAGAAAGGCCAGCCCTGCATCCTGGTGGGCACCCAGATGCTTGCCAAGGGGCATCACTTCCCACGGGTGACCCTGGTGTCGATCCTGGATGCCGACGGCGGGTTGTTCTCCGGAGATTTTCGCGCCAGCGAGCGCATGGCCCAGCTGATCGTGCAGGTCGCAGGCCGGGCCGGGCGGGCCGAAGAGCCGGGCAAGGTGATCATCCAGACGCACCTGGCCGACCATCCATTGCTGATTCAACTGACAGAACAAGGCTACTTTGCCTTCGCCGAACAAGCCTTGAGCGAACGCCGCGCCGCCGGTTTGCCGCCGTTTGCGCACCTGGCGCTGCTGCGGGCCGAGGCGCACAAGCCCGGGCAGGCCGAAGGTTTCCTCGATGAAGCGTGCAGCGAGGCTGAACGTTTACTGGGGGAACTGGGTCTGACCGGCATCGAGCTGCTGGGCCCAGTGCCCGCCCCAATGGAACGCCGCGCCGGCCGCTACCGCGCCCAGCTACTCTTGCAAGCCAGTGCCCGTGCCCCGCTGCATCGTTTATTAAGCAGCTGGTTACTTGCCCTGGAGCAAATGCCGAGCGGTCGCCAAGTGAGATGGTCGCTGGACGTAGACCCGGTAGATTTGTACTAACCCCCTGTGGCGAGGGAGCTTGCTCCCGCTGGAGTGCGAAGCGCTCCCAAAAGTGTGGGGCTGCTTCGCAGCCCAGCGGGAGCAAGCTCCCTCGCCACAGGTTAATCGTCCGTCAAGGTCCAGCGAAGGTTGGCAAGCCCGCCCGCGCCACGGATAATGCCCAGTTTTTCCACCTGCGCATCGCGCGCCACCGCTTGCGGTCGAAAGAGAACACGATGAAAGACACCATTCGCCAGCTGATCCAACAAGCCCTCACCCAACTCGTCAACGAAGGTGTGTTGCCTGAAGGCCTGACGCCGGCGATCCAGGTGGAAAATACCCGTGACAAGACCCACGGTGATTTCGCCAGCAACATTGCGATGATGCTGGCCAAGCCCGCCGGCCTGAAGCCACGCGACCTCGCGGAAAAAATCATCGCCGCGCTGCCGGCCGACCCGCAGGTCACCAAGGCGGAAATCGCCGGCCCTGGCTTTATCAACTTCTTCCAGAACACCCAGGCCCTGGCTTCGCGCCTGGACGCGGCCCTGGCCGACGCCAAAATCGGCGTGCGCAAGGCCGGCCCGGCACAGCGCGTAGCCATCGACCTGTCGGCACCGAACCTGGCCAAGGAAATGCACGTGGGCCACCTGCGCTCCACCATCATCGGCGATGGCGTGGCACGGGTCCTGGAGTTCCTCGGCGACGACGTGATCCGCCAGAACCACGTGGGCGACTGGGGCACCCAGTTCGGCATGTTGATGGCGTACTTGCAGGAAAACCCGATCACCAGCAACGAGCTGTCGGACCTGGAGAACTTCTACCGCGCCGCCAAGAAGCGTTTCGACGAATCCGAAGAGTTCGCCGACCGCGCCCGTGGCCTGGTGGTCAAGCTGCAAGCCGGCGATGCCGAATGCCTGGAGCTGTGGGGCCGCTTCCGCGAGATCTCGCTGTCCCACTGCCAGGAAATCTACGAGCTGCTCAACGTCAAACTGACCATGGCCGACGTGATGGGCGAAAGCGCCTACAACGACGACCTGATCAACGTGGTCAACGACCTCAAGGCCAAGGGCCTGCTGGTTGAGAGCAACGGCGCCCAGTGCGTGTTCCTCGAAGAATTCAAGACCGCCGACGGCGACCCGCTGCCGGTGATCATCGTCAAGGCCGACGGCGGCTATCTCTACGCCACCACCGACCTGGCCGCCGTGCGCTACCGCAGCGGCGTGCTGAAAGCCGACCGCGCCCTGTATTTCGTTGACCAGCGCCAGGCCCTGCACTTCCAGCAAGTGTTCGAAGTGGCGCGCCGCGCCGGTTTCGTGACCCACCCGATGCAGATGGAGCACATGGGCTTCGGCACCATGAACGGCGCCGATGGCCGCCCGTTCAAGACCCGTGACGGCGGCACCGTGAAGCTGATCGACCTGCTGACCGAAGCCCAGGACCGCGCCTACAACCTGGTGAAGGAAAAGAACCCGGAGCTGGCCGAAGCCGACCTGCGCAATATCGCCCGCGTGGTGGGGATTGGCGCGGTGAAATATGCCGACCTGTCCAAGCACCGCACCAGCGACTACAGCTTCAACTTCGAATTGATGCTCAACTTCGAAGGCAACACCGCGCCCTACCTGCTGTATGCCTACACCCGGGTAGCCGGTGTGTTCCGCAAGCTGGGCAAGGACTTCAGCGAAGTGGAAGGCCAGATCAACCTTGAAGCGCCGCACGAGCAGGAGCTGGCCGCCAAGCTGGCGCAATTCGGCGAAGTGCTGAACAGCGTCGGCGAAAAAGGCACGCCGCACATCCTTTGCACCTATTTGTACGAAGTCGCCGGTTTGTTCTCCAGCTTCTACGAGAACTGCCCGATCCTGACCGCAGACGACGAAGCCCAAAAGCAGAGCCGCCTGCGCCTCGCCGCACTGGCAGGACGGACCCTCAAGCAAGGCCTGGAGCTGTTGGGCCTGGAAACTCTGGAGCGTATGTAAGTTGGCTGCCAAGAAAAAACCTGCACCCAAGCGCGGCGCCAGCCGCTACCAGGCACCGGCGAAGAAACCTATCCCGGGCTGGATGTGGCTGGCGATCGGCCTGACGGTCGGCGCGTTTGTGGTGTTCCTGATGAAGCTGGACCCGGGCAAGGGCGATGACGTCAAACGGGTCAAGCAAGAGCAGCAGAAGGCCACGAAAATGGCCGAGGCGAACAAGACCGTCCCTAGCCCGACAGCGCCGGTGAAGCCGAAGTACGACTTCTACACGCTGCTGCCGGAATCGGAAGTGATCGTGCCGCCGGATGCCGTGCCGGAGAAAACCCTGCCGACGCCGCAGCCTGTGCCGACCACACCGGTGACGCCGGCGGAAGCGGCGAAAATCGACACTGCCCGGGCCCAGGCTGCGTTGGCCGGGATTACCCCGCCACCACCGCCGCCGGTTGCCACCACCAAGGCGGCGCCGGTGACCAAGTTCTTCCTGCAGGCGGGCTCGTTCCCGAAACAGGCAGATGCGGACCGTGTACGTGCGCAGATTATTCTGCTGGGGCAGGCGGTGACGGTTGAATCGGGCACCGTGAAGGATGCGACCTGGTATCGCGTGCTGGTGGGGCCGTTCAGCAACCGTGAACAGCTGACCGTGGCCCAGAAGCAACTGGCGGGCGCAGGGTTTAGCAACCTGTTGTTACAACAACGCCAAAGCCGCTGATTCCGGAAACAGCATCGGGTTAAAGTGGGAGCGGGCTTGCTGTGGTGAGCAGGCTTGCTGTGGTGAGCGGGCTTGCCCCGCGCTGGGCTGCGCAGCAGCCCCCAAAACTGGCAACGCCACCCGTCTGAAAAGATACTGTGCTCTTGTTGGGGCTGCTGCGCAGCCCAGCGCGGGGCAAGCCCGCTCACCACACGTCCTACAGTTGAAATCCCCCCCGCCACCCCCATATGAGTTCCATCAGGGCATTTTCGCCCCGCAGCGTGGAGACTCTCCCCTTGACCACCATCGTTTCAGTTCGCCGCCACGGCAAAGTCGTCATGGGCGGCGACGGCCAGGTTTCACTTGGCAATACCGTGATGAAAGGCAACGCGAAAAAAGTCCGTCGCCTGTACCACGGCCAGGTCCTCGCCGGTTTTGCCGGCGCCACCGCTGACGCCTTTACCCTGTTCGAGCGCTTTGAAGGCCAACTTGAGAAGCACCAAGGCCACCTGGTCCGTGCCGCCGTCGAACTCGCCAAAGAATGGCGCACCGACCGCTCCCTCAGCCGCCTGGAAGCCATGCTGGCCGTTGCCAACAAAGACGCCTCCCTGATCATCACCGGCAACGGCGACGTGGTAGAACCCGAAGAAGGCTTGATCGCCATGGGTTCCGGCGGTGGTTATGCCCAGGCCGCAGCCAGCGCACTGCTGAAGAAAACCGACCTGTCGGCCCGGGAAATCGTCGAGACTGCCCTGGGTATCGCTGGCGACATCTGTGTCTTCACCAACCACAACCTGACCATTGAGGAGCAGGACCTCGCCGAATAAGCCGCAGGCTTATTCCCGCTTGAGGACCGCCAATTACTATGTCCATGACTCCCCGCGAAATCGTCCATGAACTCAATCGCCATATCATCGGCCAGGACGATGCCAAGCGCGCCGTTGCCATCGCCCTGCGTAACCGCTGGCGCCGGATGCAACTGCCCGAAGAGTTGCGCGTTGAAGTAACTCCCAAGAACATCCTGATGATCGGCCCGACCGGTGTCGGTAAAACCGAAATCGCCCGACGCCTGGCCAAGCTGGCCAACGCGCCGTTCATCAAGGTCGAAGCCACCAAGTTCACCGAAGTCGGCTATGTAGGCCGTGACGTCGAGTCGATCATTCGTGACCTGGCCGACGCCGCCCTGAAACTGCTGCGCGAACAGGAAATGACCAAGGTCAGCCATCGTGCCGAAGACGCTGCCGAAGAACGCATCCTCGACGCCCTGCTGCCACCGGCACGCATGGGCTTCAACGAAGACGCCGCGCCGAGCTCGGATTCCAACACCCGTCAGCTGTTCCGCAAGCGCCTGCGTGAAGGCCAGCTGGATGACAAGGAAATCGAGATCGAAGTCGCCGAAGTCTCCGGTGTCGACATCTCCGCACCGCCTGGCATGGAAGAAATGACCAGCCAGCTGCAGAACCTGTTCGCCAACATGGGCAAGGGCAAGAAGAAAAGCCGCAAGCTCAAGGTCAAGGACGCGCTGAAACTGGTGCGTGACGAAGAGGCCGGGCGTCTGGTCAACGAGGAAGAACTCAAGGCCAAGGCCCTCGAGGCGGTCGAGCAACACGGCATCGTGTTTATCGACGAGATCGACAAGGTCGCCAAGCGCGGTAACTCCGGCGGGGTCGATGTGTCCCGCGAGGGCGTACAGCGCGACCTGCTGCCGCTGATCGAAGGCTGCACGGTGAACACCAAGCTGGGCATGGTCAAGACCGACCACATCCTGTTTATCGCCTCCGGTGCGTTCCACCTGAGCAAGCCAAGCGACCTGGTGCCGGAGCTGCAAGGCCGTCTGCCGATTCGGGTTGAGCTGAAAGCACTGACACCGGGCGATTTCGAACGCATCCTCAGCGAGCCGCATGCGTCGCTGACCGAGCAATACCGCGAGCTGCTGAAAACCGAAGGCCTGGGGATAGAGTTCCTGCCGGACGGTATCAAGCGTCTGGCGGAGATTGCCTGGCAGGTCAACGAGAAGACCGAAAACATCGGCGCCCGTCGCCTGCACACCCTGCTTGAGCGCCTGCTGGAGGAAGTGTCCTTCAGTGCCGGCGACATGGCGGGCGCGCAGAACGGCGAGGCGATCAAGATCGACGCCGACTACGTCAATAGCCACTTGGGCGAATTGGCGCAGAACGAAGATCTGTCTCGTTATATCCTGTAGGTCATGTGAACCCCCTGCAGGAGCCCGGCTTGCCGGCGATGGCGACCTTGAAATCGCCATCGCCGGCAAGCCGGGCTCCTGCATGATCTGCTCGGATCCCGTCATGACCAAACTACCTACCGCCATCAACCTGCACAAAGCCTCCAGGACCCTGGGCCTTACCTACGGTCCCGACGAGGTCTATCAGCTGCCCGCCGAATTCCTGCGGGTGCACTCCCCTTCCGCCGAGGTCCAGGGCCACGGCAAGCCGATCCTGCAATTCGGCAAGCTCAATGTCGGTTTGACCAAGATCGAACCCGCCGGCCAATACGCACTGAAATTGACCTTCGACGACGGCCATGACAGCGGATTGTTCACCTGGGACTACCTCTATCAACTTGCCGTGCGTCAGGACGCGCTGTGGGCTGACTATCTTGCCGAGCTGAAAGCCGCCGGAAAAACCCGCGACCCGAGCCAGTCGGTCGTGCGGCTGATGCTCTAGCTCAGGCCTTTTGCTCATTAGTGGGCATTTTCTAATTCCATCTGCTTGAATGCCCCTCTGTCGTGGCCAACGATTGGCCCGCTTGCGAAAAAAATTAAACTCGGGTAACCAATGGAACTGGCAAGTTCCCTGCATTTGACGATGCGGTATTAACGGTCACCCGAGCAGTAGTACCAGGCTGTGCTGTGTGGCAAGTAGTGGTACACAGCGGTACCCGGTACTCGTCTGTCGGACAATGGAGCGTCGTAGATGAGTAACAAGAACAACGATGACTTGAAACGCCAGGCCTCGGAAAACACCCTGGGGCTGAACCCGATCATCGCGTTACGGAAAAAGGATTTACTGGCATCCGCTCGGATGGTGCTGACCCAGGCCATCAAACAACCGTTGCACAGCGTCAAGCACGTCGCGCATTTTGGCGTCGAATTGAAGAACGTGGTGTTCGGCAAATCACAGCTGACACCCGAGAGCGACGACCGTCGTTTCAACGACCCGGCGTGGACCCAGAACCCGCTCTACAAACGTTACCTGCAAACCTACCTGGCGTGGCGCAAGGAGCTGCACGACTGGATCGCCGACAGCAACCTGTCGGAACACGACATCAGCCGCGGCCACTTCGTCATCAACCTGATGACCGAAGCCATGGCACCCACCAACAGCGCGGCCAACCCGGCGGCGGTCAAACGCTTCTTCGAGACCGGTGGCAAAAGCCTGCTGGATGGCCTGTCACACCTGGCCAAAGACATGGTGCACAACGGCGGTATGCCGAGCCAGGTCAACATGGGCGCTTTTGAAGTGGGCAAAAGCCTGGGCACCACCGAAGGCGCCGTGGTGTTTCGCAACGACGTGCTGGAGCTGATCCAGTACCGGCCGATCACCGAACAGGTGCACGAACGCCCGCTGCTGGTGGTACCGCCGCAGATCAACAAGTTCTATGTATTCGACCTGAGCCCGGACAAGAGCCTGGCGCGCTTCTGCCTGCGCAATAACCAACAGACCTTTATCGTCAGCTGGCGCAACCCGACCAAGGCCCAGCGCGAGTGGGGCCTGTCGACTTATATCGAGGCGCTCAAAGAAGCGGTCGATGTGGTGACGGCGATCACCGGCAGTAAAGACATCAACATGCTCGGCGCCTGCTCCGGCGGCATCACCTGCACCGCGCTGCTGGGCCACTACGCGGCGCTGGGCGAGAAGAAGGTCAACGCCCTGACCCTGCTGGTGAGCGTGCTGGACACCACCCTGGACACCCAGGTGGCGCTGTTCGTCGACGAGCAGACCCTGGAGGCGGCCAAGCGCCACTCCTACCAGGCCGGCGTGCTGGAAGGCCGCGACATGGCCAAGGTGTTTGCCTGGATGCGCCCCAATGACCTGATCTGGAATTACTGGGTCAACAACTACCTGCTGGGCAACGAGCCGCCGGTGTTCGACATCCTGTTCTGGAACAACGACACCACCCGTCTGCCCGCCGCATTCCATGGCGACCTGATCGAGCTGTTCAAGAACAACCCGCTGGTGCGCGCCAATGCCCTGGAAGTGTGCGGCACGCCGATCGACCTGAAGCAGGTGACCGCCGATATCTACTCCCTGGCCGGCACCAACGACCACATCACGCCGTGGCAGTCCTGCTACAAGTCGGCACAGCTGTTTGGTGGCAAGGTGGAGTTCGTGCTGTCCAGCAGCGGGCATATCCAGAGCATCCTGAATCCGCCGGGCAACCCCAAGTCGCGCTACCAGACCAGCGATACGATGCCGGGCAAAGCGCTGGATTGGCAGGAAAATGCCACCAAGCACACTGATTCATGGTGGCTGCACTGGCAGGCGTGGCAGGCGGAGCGGTCGGGCAAGCTGAAAAAGGCGCCGACCGCACTGGGCAATAAAGCGTACGCAGCGGCTGAAGCGGCGCCGGGCACTTACGTACACGAAAGGTAGGCTGGAACGGGATCTACTGTAGGAGCTGGCTTGCCTGCGATGGCATCAACTCGGCGTGCCAGATACACCGCGGTGTCTGCATCGCAGGCAAGCCAGCTCCCACACTGACCGTTTTCCGGCAGGGAAATAGCGCCATTTCACAGGGTACGAGCATGCCGCAACCGTTCATCTTCCGTACCATCGACCTGGATGGCCAAGCCATCCGCACGGCGGTACGCCCGGGCAAGCCTCACTTGACGCCGCTGCTGATTTTCAACGGCATCGGCGCCAACCTTGAGCTGGTGTTTCCGTTCGTCCAGGCCCTGGACCCGGACCTGGAAGTGATTGCCTTTGATGTGCCGGGCGTCGGCGGTTCGTCGACGCCCAGCCGGCCTTATCGTTTCCCTGGCCTGGCCAAGCTCACCGCACGCATGCTCGATTACTTGGACTATGGCCAGGTCAACGCGGTAGGCGTTTCCTGGGGCGGGGCACTGGCGCAGCAGTTTGCGTATGACTACCCGGAGCGCTGCAAGAAGCTGATTCTCGCCGCCACCGCCGCCGGTGCCTTCATGGTGCCGGGCAAACCCAAAGTCTTGTGGTTGATGGCCAGCCCCAGGCGCTATATCCAGCCGTCCCACGTGGTGCGCATTGCGCCGATGATCTACGGCGGCTCCTTCCGCCGGGATTCGAAACTGGCCGCCGAACACGCCAGCAAAGTGCGTTCGGCGGGCAAGCTGGGTTACTACTGGCAACTGTTCGCCGGGCTTGGCTGGACCAGCATCCACTGGCTGCACAAGATCAAGCAGCCGACCCTGGTGCTGGCCGGCGATGACGACCCGCTGATCCCGCTGGTCAACATGCGCATGCTGGCCTGGCGCATACCCAACGCCCAACTGCACATCATCGACGACGGTCATCTGTTCCTGATTACCCGGGCCGAAGCGGTGGCGCCGATCATCATGAAGTTTCTCCAGGAGGAACGCCTGCGGGCGGTGATTCACCCGCAACCCGCGCTTTAGACGGTGGCGGTCAGGACGACCGCACCGCGCAACTTGGCCAGAACCGACTATGGTTCTGAATTGGCGTGCTTGTTGATGGCTTGACGAAGGAGTGTTGGCGCATGCGAGAAAGACCCGTATCGAACCCGGTGCCCACACCCGCCGCGTTCATCAATATTGAAAGTGCGATCACCGGCCTGCGCGGCCGGGATCTGCTGTCGACCCTGCGCAGCGTCGCCGCACACGGCCTGCGCAACCCGGTGCACACCGCCCGTCACGCCCTTAAGCTGGGCGGGCAATTGGGCCGCGTGTTGCTGGGGGAAACGGTGCACGAGCCGAACCCGGCCGACAGCCGCTTCGCCGACCCGACCTGGCAGCTCAACCCGTTTTATCGGCGCAGCCTGCAAGCCTACTTGAGCTGGCAAAAACAAACCCGCCACTGGATCGACGACAGCAACCTCAGCCCCGACGACCGGGCACGGGCGCACTTTGCCTTTGCCCTGCTCAACGATGCGGTGTCGCCGTCCAACACGTTGCTCAATCCGCTGGCAATCAAGGAACTGCTCAACTCCGGCGGCAACAGCGTGGTGCGTGGCGTCAGCAACCTGTTCGACGACCTGCTGCACAACAATGGCCTGCCGCGCCAGGTCACCAAGCAGGCCTTTGAAGTCGGCAAGACGGTAGCCACCACGCCCGGCTCGGTGGTGTTTCGCAATGAGCTGCTGGAGTTGATCCAGTACAAGCCCATGAGCGAAAAACAGTACGCCAAGCCGCTGCTGGTGGTGCCGCCGCAAATCAACAAGTACTACATTTTCGACCTGAGCCCGAACAACAGCTTTGTCCAGTTCGCCCTGAAAAATGGCCTGCAGGTGTTTATGGTCAGCTGGCGCAACCCGGACGTACGGCATCGGGAGTGGGGCCTCTCCACCTACGTCGCCGCCCTGGAAGAAGCGCTGAACGTGTGCCGCGCAATCACCGGCGCCCGCGAGGTCAACCTGATGGGCGCCTGCGCCGGTGGCCTGACCATCGCCGCGCTGCAAGGCCATCTACAGGCCAAGCGCCAGCTGCGCCGCGTCTCGAGCGCCAGCTACCTGGTGAGCCTGCTGGACAGCCAGATCGACAGCCCCGCCACCCTCTTCGCCGACGAACAGACCCTGGAAGCCGCCAAGCGCCGCTCGTATCAGCAAGGCGTACTCGACGGCCGGGACATGGCCAAAGTGTTCGCCTGGATGCGCCCCAATGACCTGATCTGGAATTACTGGATCAACAACTACCTGCTGGGCAAGGAACCGCCGGCGTTCGACATCCTGTACTGGAACAACGACAACACCCGCCTGCCCGCCGCGCTGCATGGCGACTTGCTGGACTTCTTCAAACACAACCCGCTGAGCCACCCCGGTGGCCTGGAAGTCTGCGGCACACCCGTCGACTTGCAGAAGGTCACGGTGGACAGCTTCAGCGTGGGCGGGATCAACGACCACATCACGCCGTGGGATGCGGTGTACCGCTCCACCCAACTGCTGGGCGGCGACAAGCGCTTCATTCTGTCCAACAGCGGGCATATCCAGAGCATCCTCAACCCGCCGGGCAACCCCAAGGCCAACTACGTCGAAAACCTCAAGCTGAGCAGCGACCCGCGCGCCTGGTACTACGACGCCAATCACGTCGAAGGCAGCTGGTGGCCCAATTGGCTGGCGTGGATCCAGCAACGTTCCGGGGTGCAGCGCGAAACCCTGACCGCCCTGGGCAACCAGAATTACCCACCGATGGAAGCGGCGCCGGGCACGTATGTGCGGGTCCGCTGAGCCCAACGACGATTTTAAGAAGACTGGATGAAGACCCGCGACCGTATCCTTGAGTGTGCCTTGCAGTTGTTCAACCACAAGGGCGAGCCGAACGTGTCGACCATGGAGGTGGCCAATGAAATGGGGATCAGCCCGGGCAATCTCTATTACCACTTCCATGGCAAGGAGCCGCTGGTGCTCGGGCTGTTCGAGCGTTTCCAGGCCGAGTTGGCGCCGTTGCTCGACCCGCCTGAGGACGCTCAACTGGCGGCCGAGGATTACTGGCTGTTCCTGCACCTGATCGTGGAGCGCATGGCGCACTATCGGTTTCTGTTCCAGGACTTGTCGAACCTGGCGGGACGCTTGCCGAAACTGGCCAAGGGCATTCGCAACCTGCTGACGGCGCTCAAGCGCACGCTGGCCTCGTTGCTGGCCCGGCTAAAGACGGACGGGCAATTGGTCAGTGATACCCAGGCATTGGGGCAGTTGGTGGAACAGATCACCATGACCCTGCTGTTTTCCCTGGACTACCAACGGATTCTCGACCGTGAAGGTGAGGTGCGGGTGGTGGTGTACCAGATCATGATGCTGGTGGCGCCGCACTTGCTGATGCCGGCGAGGCTGGCGACAGAGCGTTTGGCGCTGCGTTACCTGGACGACGCGGACTAAATGGCTATGTGTCGCTCTGTAGACCCCATCAATAAAAAAGCCCGACCTTCGCAGGCCGGGCTTTTTTTGTGTCCCGTAAAAATCAGGACTGACTGGTAGGCGTCGGGGTTGCCGGCGTTGCAGTCGGGGTTGCAGCAGCAGGCGTCGGTGGAGTGACCGAGTTGGTCGCCGGTGCCGGGGTTGCAGGCTTGGCCGCGACCGCTGGCTTTGGCGCTGCTGGTTTTTTGGCTACGGCAGGCTTCTTCGCCGCGGCCGGTTTTGCAGCAGGCTTGGCCGCTACAGGTTTTGCAGCCGCAGGTTTGGCGGCAACCGGCTTGGCTGCAGGTTTCGCAGCAGCTGGCTTGGCAGCAGGCTTCGCTGCAGCAGGTTTAGCGGCTGCGGTTTTCGCCGCGGGCTTGGCTGCAGGCTTGGCGGCCGGTTTGGCTGCTGCTTTTGCTGCCGGCTTGGCTGCGGGTTTAGCCGCAGGTTTTGCAGCTGCTTTAGCGGCCACTGGTTTAGCGGCAGGCTTGGCGGCCGGTTTAGCCGCTGCGGTTTTAGCCGCTGGCTTGGCCGCCGGTTTTGCGGCAGCTTTGGCAGGCGCTTTGGCCGCTGGCTTGGCGGCCGGTTTGGCGGCGGCCTTGACCAGAGGTTTGGCGGCGGTTTTTGCAGCAGGCTTGGCAGCAGCCGTTTTCGCGGCTGGCTTGGCAGCCGGTTTGGCCGCTGCAGTTTTAGCCGCAACGGGCGCCGCTTTAACGCCGGTCAGTTTTTCGATTTGCCGGGTCAATGTATCGACCTTGCTGTGCAGCGCTTTCACTTCAGTACGGCTAGGCACGCCCAGTCGCGAAATGGCACTGTTCAGGCGCTTGTCAAAAGCCCCTTCCAGTTCGCCCCACTTGTCGCTGATACGTGATTTGGCAGAACCGGCGGAAGCCTTTGCCGCATCGACTTGTTTACCCACTGTGCTCTTGGTCAACTTCTCGGCCTTCTCGCCGTCTTTAACCAAAGTCTCGAAGTATTTGCCGCCGTCACTGCTCACCTTCGAGTACACGCCTAAACCAGCCAGCCAGATCTTGCGGGAGTATTTTTCAACTTCCCCGATCCACGAGCTGCCTTCTTTATCAGTAGTCTTTTTAACAGCCATCCCGTTGTCTCCTTAGTGTTTACGCGCGACACGTTCGAGCAATGCCGTCAGCTCATCGAGCTTAGCAGAGAGTGTCTCCACGTCATGTTTAGACGGAATGCCGATCCGATTCAAGGCACTTCCAACACGACTATCAAAAGCTCTTTCAACTTTATCCAGTTGCACTTCGACTCGACCTTTGACGCCGAAGACTTCGCTCTTGACTTGATCAATCTGACTGTTGGCCGCATCAAGTTGTTCAATCACAACTTTTTTGCCTTTACTTTCAATATGTTGACCGGTCTTAACGAGTTCCTTGAAGTACTCGGCGCCCTCGCTGCCGACCTTGGCATAAGCCCCCAAACCGGCCAGCCAGATCTTGCGGGCATAGGATTTAACGTCGATCAGGGCGTTAGTTCCGGTAGCAATTTTTTTCTTCAAAATAACTTTGGCCATGGTGCACCTCACGCATAAAGGGGGGAGGAACTGCCCACAGAAGTTGAGGGCTTGGGCACAAAGTAGGCAGAAAAATTAGAATCGGCACCCTAAGAAGACCGGAAATCAGGCCAGGGCTTTATCCAGCGCCTTCTCGATTTCGGACTTGATGGTGCCACTCATGGCCGACATCAACAGTCCCAGTTCCACGTCGATGCGCAGGGAATCTTCAGCCACTTTCACGGTGCCTTTAACTCCCGAGCGTTTGAGATTCAGTGTGTCGCCGACCCACGAAGACTCCAGGCCATATTGCTCCTTGAGTTTGCTCGCCAACTTGTCGGCTTTTTCGCGGGCAGCGTCCTTGCCCAGTGTGTGGGCACGTTCAACCTGTATGCGGGCCATTTGAATGACTCCTCGTTATAGGGACTTGTCGACCCGCCATGCGGCAAAAGGTCTCGGTGGCCACCTATCTTACCTTCAGCCTTGCCAAGACAAAGCATGCCTTGGGGATTAGAATGCCCCCATTCTCTTTTGGTGACAGCGATATGACTGATCAGCGCAAAGGCAGCGATGCCGAACCCACCACTCACTTCGGCTTCAAGAACGTCCCGGAAAGCCAGAAAGCCGAAAAAGTCGCCGAGGTGTTCCACTCGGTAGCCGCCAAGTACGACTTGATGAACGACGTGCTGTCCGGCGGCATGCACCGCCTGTGGAAGCGCTTCACCATCGAGTTGTCGGGCGTACGTACCGGCAACCGCGTGCTGGATATTGCCGGCGGCACGGGCGACCTGGCCGCCAAGTTCTCCAAGCTGGTGGGCCCGACCGGCCAGGTGATATTGGCCGACATCAACGGCTCGATGCTCAAGGTCGGTCGTGATCGCCTGCTGGACAAAGGCGTGGCGGGCAACATCGAGTTCGTCCAGGCCGACGCTGAAAAGCTGCCGTTCCCGGACAACCATTTCGACTGCGTGACCATCGCCTTCGGCCTGCGTAACGTGACCCACAAGGAAGACGCGCTGCGCTCCATGTTGCGCGTACTCAAGCCCGGCGGTCGCCTGCTGGTGCTGGAGTTCTCCAAGCCGACCAACGCGCTGATGTCCAAGGTCTACGACACCTACTCGTTCGCCTTCATGCCGTTGATGGGCAAGCTGATCACCAATGACGCCGAAAGCTACCGTTACCTGGCTGAATCGATCCGCATGCACCCCAACCAGGAAACCCTGAAGTCGATGATGGTGGAAGCCGGTTTCGACCGCGTGACCTACCACAACATGACCTCGGGCATCGTCGCCCTGCACCGCGGCATCAAGCCCTGATGTTGTTCGCAGGCCTTCTCGCCAGCGTTGAACACGGCCTCAACCGTGTTTTGCGCCTGGACAGCACCGCCCTGGCGCGGCTGGCACACCTGAACGGCAAGATCATCGCCGTGGATTGCACCAGCCCGGCCTTGCAGCTGTTTATCCTGCCCAGCGATGAAGGCCTGTTGCTGGCGACCCACTGGGCCGCCGACGCCGACTGCACCCTGCGTGCTTCCGGCTCCAGCCTGCTGCGCCTGGCCCTGAGCCGGGACAAAACAGCGATCCTCCACGGCCCGGACGTTACGCTCACAGGCGACAGCACAGTGCTGATGGACCTGGCGGCGGTGCTGCAAGACCTGGAACTGGATTGGGAATATGAGCTGTCCCGTTGGCTCGGCCCGGTGGCCACCCAACTGATCAGCGGTCACCTGCGCAGCCGGACGCGCTGGTACCAGCAGGGCTTCGCCAGCCTGAACCAGAACCTCGCCGAATACCTGAGCGAAGAATCGCGCACCCTGGTCGGACAACGGGAAGCGGAAGCGCGCTTTCGTGAACTCGACCAGGCCAAACTCGACCTGGAACGACTTGAGGCGCGCTTCGAGCGCCTGAGCCGCTCCCTGAATTCAAGCGATAACGCATGAAGCTGCTCGCCGTCCGCCGTTTGTTTCGTATCCAGCGCGTCGTAATCCGCTACCGCCTCGATGACCTGCTGTTCGCCCTGCCGCTGCCGTGGTTTCTGCTGGCGGTGCGCTATGTGCTGCCGTGGCGCTGGTTCCCGCGCAAAACCCTCGACCTGAGCCGTGGCGCACGCCTGCGCCTGGCATTGCAGGACCTGGGGCCGATCTTCATCAAGTTCGGGCAGATCCTCTCCACCCGCCGCGACCTGCTGCCCGAAGACATCGCCGACGAACTGATGCTGTTGCAGGACCGCGTCCCGCCGTTTGACTCGCAACTGGCGGTCACGCTGATTGAAGAGCAGCTCGGCAAGAAGATCAGTGAAGTCTTCAGCCGCTTTGACATTGCGCCGCTGGCCTCAGCCTCGGTGGCCCAGGTGCATGCCGCGCAGCTCAAAAGCGGCGAAGAAGTGGTGGTGAAGGTCATCCGCCCGGGCCTCAAGCCGATCATCGGCCAGGACCTGGCGTGGCTGTTCATCCTCGCCCGCGCCGCCGAGCGTTTCTCGGCCGATGCGCGCCTGCTGCACCCGGTGGACGTGGTGCTGGACTACGAAAAAACCATCTACGACGAACTCGACCTGCTGCGCGAAGCGGCCAACGCCAGCCAGCTCAAGCGCAACTTCGAAGGCTCGCCGTTGCTGTATGTGCCGCAAGTCTATTGGGACTGGTGCCGCCCGAAAGTGCTGGTGATGGAGCGCATCTATGGCGTGCAGGTCACCGACCTCGCGACCCTGGCCGACCAGCGCACCAACATGAAAATGCTCGCCGAGCGCGGTGTGGAAATCTTCTTCACCCAGGTGTTCCGCGACAGCTTCTTCCACGCCGACATGCACCCCGGCAATATCTTCGTCAGCACCGTGAACCCGTGGAGCCCGCAGTACATTGCGATCGACTGCGGCATCGTCGGCAGCCTGACCCCCGAAGACCAGGACTACCTGGCGCGCAATCTGTTCGCCTTCTTCAAGCGTGACTACCGCCGCGTGGCGCAGTTGCACATCGATTCGGGCTGGGTGCCGGCAGAAACCAAACTCAACGAATTCGAAGCGGCGATCCGCACCGTGTGCGAACCGATCTTTGAAAAACCGTTAAAAGATATTTCCTTCGGTCAGGTGCTGATGCGTCTGTTCCAGACGGCGCGGCGCTTCAATATGGAAGTGCAGCCACAATTAGTACTGTTGCAAAAGACCCTGCTGAACATCGAAGGCCTGGGCCGCCAGCTCTACCCGGACCTCGACCTGTGGAACACCGCCCAGCCATTCCTTGAGCGCTGGATGCGTGAACGCGTCAGCCCGAAAACCCTGCTGGGCAACCTGCAGAGCCAGGTCGAGCAACTGCCGCACCTGGCCAACATGACCCGCGACCTGCTGGAGCGCATGTCCCAGCCCCATGCCAAGGACCCCGCGCCGCCATGGCACAAGCGCAAGGACGACTGGTTCCTGCGCCTGCTGGGCGCCGCGCACCTGGTGGGCGGCACGATACTGGCCGCCGGCGGGCCGCTGAATGAACTGGGCCATTGGCCGGCTGGCATTATGGTCGCCGTGGGCGTGTATCTGATCGTGCGTCGATAGCCAATCCGGTTATACACTGTCGCAAATTGCCGGAGCCGAAAATGAAAGACTGGCTGGACGAGATCAAGTGGGACAGTGACGGCCTGGTGCCGGCCATTGCCCAGGACTACAAGACCGGGCGCGTGCTGATGATGGCCTGGATGAACCGCGAGGCCCTGAGCCTGACAGCCGCCGAGAACCGCGCCATTTACTGGTCACGTTCCCGTGGCAAACTGTGGCGCAAGGGCGAAGAGTCCGGGCACGTGCAAACCCTGCATGAGATGCGCATCGACTGCGACGCCGATGTGGTCATCCTCAAGGTCGAACAGATCGGCGATATCGCCTGTCACACCGGCCGTCACAGCTGCTTCTACCGCGTGTTCGAAAACGGCGAGTGGAAGACCGTCGAGCCCGTGCTCAAAGACCCGCACGCCATTTACTCGGCAGGACACTGAACATGAGCGATACCCTCAACCGCGTGGCCCAGGTGCTGGAAGACCGCAAAGGCGCGGACGCCGACAGCTCCTATGTCGCCAGCCTGTACCACAAGGGTCTGAACAAGATTCTGGAAAAACTCGGCGAAGAATCCGTCGAGACGATTATTGCTGCCAAGGACGCGCAAATCAGCGGCGACTGCAGCGACGTGATCTACGAAACTGCCGACTTGTGGTTCCACAGTCTGGTCATGCTCGCCCAACTGGGGCAGCATCCACAGGCAGTGCTTGATGAACTGGACCGTCGCTTCGGCTTGTCCGGGCATGCCGAAAAGGCCTCGCGCCCGTCCGCCTGACCAACTATTACAGAGGAATTGCAGCATGGGCATTTTTGACTGGAAACACTGGATCGTCATTCTTGTGGTCGTTGTGCTGGTGTTCGGCACCAAGAAACTGAAAAACCTCGGCACCGACGTCGGTGAATCGATCAAGGGCTTTCGCAAGGCCATGAACGACGACGAGAAGCCTGCCGACCCGGCCGTCAACCCGGTGCCACCGGCGCAGCCTGTACACCCGCAGGCCACTCAGCCGATCACTGAACGTCGCACCTTCGACGTACAGGCCGAGCACGTCAAAGAGCAGAACCAAAAAGACTCGTGAGTACTGAATAATGTTTGGTATCAGCTTCTCTGAACTGCTGCTCGTCGGCCTCGTGGCCCTGCTGGTACTGGGGCCGGAACGCCTGCCCGGTGCCGCGCGCACGGCCGGCCTGTGGATCGGGCGCCTGAAACGCAGTTTCAACGCCATCAAACAGGAAGTTGAACGGGAAATCGGCGCCGACGAAATTCGCCGGCAACTGCACAACGAACACATTCTGTCGTTGGAGCAGGAGGCACGGAAGATTCTCTCGCCGGTGCAGGAAACGCCCAAGCCGGTCGAGCCTGTGGCCGAGCACTCGATTGCACCGCCTGCCACGCCTGCGCCTGCACCGGTCGCCGAACCCGTGCACGCCGCCGAGCCTGCGCCCGCCGCGCACGTGACCCCGACCGAACCCGCGCCGACGCCTGCCGTGTCGCCCGCTCCCCACGACCCTACATTGCCGCCGCGAGCCCCATGAGCGCTGATAAACCGGAAACCGACCAGCACATGCCACTGGTCTCGCACCTCACCGAGTTGCGCACCCGCCTGCTGCGTTGTGTCGCGGCGATCTTCATCATCTTTGCCGGGCTGTTTGCCTTCACCCAGCAGATCTACACCTTCGTCTCCACGCCGCTGCGCAACTACTTGCCGGCCGGCGCGACGATGATCGCCACCGACGTGTCGTCACCCTTCCTCACGCCGTTGAAGCTGACGATGATGGTCTCGCTGTTCCTGGCGATCCCGGTGATCCTGCACCAGATCTGGGGCTTTATCGCGCCGGGCCTGTACAAGCATGAGAAACGCATCGCCGTGCCGCTGCTGGTGTCGAGCATCCTGCTGTTCTACACCGGCATGGCCTTCGCCTACTTCCTGGTGTTCCCGCTGATCTTCAAATTCTTCGCCGCTGCTACGCCGGCCGGCGTGGAGATGATGACTGACATCACCAGCTACCTCGACTTCGTGATGACGCTGTTCTTCGCCTTTGGCGTAGCGTTCGAAATCCCGGTGGCCGTGGTGCTGCTGGTGTGGATCGGCGTGGTCGACGTCAAATACCTGAAGAAGATCCGCCCGTACGTGATCATCGGCTGCTTCGTGGTCGGCATGATCCTGACCCCGCCGGACATCTTCTCGCAGACGTTGCTGGCCGTGCCGATGTGGATGCTGTTCGAAATTGGCATCCTGTTTGGCAGCCTGGTGAGCAAGCGTGGTGATCACCCGGATGACCAGCCCGCCGACGACGACCAGCCGCCAGCGACCCAGCCGTGAACCTGCTGCTGCTTGAGGAGGCCGACTTTGTCGCGGCCGACCGGGTGGTGCTGCGTGATCGGCGCCTGGTGCATATGCAGGAAGTCCACCGTGCCGCGGTAGGCGACAGCCTGCGGGTCGGACGTATTGGCGGCTTGATGGGCAACGCTCGGTTGCTGCGCCTGGAAGCTCGGGAGGCCGAGCTCGAAGTGACCTTCGACCAGCCGCCGCCGGCCAAACTGCCCCTGACCCTGCTGCTGGCCCTGCCCCGCCCGAAGATGCTGCGCCGGGTGCTGCAGACGGTGGCGTCCATGGGTGTGCCACGGGTGGTGCTGGTGAACAGCTATCGCGTGGAAAAGAGTTTCTGGCAGACGCCCTTCCTGGAGCCGGAAGCGATTCGCGAGCAGTTGATCCTCGGTCTGGAACAGTCCCGGGACACGGTGCTTCCCGAGATCGTGATCGAAAAGCGCTTCAAGCCGTTCGTCGAAGACCGCCTGCCTGCCCTGGCGCAAGGCACCCTCGGCCTGGTCGGCCACCCGGGTGACTACCCGCCCTGCCCTCGTGGCCTGGATGAGCCGGTCACGCTGGCCATCGGGCCGGAAGGCGGCTGGATTCCCTACGAGGTGGATCTGCTGGCCAAGGCCGGTTTGCAGCCGGTGCAACTCGGCGCTCGCATCCTGAGAGTCGAAACTGCCGTCACCGCGCTGCTCTCAAGACTCTTCTAAATCCCTCGCCACAAAAACACCCATCCTACAGAAATATCCGAACCTGCCGATAGCTTCTGAATAAGTCCAAGCCTTGTTCCAGGGGAGTTCGCAGCATGTATCGTTGGTTAGCCGAGAAACTGGGGAATGTAAGCGTCAACCGCAAGCTGGGCATAGGCTTTGGCCTGGTATTGATACTGACCCTGCTGATCACCTTTACCGGCTGGACGGGCCTGAGTGGCGTGATCAGCCGCGGCGACAAGCTGGGCTATATTTCGAGCCTCAACGGGTTGTCCAAGGACTTGCGCCTGGCGCGCCTGGACTTCGAAATGCGGCGGGGCGAACAAGGTACGGGCGCCGTCAACGACCTGATCACACAACTGGACAGTGGCCTGAAAACCGCCGCAGAACTGATCGAGCAACCCGACGACAAGCTCGTCGTGGAGCAACAACAGGGCGCCCTGAACCAGTACAAGAAAGCCTTTGGCTCCATGGTGCAGGCCGGTCTCAAGCGTGAAGGCGCCCGCAGCAAACTGGGGGACACCGCCGACAACGCCGTGGCAAAAATCAACGAAGTGGAAAAATCCCTGCTGCAAGGCGACAGCGTCACCCTGTTCAACAGCGTGGTCGACTTGAGCAAGCTGATCCAGCAGGCGCGCTTCCAGGTGCGCGGCTACACCTACAGTGGCAAGGTCGAAGCCGAACAGCCGGCCCTGGACGCCATCGACAACGCCCTGAAAAAAATCACCGAGCTCAACGACACGTTGCCTGAGCAATACCGGGCCAACCTGCAAGAGGCCAGCGTTTCGCTGCAGGCCTACCGTGCCGCCGTCAGCCAGTACCGCGATTCCCAGGTGGCCAGCGCTGCCGCGACGAAAATCATGGCCGAACAAGGCGATATCCTGCTCGACCGCAGCAACAAACTCACCACCTCGCAAACCGTGGTGCGTGACACCGACACCGCCCACGCCAAGAACCTGTTGCTGCTGGCCACGGCCCTGGCACTGGCCTTCGGCATCCTCGCCGCCTGGGCCATCACCCGGCAGATTGTCATCCCCCTGAACCAGACCCTCAAAGTCGCCGAGCGCGTGGCGTCCGGCGACCTGAGCCACAACCTGATCTCCCAGCGCCAGGACGAACTGGGCCAGTTGCAGCGGTCCATGCAGAGCATGACCGTAGGCCTGCGGGAGCTGATCGGCGGTATCAGCGACGGCGTCACCCAGATCGCCAGCGCTGCCGAGCAACTGTCGGCCGTCACCGAGCAGACCAGCGCCGGGGTGAACAGCCAGAAGGTCGAGACCGACCAGGTGGCCACCGCCATGAACGAAATGGCCGCCACCGTGCAGGAAGTCGCCCGTAATGCCGAAGAAGCCTCCGAGGCCGCCGTAGCCGCCGACCAGCAGGCCCGTGAAGGCGACAAGGTGGTGGGTGAGGCCATCGCCCAGATCGAGCGCCTGGCCAGCGAGGTGGGCAACTCCACCGAGGCCATGGGCCACCTCAAGCGCGAGAGCGACAAGATTGGCAGTGTTCTGGACGTGATCAAGTCCGTGGCCCAGCAAACCAACCTGCTGGCCCTCAACGCAGCGATTGAAGCGGCGCGTGCCGGTGAAGCCGGGCGCGGTTTTGCGGTGGTCGCCGACGAAGTGCGCAGCCTGGCCCAGCGCACGCAAAAGTCCACCGAGGAAATCGAAGAGCTGATCGTCGGCCTGCAAAGCGGCACCCAGCAGGTGGCGACCATCATGGACAACAGCCGCAACCTCACCGACAGCAGCGTCGAGCTGACTCGCCGGGCCGGCAACGCCCTGGAGAACATCACCCGCACCGTTTCGACGATCCAGGCGATGAACCAGCAGATCGCCACCGCGGCCGAACAACAAAGTGCCGTGGCCGAAGAGATCAACCGCAGCGTGCTCAACGTGCGGGACGTTTCCGAACAAACCTCGGCGGCCAGCGAAGAGACCGCCGCTTCCAGCGCGGAACTGGCCCGACTGGGGATTTACCTGCAAACCCTGGTGGGCCGCTTCAAGGTCTGACCCTGTCGCGGCGGCCATCAGGGCCGCCGCCATGGAAACTTGTGAAATTTCCTACGCGCTTTTCAGGTCGTGAATGACACACCTGGCGCCGAATAAAAGTAGCGTTTCAATTCCCCTGGCCGTTATCAGCCGGACGCTTGAGACGCTCCTTTTGATTCGTTGGAGGTTCACCATGTTTCGTCCACTGACCCGTGCATTAGGCAACATCAGTGTCACCCTCAAACTCTTCCTGGGCTTCGGCCTGGTGCTGCTGCTCAGCCTGGCCATCGCCCTGACAGGCTGGCAGGCATTGAACGCCTCGCTGTTCCGCTCGCAGTCACTGACCGTGCTCTCGCAACTGGCGGTGGTAGGCGAAGAACTGCGGGCCGACCGCATCGTGTACCGCACCCTGAACGACCCGAACAGCCTGACCCGAATCGGCCTGCACATAGAGAAAATCGACCGCTACCTGGCCGAGTTGGCGGCACGCCTGGTGCACCCGGCCAGCCTTCAACAAGTGCAAGACTCGAACCGCATAACCGCCAGCTTCAAAACCGCCCTGGGCGGGCTGGCCAACCTGATAGAGCAGCGCGAAAGCGCCCGTGAGCGGCTCAAGAAAAGCTCGGTCCAGGCCAGCGACACCCTCGCACAATTGGCCAGCGACCTGCCCAATCAGGACGATGAAAAGGCCCTGGACGCTGTAGAACAACTTCGCCAGGCCATGGAGAAAGCCGAGGACAGCGCCCAGACCGCCGCCTGGGCCGCCGCTTCACTGGAAGCCTATGGCCAGGCCGTCGCCGATGCATTGCACACCCTCGACAGCGCCCAGACCGCCGTGGCTACGCTGCCCGTGGACGGGACGGCGCTGAAAAGCGCCCTGCTCGACTACCGCAACCAGCTGACGCGCCTCAAGGACGCCCAGCTCACCACTGAAACCACCCAAAACCAACTGGAACAGTGGCTGGATCAGTTACTCAAGCAAAGCGACCAACTGAGCCAATACCAGACCGAACAGCGTGATCGCGAAGCCGACCAGGCCCGCACCCTGCTGCTCAGTGTCACCGGCGCAGCGCTACTGCTGGGAGCCCTGGCGGCGTGGCTGATCGCCGGCCAAATCGTCACGCCGTTGCGTCAGGCGCTGGTCGTCGCAAACCGGATTGCCGAGGGCGACTTGAGCCACAATATCCAGGCCACCCGCGAGGATGAAGTGGGGCAGTTGCAGCGCAGCATCGGGCAGATGACCGTCAACCTGCGGGGCCTCATCGGTGGCATCGGCGACAGCGCCCGGCAGATCGCCAGCGCCGCCGAGCAACTGTCTGCCGTCACCGAACAGACCCGCGCCGGGGTCGATGGCCAGAAACAGGAAACCGAACAGGTGGCCACCGCCATGAATGAAATGCTCGCCACCTCCCAGGAAGTCGCGCGCCATGCCGAGCAAGCCTCACTGGCCGCCACCGAGGCCGACCGGCAGGCGAGCCAGGGTGATCAGGTGGTCGCCGAGGCGATTGTTCACATCGAGCACCTGGCCCAGGAAATGACGCGCTCGAGCCAGGCCATGCAAGGGTTGCAGCAGGAAAGCCGGAAGATCGGCAGCGTGCTGGAGGTGATCAAATCCGTATCGGAACAAACCAATTTACTGGCCCTCAACGCAGCGATCGAGGCGGCCCGGGCCGGTGAGGCCGGCAGAGGTTTTGCCGTGGTCGCCGATGAAGTACGCAGCCTGGCGCAACGCACCCAGCAATCGGCCGAGGAAATCGAGGAGCTGATCAGTGGCCTGCACCGGGGCACGCAGCAGGTCGCAGACATCATGGACAACAGCCGCAGCCTCACCGACAACAGCGTGCAACTGACCCGCCGCGCGGGTGAGGCCTTGGCCGGCATCACTCGGACGGTGTCGGTTATCCAGGAGATGAACCCGCAGATTGCCGCCGCTGCCGAGGAACAAACGGCAGTAGCGGAGGAGATCAATCGCAGTGTGCTGAAGGTCAAGGATGTGTCGGAACAAACCTCGGCCGCGAGTCAGGAAACTGCGGCGGCCAGTGTCGAACTGGCGCGCCTGGGCACGGATTTGCAGGTGTGGGTGGGCAAGTTCAAGGTCTGAAAAAAACCACGACCAACGCTAACCTGTGGCGAGGGAGCTTGCTCCCGTTGGAGTGCGCAGCGCTCCTATCTTTTTTTGGGGCCGCTACGCGGCCCAGCGGGAGCAAGCTCCCTCGCCACAAGAAGCGTTTTATAGAACCTGACGCAGAAAGGCTTGGGCCCGGGGATCCTTCGGCGCATCGAAGAATTGCGCCGGGGCGGCGTCTTCCAGCAGTTTGCCGTGATCGAAGAACAGCACCCGATCGGCCACTTCCCGGGCGAAGCCCATTTCATGGGTGACGCAGACCATGGTCATGCCTTCCAGGGCCAGGGTCTTCATTACATCAAGCACTTCGCCGACCATTTCCGGGTCGAGTGCCGAGGTAGGTTCGTCAAAGAGCATCACTTTGGGCTCCATCGCCAGCGCGCGGGCAATCGCCACGCGTTGCTGCTGGCCGCCGGAAAGCCGCGACGGAAATTCGTTGGCTTTCTGGGCGATGCCGACTTTTTCCAGGAGTGCCAGGGCCTTGGCCTCGCGCTCTTTCTTGCCACGCTTGCGCACGACTTTCTGCGCCAGGCAGAGGTTCTCCAACACGGTCATGTGGGGGAACAGGTTGAAATGCTGGAACACCATGCCGACTTCCCGGCGGTAGGCGTTCACATCGGTTTTCGGGTCTGCCAGTTGCAGGCCGTCGATGCTCACCGAGCCGGAATCAAATTCTTCCAGGCCGTTGAGGCAACGCAGGAACGTCGACTTGCCGGAACCGGACGGGCCGATCACCACCAGCACTTCACCCTTGGCCACCTGGGTGGTCACGTTATCCACCGCGCGGACTACGTGGCCGCGGGTGTCGAAGACTTTTACCAGATCGCGGACTTCAATCACTTTGCGCGAGCCTCCGCTCAAGCCGGCTGGCGATTTTCGACAGCGGCAGGTTGATCAGCAGGTACAGGCCTGCGACGCAGAACAGGATTTCGAACGGCGAAAACGAGGTAGTGATGACTTCACGGCCGCTTTTCAGCAGTTCGGTAATGGCGATCACCGACACCAGGGAAGTGTCCTTGACCAGGCTGATAAACTGCCCGGCCAGCGGCGGCAACACGCGCTTGAAGGCTTGCGGCAACACCACATGGCGCATCGACTGGCCAGCACTGAGCCCCAGGGAGCGAGCTGCTTCATTTTGCCCACGGGCAATCGACTGCACGCCGGCGCGAATGATTTCCGCCACATAGGCGCCGGTGAACAGCGACAGTGCCGCGATCCCGGCGAATTCCCGGGACAGGTTGAGCACGGTGCCGATAAAGAAATAGAAAATGAAGATCTGCACCAATAGCGGCGTGCCGCGTACCAGTTCGACGTAGATCGTCGACAGATCGCGCAGGGTCGGGTTATTCGACAGACGACACAACCCGGTCGCCAGGCCGATCAACAACCCGAGCACCCCGGACACCACCGACAACCACAACGTGGTCCACAAGCCCCACAATAACGGGCCAGCGGCCCAATGCCGGGTGACGCCGACCACGTCGCCCTCGGCCACGTCATCGCCCTGAGCCACTTGCAGGCTGTTCTCGGCGACGGTCAGGTGCTGTTCGTTGCCCTCGTCATTGCGCAGGGTGACTTCAGCCACATCGCCCTTGCGCACCAACTCGCTGACGGTGGAAATATCCGACGCCCGCTGGGACTCTTCAGCCTGGTAGACGAAGTACTGCGGCACACGGTTCCAGCGCCATTCGTAGGACATCAGCGAGGTGGCGTAATACAACGCGCCGGCCAGGCCGACCAGCACCAGCACCGTCAGCAGGTGCCAGGGCCATTGGGCTTTTTTCTGTTTCATTTCAGGTTCCGGGATGTGTATCGCCTGGCAAGCCCTCATCGCGGGCAAGCCCGGCTCCCACATTTGAAGGCATTGTCAGGACTGACATCGATCAATGTGGGAGCTGGCTTGCCTGCGATGAAGTCGACGCGGTATCGCGTTATTCCATGTCCTTGAGCCACTCGGAGCTCTTGAACCACTTGTCATGGATACGATCGTAGGTGCCGTCGTTGCGGATCTGGTGCAGGAAGTTGTTGATGAAGTTGATGCTGTCGTAGTCGCCCTTCTTCAGGCCGAACGCCAGGGGCTCAAAGGTGAACGGCTGGTCGAGGAATACCAGCTTGCCGTTGCCGACCTTGTTCACCGCCACCACGTTGTAAGGCGCGTCATACACAAAGGCGTCGGCCTTGCCGTTGACCACGTCGAGCACGGCTTCCTGCTCGTTGTCGTAGCCATGGTACTTGGCCTTGGAGATCAGCTTCTTGGCCACCATCTCGCCGGTGGTGCCGAGCTTGGAGGTCAGGCGGTACTTCTCGTCGTTCAGGTCTTTGTAGGACTTGATGGTGCCTTCCAGCTCCTTGCGGATCAGCAGGGTCTGGCCGACCACGATGAACGGTTCGCTGAAGTTCAGGCGCAGGTTGCGTTCCTGGGTCAGGGTCATGCCGCTGCCGATCATGTCGAACTTGTTGGTCAGCAGGGCCGGGATGATGCCGTCGTAGCCGGTGGAGATCGGCTCGAACTTGACGCCCATGGACTTGGCCATGGCCTTGAGGATGTCGACTTCAAAGCCGATGATTTCACCGCGCTTGTTGGTCATCTGGAACGGCATGTAGGTCGGGTCCATGCCGACTTTCAGCGTGCCGCGCTTGACCGCATCATCGATGGCGCCGGCGTGGGCCGCATTGACAGCCACCAGTGCGGTGACGCCTAGCAGCAGCATCGAAAGATACTTTTTCATCATCAAGTCCCCTGAACTCATTTTCTTGTGAGGTCGGCGCGCAAAAGGGCTGCACCATTTCGGGGTGCGATCCTAACTCACTCCCCGCCCGGTACAAAGGTTTCACCGGGATTTGTTGCCAAGGTATGACAGAAAAGCCCCACAACCGTGCAGAGAAGGTCACGGCTAGACACCTCGCCCCACAGGCCCGCCAATTGCTTGATGTGTAAGCAGTTATGACTATCAGTCCATCTCCCCCATCCAGTCCGAGTCCTTGAACCACTTGTCATGCAGCCGATCGTAAGTGCCGTCCTGGGCCACTTGGTTGAGGAAATGATTGATCCAGTTGAGGCTGTCGTAATCGCCTTTTTTCAGCCCGAACGCCAGGGGCTCATAGGTAAAGGGTTGCTCCAGTGCCAACAACCCACTGTTCTGGGGTTTGGCGATTGCGATCAGGTTATACGGCGCATCGTGGATAAAAGCGTCGGCCTTGCCCTCCACCACCTGGCGCACGCCTTCTTCCGGCGTAGGAAAACTGCGCAGCCGGGCCACACCGAGAAACCTTTTCGCCGCAGCCTCGCCCGTGGTGCCCTCGGCAGCCACGATGCGGTAACCGGCTTCGTTCAAGTCTTCGATGCTGTGGACCTGGTTGGCCAACCGCGGATGCAGCAGCACGGTCTGGCCGACGATGATGAACGAGTCGCTGAAGTTGAGTGTCAGGTTGCGTTCCTGCGTGACCGTCATGCCGCTGCCGATCAGGTCGAACCGACTGGCCAGCAAGCCGGGGATCAGATCGGTATAGGGCACCGAAACCAGCTCCAGCTTCACCCCCAGCGCCTTGCTCATCTCCCGCAACAGGTCAATTTCAAACCCGACGATACGGCCCTTTTTGTCGGTCATCTCGAAGGGCACGTAGGTCGGATTGGTGCCGACTTTCAGCACACCCCGCCGCACGGCTTCGTCTATGGCCCCGGCGTGTGCCAGGTAACCGCAGGAAAATGTGACGATGCCGAGCCACAGCATCGATAAATACCTTTTGATCATGAAACGCCCCTGTTCCGTTAAACACTCCCACACCCAGCCACGCACAAGTTCGCGTAAACCAGGGGCTTCGAGTCAGATTTTGGGGGCGATGCTAACCCACTCGCAGGCAGGGCAATACGCCTCGGAGAAGGGTCTTTTGTTTCGAAATAACAAGGCGTTAGCGTAATGAAGCAGAAGGGAAAAACGGCGTAGGACGGTTGCCGAACACGCCCCCGAGGCGATACCTCGGGGGCGTCGGAATCAGGCTGGTTGAGCCTGGGACGACAGTGGTTTCAATGGCAGCAACGGCGCATGCGGATCGGCCTTGACCGATTCGCGCCAGGCATTGAGCCACTCGGCGTGGCCGTCGCTCCAGACCAGCTCGTGCAAGCGTGCCAGGGCAACCGGATCGCTGAGCAAGGCCAGGCGTTCGCTGTTGTTCAGGCCGGCAGGACCGACTTTCAACGCATGGCGAACACGCTCGACACGCAGCCATTCAATCGGCTCCGCCTGCCCGTGACGGGAAGTCGCCAAGGCGCACGCGAGGGCGTTCTGCTGTGGATCGACCACCGACCGCACAAAGCCGTCATTGAGCGCATGCCAACGGTTTTCGTGGGTGTACTTGTCGGTCGACAACAGCGCCTGGGGCGGGTTGTATTCCTCCGGGATCAAAAACAGGCTCTCGTCGCGGGACTTGAGGCCCAGCTTGACCCGGCTGGAAATCACCGACACCGGGATCGACAGCATCAGCGAACCGACGATCGGCACCAGCCACCACAGGAAGCTTGGGTTCAGCCACACCACCAGCAGTGCCCAGAAGAAACCAAGCAAGGTCTGCGGACCGTGGCGCTTGACCGCCTCGCTCCAGGGCGTGGAGTCATCGTCACGCTGTGGCGAGTTCCAGGTCGCGGCCCAGCCGAGGAACGCAGCCAGTACGAAACGGGTGTGGAAGATCATCCGCACCGGCGCCAGCAACATGGAGAACAGCATCTCCAGCAGCATCGACAAGGTCACCTTGAACTTGCCGCCGAACTCTTTCGCGCCCTTGGCCCAGATCAGGATGATGCTCAGCAGTTTAGGCAGGAACAGCAGCACGATGGTGGTGGAGAACAGCGCCACCGCCTTGTCCGGGTGCCATTGCGGCCACAGCGGGTACAACTGGCGTGGCGCCATGAAGTACTGCGGCTCCATCAGCGTGTTGACCGCCAGCAGGGCCGTCGACAGCACCAGGAAGAAGAACCACAACGGTGCCGACAGGTAAGACATCACGCCGGTCAGGAACACCGCACGGTGCACCGGGTGCATGCCTTTTACCAGGAACAGGCGGAAGTTCATCAGGTTGCCGTGGCACCAGCGACGGTCACGCTTGAGTTCGTCCAGCAGGTTCGGCGGCAGTTCTTCGTAGCTGCCCGGCAAGTCGTAGGCAATCCACACGCCCCAGCCGGCACGGCGCATCAGCGCTGCTTCAACGAAGTCGTGGGAGAGGATCGCACCGGCAAACGCGCCTTTACCCGGCAACGGCGCCAGGGCGCAGTGCTCGATGAACGGCTTCATGCGGATGATCGCGTTGTGCCCCCAGTAGTGGGATTCACCCAGCTGCCAGAAGTGCAGGCCGGCGGTAAACAGCGGGCCGTACACGCGGGTGGCGAACTGCTGCATGCGCGCATACAGGGTGTCCATGCCCGACGCACGCGGCGCGGTCTGGATAATCCCGGCATCCGGCGTGGCTTCCATCAGGCGTACCAGGCTGGTCAGGCATTCGCCGCTCATCACGCTGTCGGCGTCGAGGACCACCATGTACTTGTAGTCACCGCCCCAGCGACGGCAGAAGTCATCGAGGTTGCCGCTCTTGCGTTTGACGCGACGGCGACGGCGGCGATAGAAGATCTTGCCGAAGCCACCGGCTTCGCGGCACACGTCGAGCCAGGCTTGCTGCTCGGCGATGCAGATGTCGGCCTCGTTACTGTCGCTGAGGACGAAGAAGTCGAAACGGTCCAGGTCACCGGTGGCGGCAACCGATTCGAACGTTGCGCGCAGGCCGGCAAATACCCGGGGCACGTCTTCGTTGCAGATCGGCATTACCAGGGCGGTGCGGGCATCTTTCGGAATCGGCTCGTTACCGGCACTTTTACCGGAGATACGGTATTTATCGTGACCGGTCAGCAGTTCCAGGAAGCCCATCAGCGCGGTCCAGAAACCGGCCGAGACCCAGCAGAACAGAATCCCGAACAGTACGAGGATGCTGGTTTGCAGGGCGTAAGGCATCACTTGGGTCGCGGTTTGCAGCAGGGTCTGGTTGCGGATCTCGTCAAAGTCGACGAAGGACCAGCCCTGGTACGGCATGATGCCTTTCATGTACCAGCCGGCGACGATCGTCTGGCCGAGCATCAGCACCAGCAGGATATAGCGACGGATCGAACCGACGGTGCGCCAGCGCGCAGCCGGCAACACGCGTTCATCCTTCGGCGGTGCCGGAGGGTTGGTACGACCGGTCAGGCGACGCCAGCCACGCACCAGGATATTGGTGCGCCATGGCTCAGGCACGACCTTGGTCCGACGGATCGGCGGCGTGGCCTTGAGGCAAACCCGGCCGCTGGCGTCGAGCGCCAGCATTTCGGCGTCTTGCAGCTCTTCGGCGGTGTTGAGGGTCAGCCGGGCGCCCACCGACGCCTGGGCGTCGGCAGGTGCGTCGAACGTGGACGATGACAGGCGCTTGTGCAATTCACTGAAGGAATCGCAGCCCGCCAGTTCGGCGCGCTGCTCATCGGTCATCGGTAGATGCGCCAGATACTCGGCAAGAGTCTCTGGCTGGACTTGAGAATTACTCATCGGCAGGCAACTGATAGCTCCAGGTTTCGGTCAGGACTTGCTCTGTCTTGGCCGGCTCCGGTGTGGCTGGGGCAGCCGCTTCCGGCTGCTTGGCGTCCTTGTCCTTGGCGTCTTTCTTGGCCGCTTTCTCATGCTGTTTGGCCAGCACTTTGTCGGCCTTCAACACTTGAGTCGAAACCTTCTCCGGCTCAGGCGTCACGATGTCCTGGACCAGGGCGGCACGCATTTCAGTCGGCTTGCCTGCGTCCTTGATCTTCATGCGCAGGGTCAGGCGCCAGCCTTGGGTGTGCGGGTTGTAGCGCACGCTGTTTTCAACGATTTCGGCGTTGTCGCCCACGCTGACCTGGCTGCGAACCGGTGCGTCAGCTGGCAGTTTCTTCAGGGACGGGCCCTCGAAGTCCACCAGGTAGGCCACGCTGCCGTCTGGCTGACGGATCAGGTTGGACTGCTTGACGTCGCCGGTGGAACGCAGGGTCTGCTTGACCCAGGCGCTTTCAGGCGAATGGAACTCGGCGTCTTTCAGTGTCCAGTGCAGGCGATAGGCAACGTCCAGCGGTTTGCCGGGCTCCGGCAGTTTTTCCGGGCTCCAGAAGGCAACGATGTTGTCGTTGGTCTCATCGGCGGTCGGAATCTCTACCAGGTCGACGGAGCCCTTGCCCCAGTCGCCATCAGGCTCGATCCAGGCGCTTGGGCGCTTGTCGTAGTTGTCGTCGAGGTCTTCGTAGTGGCTGAAGTTGCGACCGCGTTGCAGCAGGCCGAAACCACGCGGGTTTTCCACGGTGAAGTTGCTGACCGACAGGTGTTTGGGGTTGTTCAGTGGGCGCCAGATCCACTCGCCGTTGCCGGCATGGATCGACAGGCCGCTGGAATCGTGCAGCTCGCGACGGTAATTGAGGACCTTGGACGGCTGGTTGGCGCCGAACAGGAACATGCTGGTCAGCGGGGCGATGCCCAGCTTGGTGACCTTGTCACGCAGGTACATCTGGGATTTGACGTCGACGATGGTGTCGGTGCCAGGGCGCAGGATCAGGCGATAAGCGCCCGTCGCCCGTGGCGAATCCAGCAGGGCGTAGATCACCAGCTGTTTCTCGCCCGGCTTTGGACGCTCGATCCAGAACTCGGTGAAGCGCGGGAATTCTTCGCCGGACGGCAACGCAGTATCGATCGCCATACCGCGGGCAGACAGGCCGTAGACCTGGTCTTTACCCACGACGCGGAAATAGCTCGCGCCGAGCATGGTCATGATTTCGTCTTGCTTGTCGCCCTTGTTGATCGGGTACAGCACACGGAAACCGGCATAACCCAGCTGTTCGGTGGCTTTAGGATCAAACTTGACGTCGCCGAAATCGAAACGAGCCGGGTCGTACTTGATTTCCTGGACGCTGTCGGCGGTGACTTCGTTGATTTTCACCGGTGTATCGAAGTGCATACCCTGGTGATAGAAGGACAGCTTGAACGGGGTGTTCTGATCGGCCCACTCGGCTTTTTCGTTGCGGAAACGAATTTTCTGGTAATCAGCGAATTTCATTTCGCGGAATTCGTTCGGCAAATTGCTGCGCGGAGCTTCGTATTTCTGCCCGGCCAGCTCTTTTGCCTTGGCCGACACATCATCCAGACTGAATGCCCACAGTTGACCCGCGCCGAACAGGCAAAACAGGGCAGAGCCCGTTACCAGTGCGTTTCGTAACCGTTTGGCAGACAATTTTGGTGCATTACAGGGACTAACAATCACGAGCAACCCTCGCCGAAAACAGATCAAAAAACCAACGGCCAGCTATCTATATGCCAGGTTGGCGAGCATTGTTCCGACTCCCATGGGGCTAAATGATTCCCCAATAGCTATCGGACAAGTCTCTACCTAAGTCAAAAATGGACCAATTAACGCTGATCCCCGTAGCGCGCGATTATCTAGTAGCCCGCGAGACAACGCATCAGGGTCAGCGAAGTATTTGTAGCGAAAACCCGGTTTTTTGGGCATCACAAGTCGTTTTCAGTACATTCACGTCTGTAACAGGAAGGTGACCGGCCCGTCATTGACCAAATGCACCTGCATATCCGCGCCAAACCGCCCTGCCGCTACCGTGCCATGCAATTGTTGCGCTTGTAACAGCAGGTAGTCGAAAAGTGCCTCGCCCAACGCCGGCGGTGCCGCCGTGGAGAAGCTGGGACGCAAGCCGCTCTTGGTATCTGCCGCCAGGGTGAACTGCGACACCAGCAGCAAACCGCCGCCAATGTCTTTCAAGGACAGGTTCATCTTGCCCTCGTCGTCGCTGAACACCCGATAGTTAAGCAGCTTATGCAGCAGCTTGTCGGCGCAGGCTGGGGTATCTGACGGCTCGACGGCCACCAGCACCAGCAAACCCTGGTCTATCGCACCGACCACCTGCCCTTCTACCTCGACCCGGGCGCCGCGCACCCGTTGCAAAAGCCCCTTCATGCTTCTTCAGGCGGCAAATCAAGCAGGCGCCGTGCCATTTCACTCGCCGCACGTACCAGCGCATCGGTGATTCCGGGCTCGGAAGCCGCATGGCCGGCCTCGCGGATGATCTGCAGCTCACTGTTGGGCCACGCCTGATGCAGCTCCCAGGCGTTGTCCAGCGGGCAGATCATATCGTAGCGGCCATGCACGATTACGCCAGGCAGATGGGCGATCTTGTGCATGTCGCGAATCAGCTGGTTGGGTTCAAGGAATGAATTGTTGGTGAAGTAGTGGCATTCGATACGGGCGATCGACAACGCGCGCTGAGGTTCGGAGAAGCGCTCGATCAACTGCGGGTTCGGGCACAGGCCCAGCATGCGCCCTTCCCACGTGGACCAGGCCTTGGCGGCGTGCATCTGGGCGATCTGGTCATTTCCGGTCAGGCGCTTGTGGTAGGCGCTGAGCAGGTCGTGGCGCTCCTCCGCAGGGATCGGCGCAAGGTAATCCTGCCAGTAATCCGGGAACAGGCGGCTGGCGCCCGCCTGGTAGAACCATTGGATGTCCTGGGGACGGGCCAGGAAGATGCCCCGCACGATCAGGCCATGCACCCGTTCCGGGTGGGTTTGCGCGTAGGCCAGGGCCAGGGTCGAACCCCAGGAACCGCCGAACAGCACCCATTTTTCGATGCCAAGGTGCTCGCGAATCCGCTCAAGGTCGGCCACCAGGTCCCAGGTGGTGTTGTTTTCCAGGCTGGCCCGTGGGGTGGAGCGCCCGCAGCCGCGCTGATCAAAAGTAACAATTCGGTACAGATTCGGATCGAAATAGCAGCGGCTATTGGCGTCACACCCGGCGCCAGGGCCGCCGTGGATGAATACGACGGGCAAGCCTTCCGGGGAACCACTTTCGTCGACGTACAGTACGTGGGTTTCATCGACGGCCAGATCGTGCCGGGCGTAGGGTTTGATCTGCGGGTACAAAGTCTGCATTGCGCGCTCCGTAAGGGGTCGAGTTCATCCCTGGGGGGACGTCTATTATTTTGCCGTCTGGCATCATAAACCCGAATTGTGCAATGAGCATGTCCTGACGGACTTAGACCTGTGTCAGCAGAACTCCACGCAGGTAATCCAGCAGATAAGCGTAGAGCCGGTCGACCTCCGGCACCTGGCCCCGGGCCCGCAGGCAGCCGTGAACCAGGCCTTTGCCGGGATACAGCAGGGCCGCCACCCCGGCAGCTTGCAGCCGCTCGGCATAGAGCATGCCGTCGTCCCGAAGCGGGTCGAACTGGGCGACGGCGATCAAAGCCTGCGGCAACCCGCTGAAATCCGCAGCCAGCAATGGCATGGCGTAGGGCGACGGTTTGCCCGGCCCCCGCAGGTAGAGCGCCAGGTAGCACTCGGTGTCGGCAGCGCTGAGCAGCGGCGCGTCGACGCAGTCGCGGCGGGACGGCAAGTCGGCGGGGCCGCCCAGGCCCGGGTAGATCAGGATTTGCGCCAGGGGCTGCGGCTGGTGGTCGTCCCGCAGGCCCAGGCACACGGCGGCAGCGAGGTTACCGCCGGCGCTGTCACCGGCCACCACCAGACGTTGAAGGTTGATGTGGCAAGGCGCTTCACCCGCCTGGATCGCCCGCCAGACCGCACGGCAATCGTCGAAAGCCGCCGGAAACGGGTGTTCGGGGGCTAGCCGGTAATCGATGGCGATCACCAGCACCTGCAGAGCGTCGGCCAGCTCACAGCAGATAAAGTCGTGGGAATCCAGGCCACCCACCACCCAGCCGCCACCGTGCATATAAAGGATGCACGGCCAGCCGCCATCAGGTGTCGGCGTCACCGGTTGATAACTGCGTACGCCCACGCCACCCAGGGAAACGTCCGACACCTGCAACCCTTCCGGCCGCGCCGGGGTGAACGCCTGGCACATGCGGTCATAGCCCCGGCGCAACCCAGCCAGCGAGGTGTCGTCGCTGGTGAAAGATTCGGTTTTTTCGACAAAGGCGCACATCGGCGCGGAAATCGGGTAGTGGGACATGAAGGTGATCGTCCTGATATGAAGACTCAAAGCACACCACAAGACAAATGTGGGAGCTGGCTTGCCTGCGATAGCGGTGTTTCAACCAACGCCATCGTCGACTGATACACCACTATCGCGGGCAAGCCCGGCTCCCACATGGGCTCTCTGTTGTTTGATCTATCGTGTTCGCATCAAGGCTTCAGGCTGGCCTGCACCGCCGCCACGCCGTCCTTGCCATCCAGGGTTGTCACACCGGCCAGCCAGCGCTGCAAGTCCTCGGGATTGTCACGCAGCCATTGTTTGGCAACATCCTGCGGCGTCTTGCGGTCCATGATCGGCACCATCAACTGGCTCTCCTGGGCGGCGGTGTAGGTCAGGTTCTCCAGCAGCCGGGTCACGTTGGGGCAACGCTCGGCATAATCCGGCGCCGTCACCGTGGAGACTGTAGCCATGCCCTCGTTGGCACCGAACACATCTTCGCTGCCGGTCAGGTAAGCCATTTTCATGTTGATGTTCATCGGGTGCGGGGTCCAGCCGACAAACACCACGAACTCCTTGCGGTTCACCGCCCGCTGCACCGCGGCCAGCATGCCCGCTTCACCGGACGCCACCAGCTTGAATCCGCCCAAGCCAAAGCGGTTGCTGTCGATCATTTTCTGGATGTCGGTATTGGCACCACTGCCCGGCTCGATGCCGTAGATCTTGCCGCCCAGCTTGTCCTTGAAGCGGGCAATGTCGGCAAAGGTTTTCAGGCCCGCATCGGCGACGTACTGCGGCACTGCCAGGGTAGCCTGGGCGTCGGACAGGCTTGGCTTGTCGAACACCTTGACCTGCTTGGCAGCGAGAAACGGCGCGATGTTGTTGTCCATCGCCGGCTTCCAGTAGCCCAGGAAGATATCCAGGCGTTTGTCGCGGATACCGGCAAAGATGATTTGCTGCACGGCGCTGGTTTGCTTGCTGTCATAGCCCAGGCCGTTGAGCAGCACATCGGCCATGCCACTGGTGGCGATCACGTCGGTCCAACTGACCACGCCCATGCGTACGACCTTGCACGAGGCCGGGTCGGCGGCCATCGCGTTGGCGCTCAGAAGGGCGGCGCCGGTGAGAATCAACAGACAACGGTTGAACAGTCTTTTCATCGATGCGGTCTCACTCGGCAGTTTTTATTGTGGGGATGGCGTCTGACGCGCCGTGCCCAACACCTTACCCAGCGAGACCTCGATCAAAGCGACCTGTGGCGACTGTGAGTTGCACTCAGGCGACTTGAGAGGTGTGTGGCTGTTGAGGGCCTCATCGCAGGCAAGCCAGCTCCCACATTTGAATATGTTTGCCATTCAAAATGGTGGGAGCCGGGCTTGCCCGCGATGGCTATCTCAACTGCGCAACCGATCACCGATAGTGCTTTTGCCCCCAGGCCAGGAACCCTTCCAGCAATTCCTTCAACACCACCCGCGTCGGCTCGGCCAGGTCGGCGCGATAACGGAAGGGCTCAAACTCTTCCATGTAGGTGCACTGCCCCAACTCCAGCTGCACCGCGTGGATGTTCTCGGCCGGGTTACCGTAATGCCGGGTGATATGCCCGCCCTTGAAACGCCCGTTGAGCACATGACTGTACTGCGGATGCGCGGCGCAGATGGCTTCCAGCTGGCTGGCCAGTTGCGGGTCGCAGGCGGCACCATTGAAGGTGCCGAGGTTGAAGTCCGGCAGCTTGCCTTCGAACAGGTGCGGGATCACCGAGCGGATCGAGTGCGCATCAAACAGCAGTGCATAACCGAACTCGGCCTTGAGCCGGGCCAGCTCGTTTTGCAGGGTGCGGTGATACGGCGTCCACACCTGCTCCAGGTACGTGGCGCGTTCGGCCTTGGACGGTTCCAGGCCTTCGCGGAACAGCGGCACACCGTCGAACAGCGTCGCCGGGTACAGGCCGGTGGTGGCGCCGACGTACAGCGGCTTGTCGTCTGATGGCCGGTTCAGGTCGATGACAAAGCGCGAATACTCGGCGGCCAGGGTGCTGGCGCCCAGCGCTTCGGCGAAGTCATACAGCGTGGGGATGTGCCAGTCGGTGTCCGGCAGGCTTTGCGCCTCGGGGATCAGCCCGGCTTGCACCGCCGGCGTCAGGCGCAGGCCCGCGTGGGGCATGCTGATCAGCAGCGGTACGCGGCCTTGTTTGAAATTCAGAACCTTATCCACAGCGCTACTCCTCAAACGGTGACATCGGCGCCATGGCGCACGACGCGTTTATCCAGCTCGCCGCCCAGCCAGTAGGCCAGGTCGGCAGGGCGATCGATCTGCCAGGCGACAAAGTCCGCGACCTTGCCCACTTCCAGCGAGCCGTGGCTGTCACCCAGGCCCAGGGCGGTGGCCGCGTGCTGCGTGGCGCCGGCCAGGGCTTCTTCCGGGGTCATGCGGAACAGGGTGCAGGCCATGTTCAGCATGAGGCGCACCGACAACGCCGGCGAGGTGCCCGGGTTGAGGTCGCTGGCAATGGCGATCTTCACGCCGTGCTTGCGCAGGGCGTCCATCGGCGGCAGTTGGGTTTCCCGCAGGAAGTAGAACGCCCCCGGCAGCAACACCGCGACGGTGCCGGAAGCGGCCATGGCAATGGCGTCTTCCTCGGTCATGAATTCCAGGTGGTCCGCCGACAGCGCCTGGTAACGCGCCGCCAGGCTGGAGCCGTGCAGGGACGACAACTGTTCGGCGTGCAGTTTTACCGGCAAACCGAGTTTTTGGGCGGCAATGAACACACGCTCCACCTGCTCCGGCGAAAACGCCAGGTATTCACAGAAGGCGTCGACCGCATCCACCAGGCCTTCCGCTGCCAGTGCCGGCAGCATCTCGGCGCAGATGTGGTCGATGTAGGCGTCGGCGCGGTCCACGTACTCCGGCGGCAACGCATGGGCCGCCAGGCAGGTGCTGCGCACACTGACGGGCAGCTCGGCGCCGAGGCGGCGGATCACCCGCAGAATCTTGCGCTCGCTGGCCAGGTCCAGGCCGTAGCCGGACTTGATCTCGACGGTCGTCACGCCGTCGCGCAGCAAACTGCGCAGGCGCTTGTGGCCGCTGGCAAACAGCTCATCTTCGGACGCCGCGCGTGTGGCGCGCACGGTGCTGGCAATACCGCCACCGGCGGCTGCGATCTCGGCGTAGCTCACGCCTTGCAACCGCTGCTCGAACTCACCGCTGCGATTGCCACCGAACACCGTGTGGGTGTGGCAGTCGATCAGCCCGGGCGTGACCCACGCCCCTTGCAGGTCGTGGGTGGTCGCGTAGTCAGCCTTCGGCAGATCGGCGCGCGGGCCGATCCACTCGATGAGCGTGCCCGAGGTAACGATGGCGGCATCCTCGATGATCGAGTAGTTGCCCTGGGCCATGGTTGCAACGTGGCAGTGTTGCCAAAGCGTTTTCATCAACGCCTCCGTTAGGTTATCGATGAGACAAAGCCGGGTCGTAGTGGACCTTGGCCGTTTGCCCGGCGGCGGGCTTGACCCACAGCAGATAGGCAACGATCAGCAGGACGATCCACACGGCGCCGACCATAAGGGCAGCCTGGGTGTCCGGGAAGTAACCCAGCACCCCGAAGATAAACAGCATGAACACGATGGCGGCCGCTGGCGCATAAGGCCAGAACGGCACCGGGAATTTCAGCTCGGCGATCTGCTCCTTGGTCATCGCGCGACGCATCGCGACCTGAGTCACCAGGATCATCAGCCACACCCACACCGTGGCGAAGGTCGCGATCGAGGCGATCACCAGGAACACGTTTTCCGGGATCAGGTAGTTGAGCACCACGCCGCCGAGCAACGCGGCGCCCATCACCACCACCGTCATCCACGGCACGCCCTGTTTCGACAGCTGGGCAAAGCCCTTGGGCGCCTGCCCCTGCTGGGCCAGGCCGTACATCATGCGGCCGGCGCCGAAGATGTCGCTGTTGATGGCCGAGACGGCAGCGGAGATCACCACGATGTTGAGGATGGTCGCCGCCGAGCCTATCCCCAGGTTGCTGAAGATCTGCACGAACGGGCTGCCCTGGCTGCCGATCTGCGGCCACGGGTAGATCGCCATCAGCACAAACAACGTCAGCACGTAGAACAGCAGGATACGCAGCGGCACCGCGTTGATCGCCTTGGGGATCACGCGCTGCGGGTCCTTGGCTTCGCCAGCGGTGATGCCGATGATTTCGATGCCGCCAAAGGCGAACATCACCACCGCGAAGGACGCAATCAGGCCGCCCACGCCGTTAGGCATGAAACCGCCGTGGGCCCACAGGTTGCTGAGACCGGTGGCCGGTGCTTCGCCCGCCGAGTGAATACCGAACAGCATGATGCCGAAGCCACCGAGGATCATCGCGACGATGGCGCCGACCTTGAGCAGCGACAGCCAGAACTCCATTTCGCCAAAGACTTTGACGTTGCACAGGTTCAAGCCGCCGATCAGCAACACGATGCCCAGCACCCAGACCCAGCGCGCGACTTCGGGAAACCAGAAGCCCATGTAGATGCCAAAGGCGGTGACGTCGGCGAGGCAGACGATGATCATTTCAAAGGCGTAGGTCCAACCGAGGATAAAGCCGGCCATCGGGCCCAGGTAGGTGCTGGCGTACTGGCCGAAGGAGCCGGACACCGGGTTGTGCACGGCCATCTCGCCCAGGGCGCGCATCACCATGAACACGGCGGCGCCGCCGATCAGGTAGGCCAGGAGTACGGCAGGACCGGCCATCTGGATCGCGGAGGCAGAGCCGTAAAAGAGCCCGGTGCCAATCGCGGAACCGAGCGCCATGAAGCGAATATGTCGGGCGGAGAGCCCGCGTTTCAAACCTTTTTCCGGGTGCATTTCTCGTCCTTAATTATTTTTATCCTGAGAAAATTCGAATCTGTAGAAGATCAAATGTGGGAGCTGTCGAGCCCCAGCGAGGCTGCGATAGCGGTGGGTCAGGCTACGAAAATGTTGTCTGTTCCGACGCCATCGCAGCCTCGCCGGGGCTCGACAGCTCCCACACTGGATCGGTGTCGCTCTTACAAGCTCGGCAACAACTTCGCCGGCACCAGCTCATTCAAACAACGCGTCGCCAACAGTTCACTGGCGGCATTGATGTCTGGCGCAAAGAACCGGTCCTTCTCATAAAACGCCACTTTGCTGCGCAGGATCCCGCGCGCCTTTTCCAGCGCAGGCGAGGTTTTCAAGCCGTTGCGCAGGTCCAGGCCCTGGCACGCGGCCAACCATTCCACCGCCAACACACCGCGGGTGTTCTCGGCCATTTCCCACAGGCGTTTGCCCGCAGCCGGCGCCATCGACACGTGGTCTTCCTGGTTCGCCGACGTGGGCAGGCTGTCGACGCTATGGGGATGGGCCAGCGCTTTGTTCTCGCTGGCCAATGCCGCCGCCGTCACCTGGGCGATCATGAAGCCGGAGTTCACACCGCCATTGCCCACCAGGAAGGGCGGCAGTTGCGACATGTGCTTGTCCATCATCAGCGAGATGCGGCGTTCGCTCAGGGAGCCGATTTCCGCGATGGCCAGCGCCATGTTGTCTGCCGCCATGGCCACCGGTTCAGCGTGGAAGTTGCCGCCGGAAATCACGTCACCTTCTGCCGCAAACACCAGCGGGTTATCCGACACGGCGTTGGCTTCCACCACCAGCACTTCGGCCGCCTGGCGGAACTGGGTCAGGCAGGCGCCCATGACTTGCGGCTGGCAGCGCAGGGAGTACGGGTCCTGAACCTTGTCGCAGTTTTCGTGGGACTGGGACACTTCACTGCTTTCACCCAGCAGGGCGCGATACGCGGCGGCGGAGTCGATCTGGCCACGCTGGCCACGGGCGGCGTGGATACGCGCGTCGAACGGCGAGCGCGAACCCAGCACGGCTTCCACCGTCAGGGCGCCACACGCCAGGGCACCGGCGAACAGGTCTTCGCCTTCAAACAGGCCACGCAGTGCGTAGGCAGTGGAGACCTGAGTGCCGTTGAGCAGCGCCAGGCCTTCCTTGGCGGCCAGGGTCAGCGGCGTCAGGCCGGCAACTTTCAGCGCTTCGGTGGCTTCCAGCCATTCGCCCTTGTAGCGGGCCTTGCCTTCGCCCAGCAGCACCAGCGACATGTGGGCCAATGGCGCCAGGTCACCGGAGGCACCCACCGAACCCTTCAGCGGAATGTGCGGGTAAACCTCGGCGTTGATCAGGGCGATCAGCGCGTCGATCACCTGCCGGCGAATCCCGGAAAAACCACGGCTCAGGCTGTTGACCTTGAGCACCATGACCAGCCGCACCAGCGCATCGCTGATGGGCTCACCGACGCCGGCGGCGTGGGACAGCACCAGGGAACGCTGGAGATTTTCCAGGTCTTCACTGGCGATGCGGGTCGAGGCCAGCAGGCCGAAACCGGTGTTGATGCCATAGGCGGTGCGGTTCTCGGCGAGAATCTGCTCCACGCAGGCGACACTGGCTTCGATCTGGGCCGAGGCGCTGTCATCCAGACTGAGGGTTACCGGCTGCTGGTAGATGGCCCGCAGTTGGGCAAGGCTCAGTTGGCCTGGAATCAGGTTTAGCGCAGTCACATTCATGCTCCTTTTGAGAGTGTTGTTAACTACCAGTCGCTCCGGATGCTTCCGTTATCCGCCGCTGTGCTCTTTTAGAGGATCAGTCGGCTTGGCACGCTGGTTATTGTTGGGAAAAGATCAGTGCAAATTCGGTAGCGTGCGTTGCAGTAAATCGGCGTCCTTGAGCAGCGCGGCGGTGGCTGCGATGTCTGGCGCCAGCCAGCGGTCCTGGTCGTAGGCCGGGACGTGTTCGCGCAGCAAACGCCAGGCGGCATCGGTGCCGGCGCCGAAGCGTTGCTCCTGGAGGAACTCGAACGCCTGGGCCGCCAGCAAGTACTCGATGGCGAGGATCTGGGTGACGTTTTCCAGCACCGAATACAGCTTCAGCGCGGCGTTGGTGCCCATGCTCAGGTGGTCTTCCTGCAGGCCCGAGGTGACGAAGTTGTCGAGCACCGCCGGTTGCGCCAACTGGCGGTTTTGCCCGCACAGCGAGGCGGCGACGTACTGCACGATCATCATCCCGGAGTTGACCCCGGGGTTGCTCACCAGAAACGCCGGCAAACCACTGACGTGCGGGTTGATCAGACGGTCCAGGCGACGCTCGGCGATGGAGCCGATTTCTGCCATGGCGATGGCCAGCATGTCTGCCGCCAGGGCCACAGACTGCCCGTGGGGATTGGCCTGGGACACCACGCGGTAGTTGTCCGGAGTGCCGAGCACCAGCGGGTTATCGGTGGCGCCGTTGAGTTCGGTTTCGATCTGCCGGGTGGCGTGTTCCAGTTGGTCGCGGGCCGCGCCGTGCACCTGGGGAATCGAACGGATGCTCAGGGCGTCCTGGGTGCGAATGCCTTTGCTGCTGGCGATCACTTCGCTGCCGTCCAGCAACGCGCGCAGGTTGACGCCCACTTGCTGCATGCCCGGGTGCGGCTTGAGCGCGATGATCTCTTCATCAAAGGCGTCGATCTGGCCGCGCTGGCCTTCGAAGCTCATGGCACCGATCACGTCGGCCCATTGCAGCAGGCGATGCGCATCGGCCAGGGCCAGGCTGCTGAGGCCGGTCATGCACGGCGTGCCGTTGACCAGGCACAGCCCGTCCTTGGCGCCGAGCACTACCGGCTGCAAACCTTCTTCAGCCAGCGCCTGGTGTGCGGGAACGATACGGCCCCGATAGCTGACGTTGCCGACGCCGAGCAAGGCGACGCCAATGTGCGCCATGTGGGTCAGGTAACCCACGGAACCCTGGGACGGCACTTGCGGCGTGATGCCATGGTTGAGCAGCCCCAGCAGCGAATGCACCACCTGCGGATGCAAGCCGGATTTGCCGTGGCTGTAGTTAATGATTGCCGCACAAATGATCGCGCGGGTTTGCTCCACACTCAGCGGCGCACCGACGCCGCAGGCATGGCTGAGCAGGGTATTGCGTGACAGCCGGCTCAGTTGTTCGTCCTTGAGCGACACGTTGCACAAGGCGCCCAGGCCGGTGTTGATGCCGTAGGCGCGCTCGCCGCTCGTGACGATGCGCTGGACGATGGCCTGGGCATTGTCGATTCGCGCCCAGGCCTGGCCCGAGAGTTCGAGGACGGCGCCGTGGCGAGCCACGGCGACCACGTCCTGCCAACGCATCGGGGCGTCGGCGATGATGATTTTTTCAGCCTGGGACATCGTTGACCTCTTCATCAAATTCGTAATTGTTGTGCAGCTTCACTGGCCTCATCACAGGCAAGCCAGCTCCCACAGGGGAAACGCATTCCAAATGTGAGAGCTGGCTTGCCTGCGATAGCGCCAGCCAACTCACCACAAGTATCGGATCAAACCACCGCCACCCGCCGCTGAACAAACCGGTTCACATACTCATCCGCCGGTGAATGCAAAATCTCGCGGGGCGTGCCGACCTGGATCAGCTTGCCGTCCTTGAGGATCGCAATGCGGTTGCCGATGCGCACCGCCTCGTCGAGGTCGTGGGTAATGAACACGATGGTCTTGTGCAGGGTCTTTTGCAGCTCCAGCAACTGGTCTTGCATCTCGGCACGGATCAGCGGGTCGAGCGCACTGAACGCCTCGTCCATCAGGATGATGTCGGTGTCGGCCGCCAGCGCCCGGGCCAGGCCTACACGCTGGCGCATGCCGCCGGACAGCTGGTGCGGGTATTTGTTTTCGTAGCCCTTGAGGCCCACGGTTTCGATCCAGTGCAACGCACGCTCGGCGCACACTTGCCTGGTTTCGCCACGCACTTTCAGGCCGTAGGAAACGTTGTCCAGCACACTCTTGTGAGGCAGCAGGCCAAAGCTCTGGAACACCATGCTGATCTTGTGCCGGCGGAATTGGCGCAAGGCTTCCATGTCCAGTTGCAGGATGTCTTCACCGTCCACCAGGATCGCACCGCTGGTAGGGTCGATCAGCCGGTTGAAGTGGCGCACCAGGGTCGACTTGCCTGAACCCGACAGGCCCATGATCACGAAGATCTCACCGGTGTCGACGCTCAGGGACAGGTCGTTCACGCCCACCACGCAACCGGTCTCGGCCAGCACCTCGTCCTTGGTCTTGCCCTGGCCAATCAACGCCAGTGCATCCCTGGAGCGGTTGCCGAAAATCTTGAATACGTTTTTGACTTCAATTTTGCTGACAGTAGTCATTTGCTCGCCTCATGCCGTGGACGACCATAGGCTTGCGTAATGCGGTCGATGACCACGGCAAGAATCACGATCGCCAGACCGGCTTCAAGGCCGCGCCCGACGTTAAGCGTCTGGATGCCGACGAGCACATCTTCACCCAGGCCACGGGCGCCGATCATCGAGGCGATCACCACCATCGACAGGGCCATCATGGTGGTCTGGTTGATCCCGGCCATGATGCTCGGCAGGGCCAGCGGCAGTTGCACGCCGAACAGTTGCTGCCAGCGGTTGGCACCGAAGGCGTTGATCGCTTCCATGACTTCACCGTCTACCTGGCGAATGCCCAGGTCGGTCAGGCGAATCAGCGGCGGTGCGGCGTAGATCACCGTGGCGAAAATCGCCGGGACCTTGCCCAGGCCGAACAGCATCAACACCGGGATCAGGTACACGAAGCTGGGCATGGTCTGCATGATGTCCAGCAGCGGCATCAGCACCGAACGCAGGCGGTTGCTGCGGGCCGACAGAATCCCCAGGGGAATGCCGATCAGCACCGAGATCACCGTGGCCACCATCATCAGCGCCAGGGTTTGCATCAGCTTGTCCCACAGCCCGACCGCGCCCACCAGAAACAGCAGGCCGACGATCACGACGGTGGTGAACCACTTGCGAGTGGCATGCCAGGCAATACCGCCAACAATCAGCAGCATCAACCACCAGGGCGCTGCGCGCAGCAAACCTTCCAGGTTAACAATGGCCCACAGCAACGTATCGGAGATGTGCCGGAACACATCGCCGTAGTTGGTCACCAGCGCATCGACCCAACTGTTAACCCAGTCGGCGATGGAAAACGTAAAACTCTCAGGAAACATAGTGTGCTCTCGATCCAGTGGATTGTGGCCGGGCGCCCGGTTGCCTGTGGCGGCAACCGGAAACGCTCAACCTACAAGGCCGCGTCGATTTTCTTGGCTGCGTTGTCGCTCACCATGCGTGCCAGAGTTCAGGATGTCCCTTGAGGAAAGTTTTCGCCAGTTTTGCTGTTTCAATTCGCTGTTTGTCATGCGTACCGGGTTCTGGTTAAACAGGTAGAGCAGTAGTGCCCTGCACATCTGGCAACACCAGACGCTCGGGAGTCGGGCTGTGCCATTTTTTCGCGGCCCAGTAGTACAACGCCGCCGGCACCACCAGCCCGATGATCCATGAGATATCGGTGTCGCCAAGGCTGGCCACCAGTGGGCCGGTGTAGAAATGCGTCGAGATAAACGGCATCTGGATCAGCACGCCGAACACGTAGATGCTGATGCCCATCAGGTTCCAGCGGCCGTAGCGACCGTTAGGGTTGGACAGGGCCGGGATGTCGTAGCGCTCTTTGGTGATGCAGTAGAAGTCCACCAGGTTGATCGCACTCCACGGCGTGAAAAACGCCAGCAGGAACAGGATGAACGCCGAGAAATCCTTGAGGAACGAGTCCTTGCCCAGCAACGCCAGGCCAGCGGCAATCGACACCATGATGAAGATGTACAGCAGGCGCACCGCACTCGAGATATGCCGGCTGCCACGGAAGCCGCTGATGATCGTCGCAACCGACATAAAGCTGCCGTAGGCGTTGAGCGTGGTCACGGTGACCTTGCCGAAGGCAACGCTGAAATACAGCAGCGCTGCAACGATCCCGGTGCCGCCGAGGCCGACGATAAACGACACTTCGTGGTGGGCGAATTGCGAGCCGGCCAAGGCAGCCGCAAACACACCAAACACCATCGAAGCCTGCGCGCCGATCACTGAACCCAGGCCCACGGCCCAGAAGGTTTTCGAGGCCGACGTGCTGCGCGGCAAGTAGCGTGAGTAGTCCGCTACATAAGGGCCAAACGCAATCTGCCAGGACGCCGACAGGGAAATCGCCAGCAGGAAACTGCTGAGGGAAAAATGCTTGTTGCCCAGCAACGCACCGATGTCGTTACCGGCCAGCAACTTGTAGAACAGGTAGACGAAGGCAATCACCCCCAGCACGCTGGCGATGCGACCGATACCGTGAATCACCCGGTAGCCGAAGATCGTAAACACCATGATCAGCCCGGCGAACAGCACGATGCCGACCCAGTCTTCAACGTGGAGCAACTGCGCCACCGCCTGCCCCGCCAGCAACGAACCGCTGGCAGAAAAGCCGATGTACATCAGGCACACCAGCACCAGCGGGATCACCGCGCCATACACGCCAAACTGCACGCGGCTGGAGATCATCTGCGGTAAGCCCAATTGCGGGCCTTGCGCAGCATGCAGCGCCATGACGCCGCCGCCCAGCAGTTGACCGATCAACAGGCCGATCAACGACCAGAACACATCACCGCCCAGCACCACGGCCAGGGCCCCGGTGACAATCGCGGTGATTTGCAGGTTGGCACCCAACCACAGGGTGAACTGACTCAATAGACGGCCGTGTCTTTCCGCTTCCGGGATGTAGTCGATCGAACGCCTTTCGATCAACGGGGTGGTGCTTGCACGAGCGTCATTTACAGCCATTGTTGTTCAACCTCTGATGGATTGTTTTGGGGTGATGCCTTTGTGCAGCCTTATTTGATCATCGGCAGGTTCAACCCCTGCTCCTTGGCGCAATCGATCGCGATCTGGTAACCCGCATCCGCATGACGCATCACGCCGGTCGCCGGGTCGTTGTGCAGCACGCGGGCGATACGCTCGGCGGCTTCGTCGGTACCGTCGCAGACAATCACCATGCCCGAGTGCTGGGAGAAGCCCATGCCGACGCCGCCGCCGTGGTGCAACGAAACCCAGGTCGCGCCGCTGGCGGTGTTGAGCAAGGCGTTGAGCAGTGGCCAGTCGGACACGGCGTCGGAACCGTCCTGCATCGATTCGGTTTCACGGTTGGGGCTGGCCACCGAGCCGGAGTCCAGGTGGTCGCGGCCGATCACCACCGGTGCCGACAGCTCGCCGCTGCGCACCATTTCGTTGAACGCCAGGCCGAGCTTGGCGCGCTGGCCCAGGCCAACCCAGCAGATACGCGCCGGCAGGCCCTGGAAGCTGATGCGCTCGCGGGCCATGTCCAGCCAGTTGTGCAGGTGGGCGTCGTCCGGGATCAGCTCTTTGACTTTGGCGTCGGTCTTGTAGATGTCTTGCGGGTCGCCCGACAGCGCAGCCCAACGGAACGGGCCGATGCCACGGCAGAACAGCGGACGGATGTAGGCCGGTACGAAACCCGGGAAGTCGAAGGCGTTTTCCACGCCCACTTCTTGCGCCATCTGACGGATGTTGTTGCCGTAGTCGAACGTCGGGATGCCTTGTTTCTGGAACTCAAGCATGGCCTTGACGTGCACCGCCATCGACTGCTTGGCGGCCTTGATCACTTCGGCCGGTTCGGTCTTGGCGCGGGCGCGGTACTCGTCCCAGGTCCAGCCGGCGGGCAGGTAGCCGTTAAGCGGGTCGTGAGCGCTGGTCTGGTCGGTGACCATGTCCGGGCGCACGCCGCGCTTGACCAGTTCCGGCAGGATTTCCGCCGCGTTGCCCAGCAGGGCGATGGAGATCGCGCGGCCTTCCCTGGTGTATTTGGCGATGCGCGCCAGGGCGTCGTCGAGGTCGGTGGCTTGCTCGTCGACATAACGGCTGTTCAAGCGGAAGTCGATGCTGACCTGCTGGCATTCGATGTTCAGCGAGCAGGCACCGGCCAGGGTCGCGGCCAGTGGCTGGGCGCCGCCCATGCCGCCGAGGCCGGCAGTCAGGACCCAACGGCCCTTGAGGTCATCGTTGTAATGCTGGCGACCGGCTTCGACGAAGGTTTCGTAGGTGCCCTGCACGATGCCCTGGCTGCCGATGTAGATCCAGCTGCCGGCGGTCATCTGGCCGTACATGGCCAGGCCCTTGGCATCCAGTTCGTTGAAATGCTCCCAGCTCGCCCAGTGCGGTACCAGGTTGGAGTTGGCGATCAGCACGCGCGGCGCGTTGCTGTGGGTCTTGAACACGCCGACGGGTTTGCCGGACTGCACCAGCAGGGTTTCGTCGTCATTGAGGTGGGTCAGGCTTTCGACGATCTGGTCGTAGCATTCCCAGTTGCGCGCGGCACGGCCAATGCCGCCGTACACCACCAGTTCTTTCGGATTTTCGGCAACCTGCGGGTCAAGGTTGTTCATCAGCATGCGCAGCGGCGCTTCAGTCAGCCAGCTTTTGGCGGTCAGCGTGTTGCCGCGTGCGGCACGGATTTCAACGTCACGGTACTTCGTAGGCTTGGTCACAAAAAAATCCTCAACGATCAATGCGCGAACATGATGGGTGCGAAGAGGATGTCCATGGACTCTTACGCACACATCTTTACTTGTACATACAAGCATATGCAATCAAGCGGCCAACTTTGCGCGCAAGGTTTGAAGATTTTTCCGGGATGAGGGTGAAAGCCTCGGAAAATAAGGCCTCGCCGCTTGATGAATTTTCTTACAGAGGATTTTTACAGCGCAGGAGACTTGTCACCGAGGCAGGGCTTTGCGCCATGCTGGGGCGTTCGGTAACAAGTTGGTGCGGGAAGAGGGAAACAACATGTGGGGGGAAGCCCCCCCACCCGTTTAAGCAGCTGAGGTCAGTTCGATGACGCAGCAACGGCCGGTGACGCTGACGTCCAGCAGGCCGGTGTTACCGTCCACTTGCAGGCAGTCATGACGGTTCAGCCGCTCACCGAGCACCTTCACCTCGTCGGCCACACTGAATACCAGCACGGTGTGCGCGGCACTGAAGAAGCGCTGCGTACCGTCCATCCACTGCAACCGCGCCTGATAGCGCTGCGGTGAATAGATCAGGTTGAAATCGCGAATCGGGCCGCCGATCAATCGGCAGGACACCTGGCTGTCACCCTTGAACGGGAACGGCTGCAGCGGTAACAACCCGCGCTGTTCCTCGCCATCCACCGTCAGCACCATGCCCGAGCCTTGCAGCACGGTGATGATGCGCTGGTACCCGGCGAAGGTAGAGAACCCGCCCGACTCGGCGATATCGGCAATCGACAGGCGCCAGCCAAAACCGTCCAGGCCCTCGCCTGCATCACGGGTGATTTCTTCAGTGCTGCCGCCGCCGTTTTTCCACGGCATGCGGACGTAATCGGTGGCGCGCCAGACTTTCATCGAACTCATTTACTGAAACGTCCTTCCAGGCTATGACGGGAACCGGGGTGGATCAAACGCGCGGCCGTTACCGGCTGGCGGCCAGACCAGGTCCGGCGGCGAATCAACAGGCACGGCTCGCTGGTTTCGATTTGCAGCAGCTTGCACTCATGGGCGTCGGCGAGGATCGCTTCCACCACGTGCTCGCCTTCGGTCAGCGGCGCCACCTGGTTGAGGTAGGCATAAGGCGTTTGCTGGGTAAAATCCTGCTGCAGGTATTCCGGCGCTACCAGGGCGTTGACGAAACGGTCTTCGATTTGCACCGGAATGTCGTTTTCGTAGTGCACGATCAGCGAGTGGAACACCCGCCCTCCTTCGCGCATTTCCAGGGCGACGGCGCGCTCGGAACCGGCCGCTTCCTCACCGAGGGTGATGACTTTGCACGTATGGCGATGGCCGCGGGAGGCGATCTCATCGGCAATGTTGTGCACCTCAAACAGGGCCGACTGGCTCTTGGGCTCGGCGACAAACGTGCCCACGCCCTGCATTCGCACCAGCAGGCCTTCGGCCGTCAACTCGCGCAAGGCGCGGTTGATGGTCATGCGGCTGAAGCCCAACTGGTTGACCAACTCGCTTTCCGACGGCACGCGGTAGTGCGGCGGCCAGTTGCCGTTGAGAATCTGCTGGCTGATCATCTGTTTGACGCGGGCATACAAGGGCGCCGGACTTTCGTCCATGTGGGCAGCCAGTGGAGACTTGGCGGGCGGAGTCGGCACAGGAAATCCTTGTAAGTGAAAAAGAAGCATAGCTTGCCGGAGTTTACCGAGCAGGCAAACGTCTGTATATGTATATACAAATAAACACACGACCGGGGTGCCTTAATCATGTCCGCTTTCTTTGCCGAACGCGCGCTGCTGCCTAATGGATGGGCCAATGATGTACGTCTTGAAGTCAGCGCCGACGGCCTGCTGACCCAGGTTGAGCCCAACGCCAGTGCAGACGGTGCCGAACGGCTGAGAGGCCCGGTCTTGGCGGGCATGCCGAACCTGCATTCCCATGCGTTCCAGCGGGCCATGGCCGGGCTGGCGGAAGTGGCCGGCAACCCGAATGACAGCTTCTGGACCTGGCGCGACTTGATGTATCGCATGGTGGGCAAGATCAGCCCCGACCAACTGCAGGTCATTGCGCGCCAGCTGTACATCGAGATGCTCAAGGCCGGCTACACCTCGGTGGCCGAATTTCACTACGTGCACCACGACGTCAGCGGCCAGCCCTATGCCGACCCTGCGGAGCTGTCGCGGCAAATCAGCCAGGCGGCCGCCAGCAGCGGTATCGGCCTGACGTTGTTGCCGGTGCTGTACAGCCATTCCGGTTTCGGCGGCCAGGCACCCAATGAAGGCCAGCGGCGCTTTATCAACAGCACCGAGCACTACCTGAACCTGCAGGCACGCCTGCAACCGATTCTGGCCGCGCAACCGGCGCAGCAACTGGGTCTGTGCTTCCACTCGCTGCGCGCCGTCACGCCACAACAGATCAGCGAAGTGCTGGCCGCCAGCGACAAGGCGTGCCCGGTACACATCCACATCGCCGAGCAGCAAAAGGAAGTCGACGACTGCCTGGCCTGGAGCGGCAAGCGTCCGCTGCAATGGCTGTATGACAATGTTGAAGTGGATCAGCGCTGGTGCCTGGTTCACGCCACCCATGCCAATCCGGAAGAAGTGACGTTGATGGCCAAGAGCCGGGCGATTGCCGGGCTGTGCCTGACCACCGAAGCCAACCTGGGCGACGGGATTTTCCCGGCGGTGGATTTCCTGGCCCAGGGCGGGCGCATGGGGATTGGTTCCGACAGCCACGTATCACTGAGCGTGGTGGAAGAACTGCGCTGGCTGGAATATGGGCAGCGCCTGCGGGACCAGCGGCGCAACCGGCTGTATCGCAGCGATCAGCCGATGGTCGGCCGTACGCTGTTCGATGCCGCGCTGGACGGCGGGGCCGAAGCGCTGGGGCAGCCGATTGGGCGCCTGGAAGTCGGCAAACGGGCTGATTGGCTGGTACTGGACGGCAACGATCCGTACCTGGCGACTGCGAACGAAGACGGGATTCTCAATCGCTGGCTGTTTGCCGGTGGTGATCGCCAGGTGCGGGACGTGCTGGTCAACGGGAAGTGGGTGATTCGCGACGGGCATCACGCGGCTGAAGAAGACAGCAGCCGGGCGTTTACTCAGGTCTTGCGGGATTTGTTGGGCTAACAGACGACACATAACAAAATGTGGGAGCTGGTTTGCCTGCAATAGCCGTTGTGAATCCAACACCGCTATCGCAGGCAAGCCAGCTCCCACATTAGAATGGTAGCGCTCTTCAGTTACTGCGAAGTCTTTGCCATCTGCTTGTCCGACGTCCGCCAGATCAACCGGGTAGTGTCATACCCCTGTTGCCGCGCCCTGCTCAGCAGGTCTTCGCGAGTGTCGGCGCTGACGGTCGGCGTGCGGGACAACAACCACATGTAGCGCCGGCTCGGGCTGCCGACAATGGCGGTCTTGTAGTCATCGCTGACGTACAGCACCCAGTAATCGCCCTTGGCCACGCCCGGCAACAGCGAGGTGAACCAGTTATTGAATTCGACCCACAGTTTGTCAGTCTTGCCGGCGACCTGCGGCGTTGCTGTGCCCTTGGCTTCCTGCCACTTCCATTCAGGCGTCAGGCAGCGGTTGAACACCGACATGTTGCCATCGGGCAACAACGTGTAGCGGGCTTCGGACTGCGCACAATTGCGCTGGAAGTACATCGGCAGACGGGCCAACTCATACCAGGTGCCCTGGTAACGCTTGAGGTTCACGCTGCCAACCGTCTTGGGTTGCAGATCATCGCCAGAATGGCTGGCGCAGCCCGCCAAAAACAGGCTGGCACAGAGGTATAAAACAAAACGCATCATGTTGTTTTTCTCCCGCAGGCTTTCGCCCCGGTTTACTTCAGGCCTTGCCCGGAAAAAATCAGTACTTTGTCACCGGCGTATTGCACGCTGATAAAGCTGTTTTTATCGCCCCACGTGCAACTGGACATACCCAGCGCGCCAGAACAATCAGTCGGCTTACCCAGCAACGACTCAACCTCGGCCTTGGCCATGCCGGCCGACAGTTTTGCGTAATTTTCTTGAGTGACCTTGCTGCAAGCGGCCAGAAGCACGCAAAACGACAACAGGGCGAGACGGCGTAACGACATGGAAAAACTCCTGGAGAGACGAAGCAGCTTGGGGGTCTGCCAGAAGCTTAGAAGGGAAAAGAGGTGTCTGGTTCCCGATGGGGGGTGGTATTTCTTTTTTCTGCCAGGGTGGTGTTTTTCCAAAGATTCATAGGGTTTCTGGATGGGCGTGCCTTTCGTCGCACCCGTTGAATAATCGACTATCCCCTCAATACATAGGACCGAATAAAGACTAAAATCAGTCCTTCCTTTGAGACAGGACCACCCAATGAAACTCTCATCCCAGATCAAACCTATCAGCTACTTGAAAAGCCACACCGCCGAGATTGTGAAAAACCTCACTGAAAGCCGCGAACCGTTGGTCATCACTCAAAATGGTGAGGCCAAGCTGGTTGTGATGGATGTGAAGAGTTTTGAAGAGCAAGAAGAGACCATGGCTCTGTTAAAGCTACTCGCTTTGGGAAACCGCCAGATTGAATTGGGTCAGTTTCAAGAAATGGAGGACGTGTTCGCAGAGCTGGACAGGGACGAAGCACAATGAATTTCAGGGTTGAGATTCTTCATTCTGCTAAATCTGATCTCAAAGAAATCAAGTCCTATCTGACCCGCCAATTTTCCGCAGCATCCTGGCAACAAACCTATGATTCATTGAAGCAAGCTTTGCGCCGCATCGAAACCCAGCCTTACGCGGGCTCAATGCCAGAAGAGATTGAGAGGCTCAACCTCAGTCAGTACCGGCAGGTCGTGTGTGAAATGAATCGGATTATTTATGAAGTCAGAGATAAAACCATCTACGTCCATATCATCGCGGACACACGGAAAAACCTGCAGTCGCTGCTGCTGAAACGCCTTATTCAATAAACAAAAAAGCCCCGAAAACACTGAAATGCTTCGGGGCTTTTGCTTACCGCAAGACTTACGCCTTGTGGTAACCAGTCACACGCTCAACTTCTTCCTTCGAACCCAGAAACACCGCCACACGCTGGTGCAGGCCTTCGGGCTGGATGTCGAGGATGCGCTGGTGGCCGTCGGTGGACGCACCGCCCGCCTGCTCAACCAGGAACGACATCGGGTTGGCTTCGTACATCAGGCGCAGTTTGCCCGGCTTGGACGGCTCGCGGCTGTCACGTGGGTACATGAACAGGCCACCACGGGTCAGGATGCGGTGCACGTCGGCAACCATCGCAGCCACCCAGCGCATGTTGAAGTTCTTCTTCAACGGGCCTTCTTCGCCTTCCATCAACTCGTTCACGTAGCGCTGTACCGGCGCTTCCCAGTGACGCTGGTTGGACATGTTGATGGCGAATTCCTGGGTGCTCGCCGGGATGGAGATGTCTTCGTGGGTCAGCACGAAGCTGCCCATTTCACGGTCCAGGGTGAAGCCCTTGACGCCGTCGCCCAGGGTCAGCACCAGCATGGTTTGCGGGCCGTAGATCGCATAACCGGCAGCGACCTGCTCGGTGCCTGGCTGCAGGAAGGCCTTTTCGTTCAGGGCTTCGTTCTGGCTCAGGTATTCGCTCGGGCAACGCAGTACCGAGAAGATGGTGCCGACCGGTGCGTTGATGTCGATGTTCGACGAACCGTCCAGCGGGTCGAATACCAACAGGTACGCGCCTTTCGGGTACTTGCCCGGGATCTGGTAGGCATTGTCCATTTCTTCGGACGCCATGCCGGCCAGGTGGCCGCCCCATTCGTTGGCTTCGAGCAGGATTTCGTTGGAAATCACGTCGAGCTTCTTCTGCACTTCGCCTTGTACGTTTTCAGTGCCCATGCTGCCCAGGACGCCGCCCAGCGCGCCTTTGGAGACGGCGTGGCTGATTTCCTTGCAAGCACGCGCCACCACTTCGATAAGGAAGCGCAGATCGGCAGGCGTGTTGTTGCTGCGGGTCTGCTCGATCAAATAGCGACTCAGGGTAACGCGGGACATGGAAGGCTCCGGAAATGGGGGGCTAAAAACCCGCGCAGTTTAACGCGAGTCGGGGCGTATTTCCTCATATGAGAGGATTTAAACCCAATAGAGTTCATGGACTTTATTTAACGTGCCACCGGCGGCTTGCGCAGCAAACTGTAGGCCATGGCGCCCAACGCCGCCACACCGAGCAGCAGCACGGCCCAAAGACCGAGCTTTTTCCAGTTCGGCCCGGCATCAATAGGCGCCGCAACCGCGGGCGATGTCACCACCACCGCCCCCGCCGCCTTGGCCTGCCCAAGCCCTGCGAGGCGTTCGACGCTGTAATCCGGGATCAACGTCGACAGCGGCAAGTTCGCCCCCTTCACCGACGGGTTGCCCAAGGCCAGGATGAACGGCGGCTCGCCCCGTGCCAGGAACACCAACTGCGTGGCGCGCACTGCAAAGCTCAAGGTCGGCGCCTCCACTCCCAGGCCACCGCCACGTTCGTCCACGTCGAGCTTGAGTTGCGCAACGGCGTGGCCCGGCAGCTGCAATTCGTTCTGTAAAACGTCCTGGCCATTTTGCGTCAGCCGGTAGAGCAAACCGCTGCTCAAGGGCTGCCAGGCCTGACTGCTTTCCCGACGCCCCGACAAGGTGACTGGCGCGAGGCTGTTGGGTTGGCTCAAGTCGATGCGCAAACGTTCGACGTTCAGCGCATTGGGCAACTGCCAGCTGTATTCGCCCGCCTTGAGACGGGTACCCGACAGTGGCTGCGACCACACCAGCGGCAACGGCAAGCTATGGGCACTGACGCTCTCCAACTGCGCCGACGTCAGCGCCGGTGCGGCCTGGCCTTTCCACAGCAGGCGCAGATAACGCGCCGATTGCCCTGGCAAACTCACTTCATGCTGCTCGACGCGCTCATCGGCAAACGACAGCCGCGCCACCTGCCCTTCGCCCCACGAGCGCCAGTGCTGCAAGTCGTCGCTGGCTTCGATGCTGAAGCGCTGGAAGCCGTCGCGCTCGCTGGTCCAGTCGAGGATCAGCTGCTGCAACGGCGCCTTGATCCCGCTGGCATCGAGCAACCAGCCGCGCAGCACTTCTTCGCCCGCTTCCAGCTGGCTCGGCGGCTGCACCTGCACCAACGTGCCGGTGGAAGTGGATTGCACGCGCACACTGGGCACGGCTTCAGCGGAGTCGGCCGCGGCGTACAGCGGGAACCACTTCACGTTGGACAGGCTGCGGCTTTCGGTGCTTTGCGCCGACTGCCGCGCCAGCGCGTAGGCCTGGGGCTCGCCGGCGGCGTTGAACACCCGTACATCACTCAGGTCGGCCTGGCGGGCACTCAATTGCACCGCCAGCGGCAGTTCCAGGCGGTACCACGGGCCTTCGCCGCTGACTGTCAGCGGCACCCGCGTGGTGAAATCGGCCGGGGTTTCCTGGGCCAAGGCCGAACACGTTGTGCACAACCCCAACAGCGCCACACTCAGCTTGCCCATCAAGAGACCACTCCTTCAGATTCAACCACCGGTTCGGCACGCTTGGGTGGCAGCGGGGCGAAATAGCCCACCACCAGCAACAGCCCGCCCACACCGATAAACGATACGATCCGCGCCAGCCCGCCACGGTTGCTCAGTTCGACGAAGAACAATTTGGCGACCACCACCGCAATCAACACCGCACCGATCAGCCACACCTCACGCCGATGCCGCAGATGCCCACCGATCATCAGGCTCAGGGCAATCAGGGTCCAGACAATCGACAGCCCGGCCTGTACCAGCATCGATTCCAGCAACGCATCCAGATGGAACGGCACCCCGCCCCAATGGTGAGCCGTGCGCATCACCAGGGCGGTGAAGAAGGCGAACAACGACACTCCGGCGACTGCTTGGGCGATCAGCTCGGCGCGTGGCCCGCGCTGGGGTGCGGCGCTGCGGGACCACAGGTACACACCCAGCAGCGCGAACAGCAATCCAATATCCAGCGGGTTAAGCAGCGGCACATACGGCAGCGGCTCGGCGGTGCCGTCGCTGAAGATGTTCGCCAGCCAGAACCAGCCCAGCATCAACACCGCCAGAGGCAACGCGGCATATAACCGGTACTCGCGCGGGTACGCCGACACCGGCCACGGCCAACTGCGCGGCACAGCGGCCAGTACCAGGTACAGGCTCGGCAGAATCGCCCACCCCAGCCAGCGCCAGGCGTTGTATTCCTCGGACAGCAGCAACAGGCCGTAGCGCAGCTCCAGCGCCAGCACGCCAATCAGCAGCCAGCAGCCGAGCACGTGCGCAGCGCTGAGGGCTTTCTCCGGGATGACCAAGGCCAGGCGCCGCAGTGACAAGAAGTGCACCGTAAACACCGCCACCCACGCCAGCCACGCGAAATTCGCCGCCGGGTGATAACGCGAGCCCCACGAGCCCAGCAACACCACGCCCGCCGCCGGCATCAACAGCGTGCACAACAAGCCCAGCGACGGCCATTGCAGGCGCCGGGCCAACACCGCCCAGATCGCCACACTCACGGCCGCCACCGCCAGCAGCCAGGTGCCTTGCAGCATCGGTGGCGCAAAACGCAGCACTTCGCTGACCAAAGCCAACGTCCACCAGGCCGCGCCCCACACCAGCAGCACGTCGGACAGCCGCTGCAAACTCAACGCCTCGAACACCGGCGCATGAGGCCGGCGCTGCAAACGCCAGGCACCGATCAGCGCCGCCAGCCCGAGCACCATCGGCGTCCAGAAACCGCTATGGCCCAAAGGACGCAAGCCTTCGCGGGTCAGTGGCCCGAGCAAGTCCGGCACCGCGATCAGGAACGAAGCGCCACCGATGATTTGCAGCAACAACCCGAAGACAAAACTGACCCGCTGCTGCAGGTAGAGACTCAGCCAGATAATCAACAAACCACTGGCCGCCCACACGCCACTGGCGGTCTCCCACGGCAGCACGAACAGCACCGCGAGGTTGATCAGCACCAACCCGGCCAACAGCACCACCGACAGGCCGCGCAACAACCGCACATCGCTGCGCACCATGCTGTCCCGCGCCGCCAGCAGCATGCCGCCGATCAAGGCCAGGCCAATCAGCGATGCGGTGAGCAGCCCGCTCCAGCCGGCACTGAACACGGCGCCGGAATCAGCGCCCGCCTGAAGGCGCACCAGGAACAGCGCGCCACCGAGCAATTGCACGGCAAACGCAGTAAAGAGGAACGTGCGCGAGCCGATGCGCAGGCCGACCAGCAAGGTCGCAAGGCCGGCAATTGCCCAACTGATGGCCGTGCCTTGGGTCAACAGCAGCAACGGCGCCAGCAGGTACAGGAAGCCCAGGCCGACACTGGCCAATACCGGCAAACCACGACGCTCCCACTGCGCCGACTGCTCAGCCGGTGCCTTGCGCAGTTGGTGGAAACTGAACAGCAAGGCCGCGCCCAGCAACAGAGCGCCCAGCGGTGCGCCATCCAATAGACGGGTGTCACCAACCCGCAACTCGCTGAGGAACGCGAGCGCCGAGCCGACTTGCAACAGCAAGCCAAACGCCCGCGCCAAAGGCCGCTGCTGGCGCAAGCCGAGCCAGAAAATCCCGGCGCCTTCCACGGCCCAGGCCGCCGCCGTCCAGCGCGCGTCGAGGCCCAAGGGAATTGCCAGGCTGGCAAAGATCACACCCAATGCCAGGCTGGTTTCCGCCAGCAGCAAGGCGCGCCCGCCACTCAGCAAACGGGCCAGGCTCATGTAGATAATGCCCAGGGCCAGCGCACTGAACGCAGCGGCAAACTCCAGGTGCTGCACCAGCGCAAACTGCAAACCGAAGCCCACCAGCGGCGGACCGAACAGCAGGCTGCCGTCGACGTAATCGCCCTTGGCCGCTGACCAGCGCAACAGTGCGCCACGGCTGTCATCGTCCGGCGCGTCGCTCATCTCCAACAGCTTGCGCCGGGCGAACAACAGGCCAATGCCGAGGTACATCAGGAAAAACAGAATCAGGAAAGGCTCGGTGCTCCACAGCAGTTCCGGCGTGTAGGAACGCAGGCCCCAGGCGAAGCCGATACCGAAAGTGCCGACAAAACCGATCAGGTTGAGCAGACGCCAGGCCTTGAACCAGGCGATGGCGAGGATGCCCGCGTTCAGCAGCGCGAAATAGCTGAACAGCGCCACATGGTTACCGGCGCCGGTGGACGTGAGGATCGGTGCCGCAAAACCGCCGAGGGCAGCGGCGCAAGCCAGGCCGAGGGCGTCCTGGGTAATTGCCAGAATCGCCGAAAACACCGTGACCGCCACCAGCAACCCCAGTGCGGCGCCGGGATCGAGCAGCGGGTGCAGGCGCATGGCAGCGAACACTGTCAGGTAGAGCACGGCGATGCCGGTGCCTTGCAGCATCAACCCGTAATTGCTGTTACGCAGCCGCAGCCACCAACCCAGGCCCAGCAAGGCCAACGCACAACCGGCAACGCCCGCATAACGCAGCTCGATCGGCACCACTATGCCTTCAGTGGCGTACCGCAGCAGGAAGGCCAGGCCAAGGAACAGCAGCACCACGCCGACCCGCAGCACGGTGTTGCCGCCGAACAGCCAGTTGCGTGCGCCGCTGATGGCGCGCTCGATGAAGTTGGGGCCACGAGGTATCGCAGGCGCGGCAGGTTGCTCAGGAATGCGTTCGCTCGGCTCAGCCCGCCAGACGTCAGCCGGCAATGGCTGGCTGGGCTCGGCCGCTACCGTTGCGTACGCAGGTTCCAATTCGGCGGGTAATTCCCAGACGAGTTCAGGCGACGCCGTTACCGGCGGCGGCGCTTCGACAAGGATCGGTTCGGGAATTTCAACGGCAGCGGGCCTTTCCAGCAAGGCCAGGCGTTGCTCAACGACTTTCAGGGCGTTGCGGGCAGACTCCAGCTGACGGCCTTGCTCCTCCGTACGCGAGGCGAGCATCGACAGGCGGATCGCCTGGCCAATGCCCAAGCCGAGCAGCGCACCAATGCCCGCATCACTGAACGACTCGTCGAGCGTCCAGCCGAGCACCAGGCCAATCAGCATGAAAATCCATTGCATGGTCGATATCCCTAAGCAAACCGAGACCTAGTATATCGACACGGGCCCCATGTGGCAGCGGGACTTGCTGTGGTGAGCGGGCTTGCCCTCTCACCACAGCAAGCCCCCTCCCACATTTTGTATTGCGGTGTCTAATCCAACGCTTTCCAGATCTCCGTCGCGTATTCGCGGATGGTCCGGTCCGACGAGAACCAGCCCATGCGCGCGGTGTTGAGCACCGCCGAGCGCCACCATTCCTTGGAATCGTGCCAGTGCGCCTCGACCCGCGCTTGGGCATCCCAGTAGGAATCGAAGTCGGCACAGACCAGGAAGCGGTCGTAGTCGATCAGCGAGTCCACCAACCCGGCATAACGGCCCGGATCATCCGGCGAGAACACACCGCCGCGAATCGCTTGCAGCACATCGTTCAAACGATGGGACGCGGCGATTTCCGGCCCGGCATTGAACTCACCGGCGTGTTTGCGCGCTTCTACCTGCTGGGCGCTGAGGCCGAAGATGAACATGTGGTCGGCACCCACGCGCTCGTGCATCTCGACGTTGGCACCGTCCATGGTGCCGATAGTCAGCGCGCCGTTAAGGCCGAATTTCATGTTACTGGTGCCGGACGCTTCAAACCCGGCGGTGGAAATCTGCTCCGACAGGTCGGCCGCCGGAATGATGCTTTCCGCCAGGCTGACGTTGTAGTTGGGCAGGAACACCACCTTGAGCAACCCGCGCACCGTCGGGTCGTTGTTGACGGTACGGGCGATGTCGTTGGTCAGCTTGATGATCAACTTGGCCTGGTGATAACTGGCCGCCGCCTTGCCGGCGAAGATCTTCACCCGAGGGACCCAGTCGGTGCCCGGCTCGGCACGAATCGCCTGGTACAACGCGACGGTGTGCAGCAGGTTCAACAGCTGGCGCTTGTACTCGTGGATCCGCTTGACCTGCACATCAAACATCGCCGCCGGGTTGACCGAAATCCCCAGGCGCTCGTGAATGATGTCGGCCAGTGCGCGTTTGCTGTGCAGGCGCTGTTCGGCGAAGGCCTTGCGGAAGGCTTGCTTCTCGGCAAACGGTTCCAGGTCCACCAGGCGCTGCTCGGGGTTATCCAGTACGTCCGGACCCAGGGCTTCCACCAGCATCGCGGTGAGTTTGGGGTTGGCCTGGTACAGCCAGCGGCGGAAGGTAATGCCGTTGGTTTTGTTATTGATGCGGTCCGGGTAGAGCTTGTGCAGTTCGGAGAACACCGTGCTGCGCATCAGTTGGGTATGCAGGCCGGACACGCCGTTGACGCTGTGGGAACCGAGGAACGCCAGGTTGCCCATGCGCACGCGGCGGCCGTTGTCTTCCTCGATCAGCGACACGGCGCGCAGCACGTCGAAGTCATGGATGCCCTTGGCCCGCAGCGAGTCGATATGTTGAGCGTTGATCAGGTAGATGATCTGCATGTGCCGTGGCAGCATGCGTTCCATCAAGCCCACCGGCCAGGTCTCCAGCGCCTCGGGCAGCAAGGTGTGGTTGGTGTACGAAAGGGTCTCGACGGTGACATCCCAGGCGGCATCCCACGGGATATCGTGCAGGTCCACCAACTGGCGCATCAACTCGGCCACCGCGATCGACGGGTGCGTGTCGTTGAGCTGGATGGCCGCGTGTTCGCCCAGGCTCAGGACCGAGCCGTGCATGTTTTTGTGGCGACGCAGCAAATCCTGCAACGAGGCGGAGACGAAGAAGTATTCCTGGCGCAGGCGCAGTTCCTGCCCTGCTTCGGTGCTGTCGGCCGGGTAAAGCACCCGGGAGATGCTTTCGGCACGGGCCACTTCGGCGACGGCACCCAGGTGGTCGCCGGCGTTGAAGCGCTCCAGGTGCAGGTCTTCGACGGCCCGGGCACGCCACAGGCGCAAGGTGTTGACGCTGGCGCCGCGCCAGCCGACCACCGGAGTGTCGTAGGCTACCGCACGCACGGTTTCATTCGGCGACCAGACCTGGATCGACTTGCCGGACGCGTCCAGCAGGGTTTCCACGCCGCCGCCAAAGCCGATCGGGTAGATCACTTCGGCGCGCTCGAATTCCCACGGGTTGCCGAAATCCAGCCAGCGCTCGGTTTGCTCCTGCTGCCAGCCATCGACAATCGCCTGGCGGAACAGCCCGTGCTCATAACGAATGCCATAACCGTGGCCGGCAATGCCCAGGGTCGACATGCTTTCCATAAAGCATGCAGCCAGGCGGCCAAGGCCACCGTTGCCCAGGGCCGCGTCGGGCTCCAGCAGGCGAATGCGCTCCATGTCCACGCCCAGCTCGCTCATGGCCTCACGGGCCACGTCCAGCAGGCCGAGGTTGCTCAGGCTGTCGTAGAGCAGACGGCCGATCAGGAATTCCAGCGAGAGGTAATAGACCCGCTTCTGCCCCTTGCGGTAGATGTGCCGCGTGTGGTCCATCCAGTGGTCGACCATATGGTCGCGGGCGGCCAGTGCAATGGCTTCGAACCAGTCGTGGTCGAAGGCGTGATCGGGGTCCTTGCCCACCGCATAGGTAAGTTTGGTCAAGACGGCATCGCGAAATGCGGCTACCTCTGCTTCTCGTACAAGCGGTTCCTGAGACATCGATGCGACCTCGGGCGAGATAGAAGGAGTTGCTAGAGCCTAGACGGTCTGACAGACCGTAGACGCTCTGGTTCGGCAGTTTTTTAACTCATTCACCTTTGCGGGAATTTGATGCAGGGGCCGTGCCCGTTTGTTGCCCGACACTGCCTTCGAGCTGAAACCCGGAAGATATTGTTCAAAAAAACACCAATTCCGGTATGATCCCGCGCCGGATAACACCCCTCTTGGAAACCTGATGAAGCCTCAACTGATCGCCGCCGCGGAACTCGACCGTCTCGAGACCTGGCAGAAATACTCAAGCCACATGTGTGGCGGCTGTGTGTCGAGCTGCTGCACCCTGCCGGTTGAGGTGAAGATCAAGGACCTGATCCGTATCGGCATCGTCGATGAGTTCGAGCGTGGCGACCCGCCGAAGAACATCGCCAAGCGCTTGCAGAAAGAAGGCATCGTCGAGCGCTTCAACGCCAAATCCGAGATCTTTACCCTGCAGCGCATGAGCAACAACGATTGCCTGTACCTGGATCGTAAGAGCCGCTTCTGCACTATTTATGACAAGCGCCCGGATACTTGCCGCAATCACCCGAAAATCGGACCGCGCCCAGGGTATTGCGCGTACAAGCCGAAGGAAGTGGTGCGCGAGACCAACTTCAAGACCCTCGACAAGTTCTGATCCAGATTTTTGTGGGGCCTTGAGGGCCCTATCGCAGGCAAGCCAGCTCCCACAGTTGAATGTGTTCACATATCAAAATGTGGGAGCCGGGCTTGCCCGCGATGAGGCCGTCGCAGCCACTACAGCTATTGCAGGCATAAAAAAACGCCCCCGGCCTTTCGACCGGGGGCGTTTTTCATTCAGCCTGAGTTAACTCAGTTCTTGGCTTTCTTGGCAGCGCGGGTACGCTCGCCTTCGTCCAGGATCTTCTTACGCAGGCGGATCGACTTAGGCGTAACTTCGCACAGCTCGTCGTCCTGGATGAATTCCAGGGCCTGTTCCAGGGTGAAGCGAACAGGTGGAACCAGAGCAATGGTTTCGTCCTTGCCCGAAGCACGCATGTTGTCGAGCTTCTTGCCTTTGGTTGGGTTGACGCCCATGTCGTTGTCACGGCTGTTCAGACCAACGATCTGACCGTTGTAGATCTCTTGACCGTGCTCAACGAACAGCTTGCCACGCGCCTGGAGGGTTTCCAGGGAGTAGGTCAGCGCCTTGCCGGTTTCTACCGATACCAGAACACCGTTCTGACGACCGGACATGTCGCCGGACTTCATGGTGTCGTAGCGATCGAAGATCGAGGTCAGGATGCCAGCGCCGTTGGTCAGGGTCAGGAACTGGTTACGGAAACCGATCAGACCACGAGCAGGGATGTTGTATTCCAGACGCACACGGCCTTTGCCATCCGGCACCATGTTGGTCAGGTCGCCCTTACGCAGGCCCATCTCTTCCATGACCTTGCCCTGGGATTCTTCAGGGGTGTCGATGGTAACGTTTTCAAACGGTTCCTGCTTCACGCCGTCAACCTGACGGATGATCACTTCAGGACGACCGACGCCCATTTCGAAGCCTTCGCGACGCATGGTTTCGATCAGTACCGAGAGGTGCAGCTCACCACGGCCGGAAACCTTGAACTTGTCAGCCGAGTCGCCTTCTTCAACGCGCAGAGCAACGTTGTACAGCAGCTCTTTGTCCAGACGTTCCTTGATGTTACGGGAAGTCACGAACTTGCCTTCTTTACCGCAGAAAGGCGAGTCGTTTACCTGGAAGGTCATGGAAACGGTTGGCTCGTCAACGGTCAGAGGCTTCATCGCCTCGACGTTGTCCGGCTGGCACAGGGTGTCGGAGATGAACAGCGAGTCCATACCGCTCACGCACACGATGTCACCGGCAAACGCTTCTTCAACGTCGATACGGTGCAGACCGTGGTGACCCATCAGCTTCAGGATACGGCCGTTGCGTTTCTTGCCGTCGGCGCCGATGGCGACAACCGGAGTGTTCGGCTTGACGCTGCCACGAGCGATACGGCCAACACCGATAACACCCAGGAAGCTGTTGTAGTCCAGTGCCGAGATTTGCATCTGGAACGGGCCTTCACGGTCAACTTTCGGCGCCGGTACGTTGTCGACGATCGACTGGTACAGCGGGGTCATGTCTTCAGCCATGTCGGTGTGTTCCAGACCGGCAATGCCGTTCAGGGCCGAGGCGTAGACGACTTTGAAGTCCAGCTGTTCTTCGGTGGCACCCAGGTTGTCGAACAGGTCGAAGATCTGGTCCAGAACCCAGTCCGGACGCGCGCCTGGACGGTCAACCTTGTTGATGCACACGATCGGACGCAGGCCGGCTTCGAAAGCCTTCTTGGTCACGAAACGGGTTTGCGGCATAGGGCCGTCTTGAGCGTCAACCAGCAGCAGAACGGAGTCAACCATCGACATTACGCGTTCAACTTCGCCGCCGAAGTCGGCGTGGCCCGGGGTGTCCACGATGTTGATGTGGTAGCCGTTCCAGTTGATGGCGGTGTTTTTCGCCAGAATGGTAATACCGCGCTCTTTCTCCTGGTCGTTGGAGTCCATCACGCGCTCGTCGTTGAGCTCGTTGCGCTCCAGGGTGCCGGATTGACGCAAGAGTTTGTCTACCAGGGTGGTCTTACCATGGTCAACGTGGGCAATGATGGCGATGTTGCGTAGATTTTCGATCACTTGTGTATCTCGATCAGAGGATTCGGTGTGCTGACAGGTCGTGGCAGCGATTAACAGTAGAGTCAGGCCTTGCCGTTACAGCTTGACGGCAGAGTCGGGGGGCCGGTGACGCAGGCCACAGGCAAACAGCCCCGGGCTCTTAGCTCGGTCGATAAACGCGCACATTGGCATGCCCCTCACTGAGCAAATGGTGGGCATGCAGGCGACTCATCACGCCTTTGTCGCAATACAACAGGTACTGACGGCTGTCATCCAGTTCCTTGAAACGCGCATTCAATGCATAGAACGGCAGCGTTTGTACGTCGATGCCAGCGATTTCCAGCGGCTCATCTTCAGCGGCATCCGGGTGACGGATGTCGATGATGATCTGACCGGCCAGAGCCTCGCTGACTTCTTCGATCTGCAAATCCTGGCCCAATTCGTCGATAACCCGATCGATCGGCACCAGTTTGGCGTTCTCCAGCGCACGCTCGAGAACCGCCATGTCGAACTGTTGTTCTTCGTACTCCACGCGGTTGCGCTTGGCGTGGGTCTTGGGGTTCACCGAGATGACCCCGCAATATTCCGGCATGTGCTTGGCGAAATCCGCCGTGCCGATCTGGGTCGCCAGGTCGATGATGTCTTGCTTGTGACTGGCGATCAGCGGGCGCAATACCAGCTTCTCGGTCACAGAGTCGATCAACGACAGGTTCGGCAGGGTCTGGCTGGACACCTGGGAAATCGCTTCACCGGTCACCAGTGCGTCGATTTCCAGCCGATCCGCGATTCGGGACGCAGCGCGCAACATCATACGCTTCAATACTACGCCCATATGACTGTTATCGACTTTCCCGAGAATTTCTCCCAGGACTTCCTCGAACGGTACGCTGACAAAGAGCACCCGTTGCGAGCTGCCGTACTTCTTCCAGATGTAATGCGCGACTTCCATCACGCCCAATTCGTGTGCACGCCCGCCCAGGTTAAAGAAGCAGAAGTGGCTCATCAGCCCGCGGCGCATGATCTGGTAGGCCGCAACGGTGGAATCGAAACCGCCGGACATCAATACCAGGGTCTGTTCCAGGGCGCCCAGCGGGTAGCCGCCGATGCTGTCGTGCTGGCTGTGGATCACAAACAACCGTTGGTCGCGAATTTCCATCCGCACTTCAATTTGCGGCTCTTTCAGGGAAATTCCGGCTGCGCCGCACTCGCGACGCAGCTTGCTGCCAACGTATTTCTCGACATCCATGGAGCTGAACGGATGCTTGCCGGCACGTTTGCAACGCACCGAAAACACCTTGCCTGCCAGCACATCACCGTAGTGCTGTTTGCACTTTTCGGTGATGTCGTCGAAGTCGCCCAGCGGGTACTCGTCGACTTGCAGGAAATGCGCGATGCCCGGCACGCAGCTCAGGCGCTCGGTCATGTCCTTCAAGGCCTTGGGGTCGGTCAGGCGGGTTTCCAGCTCGAGATTGTCCCACACACCGTTCACCACCACAGCCGGGTCCAGATCGCGGAGCACGGCACGGATGTTCTTGGCCAATTGACGGATGAAACGCATCCGTACCGGTCGGCTCTTGATGGTGATCTCGGGGAAGACTTTAACGATTAATTTCATGAAAACAGCGCGCGCAGGCCCAGCCGAAAAAGGGGGGCGCGGATTATAGCGGAAATCGCTCAAGGTTTAACCAGTTAATATGCAATCGACCTTTCGCGCACCAAAACGGGTCATTAATGAAAAATCACGCTACATTGCGGTGCGCAATTTATTCCGTTTCAGCGGATTGCACCTTTATAGGGGCGTTTTTGTGGCAAAAAACCCATGTCGGGGCACTGGCATGCAATTTGCTCTCTTGTGAGGCAGGTTGCCTTGGTCGAGTATTCGCGCCGGCATCACCCACATTCTAAGGGCTAACTCCACTACCCCAGCCCGAAGCCACCCGGAGGACACTATGTCGAAGTCGGTTCAACTCATCAAAGATCATGACGTCAAATGGATTGATCTGCGCTTCACGGACACAAAAGGCACTCAGCACCACGTGACCATGCCGGCTCGCGACGCGCTGGATGACGCCTTCTTCGAAGAAGGCAAAATGTTCGACGGCTCCTCCATTGCCGGCTGGAAAGGCATCGAAGCTTCCGACATGATCCTGATGCCGGACGACAGCACCGCCGTACTCGACCCGTTCACCGAAGACCCAACGCTGATCATCGTCTGCGACGTGATCGAGCCTTCGACCATGCAAGGCTACGACCGTGACCCACGTGCGATCGCCAAGCGTGCCGAGGAATACCTGAAGTCGACCGGTATCGGCGACACCGTATTCGTAGGTCCGGAACCAGAATTCTTCATCTTTGATTCGGTCAAGTTCAAGTCCGACATCTCTGGCTCCATGTTCAAAATCTTCTCCGAACAAGGTTCGTGGATGTCCGACCAGGACGTGGAAGGCGGCAACAAAGGCCACCGTCCAGGTATCAAAGGCGGCTACTTCCCGGTTCCTCCGTTCGACCACGACCACGAAATCCGTACCTCCATGTGCAACGCCATGGAAGAAATGGGCCTGGTCATCGAAGTTCACCACCACGAAGTGGCGACTGCCGGCCAGAACGAAATCGGTGTGAAATTCAACACCCTGGTGGCCAAGGCTGACGAAGTTCAGACCCTGAAGTACTGCGTACACAACGTGGCTGATGCCTACGGCCGTACCGCTACCTTCATGCCTAAGCCTCTGTACGGCGATAACGGTTCGGGTATGCACGTTCACCTGTCCATCGCCAAAGAAGGCAAGAACACCTTCGCTGGCGAAGGTTATGCCGGCCTGTCCGACACTGCCCTGTACTTCATCGGCGGTATCATCAAGCACGGTAAGGCCCTGAACGGCTTCACCAACCCGTCGACCAACTCCTACAAGCGTCTGGTCCCAGGTTTCGAAGCTCCAGTGATGCTGGCTTACTCGGCTCGCAACCGTTCCGCTTCGATCCGTATTCCTTACGTGTCCAGCCCTCGCGCTCGCCGTATCGAAGCCCGCTTCCCGGATCCGGCAGCCAACCCGTACCTGGCCTTCGCTGCCCTGGTAATGGCCGGCCTGGACGGTATCCAGAACAAGATCCACCCTGGCGACGCCGCCGACAAAAACTTGTACGACCTGCCGCCTGAAGAGGCCAAAGAGATCCCACAAGTGTGCGGCAGCCTGAAAGAAGCCCTGGAAGAGCTGGACAAGGGCCGTGCGTTCCTGACCAAAGGCGGCGTGTTCAGCGACGACTTTATCGATGCCTACATCGCCCTGAAAAGCGAAGAAGAAATCAAGGTCCGCACCTTCGTACACCCACTGGAATACGAGCTGTACTACAGCTGCTGATCCGGTAGCGCTGCTTAACGTGGCGTGATGAAAAAGGCCTCCTTCGGGAGGTCTTTTTTTGCCCGCAAAACCCTGTGGAAGCGGGCTTGCCCGCGAAAAACTCAAGGACGCCGCATTTCTTCAATATTTACGGGTTATCGTTAACGACCATCGCGAGCAAGCTCGCTCCTACAGAAGAGGGATCTGCCTTGAAACTCAAACTTGGGCTCATCTTGCTGGCTATCAGCGCCAATGTATTGGCCGCACCACCCACCCTCGCCCCGCTACTCGACAGCATCGCCGAACGCCTGGCGATCGCCGACCAGGTGGCCCTGAGCAAATGGGACAGCCACAAGCCGGTTGAGGACCGTGCGCGGGAACAGGACGTGATCGCCAGCGTCGTGGCCCAGGCCCCGAGCTACAAACTGGCACCGGCGCAGGCCGAGCAGTTTTTCTCGGCCCAGATCGAGGCGAACAAACTGGTGCAGTACGCCCACTTGTCCGATTGGCAGCTGAAAGGCAAGGCGCCCAACGACCCGCGCCCTGATTTGGTCGGCCAGATCCGCCCTGAACTGGACCTGCTGCAAAAACGCCTGCTGCAACAGCTGGCGGACTTCACCCCGGAACGCACCAACCCGCAGTGTCCGCAATGGCTGGCCCAGGCTAATCACGCGCCTGCCAAAGACGCGCTGCACCAACTGGCGATGATCCGCGCCACCGCCGAGCTGTGCCTCTTGTAGGAGCCGGCTTGCCGGCGATGGGATCGCACCCAGACTCCCTGATAAACCGAGCCGCCTGCATCGCCGGCAAGCCAGCCCCTACAAACCGCACTATATTGGTGCGATACGCTGCACCCTTCCCACTTACACAACCCATTTTGGTTCGAAACTTCCCGCTGAAGCTGGCAGAACGCCACAGTTTCGCGCCTTAAGCCCCCATTTCAGGGCTTTAACGCTTCTTTTCGGAGCTTTGGTTTGGTTTTTGCATTTTCCTTGTATCAGCGTGTGCCTCAAGCCCGCGCCTTGCTCCAAAAGAGGTCCTAATGACCATCAGCGACGCACTGCACCGCCTGCTACTCGACAACCTGACCACCGCGACCATTCTGCTCAATGACGAACTTCGTCTTGAGTACATGAACCCGGCGGCGGAGATGCTGCTGGCCATCAGCGGACAGCGCAGCCATGGGCAATTCATCAGCGAACTGTTCACCGAGTCGGCTGAAGCCTTGAGTTCGTTGCGCCAGGCCGTGGAGCAGGCGCACCCGTTCACCAAGCGCGAAGCGATGCTCACCGCCCTCACCGGCCAGACCCTGACCGTCGACTATGCGGTAACGCCGATCCTGAGCCACGGCGCCACCTTGCTGCTGCTGGAGGTGCATCCCCGGGATCGCCTGCTGCGCATCACCAAGGAAGAAGCGCAACTGTCCAAGCAGGAAACCAGCAAGATGCTGGTGCGCGGCCTGGCCCACGAGATCAAGAACCCGCTGGGCGGGATTCGCGGCGCCGCACAGTTGCTGGCCCGCGAGCTGCCGGACGAGAACCTCAAGGACTACACCAACGTCATCATCGAGGAAGCCGACCGTCTGCGTAACCTGGTAGACCGCATGCTCGGTTCCAACAAACTGCCGTCGCTGGCGATGACCAACGTGCATGAAGTGCTGGAGCGCGTTTGCCAACTGGTAGAGGCCGAAAGCCAAGGCTGCATCACCTTGGTGCGCGACTACGACCCAAGCATTCCCGACGTATTGATCGACCGCGAGCAGATGATCCAGGCGGTGCTCAATATTGTGCGCAACGCCATGCAGGCCATCAGCAGCCAGAACGAACTGCGCCTGGGCCGCATCAGCCTGCGCACCCGCGCGTTGCGCCAGTTCACCATCGGCCACGTGCGCCATCGCCTGGTGACCAAGGTCGAGATCATCGATAACGGCCCGGGTATCCCGGCCGAACTGCAGGAAACCATCTTTTTCCCAATGGTCAGCGGCCGCCCGGACGGTACCGGGCTGGGCCTGGCCATTACCCAGAACATCATCAGCCAGCACCAGGGTTTGATCGAGTGTGAGAGCCATCCCGGCCACACCACGTTCTCGATCTTTCTGCCACTGGAACAAGGAGCCCCATCGACATGAGCCGTAGTGAAACTGTCTGGATCGTCGATGACGACCGTTCTATCCGCTGGGTCCTGGAGAAAGCCTTGCAACAGGAAGGCATGACCACCCAGAGCTTCGACAGCGCCGACGGGGTGATGAGCCGCCTGGCTCGCCAGCAGCCCGACGTGATCATCTCCGACATCCGCATGCCCGGCGCCAGTGGCCTGGACTTGCTGGCGCGGATTCGCGAGCAGCACCCGCGCTTGCCGGTGATCATCATGACCGCGCACTCGGACCTGGACAGCGCTGTCGCGTCCTATCAGGGCGGCGCCTTTGAATACCTGCCGAAACCGTTCGACGTGGACGAAGCGGTGGCCCTGGTAAAACGCGCCAACCAGCACGCCCAGGAACAGCAAAACCAGGAAGCCCCGCCGGCCCTGACCCGTACCCCGGAAATCATCGGCGAAGCCCCGGCGATGCAGGAAGTGTTTCGCGCCATCGGGCGTTTGAGCCACTCGAACATCACCGTGCTGATCAACGGCGAGTCGGGTACCGGTAAAGAGCTGGTGGCCCACGCCCTGCACCGTCACAGCCCACGGGCGGCGTCGCCGTTTATCGCGCTGAACATGGCAGCGATTCCGAAGGACTTGATGGAGTCGGAACTGTTCGGCCATGAAAAAGGCGCGTTCACCGGCGCGGCCAACCTGCGCCGGGGCCGTTTTGAACAGGCCGATGGCGGCACGCTGTTCCTCGATGAAATCGGCGACATGCCGGCCGACACCCAGACGCGCCTGCTGCGGGTACTGGCAGACGGCGAGTTTTATCGCGTAGGCGGGCACACGCCGGTCAAGGTCGACGTACGCATCATCGCGGCGACCCACCAGAACCTGGAAACCCTGGTGCATGCCGGGAAATTCCGTGAAGACTTGTTCCACCGTCTGAACGTGATCCGCATCCACATCCCACGGATGTCGGACCGCCGCGAAGACATCCCGACCCTCGCGCGTCACTTCCTCAGCCGCGCCGCCCAGGAGCTGGCCGTCGAGCCGAAGCTGCTGAAAAGCGAGACCGAGGAATACCTGAAGAACCTGCCATGGCCGGGCAACGTGCGTCAGTTGGAGAACACCTGCCGCTGGATCACGGTGATGGCTTCGGGGCGCGAAGTGCATATCAGCGACCTGCCGCCGGAGCTGCTGAGCCTGCCTCAGGATTCGGCACCGGTGACCAACTGGGAGCAGGCGTTGCGCCAGTGGGCTGACCAGGCGTTGGCACGTGGCCAGTCGAACCTGCTGGACAGCGCTGTGCCGGCCTTCGAGCGGATCATGATCGAAACCGCCCTCAAGCATACCGCCGGTCGTCGTCGCGACGCCGCCGTGCTGCTGGGCTGGGGCCGCAATACGCTGACACGCAAGATCAAGGAGCTGGGGATGAAGGTCGACGGCGGCGATGATGACGAAGGTGATGAGGCCTGATCACTAATCCCTGATCCACTGAAGATCTAATGTGGGAGCCGGGCTTGCCCGCGATGGCGCTGTGTCAGTCACTGGATGTATCGACTGACACAGCGCCATCGCAGGCAAGCCAGCTCCCACATTTGTTTTGTACCAGACTAACGACCGTGCACCGCTTCAATGCACCACGAACCGGCATCGCGCACGGATCCAACGCCTGAAACACATGCCTTGTTAAATAAATATTAAAAGCTGAAAACGCCAAAGCCCCGTATTCCGGGGCTTTGCGCTTTCTAAAGAAATTTTTTGGCGCCACTTCGCAATTCTGGCACGCGCCCTGCAATAACCCTGTCACTACCCAGTTTCGGGGACCTTGGTACAGGCAGGCCGAGAATCCCCTCTTTACACCCGGGGTGCTTGATGCGGATCGCGTCGCGCCCCACACCCGTTTCGGGAACCTCGGTACAGGCAGGCCGGGGATTCCCTCTTTAACACCGAAGCCTTTGGCTTCACCCCGTTTTGGGAGCCCTGGTACAGGCAGGCCGGGAACTCCCTTCTTTACACCCGGGGCTTATGAGGCAATGCGCCCATAGCCCCAGCCCGTTTTGGGAACCTTGGTACAGGCAGGCCGGGGATTCCCTCTTTTATTCCTCCCGGAGATGGATCTCCAGCCGCCAGCGCCCCTCGACCTTCTCCCCCGACCACTCCCCGCGCAATGGCCGAGCCGCCACCAGGTTCAGCAGCAAGCCGCCATCGGTCTTGCGCACGCGCCAGTTCACATCCTTGTCATTGACCTTCAGTTGCCCGCCCTGAGCCTTGCCCAGCGCGTCGAACAACAGCGCCACGGTGCCGTCGATATGTTCGCCGTGCAGCTTGGGCTCGCTGTTGAACCACACCACCAGGCCATCGCCGGCAGGCTCCACCTGCTGCAGCTCAACCGGGTCGGGCGTGGTCAGCCGGCCGATCATCAGGCCCACCATCAAGCCGACAATCGCCAACGAGCCTAAAACCCGTGGCAGAAGCTTCGGTCGCGGGTCGTCTTCAGGGGTAGAATGCAGCGCATCTTTGCCTTCGGAGCCGTGCATGTTTCACGTCATCCTTTTTCAACCAGAAATTCCGCCGAATACCGGCAACGTTATCAGGCTGTGCGCCAACAGTGGCTGCCACCTGCATTTGATCGAACCGTTGGGCTTCGACATGGACGACAAGCGCCTGCGCCGCGCCGGGCTCGACTACCACGAGTACGCCACCCTGCAGCGCCACGCCGACCTCGCCAGTTGCCTGGAAAGCCTGAACCACCCACGGTTGTTCGCGTTTACCACCAAGGGCTCGCGGCCGTTCCATGATGCCAGCTTTGCCGAAGGCGACGCCTTCCTGTTCGGCCCGGAAAGCCGGGGCCTGCCGGCAGAGGTGCTCGACGCCCTGCCCGACGGCCACCGCCTGCGCCTGCCGATGCGCGAAGGCTGCCGCAGCCTGAACCTGTCCAACACCGTGGCCGTCGCCGTCTACGAAGGTTGGCGGCAACTCGGTTTCAAGTAACGCATATAACAAATGTGGGAGCGGGCTTGTGTGGGAGCCGGGCTTGCCCGCGATACAAACACCTCGGTGTGTCAGTCACACCGCGGTGATGCTATCGCAGGCAAGCCAGCTCCCACACAAGCCCGCTCCCACATTTAGTCCAGCGTCGGCTCGAAATTACTGAACCGTTGGCGAACCTTCCTGTTGCATGCGCTGCAGCTCTTGCGCATACAGGGCATCGAAGTTCACCGGAGCCAGCATCAGCGCCGGGAACGAGCCACGGGTGACCAGGCTGTCCAGGGTCTCACGGGCATACGGGAACAGGATGTTCGGGCAGAACGCGCCCAGGGTGTGGCTCATGGACGCTTCGTCCAGGCCCTGGATCAGGAAGATGCCGGCCTGTTGCACTTCAGCGATGAAGGCCACTTCTTCGCCGTTCTTGACGGTCACCGACAAGGTCAGCACGACCTCGTGGAAGTCGCCTTCCAGGGCCTTTTGACGGGTGTTCAGGTCCAGTGCGACGCTCGGGGTCCATTCCTGACGGAAGATGGCCGGGCTTTTTGGCGCTTCGAACGACAAGTCGCGTACGTAAATACGCTGCAGGGAAAATTGTGGGCCTTGAGCCTCTTCTGCTGCCGCTTCGGTGTTCTGTTGGTCAGTCATCGCAGATCCTTCGTGATCTTGGGGTCTTTTAGGGGTTGTGAGTCAGACGTGAAGCAGCGCATCCAGTTTACCGGCGCGCTCGAGTGCGAACAGGTCATCGCATCCACCGACATGCTTGTCACCGATCCAGATCTGCGGCACGGACGTGCGTCCCGCTTTCTTGGTCATCTCGGCGCGCACCTGGGGCTTGCCATCAACCTTGATCTCTTCGAAGGCAATGCCCTTTTTCTCAAGCAGGGCCTTGGCCCGCATGCAATAAGGGCAATAATCGCTGGAATAAACGACAACCTGGCTCATATCACTTCACCAGCGGCAGGTTATCGCCACGCCAGCTGGAGATACCACCCGACAGTTTGGCCGCGTTGAAACCGGATTTCAGCATCTCGCGGGCGTGGGTGCCGGAGTGCTGGCCTTGGGCGTCGACCAGGATGATGGTCTTGGCCTTGTGCTTTTCCAGCTCGGCCAGGCGCGAAATCAGCTTGTCCTGGGGAATGTTCAGCGCGCCGACAATATGACCGGCGGCGAAATCCTTGGCGGGACGAATGTCCACCACTACAGCCTCATCCTTGTTGACCAGAGCGGTCAGCTCGGACGTGCTGAGGCTGCGGCCACCGCGGCTCATTTCGTGAGCGATCAGCAGCGCCAGCAGTACGACGAACGCACCAGCGAGCAAATAGTGGGTAGTGGCAAATGCAATCAGGTGATCAACCATCAAGGAGGTTCCAGGGCGTTAAAATGGCGGTAAGTATACACAGCCGTCATGGTCGGCCAACCCCCGTAAAGCGGTGACGTGGTCGGAACTTCGCTTTAAACTGCCACTCCCTTTTCAATTGCCTTCATTCATTACCGCCGCGAGAGGATCTATGACTACTACGCCTAAACCTTTGGTCCTGATAATTCTCGATGGCTTCGGACACAGTGAAAGCCACCATGACAACGCTGTGTACTCGGCCAGGAAGCCAGTACTGGACCGTCTGAGCGCTACCGTACCGAACGGCCTGATCTCCGGGTCGGGCATGGATGTTGGCCTGCCGGACGGCCAGATGGGCAACTCGGAAGTCGGGCACATGAACCTCGGTGCCGGACGAGTGGTCTATCAAGACTTCACCCGCGTGACCAAAGCGATCCGCGACGGCGAATTTTTCGAGAACCCGACCATCTGCGCGGCGGTGGACAAAGCGGTCAAGGCCGGCAAGGCCGTGCACTTCATGGGCCTGCTGTCGGACGGCGGGGTCCACAGTCACCAGGACCACCTGATCGCCATGGCCGAACTGGCCTTCAAGCGCGGTGCCGAGAAAATCTACCTGCACGCCTTCCTCGACGGTCGCGACACCCCGCCGAAAAGCGCCCAGTCCTCCATCGAACTGCTGGACGAAACCTTCAAGACCCTCGGCAAAGGCCGTATTGCCAGCCTGGTCGGCCGTTACTTCGCGATGGACCGTGACAACCGCTGGGACCGCGTGGCACAAGCCTACAACCTGATCGTCGACGGCCAGGCCGAATTCAACGCCGCCACCGCCCAGGAGGGCCTGGAAGCCGCTTACGCCCGTGGCGAGAGCGACGAATTCGTCAAGGCCACCACGATCGGTGAGCCGGTCAAGGTCGAAGACGGCGACGCCGTGGTGTTCATGAACTTCCGCGCCGACCGTGCCCGCGAGCTGAGCCATGTGTTTGTCGATAACGGCTTCAAGGACTTCGAGCGCGCCCGCCAGCCGAAAGTCGAATTCGTGATGCTGACCCAATACGCCGCCAACATCCCGGCCCCGTCGGCATTCGCCCCGGGCAGCCTGGAAAACGTGCTGGGCGATTACCTGGCGAAAAACGGCAAGACTCAACTGCGCATTGCCGAAACCGAGAAATACGCCCACGTGACCTTCTTCTTCTCCGGCGGTCGCGAAGAACCGTTCCCGGGTGAAGAACGCATCCTGATCCCGTCGCCAAAAGTCGCCACCTACGACCTGCAGCCGGAAATGAGTGCCCCGGAAGTCACGGACAAAATCGTCGACGCCATCGAGCACCAGCGCTATGACGTGATCGTGGTCAACTACGCCAACGGTGACATGGTGGGCCACAGCGGCAACCTGGAAGCAGCGGTGAAAGCCGTGGAATGCCTGGACCTGTGCGTCGGCCGCATCGTCGACGCCCTGGACAAGGTGGGCGGCGAAGCGCTGATCACCGCCGACCACGGCAACTGCGAGCAAATGTCCGACGAATCCACCGGCCAGGCCCACACCGCCCACACCACCGAGCCGGTGCCGTTCATCTACGTTGGCAAGCGCGACCTGAAAGTGCGTGACGGCGGTGTGCTGGCCGACGTGGCACCGACCATGTTGATGCTGATGGGGCTGGAGAAGCCGAAAGAGATGACTGGCACTTCGATTCTGGTCTGACACAGTTCAGGGGTTGCTCAAAACGGGCAGCCCGTCAATAATGGACTCGAGCGCGAAACCAGTTGCCTCCAGCGGCGATAACTGGCGTAGGAACCCCGCAGATGGCTGGATATCCGCGTAGGGTGAGACCTCCACACCCCTGCTTGAGGGTGTGTATATGAATATCAAGCAAGCACTATTTAGGGCAGTTCGAAAGAGCTGCCCTTTTCTTTGGGCGTTACAAAAGCTCGTAACGCTTGTAGAGCAACTCACCATGGCGATGCTTATTCAAGGCTTTGGCGTCTGTCTGCATGAAGTTCCACAGCACATTGCCAGCCTGAATATTGACCACGACCAGCATCTGCCTCCTGGATTCATAAACCCCAATGAATGCTAAACGAGCGGAGCAGTCGCTATAAGCAACACGCCATACTTCCAGAGGCCCCGTCAGTGTGTCCAAAGCGAACCTGACATATCGCTCTCTGGCGTCCTGCCGCTTTTCAACAATGTGCTGCAGACAGCTGCGCCTGATCGCGATTTGCCCCAACGGCGAAGCGATTTCCACTTCTGAACAACTCGAATGGGCGATGCCAAAATGCCTTGCGACTATATCGATGGCCGTTGGGATGTCGTTGCCGGCGACCACCTCCTCGACCGGAGGTGCTCGCAGAGTCCGATCCAGGCTGCGAAGGTCGGGAAGCCCATAATCGAGCCAAGTTTGTTGACCTTTTGACTCGTGAATAAAGGGCATCAATGACTATGCCAACCGGCTGATCAAATGGGCCGACGAGTCTATTCCGAGCTCAAAAGCACCGTGCAGGTGGAGCATTTCAAGGCATTTCGCCAAGCATCTAAAACAACCATAGAAGCACGACGCGGCGCGCCGTACCGTTCGTCGCCGTCAAAGGGCCATGGGACCCGCCCACAATCGTTTACAGAATGCCGCCACTGGGCACCTAACTTGCCTGCCAGCCCGAATTGGACGTTTTTTTTGCAGCGTGGGCCGGGCATACTAGGCCGTCCCTTTCCCTGGTGTCGCCCGCCTCTATGCTTCGCGCCTTGATTACCCTCGCTCTTGTCTGCCTGCTCCAACCGGCGTTTGCCGATGAGCGCGCACAAACCCAACAACAGTTGGACGCTACGCGTCAGGACATTACCGAGCTGAAGAAACTGCTCGGCAAGCTCCAGGAAGAGAAATCCGGCGTGCAGAAAGACCTGCGCGGCACGGAAACCGAGATGGGCAAGCTCGAGAAGCAGGTCCAGGAGCTGCAAAAAGAACTAAAGAAGAGCGAGTCGGAACTGGAGCGACTCGACGGTGAGAAAAAAAAACTCCAGAGCGCCCGCGTTGAACAGCAACGCCTGATCGCGATCCAGGCCCGCGCCGCCTACCAGAATGGCCGCCAGGAATACCTCAAGCTGCTGCTCAACCAGCAGAACCCGGAAAAATTCGCCCGCACCCTCACCTACTACGACTACCTGAGCAAGGCCCGTATGGAGCAATTGAAAAGCTTCAACGAGACCCTGCGCCAGTTGGCCAATGTCGAAACAGAAATCGCCAACCAGCAGTCGCAGTTGCTCGACCAGAAAAGCAGCCTCGACAGCCAGCGGGACGAGCTGGACAAGGTTCGCAAGGAGCGCCAGCAAGCACTGGCCAAGCTGAATGACGACGTAAAGGCCCGCGATGCCAAGCTCAAGAATCGCGAGCAAGACCAGGCCGACCTGGCCAAAGTCCTGAAAACCATCGAGGAAACCCTGGCTCGCCAGGCTCGCGAGGCCGAAGAAGCGCGGCAAAAAGCGCTGATCGCCCAGCAGGAAGCCGAAAAAAAGCGCGAGCGTGAGGCCGCCGAGGCCCTGGCCACTGATGCCCCGGCCCCGCGCAAACCGGCGCGTGCAGCGCCTGGCCCGCTGGTTTCCAGCGCCGGCGAATCCTTCGGCGGTCCTTTTGCTTCAGCCCGGGGCAAACTTCCATGGCCAGTTGATGGTCGATTACTGGCACGCTTTGGTGAAACCCGTGGCGATGACACCCGCGCCAAGTGGGACGGTGTGATGATCAGTGCCGGTGCCGGCACCCAGGTCCACGCCATCCACGGCGGTCGCGTGGTGTTCGCCGATTGGCTGCGTGGCGCAGGTTTGTTGGTGATTCTTGACCACGGTAATGGCTATTTGAGCCTTTACGGCCACAATCAAACTTTGCTCAAAGCGGCAGGTGATGTTGTAAAAGCCGGTGAATCCATCTCCACTGTCGGTAACAGTGGTGGCCAGGACACTCCGGCGCTGTACTTCGCTATTCGTCAGCAGGGCCGCCCGAGCGACCCGGCACAATGGTGCCGCACCCAAGGATAAGGGTCGCATCTACATTAGGAGTTCGTTCGACATGCTGCATTTGTCCCGCCTCACATCGCTGGCCCTGACGATCGCCCTGGTGATCGGCGCGCCTTTGGCATTCGCCGACCAGACCGCCCAGTCAGCTACGGCCGCGACCACCAAGGCCCCGCTGCCGCTGGACGAGTTGCGCACCTTTGCCGAGGTCATGGACCGGATCAAGGCTGCCTATGTCGAGCCGGTGGACGACAAGACCCTGCTGGAAAATGCCATCAAGGGCATGCTCAGCAACCTTGACCCGCACTCCGCCTACCTGGGCCCGGAAGATTTCGCCGAGCTGCAGGAAAGCACCAGCGGTGAATTCGGTGGCCTGGGCATTGAAGTCGGCGCCGAAGACGGCCAGATCAAAGTGGTCTCGCCAATTGACGACACGCCAGCGTCCAAGGCCGGGATCCAGGCAGGCGACCTGATCGTCAAGATCAACGGCCAGCCGACCCGCGGCCAGACCATGACCGAAGCCGTCGACAAGATGCGCGGCAAGATCGGCCAGAAAATCACCCTGACCCTGGTGCGCGACGGCGGCAACCCGTTTGACGTGACCCTGGCGCGCGCGACCATCACGGTCAAGAGCGTGAAAAGCCAGCTGCTGGAGTCGGGCTACGGTTACATCCGTATCACCCAGTTCCAGGTCAAGACCGGCGACGAAGTGGCCAAGGCCCTGGCCAAGCTGCGTAAAGACAACGGCAAGAAACTCAGCGGCATCGTGCTCGACCTGCGCAACAACCCGGGCGGTGTGTTGCAGGCAGCGGTGGAAGTGGTCGACCACTTCATCACCAAGGGCCTGATCGTCTACACCAAGGGCCGTATCGCCAACTCCGAACTGCGCTTCTCGGCCACCGGCAACGACCTCAGCGAAGGCGTGCCAATGGTTGTGCTGATCAACGGCGGCAGCGCCTCGGCTTCGGAAATCGTCGCCGGCGCCCTGCAGGACCAGAAACGCGGCGTGCTGATGGGCACCACCAGCTTCGGCAAAGGCTCGGTGCAAACCGTGCTGCCGCTGAACAACGAGCGCGCCTTGAAGATCACCACCGCGCTGTACTACACGCCGAATGGCCGCTCGATCCAGGCCCAGGGCATCGTGCCGGACATCGAAGTGCGCAAGGCCAAGATCACCAACGAGGCCGACAGCGAGTTCTACAAGGAAGCGGACCTGCAAGGTCACCTGGGCAACGGCAACGGCGGCGCCGACCAGCCTACCGGCAGCGGCTCGAAAGCCAAGCCGATGCCACAGGACGACGATTACCAGTTGGCCCAGGCGCTGAGCCTGCTCAAGGGCCTGAGCATTACGCGCAGCCGTTGATATGCGTCGTGGCCTGATCCTCGCTTTGCTGTGCTGTCTGGCGGGAGTTGCCCAAGGCAACCCCGCCAGTACTGCCCCCGCTGAACACAAAGCCTACCTGACCCTGATCATCGACGACCTCGGGCAAAACCTGCCCCGGGATCGTCGCGTGCTCGCCCTGCCCGGCCCTGTGACTACGGCGATCATGCCCGACACACCCCACGCCGCCGAATTTGCCCGTGAAGCCCACAAGGCCGGCAAGATCGTCATCCTGCACATGCCCATGGACCCGGCCACCGGCCCATTCGCGTGGCACCCTGACCTGCCCATCGAAGAGCTGGGCAAACGCCTGGACGCCGCCTTCAAGGCTGTACCCTACACCGCCGGCATCAACAACCACATGGGCAGCCGCATGACAGCGCAGCCCGAGGCCATGGCCTGGCTGATGGGTGAATTGCAGCGGCGCCACAAGTTCTTCGTCGACAGCCGCACCAGCGCCAAGACCGTGGCGGCAGCCGAAGCGCAGAAAATCGGCCTGGCCAGCGTTTCGCGGGATGTGTTCCTCGATGACGAACGCACCGAAGCGGCCATCACCACCCAACTGCAAACCGCGATCAAGCTGGCCCACAAACAGGGTTCGGCCGTGATGATCGGCCACCCTTATCCACAGACGCTGGCGGTGCTGGAACGCGAGTTGCCCAAGCTCAAGGCCCAGGGCATCGAGTGGATCGATATCAAGTTGATGATCAGCCTGCGCAGCAATCGCGCGATGGCTGGGCACGGCAAAGACGGCACGTATCGCTGACCCCGTGACGCCTGGCCACCGCTCTATATAGCTACCGCTTTGCGCCTCCCGTTTTATTCAATAGTTGCAGCGCAGCCAAACAGGCCATGCCGACGCAGGCCTGCAACTTTTTATAAAATTGGGAAGATAAACCATGCAGCCCATACGCTTTAAAGACCTGCTGATCAATTTCACCACAGAGTTCGATCTGCTCTGGAGCGCCAAAGACTCAGGCGCCGATAACGCCGCCACGTTTTGGCGCCCCAACACAACGGCCGACTCGCTGAACAGCTTTTCTTCACTGGGTGACGTCGTCGCCAGCGACTATCGCACGATCAATAACCGAAAATTCGTTGCCGTGGTCAGCGAGGCAGACCCCGTGAACGGTACCGCCCTTCGGGCGCCGGTGGGCTTTAACCTGATCTGGAAAAATTCCGGCAAGAAGACCCGCTCCGAGTTTTCCGTATGGAAACCGGTGCCTCCCGAAGGGTATGTGGCCATGGGAATGGCCTGCTGCATCGGTTATGACAAACCCACACTGAATGCGGTGCGCTGCGTCAGGGCGGATCTGGCGGTCGATGCCTATATTGGCAATGCGATATGGAACGACAAGGGCAGCGGCGCTCGCATGGACTTCAGTGCGTGGGACGTTCACACCCCCGACGTCGAGCCTGAGGCAGCCTATATCGCCACCGGCACCTTTTACGGAACTGGCGGATGGACCCGGCCGTCTTTTGGTGCCAGGCCCTACGCCCTGCGCATGGAACTGGCCTGCCAGGAAAGCACTCTGCCTGCGCCACCCGCGCCGTTTGCTTCGGTGGAAACGGAGCCGTCTCCCACTGTCTGCGAGTTGCCATGGTTCGCCGTAAAGGACAGCAACCTCACGCCGTTTGAACAACTGCATCACTCGCCACGCTATCGACTGGAAAGAACCGACCGGTATCTCTCTGTCGGCCTTGGGCAAAACACAACGCCCCAGGGCAAAACGTTCAACTGGACGGCACACAAGGGCGAAGCCGGTGACAACTCCATCGACTTTACAGCGGTGACGGGCATTCAGCTGGCGTATGAATGGTCATCGACGGCCCGCCCGGTGATGTTTTCTGCGCACTTGAGCAATTCCTTCACCCATACCACGCAATCGGCCAAGGGCTGGGGCACTTCGACGCCGCTGGAAGTCGCGGCCTATGTGCCGGCAAACCAGACCATCGCCGCCTACGTCATCCGCAGCGAATATAAGCTGTATCGACAGGACGGCAGCCAGTTGGCGGCCACCGTCAGCTACACCAACGGCGACACTGTGTACTTCAGCGAATCATCTGCATCGATACCTGAAGGCAACGAACAGGCGCCCGTCCTGGCCCTGCCCGTTGAGCCAGTGCCTGCGCTGCCTTCAGTCGAACCGGCGTTAGAGATAACGCCCCATGATGTCATCGACAACGCCCTCGTCCCGTAACTGATCCAGTGCCTTCTGAAGCTTGGCCACCACTTCATCCGGCACATTTTTGTTCAGTGCCAGGTACAGCTCGGCGCTATTGAAACGCAGCACGGTCTTGAGCCCTGTCACCCCGACCTGGCGCGCCAGGTAACGGCCCGCCGGGTCACCGGTGGCCCACAGGTCGATCTGGCCCTCCAGCAGTTTTTGCGCGTTGTCCTGGTCGCGTAGCACGATCACCGGTTTGAGGCCTTGCTTTTCAAGGGTCTCGGCAATGGCATCGCCCTTGTAGGCGCCGATTTTGTAGCGACGGGCCTGCTCAAGGTCGGTCAACTGGATCTTGCTGTCAGCCTTGGCCAGCAGCACCCAATCGTCCGGGCCGATGGGGCCGACCCATTTGAACAGTGCCTCACGGTCCGGCAGGCGCGCCATCACGAACACGCCGTAGCCGGGTTTTTCCAGGGCGAGTTTGTAGATCCGCTCCCAAGGGAAGCGCAGGGTCAAGTTGTAGGAGATGCCGGCACGCTGGAAGGTCTCGCGAACAATGTCCACGGCGATGCCTTCGATGTTCTCTTCCTTGGCGAAGTTCTTGCCGTTTTTCGCCATGTTGTACGGCGGGAAGTTCTCCGTCAGCAACACCAGGGAAGCACTGTCAGTCGGTTCGTCGGCGTGGGCTGAGCCCGCCAAAAGAATGGAGGTACTGGCGAGGGCGAGCAGCAGGTCTTTGAACATGAAAGTTACCGGAATCCATGGCAAGCCCAGAGAGTGCCGCGAGCCTGCCATGGTGTCCAGTGACGTTTAGCGTACGACGATACCGCGTGCCGCCATGTAGGCCTTGGCCTCGGGAACGGTGTATTCGCCGAAGTGGAAAATACTCGCCGCCAGCACCGCGCTGGCGTGGCCTTCGATCACGCCGTCGGCCAGGTGCTGCAGGTTGCCGACGCCACCGGAAGCGATTACCGGGATGCCCAGGGCATCGCTGATGGCGCGGGTCACGCCCAGGTCGAAGCCGTTTTTCATGCCGTCCTGGTCCATGCTGGTCAGCAGGATTTCACCGGCGCCCAGGGCTTCCATCTTCATCGCCCACTGCACCGCATCCAGCCCGGTTGGCTTGCGCCCGCCGTGGGTGAAGATCTCCCAGCGCGGGGTTTCACCCGGGCCGGAAACTTTCTTGGCGTCGATGGCCACCACGATGCATTGCGAGCCGAAGTGCTGCGCGGCTTCACCGACAAACTCCGGGTTGAACACAGCGGCAGTGTTGATCGAGACCTTGTCTGCACCGGCGTTCAGCAGGTTGCGGATGTCCTGCACGGTGCGCACGCCGCCGCCCACGGTCAGCGGGATAAACACCTGGCTGGCCATGCGCTCGACGGTATGCAGCGTGGTGTCGCGACCGTCGACGCTGGCGGTGATGTCGAGAAAGGTAATCTCGTCAGCACCCTGTTCGTCGTAGCGACGGGCGATCTCAACCGGGTCGCCGGCGTCGCGGATGTTCTCGAACTTGACGCCCTTGACCACGCGACCGTTGTCGACGTCCAGGCAAGGGATGATGCGTTTGGCCAGCGCCATGGTCAGTCCTCAGCCTTTGTAGGCGTCGCAGTAAGCCTGGGCTTCAGCAACGTCCAGGGTGCCTTCATAGATCGCGCGGCCGGTGATGGCGCCGATGATCCCTGGCGCCTTCGCGTCCAGCAGCGACTTGATGTCGCCCAGGTTGTGGATACCGCCGGAAGCGATCACCGGGATCTTCGTGGCGGCAGCCAACGCAGCGGTGAACGGTACATTGCAGCCCTGCATCATGCCGTCTTTGGCGATATCGGTATAAACGATGGCGGAGACACCGTCGGCTTCAAACTGCTTGGCCAGGTCAATCACTTGAACGGTGCTGATCTCGGCCCAGCCATCGGTGGCGACGAAACCGTCTTTGGCGTCCAGGCCCACGATCACCTTGCCAGGGAATGCACGGCAGGCTTCGGCAACGAAGGCCGGGTCTTTGACCGCCTTGGTGCCGATGATCACGTAGCTCACGCCCGCTTTCACGTAGTGCTCGATGGTTTCCAGGGAACGGATGCCGCCGCCGATCTGGATCGGCAGGTTCGGGTAGCGCTTGGCGATCGCAGTGACGACTTCACCGTTGACCGGCTGGCCTTCGAACGCACCGTTCAGGTCCACCAGATGCAGACGACGGCAACCGCCTTCTACCCACTTGGCAGCCATGCTCACCGGGTCATCGGAGAACACCGTGGAATCTTCCATGCGGCCCTGGCGCAGACGTACGCAGGCGCCGTCCTTGAGATCGATAGCGGGAATAATCAGCATCTGGCAAACCTTATTCGATATTCAGCGTTGCTCGGGAAATCAGGGTTTCTCGAGCGCCCACAAGTCGCTTTCGATGCTTTCGAACCTTTCTTTAAGGTGCGTCTGCACATCGAAAATCGCCCTGTTGTAATAGTGCGGAGCAATTTCAGTGGTGAACAGTTCGAGGATTTCTGCGACCTCGAACGAGCCGAGCTTGAGCTCGAAGCGGTCTTCCATGAAACGCTTGATCTTGTCGGTGGCCTCACTCTCCTGCTGGGGAGTGAGGTTCAAGATCGGCGGCTTGACCTTCTTGGCCATTACCAGCGCCCGTCCCACGCGGCGAAGTTCTGCAGCAATTGCAGGCCATGGGTATGGCTCTTCTCCGGGTGGAACTGCACGGCAAAGCGCGAACCGTCGGCCAGGGCCGCGGCGAAGTCGACGCCATAGTGCCCGCCACCCACCACCTGGCGCGGGTTACCGGCGGCGATGTAGTAGCTGTGCACGAAGTAGAAACGCGCCAGGTCCGGCACTTCGTGCCACAGCGGGTGATCCACGGTCTGGCGCACTTCGTTCCAGCCCATGTGCGGCACCTTCAGGTGCTCGCCGTCTTCGTGCAGGTCCTTGCCGAAAAACTTCACCTGACCCGGGAACAGACCGATGCAGTCGACGCCTTCGTTCTCTTCACTGCTGTCGAGCAAGGCTTGCATGCCCACGCAGATGCCGAGGAACGGCCGGTCCTGGCTGACTTCACGCACCAGGCTGTCGAAGCCCAGGCGGCGAATCTCGGCCATGCAGTCGCGAATCGCACCCACACCCGGGAACACCACCCGGTCGGCTTCGCGAATCACGTCGGCATCGCTGGTGATCAGCACCTTGCCGGCACCTACGTGTTCGAGGGCCTTGGCCACCGAGTGCAGGTTACCCATGCCGTAATCGATAACCGCGACCGTCTGCATTACAGAACGCCCTTGGTCGACGGCATTTGCCCGGCCATGCGGTCATCCAGCTCCACGGCCATGCGCAGGGCGCGACCGAAGGCCTTGAACACGGTCTCGATCTGGTGGTGGGTATTGGTGCCACGCAGGTTGTCGATGTGCAGGCTGACCAGGGCGTGGTTGACGAAGCCCTGGAAGAATTCCTGGAACAGGTCGACGTCAAAGCCGCCGACGGTGGCGCGGGTGTACGGCACGTGCATCTGCAGGCCCGGGCGGCCGGAGAAGTCGATGACCACACGCGACAGTGCTTCATCCAGCGGGACGTAGGCGTGGCCGTAGCGACGGATGCCTTTCTTGTCGCCGATGGCTTTGGCAAATGCCTGGCCCAACGTGATACCGACGTCTTCCACCGTGTGGTGGTCGTCGATATGCAGGTCGCCCTTGCTGACGATATCCAGGTCGATCAGCCCGTGACGGGCGATCTGGTCCAGCATGTGCTCAAGAAAAGGTACACCGATATCAAATCGGGCCTTTCCGGTGCCATCCAGGTTAATCGAGGCTTTGATCTGGGTTTCCAGAGTATCGCGCTCGACGGACGCCTTACGTTCGGCCATCACCAGCTCCGCAAAATCATTGGGCGAAAAAGGCAGCCATTATAGGGGCGCGGGCGCTAAACAGAAACATCGGAGGGGATAAGACTGATGGAGTGTCGAGGATAGACATGTCAGTACAAGTGTGGGAGCAGCTTTGTGTGGGAGCGGGCTTGCTCGCGAAAGCGGTGTGTCAGCCAAACATGGGCTGACTGATCCATCGCATTCGCGAGCAAGCCCGCTCCCACACAAGCGCGCTCCCACAAGGGTTACGCGGTGTTAGTGGAACAGTACTGCGGTTTTCTGCAGGGTGACCCACACGCCCCACGCCAGCGGAATACCCACCACCAGCCAGGCGGCTACCGCCAGCGGCACGCTGCCGGAGGAGGCTTTCCATTCCAGCACGGTGCTGGAATCGGCGCCCTTGTCGTGGCCCAGCGCCTGTTCGGCAGCCAGTTCCGCGTCGGTCATGAAGTACTTGTCTGCCACCGGCCGTACCAGCAGGTTGCAGATAAAGCCCAGCACCAGCAGGCCGGCGAGGATGTACAAGGTGATGTCGTAGGCGGCAGCGCGTTCAACGCCGATGCTCAACTGATACTCACGCAGGTAGTTCACCAGCACCGGACCCAACACGCCCGCCGCCGCCCATGCCGTCAGCAGACGACCGTGGATCGCACCCACCATTTGCGTACCGAACAGGTCCGCCAGGTAAGCCGGTACCGTCGCAAAACCACCGCCGTACATCGACAGGATGATGCAGAACGCGGCCACGAACAGCGCAACGTTGCCCAGGTGACCGAGGTTCGGGATCAATGCGTACAGGGCAAAGCCCAGGGCGAAGAACACGAAATAGGTGTTTTTACGGCCCAGGTAGTCGGAGAACGACGCCCAGAAGAACCGGCCACCGATGTTGAACAGGCTCAACAGACCGGTAAAGCCGGCGGCGATGGCCGCGATGGAAGCCAGTTGACCGGCATCCAGTTGGCCAAACGTCAGGCCGTTACCCAGCAACTTGCCGCCGAACACTTCCTGCAGCAGCGGCGAAGCCATGCCGAGGATGCCGATACCGGCAGACACGTTCAGGCACAGCACCAGCCACACCAGGCGGAATTGCGGGGTTTTCCAGGCCACGTTCACGTGCACGTGACGGTGGGTGATCATCGCGTTGCTGGCTTTCTTCGCCGGGGCAGTCCAGCCCTCGGGCTTCCAGCCGGTTGGCGGAACGCGGTAGGACAAGGCGCCGCCAATCATGAACACGAAGTAGATCACCGCCATGACCACGAAGCTCTGCCACACGCCAACGCTGGTCGGCGAGGCAAAGTGGCCCATCAGCGCGGCCGCCAACGGGGCGCCAACCATCGCGCCGCCGCCGAAGCCCATGATCGCCATGCCGGTAGCCATGCCGCGCTTGTCCGGGAACCACTTGATCAGGGTCGACACCGGCGAGATGTAGCCCAGGCCCAGGCCGATACCGCCAATGACCCCGGAGCCGATCCACATCAGCCAGATCTGGTGGGTATAAATCCCCAATGCCGAGATCAGCAGGCCGCCACACCAGCACAAGGCCGACACGACACCAGCCTTACGTGGCCCGGCATGTTCCAGCCAGCCGCCCCAGATCGCTGCCGAGCAGCCCAGGAAGATGAAGAACAGGGTGTAGATCCAGCCCAGCATGGAGATGGGCCAGTCGCATTGGGACGAGAAGACCTGGCTGATAAAGCTCATGTCCGGCGCGCAGGCGACCGGTGCGGTGATGCCCAGTGCCTTGGACAGCGGCAACCAGAACACCGAGAAGCCATAAGCCATGCCGATGCACAAGTGGATGGCCAGGGCGGCCGGTGGTACCAGCCAACGGTTGAACCCGGGCTTGGCGATAATGCGCTCCTTGGACAGGAACGCAGGCTGTGCGGCGGTATGGCCTGCCGCAGTGCTAGTGCTCATTGGTGTTTCCCCCAGTTATTAGTATGTGTCCGTCAGGCACTCTCTCCCTCGGCCTTACACGCAAGGCGTGGCCGTTTTGTTGAGTAAAGCTCCTTTTTGACGCGACGTTTAGCCGCAGAAGGCGGACGAACAGGCGAAGATTAGCATCTGTGGATGACAGAAAAACCAAACTGATATCACCTTTTTCGGGATATCTGATTTGTCTGGCGCCAAAATTCCGTTTTCCGGCCTCTAGATACAATGTAACTATCCGCGAACTGACGTAAGCCTTCGGGCGTTATACTCTGCGGCTAAATTTTGAAATCGACATACAAGGACTCGCCCATGAAAGCGTTCGGCAAAATCCTGGGTCTGGTACTTCTCGGGCTGTTGCTGATCATTGTGGCTCTAGGCTTTGCCCTGACCCATCTCTTCGATCCCAACGACTATAAAGACGAGATTCGCCAGATTGCCCGCGACAAGGCCCACATCGAGCTGACGCTCAATGGCGACATCGGGTGGAGCCTGTTCCCCTGGCTCGGCCTTGAATTACACGAGGCCAGCGTTGCGACCCTGACCAACCCGACCCAACCGTTTGCCGATTTGCAGATGCTAGGCCTGTCGGTGCGTGTACTGCCGCTGCTGCGCCGTGAAGTGCAGATGAGCGATGTGCGCGTCGAAGGCCTGAACCTGCGCCTGAACAAAGATGTGCATGGCCATGGCAACTGGGAAGACATCGGCAAGAATGTGCCGGACCCGAGCACAGCCGCCAGCACGCCTGCCGTCGCTGAAGTTGCCACACCACCCAAGCCCGAAAAGCCGCCCCAGCCGATCCGCCTGGACATCGACAGCCTGACCATCAACAACGCCCGCGTCGAATACAACGACGAGCAGACCGGCAAACAGTTCAGCGCCGAAAGCATCCAGTTGAGTGCCGGCGCCGTGCATGAAGGCGCGAGCATTCCGGTGAAACTCACCGCATTCTTCGGCACCAACCAGCCGCTGATGCGCGTCAAGACCGAGGTCAACGGCAACCTGCGCATTCAGCGCGCCCTCAAGCGCTATCAGTTCGAAGACATGAAAGTCACTGGTGAAGCCACCGGCGAGCCGCTGCAAGGCAAGACCGTGACCTTTTCGACTCAAGGCCAATTGCTGCTGGACCAGTCTGCCAACATTGCCGAATGGACCAACATGAAGCTGTCGCTGAACCAGCTGCGCGCCCTGGGCGAGCTGAAGGTCAACGACCTGGACAAGACCCCGCAACTCAGCGGCGCCCTGTCGATTGCCCAGTTTGACCTGGCCAAGTTCCTCGACAGCGTCGGCAACCCGCTGCCGCCGATGGCCGCTGGCAGCCTGAGCAAGGTCGAACTGGTCAGCCGCCTCAAGGGCACGCCCACCAGCCTGGCGCTTGAAGACCTCAACCTGAAACTCGACGAGAGCACCTTCACCGGTCGCGTGGCCGTGGATGATTTCGCCAAGCAGTCCCTGCGGGTGCAGCTCAAGGCCGACACGTTCAATGCCGACAACTACCTGCCAGCCAAATCCGACGCTGCCAAAGGTGCTACGGCCGCACGCCAGGCTGAAGTGCAAAGCAGCGAAGCCGGCGCCATGGCGGCCGGTGGCACCACACCGCTGCCGGACGCCCCGACCAAGGGCGCGTGGAGCACCGACAAACTGCTGCCATTGACCCGCCTGCGCACCCTGGACGTGAATGCCGACCTGTCCTTCGGCCAACTGACCCTGAGCAAGCTGCCGATCCAGAACGCCGCACTGAAAGCCTCCGGCCTCGATGGCCAGCTCAAGCTCGACACCTTGAGCGGCGGTCTCTACAACGGCACCTTCCAGGCCAACGGCAACCTTGATGTGCGCCAGGACATCCCGCTGCTGGCGCTGCAAACCCGCATCAAGCAAGTACCGGTCGAGCGCATCCTGCAAGCCCAAGGGCAGAACCCGCCGGTGAAGGGCCAGCTCACCCTCGACAGCAATCTCAATGGCCGCGGCAATAGCCAGAAGGCCCTGATCGACAGCCTCAACGGCACCGCCAGCTTCGCAATCAACAACGGTGTGCTGCTCAACGCCAACCTTGAGCAACAGCTGTGCACCGGCATCGCCCTGCTCAACCGCAAGACCCTCAGCGGCGAACAGCGCGGCAAGGACACGCCGTTCCAGGAGCTCAAGGGCAACCTGACCTTCCGTAACGGCGTGGCCAGCAACCCGGACCTGAAAGTGCGCATCCCGGGCCTGACCGTCAACGGCAACGGTGACATCGACCTGCGTGTGCTGGGCATGGACTACCGCGTCGGCATCATCGTCGAGGGCGACCAGCGCGAGGTGCCGGACCCGGCCTGCGAGGTGGGTTCCAACTTCCAGAACATCGAAGTCCCGCTGCGCTGCCGTGGCCCGCTGGAACTGGGCGCCAAGGCTTGCCGCCTGGACAAGGACGGCCTGAGCCAGGTCGCTATCAAGGCGGCAGGCAACAAACTCAGCGAGAAGCTTGAACAGAAGCTCGACAAGGTAAATCCACAGTTGAAAGATGCTCTGAAAGGCCTGTTCAAACGATGAGAAGCGAGCAATTTTCAACGGCGGTGCTCGACTGGTACGACCGCCACGGTCGCCATGACCTGCCCTGGCAACAGGGCATCACGCCTTACCGGGTGTGGGTCTCGGAGATCATGTTGCAGCAGACTCAGGTCAGCACCGTGCTGAACTACTTCGACCGTTTCATGGCCTCCCTGCCAACGGTCGAAGCCCTGGCCGCCGCACCGGAAGACGAAGTGCTGCACCTGTGGACCGGGCTGGGTTACTACACCCGGGCGCGCAACCTGCAAAAGACCGCGAAGATCGTCGTGGCCGAATACGGCGGCGAGTTTCCCCGTGATGTCGAAAAGCTCACTGAGTTGCCCGGCATCGGCCTGTCCACCGCTGGCGCGATTGCCAGCCTGAGCATGGGCCTGCGGGCGCCGATCCTGGATGGCAACGTCAAGCGCGTGCTGGCGCGCTTTACCGCACAAGAGGGTTACCCGGGCGAACCGAAGGTCGCCAAACAGCTGTGGGCCACTGCAGAGCGCTTCACGCCCCACGATCGGGTCAACGCCTACACCCAGGCGATGATGGACATGGGCGCCACCCTCTGCACCCGCAGCAAACCCAGCTGCCTGCTGTGCCCGCTGGAAAAGGGCTGCGAAGCCCACATGCTCGGCCTGGAAACCCGCTACCCGATCCCCAAGCCGCGCAAGACCGTGCCCCAGAAGCGCACGCTAATGCCGCTGCTGGCCAATGGCGAAGGCGCGATTCTGCTTTACCGTCGGCCGTCCACGGGCCTGTGGGGCGGTTTGTGGAGTTTGCCGGAGCTGGATGACCTGAGCGACCTGGAACACCTGGCCAACCAGCACTCGCTGGCGTTGGGCGAACACCAGGAACTGCCCGGCCTGATCCACACCTTCAGCCACTTCCAACTGGCTATCGAACCCTGGCTGGTCCAGGTCCAGGAGTCTGCCCACCACGTGGCCGAGGCTGACTGGCTCTGGTATAACCTCGCCACCCCGCCGCGCCTGGGCCTTGCTGCCCCGGTAAAAAAACTGCTGAAGCGCGCGGCTGAAGTATTGAACGCAGGAGTTCCGTCATGACCCGCACCATCATCTGCCGCAAGTACCACGAAGAACTGCCCGCCCTGGAGCGCGCCCCGTTCCCTGGCGCCAAGGGCCAGGACATCTTCGACAACGTCTCCGCCAAAGCCTGGGCCGACTGGCAAAAACACCAGACCCTGCTGATCAACGAAAAACGCCTGAACATGATGAACGCCGAAGACCGCAAATACCTGCAGGGCGAGATGGACAAGTTCTTTTCCGGCGAAGATTACGCCAAGGCCGACGGCTACGTGCCACCTGCTGAATAATTGATCAAATCTGGGGGTTGGCCCGTAAGCGACGGTAATAATTAAATATTTTTTGAAAACTTGCTTGACGACCCTCTGAAAAACCCGTTTAATGCGCCCCGTTGCCCAGATAGCTCAGTCGGTAGAGCAGGGGATTGAAAATCCCCGTGTCGGCGGTTCGATTCCGTCTCTGGGCACCACTATTCAGTTTCAGGTGGTGCAAACGTCATCTGAAACACACAAAAAACCCGCCTGGTGCGGGTTTTTTGTTGTCTGGAATTTTTGGACCCTCAGCGTCAACCCCGCATCAACGTCAACACCGCCATCCGCTCCTGATCGGAGATGTGAAAACCACTCGCCTCCACCCGATCAATCCAGCCCTGAGCCGAAAGCGACTCGCCAAAGCGCACCAGGCGTCCGTAGCGCCTGAACACAGCCTCCAGCACGCTGATCATCGAGGGGTAGCTGCAACCTCCGTCAAAACAAATGCTCAGACCTCCAAGCCAGGAACGGCCGATCACATGACTACTGCCAGCGCTCTCTGCCCCTGCGGACTCAAAATCCATTTTTACTGCTTCCATGTCACACCCGAAATCATCACTGCGAAAGTATCAAAGCCTAGCACGCGTCCGCGTTTCGGCAGGCTGCAAAGCGCGTTATCAGACCCGCCGGTCATTTAAGCCGCGACCCTACAGCAAGACGAACCAAACTGTCGGCGATCAACATCGCCTTATGACTCCCTTGATCTGTCCTTAATTCCCCAGTGATCACCACTCGACCTACTGCGGATCACGGAAAAAGCCCTGACCCGCGTGCAGGGCGCACTCAACGCCGAGCCTCACGGGCTGCCCTGGCTGCTCCTGGGTAGTGAAGGCGATGCCGCATCCGGCGCACCTGAATGCACCGCCACGATGAATACGGCGACTGATTCACTTCACCAGGAACACCAGTAGCGGGTTGTCGTTCAACCGCCCGTTGAACACTGGCGCCATATGCTCCAGCGGCGTGCCATTGAGCAACGCGGTTTGCTTGCGCTCCACAATCACCCAGGCCGGACGCGGCAGCGTGTCCACCCGCAAGGGTTCATTGCGCCCGATGAACAGCGGCTGCTCGTCGTGATCCAGGTTCATGATGTAGCGAATCGCCCAGGTGTCCTTGGCCAGGTCCACAAAGACCAGGGTCCCGGGATTATCGGCACGCAGCTTCTCCACCGCGCCAACGAAGTTCCGGGTGTCGAATTGCAGATCCTTTGCCGGCTCCAACACCTTCACCAGCACCAGCCATTGGGTCGCCAACGCAATCAGGCTGAGCACCACCAACCGCTGGCCGAGATTGCCCTGCAAACACCGCCAGGCGATCACGGCGGCCAGTTGCAGCACGATCAGCACACCCACCAGCCCCGGCACTGAAACATCCGGCCAATAACCGTGCTTGTGCCACAGGTGTCGACAGACGAACACCACCACGACGCCCAGCACCGGCAAGGCCGCCACCAGCCACTCATAGCCACGCCGCACGCCAAGCAGCCAGCCATGCGCCTGGAGCAAGCCGTAGGCGGCCACCGCGGCAAACATCGGGACCATGGGCACGATGTAATAGGCGCGCTTGAAGTGCGGGATGGACAAGCCCAGCAAAATCATCAGCCCGCAGGCGGCCAGGCGCAGCATCAACTGCACGTCGGCATCCTCGTCACGCACCGACCATTTGTGGCGCAGGGCGATCAACGTCGCCAGCGCCAGCGGCACCACCGGGAAATAGCGGTACAGGCTCAATTTGAAGTAGAAATAGAACGGCTCGCCGGTTTCGTCGAGACGCCCGGCAAACTGCATCCGCAGCACATCATCGACGAAGCTATCGCCACCGCTGATCCGCGCCAGCTTCAGCAGCACCCACCAACAGCCGGCCAGCAGGACCAGGCCAATCACGCCGTGGGCAATCACCTTCTTAAGCAGCGCAATGCGCTCTTCCCGCGTACGAGCCGTGCCGAGCGCCCAGTAGACACAGGCCACTCCACAGACCTCGATCAGCCCCAGCGGCCCGCGAATGGCAAACGCCACCACGAACAACGGAAATATCGCGTATTGCCGCAGCCGCGAGCCCCTGCGCTCGCCGGTATGCAACAGGTAGAAACACCCCAGGCACAGCAGCGAGATCATCTGGTCCAGGCACACCGACCGCGACTTCTCCAGCAACTGCGCGGTCAATGCGGTGAGCAGCACTGTCAGCAGCGCCCACGCGCGGCCAGACGGCACCAGCAAGCGATAGATCAGCGCCATCACCCCGGCAGACGCCAGGGCGGTGGGCATCACGTTAGCCAGGTCGTTGGGCGCGCCGAACAGGCGGGCGAAGAGGTAGCTCAGGTAGGTCGCAGTGCCCGGGTAGTCCGGGTAAGGCTCGCCGTAGGTGGTAGGAAAGAGGCTCGCACCGTGGCGAAACATCTCTTGCATAAACACCGCCCAGCGACCGTCGAAGCCTTGTGGCTGCTGGCCCCAGATGCCCAGGGTAAACAGCAGCAAGGCGATAAAAAAGATACCCAGCGATTCCATTCGAAAGCGGTTGTGTTGATCCATTATTCAGCCTGTCAGGTGGGGTAAACCGGCTCATGTTGCCGACCACCACCCTGAATGCCCCCTGAACGGAATCAAACATTCATCAGCCTAACGACGAGCGGGCCAGATCAGCAGCGGCATCAGCCGGATGTAGAGTAGCTCCCCCACCAACTCCACCAGGGTTTGCGTGATCACGGCGGCGGCGGCAAGCCCACGGATGTCTTCGGGCAACGCCAGCGCCAGCGGCAACACCACCAGGGAGTTGCGCGTGGACGCGCTGAAGGTGACCGCCCGCGCGGTGGTCGATGGCAGCTTGAACAGCCACGACGCCAGCGCGCCCATCAGCGGCGCCAGCAACAGAAAGCCGATGTACACCGGGATCACCGGCGCCAGCAGGCCGATATCGCGGACCACGGCGGTGATTTGCGAGCCGATCACCACCATCAGCACCAGTGCCATGGCCGGCACGGGCAACCAGGCCCAGACCTCGCTCCAGGCACTGATGACACTCGATCGCCGGGACAGGGAAGTCGTCAGCACCGCCAGAATCATGGGGGCAACGATCAGCAGCAGGAAGGCCTCGACAAACGGCCCCACCGAAACCACCACCTGTGACTGCGCCCCGAGGATCAACTCCAGGTACACCGGCAACAGCAGCAATTGCAGCAGCAACAGAATCGGGGTTGCCGCCAGCATCAATCGCGAGTCGCCCTTGCCGATATGGGTGAACACCACCACGTAGTCGATGCACGGCGTCAACAGCACCAGCAACGCCCCCACCAGGATCGCCGGGTGTTCCACCAGGCCACGGGTCAGCGCCCACACCAGCAGTGGAATCAGGAGGAAATTGGCCAGCAGCAACGCGGACATGAAGCGCTTGTTGCCCAAGCCCTCGCGCAGGTCCAGAAAGGGTATTTGCAGGAACATCGCGTACATCAGCACAGCGATGGCGGGCGTGACCCACCCGCTCAGTTCCCGTGCCAGCGAGGGCGCCAACAGCCCGGCGACCGCCGCCACGATCACTGCACAGAAGTAGATCGGTATCTGATTGTGCTCAAGTGCATCGCGGCTCATTGACGCTCCCATCCTGGCTAAAAGGTCGCAAGCCTAGCATCGGCGGGCATCCCATCGAAGTGGATGGAGTGATATAGGGGCATATGGGCAAATGAATCTCTGTGCCCGTATACGAAGGTGTACCATCAAGGCTGCATTCCACCACAATCAGTCAGCCATGCCCCCGGTAAGCGAAGAGAGTAGCCAGATAGTCGCCTCTCTGGCGCAGCGGATGGACGGTAACCCCGGCCCGTCACGGGCAGCTGATGCAATTATTGCCACCCTGCAGGACATCGACAGCGCCCTCACCCCGATTATCGGCCAGCACGGCGTGGCCGCCCTGTACCGGCGCAGCCTGCTGTTGTGCGCCGCCAGCCATCCGCGTCTGGCCGGCAGCTTTGACAACCTGCCCGCCCGCGACATGACGGCCCTCAAAACCCTACTGCTTGAGCAAAGCGAAGCCGACAGCCTGTTTTTCGGCGAAACGCTGCTCAAGACACTTTATGAGTTGCTGACCACACTGATCGGGCCCTCGCTCACCGCACGCTTGCTGCGCGCCGTGTGGGAAAACTCTTTGAGCGGCAACCCTGCGCAGGATACTTCGCCATGAGCACCAAAGTGACAATCAACCGCCTGGCCACCGGCGTGCCAGGACTGGACGAAGTGCTTGGCGGAGGTTTGCCGGAGTTTTCGTTCAACCTGATCGCCGGCCCTCCGGGTTGCGGCAAGACCACCCTGGCCCATCAGATGATGTTCGCCCTGGCCACGCCTGAACGCCCGGCGCTGTTTTTCACCGTGCTGGGCGAGCCTCCGCTGAAGATGCTGCGCTACCAGCAGCAGTTCGATTTTTTCGACAGCGAGGCCATCAACCATTCGATTCGCTATATCAACCTGGCCGACGACACCTTGGCCGGCGACCTTGACGAAGTGCTGCGGCGCATCGTCGTCGCCGTCGAAACCCATGCCCCCGCGCTGGTATTTGTCGACTCGTTCCGCTCGGTGGTGCTGGCCAGCCAGACCCAGGACAACCCCAACAACAACCTGCCGCAGTTCGTCCAGCAACTGGGCATGTTGATGACCACCTGGCAGGCCACGACCTTCCTGATTGGCGAGTACTTCACCGAAACCGACACCAACCCGATTTTCACCGTGGCCGACGGCCTGATCTGGCTGCGCCAGAGCGTGCAACGCAATTCCATGGTACGCAAAATGGAAATCATGAAGATGCGCGGCCAGCCGACCTTGCCGGGGCTGCACACCTTCCGCATTGCGACATCGGGCATCAAGGTTTTCCCGCCTGCGGCTGCCAATATCCCCGCACCACTGGCGCCAGGCTCACAACGTTTGAAAATGGGCGTTCCGCGCCTGGATGAAATGCTCGGCGGCGGCCTGCCCCGGGGTTACTCGTTGCTGGTGGCCGGCCCTTCCGGCTCAGGTAAAAGCATCCTCGCGTCATCGTTCCTGGCCGAAGGTGCTCGCAACGGCGAAACCGGCGTGATCGCGGCGTTTGAACAGCGCCCCAACCACCTGCAGAACGCGGTGCTCGCACAACTGATTGAAAGCGGCCAGGTGGGCCTGGTGGACAGCCGTGCCCCCGACCTGTCCATCGATGAAGTGGTGCATTTGCTGCTCAACGAAATCACCCGCCTGAAGGCCACCCGCGTGGTCATCGACTCGCTGTCGGGCTTCGAGTTGGCCCTGGCGCCGACCTTTCGCGATGATTTCCGTGAATCACTGTCGCGCATGGTCACCGCCCTCACCGGCGCCGGCGTCAGCGTGCTGATGACCTCCGAGCTGGAAGACCGCTACACCGACCTGCGCTTCAGCCCCTACGGCACCGCGTTCCTCACCGACGCGATCATCGTGCAGCGCTACATCGAAGTGCAAAGCCGCCTGTTGCGCATCATGGCCGTGGTCAAGGTACGCGCCAGCGCGCATTCCGATGAACTGCGCCAGTACCACATCGATGACGACGGCCTGCAAATCGGCGAACGCCTGCCCGACCAGGAAGGGCTGCTCGGCGGCCGCCCTACCCGACAACACCCCGGTGCTGTCAATGTGTGAGCCACTCCCATGAGCAAGGCCGATGACAAGAACAAGGACGCCGTGGCCAGTGCCGCGCGCGAACTGTTCCTGCTCGGCCAGAAAACCGTCGAGGCCCGCGCCGTGCTCGCGGCCCTGCAACAAGAGCTGACCGACGCCAAAAACCGCTTGGGCGACACCCAGCAGATCGAGCATCTGGTGGAGGCCAATCAACAACTGGTGCTCGCCATTCTGCTCGCCCAATCCGATGCCGCCCTGCCCCGGCAGAGCGAGCAACATCAGTTGTCCCAGGAAATGCGCGAGGCCAACGCCCAACTGGTGATTGCCGCCCTCAGCGCCCAGGAGCTGCAAGCCGCTGCCGAGCGCGCGCTGATTCAACAAAAGAACATCCTGGCGCTCGTGGCCCACGAACTGCGCAACCCGCTGACGCCCATCAGCATGATCGCCGGCCGCCTCGCCCGCGTCCCCAGCGCCGAACTGCCGCGCATGCAATCGCTGATCGAAGGCCAGGTGCAGCACATGTCGCGCCTGGTGGAAGACCTGTTGGACGTGTCCCGCGCCAGCACCGGCAAACTGCGGCTGGACTGCGAGGTGCTGGACATCGTGCCGATCATTGAGCGGGCCATCGAAGTCTGCACACCGTCGATGATCACCCAGAAGCTGCACTTCACGTCCCAAGTGCCGCAAGAACCATTAATGGTCAACGGCGACGCGATTCGCCTCACGCAAATCCTCGGCAACATCCTGGGCAACGCCATCAAATACACGCCCGCCGGCGGCATTGTGCGACTCTCGGTGACACTGGAGCGCAAAGTGCTGCTACTGAGCGTGATCGACACCGGCATCGGCATCTCGGCCCAGGCGTTGCCATTTATCTTTGATCCGTTTGTCCAGGACGTGCATGCCGTCGGCTTCAACGGCGCCGGCCTGGGCATTGGTTTGACGGTGGTGCGCGAGCTGGTGGAAGCCCATGGCGGCACGGTAATCGCCCTCAGCGACGGTGACGGGCTGGGCAGTGAGTTTGTGGTGACCCTGCCGTTAGTGCGATAGGCCGGCAAACGCCAAAACCCCGGGGAGAAATCCCTGGGGTTTTTTATTACGCGAAATTTGATAGCTTCGACGTCTTATAAAACTGCGCACGGGCCTTGATGCCCCATCGAAAGCGCAAGCACCGAGCCCGCTCATGAACCTGCCAACCCGACCACCCGCCGAAGCATTCCGCGAGCCCGCCGCCGACGGTTATCCCATTGGCGGTTTTACCTGGCGCCACATCAGGACTGACATCGAACGCCCCGTGGTGATCATCAACGCCGCGACCTCGGTGCGCTGCCGGCATTACTCGCGTTTTGCCGACTACCTGTTTGCCAATGGCATCGACGTCATTACCTACGACTACCGTGGCATCGGCGAGTCCCGCAGCGGCCCGCTGAAGGGGTTCAAGGCCTCGTGGTCGGATTGGGGCGTGCTGGATTTCGAAGCGATCCTGCAGCGGGCTCAGCGAGAGTTTCCGGGGCAGCCCATTGATGTGGTCGGGCACAGTTTCGGTGGCTGCGCGGCGGGACTCGGAGCGTCCGGGGCGGCGATTCGGCGACTGGTCACCGTGGGCGCACAGTTTGCCTACTGGCGCGACTATGAGGCGAGCACGCGTTGGCGGATGTTTGCCAAATGGCACGTGGTGATGCCGTTGGTGACCGCTGTGTTTGGCTACTTTCCGGGCAAGCGTATGGGCTGGCTGGAGGATACCCCGACGGGCGTGGTGCGCGACTGGAGTACGCCGACGCCGGGTTATGAAAAACGACCGAGCGGCAGGGCCTTGGGTGAGTTGCCGTTTTCCCGGGTGAAGGCACAGGTATTGGCGATCAGCATTACCGATGATCCGTTTGGCACGGTGGCGGCAATCGAGCGCCTTTTGGGTTATTTCGAACGCAGCGAACGCACGCATCTGCGAATCGCCCCTGAAGATATCGGCGAAAAGGAGGTCGGACACTTCGCGTTCTTTCGCAGCCAGTATCAGGATCGGTTGTGGCCGATTGCGTTGGCGTGGTTGCAGCGAGGGGAGTTGGACCAAGCCGCTCCGGGACACCAAGTGACGGGTCGCACTTAGAAACCCTTGGGATTTCCCCCGACCTGCGCTTCAATACGCCATCCCCAGATCCTGACACCAAGGACGTGAGCCCATGGCCTCGCCGAACAAGCAGCAAAAACGCGCCCACCGGGCAAAAGCCAAGGCCAAGCAGAACCGCACTCAACGCGCCGTCGCCACCAAGCCGGACGCCTTTGCCGGCGATGACAGCCGCATTGACCTTGAGTCAGTGGATTTGATCGAGCTGTTCCTGGAGATGCGCACTGCGGGCGAAACCAGCCAACAGGCGCTGTGTGCGGTGTTCCTCGCGCACCCGCTGCTGGCGGTCGTGCTGGAGCAGGAAGGCGAAGAGGAAGCGACTGACTTTATCCTTGCGGCGCTGATCGAGTATCGCCAGTGGGCCACGGATACCGAGGATGAAGCAGCGGCCCTGGCGTGGATTGAATCACCAGAGTTCCAGGCTGATTACGTCGCAGCGTCACAGGCGCTGGTCAGCTCAGAGAGCTGATCAAAAAAATGGGAGCCCGAAGGCTCCCATTTTTTTTGCCGCGCGCTACATCAATTCAGCACCGCAGCCCCTACCTTCAGGCTCTTGCGCCGACGCGACACAATCAGCCCCGCCGCAATCACCAGCAAGCTCAGGATCCCGGTGGCGATGATCTCCACCTGGTGCGCTTCCTGGAACAGCATGATGGTCAGCACGCCGACGATGAACACGATCACCGCGTACGTCAGGCCCGGGAACAGCCACATCTTGAAGGCAATCTTCTCGCCCGCTTCCGTGCGCTTCTGGCGCATGCGCAGTTGCGACACGGCGATCACCAGGTACACCAGCAACGCGATGGCGCCGGAGCTGGCCAGCAGGAATTCAAACACCGCCGCCGGGGCCACGTAGTTGGCGAATACCGCCAGGAACGCTGCGCCGGTAGACAGCAACACCGCCCAGTAAGGCGTGCCGCTCTTGTTGGTGATCTTGGACACCGCTGGCGCATCACCGCGACGGCCCAGGGAGAACATCATGCGCGAAGCGGTGTACAACGCCGAGTTCAGGCAACTAGTCACCGCCACCAACACCACCAAGTCAACGATCAGCTTGGCATTCGGGATGCCCATGCGCTCCAGCACGGTCTGGTAGGAACCGACCGCCGCCAGCGCAGGATCATTCCACGGCACCAGGGCCACCACGATGAAGATCGATACCAGGTAAAACAAGCCGATCCGCCAGATCACCGAGTTGGTGGCCTTGGAGATTTGCTGGCCAGGGTTCTTCGACTCAGCGGCCGCGATCGTCACGATCTCGGTGCCCATGAACGAGAACATGGTGGTCAGGATTGCCGCCAACACCGCGCCCATGCCGTTGGGCAGGAAGCCCTGGGTGTCGAACAGGTGCGACACGCCGCTGACCTGGCTGCCCGGCAGGAAGCCAAAAATCGCCAGGATGCCGAGGATCACAAACCCGATGATCGCCACCACCTTGATCAGCGCAAACCAGAACTCGAACTCGCCGTAGTTCTTCACGCTGAACAGGTTGGTCGCCGTCAGCAGCAAAGTGATGATCAGGGTGAAGGCCCAGATCGCCACGTTGGGGAACCAGGCGTGCAGGATGGTCGCGGCGGCGTTGGCTTCCAGCGGGATCACCAACACCCAGAACCACCAGTACAACCAGCCGATGGTGAAACCGGCCCAGTGCCCGATCGCACGGTCGGCATAAGTAGAGAACGAACCCGTGTCCGGAGACGCTACGGCCATTTCGGCCAGCATGCGCATCACCAACACCACCAGAGTACCGGCGGCGGCGTACGCCAGCAGTACGGCAGGCCCTGCCGCCGCAATCGCGTGGCCGGAGCCGACAAACAACCCGGCACCAATAACGCCGGCAATCGACAGCATGGTGACGTGACGCGGTTTGAGCCCCTGTTCGAGGTCATTGGAGCTTTGCGTACTACTCATTGACACACCTTTGCGAGGAATTGCGAATACGGTCCACCCGGTCTGGCGTCTCTCTCGTGAAAAGAAACCAACGGGGCGTTCTTTATTTTTTACGCAAGATTTGCGCCAAAATGTTACAGAGCCGTGATTGACGCGGGCTGTAGGGAAACTCAACGGCTCTCGTAAGTCACTGACACTAATGGCATTCCGCTATAGCGTTACTGTGCGACCCACTTGAAAGACGAACAGGCGCACCAAAAACACACACAAATTGTGCGTGACGCCCTATTAAAGGGCTGATATGGACCGTTCACCCGTTTAACCCTTCCAACACCCGGCCAAAGCTGGCACCATCGCGCCCTTTTTTACGCAAAACCTGCAGGAATCCTGGTTCAAACGGCTGTTCGGTTGTTGATGGCGCGACACACTGCTGTGCCGATGCGACACCCTGCCGCACACCGTCTGTTTACCGTCCGCAGGGCTGTTGGCTGTCATCCAAACGCTATGCTAGCTTGGCGCCTCGCCAGGAAGGCGGCCCAACAGCAGGAGCGCAATGAACACAATGAGGACCCCACATGGCTGAGGCCACGCCCGCGCTTGAAATCCGCAACTTGCATAAACGCTATGGTGAGCTGGAGGTGCTTAAAGGCATCTCGCTGACCGCCCGCGACGGCGATGTGATCTCGATCCTGGGTTCCTCCGGTTCCGGCAAGTCCACGTTCCTGCGCTGCATCAACCTGCTGGAAAACCCGCACCAGGGGCAAATCCTGGTGGCCGGTGAAGAGCTCAAGCTCAAGGCCGCGAAAAACGGTGAACTGGTGGCCGCCGACGGCAAACAGATCAACCGCCTGCGCAGCGAGATCGGTTTTGTGTTTCAAAACTTTAACCTGTGGCCGCACATGAGCATCCTCGACAACATCATCGAGGCTCCGCGCCGGGTGCTGGGCCAAAGCAAAGCCGAGGCCATTGAAGTCGCCGAAGCCTTGCTGGCCAAGGTCGGCATCAGTGACAAGCGCCACGCCTACCCCGCGCAATTGTCCGGCGGCCAGCAGCAACGCGCGGCCATCGCCCGCACCCTCGCCATGCAGCCCAAGGTCATCCTGTTCGACGAGCCGACATCGGCCCTTGACCCGGAAATGGTTCAGGAAGTACTTAATGTGATCCGCGCACTGGCCGAAGAAGGCCGCACCATGCTGCTGGTCACCCATGAAATGGGCTTCGCCCGTCAGGTGTCCAGTGAAGTGGTTTTCCTGCACCAGGGCCTGGTCGAAGAGCAAGGATCGCCACAGCAGGTATTTGAAAACCCGCTTTCGGCGCGCTGCAAACAATTCATGTCCAGCAACCGCTAACGGAGCAACATGCATGCAGAACTATAAAAAATTCCTCCTGGCTGCCGCCGTTTCGATGGCATTCAGCGCCTCGGCGATGGCCGAGACCTTGACCATGGGGATCGAAGCGGCCTACCCGCCCTTCAACAATAAAGACGCCAGCGGCAACGTAGTGGGCTTTGACAAAGACATCGGCGACGCCCTGTGCGCCAAGATGAAAGTCGAGTGCAAGGTGTACGTCTCCGATTGGGACGGCATCATTCCGGCCCTGAACGCCAAGAAGTTCGACTTCCTGGTCTCCTCGCTGTCCATCACCGATGAACGCAAGCAGGCCGTCGACTTCACCGACCCGTACTACTCCAACAAGCTGCAGTTCATCGCGCCGAAAGCCACCAAGGACTTCAAGACCGACGCCGGTTACCTGAAGGGCAAGATCATCGGCGCACAACGTGCGACGCTGGCCGGTACCTACCTGGAAGACAAGCTGCCGGACACCACCGCCAAGCTCTATGACACCCAGGAAAACGCCTACCTCGACCTGACTTCCGGCCGACTGGACGGGATGCTGGCCGACAAGTACGTGCAGTACGAGTGGCTGAAAAGCAAAGACGGTGCCGCCTACGAATTCAAAGGCGACCCGGTGGTAGAGAGCGACAAGATCGGTATCGCCGTGCGTAAAGGCGATGAGCTGCGCAAGCGCTTGAACACCGCACTGGCCGAAATCAAGGCCGACGGCACCTACAAGAAGATCAACGACAAGTACTTCCCTTTCAGCATCGAGTGATCCTGAATGGCCTGCCCGGCGCGCTCGCTTGAGTGCGCCGGTCCTGAGCTTTGCCTTGCGAAACGACTAAACCATGAATTTCGACCTCTACGGATTCGGCCCGGCGCTCGCCGCTGGCGCGCTGATGACCGTCAAGCTGGCGCTCACGGCCCTGTGCCTTGGGCTGGTGCTCGGCCTGGCCGGTGCCTTGGCCAAGACTTCCCCGTACAAGCCCCTGCAATGGCTTGGCGGCGCTTACTCCACCCTGGTTCGCGGCATCCCCGAACTGCTGTGGGTACTGCTGATTTACTTCGGCACGGTCAACCTGATGCGTTCCCTCGGGGAATTCTTCGGCAACCCCGACCTGTCCCTCAGCGCCTTCGCCGCCGGGGTTATCGCCCTGGGCCTGTGCTTTGGCGCCTACGCCACGGAAGTCTTCCGCGGCGCGATCCTGGCAATCCCCAAGGGTCACCGTGAAGCCGGTGTCGCACTGGGCTTGTCGAAGTTCCGGATCTTCACCCGGTTGATCATGCCGCAGATGTGGCGCATCGCCCTGCCGGGCCTGGGCAACCTGTTCATGATTCTGATGAAGGACACCGCGCTGGTCTCGGTGATCGGCCTGGAAGAAATCATGCGCCACGCACAGATCGGCGTGACCGTTACCAAGCAGCCCTTCACCTTCTTTATGGTCGCGGCCTTCATGTACCTGGGCCTCACCGTCCTGGCGATGACCGGCATGCACTTCCTGGAAAAACGTGCCGCGCGCGGCTTTGCGAGGAGCACGCAATGAGTGGCGACTACAGCTGGCTGGCGCATTTCGACCTCGGCCTGAACTGGGCCGTGATCATCAAGTGGCTGCCAAGACTGGCCCAGGGCGCGACCCTGACCCTGGAACTGGTGGCCATCGCGGTAATCGCCGGCCTGCTGCTGGCAATCCCGCTGGGCATCGCACGTTCTTCGCGCCTGTGGTACGTGCGCACCCTGCCCTATTGCTACATTTTCTTCTTCCGGGGCACGCCGCTGCTGGTGCAGTTGTTCCTGGTGTATTACGGCCTGGCGCAGTTCGACGCCGTGCGTGAAAGCGCCATGTGGCCGTACCTGCGGGACCCGTTCTGGTGCGCTACCGCCACCATGACCCTGCACACCGCCGCCTACATCGCCGAGATTTTGCGTGGCGCGATCCAGGCCATCCCGCCGGGTGAAATCGAAGCGGCGCGGGCGCTGGGCATGTCCAAGCCCAAGGCGCTGTTCTACATCATCCTGCCGCGTGCCGCGCGCATCGGCCTGCCGGCCTACAGCAACGAAGTGATCCTGATGCTCAAGGCCAGCGCCCTGGCCAGTACCGTGACGTTGCTGGAACTGACCGGCATGGCCCGCACGATCATTGCCCGTACTTACCTGCCGGTGGAGATCTTCTTCGCCGCCGGCTTGTTCTACCTGCTGATGTCCTACGTGCTGGTGCGCTTCTTCAAGCTGCTGGAACGCTGGTTGCGGGTCGATGCCTGCCAGGGCCGCTGACGCCTCGTTGACGGGTGAGCAATTGCTCGCCCGCTTCCAGGCGCTGGACGCGTTCCTCATCGAGCATCAAGGGCTGTGGCGACCACGGCCCTTTACCCATCTGCAATTGCCGTGGGAAACCCGGCACCCCGAGCTGGCCCACTGGCTGCGACAGCGCTCGCTGGCAGACGCGGAAAGCAGCCATAACCAACCTCACACCCTGCCGGCACCCGCGCCCTTTCCCGAGCTGGCCATGCAGTCGCTGAATCTCAGTGCTGTGGATAACTTACCGTCCAGTGCGCTTCCAGCCGCCCGTCACCGCCTGAATGTTGATGTGCCCGGCCGCAAATGGCAGCAGATCGAAGCCTTCGGCGCGGCCCTGCAATTTTCCAGGACACCCCGACACTGGCTCGACTGGTGCGCCGGCAAGGGCCACCTCGGCCGCCGCCTGCTGCAACCCGGGCAGCAACTGACGTGTCTGGAACACGACCCGGCCCTGATTGCCTCCGGACAGTCGCTCAGCGAACACCATCAATTACCCGTCGCCCATCGCCTGCAAGACGTGATGGCCGACATGCAGATCAGCCCCGAGCAAACCCCCGTCGCCCTGCATGCCTGCGGCGACCTGCATGTGCGTCTGCTCCAGCTGGCCAGCGCCGCCGGCTGCCGGCAACTGGCCGTGGCACCGTGCTGCTATAACCGCATCCGCGCCGAGCATTACCTGCCACTGTCGATGACCGCCCAGGCTTCATCACTGCGTTTATCGGTGGAAGACCTCGGCCTGCCGCTGAGCGAAACCGTTACCGCTGGGGCGCGAGTGCGCCAGCAGCGCGACACCTCGATGGCCAGGCGCCTGGGCTTCGATGGTCTGCAACGGCAACTGCGCGGCAGTGACGAGTACCTGCCCACGCCATCGCTGCCCGTGAGTTGGCTGGCCAAGCCCTTCGCCGACTACTGCCGCGAACTGGCGGCGCTCAAGGGGTTATCCACCGGTGAACAGGATTGGCTGGCGCTGGAGGCCCAAGGCTGGCGGCGCCTGGCCGAGGTGAGAAACCTGGAATTGCTGCGTGGTCTGTTTCGGCGCCCGCTGGAAATGTGGCTGGTGCTGGATCGCGCGTTGTTTCTCACGGAAAACGGCTACACGGTGCACGTCGGCAGCTTCTGCGAAACACCGCTGACCCCGCGCAACCTGATGCTGCTGGCCGAGCGCAATTAGGGGGCATTTTGTCGCAGCGTGCCCTGTGGATAACTCTGTTGATGGAATTCTTGCGGAGGCCGTAGCAGCAAGCTTTACAGGGTAAAATGCTGACTGGTCATTTTTTGTTCATAAAATAAAACGCACGCAAAACAGGCAGTTGCAGCCTGATGAGAACCGCTCCGCAAAATTGCGGTTTCATGACATGTCGAACCAACCGATTGTGCATAAGCATCTGGCGTTAGCGGCATAACCCGGGCTTTTCAACGGGCAATCAACAGGCGGCAAAGCTCGTTGATATCGTCACAGGCCATGCTCGTCGCTTCGTTATCCAGCGGGTCGCTGCCAAAAGCCAGGGCCTCGCTGATCGCCGGGTCCCGGTGCACCACCTCCAGCAGGTTGTCACCCAGGCGCTTCCTGAACACCTCGACCATGTCCAGGCTGAAGCCGGAAGTCTCGTCGAGCTGGTTGATCACGAAGTGGCAACGCAGCGCCGGCTGGCGATCAAGGTGCGGCACCAGCAACTGCTCCATCTGCTCCAGGGTGCCCAGGGAGGCGGCATCCGCCTGGGCGATGACCAGCACCACATCGGCCACGTTCAGCGCCTGGTGCAGGTAGACGTTATTGCCCGCCGGCGTGTCGATGATCACCGTGTCCTGCTCACTCAAATTCAGGGCCGACAGGTGCTGCGCCAGCCAATCCGGTTCCTGTTTCAGCCAGCGCTGGAGGTCTTCCTGCTGGCGGATATCGGTTTCACCAAAAGTGATCACCTGGCAACCGGCGAAGCCTGAATGAAGGATGTGGCTCCAGCGCTCGTTCTGCAGGCTGGTGCGCCCGATGCCGGGCAAGGTGTGGCTCAAGCCGAAGTGGTGATAGAGGGCATTTTGCGGGTCCAGGTCCAGCGCCACCACCGGCCGGCCCGCGCGCTGCAAACCGCTGCTCAGCGCGGTGGCCAGGGTGCTGCGGCCGACCCCGCCATTGACGGACACCAGCGCCACCACGTTCGCACGGATGGTCGCGGCGTCGCGTGGCTGCTCGTTGGCACAAGGGGAATGTCGGGAGAACGACGCGCCGCTGCCCATGTTGAGGCTGGCGCTGTCATCGACGGGGATGTCTTCGAAGAATTGCAGCATCGAATCCATTCCCTGGACATCACTGGCAGTTGTCTTATCAAACAACTCAAAAAGATCATCGGTTCGGCTCATCGCCAACACTCCTCACGACGCATCGTAAAGACGTGAAAGGTCAGCTGTACTGATGCTTACCGCAGGTCTTTTTGTGGGCGCCTTTGTGTACGCATTCTGTGACAAAGGATCGAGAGTGTCATTATTTTGGTGTTTCTGAAGAAATCTTTAAGACGAGCGGTAAATGGTCAATTTACTGACTAATCTTTATCGGATCGTAAGGCGTCTGCAAATCACGCTCGGGGATCTCCCAGATCAGCAGCTTGGGCGGCGTCTGCTTGAACGCCGGGCTGTCGATATACGCCTTGGCGGCGCCAGAGAATTCGCCACCGTCCTTGCTGAAATTACCCACCGGTGCATTCAAGGCTTTTTGCAGGAAACCCACGAAGTTTGAATTGCGCGAGAACGAGGTGCCGATCAGCGCCACGTTCGGCAACCCGGCGTCGCTGAACAAATCGTCAGGGTTGCTGGACGCTGCAGGCCCCTTCTCATGGGCCGTACTGGCCGCAACCTGCTCGCCCACTGGCTGCAACTTCGGCGGCAACCAGTCGAGACCGGCCAGCCGTACCAGGTCACCCGGACGCGGTGCGAGCGGCGCCTGGGTGATGTCGAAGGCTTGCTCCGGCGTGGCCTGGATACCGCGCTGCTGGATGCGCTGAGCCACAGCACGGGCACCGGCGTTCGAGCCGATTTCACTCCAGTGGGTGTCGGTGCGCAGGAACGCATCCGGGCCCAGCGGTTTCAGGGTGTCGGTCAGATCCAGTGCTTCAACGCCCGCCGCTTGCAACAGCGTGGTCCATTGCTGGACCCGGCCCTCCAGTACGGCCGGGCGATACACGCCGCAGCGTTGTGCGGCCGCGATACGGGTTTTGTCCGGCACCACCACCACTTGCAGATCAATGCCGCGTAGGCCGAGCTGTTTTTTCAGGTCGATCACCGCGTCTGCCTTGGTGCGCGCATTGTCTTCGGCGTGGCGGTTGAGCTTCAGTTCATCGCTGATAAACAGCCAGCCCGGGCAACCCTGGCGGACTCGCGGCCCGGTGTCACTGAACACCAGCCAGCTGGCGCCGCGCTCCAGGTTCGCCGCCTCGATGGCCATCGGCGCCTTGGACAGTTCCTTGGCAAACCGGTGAGTCACGTCGCCATGCAACAGCATGTCGCTGTCGACCTTGGGCGGCAGGAAACTCACCGGGCCCTTGACCATCAGCCAGACGCAAGACAACAGCCCCGCCGCCAGGAAAGGCACCAGCACCCAGCCCGCCAGGGGGCTGGTGCGAATGGCCAATTCACTCGGTGGGGTCGGCGCGGTAGGGGCGGGCATCGTCAGGCTTCCTTAGAACTGAAAGTACAGAAACGGTACGGCATCGCGGCTGGCAATCAGCGCGAACGACAACACAAACCCGGCCACCGGCCACAGGGACGCGGCCACCACAAACCAGGGCTGCGTACCAAAACGCTGCTCGCAGCGGGTCTGCCAGATCGGCGCGATGATGCACACCAGACCGAGCAACGCGGCCATGCCATGGGCCGGGCGCATGGCCACGGCCAACGCATCACCCAGTGCAATGCCGTGCATGCCGAATTGCCCGGCGTACATGGTCAGCGCCGAATGGAAGTCCGGTGCGCGGAATAACGTCCAGGCCAGGCACACAAACAGCAGCGTCAAGATGTGCGACAGCACCGGCGGAATGCTCGGCAGGCTCGAACGCGACCACGCCCGGTCGATGCACAACGCGATACCGTGGGCCGAACCCCACAACAGGTAGTTCCAGCTGTCACCGCCGTGCCACAACCCGGCAATCGCCATGGTCAGGAACAGGTTGCGATAGGTGCGCCACACGCCGTCGCGGTTACCGCCCAGGGCGATGTACAGGTAGTCCCGCAGCCAGCTGGACAATGACAAATGCCAACGCCGCCAGAAGTCCTGGATGCTGCTGGCCAGGTACGGCCGGTTGAAGTTTTCCGGGAAGTGAAAGCCCAGCATCAAGCCCAGGCCGATGGCCATGGCGCTGTAGCCGGCGAAGTCGAAAAACAGTTGCAGCGAGTACGCGAGGCAACCGATCCAGGCATCCACCAGGCTCGGGTTTTCCAGGTGAAAGGCAATGTCCACCAGCGGCGACAAGGTGTCGGCCACCAGCACTTTCATGCCCATGCCGATCATGAAGCGCCGGGCGCCGAGGCTGAAATTCGGCCAGTTGAAATAGCGCTGGTTCAGCTCGCGCCGCACCCAGTCATAACGAATGATCGGACCGGCAATCGAGTGGCCGAACATCGAGATATAGGTGGCGTAATTGATGAAGCTGCGCTCCACCGGCACGGTATGCCGATGCACGTCCACCAGGTACGAGATCGCCTGCAACACGATAAACGACAACCCCGCCGGCAACGCCACGCGCTGCCACTCCAGCGGCATGGCGCCGTACCAGGTGATCACCTCACTCACGGTGCCCGCGACGATGTTGGCGTACTTGTACCAACACAGCACGGCGGTGTTGAACACGATCAACGCGATCAACAACCGCACCCGGCCCTTGCCGTCTTCACGGGAACGGTCCACCAGCAAGCCGCCGACCCACGCCACCACGGTCAACACCATGTGCAGGAACAGGAACAGCGGGCTCAGCCAGCCGTAGAACAGCCAGCTGCCGATCAACAGGATGACGTTGCGCCAGCCCGGACGGGCCAGCGCATAAATCAACAGGAAGGCCGGCAGGAACAGCGTGAGGAATTCCAGTGAGGCAAAGACCATGGTGGTGTCGGGCCCGATCAGTTAGCGAGCGTGTCGGAGGTAAACAGCAACCTCGAACCGGCAGCCGATGGCAAGGCCAGCACGCTGTAGCGCTCGCCGGCCTTGAGGGTGAAGGTCAGCGGTTGGCCGACCGGTGCATTGGCGCACTTGAGCTGCACCGACAGTTCCACCGGGTTGATCATGCGGCGCGAAATCGAACCTTCGGCGACCTTCTTGAACAGCTCGGCTTTTTGCGCCACGGCTTCCAGGCTTGCGTCAGCGCAGGCAGCGTCAGCGTTGATAAAGGCCAGCGAGGCCTTCAAGGCGTTGAAGTCGTCCGGTTGTTCGTGGATCACCAACTGGCGCGTGCCGCCCTTGGCATCCGGTACGGCGACCACGGTGGCGAATTCGCCCGGTGCGACGGTCACGGCCAGCTCGGAATCCTTGCCGCCCTGGCTCAACACGCCCTTGATCGGGGTCTTGCCGCCCGACACCGGCAGGTAGTCGGAAACGAGTTTGTCGCCGCCCAATACCAGGCTCGCCTTGGAACCCTGGGGCAGCAATTTCAGCTCGCCGTCGGTGCCGTTGGCCAGGCGCAGGAATGCCGAATCCTTCTCCGGGCCGGTGGGGTACAACGGGATATCGGCGCTGTAGGCGCTGACGCTGGCGAGCAAGGTCACCAGGCCCAGGGTGGTCCGTTTCATTATTGCGCTCCCTTGGTCACAGCGGCCGGTGGCAACTTCGCCAGGGACTCGCCGATCGCCTTGGCCCACTTCTGGTAGCCGTCGATGGTGAAGTGCTGGCCGTCGGTGGTGATCCACTGGCCCGGTTTGGAGAAGGTCAGCGAGTCGACGTAGGTGCACGGCGCCACGTTGGTGGCGAGGAACTGCGACATCACCTTGGTGCGCGCGTCATCCTTCTTGTACTGCGAACCGACCTTGCCCCACGCCGGCCCGATCCACACACACTTGGTGCCGGTTTCGGTGATCGCTTTGGTCAGGGAGGTCACGCTTTTCCAGGCCCAGACTTTCGGGAACTGCGGCTCCGGGTACGAGGCCATGGTGTCGGCGATGATGATCACCACCAGGTCCGGCTTGTCCTTGGCGATCAGGTCTTTGATCGGCGTGGTGCTCATGCCGTTCTTGCCGAAAATCTCGGCCTTGCCGCCGGGCAGGCGCTCGGCGCCGCACTCGACTTTCTTCGGCACGATCCAGTCGGCCGCGCCGGCGCCGCATGCGCCGATGGAGTGAACCTTGGCGCCCTGGGCGGTCAGGTTGTCCTGCAGCGGGTTGAGCAGCGAATCAGGAAAGCTCATGTGACTTTCGCCCAATACCAGCAGGGTCAGGCCGGCAATAGCAGAAGCGGAAACAGGCATGGATGACTCCTATCAATCAATTCGAATAAGGGGAACGGTACGGACTGACCGGCAAGGGCATAGGCCCGCTCAGGTCTTCAAACAGGTAGCGCAGGTAGGCGTTGCCGACGTACTGGCGATAGTCCTGGGCGTTGTCGAGACCGACTTCGCCACCCAGGTAAAAGCGCGAGCTGAGGCGGTATTCGGCGGCGGCGTTGAAGCTGTAGCCGATGCCGGTTTTGCTGCTTGGGTCGTATGTTTGATTACCCAGCTCTTTGTGTCCCGGGAAATAAGCGACGCCATCTTGCTCGATATGCTGCACGCCCACCGAGCTTTTTATCTGGTAGCTGAAACGGTCAAAGCTCTGGGCCCAACGCACCGGCACACCCAAAGAGAAGAAGCGTTGCGGACTGAAGTAACCGCCTTGGCGATAGGTGTAGAAACCCTGGTTCTCCCTGAAGCCCATGGCCGAGCCGCTAATACCTAACGTCAGGGTGTCGGACGGGTTGTTGCGCAGGTACCAGTAGATACCGCTGCCCAGTTCCAGACGGGTATTGTCATCGACGTGATTACCCAGCAATTCGTGCAACGAACCGTAGCCGTACACGCCCAGCTTCTGGTTGTCATAGCTCAATTCACCACGGCCACCATTGGCAGTGACGCCGCCCCACTTATTCCCATCGCCGTCTTTGGAGCCGGCAAAGGACGTCACGCTATCGGTGACCGGACGCCGAGATACGTTGACGCCATAGCGGAAGTTCGAATTGGCTTCAAACGGTCGCGCCACGCTGACACCGCCGACCACGGTGCTGTAGGTAAAGCCCAGCGGGCTAACGCCGATGTCAGCCTTAAGCCCCTTGTCGGGATCTTCCACCGCCACAGCGAGCCCTACACCGGTATCACTCTGCGAGCCGGCCGGTTTCTGGGTGCCCTTGCCAAAACGTGACAAGGCATCGTCGCCTACGCTACCCGCGCTCAAATGCACCGGCGTCACACGCAACGCAACATTGAGATCACCCACCGGCATCCGCACCTCGAACGGCGCCTCAACGTCAGTGATTTTGCTCAACCCGCTCTCACCGTTGTTGCTGCGAACGCTCAAACCCTGCACCACATAACCCGTGCGATCCCGCAGGATCGTATCCAGCGCACGACGCGCCGGGCTCAGGTTGGCGGTGTCGAGGGAGGCAATTTTCGACGGTGGCTCGAACGGCTCATTCCAGTTGTTCGACGCCGGACGCCCGGAGGCGGCCAAGGCGTTTTCCGGCACGACATTCGTCGGTGCATCAATCGGCGGCGGTACCGGACCGGCGACGGTCAGGTCAGTGACCTGGCGACGCTGGCCCGGCAAGCCGACGAAGGGGTTGTAAGGCACGCCCTGGGAACCGGCCTGGGCCAGTTGCGTCTGGCTCTTCTGACTGTTCTCAATCGCCAGCGCCTTGCGCAGCAACGCAGCGGCTTCGTTGTTTTTGCCCAGGCCTTGATAGATGCGCGCCGCAGAGGTGAGGATCTCGGGGTTACCCGGCTCCAGGGACAGCGCCTTTTCACTGGCGCTTTCCGCCAGGCCACGATCACGGCCTTGCAGCGCGACGTCCGCCAGGCCCAATTGCAGGCGGGCGTTGTTCGGGTTCTGCTGGATCAGCGGCGCATAAAGCTCCATGGCCTTTTTGCTGTTGCCACTGGCTGCGTACATCCGCGCCAATGCACCGACCGCCATCGCGTCGTTGGGACGCTGGGCAAGGGCTGGCGACAGCATGTCGTAGGCCGCGACCAGGTCGTTTTTCTCGCGCAAGGCATCGGCCTGTTTGACCCGGTATAAGTAGATCAAATCGTCGTAACGCTGGCGGCCGGTTTCACTCAACGGCTGGCCCTGCACTTCACGCAGGATGTCGCCGGCCTCGGTGTAGTGGTTGGCCTTGAGCAGCACGTTGGCGTACAGCAGCTTCTGGTCGATGGTCGGGTTCGGATTGTTATCCAGAACCTTCTGCATGATGTCCAGGCCCTGCTGTGTCGCGCCGACTTCCACATAAGCGGCAGCCAGAATCGCCAGGCGCTCGGGCTTCTGGCGGGTCATGGCTTCACTGCGGCCCAGCAGCGCGAGGGCTTCAGGGCGTTGACCACGGCGGGCGGTTTCGATGGCAATGTCGGTCTGCTTGTGCAGGGCGATATCGATGCCCAGCTCGTTCATGTCCGCAGTGCGTTGCCCGGCCGGGATGCGCGCCAGGGTCTCTTCGGCTTTCTTCCATTCGCCCAACTCGGCCGACAACAACGTGCTGGTGTACAGCGCGTCCGGCTGGTTCGGTTGCTTGGCCAGCAAGCCGTCGATCAAGGCACGGGCGTTGCGAATCTGGCCGTCGCGCAGGTAGATGCGTGCCAGGGCGAAGCGCGTCCACGGGTTTTCCGGGTCGGCATCGAGGGCTTGTTTGTAGGCGGCTTGCGCGGCTTTCAAATCGCCCCGTTGCTCGGCCAGTTTGCCGACCTGGGTGGCGCGCAACGCGGTGATTTTTACGCTCGGCGCAAACTTGGCGCGCTCGGCGGGCGAGACCGAATCGATCAGCTTCAAGGCTTCTTCCGGCTGCCCCGATTGGGACAGCACGTTGATCAAACCGCTCAGCGCATCCGGGTCGCCAGGATGACGCGCCAGCACTTTGCGGTAGCCGGCTTCGGCGGCGTCGAACTGATTGTCCTGAGCCTGGAAACCCGCCAGCGCCACAGCAGCGCCGGGCTGACCAGGGTTCAGGCGTTCGGCCTGGGCCACCAGGTCACGGGCCTGGCTGGTACGACCGCCACGCTGAGCGTCACGGGCCTGGTTGAGCAGGTTCCAGTAACGCACATCATTGAGCGCCGACTGCCACGCCGCGCCACCCGGTAAACGGGTGGCCTGCACCAGGTAGCTTTCGGCCTCGGTGAAGCGCTGCTGCTGTTGACGCAGCACGCCCATGCCGCCAAGGGCATCGACGTCGTTGGATTTTTCGCTGAGGCGCGCAGCCAGCAGCGGTTCGGCGGTTTTCAGGTCGCCGTCATCGAGCGCCTTGAACGCCTTGGTCATCTGCGGATCACGCTGCCAACCGGCACCGCTCTTGCCTTGGGCGATGCCCTTGTTCATCAGAGCGCGGATCTCGGTGTCGTCCGGGTGCGCCGCAAGGAACTGCTGGAACAACGGCACTTGGTCGCTCTTCGGCGGGCCGAGCCAGATCAGCGCAAAGCGCCAGGTTTCATCGGCGTTGCCGCCCACGTCGTTATTCGGCGCCAGCTTGGCCAACGCGCGAATGCCCTCGGCACGGGTGGCCGGGTTACGCGCCAGATGCTTGGCCAGAAACAGCGCCACAATCGGGTCATTCGGCCGCTCGCGGGACAAGCGCTGCAAGCCGGCGATGGCTTCATTCGTGCCCTTGGGGGTGAAACCCAGGGTGTTGTAATACTCGCGGGCGACCAGGCCCTGAGGCTGGCGCCCCTGGAAGATCTGGCGATACAGCGCAACGGCTTGTTCGCGCTCCTCGTCAGGCTCGCCCAGTTCGCGCGCCTGCTCCAGCAACTTGGCGTTGGCCGGAATATTCAGGGTGATGTCCTGCTCCAGCAGCAGGGCCTGGCGCGGAACCGGGCTCAGCGCCTGCAGGCGGGCCAGGTACTTTTGCGCTTCAGCCGGGCGCTGTTGCTGCACCGAAATCAGGCCGATGCCGTACAGCGCATCCGGTTGCTCGGGGCTCAGGCGCAGCAGCTTCTGCCAGGTTTCGAGGGCGCGTTCCGGGTTCTTTTTCGACTGCCAGTAATAGCCCTGCTCGATCAGCAGGCTTTGCGGGTCAGTGGTTTCGGCAAAGCTGGCGGTAGAAGCCAGGGCGGCCAGAATCGCAACGGCTAGCGTGTGACGGCGCATGCTGACTCCCAGGATAATTTCACCGTGCCGTCTTGTTCGAAACGGTACTTTTGATCAGCGAAGCCCTGGCCGAACAGGCTGAGCATGTAGTCGTAGTAAATCGGCTGCGCACTGTCCGCCGCCGATGGGGCAAGGGCCTTGGCGAGGGCGTCGTCGACTTTCTGTTTTTGCAGTTGCGCCAAGGCGGTTTCGCCCCGGGCCTGGAAGAAGGCGATGGTGGAGGCCGAGAAACCCGTCGGCGTGTAGCCGTTGTTTTTCTCGACTTCACCGGTCAGCACATGGACTTTCTCCGGCGGCAAACCGGTGACCGACGAAGCGGTCGCCCGGGAGATCCCGCCCAACGCCTTGAGCATCGGCGCGGCCAGCGGGTCGCTCTTGGCGGTCATGCCGGCCCAGAGGTACGTGCGGATTGCGTCGTAGCTGCCCAGGTCATCGGAAAACGGATCGACGATAAACAGCCCGGTGTTCGCGCTGGTGGCGCGATAGCCGACCCAGTTGGCCGCCAGGCCGTGGGGGTTGCTCGGCAGGTCGGCGAGCATCTTCGCGTTGCTCTCGGCCACTTCGTTCCAGCCGGCGTTCGGGCGTTCTTTTGCAAAGCGGCGCAGTTGCGGCAGCACTTGATAGCTCGGGTTGAAGCGCCACAGGCCACCGGGGTGCGCATAACCCACCGGCCCCGGCAACAGCATCTTGCCCAGGCCCGGCACGCGCACGATCAGGTTGCGCTCAACGTTGGCCAGCACCAGCTGGGCGTCGCTGCGGTACTGCGGTGCATTCCACACACGCGCCGCTTCGAGCAAGGCGTAAGCCATCCACAAGTCCGCATCGCTGGCGGAGTTGGTGTCGATCGCGCCCCACTTGCCGTCGTCGCGCTTGCCCCACAACCAGGCCGGCAGGTTCTGGCCAATGTCGGCGCCCGCCATGTTGGCCTTGGTCCAGGTCCAGAGCTTGTCGAAGGTCGCCCGGTCGTTGCCGACCAAGGCAAAGAACATCGCGTACGACTGCCCTTCCGAACTGCTTTCCGTCGGCTTCATGGACGAGTTCAACACCCGGCCGTCGTCCTGGATAAAACGCTTGGCGTAGTTCTGCCACAGCGGCCAGTCACAGGTCTGCGCCTGGGCGGCACCGGCAAACATTGCCGCACCGATCACCGTCAAAATCGCGCTACGCAACGGGCTCATGCCAACCGCCGTTTAGCACGGGCACGCAGTGCCAGGTAGATCAGGCAGGTCAGTACCAACAAGCCGAGGAAGGTAATCGCCAACATCCAGCCCAGGTTCTGGGACAGCTGCCACTGCATGAATTTGAAGTAGTTCAGGTTGCCGACGTAGTACTGCTGGTCAGCGACCAGTGAGCTGATCTGCGTGCCCTGCACCACCGCCAGGCTGCCCTGGATCGAGTCTTTGTAGTCGTCACCGCCAATCAGCGCCGAGGTCGCTTCAAGCAGGCCCTGAGGCTGGTTGCTGGCGATCAGCACCACACTGCGCCCGGCCTTGAGCGGCGATTGGAAACCGGCGAACCAGGTGCTGTTGCTCAAGCCGCTGAAGGTGATGCCGGCGTTGGCCGGATGCTGGTTGGCGGCGGCGTCCGGGCTGATCCAGCTGCGCACATAACGGGGCAGGTCAGACAGCAGGAAGTGATGCTGCGGGCCGTCACTGGTGGCCGGCAGGTACTGCTGCCATTGCTGCAACAGCGGCTGGTTGCCGCCGGTGGCGAGCACCAGCAGGTCTTTGTCGGCAACGCTTTGTACGTCCTTGGCCTGCACCACTTTGACAGCGGTGGCCGGGTAGCCGGTGGACTCGCCGAAGCGGCCCATCACGGTCAGGTAAGCGCTCAGCTCATCGGTGCCGACGTTGTCCGGCATCACCACCGCCGACTCCGAAAGGTCAGCCAGGCGGGTGAACGGGAAGCCCGAATCGTTGAACACGCCGAGGTTCGGCATGGCAATAAAGTGCTGGTAGCTGCTCAGGTCCAGGCTCGAGTCCGGGTCAATCGCGCCGCGCATATTGTCGACGATGATGTCCCGGCATTCGCCTTCCTTGATGTAGTCGTACATGAAGCGCAGTTGCAGCTTGGACTTGGGCGAAGCCGAGCTGATCGGCAACAGGGTCGTCACTTCACGGGGCAGGGTTTCGTCTTTCTTCAGCTGGTCCAGCAGGCTTTGCCCGCCGCCCAGGTGGGTCACCGACGGCAACGCGACAGACTTCATGAACTGGTCATTCAAGCCAATCAGCAAGGACGAGTTGGTGGACACCTGCTGTGGCGTGTAGCGGTATTTGACGTTGAGCGGCACGCCCTCTTCACGCCAGTTGAACAGGTCGGGCGGCAGGCGCAGGTCGACGCTGATCGGGCCCGGGTTGTAGCCGGAGACGTTGAGCTTTTTCAGCTCCACCAGCTCGCCAAGGCGTACCGGGCGATTACTGGGCAACCAGTTCGGCGCGTCGTACGGCGTGCGGGGGGCCAGGGTGTCGAGCTTGGTGATGACCACGCTGTTGCCGGTCAACACCGGGTTGCCCAGCACCACGGCGGTGGCGGCGCGCTTGAGTTCAGCGCCGTCACGGCCGGAGACGATCAGCAGCTTGCCATTCGGGTCGTTCGGGTTGGCGATCAGGGTCAGGGTCGGCCCTTTAGGTTCGGGAACCGCCACACCGTGCACGTCGACGGCCTGGGTGCTTTGCACCAGCACAATGGCGTTGCCCTTGGCCGGGATCTCCCCGAGGGTGGTCGGGAACGTCGCACCACGGTAGCTGGCCATGCCGCCAACCCACGACGACAGTGCACCGGCGGCTTCCAGCGCGGCGTTGTCCGGCGCGGTGGCAAACACGAACGGCAGGCTGACCTGGCGGGCATCACGTTTGTCGAAGAACGGCAGCGGCAGCACCGACAGGTCGTCTTTCAAAACGATCGGCTGCACCTGCACTTTCAGCTCACTGCTGTTGCTGATCTTGGCCCACAGGCTGCTGTGCAGCGGGTCTTCACAGGACATGGTGTAGTGGCCGATGAACTGCAGGCTCAAGCGGTTGAATTCGGTGATCAGGTGCGCCGGAATCTGCACCAGCTTTTCCTGCTGGACGCCCGCGCCTTCTTTAGGCAGCGGCAGGCTGGCGGCGACTTCGTCGTTGACCAGCACGTTGATCTGCGACAGGTCCGCCAGCAGTGCCGGCGAGTAGCTGTACTTGAGCAGCAGTTGCGCGCCCTTCACCACTTCATCGGCACGGATGTCGAAGTTGACGCTGTCGGACGCTTCCACGCCTTGCAGGTTCATGGTGTCGCGACGGCCCAATTGCTTGAGGGTCAGGCTGTAGCCGTCATCAGTGCTCTGCACCGCAACGGCGGGTGCAGCTGCCTGTGCCTGCGAGCCCAGGCCCAGCAGCGAAGCGATCATCAGCGCGAGCACACCGCGCGACTGCGGGCGGGCAAATAGTGTGGAAGTCATGGCTTGTCCATCAGCGTATCAAGCGGTTGTGAGGGAGTGCGGCGCAAGGCCAGACGCAATTCATGCAGCGTGGCGCGGCCCAGGGTAAACAGGCCGCCGATGCCGATGGCACCGACTTCACGCAGGGCAGACAACGGTGTATCGGGCTGGCCGGCGCCCCAACTGGCGGCCCAGGTGTCGGCGCGGGAAAACGTCAGGCGGACCAGTTCGCTTTGCTGGCGCAGGGACAGTGCATCGAATTGCGCGCCAATTTGCGCGCCCTTGCTGAACACCACCCGCGCCTGGAACAGGCTGTCCTGGCCATTGCGCGACAGCACCAACTGCACCGGTTCGCCCTGGGCAATCTGGTGCCCGTCGGCGAGGATCAGGCCGAAGCCGTTCTGCGAGAAATCCTGGGTGGTGCCCTTGAGCACACGGCCGTCGGCGCAGATCACGCTGACCGGCAATCTCGCGCTGACTCGCGGCTCGGAACGCACTTGCCGCGCCTCCGAAGCCACCGCCACTGCCGCACTGGTGATGATCAGGTTGTAGAGGGTCCAGGTCAGGTTGATCGCCACGGTGACCGCGGTGGACTCATCGCCCCAGATCAATTGATAGAGCCCGAAGCACAGCCCGACCAGGTTCACCGCCAGCAGTACGAGGTACGGCCGGGCGAGTTTCCAGTCGAAGAACTGCTTGTCGATGATCCCGCCCTTGTCGGTGACGTTGAAGCCACCGGCCTTCGGGTTGACCAGCGCGACCAATACCGGCGGCAGGATGTACCAGGCCAGCACGGTCTCGTAGACCTCGTTCCAGAACGAGTGGCGGAAGCGCCCCTGGATCCGCGAGTTGGTCAGGCTCGAATGCACGAGGTGGGGCAACACGTAGGCGACGATCATCAGCGCCGAGGCGTGGAAAATCTGCGCGCCGAAAATCAGGTAGGCCAACGGCGCGGTCAGGAACACCAGCCGCGGCAAGCCATAGAAGAAGTGCAGCATGGCGTTGGCGTAGCAGATGCGCTGGCCCCACTTCAGGCCCTTGCCCAGCAGCGGGTTGTCGGTGCGGAAAATCTGCGCCATGCCCCGCGCCCAGCGAATGCGCTGGTTGATGTGGCGCGACAGGCTTTCAGTGGCCAGGCCCGCTGCTTGCGGGATTGCCAGGTAAGCGGTGTTGTAGCCCAGGCGGTTGAGCTTGAGCGCGGTGTGGGCGTCTTCGGTCACGGTCTCGACGGCTACGCCGCCGATTTCCAGCAACGGCTTACGGCGGATCACCGCACATGAGCCGCAGAAGAACGTCGCGTTCCACAGGTCGTTGCCGTCCTGCACCAGGCCGTAGAACAGCTCGCCCTCGTTGGGCACGGCGCGGAAGGTGTCGAGGTTCTTTTCAAACGGGTCGGGCGAAAAGAAGAAGTGCGGCGTTTGCAGCATCGCCAGCTTGGGGTCCTTGAGGAACCAGCCGAGGCTGACCTGCAAAAACGAACGGGTCGGCACATGGTCCGCGTCGAACAGCGCGATGTATTCGCCGTCGGTGACCTTCAACGCTTCATTGAGGTTGCCGGCCTTGGCGTGGAAGTTGTTGTCGCGACGGATGTAGTTCACGCCGATCTTGCGGCAGAACTCGCGGAAGTCGTCGCGACGGCCATCGTCGAGTACGTGGACGCGCAGCTTGTCCTTGGGCCAGTCCATCGCCTGGGCGGCGAAGATGGTCAGTTTGACGATGCTCAACGCCTCGTTATAGGTCGGGATGAACACGTCGACGGTGGGCCACTCCGACGGTTCGGTCTCCAGCCACACCGGCTCGCGGCGCAGCGGCCAGGCGGTTTGCACGTAGCCGAAGATCAGCACCACCAGCGCGTACAGCTCGGCGAGCACCAGGCCGTAGCCGAAGAGCATGTCGAGCCCGGTTTCAAACCCGAGGGTGGAAGTCAGCCGCCAGTACATGTAGCGCAGCGACGCCACCAGCGACAACACCACCAGCGCGAGGATCGCCATGCGCCCGGGAATCTTGCGCAGCACCAGCACCGCGAGGAAGCACACGGCGGCAAACAGGCATTGGCTGTAGAGGTCCAGCGGGGCGCTGACGATGCTCACCAACAGCAAGGTGCCGACCACGCAACTGATCACCACCAGCACTTTGCGCAGCGCATCGGGCCAGCGATTGAAACGCGAAATCGCGGCGTCCAGGCGCTGTTCAGTGCGCCCCGGGATGTGGGGCGTAGAGGACGTAGTGTCGGTCATGGAAGGTCCGAATCGATGCGTTCGAGCAGCGTGCGGCACAGGGCATGAATGTCCTGGCAGCCGAGACTGTTGACGGTAGGGTCCAGGGGATCGCGGCCGTAGGCCTGGGCTTCGCTGAACGCCGGGTCACGGTGGACCGTGCCGAGCAGTGCATCGCCCAGGCGAGCCTTGAACACTTCGGCCATGTCCAGGCTGAAGCGGTGGGCGCCGTCGAGTTGGTTGATCACGTAGTAACGCTGTGGCGATTTTTCGCGCTCAAGGTACGGCGCCAGCACGCTGTCCATCTGGGCCAGGGTACTGAACGAAGAGACATCCGCCTGCACCGCCACCAACACCAGATCGGCCAAAGCCATGGCCTGATGCAGGTACACCGTGTTGCCGGCCGGCACGTCGATGACCAGCGTGTCCTGGCCGTTCAGGCGCAGGCCGGCCAGGTGCTTGGGCAGCCACTGGGCTTCCTCGCCCAGCCAGCGATTGAGGTTCTGCTGCTGATCGTTGTTGGTCTCGCCGAACGCCACCAGCCGGCAACCGGCAAAGCCGCGCTCAGCCAGGCCTTCCCAGGACTCATTGTTCAAGCTCGCCGCGCCGATGCCAGGCAAATTCAGGCCCAGGCACAAGTGATGACGCAGGGCGTTTTGCGGGTCCAGGTCAAGCGCCAGGGCCGGGCGACCCTGACGCTGCAAGCCGCTGGCGATAGCGGCGGTCAGCGTGCTGCGACCGACACCACCTTTGAGCGAGACCACCACAATCACCTTGGGCGAGGACTGCTCCGAGTACACCTCACCGGTCGGCCCTTCCACCACTTCGGGCGGCTGCAGGTGATCGGCTTCGCCCTGGGTCAGCTCTTCAAGCAAGCGCAGCAACGGCGCCGACGGTGGCTCATCCAGCACAACCGGGGACGCTGCCTTGACGGCGATGGGCAAGGCGTCGAAACGCTCTACTACCACGTCGTCCTCAAGATAATCGTGGACGGCCTGCAACTCCCGGTAGCCATTTGGATTAGCGCCCAGCTTATTGAATAGTTTGGAAATATCATCTGCACGACTCACCCACGGCCCTCCCCGATTAATACGCTTTAAAGGCGATAAAAAGGTCAGCGCTTAAGGCTGACCTTGGTATTTCTAGTTATGTGTTGGCAGGCGGCATTCTGTGATATCAGATTGATGGTGTCAGTATTTTGATGCTTTTGGATTAATTCTTTCCGACGAGTGGCATTGTGTCGTTTTTTTGACTTATTTTTGGATTTTTCGTCATTGCCATTTAGATCAGGTGCTTGCAGTGCTTTACCTGCTTATTTTTGGCTACCTGGTCAGGAAAAATGGTTTGGCTGAAGAATAAAATTACAACTAAGTAATTGACCGTCAGCGCTCCGTCAAAGGAGTTAAACGATTCCGCTATTAATCTGACGCTTAATATTTCGAAACAGAATACGGAAAGACTCGCCGTATTCAAGGGAAAAGCGATGGCCGTTATGCCGAAAACATCTAAGTAAAAGCCCCGACCGACTAATCCCTCTAATCGCTGGGTTTATGTATCAAGTTGTATGCAATTCCCCCCTCAATACATGCCGAGGCAAAACGCCGGGGTGCACGACACAGGCCGGATACCTCCCGGGCGCTCAATAGGCTCCAACGAAACAACCTACCTATTGAACCCCAGAGGACACCACCATGAACCGCAACACCTTCATCGCCAGCAGCCTGTTTGCCTTGCTCAACATTGCCGCCTTTTCCGCCCATGCCCAGGCCAGCCCCAAGCTGGATATTCAGCAAGTGCTGTCGACCGTGGACGATGGTGGTGCGGCGTGCGGCGTGGTGAATGCGCGGATGACCTACCTGGATTCCCATGGCCAGAAGCGCGTGTTTGAGTACATGAAATTTGCGGATTCGTGCAATGAAGGCAGCTGACACGGTGAACAGCAAAACCTGTGGTGAGGGAGCTTGCTCCCGCCGTTTTGGGCCTGCTGCGCAGCCCAGCGGGAGCAAGCTCCCTCGCCACAAAATCTCATCTGAAGCTAAATCGCGTTAACCACGAATACGGTGCTCGGTGAACTCATAATCTTCCTGGCAATCGCCAGTCGGGTCCGCCGCCACACTCACGTAATGCACCGTGTCGGTGTCGACCATCTTGTAGGTGTAGATATCCGGCGTACGCACGCCATCCGTTCGCAACTCATTCTTGCCGTTGGCCGCAGACCAGGTGCCGTTCTCGGTTTGAATCGGCTGGGTTTGCTGCGCATCGCGGAAAAACGTGATGGTGAAGCGGCCGTCGGGCTTGAGGTTGTTGTTCCAGGACAGGAACTGGCACTTGCCGCTTTCTGCACGCAGGCCTTTCCATTGGCCGACGAGGGCCGGGTCGTTGGTGGGCTTGTGGGCGGCGCAGCCACCGAGGGTAGCGGCCAGGGCGATGAGAGCCAGGGAGATATTCCGTTTCACGTGGTGCTTCCTTCTATAAGTACATTCGTCGCGCGAACGCGCTCAGGATTGATCGTGATAGATGCCGATGGTTCGTTGGGTTTTGTACACGTAGGGGGTGGGAATGGATGGCATACTGCTACTACTCGATAGCCTTTTCCAGTGATCCAGCGCATGGGATGTGCAGGGTTTGGATGGTGGAAACGAGGTAGCGGAGAGAAAACCCGGGCGGTTGCAAAAATAGTCAGAATTCAGGGGTTTACAGAAGCTTGCCAATCGCTATAATCGTCGCCCTAACACGCCGGTATAGCTCAGTTGGTAGAGCAACTGACTTGTAATCAGTAGGTCCCGGGTTCGACTCCTGGTGCCGGCACCACATTAGGCTCCATTGCATTCCACAGAATGCTCTGGAAGCCCCGAAAACCCGCCCTTTGGTGGGTTTTTTCGTTCCAGAACCCTCCGTCGGGATCCAACAAAATCCCCCTTCCCCGAGGGTATGTTAGGGGTATTGCGATTTCCCGGTCAGGAGCGCGTACCCCTATGCCACGTCTAGCGATCCCCCTCAGCGACCTGCAATGCCGCACGGCCAAAACCCGCGAGCGCGCCTACAAACTGTTCGACGGTGGCGGCATGTACCTTTTCGTCAAACCCAATGGCGTGAAGACCTGGCGCTTGAAGTACACCAAGCCCAACGGCAAGGAAGGTACGCTCATCATCGGCAATTACCCCATAGTTACCCTTTCCGTCGCACGACGTAAGCGAGACGAAGCCAAGGCGTTGCTGCTCGACAATCTCGACCCAATGGAAGAAAAGAAGAAGGCCAAGATCGTAGCCCAGCGGGCGGCACTGCTTTTCGAAACCGTCGCCCTAGAATGGCACGCTGATATGTCCCGCCGCTGGACCGAAGGACACGCGAAAACCGTAATGAGCCGACTCCGCACCCACGTCCTCCCGCTAATCGGCCAACGACCCATCGCTGAACTCGATACCCACGACCTACTAGAGATCACCCAGCGCATCAAGGAACGCGGCACCATGGATGTGGCGTTAAGGGTACAGAACTACTTATCCACGATCATGCGCGGGGCCAAAAGGGCTCGGCAGATCACCATGAATCCGGCACTGGATCTGGCAGGCTCGATTCACGCGCCGCGCACAGTCCATCGCCCCGCCCTATCCCTCAACCGCCTACCCGAACTGCTACAACGCATCGACAACTACAACGGTCGCGAGCTGACGCGCCTTGCCGTCCTGCTCACGCTGCATGTGTTCGTCCGCTCCAGCGAACTGCGCTTCGCGCGATGGAGTGAGTTCGACCTCCAACGCGCCATGTGGGAAATCCCCGATACCCGCGCGTCGATTGAAGGGGTACGCAACTCCACACGCGGGACCAAGATGAACGGCGACATACAAATGGTTCCGCTCTCACCGCAGGTCATCGAAATACTGGAGCGCCTGCGCGGCCTCAGTCGTTTTTCAGAGTTAGTGCTACCGGGCGACCACAAGTACTGGAAGCCCATGTCCGAGAACACGGTGAACACCATGCTCCGCAACGTCGGCTATGACACCAGCAAGGACGTGTGCGGCCACGGCTTCAGGACCATGGCCTGTAGCGCCCTGCTGGAGTCTGGGTTATGGACCGACGCAGCCATCGAAAGACAAATGAGCCACAAGGAACGCAACCGCGTGCGCGCCGCATATATCCACAAAGCTGAATTTCTGGAGCAGCGCAGGCTGATCATGGCGTGGTGGAGTAACTACATCGACGCCAACCGCCATGGGCATGTGACACCCCACGAATTCGCTCACCCAGTCGGCGACAACATCACGGCCCTACAAAATAGCCGTGGCGCATCCAAACGTGGGTAAGCCTGTGATATCACCGTTGTCCGCCCTTCCTCGCGGGTCCATCCAAGCGGGGCTGCAAAGCCGCCCTGCTTGGATGGACCTCATTTAAAAAATCTAAAGCCCACGCAAACTGTCTGTGGAAAACTACTGATTTCCACCGGTGGATAATTCCATCCACAGCCGCGGGACTCCCGATAATTCGAGCCTTGACCCAAATTATCCACAGGCGTAGAAAAGATCGGGCAAAGCGCTGTCGTTGACAGCAACCCAGGTAGCCAGAACCTTTAAGGCTACGCCACACCGTGGTGGTTCTCCCAAAGTGCGATTAGCGTCCGGCGGCTCGCACAGTCACTCACCGAGTGATGGATGCCTACTTCAGATCATTGCCATTGCGGCAAATACATCCCCCCTACCCAGCTGCCCTGCAGCAACCTATCCGCTTGGCCATTTCACTGCGTCAACCTGCGTCCGTCTCTTTCTTCTGGAAAGAGACGGACGCTCCAACCGCTGCTGCAGCCCAACTCGTACAAGGCTTTGCGGCATTCCCCCTCGTGACAATCGGCGTGACAAACACCGAAGTCACCAGCAACAGCGATGCAGATGATGGTGCCGCAGCCCACGGAATGGGCTGCACCTGACTGACAGTCAGGCATGCCCCAGTCATCGCATCACTGCCTTCACCCGACTCAGGATCTCGCGGCGTTGGTCTCGTCAGCCAGTGCAGCCTCCGCCCGCCCACTTCTCCGGAAGTGTTCAGGAGGCCAGATCATGAAATGCCCAAGCTCCCGGTCGTAAAGAGCCGCCAGTCCCGCGTTAGTGGACAACCCTCACAGGTCGCAGGGGCCTTGATCCCTGATAACACTCAACATTCTTGGCGGGATGACGTGGGGAAAGCTTTAACAGTTCGGTTGAGAGCGGTGCCTTATTGCCCCCTCTCACACGAAACAAAGATCGTTTCAAACTTTCGAAAATACTGATGCAGGCATGCTCGACGAATGCGGTAGATCTATTGATAATGCCGCCAGAACCAACAAGTGCAATGCATCGATCTCTGGGGGAAGCGGCATGGATGTGGTTGATTTTGTAAAGGAACGATTCGGCACTGATCACGCAACAAAACTTGTACGAATCGGCACAGGCGGCAACAGCAACAAGAAAGGATCCGATTTCGAAAATTTCTACGCCGCAAGCAAGATTTGTTTTCTCGCATCGTCCATGCCCGCCGACCAACTGACGGACTTCCATGTTGCCTGCCAGGAGGTAGCGTTCGTTGATGATCTATGCGTAAGACAGCTCTCTGTGGGTTCCAAGACAAACTACCAGGCAAAAAATTCTGACGGTGCTCCCGCGAGCTGGGACGAGGAAATGCGCAATCGGTTCGAGATGCAGTACAGAATCGATCAGGAATTGCACCTCAGCCACGTATCTACTCAGGTTCTTCTAGTAAGCAGCGAAGAAAAAGCCGCAGCCAACGATGCCAAGATTCCTACAGAAATGAAGGCTTACTGCGCCTCAGAACATTTCCCCTACCATACATCATCGTTGAAGCTCTTGATGGGGCACCAACCCTTGCGGGAAGCCCTAAACGGCCTGTGCGGCACTCAAAGCTTGTCAAACGTTGACGCGGCCTTTAGATTGGTGCTAGGAGAGTGGTGCGCAGACAACGAAAATGGAAGAGTCGTCGCAGATGTGATGGGTCGGGCAAAAGCCAACTCCCGTCCTGATCTATTCGCCAATTTTTTGGTTGAAAAGGATCCAGCAATGATGGGGGCACTGACGCCAGATGAGATTCCTGGATGGCTATCGGACCTACTGGCTGCTTTTCAAATGCAGGCAGCGTCTGTAGAATGCGGCGCCTTTATCGTCAGCTACAATGGGATGCAGGCACGAGTCGCTCATGATGTTGTGGCTCCGTCACAGGATGATTTAGCAAAGCTGAAATCACCGGGTGATATCATCCTCTTTTTGATGTCAGTTGCAGCAGAAGGACTTGACGACCAACCGTCTATGGGGGAAATCCGTAAATGAGCATTGTTGAAAGGTACAGTGCCCTAGCTGAAGGAGATGCGAAGGCCGCGTTGCAACGCCTTCTGTCCTCGACGGATAACCCATCGGTTTACTCGGCTACGATGGAAGCCTTGGGTCGAATCTTAGGAACACTGCTCAATAGCAGAATTCCAAACGATCATGAGTGCTTACTCGCGTCCACAGCTGAGGATGCTGACTTTCTGACGAAAGGCATATATGACCGTTTGAAGGAAAGCCACTCGATCAAAGCAGCCGTTTTCTGGAACAACCATTACTCGGTCCCAGGTGGCAGTGTTGCTCCCGTGGTGCATAAATTTCTTGAGCCCGGTTATGAGGCAGCCAACGTATTGGTAATTGCCAAATCAGTTATCTCTGGAAGCTGCGTAGTCAGAACAAACATTCTTGAGCTGATCGAACATATTGACCCGGTTAAGATTTTTATTGTATCTCCAGTAATGCATTCAAAATCAGAAGCTGCGCTACGTGATGAATTCCCGTCCGAGATCGCTGACAAATTTGAATTTTTAGTGCTAGCTGTGGATCAAGAAAAATCTAAGACTGGAGAAGTATTGCCGGGAATCGGTGGTGAAATTTATCCATTGCTTGGACTTAAAGATCAGCCCGCGCGGATAAGCTATATGCCTAACTTGGTCAGACAGCTTGCCGCACTGTAACTAAAAGGCCCTACAACGTAGGGCCTTTTTTGTTGGGACCATTAGCTTCCGTCACATGAAGCAAATAAGCATATCTCCAGCCGGCGACTCGCCGACATCAGCTAATGCCAGTACAGACCAAAAATCATTGTTCGCCTAGAATATCTATAGTCGGTAGCGGCGAGGGCCTCTGCGAATATATTCAACAGCGACGGGGTCGAGCCCCTAGCGTTGAACTTTAGCTATGAATCACATCATAAGCCTTAGCACCAGACGGGGAGTTGAAGATCGCGCGGCTTGAACAGGACTGGTGAATCAGCAAAGCCGACGATAGCTTCAGAAGCCTCGATAGTCAGAGTTTTTGAAACCGATCTCGGATCGGGTTCGATTCCATTGAACGCCATAACTAGCTGATCCATTTGTAGTTACTAATTGGGGTACGCCGAATTGTCCATCGAACTCCAGACGGCCGGAAAACCTAGCCCCACCGAAACATACCGTTCGTCTGGTGCCGCACCATTTAAAAACAAAGGCTTGCAGCGATGCAGGCCTTTGTTTTTTGTGCGAAACGTAACAAGACACGTAACAAGCCGCTTATCTAGGCGACCTCCGTGGGCGCTCAGCTCCAATTTGAGGGCGGCTTCTATGTCAACGACTCCCACCGAACCCCCTGAAATAGCTCGCCTGATGCAAACGCATGGCGACCTTTTCGATAAGCATTTCTCGCATAAGCTGGATGAACAGTCCGCCGTACTGAAAGCTCACCTCCTGATAGAGGAGTCATCCGTGACTTCAACTACCGCTCAGTTCAGAACCCAGAGCATCTGCGGGGAATACGGCTCACCTTTCAGCAAGTAGTCGGCATAGCTCGATCGCTCATGCTTATTAAAGGGTCAGGGAGCAACAGTCTCTGGGACATGACAAACCAGCTCAATAAGGCCGGTTCAGGGGGCCGGGGCACCCTCAGCCCCCTGGATCAAGGAATCAACGAACATTAAAAAACCACAGAACAAGACCCATGACAAAGCCTGCCCCTGCCATTTGCAGATAGAACGGCAGAAATGCTTTTAACAGCGCGACAATGTCATCTCCACCACTTAACCAATACCCGGCAATGTGAAAGAACGCACACATAAGCACAAGGGCCAACGCACAGGCACAAGGAAGATAAACAGCGACCCACCAGGGTTCATTTTTTCTCATTGCCGTCTCTTTTCTTCAAGTAGAAATCAGCGCCACCGTTGAACGCCCCTGACGATTCAGAATCGCCCAAATTACCGAATATGGAGGGAACGGGACTTTGCGGGGCGGGCTTGGTAATCGTCCACATCCCCGTCGGTACCCACTCATACTGCTTCGACACCGGGTTAAGCAGTTTATCCAAGGGGCCCTTGACCGCGTTACCAAAGGCGAACCCCACGGACGCGCCCGCTTTACTTAACAAAGCGCCCATAAACGGATCATCGCCACCCTCTAATTCTGGGCGTCACGGGGATAAGCAACGCATGGGTGTCACGTATCCTATACACGGGAATTTTTTTCCGGTGCACCCATCAAAAGTGCGTAAGAAGTGTAAGTGAGATTTTTTATCTATCTCTATCCCTTACATTTCAATAGCTTAGAATCATTTCTAAACCGTAAGTAGACTGTCAGATCAGTGCCGGCGCCGAACAGTTCGTGACTGTAAGTGACGCCCCCCAATGAATCCGGGGCTTTTCAGGCGTTTCTCGACCCGCTGACACCACTTACGTGTCAGGAGGGGGTGTACCTGGAACTGCTGTAGCCAGATAAAGTCGGGGATGTTGAAAACCCGGGCCAGACTGTCCATCGCTTGATAGCCGGCAGCCAGGTTGTAGAAAAACGACGCTCATACGGCTGTTCCGGGACGCGAAGGCTCAAAGCGGTGTGCTGGCCGATCTCGACCAAGGCTGCGCGCAGGTGGATGTAGCTAACGTTCCAGATCGCCGGTTTTCCTAGTGTCTTCCTCTAAACCTTGAAAAGGTCCATTTCCCATACCGAAAATTCACCTTCCGACTTTTATGCCAAATTATGGGTGGCCAATAATTATGACGTATCCATAAAACGGCATAACTGCACGAGCGGCATGATTTTGCGTCCTGAACTGGCTGCAGGAATGGCAAAACTGCCCTTCAAGCTCGGCGTTCTGAGAAAACGCGAAAGACTCATATTCAGGCCCCCAGAACCGAACCCGGCAGCAGCAAAACGAAACAACTATTTCCCCAGTTGCACCCACCCCACCACCACGCTACCCTCCCTCGTCGCTGCCAATTCAGCGACCGGGCCTGAGAACCCGACATGATGCAGGCGCAACAGCGCCACCAATCACGATTTGCAGGCGTTTTTTTATGCCCGTAGTTTCGTGCAATGGCGGCTGTGCGTGGGAGACCTTCGGGTCTGCCGGGTTCCTGTATCTCCGGTTCTCAGCCTGCGCACAGCTGCCACCCATTCGCCTGAGAACGAACGTGGTAGCTCTCACTTGATATGGGAGTTTTACCGATGAGCGCTCCAAATCCGTCTGGCCTCACTACCCTCGGCGTTACCCCTTTTTCATTTCATTCCGACCAGCCTTTGTTTCGCGTCAACAGCGGGGTTTCCCTGCCTGAAGCGCTGTCTCACGTCTCCAATTTGCTGCATGTCGCCAAGCTGCTGGCAGAGGACGCAGCAATGATTCGGGATACGGACCGCTACGCCTGGGCTTCGCACTATCTGCAAGAGATGAGCAAGGCAGTCATTGATGATGTGGTGAAGGTGTTGGAGTCGCCGGGCCATAATCTGTAGGTGTGTCAGGTTGTGGATGTGTTGGCTGGGCCATCGCCATCGCGGGCAAGCCCGGTTCCCACATTTGATCTTTGTTGTTTGTTTTAGAGTGCCTGGCTTGAAGCCGCCACCCAAAAAAACGCCCCGGGCCATCACGGTCCGGGGCGTTTTTCGTTCAACCGCGTCGCTTAGTGCCCAGCACTCTGCCCACCGTCCACGTGCAGAATTTCCCCGGTCACAAACCCAGCCGATTCCAGGTACACAATCGCCTGCGCAATATCCCGCGCTTCACCCATGTGCCCAACCGGATGCAGGCTGCCCAAAGCCGCATGCGTCTCTTCGCCATGCATCGGGGTCTTGATAATCCCTGGGCTCACCGCGTTCACACGAATGCCGCGCTTGGCATATTCAATCGCCAGCGATTTGGTCGCTGAGTTCAGCCCGCCTTTGGTCAGCGACGCCAGCACCGACGGCACGCCGTCGATCGCGTGGTCCACCAGGCTGGTGGTGATGTTGACGATGTGCCCGGCGCCCTGTTTGAGCATTTCGGTAATCGCCAGTTGGGTGATGTAGAAGAACCCGTTCAGGTTCACGGCCAACACGTTCACGTAGTCTTCGTGGGTGTAGCTGGTGAACGGTTTGGCGACGAAGATCCCGGCGTTGTTGATCAGGCTGTCGATGCGGCCAAACCGCGCCACGCCTTCGCGGATGACGCGCTCGGCGGTGGCCGGGTCGGCGATGTCGCCCGCTACGGTAAGGATGTCTGGATCGGTCGACGGTTTGATCGACCGGGAGGTGGCAACCACACGGTAATCCAGCTCGCGGTAAGCCTTCACTGCAGCAGCGCCGAGGCCTTGGGATGCGCCGGTGATCACAACGACTTTTTTCGAATTGCTCATGATGAAACCTCTATATGAAAAATTGGATGGTTCAAGCAGCCGCGGCGGACATTTCCCGCAGCATCTGTTCGTAGTAACTGACTGATTGCGACCCGGAGACCAGCTGGCGGCCATTGAGGACCATGGCCGGCACGGAGTTGATGCCGTGCTCGCGGTAGAACACTTCAAGCTCGCGCACTTCGTTGGCGTAGGCGGTAGAGCCCAGCACCTTGCGTGCGCCTTCAATGTCCAGCCCGGCCTCGGCGGCCAGACGCGCCAGGGTTTCGTGGTCGCTGACGTTCTGGCCATCGCTGAAATACCCACGCAACAACGTCTTTTTCAGCTCGATCTGGCGCCCTTGCTGCAACGCCCAAAACAGCAACCGATGCGCGTCGAAGGTGTTGTAGAAGTGGCTGCGTTTTTCCAGGTCGAAGGTGAAGCCGATGGCCTCGCCGCGCTCCATCAGCATCCTTTTGCCGCTGGCGACTTCCTCGGCGCTGCGCCCGTATTTGCGCATCATGTGGGCGACGGCGTTTTCGCCTTCGGCCGGCATGTCGGGGTTGAGTTCGAAGGGTTTGAAGGTCAGCTCTACCTTCACTTCGCCCGCCAGGTTGCCGATGGCTTGCTCCAGGGCGGTGGCGCCCAGGGCGCACCACGGGCACACCACGTCGGAGATGAAGTCGATGGTGACGGGCGCGCTCATGACGGGTTTTCCGCGAGCTGTTTGCGGTATTGGGTGGTGGTGATGCCGGCATAACCCCAGTTATCGGTGTCGACTTCTTCGATGACGATGTGGGTCAGGTCGGGGCGTTTGTTGAGGACGCGCTCGAGGGTTTCGGTGATTTCGGCAATGACCTGGGCTTTCTGCTCCGAGGTAACGCCGTCGCGGGTGATACGTACGCTGACAAATGGCATGACAAGGCTCCAGTGACGTGCCCATCGGCATGATGGGCAGGCAGTGAGGCCAATTTATGAGGTTGCTTGAGGTGGATAAAGGTGGGGCGGAGTACTTCATTAGTGATGCTATGTAATCAATCGAGACGTCCGGCGCTGCGTGTTTTTTTACCGCACCCTGGAATAACCGCCCTCCCCATGCGTCTTGCCTACATGCTTAAGGCAGGCTGCAAACGCCTTGAGTGCTGGCCGATAACCCCTCACTTACGGACGTGCCCCACATGCTTAAATCCGCATTCAAAACCCTGTTGCTGCCTACACTGATGGCCGCCGCGATGCTCACCGGCCAGGCCTATGCCGCCACCCCGGCGCTGTCGGACACCACAGTGGTGCTGGTGCACGGCGCCTTTGCCGATGGCTCCAGCTGGAACAAGGTGATTCCGCTGTTGCAGGCCAAAGGCTTGAAGGTGGTGGCGGTGCAAAACCCGCTGACGTCCCTGGCCGATGATGTGGCCGCCGCCCAGCGGGTGATTGATGCCCAGAGTGGGCGAGTGGTTCTGGTGGGCCATTCGTGGGCCGGCAGTGTGATCACACAGGGCGGCACCAGCGACAAGGTCAAGGCACTGGTTTATGTGGCCGCGTTCGCGCCGTCCGAGGGCCAGAGTTCTGCCGAGTCCGAGAAAGGCTACCCAACCCCGCCGGGTATCGAGACCATCAGTGCCGACGCTTCCGGCTACCTGTATTTGCCCGCCGCGTCCGTGGCGAAAAACTTCGCCCAGGACTTGCCTGCTGACCAGGCCAACCTGATTGCCGTGACCCAGGGGCCGATTCTGGGCAAGGCGTTCGACGATAAAATCACGGTCGCCGCCTGGAAAACCAAACCCAACTATTACATCGTCGCCGCCAAGGACCGCATGATCGACCCGGGCCTGGAGCAGGCCTATGCGAAGAAAATCAATGCCACCACCACCGTGGTGCAAACCAGCCATGTGCCGATGCTGTCCCAGCCGCAAAAGGTCGCAGACGTGATCATCGCAGCCGCCAGCAAGCGCTGATCGCAGGCATAAAAAAACCCCGAACCAGTCGGGGTTTTTTATCGCCTGGAATCAGGCGCGACGCCGAATCAATTAGAAAACGTTGATTGGGTAGTCGGCGAACAGACGGATCTCGTTACCGCCCACGTTGTAGTTGCTGGCGTTGTTGGAAACGCGCAACCACGACGCACGGGCACGCAGGCTCAGGTCTTTGGCCGGGCCGCTCTGTACCACGTATTTGAACTGGTTGAAGATCTCACGCTCGGTGCCACTGCCGCGGTTGGAACCGTCGTCAATGTTGGTGCCGCGCACGTAGGCGATGTTGTAGGTCAGGCCAGGCACGCCGAAGGCGCTGAAGTCCAGGCCGTAGCCTGCCTGCCAGGAGCGCTCGTCCTTGCCGTTGAAGTCAGACCAGTAGGAGTTGGCCAGCAGGATGGTGTTGCCACCGTCGCCGATGCCGCCTGCGTTGCGGTAGCCGCCGTACAGGTAGCCGGTGTCACCGGTGCTGCGCTGGTGGGCCAGGGTGAAGCTGTGCGGGCCAACGGCCCATGTGGCGCCCAGGCTCCAGATTTTGTTGTCGCGAGCGTCGGCGTCACCTTGGTTTTCCAGGGCGAAGCTACGGTCTAGCTTGGTTTTGTAGCCGTTGAAGTCGAAGGTCAACGATTGTTTCTCTGGCAGGGCCAGCACGTAGTTGACGTTGACGTATTGCTTCTTCAGCACGTCCTGCATGTTGGAAGCGTAGAGCGCTGCCGACAGGCTTTCGGTGAATTTGTAGCTACCGCCGATGTAGTCGATGCTTTTCAGCGCGCCACTGTCGGAACCCTCGGCGCTCTTGCGAGCTTCCTTGGTGAAGTGACCAGCGTCCAGTTGCAGGCCGGCGATTTCTTTGGAAACGATCGAAGTACCTTCGTAGGTTTCCGACAACAGACGGGAATTGTCGTACTGCAGGACCGGCACGGCTGGCATCTGCTGACCGTATTTGATTACGGTGTTGGAGATGCGTGCCTTGACGGCTGCGCCGCCCTTGGCCAGGTCATCGGCTGCTGCGCCGCTGTCGCCTTGCTTGAAGAAGTCGATACCGCCAGCGCCGCTGCGACCTTTACCACCATCCAGGCGAATGGCGTACTGGCCGATCACGTCCACACCCACACCGACGGTGCCTTGGGTGAAGCCGGATTCGAACTTGCCGATGAAGCCCTGGCCCCATTCGGCTTTGTCTTGCTTGCCGTTTTTGTAGTCGCGGCTGATGTACGCGTTGCGCGCCGCGATGTTCAGGTGGCTGTCTTCAACAAAACCCTTTGATTGGGATTGGTCGTCAGCCATTGCTTGCGTAGCGCTCAAAATCCCCAGAGCGATCAGCCCCATCCGTTGTTTCAACATTTTCTTATATTCCTTATTACTGGTTGAGTACGCGCTGTGACACCAGGCTCCGTGTTGCCTTTTCTGGTGTCGACTTTCCCAGATAAAAAAAGGCCCGCGGACGACGTGATATGCCGCGGGCCTTTTTTTATTGGGGAAGTCATGGCGGTTAGCCACAGGCGTTGGGGCGAATCCTATCCGCGCCCTTTACTGTGTGTCAATTTCGTGAATCTTCTGTATTTAGGCTAAAAAAGTCTAAGAAACATTAGATGGCCATCATCGTGCGAGGCTCTATCCAGCACTTCTCGGATCGTCACACCCTTGCAAGCCACACATTGGTGCACTCGATTGGGTGGTTTGAATCGAAATTGCGACTGTTTGTCTCAGCCAAACCGCGAAGGCTTCAGGCTTGCCCAACCAGGGGCTGATATCGAGCAACTGCAACTGGCCGTCCTGCTCCAGGGCCAACGTAGGAAAGCCCTGGCCGCCGATTTTTGCCAACCATTGGCGGCTGTCCTTGATGTGAGCGAGCGTTTCTGCACCCAGGACCTCATCGAAAGCGGCCTTAAACGCCTGGTGATCCAAACCGATAGATTCGGCCAGATTCAACAGCACGTCGTTATCGGCGATTCGGCGACCTTCGACGTAGTGCGCCGTTTGCAAACGCGCCAGCAACTCCAGGCCGCGACCGGTGATTTTTTCGGCGGCCAGTACGGCGCTGATCGGCGGGGCTGAGTCGAACACCGCGCCATGGTCACGTAACAGGCCTTCGAAATACGCCTCGCCAAACGGTTGCCCGGTGTATTCGGCGATGCGCCGGTCGTGGGGCATTACGTAATCACGCAACCGCGGCGAGACGGATTGGCGATTGGCCCCGGTCATCATGCCGCCGCCATGCAACTGGATCGGCACTACAGCCTGGGCAGCGTGAAGCAGCGGCTCGGCGCCGTAACACCAGCCGCACAGCGGGTCGTAGATATAGTGAAGCGTGGCTGCCGACATGACGGGCTCCGATGGACGTTGATGCCCGGCAGATTAGTCTTACCCACAATTGGGAAAAACCCCGGATCAGCTTTCAGACTGTTTCGGGAATCGGTCGAATACCCCTGAAAAACATACGCCGTAACAGTTTTCAGAAAGGTACGTTTAGGAATATATAACCTGCGCAAATAGTAAGCATTACCATTAGCGCACTTTTATCCTCCCAACCTTTTTGGATACACACCCCGATGCCTGCCCTGCGCCTGACGCCCATAACCCTTGGGCTTTCTGTACTGCTGTCTGCCGGATTTGCCTGCGCGGCCACCGTCCTGCCGGAAACGTCCGTGAGCGCCGAAGCGGACGAAGACGACCCGCGCGTCAAGGAAACCAGCACCGCTACCCGCACGGCCACGCCCGTGCGCTATGTGCCCCAGGCCATCGACTCGGTGAAAACCGACAGCCTGCGCTCCTACGGCACCAATGACCTGGGCCAGGCCTTGAGCGGCGTGCCCAACGTCAGCAGCGGCGCCGACACGCGGTTCGACAGCCTGCGCATTCGTGGTTTCGACGCCAGCAACGACTTCTATCTGGATGGCATTCGCGACGACAGCCAATACGTGCGCGACCTGCACAACATCGAACGCATCGACGTGCTCAAAGGCCCGGCGGCCGTGTTGTACGGGCGCGGCGGCCAGGGCGGCATCGTCAACCGGGTAAGCAAGCTGCCCCAGGCCGGTCGCGCCTCCAGCATCGAGGCCCAGGGCGGCAGCAATGATTTGCGCAGCCTGTATGCCGACCTCAGCACCGACCCCACCGACAACATCAGCCTGCGCCTGAACATGGGCAACCAGGACAACAACAGCTTCCGTGACGGCGTCAGCGGCAATCGCCAACTCTTTGCGCCGTCCATGAGCTGGCAACTGAACCCTGACCTGAACTGGCTGGTGCAATACGAATACAGCCGCTACAACCGCACGCCGGACCGTGGCATTCCCGGGGTCAACGGGCGCCCGGCGGATGTCAGCCGCAGCACCACTTATGGTGACAAGCGCGATTACATCGACGACAAGTCCCAGTCCCTGCGCTCCCGGCTTGCCTATGAGTTGAACGACAGTTGGCAACTGCGCCATACGCTGGGCGTGTTCACCCTCGACAGCGACTTCGATAACACCTACGCCGTCAGCTACGACCCCAAAACCAACAAGGTCGGGCGCCAGCGCTGGCAGCAGGACTTGACCACACGCAACATCCTCAACAACGTCGAACTGGAAGGCAGCTTCAGCACTTTTGGCCTGGAGCATCGCTTGCTGACCGGAGTGGAGTTGGGCAACCAGCGCCGTGACCCGAAACTCTATCGAGCTCCGCTCGCCGCTGTGCCGAGCGTGGATGTGTACAACCCCAACCCGGGCTTGCGCCACTACGGTCGCCTGCCGGCATTCAGCAGCAGTCACACCGAAGTGCAAAGCCAGGGCGTATATGTGCAGGACCAATTGCGCCTGAACGATCAATGGCAACTGCTCGCCGGTTTGCGCTATGACCGCTTTGATGTCGAGTCCACCAACCAACTGACCGACGCCTCGGAACGGGTCGTGAGCCACAGCACCAGCCCGCGCGTGGGCCTGGTCTGGACGCCGCTGGAACACCATTCGTTCTATGCCTCGTGGAGCAAGACCTTCTCACCGACCGGCGGCGGCCTGATCGGCATCACGCCCAACGCGGCGGGCAACGCCAACGACCTGAGCCCGGAGCTGACCAGGCAGAAAGAAATCGGGGTCAAGAGCGACTGGCTCGATGACCGCCTGAGCACCACGCTGGCGGTGTACGAACTGGAACTCTACAACCGCCGCACCCGTGACCCGCTGGACCCGACCATCACCTTGCTCAGCGGCGAGCAGCGCTCCCGTGGCGTGGAGTTGACCGCTGCCGGCAAGATCGTCGGCAACTGGTATGTACGCGGTGGCGTCGGCCTGCAGGACGCCACGGTGGTGAAGGACAACAATGGTTTTGAAGGCAAGCGCATCAGCGATGTGGCCAAGCGCAATGCGAGCCTGTTTGTCACCTGGAAACCGGAGATGGGCTGGTACGCGGAAACCGGGTTGACGCTGGTGGGTGATCGATATGCGGATAACGCCAACACCGTGGTGTTACCGGGTTATGGCCGCTGGGATGCACTGGCCGGGTTCCGGCAGAAGGAATGGGATGTAAGGGCGGCGCTGAACAATATCAGCGACAAGACGTACTACGCCTCGGCGACCAGTGCGGCGCAGATTCAGTTTGGGGACCCGCGGAGCCTGGTGGTTACCGGAACATACAGTTTCTAAACAGCAGCGCACTTTTCTGTGGCGAGGGAGCTTGCTCCCGTTGGGGTGCGAAGCGCCCCCAAAATAAGGCGACTGTGTTTTTTCAGATAGAACCCGGTGATCTGTTTTGGGGCTGCTGCGCAACCCAACGGGAGCAAGCTCCCTCGCCACAAGGTCCAGTGCAACATTGAAAAACAACCGTCAGTCTTTCATCAACTCACACAACGCCTGCACCTCATCCTCGCTGAACAGCCCCGCCGGGTACCGTTCGCTCATCACCCGGCGCGGGTCGGGCGTCCTGATCTGCCTCGAACCGTTTGCCTTCAACCAGAGCGCCAGCGCATGGATCGCGTCGCCGTTCACCCGCAAAGGGTGGAACGTACGCGTGTACATCAGGTTGATATCGGCATTCATTTCAGCGCTCTCTCCGACGGCTTGAGCGGCTAACTTACTCAAGGTTTATGACAGAACCGCTTAGTCATACACCCTGCTCTGTGTCCCAACTGCGATACAAGAGCTATGCCAATGTGCCCGGTTTGTCGGCACATGGTCACAAAAAAGCCCACGAACCTGACGGGCCGTGGGCTTGCTGTGAGCGCCCAAACCGCGGCGCGCCCGATTGCCGCTCAACCGGGCATCACGCTGTTACAAGTGCACTCAGTTTTTGTGCGGCGCCGGCTGTTGCTGGGTCAGGCAGTGGATGTTGCCGCCCCCCAGTAACAGTTCGCGGCCAGGCACCATCACCACTTCGTGCTGCGGGAACAGGTTCTGCAGAATCTCCTTGGCGCGGCTGTCCAGCGGGTCGTCGAAGCTCGGCGCGATGATGCCGCCGTTGACGATCAGGAAGTTGACGTAGGAACCGGCCAACCGCACGGTGGGGTTGCGCTCCTGGGTGCCGTCGACCGGATCCACCCCGGCGCATTCTTCCTCGGTGGCGTACAGCGGCCCCGGGATCGGCATTTTATGCACTGTGAACGAGCGGCCCTGGGCGTCGGTGCTGCTTTGCAGTACGTCCATGGCAGCATGGCAGCGTGCGTAGTTCGGGTCTTGCGGGTCATCGGTCCAGGCCAGCAGGACTTCACCCGGGCGCACGTAGCAGCAGAAGTTATCCACATGCCCGTCGGTTTCGTCGTTGAACAGGCCGTCCGGCAGCCAGATGATCTTATCCACAGCCAGATTGGCACTGAGCACCGCTTCGATTTCCTCGCGGCCGAGGTGCGGGTTGCGATTGCGGTTGAGCAGGCATTCTTCGGTGGTGATCAGGGTGCCTTCGCCGTCGACGTGAATCGAGCCGCCTTCCAGCACAAACCCTTCGGTGCGATAACGCGGGCTGCGCTCGATCTCAAGGATCTTGCCGCCCACCTGGGAATCGCGATTCCACGGCGAATACAGGCCGCCATCAAAGCCGCCCCAGGCGTTGAAGTCCCAGTTCACGCCACGCACTTCGCCGCTGTTGTTGATCACGAAGGTCGGCCCGGTGTCGCGCACCCAGGCGTCGTCGCTGGACATCTCCACCAGGCGAATATTCGGCACGTCCAGCCGCGCGCGCGCGTTTTCGTACTGGCCGGCCGATACCGCCACGGTCACCGGTTCAAAGCGTGCAATGGCCTTGGCCACCGCCACATGAGCGGCCTGCGCCGGCTTGCCGCCGAGGCGCCAATTGTCCGGGCGCTCGGGCCAGATCATCCAGGTTTGGGTCTGTGGCGCCCATTCGGCAGGCATGTAGAAGCCGTCGGCGCGGGGGGTGCTGTGCAAAGTGGTCATGGCGATTCAGGACTCCAGGGAACCGTCGAGGGTTTTAAGCGCACCATACAGGTTCGGACGGCGGTCGCGGAACGAACCCCAGGCGCTGCGGATGTGTTCAAGTTCACCAAGGTCGAAGCGGTGCACCAGGATGCCCTCTTCGGTTTCGTTGAGCTCTTCTACTTTTTCGCCGTATTGGTTGGCGATGAAGGACGAGCCATAGAAGGTGATGTCGTAGCCGTCCTGCGCTTCGTTACCGATGCGATTGCTGGCCACCAGCGGCATCAGGTTGGCACCGGCATGGCCTTGTTGCACGCGCTGCCAATGGTCGCGGGACGAAATGCTCTTGTCGTGAGGCTCGCTGCCGATGGCGGTCGGGTAGAACAGGATTTGCGCGCCTTGCAGCGCCATGCTGCGGGCAGCTTCCGGGAACCACTGGTCCCAACAGATGCCCACGCCGATCTTCGCGTAGCGGGTATTCCATACCTTGAAGCCGGTATCACCGGGGTTGAAGTAATACTTTTCATGGTAGCCCGGGCCGTCCGGGATGTGGCTTTTCCGATAAATCCCGAGGTTGGAGCCGTCGGCGTCGATGATCGCGATGCTATTGAAACGCGCGCGGCCCGCCCGTTCGTAGAAGCTGATGGGCAGCACCACTTGCAGTTCCCGGGCTATGTTCTGGAAGTGCTTGATCGCGACGTTGTCTTCAACCGTGGTCGCCAGTTGCAGGTAGTCCGGGTTCGGCTTCTGGCAGAAGTACGGGGCCTCGAACAGCTCCTGGATCAGAATGATCTGTGCGCCCCTGGCAGCCGCCTCGCGCACCAGCCGTTCAGCGGTTTCAAGATTGGCTTCAAGGTCCCAGGAACAGGCCATCTGGGTCGCGGCAACGGTAACGATACGGCTCATGAATCATCTCCTCGGCGGCGGGCAAGTGGGTGCCTTTATAACGGATAAAAATCGGCTTTTGAAGCTAATAGTTATCCGACCATCGAAAAATAATCATATTTTACCGATAACAATCGAGTTTTTTATTACAGCCCTTCCTCCAATACCTTCGCCAGCATGTCGACGAAAAAATCCACACTGTGCCGGGAGGTAACCATCGGCGGTTTGATCTTGAGGATGTTCAGATAGTCGCCCGTAGGTTGCATGAAAATCCCCAGTTCCCGCAGCCGATCGCACAGCCGCGCGGTCTCTTCAGTGGCCGGTTCCAGGGTCTGCCGGTCGCGGACCAGCTCCAGCCCCAGATAGAACCCGGAACCATGCACCGCGCCCACCAATGGATACTGTTCGACCAGCGCTTCCAACCGGGCCTTGAAGTGCCCGCCCACCACCTGGGCGTTTTCCCACAGCTTTTCTTCCTCCATCACGTCCAGCACCGCCATGCCGATGCGGCAACTCACCGGGCTGCCGCCGGACGACGAGAAGAAGTAACCCTCGGCCTCCAGCGCCTCGGCAATTTCCCGGCGGGTGATCACCGCGCCCAACGGCTGGCCGTTGCCCATGCCCTTGGCCATGGTGATGATGTCCGGCACCACGCCCTGCTCTTCAAAGCCCCAGAAGAAATGGCCCATGCGGCCGTAACCCACCTGCACTTCATCGGCGATGCACACGCCACCCCGCTCCCGAACCCGTGCGTACACCTGCTGCAAATAGCCCGGCGGCAAGGAAATCCCACCGGCATTGCCGTACACCGGCTCACAAATGAAGCCGGCCAACTGGCGGTTCTGCGCGGCGATTTTCGCCAGGTTGTGTTCCACGCTGCGTACGTAGTCGGGCGCACTGTCCTGCCCGCGAAATTCACCGCGATAGGTGTTCGGCGCGGTCACCGGGTGCACCCAGTCCGGGCGACTGCTCAGGGCCTGAGGGTTGTCGGCGATCGAGGTCGACACCGCATCCGCCGCCACCGACCAGCCGTGGTAGGCCTCCAGCACGCTGAGCATGTCGCGCCCGCCGCTGTAGGCCCAGGCCAGGCGGATCGCCAGGTCATTGGCTTCGGTGCCGCTGTTGACCAGGAACACCCGGTCCATGGAATCCGGCGCCAGCGCCAGCAGACGCTCGGAAAATTCGGCAATCGCCGCATAGTGAAAGCGCGAGTTGGTGTTGAGCAACGACCATTGCCGCGCTGCCACCTGGGCCATGCGCGGGTGACCGTGGCCGAGCACCGCGACGTTGTTGAGCATGTCGAGGTAGGAACGGCCCTGCATGTCGATCAGGTGATTGCGCCAGCCGCGCTCGATGCGCGGCGGGTCGACGTAATAGTGCTTCTGCGAACGGGCGAAACTGGCGTCGCGGCGGGCCAGCAGGGCCTCGGGGTCCAGCTCCGGCTCGGCGTCGCAGGCCAGCCCCAGCAGGGTGGCCGGAGAGGGGCACAACGCTTGCCAGGCCGGCGCCCGGGACGGCGTGCAGAACAACGGCGGCTCAAGCTCGGCGCGGCACAGTTGCACCGTCAGCGGGCCGACAACCTCGCCGAGCACTTGGCCCTTTACCACCGCCGCGCCGTGCTGCAACAAGCCGTTCACGCCCCACAACCGAACGCTCAACTGCGCACTGTGCAGGCATAGCAGGCCGTCGGCGGCGTAACGCAAGGTGCCGGCAAACGGCGCCTCCACCGTGGCGCCCAAGGGCATGTGCAGCTCTACGTGAAGCGGGAAGGTGTCCGGTTCGATGGCGCTGTCGGGCTGGGTGCGGGACAGCCGATATTGGCCATAACGACTCGCGGCCAGCCCATGCACCAGGGCCGCCTCCTCTAGAAGCCGTCGATCAATACCTTCCTGCTGCCAATTCCCCGCCTCGAAATGCGGGCTGAGCACGCCCAGGTCGATCAGCGCGAACTCACGTCCAACCAGCCCCGGCAGCAACGGCGCAAACCCTTCGCCGACAATCGGCGGCAACTGGGCACCGACACTCCTCAGGATCGCCGCCTCCATCAGCTCAAAGGGCACCGATGTCGCCACGTCGAAAATTTCCCACTCATGCTCGGCGTTCTTCAGCAAGTAGGCGTTATCCGGGTCCAGGCCCTGCTGCTGTTCACTGCTCAGCACCAACACCGCAGCCCGCGCGACGATCAGCGGCCACAGCGCCTGCAGCTCTTCGTGCTGCAACGGGGTAATCGCGTGGCATGCCTGGATCGCCGGCAGGATGGCGAACGGATCACCCTCGGCATGGTGCAGCAGTGCCGCACAGGTCACCGACAGGTCGGCAATGCGCCAGGTGCGCACCAGGTCGCCGAAATCGATCACACCCTGCACCTGCCAATGCCGCTGGGCGTCGCGCTGCCAGACCACGTTGTCATCGGTGATGTCCATGTGCACGGCCTGCCACGGCAGGTGATCGGCCAAAGGCCGCACACGGCGTTCCACCTGCTCGGCCACTTGCTCCAGCGCAGCCCGCTGGGGGAGATTTTCGAGGGTCGAGAGCAGATGGTTGATCAGCTCAAGGGCATGACGCGGGTCCCATTGCAGGGTGCGTTCCAGCCCAGGATGCTCAAAACCGGCCAGCGCCAGGCTCATCCGCCCGCACAGTTCGCCGAAGCCGGCGATCACCTCACGGCCCAGATGAGGCAGGTGGGTGAGCGGCTGGCCGTCGATGTAGTCCAGTAACCGCAGGTGCACGGTGTGCCCGGCGACGGTTTCGGTCAGCAGTTCTTCGCCGTTAAGGGACGTGATCACCTTGGGGACCCGCACGTTCGAATGTTCCTGCAGGTGCTTGAGGGCCGCGTGCTGGGCCTGCAGTTCGACGGCGGCATAGTCGCCCCGGCAGATTTTCAGCACAAAACGGCCCCGGTCACTGTCGATGCGGTAGTTGAGATCTTGCTGGCTGCCGAGGGACTTTAGCGCGCCGCCGAGGTCGTAATGCTGCTCCAGTAGCCGTGCCGCAGGGTCCGGTCCGACTTGCGGGCATGGCAGACTGGCGCGATGAATCAACGTGGCGAGCAACATGTGACGACCCCTGGTGTTTTTATCAGGCGCTTATATCGCCATTGTTGACGGGGGTTACGCAACCCCTGCAAATGCGGTGTTTCGGCACGCAAATTGCCCTCGCCCCTTGCACCGCCTCGCTTCACAACTCAAGCTATGCTCCATTCGCTTAATGTCCGTCTAAGGAAAAGGGCTTCCGACATGCGCATTCTCATCACCGGCGGCGCCGGATTTATCGGTTCCGCTCTGATCCGGCACCTGATTCAACACACCGAGCACGAAGTGCTCAACCTCGACAAACTGACCTACGCAGGCAATCTCGAGTCGCTGACCAGCATCGCGACCAATAGCCGCTATGAGTTCGTCCAGGCCGACATCATCGACCAGACCACCGTCAGTGCCGTGCTGGCGCGCTTTGAGCCGCACGCGATCATGCACCTGGCGGCCGAGTCCCACGTGGACCGGTCCATCGACGGCCCGTCGGATTTTATCCAGACCAATATCGTCGGCACCTACAGCCTGCTGGAGGCCGCGCGCGGCTATTGGCAGAAGCTGGAGGAACCGGCCAAAAGTGCCTTCCGCTTCCACCACATCTCCACGGATGAAGTGTACGGCGACCTGCACGGCGTCGATGACCTGTTCACCGAAACCACGCCTTACGCGCCCAGCTCGCCATACTCCGCCAGCAAGGCCGCGTCCGATCACCTGGTGCGCGCCTGGCAGCGCACTTACGGCCTGCCGGTGCTGCTGACCAACTGCTCGAACAACTACGGGCCGTTCCACTTCCCCGAGAAGCTGATCCCGCTGGTGATCCTCAACGCCCTGGCGGGCAAACCGTTGCCGGTGTATGGCGATGGCCTGCAAGTGCGCGACTGGCTGTTCGTCGAAGACCACGCCCGTGCGCTGTTCAAAGTGGTGACTGAAGGCGTGGTGGGCGAGACCTACAACATCGGCGGCCACAACGAGCAGAAGAATATCGACGTGGTGCGCAGCATCTGCGGCCTGCTGGAAGAGTTGGCGCCACAACGCCCGACGGGTGTGGAGAAATTCACTGACCTGATCACCTTCGTCAAGGATCGTCCGGGCCACGACCAGCGCTACGCGATCGATGCCAGCAAGATCGAACGCGAACTGGGCTGGGTGCCCGAAGAAACCTTTGAAACCGGCCTGCGCAAAACCGTGCAGTGGTACCTCGATAACCTGGAATGGTGCCGCAGGGTCCAGGACGGCAGTTATCAGGGTGAACGACTGGGCAACACCGACGTTAAGGATCTGATCGCATGATGAAGGGAATCGTATTGGCCGGTGGCTCCGGCACCCGTTTGCACCCCATTACCCTGGGCGTTTCCAAGCAGCTGCTGCCGGTGTATGACAAGCCGATGATCTACTACCCGATCTCGGTGCTGATGCTGGCCGGCATCAAGGAAATCCTGGTGATCTCCACCCCCGTGGACCTGCCCCAATACCGCAATCTATTGGGCGATGGCAGCCAGTTTGGCGTGCATTTCACCTACGCAGAACAACCGTCGCCGGATGGTTTGGCGCAAGCGTTTTTGATTGGCGAAGAGTTCATCGGCGATGACCCGGTGTGCCTGATCCTGGGCGACAACATCTTCCACGGCCAGCATTTCGGCGACCAACTGCGCACCGCTGCAGAGCGCCCATCTGGCGCTACGGTGTTCGGTTACTGGGTGAAGGACCCGGAGCGTTTCGGCGTGATCGATTTCGACAGCGAAGGCCGCGCACTTTCCATTGAGGAAAAACCCGCCAAGCCAAAGTCGAGCTACGCGGTAACCGGCCTGTATTTCTACGACAACGACGTGATCAAGATCGCCAAGGCGGTCAAGCCATCGCCGCGCGGTGAATTGGAAATCACCGACGTCAACAACGCCTACCTCCAGCGCGGCGACCTGCACGTGGAGCGCTTCGGCCGTGGCTTTGCCTGGCTGGACACCGGCACCCACGACAGCCTGCTGGAAGCCTCGACGTACGTTCAGACCATCGAACACCGCCAAGGCCTGAAAGTGGCGTGCCTGGAAGAAATCGCTTACGAGAACGGCTGGATCGACCGTGATCATTTGCTGGAACGGGCCAAATATTTTGGCAAAACCGGCTATGGTCAGTACTTGTTCACGCTCGCTGGGGAAACTAAATGAATGTAACCGCCACTGAACTGCCCGGTGTATTGATCATCGAGCCGAAGGTTTTTGGCGATGAGCGCGGCTTTTTTTATGAAAGTTTCAACGCCCGGGCTTTCGCCCAGGCCACCGGTTTGCAACAAGAGTTTGTGCAGGACAACCATTCGCGCTCTCAAAAGGGTGTGCTGCGTGGCCTGCATTACCAAGTGGAACACGCTCAAGGCAAGCTGGTGCGTGTAACCGCCGGTGAAGTGCTGGACGTGGCGGTGGATATCCGTCGCGGCTCACCACTTTTCGGCAAATGGGCCAGCGTGCATTTATCCGCGGAGAATAATCGCCAACTGTGGATTCCACCGGGATTTGCCCATGGATTTGTGGTGCTCAGCGACTACGCCGAGTTCCTCTACAAAACCACGGATTACTACACGCCCTCGGCAGAACGCTGCATTCGCTGGGACGATCCTGACCTCAACATCGACTGGCAACTGACCGGCACGCCAACCTTGTCCGCCAAGGACCAGAACGGTAAAAGCCTGAAAGAAGCCGACCTGTTCCCATGAACAGCCCGTTGAAAATCCTCATCAGCGGCCAACACGGCCAGGTCTCCCGGGAGCTGCAACAGCGCCTCCAGGGCCTGGGCGAGTTGATCGTGTTGGGCCGCGACCAGCTTGACCTGACGCATCCCGAGCAAATCCGCCAGCAAGTGCGCGCCCATCGCCCGGGTCTGATCATCAACGCAGCCGCCCACACCGCCGTCGATCAAGCCGAGAGCGAGCCGGACGTGGCCTTCGCCATCAACGCCACCGCGCCCGGGATTTTCGCCGAGGAAGCCAAGGCACTGGGCATTCCGCTGATCCACTACTCCACCGACTATGTATTCGACGGCAGCAAGGCCGCGCCCTACAACGAGGGCGACGCAACCAACCCGCTGGGCGTCTATGGCGCGAGCAAGCTGGCAGGCGAACGGGCGATCGCGGCCGTCGGCGGTGAGCACCTGATTCTGCGCACCAGTTGGGTCTACTCGACCCACGGCAAGAACTTCTTGCTGACCATGCAGCGCCTGCTGCAGGAAAAGCCGCACATGCGCATCGTTGCCGACCAGATCGGTGCACCGACTTGGGCCGGCACCATCGCCAACAGTACACGCGCGCTGATCGAACACTGGCAAGCGGGCCAGGCCGGGGCTTGGGGCGTCTATCACCTGACGGCCCAGGGCGAGACCTCCTGGTTCGGTTTTGCCCAGGCCATTGGTGAGCAATTGCGCATCGAAGGCAAGGCGTGCGCCGAACTGGAGGCGATCCCTTCCAGCGCCTATCCAACGCCCGCCAAGCGCCCGCTGAACTCGCGCCTGGATTGCAGCCGACTGCAACAACAGTGGCACGTCTCGCAGCCGCAATGGCACGACGCATTGCGCGAGTGTCTTGCCGGGCAGGCGTAGGCATAATGCGCCTGTACCCACAGGCGCACGACTCCCATGACTCCACCCCTTCCGCGAAGACCCCGCTGGCGCAGCCTGGCCTTGCTGGCGCTGTGCCTGGCACCGCTGTTGTGGCCGCTGGAGCACTTGGCCGAGCGTTATTACCGCAGCGAACTGGCCGGGCAGAACCGCCAGACGCTGGACCTCTACGTCGCCAACCTGCTGGGCACCCTGCACCGCTATGAAGTGTTGCCGCAGATCCTCGGCGACCTGCCGGCCCTGCGCACCGCGATCGACGCGCCCCACGTCAGCACCAACCTGGTCAACGCCAACCACCTGCTCAAGGACGTCGCCGCCCAGGCCGGGGTGGAAGTGATGTACCTGATGGACACCACCGGCAAGACCCTCGCCGCGTCGAACTGGGACAAACAGGACAGCTTCGTCGGGCGTAATTTTTCCTTTCGCCCGTACTTCAGCGAAGCCATGGCCGGGCGCCTGGGGCGATTCTTCGGGCTGGGCACCACCTCGGCCAAGCGCGGCTACTTCTTCGCGGCGGCCGTGCGCGATGGCGACACGATCATCGGGGTGCTGGTGGTCAAGGTCGACCTGGACCACACCGAAAGCCTGTGGGGCAATACACCCGAACAACTGCTGGTGACCGACCACAACGGCGTGGTGATCCTCACGTCGCGCCCGCAATGGCGATTCCGCGCTACTCGGCCGCTGACTGACGAAGAACGCCGCGCCATCATCGCCATCCAGCCTTACCCGACCCGCGACCCGCAGCCGCTGAACCTCAGTGCCACGGCCTGGGTGCGCCAGTCTACCGACATCGCCGAAACCGGCTGGAAGGTCGAAATTCTCGCCCCACGCACGTTAATCAGCCGCCCGGTGCGTACCGTGGTTGCGGTAGGGGGCGCCACCTTGCTGGTGCTGATGCTGTTGCTCGGCCTGATGATGCAGCGCCGTCGTCACTACCTGGAGCGCATCGCCTTCGAAGCCAAGGCCCGTCGCGAGCTGGAAATGCGCGTGATCGAACGGACCAGCGACCTCGAAGGCCTCAACCGACGCCTGAAACAGGAAGTGCTGGAGCGTGAACATGCCCAGCAGGAACTGGTGCGCGCCCAGGATGATTTGGTACAGGCCGGTAAGTTGTCGGCGCTGGGCACCATGTCGGCGAGCATCAGCCACGAGCTTAACCAGCCGCTGGCGGCGATTCGCAGCTACGCGGAAAACGCAGGGATTTTGCTCGACCACGAGCGCACCGACGACGCCCGTGGCAACCTCAAGCTGATCAGCGAATTGACCGGACGCATGGCCTCGATCATCGCGCACTTGCGCGCCTTCGCCCGGCGCGACCGGCATGCGCCGGAGAGCGTGGCCTTGCAACCGGCGCTGGACGATGCGCTGGCGCTGCTGGCCAAGCGGCGGCGGGCGATGGAAGTGGAGCTGATCCGCGACCTGCCCGAGGCAACCTTGTGGGTGGCCGCCGGGGAAACCCGCCTGCGCCAGGTGCTGGGCAACCTGTTGGCCAATGCCCTGGACGCCCTGACCGAAAAAGGCCCGCCGCGAAAACTCTGGTTGAGTGCCCAAACCACCGAACAGGGCGTCAACCTGTACATTCGCGACAACGGCCCGGGGTTCTGCATGGAAGCCCTGGGCCGCGCCAGCGAGCCCTTCTACACCACCAAGACCCGCACCCAGGGCCTGGGGTTGGGCCTGGCGATCTGCGACACCCTGATGCGCGCCTTTGGCGGTGAACTGTTGTTCGCCAACCACAAGGAAGGTGGCGCGCTGTTAACCTTGAAACTGCGCGCCGGAGCACCGGGTGTCAGTCTGCAACCGTCCGAGGACCGCAGTGTATGAGTATCGATAACCAGATTCAGGTGGTGTTGATCGACGATGATCCACACCTGCGTCAGGCCCTGTGCCAGACCCTGGACCTGGCCGGGCTGAAAGTCCTGACCCTCGGCGAAGCCCAGGGTCTGACGTCGCGCCTGTCCCGGGATTGGCCGGGGGTGGTGGTGAGCGACATCCGTATGCCCGGCATGGACGGCCTGGAACTGTTGAGAGAGCTTCATGCCCAGGACCCGGAGCTGCCGGTGCTGCTGATCACCGGCCACGGCGACGTACCGCTGGCGGTGCAGGCCATGCGGACCGGCGCCTATGACTTCCTGGAAAAACCCTTCGCCAGCGACGCCCTGCTCGACAGCGTGCGCCGCGCCCTGGCCCTGCGCCGCCTGGTGCTGGACAACCGCAGCCTGCGCCTGGCCCTCAGCGACCGTCAGCAATTGAGCACGCGCCTGGTGGGGCACTCACCGCAGATGCTGCGCCTGCGCGAGCAGATCGGCGCGCTGGCGGCGACCAAGGCTGATGTGCTGATTCTTGGCGAGACCGGCGCCGGCAAAGAGGTGGTGGCGCGTGCGCTGCACGACCTGTCGAACCGCCGCACCGGCCCGTTCGTGGCGATCAACGCCGGGGCGTTGGCCGAGTCGGTGGTGGAAAGCGAGTTGTTCGGGCATGAGCCGGGTGCCTTTACCGGCGCCCAGAAGCGGCGCATCGGCAAGTTCGAATTCGCCAACGGCGGCACGCTGTTTCTGGATGAAATCGAAAGCATGAGCCTGGATGTGCAGGTCAAACTGCTACGGCTGTTGCAGGAGCGCGTGGTGGAACGTCTGGGGGGCAATCAGTTGATCCCGCTGGATATCCGCATCATCGCCGCCACCAAGGAAGACCTGCGCCAGTCCGCCGACCAGGGGCGCTTCCGGGCCGACTTGTATTACCGCCTCAACGTCGCGCCGCTGCGCATTCCGCCACTGCGCGAGCGGGGCGAGGATGCGCTGATGCTGTTCCAGCACTTTGCCGACGAAGCCAGCACCCGCCACGGGCTACCCATGAAAGAGCTGCAACCGGGGCAACGCGCGCTGCTGTTGCGTCACAGCTGGCCGGGCAATGTGCGCGAGCTGCAAAACGCCGCGGAGCGTTTCGCCCTGGGCCTTGAGTTGGCGCTGGACAGCACCCCGGACAACCCTTCGGCCGGCGTCCTGACCAGCACGCCCGGCGGGTTGAGCGAACAGGTCGAGCAGTTTGAAAAAAGCCTGATCGCCGCCGAACTGGCACGCAGCCACAACTCCATGCGCAGCCTCGCCGAAGCCCTGGGCGTACCGCGCAAGACCCTGCACGACAAACTGCGCAAGCACGGGCTGAATTTCGCCGACAGCGGCAACAGCCACGCTGACGACGAATGACCCTTTTCCCCCTGCCACGAGGCCACCATGAGTCGCGATAGCCGTTACCTGGAATCGATCCTTCACCACGACATTCCCCTGACCCGGGAAATGGGCCTCAAGGTGCTCGACTGGCAGGACCGGCAACTGCAACTGCGCTTGCCGCTGGACGCCAACATCAACCACAAGAGCACCATGTTTGGCGGCAGCCTGTATTGCGGCGCCGTACTGGCGGGCTGGGGTTGGCTGCATTTGCAGTTGCGTGAGGAAGGGATCGAAGACGGGCATATCGTGATTCAGGAAGGGCAGATCAGTTATCCGCTGCCGGTGACCACGGATGCGACGGCGGTTTGCCAGGCACCTGATGACAAGGTGTGGAAGCGGTTTTTGGCCACCTATAAGCGTTACGGCCGGGCGCGACTGGCGCTGGAAACGTGGATCGTCAACGAGGGCAGTGAAGAGCGGGCCGTGGCCTTTACCGGGCAGTACGTCCTGCACCGCTAGAAGCCATTACCCATAACCACTGTGGGAGCTGGCTTGCCTGCGATAGCGTACTGTCAGTCGATATTTTTGTTGGCTGGCCCACCGCTATCGCAGGCAAGCCAGCTCCCACAATTGATCGGTGTTTGGTTTAAGACCGGGCCAGGGTCAGCAACCGCTCACGCCACTCGGCCTTGGCTGGCAACGCCAGGAAAAACGGATTCAACAGCGACTCCCGCGCCGGATAGCTGAACGGCTGCCCATCCAGTTCAAGCACTTCACCGCCCGCCCCTTCCAGCACGCCTTGCGCGGCCGCCGTGTCCCACTGTGAGGTGGGCGCCAGTCGCGGGTAGCAATCGGCGCTGCCTTCGGCCAACAGGCAGAACTTCAGCGAACTGCCGATATTGGCCAGTTTCAACTCGCCCAACCCGGCACTCAAGCCAGCGAGCAAGCGATCCTGTTCAGGGCTGGTATGGCGACGACTGGCAACCACGGTAAACGCTTCACCGCTCGCCGGGGTCTGGCGCACCTGGATTTGCTTCGGCGCAGCACCTACATCGGAACGCCAGGCACCCAGCCCGGCACCACCGAAATAGCACCGACCGCTGGTAGGCATCGACACGACACCGAACACCACGCGGCCTTTTTCGATCAGCGCGATGTTGACGGTGAACTCCTCGCTGCCGGAGATGAACTCCTTGGTGCCGTCCAGCGGGTCCACCAGCCACCAGCGCTGCCAGCCAGCGCGCACACTTTGGTCGATATCGGCGTCTTCTTCCGACAGCACCGGAATGCTCGGGTCCAGGGCAGTAAGCCCGGCGAGGATCAGATGGTGGGCCGCCAGGTCGGCAGCGGTGACCGGTGAATCATCGGTCTTGGTGGTCACGGCCACGTCGGCACGCCAATACGGCAGGATGACCTCGCCGGCCTGACGGGCCAATTCAATCACGGGGGCAATAAACGGGTGACCCAGGAACAGTTCGCTCATGGCTGGAACGCTCCACGCTGGGTCAACAGGTCGCGTACCAGATACAGCGCCGCCAAGGCGCGGCCCTCGCTGAACTGCTCGTTCTGCGCCAACTGCGAAAGCTCCCGCAGGTTGACCCGGTCAACGCGCATCGGCTCCGGCTCGTCGCCTTCCAGGCGCTCTTCGTACAGTTCGGTGGCCAGTACCACCTGGATTTTCTGGCTCATGTAGCCGGGGGACAGCGACAGTTCGGTGATGTGTTCCAACTGGCGGGCGCCAAAACCGGCTTCTTCCTTGAGCTCCCGGTCTGCCGCTGCCAACACGTCTTCACCCGGCTCGATCAGGCCCTTGGGCAATGACAGTTCGTACTCGTCGGTACCGCCGCAATATTCTTCGATCAACAGCGCATGGTCCGCGTCGATCATCGCCACGATCATGACCGCGCCATAACCGGCTCCCCTGCCCACCAGGCGTTCGTAGGTCCGCTCCACGCCATTGGAAAAGCGCAATTGCAACTCCTCCACGCGGAACAAACGGCTACTGGCGACTATTTCGCGGGCGAGGACGGTGGGTTTCTGGCGCATAAGCGGCTCCTTGGCGTGATCGGGTTACTATACCGTGGCTTTTCCGATTGTCTGTGTCGGATATCTTTTCTTACATGAGTGTTCTTTATGCCTCCACTGCCCTGGCACGCCATCGACACCGTCCTGCTGGACATGGACGGCACCTTGCTCGACCTGCACTTCGACAACCACTTCTGGATGGAGCACCTGCCCCAGCGCTACGCCGAACTGCATGGCGTGAGCCGGGCCATGGCCGAAATGGAACTGCAGCCGCTGTTTGAGCGTAACGCCGGACAGTTGCAATGGTATTGCCTGGATTTCTGGAGTACCGAACTCAAGATCCCGGTACGTGAACTCAAGTTGGAAACCGCTCACCTGATCGCCTTGCGCCCGGACGCCGATACCTTCCTGGCGGCAATCAAACAGGCCGGCAAGCGAGTGATCCTAATCACCAATGCCCATCGGGACTCGCTGTCGTTAAAGCTGGAACGCATCGAACTGGCGCCTTATTTCGAGCGGTTGATCAGCTCCCATGACTACGGGTTCGCCAAGGAAAACCCGCAGTTCTGGGACGCCCTGCACGCCGACATCGCCTTCGACCCGGCCCGTAGCCTGTTTATCGATGACACCTTGCCGATCCTGCGCAGTGCCCGGGATTTTGGCGTAGGGCATTTGCTGGCCGTGAAAGAACCGGACAGCCGGAAGGGGCCTAAGGACACGGCGGAGTTTGCAGCGGTTGGGGACTATCGGGAATTGATCGTAGGTTTGTAACAACGCTGAAGATCCAATGTGGGAGCGGGCTTGCTCGCGAATGCGATGTGTCAGCCACTGAATATATTGACTGATCCACCGCATTCGCGAGCAAGCCCGCTTGTATGCTAGGACTTGAAGGGAGGAGGAGGGACAAAGCCCGATTCTGACTGTTGGCGCAGTACAGACCGTGGGAGATTTCGCCCCTCCTCCTTTCACCCAAGCGCCGATAAAGAATGCATCTGGCTATGACCGACGATAGGAACAAGCCTGCGCCTCTGGGTGAGCCCTTCAAGTGCTCAAAACCATAGCCCGGAGGAAGTCTCATGGCAATGCCAGTTCCTGTCTCAAAGCCGATCATTGGCGTCGATGTTGCTAAAAATGAGCTGGTGATTTACCACGCCGAGCTCGACCTGTTGGAAGTGATCCCCAACAACAAAACCGCCATTAAAAAATGGCTGAAAGCCCTGCCGGGCGCTGTGTCCGTTGCGATTGAAGCGACCAACACATATCACCTGGAGTTCGCTGACCTGGCCTATGAAGCTGGTTGCGTGATCTACATGGTGGGCGGTTATGAGCTCAGCCATTATCGTAAAGGTGTGAATATCCGGGCTAAGACCGACGCCCAGGATGCCAAGTTGCTTGCTCGCTATCTAAAAAACGAAGCCGATGAACTTCGCCCTGGACGCCGCCATCTCCCCTGTATCGCCAGCTTTTGAGTCTTTTTCGTCGCCGGGCGGCGCTGGTTCAGGCACGCGTCAGCCTGACTCAAAGTTGGGCGAATGAGCCGTTGCTGAAGGCCTCTTTTGCCGAGCAAATGAAGTCGATGCAAAAGCTAGAAAGCCTGATTGAAAAGATGATCGCTGATCGGCTGAAAGAAGCTGGACTATCGGATCAACTAAAGCGTTGCCTGAAAGTTGAAGGTATCGGCTTTTTGACTGGAGCCCGTTTGGTTACCAGCTTCCAACGCGGTGATTTTAGAAACGCGGACGCGTTTATCGCTTTCTTGGGTATGGATTTACGCGTTTCTAAGTCAGGACAGAAAGATAATCGTCGCAGCTTGAGCAAGCGTGGCGACTCAGAAGCGCGTCGTCTTTTGCACAACGCAGCAATGGCGGCCAGCCGAACGGCTGCATGGAAGGAGTTTTATCAAGCACAACGGGCGCGGGGTTATAGCACCACTCAGGTACTGGTAATGCTGGCCCGTAAGCTTGCTCGAGTGGTATTTGCATTGCTGAAAGGACAAAGCGAATACCAACCAAAGGTTGGTTGAGGGTTGCCCCTCAACCATAGAATCTCCCACATTTGGTCCGCGTATTACTCAGGAATACGCAGCGTCTGCCCTGGGTAGATTTTGTCCGGATGGGACAGCAGCGGCTTGTTGGCCTCGAAGATTTTGTTGTACTGGTTGGCGTTGCCATACACCGCCAGCGAAATCGCACTCAGGGTGTCGCCCTTTTTCACCACTACAAAGCGGGCGGCAGCGACAACTGGACCGGACACGGTGATCTGGTCATCAACACTCGCAACGCCGGCGATGTTGCCCAGCGCCAACAGGATTTTCTCTTTCTCTTCCTGGCTGGCGACTTCACCGGTCACGGTCACCTTGTCACCGTCAACGGTGGTTTGCACATTGGGGTTACCCAACCCGACCTTGGCCACGTGATCTTTCAACTGCTCGCTGGCGTTGGCATTACCCGGCGTCAACAGATCAATCAACTTCTCGCCTGCTTCCTTAACAAAACTGAAAATACTCATGGTGCGCTCTCCTTGGGATTTGAATTCCAGATGCCAAAGACTAGACCAGTCCTACAGAATTGGGTTCCTGCCTGACCAAAGACCCAAACGCGCTAGAATCACCCCGCATTGGAATAAGCCCTGGAGCGAAGATGGACATCAAGCAGCTGAAATTCCTCATCGCCCTCGACGAAACCCGTCACTTCGGCCAGGCCGCTGCACGCTGCCATATCACCCAGCCGACCCTGTCGATGCGCCTGCGCAGCCTGGAAGAAGAGCTTGATCTTCCGCTGGTCAATCGCGGCCAGCGCTTCGAAGGCTTTACCGCTCCGGGTGAACGCGTGTTGGCGTGGGCACGCACGGTGCTGGCGGCGTACGACGGGCTGCAGGCTGAAGCGGCGGCCTGTCGCGGCAACCTGGTGGGTACGTTGCGCCTGGGCGTGGTGCCGTTGTCGAGCTTCGATCCGCTGGCATTGATGCAGAAACTGCATAAAGAGCACCCGAGCCTGCGCTTCGAGTTGTCAGCCCTGAGTTCCGAGCAAATCCTCGAACAACTGGCGAGCAACCGCCTGGACCTCGGCGTGTCGTACCTCGAACGCCTGGACGCCGAGCGTTTCGACTCCCTGGCCTTAGGCGAAACCCGCATGGGCCTGCTGTACGACCAACGGTTCTTCAGCTTCGGTGACAAGCCCCTGAGCTGGGAAGCGCTGATCGAACTGCCCTTGGGCATGCTCACCAGCGGCATGCACTTTCGCCAGTCCATCGACCACAATTTCCACAGCCGCGGCCTCAACCCGCAGCCGCTGTTGCAGACCGATGCCGTCCATCAATTGTTACAAGCCGTGCACGGCGGCCTGTGCTGCGCGGTGATGCCGCTGGACGGCGGCCTCGATGCGCTCACCGAGCACCTGCGCCTGCAACCCATTGAAGACGCTCACACTCTGGCCCGCCTGGGGCTGATCATGCGTCGCAGCGCACCGCGTTCGGCGTTGGCAGAAGCCTGTTTTGCGCTGTATCAGAAATCGCTGCCGGCGCCTTGATCGACGTCATCTATCGGTAGATCAGTACTGACGATTAGACGCGACCCTTTGTCGCGCCTAGTCTTACAGCTGAATACTCCCGGTGGTAATGCCCAATGAACGCCCAGCGCCCAGTTTGCGCGGCGCCCGCCCTCGAAACGCCCGCGCCCGCCGCCAGCCAGAGCTACCAGTTTTGTAATCTCGAACACACCGAATCGGCCAGCACCGCGCTCGCCGAAGAAGTAGCGTTGGCGATTGCCTATAACGACATCAGCCAGGCGGTGATGCTGGTGACGCCGACCGACCTTGAAGATTTTATTGTCGGCTTCAGCATCGGTAGCGGCATTATCGAAGACGTTAGCGACATTTATGACCTGAAAATCAGCGGATCGGGCTCGACCCAATACGCGCAGGTGCAGATTTCCAGCCGTGCGTTCTGGAACATGAAACAGCAGCGCCGGCAATTGGCGGGCACCAGCGGCTGTGGCCTGTGCGGCGTAGAAGCGGTGGAACAGGCGCTGCCCAACCTCAAGGTGCTGCCCGGCGCGCCCCTGCCGCCCGCCGAATGGCTGGAGGGCCTGCGCCAGCGCATCAGCGCGTTCCAGCCCTTGGGCCAATACAGCGGCGCGGTGCATGCGGCGGTGTTCATGAACAACCAGGGTGAATTGCTGCTGGGCCGCGAAGACATCGGCCGGCATAACGCCCTCGATAAGCTGATCGGCGCGCTGATCCGCCAAAAGATTCCGACCGACGGCGGCCTGGCGATTGTCACCAGTCGCTGCAGCCTCGAACTGATCCAGAAAGTATTGCGCGCAGGCATCCAGACCCTGGTCAGCCTGTCGTCGCCCACCGGCCTGGCCCTGCAATGGGCCCGCCGGCACAACCTCAATCTCATCCACCTGCCGCAGAAAAGTGCGCCGCGGGTCTATAGCCCTGCGATGGAGAATCAAGCGTGAGCACTCATCATCAAGCCGACGACAAACCCACCCCGCGCTACAAGCCCTACAAAGGCCCGGCGGGTGGCTGGGGCGCACTGATCAGCGTGGCGCAAGCCTGGCTGACCAGTGACAACGCGCTGAAAAATATCCGCATGATGCTCAAGACCAACCAGAACGGCGGCTTCGACTGCCCGGGCTGCGCCTGGGGCGACTCGCCGGAAAGCGGCATGGTCAAGTTCTGCGAGAACGGCGCCAAGGCGGTCAACTGGGAAGCCACCAAGCGCCGGGTCGACGCGGCATTCTTCGCCAAGCACAGCGTCAGCGCGCTGCTGGAGCAGAGCGACTATTGGCTTGAGTATCAGGGCCGCCTGACCGAGCCAATGAGCTACGACGCCGAAACCGACCGTTACAAGCCCATCAGTTGGGAGTCGGCGTTCGACCTGATCGGCAAGCACCTCAATGCACTGCCAAACCCGGACATGGCCGAATTCTATACCTCGGGCCGGGCCAGCAACGAGGCGGCTTATCTGTATCAACTGTTCGTGCGCTCCTACGGCACCAACAACTTCCCGGATTGCTCGAACATGTGCCACGAAGCCAGCGGCGTGGCCCTGGCGCAAAGCGTCGGCGTGGGCAAAGGCACCGTGACCTTCGATGACTTCGAACATGCGGACGCGATTTTTGTCTGGGGCCAGAACCCGGGCACCAACCACCCACGGATGCTCGAACCGCTGCGCGAAGCGGTAAAACGTGGCGCCCAGGTGGTGTGCATCAACCCGCTGAAAGAGCGTGGGCTGGAACGCTTCCAGCACCCGCAACACCCGCTGGAAATGCTCACCAACGGCGACAAGCCGACCAACACCGCCTACTTCCGCCCGGCACTGGGTGGCGACATGGCCATTCTGCGCGGCATGGCGAAATTCCTGCTGCTGTGGGAGCGCCAGGCCCAGGCCGAAGGCAAAGAGGCCGTGTTCGACCACGACTTCCTCAATGAACACACCGCCAACGTGCTGGATTACCTGGGCAAGATCGACGACACCTCCTGGGATGAAATCGTCGAACAGTCCGGCCTGACCCTGGTGGAGATCGAGCAAGCGGCGCGCATGTACGCCAAAGGCAAGAACGTGATCATGTGCTGGGCGATGGGCATCACCCAACATCGCCACTCGGTGCCGACCATCCAGGAAATCGCCAACCTGATGCTGCTGCGCGGCAACATCGGCCGCCCAGGCGCCGGCCTGTGCCCGGTGCGTGGCCACAGTAACGTGCAGGGCGACCGCACCATGGGCATCAACGAGCGGCCGCCGGTGGCGTTCCTTGATTCCCTGGAACGTCGCTTCCAGTTCCAGGTACCGCGAGACAACGGCCATAACGTGGTGGAAGCAATCCACGCCATGCTCGAAGGCCGCTCCAAAGTGTTTATCGGCCTGGGCGGCAACTTCGCCCAAGCCACGCCGGACAGCCCACGCACCTTTGAAGCGCTGCGCAATTGCGACCTGACCGTGCAGATCAGCACCAAGCTCAACCGCAGCCACCTGATGCACGGCAAAGACGCATTGATCCTGCCGTGCCTGGGCCGTACCGACATCGACATTCAGGCCGAAGGCCCGCAAGCGGTGACCGTGGAAGACTCGTTCAGCATGGTCCACGCCTCCAATGGGCAACTGCAGCCGCTGTCGAAACAGATGAAATCCGAGCCTGCGATTCTCGCTGGCATTGCCGCCGCCACCCTGGGCAGCAAGCCGGTGGACTGGAACTGGCTGGTGGCCGATTACGACCGCATTCGCGACCTGATCGCCGACACCATTCCGGGCTTCAAAGACTTCAACGAACGCCTGAAAAACCCGGGCGGTTTCTACCTGGGCAACTCCGCCGGCGCACGTCGCTGGAATACCCCGTCGGGCCGCGCCAACTTCCGCCCGAACATCCTGCCCAAGGACCTGGTGCACGAACGCACCCGCAACACCGGGCAACTGCCGGACCTGATCATGCAGTCGATGCGCTCCCACGATCAGTACAACACCACCATCTATGGCCTGGACGACCGCTACCGCGGGGTCAAGGGTCAGCGGGATGTGTTGTTCGTCAATGAAGCCGACATCATCCGCCTGGGCTTCAAGCCGGGGCAGAAGGCCGACATCGTGTCGATCTGGGATGACGGCCGTGAGCGTCGGGTGAAGGGCTTTACCTTGCTGGCCTTTGATATTCCGGCCGGGCAAGCTGCGGCGTATTACCCGGAAGTGAACCCGCTGGTGCCGCTGGAAAGCACCGGGGACGGCAGCCATACGCCAACGTCCAAATTCGTGGCGATTCGGTTGGAAGCAGCGAGTGCGACCGGCTTGATCATGGCGAAGTCGGCCTAAGCGACACCTCGCCACAGGCAGCACCCGAGTTTTTTACGGGCACAAAAAAGGCCGCTTTTGCATAAAAGCGGCCGTTCCGAAGTAACTAAAGACTCGCAAAAACGACTTAAGTTCCCGATAAAAAACAACAACTTATAGAATTGTATACAACCCATACCACTGGTCGGGTTTCGATTGTTTCCGCCTCGATACAACCTCAGGATCGCGCCGTCATCCTCTTGAGGTTCCTCTATGAAGTTCTCCTCGATTCTCTTGTTGTCCCTTGGCCTGGTCAGTGGCGCAGCCATGGCCGGTGGCACCACCGAAGCCGGTGTGGGCGGCGCATTGGGCGGGGTTTTAGGTTCGGTCGTAGGTCAGCAGTTGGGCGGTAACACCGGTTCGGCCATCGGTGCAGCCCTGGGCGGCGCCGGCGGCAGTGCGGTCGGCGCAGACAAGCGCAGCCGTGGCGAAGCGGCCATTGGCGGCGCATTGGGCGCGGCCGGCGGCAACGTGGTGGGCCGCAGTGTCGGCGGCAGCACCGGCAGCCTGATCGGCGCAGCAGCCGGCGGTGGCGCCGGTGGCGCGCTGGGCAACTACATGGGCAACAAGAGCGATGACGACGACCGTCGTTACCGCGGGCGCGACGACCGCCGTTATGACCGCGATGACCATCGCGGGCGCGGGCATGCTTATGGGCATCGCAAGAACAAGCATCACTATCGCCACCGCTAAGACTGGAAATACCTTCCGGAAAACGCAGCAAAATAGTGTGGGAGCTGGCTAGCCTGCGATGCAGTCGCCTCGGTGTATCAGCCAAATCGCGGCGATGCTATCGCAGGCAAGCCAGCTCCCACATAAGCGGCGTTAAGCCACCAAGCGCTGCAAGGCACCTCGCAGCGCTTCTGGAATCGACACCGGCTGGTTCGACGCCCGATCCACGAACACATGCACAAACCTCCCCGCAGCACAGGCGTCCTCTTCGCCAGCCTTGAACACCGCCAGCTCATACTGCACCGAACTGTTGCCCAACTTGCCCACCCGCAGGCCGATCTCGATGCGGTCCGGAAAGGCAATCGACGCGAAGTAATCGCACGCCGAACTCACCACAAAACCTACCACCTCGCCGTCATGAATATCCAATCCGCCCTCCTCGATCAGGTAGGTATTTACCGCCGTGTCGAAGAAGCTGTAGTAGGTGACGTTATTCACATGGCCATACACATCGTTGTCATGCCAGCGCGTGATGATCGGCTGGAAGTGACGGTAGTCGGCGCGCTGCGGCATTGAGTCAGACATGGGCAAGTCTCGGGTCAGTGAATTTACAGGTCGTTCAAATGAGCTTCAGCCCATTCCCGCACTTCGGCGTAGGGATATTCCTCAAGCGCAGCGAAGCCTGGAATGCTCTTCGCCTTGAGCTTGGTAAACAACGGCACGCTGATCCCGGCCAGGAACCGCGTCAAGCGCTCAGCGCCCGGCAAGTGGCCGTTGTACTCATGATGCCTGTGGATAAATTCACCGCACAGCGACTGGAAGTTTTTATCCACAAGCGGCGGCAAGCTCGGCGGCGCTGGCAAGTGTGCAACGTTACCGTGGCACACCGAACAATGCCCGCATTGCCGGGGCGCGTTTTCGTCGCCGAAATAGTGCGCCAGGCGGTAACCCAGGCACTCCTCTGTGGCGAACAGATCCAGCATGGCGTGAATCCGCGCCACCTCTGTCACCTCGTGCTGCTTGAAGCCTGTGTATAACTCCGTGCTCAGCGCGTGTGGATCGAAGTCGGTATTCAGCAGGCCGTAAACCTCGGTCATCTGCTTGCTTTCCATCTCGATCAGGCCCTGTTCCTGGAAGTAATCCAGAGCCTTTACCACCCGATTGCGCTCGGCCTGATGCTGCTGATAAAGCGCGTCGAAATCCACCGTCGCCCAGGTTTTTGCCCGTTTGCAGACCTGGATAATTGCCGCGACAAACTGCTGCCGCTCGCCGGAAAAACGTGCCAGCAGTGCTTCAGGCTCAATCAGGTACTTGAAGCGGTATTCGGCGTAAAACGCGTAGCGCGGCGCGATCACGCCCTTGAGCTCAAGCTGCACCAGCAAGGTCTTCAGCGGCAGCTCGCGGATGTTGCTGTGGTCCGAAAGAGAGCGGAGTAGAAACTCCCACTGCCCTTCAGCACGGGCCGCCTGTATCTCCTCAAGGACGCGGCGAATGCCTTCCTGCTCCGGCGTGTCGCCGTACACAAAGTTCTCCAGGATATTGAGGCTGTCACGGTTAGCCAAGACCAGACAATCTGACGGCTGCCCATCACGTCCGGCACGACCGATTTCCTGGCTGTAATTCTCGATGGATTTAGGCAGGTCGAAGTGCACCACGTTGCGAATGTCGCTTTTGTCGATGCCCATGCCAAAGGCAATCGTGGCGACAATGCAATTGGACTGGCCGCCCATGAATCGCCGCTGAATGCCCTCACGCTTATCGTTGGGCAACCCTGCGTGGTAAGCCTCGGCCTGGATACCGTTGCGATTCAAATGCTCGGCAATCTGTTCGGCGGTTTTCTGCAGGGTGACGTAGACGATACTCGGCTGATTGGCCCGCTCTTTCATCCAGGCCACCAGGCGTCGACGCTTGTCCTGGCCGGCGACGGGCTCAACGAGCAGGTTGAGATTGGCGCGGTAAAAGCCCGTGGTGATCACATCGTCCGGCGCAATGGCGAACTTGGCCTGCATGTCGGCGATCACCTTGGGCGTGGCCGTAGCGGTCAACAGCAGCGCCTGGGGGATGCGGAACTGGCGTTGGTAGTCCGGCAGCTTCAGGTAATCCGGGCGAAAGTTGTGGCCCCATTCGGAAATACAGTGAGCCTCGTCCACCACCAGCAGCGAGATCGGCACGCTTTGCAGGAAATTGCGAAAGCGCTCGTTCTTCAAGCGCTCCACGGAAACCATCAGGATCTTCAGCTCTCCCGAACGCGCCCGGGCCATGACGTCATTGGCGTCATCCCGGCTCTGGGCCGAATCGATGCTGCCAGCGGAAATACCGTGGCGTTGCAAGAAACCCAACTGGTCCTGCATCAACGCCAGCAACGGCGACACCACCAGCGTCAGATGCGGCAGCAACACAGCGGAAAGTTGATAGCACAGGGACTTGCCGGAACCGGTGGGGAAAATCGCCGCCGCCGAACGGCCGGCCAGCACGGCGCTGATCGCCGCCTCCTGGCCCAAACGAAACTGTGGATAACCAAAGACCTGTTGGAGGGTGTTGTGCATAAGCTGTCACTCCATTGACCGCTGAACGAGCCCAAAACATAGACCAGCGCATTCAGCGAATCGAGAAAGGTCGCAAGTTAAAAAGAGTCAGGATGATACACAGCCTGGGCAATGGAGTAGGCACCAGTAGGAAACGTTCCAACCTCGCGCAGGACGCATCTCGAAACCCATTGCGCTACAATCAAGCTTCGCACCGAGAGGACGCTGTCATGGCCGAACTGACGTTTGAGCAAAAGCAGGATCACTACAACAAGATCCGCCGATCCAACTACCTGGCCAGCCTGCGCCTGGAAGGGTTCGACACCCAGCCCGCCGACGTCGACAAGCCCCTGCCGGCCCGCGAAGCCGTCCTCGCCAAGTACCGCAACACTCCACGCTGATGCTCGACAAATACGGCGTGGGCCAGGACCCGTACTGCTACCCCGGTAGCAGCGTCCTGCGTAACCGCCTGGATTTGTTCGACGAAGAGCGCCTGCACCAGGCCGAGCGGGAACTGTCTGAAATTGCCGTAGGCAGCCTGCCACTGTTTCCCCCGCCCTACGACCTTGAACGCCTGCAACACATCCACCGCACCCTGTTCGGAGACATCTACGACTGGGCCGGCGAACTGCGTACGGTCAACATCCAGAAAGGCGACACCCTGTTCTGCACACCAGAGCGTATCCCGCCCGAAGCCGCAAAGATCATCCAGCACATGGCGCAGGCCAACTGGTTTGTCGGCGTTACCCAGGCCGAGTTGGTAACCCAGATCGCCGAGGCTTATGGCGACCTCAACGTGATACACCCGTTTCGCGAAGGGAACGGCCGGGCGCAGCGGATTCTGTTCGAGCAGATCATCGTGAATGCCGGGTTTTCAGTGAACTGGTGGCTGGTGAAGAACGCAGCGTGGATACCGGCGAACATCGATGCAGTGGCGTGTGATTACCGGGGGTTGGAGGCGATTTTTGAGCGGTGCATCAGCACCCCGCGCTAGCCCTGATCGTTAAAGCTGGTAACGATCTGTTTATTGCTCTCGCCCCGCACTCCCGCCAAGGTTCGCCCCGTCGTTGCAAATTCAGCGACCGGGTTTGGTCACTCGAAAACAGCACACATAAGTGCCATCACTTGTCTGGCGGACGTCTATCGTCTTCTCAGCGCAATGTTATGGCGGCTGTGTGTGGGACGTCCTCGGACGTGCCGGATTGCTGTTTCCGGTTGGCCAACCTGCGCACAGTCCGCCACCCATCGTTTGGCCACGGTGATGATGGTTACTTAACAGCAAACCGAGTACCTTCAAATGCAAACACCTGAAGCGATAAACCGCTACCTTCCACTTGGCACCAACTTCACCGATACCCACCCCCTGCTCATCGACACCGAAGCCGCCGCCGAAGATATCCAGTCCGCAGCCCACCAACGCATCCGCGCTGCAGCCGATCTGCTCGAAACCTTCTCCTGCCTGACCTTCGAACAGGCCGACCTCAAAGACATTTCCCACATCACCAACGCCTTGTACCTGCTCGTCCAAGACGGTTGCGACCTGCTGGAAGCCGCCCAAACCGGCATGATGCAACTCACCACCACCGACGCCGTAAAGCGAACGCCATCTGAGCAGTCGCAGAGCTAAAAATGTGGGAGCTGGCTTGCCCGCGATAGCAGAGTGTCAGACAACACTTCTACCACTGACACACCGCCATCGCGGGCAAGCCCGGCCTCCACTTTTGATTCAGTCGCCTGCGAAGTATCAATCCACTGCAAATCCAGGATAAGGCCGTAAGAAAACGCCGAGCGCCATGCCATATCCTTCCCAAACTGCTTGCCGCACCAGCCAATCCCTCTACAGAACTCACCGCAGCCTGACCGAAACTAGCGCTCCGTCATCTACTCGGCAAAAACCCCGTGAACCTCGAAAGGACTCAATACATCGGCCACTATGGCATCGCGTTCACCGTGATCCGATTTACCGTAACACCCCATAACAGACACAAACTCGCCACTCTGTGCCTGATTAGCGCGCAAGTCTCTGCTGACGCTCAAGCTAAAAGCGGAATCGGCCCTCAATGCTCTACGTCCTCAATGCACGTGTACTCAAATGAGTCATAGTCAGATGCTCTACTTACAAGCAGCGTGCTTTTTCGCCGCTTACCTGCTGCTGCACTACCAAATCACCGACGCCACAATCAGAACGCGATTTGCCCTCACCTTTCTAACGACGGGGCTAATCCTGACTTTCTGGCTACTCTACGTGGCCATCATTCTCAGCATTCAACTCCTCCCTATCGCCCTGTTCTTGATAGGCTTGGCACTGTTCATCACACGAAATAAATTTCGCCGGAAACGTAACCGCCCTCCTCACCCACTCCAGCGTGCCCCCACCATGAACCTGGCCCCCCACTTCCCCGAAGACCCCGCCATGCAGCAACTCCTGCAACTGCTGCACGACGAAATCGGCTTGCCCAAACACAAAACCATCCGCCTCGAAACCTCAATCAACTTCGACCTCGCCTGCAACGGCAGCGAAGCCAAACAACTCATGGAAACGCTGGAACAAGACTTCGCCGTCGACTTGAACGACTACGACGCTTATCGTTACTTCCAGCCTCCGGTCTTCGATGTGTTCCTGAAACGCCGAGCCAAAGGTCGCGGCGATAAAATCCCGCTGACCATCGGCATGCTCTACCTGGCTATCAAGACTCAGCGCTGGGACACCCAAACCCTGGAAAATCTCAGCTGAACTGTAGGAGCCGGGCTTGCCCGCGACGAGGCCGGCAGAGTCAATACACCTATAAGCCGATACACCGCAGCCCTCAAAAAAATAACAAGGACCTTACATGGACGTACTAATGGGCCTGCTGGCCGCCCTGCTCTGGGGCGGCACGGACTTCCTTGTGGGCCTCAATGCCCGAGCCGTCGGCGTAAAACGCGCGGTGTACTTCGGCCAGGCCTTGGGCTTCCTGATCATGACCCTGCTGCTGGTCATATTCCCGACCTTCCTCATCAAATCCCTCGCAGCGCCTTTGAGTGTGTGGCTCCTGGGCGCCGCAGCAGCCCTGCTGACCGTCTCAGGCGCCCTTGCGCTGTCCAAGGCCTTCTCGCTGGGCAAAGCGGCCATTGTCGCGCCGCTGGTGACGTCCTACGGTGTCGTGACTACTTTGCTGTCATGGGCCAGCGGCGAACACATCAGCCTGATCCAACTCGGCTGCATCGCCCTCTGCGTCATTGGCGTGATCCTGTCCAGCATTCACAAGGACAATGGCGTCCCTCACAACAGCTCCAGCCGCTCGATTGCCTACGCGATGCTCGCAGCGTTGCTCTACGGCACAAGCTTTTGGGTACAAGGCCGCTACACCCTGCCGACGCTTGGCCCGGTCACGATGCTTTGGCTTGGCTATCTGTTAGGCCTGTGCGTGCTGGTGTTGATGGTGCTCAACATCAAAGACGGCCTGAAAATCCCGCCGCTGAAAAACTGCGCAACGCTGACCGGCGCGAGCCTGATGAACCTTGGCGGGTTCTCGGCATTCTCCTGGGGCGCCATGGCCGGCTCGGTTTCCGTGGTGACGGTGATCAGTACCTTATCGGGCGGGATCGCGGCGATTCTGGGGTTTGTGTTTTTCAAGGAGCGACTGTCAGCGGTACAAGTAACCGGGGTCGTATTGGTACTGGTCGGCGCTGTGGTTTTGCACCTCGTCGACTGACCCTTCACCCACAAAAAAGCCGCCCACAAGGGGCGGCTTTTTCACAACGGCCGAATCTTACAACTTCGGACCCGCAGCCTTGATCGCATCGCTCACTTCAAACTTCTTGAAGTTCTCGATGAACAGGCCCGCCAGCGCTTTCGCGGCTTCGTCGTAAGCAGCCTTGTCAGCCCAGGTGTTACGTGGGTTCAACAGGCCAGTCTCGACGCCCGGTACTGCCAACGGCACGTCCAGGTTGATGGTGTCCAGGTGCTCGGTTTCGGCACCGATCAACGCGCCGCTCTGGATCGCTGCAATCACGCCACGGGTGGTCGGGATGTTGAAGCGCTTGCCAACGCCGTAGCCGCCGCCGGTCCAGCCGGTGTTGACCAGGTAGACCTTGGAGCCGAAGCCGCGCACGCGCTTGATCAGCAGTTCTGCGTATTCACCGGCCGGGCGCGGGAAGAATGGCGCGCCGAAGCAGGTGGAGAAGGTCGACTTGATGCCGCCGCCCGAGCCCATTTCGGTCGAGCCCACCAGTGCGGTGTAGCCGGACAGGAAGTGGTAGGCCGCTTGTTCTTCGCTGAGGATCGACACGGGCGGCAGTACGCCGGTCAGGTCGCAGGTCAGGAAGATCACAGCGTTTGGCTCGCCACCGAGGTTTTTCTCGGAACGCTTGGCCACGTGCTCCAGCGGGTAGGCGGCGCGGCTGTTCTGGGTCAGGCTGACGTTGGTGTAGTCGGCGTGCTTGGCATCGTCCATCACCACGTTTTCGAGCACGGTGCCGTGCTTGATGGCTTTCCAGATAACCGGCTCGTTCTTCTCGGACAGGTCGATGCACTTGGCATAGCAACCGCCTTCGATGTTGAACACCACGCCCTCGCCCCAACCGTGTTCGTCGTCACCGATCAGGTAACGGCTTTCGTCGGCGGACAGGGTGGTTTTGCCGGTGCCCGACAGGCCGAAGAACAGGGTCACGTCGCCAGCTTCGCCGATGTTGGCGGCGCAGTGCATTGGCAGTACGTCGGAAGCCGGCAGCAGGAAGTTCTGCACCGAGAACATGGCTTTTTTCATTTCACCGGCGTAACGCATGCCGGCGATCAGGACTTTTTTCTGGGCGAAATTGAGGATCACGCAACCGTCGGAGTTGGTGCCGTCACGCTCTGGCACGCATTCGAAGTTGGCCACGTTGAGCACTTGCCACTCTTCACGACCGGCCGGGTTGTACTGGGCAGGGTTGATGAACAGGCAACGACCGAACAGGTTCTGCCAGGCAGTCTGGGTGGTCATTTTCACGGCCAGGTAGTGGTCTTCTGCGGCCCCTACGTGAACGTGGGAAACGAAATGCTCTTGCGCGTTGTTGAATGCCTCGACGCGAGCCCATAGGGCATCGAACTTGTCGGCCGGGAACTTGCGGTTGATCGGGCCCCAGGCGATGGCAGCCTGGGTGGAAGGCTCTTCAACGATGAAGCGGTCGACTGGCGAACGGCCGGTACGATGACCGGTTTCTACGACCAGCGCTCCAGTATCGGCAAGCACGCCTTCACCGCGCTGCAGGGCTTCTTTGACCAGATCGTCAACACTCAGGTCAGTGTATACGGCGTTATTGGCTTGCGTCATGAGGTTCCCCGTCGGCCTATGGCCGAGTGCTCCAAACGTTTTGTAGTAGAAAGTTGCGCACTACTACCGCGAAAAAAGTGGGCCGGATTATGCCAGAAAAGCCCAAAAAGAGTAGGGCCCTCCGGTCAGAACGGCGGAAATCCGGCGTTTGTCAGGTGATTTACCTGTGCTTAAACGTTTTAGTGGCGGGTGCCTGAAGGGGTGTCTACGCCTGCGCCGGCGAATAATTGAGCAATATCGGCGGCGTCGAACAGGTAGCGCTGGTTGCAGAACTGGCAGTCGATCTCGATGTTGCCACCGTGTTCTACCACCAGGTCCTGCGCATCTTCCAGGCCCAGGCTGACGAGGGCAGTGGCCGAGCGCTCGCGGGAGCAGCTGCAATGGAAGCGCAGGGATTGCACGTCGAACAGGCGCACGGCCTCTTCGTGGTAAAGGCGGTGCAGGATGGTTTCGTTGTCCAGGCCCAACAGCTCTTCGGCTTTCAAGGTGCCGGCCAGGGCGGTGATGTGTGCCCAGCTGTCGGCGCGGTCTTCTTCATCCTTGATGCGGTCGGCCGGCAGTTGTTGCAGCAGCAGGCCACGGGCGCGATGGCCATCGGCGTTGAGCCAGAAGCGGGTGCCCACTTGCTGGGACATCACGAAATAGTTGGTGAAGCAGTCGGATAGGGTTTCGCCGTCGAGGTCGACGATGCCCTGGTAACGCTGGCCTACGGTCGGGTCGACGGTCAACGCCAGCACGCCGTCCGGCATCAGGTCGGCCAGGGTCGCGTCAGGGGCAATGCGGTCGGCGTCGTAACGGGCCAGGCCACGGATTTCGCGCTCGCTGGAGCACTCGATCATCAGCAGCGGGATCGGGCCTTCGGAGCGCGCTTGCAGGATCAGCAGGCCATCGAACTTCAGGGTGCCCACCAGCAGCGAGGCAGCCGCCATCAGCTCGCCGAGCAATTGCGCGACCGGCTCCGGATAGGGGTGCTTGGCAAGGACTTCGGCATAGCTGCGCTCCAGCGCGACCAGTTCGCCGCGGGCGTCGCTGTCGTCGAAGATGAAGCGTTGGGTGAAGTCGGTATCCGGTAGATCAGTCATAGGTCTGGGTATCTGAATTGATGACAAAAAGATGACAACGTTTATAGAATTACACGCTTTAGCACCATTTTGGTGCGGCCTTCTACGGGAAAACGAAGCGCTTTTAAAGCAAAGAGGAAACAGTTTATGAACAATCCGGGTTTGTTCCAAGCCAAGTGGAACCTCGGGCGATTGGCCCTGTGCAATTTACTCGCTCTGGGGCTGTTGTGTTTCTGGCTCTGGCCGGCGGGCCAAGCGCTGTGTGTGGTTTTCGACGAGTGGCTGTTTCATCTGCTCAACGACCCCTTGGCGAGCAGCCCGACGTGGCTGCATGTGTGGGCGGTGGCCAGTTTGCGGCCGTTTGACGCGGTGGTCGGGGTGATTCTGCTGACGCTGCTGATCCGCGGCGATTGGGTGTTCAAGGCGATCGAAGTACGCCAGGCGTTTTTCGGGTTCCTGGGTACTCTGCTGCTGTTGCTGTTTATCCGCATGCTGTTTTCCAAGCTGGCGGCGCAGATGGGCTGGCAACACCATAGCCCGTCGATGGTGATCAGCGGGGCGATCCAGATGAGTGACTATTTCCCCGGCCTTGAAAAAACCTGGGAACTGAAGGACCGCTCCAGCCAGAGTTTCCCGGGGGATCATGCGTCAGTGTTGTTGATCTGGGGGATGTTCATGACCGTGTTTGCCAAGCGAATCGGGCAGGTCCTGGTGATCTGGGGGCTGGCATTGCTGTTCATGATGCCGCGGCTGGTAGCCGGCGCGCATTGGGGGCAAGACGATTACATCGGGGGCGTGTTGCTGGCGCTGTTGGCGTTGGGTTGGGGTTACTACACGCCGTTTGCGGCGAGGGTTTCGGGGTTTCTGTTGCGGGTGACGAGCCCCGTGTTCGAGTGGTTTCAGCGGGTGCCGCTGGTTAATCGCTTGAGCGTCATTCGCAGCGCTTGACGGGATGTGGCAGGAGCCGGCCCGGCTCCTGCGGTTCGCCCGTTAATCATCATTGCCACTGCCGCGAAACTTGAACAGGTCACGTCGTTGTTTCTTGCTGGGCTTGCCATCGGTGGTCATGCCCAGGGAGCCCGCCTTGCGCATCGCCGCCGCGTTTTCGCGCTTGGCGATGCTGGCTTCGGTTTCGGTATACAACGCCTGCGCCTCGGGAGCGCCCCTGCGCACAATCGAGAGTGCCTGGACCACGACGGTTCGCTCATCAAAACCGGCACGAATCTGGAATTCGTCGCCAATGCGCGGCTCCTTGCCCGGCTTGCAACGCTCGCCGCGCCAATGCACCTTGCCACTTTCGATAGCCGCCTTGGCCAAGGCCCGCGTCTTGAAGAAGCGCGCCGCCCACAGCCACTTGTCCAAACGGACTTTTTCTTCCTCTTCCTGCTTCTGAGCCACTTGAATTCCTCGCTCTGAAAAATGTCGCAACTTTACCGTTGAAAGCCTTCAACGCATAAACCCTTGAGCTCACCTAAGATACGCCAGGTAGCATCCTGTTTTCGCGAGGTTAACGTGTGACCGACTTTCCCCTTTCACTCACCTCGCCCAAACAAGGCTGTGCGGGTTGCCAGCAAAGTGAACCGCTGGGCTTTGAGTTTGCCTTTGCGTATCAGCCTATCGTGGACCTGCGCGACCAGTCGGTCTTTGCCCATGAAGCCCTGGTGCGCGGCGTCAATGGCGAGGGCGCGCTGTCGGTGCTGGATCAGGTCAACGACAGCAATCGCTACCGTTTCGACCAGCAATGCCGCACCAAGGCGATCGCCACCGCCGCGACACTCAACATGCAGACGCACCTTTCAATCAACTTCATGCCCAATGCGGTCTATCGACCAGAGCTGTGCATCCGAAGCACCCTGGAGGCGGCCCGCGCGCATAATTTTCCGTTGGATCGCCTGATTTTCGAGACACTGGAAAGCGAGCACGTAGATAACTATCGCCATTTGACGAATATTCTGCGTGAATACCGCGAATTCGGCTTCAAGACCGCCATCGACGATTTCGGGGCGGGCTATTCGGGGCTGAATCTGCTGGCCGATTTCCAACCTGACTTGATCAAACTCGACATGGCGCTGATCCGCGATGTCGACCGTGATCGTGTCCGTCAGGTGATCGTCCGGGGGATTGTCACAATCTGTGAGCAGTTGGGCGTTACTGTCATCGCCGAAGGCATCGAAAGTGCTGGCGAACGAGACTTTCTCGCCGACTGTGGAATATTTCTGATGCAGGGCTACTGGTTCGCCAAGCCTGCATTCAAAGCCCTGGCCAAGGTATCACCCGACGCCTGGGCGAATTAATTGCTGGTTATTCATATTGAAGACATTTGACCATTTGACCGTTGTGGGTCTGCGTGAGTGGGTGGCACTTCCCGACCTGGGAGTGGCGGGCCTGCGCGCGAAGATCGACACCGGCGCCAGTACCTCAAGCCTGCATGCCACCGAGATCGAGCCGTTTGAGCGCGACGGTGAAAAGTGGGTGCGCTTCACCGCGCACCTGGGCAGCGTGGTGCAACTGCGTCACCGGCGCTGTGAAGCGCCGCTGGTGGCGATGAAAACCATTAAAAGCTCCAACGGCCAGGCCCAGGTGCGGTATGTGATCAGCACCACCCTGGCCCTGGGCGATCGGGTGTGGCGTGTGGAATTCACCCTCGCCTGCCGCAAAGCCATGCGTTACCGCCTGCTGCTGGGTTCCAAGGCTCTGATTGACGGCCAGTTGGTGGTCAACCCCGGCCTCAAATACGTTCAAGACAAGCCGGTGTTCCCGGTCTCTACTACCTCTGCCACAGGTGTTGCATGAAGATCGCTGTGCTGTCGCGTAACCCGCGTCTGTATTCCACCCGTCGGCTGGTTGAGGCCGGCACCGAACGTGGCCATGAGATGGTGGTGATCGATACGTTGCGCGCCTATATGAACATTGCCAGTCATAAGCCGCAGATCCACTACCGGGGCAAACCGCTGGAAGGCTTCGATGCGGTGATCCCGCGTATCGGCGCTTCGGTGACGTTCTATGGCTGCGCAGTGTTGCGCCAGTTTGAAATGATGGGCGTTTTCCCCCTGAATGAGTCGGTGGCCATTGCCCGTTCGCGGGACAAGCTGCGCTCGTTGCAACTGCTGTCGCGCCGGGGGATTGGTTTGCCGGTGACCGGCTTCGCCCACTCTCCGGACGACATTCCCGACCTGATCGAAATGGTCAACGGCGCACCGCTGGTGATCAAGGTGCTGGAAGGCACCCAGGGCATCGGCGTGGTGCTGTGTGAAACCGCGACAGCGGCCGAGTCGGTGATCGAGGCGTTCATGGGCCTCAAGCAGAACATCATGGTGCAGGAGTACATCAAGGAAGCCGGCGGTGCGGATATCCGCTGCTTCGTGGTGGGCGACAAGGTGATCGCCGCGATGAAGCGCCAGGCCAAGCCGGGAGAGTTTCGTTCCAACCTGCACCGTGGCGGTAGCGCCAGCCTGATCAAGATCACTCCGGAAGAACGCATGACGGCCCTGCGGGCAGCCAAGGTCATGGGGTTGAGTGTGGCGGGTGTGGATATCCTGCGTTCCAACCACGGGCCGCTGGTGATGGAGGTGAACTCGTCACCGGGCCTGGAAGGGATTGAGACCACCACCGGCAAGGATGTGGCGGGGATCATCATTCAGCATCTGGAGAAGAATGGTGGGCCGAATATGACGCGCACCAAAGGCAAGGGTTAAGCCCCCTGTAGGAGCTGGCTTGCCTGCGATACAGGCACCTCGGTTTTTCTGGCGAACCGTGGTGATGCCATCGCGGGCAAGCCCGGCTCCCACACAAGCCCGCTCCCACATATGCTTTTCGTTGCTGGCTAGACCGCGTCTCTAGGCAACATCAGCCCAAGCGGCAAACGCACTCGTGCCTCCAATCCGCCGTCCGGCCGGTTGCGTAACTCAACATTGCCGCCATGCATCGAAGCAATCCGCCGCACAATCGCCAGCCCCAGGCCGGTGCCCTTGCCACCCCGGGCACGGTCGCCACGGGTGAACGGGTTGAAGATGCCCTCCAGCTCCGCCGGATCGATACCGGCGCCACGGTCCATCACACTCAGCACCACGTAAGGCGCGCTGGTATCCCCGGAAACATACGCCGCCACTTCCACATCGGAACCGGCGTGATGCAGGGCGTTGCCAATCAGGTTGTTCAGCAACCGCTTCATCGATACCCGGCGCAACGCGAACGGCTGGATCGGCTCCAAACGCATGCGAACCTGCTCGCCGTTCTGGTTGTAGGGCGCCACCACCTCACGGACCAGGTCCGTCAGGTCGACCTCTTCCACCACCTCGTCCCGACCGTCACGGATAAACGCCAGGAACTGGTCGAGAATCGCGTCCATGTCTTCGATATCGCGAACCATGTCGTCGGTCAGGTCGGTGTGGTTGCCCATCAATTCCAGAGACAGCCGCAAGCGCGTCAGCGGCGTGCGCAGGTCATGGGACACCCCCGCCAGCATCAGCTCGCGCTCGCGCCCCGCCTGTTCGACATCCTCGGCCATCTGGTTGAAGGCGCTGTACACCTCGGTCATTTCACTCGGCGTGTCGCTGATGGGTAGCCGCACACTCCGGCCCTGACCCAGCTGACGTGCAGCAAATACGAGGCGTTTAAGTGGTTGGTTGAGCTGGCGCACGAAGATCCAGGCGGACGCCGTTGAAAGCAGACCAATCGCCAGGAACCAGCCCAGCACGTTCCAGATCTTCTGCCCCCGCAAGGGATGCGGATACAGCGGCACCTTCAGCCAGTCCTCGCCCAGGCTCGGCGCCCGCACCCACAGCGCTGGCGACACATGCATGCGCAGCCGCACCTCGGTGTCTTCACCCAGTTCGGCCTGCATCTGGCGCTGATAGATTTCGCTGTAGGGCCAATGTTGCTCACCCTCGGGCACGCCTGCGCCCGCCACCCGAACCAGGGTGGCGGCCTTGGCGATCTTCTCGCGGTTCTCGGGGTCTGCGGCCCAATAGGCGCGCAAGGTCAGGGCGACACCGTGGCTGTACTGCCGGTCCACCAGCACGTCTTCGTTCATCAACAGATAAACCAGTGTCAGGGCCTTGGAAAACAGTACGACGATGAGCACCAGCCAAAGGGTGCGTGAGAAGAAACTCTGCGGGAACCACAACGGGGTTTTCATAAAAGACAGCTAGACACCTGGCAGGAGCGAGCGAGGCTCGCAGAATTGCAAACGCCGGGCAACCGGCTGACTCTTATCGAATCATCACCGGCAGGCCCGCTTCTGCAAATCATTGGTCACTTGGTTGCAGTGCCATCCGGCACAAACACGTAACCCACGCCCCACACCGTCTGGATATAACGCGGCTTGGATGGATCAGGCTCGATCATCCGGCGCAGACGGGAAATCTGCACGTCGATGGAGCGCTCCAGGGCGTCCCACTCGCGGCCACGGGCCAGGTTCATCAGCTTGTCTCGGGTCAGCGGCTGGCGAGCGTTCATCACCAGTGCCTTGAGCACGGCGAATTCGCCGGTGGTCAGCATGTGCACTTCATCGCCACGCTTGAGCTCACGGGTGGCCAACGACAGCTCGTAGTCACCGAAGGTCACGCTTTCGTCTTCGCTGCCGGGTGCGCCCGGTACCGGGGCGGCCTGGCGACGCAGTACGGCCTTGACCCGCGCCATCAGCTCATCCGGGTTGAACGGCTTGGCCAGGTAATCGTCGGCACCCAGTTCCAGGCCCTTGATGCGGCTCAGCTCATCGCCCTTGGCGGTCAGCATGATGATCGGGATCTGATTGTTGGCGCCGCGCAGGCGTTTGCAGGCGGTCAGGCCGTCTTCGCCGGGCAGCATCAGGTCCAGCACCACCAGGTTGAAGACTTCACGTCCCAACAGGCGGTCCATCTGTTCGGTGTTTGGCACCGCGCGGGCACGATAGCCCTTGGAGTTGAAGAAGCGCTCCAGCAGGCTGCTCAGCCCCGGATCGTCATCAACGATGAGAATTTTTTCGCCTTCAGCAGTTTGTGCAGTGCTGCTCATTAGATGCTCCTCTTATCTCGGCGCGCATTATGGCGTAGCTGCCGTTATACGCACCGTGTGCATTGTTAGCAGATTTTTCCTCTACCGCCAGCGAACCCGCGCCTTACAACCTTGGCCGCAATCCCCCCAAGGGCGGATCGCTGGTTATAATGCGGCGCCTTTGTGCAGGGCAACGTCCGTTCGTTACCGTTTACTGCCAGAGGATTTTTTTCACCCGCTTGTAGTGATTTTTTCGATTTCGAGGGTCAATAGGCTGCCTCTTGACCCAGGCAGCGGCGCCAGTCGGGCCGCTCAACCAGCCTCGCACGCCTTGTTTTCCGGGCCTGCGAGCCTGCTTTCAGAATTTCAGGTGGTTTTATGGACAGCATCAACAGCCGCATCGCCGAGGAACTCGGTGTACGCCCACAACAGGTCGAAGCGGCCGTCGCTCTACTGGATGAAGGCTCCACGGTGCCCTTCATCGCCCGTTACCGTAAAGAAGTCACCGGCAGCCTCGATGATATCCAGTTGCGGCATCTGGAAGAGCGCCTGCGCTACCTGCGAGAACTCGACGAACGGCGCATCAGCATCCTCGCCAGCATCGAAGAGCAAGGCAAGCTGACCCCGCAACTGGAACGCGACATCAAGCTCGCCGACACCAAGACCCGCCTCGAAGACTTGTACCTGCCGTACAAGCAGAAGCGCCGCACCAAGGGCCAGATCGCCCTGGAAGCCGGCCTCGGCGAGCTGGCCGACGGCCTGTTCAACGACCCGTCCCTGGCTCCGGAAAGCGAAGCCGCGCGCTTTGTCGATGCCGAAAAAGGCGTCGCCGATGTCAAGGCAGCCCTCGAAGGCGCCAAGTACATCCTCATGGAGCGCTTCGCCGAAGACGCCAACCTGCTGGAAAAACTGCGCAACTACCTGAAACAGGAAGCCACCCTCAGTGCCCGCGTGATCGCCGGCAAGGAAGAGGAAGGCGCCAAGTTCCGCGATTACTTCGAACACGACGAGCCGCTGAAAAGCATGCCGTCCCACCGCGCACTCGCGATTTTCCGCGGTCGCAACGAAGGCATCCTGAGCTCCGCGCTGAAAGTCGGCGACGAGCTGCCGGGCACCATGCACCCGTGCGAAGGCATGATCGGTCAACAATTCGGCATCCAGAATCAGAATCGTCCTGCGGACAAGTGGCTCAGTGAAGTCGTGCGCTGGACCTGGAAGGTCAAGCTCTACACGCACTTGGAAACCGACCTGCTGGGCGAACTGCGCGACGGCGCCGAAACCGAAGCCATCAGCGTATTCGCCCACAACCTGCATGACCTGCTGCTGGCCGCACCCGCCGGCCCGCGCGCAACCCTGGGCCTCGACCCGGGCCTGCGTACCGGTTGCAAGGTTGCCGTGGTCGACGCCACCGGCAAGCTGCTCGACCACGCCACGGTTTACCCCCACGTGCCGCACAACAAGTGGGACCAGACCATCGCGATCCTGGCCGCCCTGTGCGCCAAGCACTCGGTGGACCTGATCGCCATCGGCAACGGCACCGCCAGCCGTGAAACCGACAAGCTGGCCGCCGAGCTGATCAAAAAATACCCAGGCATGCAGATGACCAAAGTGATGGTCTCCGAGGCCGGCGCTTCGGTGTACTCCGCGTCCGAGCTGGCCTCCAAGGAATTCCCGGACCTCGACGTGTCGATCCGTGGCGCTGTGTCCATTGCTCGCCGCCTGCAGGATCCATTGGCCGAACTGGTGAAGATCGATCCGAAATCCATCGGCGTCGGCCAGTACCAGCACGACGTGTCGCAGCTGAAACTGGCGCGTGGCCTGGACGCGGTGGTTGAGGACTGCGTGAACGCCGTCGGCGTGGACGTGAACACCGCCTCCGTTGCGCTGCTGGCGCGTATCTCCGGGCTCAACGCCACCCTGGCGCAGAACATCGTGACGCACCGCGACGAAAACGGCGCGTTCAAGACCCGCGCAGCGCTGAAAAAAGTCGCACGTCTTGGCGAAAAAACCTTCGAACAGGCCGCCGGTTTCCTGCGCGTCATGAATGGCGACAACCCGCTGGACTCCTCGGCCGTCCACCCGGAAGCCTACCCGCTGGTACAACGCATTGCCGCTGAAACCGACCGCGACATCCGCTCGCTGATCGGCGACGCCGCGTTCCTCAAGCGCCTGGACCCGAAAAAGTACACCGACGAAACCTTCGGCGTGCCAACCATCACTGACATCCTGCAAGAGCTGGAGAAACCTGGCCGCGACCCGCGTCCCGAGTTCAAGACCGCCGAGTTCCAGGAAGGCGTCGAAGACCTCAAGGACCTGCAACTGGGGATGATCCTCGAGGGCGTGGTCACCAACGTGACCAACTTCGGCGCGTTTGTGGATATCGGCGTGCATCAGGACGGTTTGGTCCACATCTCTGCACTTTCGGAGAAGTTCATCAAGGACCCTCGCGAAGCGGTAAAAGCCGGGGACGTGGTCAAGGTGAAAGTCATGGAAGTCGACATCCCGCGCAAACGCGTCGGCCTGTCGATGCGCATGAGCGACACCCCCGGCGAGAAAATCGACGGTGCCCGCGGCGCACGCCCAGGCTCGGCGCCACGCCAGTCCCAAGGCAGCGCACCCCGCAAGGAAACCACTGCGCCAGCCCCGGCCAATAACGCCATGGCTTCGCTGTTCGCCAACGCCAAACAACTGAAGAAACGTTAATGGAACTGCCAGCCGGCTTGACCCACAGTGCTTTCAGCGAACTCATTGGCTGCCGCCTGCAACGCCTGGAAACCGGCGTTGCCGAGGTGGCCATGACCCTGGAACCGCAACTGCGCAACCGCGCTGGCAAGCTCCATGGCGGGGCGATCTTCAGCCTGGTGGACATTGCCATGGGGCTGGCGTGTTCCAGCTCCCATGGTTTCGACCAGCAGAGCGCGACCATCGAATGCAAAATCAACTACATCCGCGCCGTTTCCGACGGTGATGTGCTGTGCGCCGCCCGGGTCATCCACCCGGGCCGGCGCACGCTGGTGGTCGAGGCTGACGTGTACCAGGACGAAAAACTGGTCGCAAAAGCACAAGGCACCTTCGCTGTCCTATAGCTCCCTGTCATCGATTTGAGTTAATTTCGGCGCTGCGAAAGTTGCGCCGAACTTTTCTTCGTGCGCGATAGCCAGATTCAAGGATGAAGCGGCACTTTCCGAGTGGGTCAATCCGGCTCGAAAACCAGGCGATAACGCCAGTTTCCACTTCACCCTTGTAGACCGTCCTGCCCACCCCCATATTGGGGCGACTGACGCGTGAAGGAATCCAACTTGAGCGAACTTCTCAACCGCCGCCTGGCATTGCTAGGCAAGCACGAACACCTCTCTTTGCTCGAGCAGTGCCTGCACGGCATCGAGCGCGAATGCCTGCGCGTCACCGGTGAGGGTCGGCTGGCACAAACGCCGCATCCCGAGGCCCTGGGCGCTGCACTGACCCACGAACAGATCACCACCGACTATTCCGAGTCGCTGCTGGAATTCATCACGCCGGCCCTGCCCAACCCGGCCGACACCCTGAGCAGCCTCGACAAGATCCACCGCTTTGCCTACAGCAAGCTCGGCAACGAGTACCTGTGGAGTCCATCGATGCCGTGCCCGTTGCCGGCCGAGGAAGATATTCCGATTGCCTACTACGGCACCTCCAATATCGGACAGCTCAAGTACGTGTATCGCAAGGGCCTGGCCCTGCGTTACGGCAAGACCATGCAGTGCATCGCCGGGATCCACTACAACTTTTCCCTGCCGGAAGACCTCTGGCCGCTGCTCAAGGAAGCCGAAGGCTTTGTGGGCACCGACCGGGACTACCAGTCCACGGCCTATATCGCGCTGATCCGTAACTTCCGCCGCTACAGCTGGCTGCTGATGTACCTGTTCGGCGCCTCGCCGGCCCTGGACGCCGGCTTCCTGCGCGGTCGCTCGCACCAGCTCGAAGTGCTGGATGCCGACACCCTGTACCTGCCGTACGCCACCAGCCTGCGCATGAGCGACCTGGGTTACCAGAGCAACGCCCAGGCCGGCCTGACGCCGTGCTACAACGACCTGGCGAGCTACACCGACAGCCTGCGCGAAGCGGTGGCAACGCCCTACGCTCCGTACGTCGAAGTCGGCACCCATAAGGACGGTGAGTGGGTACAGCTCAACACCAACATCCTGCAGATTGAAAACGAGTACTACTCCAACATCCGCCCCAAGCGCGTGACCTACACCGGCGAACGGCCGATCCAGGCGCTGATGGCCCGTGGCATTCAGTACATCGAAGTGCGCTGCCTGGACATCAACCCGTTCCTGCCAATGGGCATCGACTTGCAGGAATCGCGCTTCCTCGACGCGTTCCTGCTGTATTGCGCACTCAACGACAGCCCGCTGTTTGCCGACAACGAGTGCGGCAACGCCACCTCCAACTTCCTCAGTGTGGTCAAGGAAGGTCGCCGTCCGGGCCTGCAATTGCGGCGCCGTGGCGAATCCGTGGACATGAAGGAATGGGCCGCCGAGTTGCTGGAGCAGATTGCTCCGTTGGCAGCCTTGCTGGACCAGAGCCAGGGCATCAATGAACACAGCCAGGCGCTGGACGCCCAGTTGGCGAAGGTCAAGGATTCGTCCCTGACTCCGTCGGCCCAGGTGTTGGCGGCCATGAGCGAGCGTAAAGAGAGCTTTGCGCAGTTCTCGCTGCATCAGAGCCAGGCGCATGCGGAGCACTTCCGCAGCGAGCCGTTGAAGGCTGAGGAACAGGCACGCTTCGAGGAACTTGCGCGTAATTCGCTGGCGCAGCAGGCGGAGCTGGAGCAGAACGAAGTGGGCGACTTTGACGTGTTTGTCGGCTCGTACCAGGCGAGTATCCTCGCTATCAGCAACTGACACGCCCCTGTAGGAGCCGGCTTGCCGGCGATGGCGACCTCAAGAACGCCATCGCCGGCAAGCCGGCTCCTACACTGTTTATGCATCGACGCAGCGACCGCGTTTCCCCTCATAAGCTAATTCGAAAATGTTATTTATTTTCGGATTCTTAGATCATTTAGTCTTCTCACACGCCGACCTCCGGCCGCCTGATGAGGACTCCTCCCTTGAAACTGCATTTTCCCCTTCGCCTCCTGGCGGCCTTGTCCCTGGCCGGCGCCAGCCTGTTTGCCCAGGCCGCCGACGTGACCATCGCTTACCAGACCACCGTTGACCCGGCGAAAGTCGCCCAGGCCGACGGCGCCTATGAAAAAGCTACCAACGCCAAGATCGACTGGCGCAAATTCGACAACGGTGCCGACATCATCGCCGCCATCGCTTCCGGCGACGTGCAGATCGGCTACCTTGGTTCCAGCCCGCTGACCGCTGCGGTTACCCGCAAGGTGCCGGTAGAAACCTTCCTGATCGCGACCCAGATCGGCGGTGCCGAAGCCCTGGTGGCGCGCAACGGTTCCGGGATCAACAGCCCGCAGGACCTGATCGGCAAGAAAGTCGCCGTGCCGTTTGTTTCCACCGGCCACTACAGCCTGCTGGCCGCGTTGAAGCACTGGAACATCGACCCTTCGAAAGTGACCATCCTCAACCTCGCCCCGCCGGCCATCATCGCCGCCTGGAAGCGTGGTGATATCGACGCCACCTACGTGTGGGACCCGGCCCTGGGCGTCGCCAAGGAAAACGGCAAGGTGTTGATCACCTCCGGCGAACTGGCCAAGTTCGGCGCGCCGACCTTCGATGCCTGGATCGTACGTAAGGATTTCGCCGAGAAGCACCCGGAAATCGTCACGGCTTTTGCCAAGGTCACCCTGGATGCCTACGCCGCTTACCGCAAAGACCCACAAGCCTGGCTGGCTGACAAAGGCAACGTCGACAAACTGGTGAAGCTCTCCGGGGCCAAGGCCAGCGACATTCCGCTGCTGCTGCAAGGCAACGTCTACCCGCTGGCGGCTGACCAGGTCACCCTGCTCGGCGCACCGACCACCAAGGCCGTCACCGACACCGCCGCGTTCCTCAAGGAACAAGGCAAGGTCGACGCCGTACTGCCGGACTACGCCCCGTACGTCAGCCCGAAGTTCATCACTAACTGATACCAGGAGTTAACCGCGATGGCCTTGCTACAACTGGAGCGCATCAGCGCACAGTACCCAGGCAGCCCGGAGCCAGTACTGGCAGATATTTCCCTGAGCCTTGGGCCCCAGCAATTACTGGTGGCCCTCGGCCCTTCCGGCAGTGGCAAGACTTCGCTGTTGAACCTGATTGCCGGTTTTGTCGAACCCAGTGCCGGGCGCATCACCCTTGACGGTGTGCCGGTAAAAGGCCCCAGCGCCGAGCGCGGCGTGGTGTTCCAGGACGACGCCCTGCTGCCCTGGCAGGACGTGCTGGCCAACGTCGGCTTCGGCCTGGAACTGGCGGGCGTGCCCAAGGCCCAGCGCGAAATCCGCGCCCGGGAAATGCTTGCCCTGGTGGACCTCGCCGGTTTCGACAGCCGTCGTATCTGGCAACTCTCCGGTGGCCAGAAGCAACGTGTCGGCCTGGCCCGCGCATTGGCCGCCGACCCACGCGTATTGCTGATGGACGAACCCTTCGGCGCCCTCGATGCCTTCACCCGCGAGCAGATGCAGGAGCTGTTGCTGCAAGTCTGGCGGCGTACGGCCAAACCCGTATTCCTGATTACCCATGACATCGAAGAAGCGGTGTTCCTCGCCACGGACCTGATCCTGCTGGCGCCCAACCCCGGGCAGATCGTCGAGCGCCTGAGCCTGGATTTCGGCCAGCGTTATGCCGCCGGTGAGTCGGCACGGGCGATCAAATCCGACCCGCGCTTTATCGAAACCCGCGAACACGTGCTGGGCAAGGTGTTCTCCCAACGGCAGGTGTCCGCATGAGCAGTTACGAATTACCGGCCACGGCCGCCAAGCCGGTGGCCAAACCCGTGGTCCCTGTACGCCGCAGCCTGAGCACCCGCTGGATCAGCGTGCTGACCCTGGTGACGCTGGTTGCCATCTGGTGGGCCGTGACCGCCAGCGGGCTGATCGAACCGCTGTTCCTGCCACCGCCTTCTGCCGTGCTGCAAAAAGGCTGGCTGCTGGCAACTACCGGCTACATGGACTCCACCCTGTGGCAGCACTTGGGCGCGAGCCTCAAGCGCATCGGCCTGGGCCTCGGTTTTGCCGTGCTGACCGCCGTGCCGGTGGGCATTGCCATCGGCTCCAATCGCATCGCCCGAGGCATTCTGGACCCGCTGATCGAGTTCTACCGGCCGATTCCACCCTTGGCTTACCTGCCGCTGATCGTGATCTGGTGCGGCATCGGCGAGCTGTCCAAGGTGCTGCTGATCTACCTGGCGATTTTTGCGCCGATCGCCATCGCTACCGCCACCGGCGTGCGCACGGTCGACCCGGCCAAATTGCGCGCCGCACAGTCGTTGGGCGCCACCCGGGCCCAGTTGATTCGCCATGTGATCCTGCCGAGCGCACTGCCCGACATCCTCACCGGCGTGCGGATTGGCCTCGGTGTGGGTTGGTCGACGTTGGTCGCCGCCGAGCTGATCGCCGCCACCAGCGGCCTGGGCTTCATGGTGCAATCCGCCGCGCAGTTCCTGGTCACCGATGTGGTGGTGCTGGGGATTCTGGTGATCGCACTGATCGCCTTCGCCATGGAAATGGGCTTGCGTGCCCTGCAGCGCAAACTGGTGCCTTGGCATGGCCAGGCACACTAAGCACATCTTCGACGAGAACCCCATGAGCAGCCTGACCGTAACGCCTCTCAGCACCGCCCTTGGCGCCCAGATCAGTGGCGTCGACATCACCCAACCGCTGACCATCGAACACCGCGACGCCATCGAACAGGCGCTGCTCAAGCATTCGGTGCTGTTCTTCCGCAACCAGCCGATCAACCCGCAGCAACAGGCGCGGTTCGCGGCACATTTCGGCGACCTGCACATTCACCCGATCTACCCCAACGTGCCGGAACAGCCTGAAGTGCTGATCCTCGACACCGCCGTGACCGACGTGCGCGACAACGCCATCTGGCACACCGACGTGACCTTCCTGCCCACCCCGGCCCTCGGTGCAGTACTCAGCGCCAAGCTGCTGCCGGAGTTCGGCGGCGACACATTGTGGGCCAGCGGGATTGCTGCGTATGAGGCGTTGTCCGAGCCGTTCAAAAAACTGCTGGACGGCTTGACCGCGACCCACGACTTCACGCGCTCCTTCCCGCTGGAACGCTACGGCAACACGCCGCAAGACCTGGCGCGCTGGGAAGAAGCCCGGCGCAAGAACCCGCCACTGTCCCATCCGGTGATTCGTACGCACCCGGTGAGCGGGCGCAAATCGCTGTTCGTCAGTGAGGGGTTCACCAGCAAGATCAACGAACTGGAGCCGGCGGAAAGCGAAGCGGTGCTGAAGCTGTTGTTTGCCCATGCCACCCGGCCGGAGTTCACCATTCGCTGGCGCTGGCAGGAAAATGACGTGGCGTTTTGGGACAACCGCGTGACCCAGCACTACGCCGTGGATGACTACCGGCCGCAACGGCGGGTGATGCATCGGGCAACGATTTTGGGGGATGTGCCGTTTTAGGGGGCTCCCGCCGTACATGACAACATCCCAGCCTTTAAACTGGATAAAAAAACAGTAGACCACTTCCATAACGAATAAATATGGAGTAAAAATCCGTTTACCGAATAGTGAGTGGTGTTTTCATGGTCACAAAAGAAGAAATACAAGAGTTCATTCGCGCGCAGGTAGACAGGGAGTTTTTCGAGGAGTTGGGGGTATTACTCCCTCAGACCTTTCAAAAAGCGCTTAAGGAAACTCAAGAGCTATTGATTCATACGCCACCTGAAGATTTGCGAGGGCATTTACGGCACTCTCTGATCCAAGAAGCCTTGGCGGGCATGACAAGATGGAACCCAATTCTTAAAACAACCGATCCAAAAGGGCACAACTATGTGCTCCTTGAGCTCGGCTCGCTGCGTATTACGGCTGTGGTGTTGCCATGGCAAAAAGAAATCCGCACAGCCAAACATCGAAACGAGCTAAAAACGCTGAATGAATCTCTGGCGTCGGCTCAGATGGATTGGATTGACGGGCTCACACAAACCGTCACCGAACAATTGATTCACGCGCTTGTCGTAGTCCATGCGCCCCCGCCGCGCATCGGAGATCAATCTGAACCGCGAGCAATCATGATGGCCGTGCCATATTTCAACGGCAACGGATTCCATATGAATTGCACCTTCGACGATTTGCTTCAAAGCTATTCTGAAAACGAGACAGTTCAGCAGGAACCGGTTGAACTGGTGAAGTTACGAGATAAGATGCGCCGCGCGGAAGAAACCGACGAGCAAGCTGATGACGAGCAAAACGCCAAGAGGTAAACCATGAGAACGGGAGTCGCGGGCTTTCAGTCAGAGCGCCTCAAGCAGTTGCGCCTGGCATTTGGTATGACCCAAACGGCTTTGGCCGAGATGGTGGGACGCGCCTCTGGAAATATTTCCAAGTGGGAAAATGGCCTGCAGGTTCCAGAGGTTGATGCCTTTCAGCGTTTATGCGAGGTCTTTGGCGTGAGTGAAAATTGGCTCCTTGAAGAGCAAATTGCTCATCACGAAAACACACCATTTTTCTTTCGGTCACAGGTCAGCACCACAACCAACGCGAGAGAAATAGCTGAAGTACGCTTAGAGTGGCTGCAAGAAATTTCGTACAAGCTTCAAGAAAGTCTCGAGTTCATTGAGGTCAACGTACCCCATTTGGAAGAGCGCAACTGTGAGCTGATCTCCGACGAGGAGATCGAGCAAATGGCTAGTAAGTGCCGCCAAGCTTGGGGGCTAGGAATTGCACCAATCCCAAATGTGATTGAGGTCATGGAGAACGCTGGCATCGTTTGTGCTCGTACCTTACTTGGCCATCTGAAAATGGATGGCGTATCAAACTGGTATAACCTTGATCGGCGCCCCTACGTGCTTCTTGTCGCAGACAAAGCGAATGGGATCAGAAATCGATTTGATGCCGCCCACGAGTTGGGACACATCGTGCTCCATAGGCATGTCTCAAAAGCTCAGTACGACTCAAATTACAACCTTCTTGAATCCCAGGCTCATCGCTTTGCAAGCGCTTTTTTGCTGCCTTCCGAGAGCTTTTTGAGAGAGGTACGCTGGCCTACTCTGGATACATTGCTAGCTCTGAAGCCACGCTGGAAAGTATCAGTGGCTGCAATGGTAAGACGTTGTCTTGACCTGAAAATCATCAACGACACCACAACCACAAGACTATGGAAAGCTCGCTCAGCAAGAGGCTGGGTCAAAGGCGAGCCTCTGGATGGCGACTTTGATTTTGAAAAGCCTCAGTTACTTAGCCGTGGCGTCAAAATGCTTATTGAAAACAAAGTGCTTTCTCGATCTCAGGTTAGACAGTTGCTGGGGCTTCCTATTCCAATATTGGAAAGCCTTTGCTGCTTGGACGAAGGTTATTTCAACCTCCCGGACAAGTCGCAGGTTATAGATATGCAGTTGAGAACCAGGTCCCCAAGGGAGACTTTCTTTAGCGACACCGCTGAAATACTCGGTTTCCCGAACAGGAAGTAACAGCCAGCCACCTTCCCTATTGCCGACAGCAAGCCCTCCCCCTTTAAAGGTCGGGCTTGTTGGCATCACTACTCAGCCGTAGACGGCTTCTCCCACAAGTTAATCCCGCCTTCCTGGGCAAACCGGTCAATCTCCGCCAGCTCTTGCGCACTGAAGCTCAGGTTCTGCAACGCGCCGACGTTTTCGATGATCTGCTCCGGCCGGCTCGCACCGATCAGGGCGCTGGTGACGCGTGGATCACGCAATGTCCACGCCAACGCCATCTGCGCCAGGCTCTGGCCACGGCGCTTGGCGATTTCATTCAACGCACGCGCATGGGCAATGTTGGCCTCGGACAAGTGCTTGGCCTGCAATGAACCGCCACCCGGACGATTCACCCGCGCATCCGCCGGTACGCCGTTGAGGTATTTGTCGGTCAGCAAACCCTGAGCCAACGGGGTAAACGCAATCACCCCGGCGCCGAATTCTTCGGTGACGTCCAGCAGGTCTTTTTCCACCCAGCGGTTGAGCAGGTTGTAGGCCGGCTGGTGGATCAGCAGCGGAACTTTCCACTCCTGAAGCAGCGCTGCGATCTCGCGGGTTTTTACCCCGGAATAGGACGAAATCCCGATGTACAACGCCTTGCCCTGTTGCACGGCGGTGGCCAGTGCACTGGCGGTTTCTTCCAGTGGGGTGTCGGCATCAAAACGGTGGGAATAGAAAATGTCCACGTAGTCGACGCCCAGGCGTTGCAGGCTCTGGTCGAGGCTCGCCAGTACGTATTTGCGCGAACCGCCGCCCTGGCCGTAAGGGCCCGGCCACATGTCCCAGCCGGCCTTGCTGGAGATGATCAGTTCATCACGGTAGTGCTTGAAGTCTTCGCGCAGCAAACGGCCAAAGTTGATCTCGGCGCTGCCGTACGGAGGGCCGTAGTTGTTGGCCAGGTCGAAGTGGTTGATACCCAGGTCGAACGCGGTGCGCAGCAAGGCGCGCTGGGTCTCGATGGGGGTGCTGTCGCCAAAGTTGTGCCACAGCCCCAGGGACAGTGCCGGCAGCACCAGTCCGCTGCGACCTACGCGGCGGTAAGGAATAGATTCATAGCGGTTTTCGGCAGCAATGTAAGTCATCGAATCCTCTCTGGTCTTATGAGCAAATAAGGCCTGGGAATAAGGATATTCCCAAGCCTTTTAAGCAGCTGAATCGCTTAAGTGTGCTTGCTCTTTGTACAGCAATTTCCTACCAGAGTGGAACGACGTAGCTCACATAGAAGCGGTTTTCATCTTGCACGGTGGCACCGGTGATATCCGGGCTGGCGTGGGCATTTCGCCAGGTTACGCCGAGGCCCTTGAGGGTGCCGGTGGGCACTTGGTATGCCACGGTGACGTTACGTTCCCATTCGCTGGTGGTGCCTTGGGTGGTGCGGATGTCATCACCGTGTGCGTAGGACGTGGCGAAGGTCAGGCCATTGAGGCCGAGCTTGCCGAAGTCATATTTGTACTGGGCCAGCCAAGTGCGCTCGCCGGCGTGCTGGAACTTGTTCAGTTGCATGTTGGTGAGTGCCGGGGTGTCGGCACCTGAACCCGGGCCCTGGTTGCTGGCACCGCTGTTCAGGCCGGAATCCAGGTACGGGAAGTCGCTGTCGCCGCTGTTTTTCTGGATGCCCAGGCCGACGGTATGGCCGTCCAGGCTGTAGCTTTCCAGCAGGCTGACGGTGGACTGGTTGATGCGGCCCTTGGAGGTGCCGTCACCGTAGAGACCGGCGGCGGAATAGTCTTTGTCGCCGGCGGCGTTTTCACCCACACCCAGGCTGCGGTACAGGCGCATGTCGGTGTCGATCGCGCCGACAGGCAAGGCGTCATGGCGCTTGGCACCGAGGAAGAACTGCTGGTAGTAATCCTCAAGGTTCGAGTACCACAGGCTGACGGTGGTGTCCGGCAAGCCTTTGTAGTCCGCACCGCCGTAGAGGAAGCGATCACTCTCTTTGGTGCCGCCGGCGGTGATCATGCCCTGGTCGCCGGTTTCGTTGCGGATCTTGGTCTTGAGGATGTCACCGGCGGTAAAGGTGAAGTCGGTCAAGTCTTTGGAAACCAACTGCACGCCGGTGTTGGTCTGCTGGTACAGGCGGCCGTCGGTGTTGGCCAGGACCGGGTTGTTGCCGTAGAGCGTACCGACGCGCAATTCATCCTGGGCGAAACGCATCTTGAAGGTCGGGCTGAGCACGCCGAACTGGTCGGCCGATTTGCCGTCATCCAGCGGGAACATACTGCCGGGGTAGCGGCCCTGGTGATCCTTGTCGTTGAGGTCGCCACCGGAGTCCAGTTTCAAACCGTAGAACGCCTGCAGGTCCAGACCAAAACCTACGGTGCCTTCGGTGTAGCCCGACTTGAAGTTGAATTCAAAACCCTGGCCCCAGTCACGGATGCTGTGGGCCTTGTTATTGCTGTTCACCACATCGCGCCCCTGCTGATTGAGGTAGCGGTTGAGCAGGGTCACGTCGGCGTGGCTGTCATCGATAAAATCGGCGTGGGCGGACAGCATAAAGCTCGCCATGGCGGCACCCACCATGGGGCTTAATAACGTCTTCATTGGTACCGGTCTCCGTCACTGTTCTGAAATGAAAGCGTCAAACGCTTCACACAATTAGGCGATGGCCATGTGACAGTTCGGAGTCAAAACACCCTTTACCCGGATGAAATTAAATTTAAGAAACCCAGTAAGTACGCGGGTTAGCGGGCAGTGGCGAAGATTTCGGCGAGCCAATCGACGAACACTCGCACCCTCGGCGACATGTGTCGGTTCTGCGGGTAAAGCACCGACACCGGCATCAAGGGCGGCGGTGTATCGGTGAGGATTTCCTGCATCACGCCCTGGGAAATCAGCTCGGCCATGCGGTAGTGCGGGCACTGGATAATGCCCAGTCCGGCCACCGCGCTGGCGGAATAAATCTCTGCGCCGAACACCGACAGCGCCCCCTCGATCGTGACTTCCTGCACCTGGCCGTCGACCACGAATTCGAACGGAAACAGCTTGGCGGTGGTGCGCGAAACGTAGTTCACCGCCCGGTGCTCACCCAGGTCGTCGAGGCTTTTCGGCTCGCCGTATTTGCGCAGGTACGCCGGGCTCGCGCAGGTCACCTGGCGCAGCGTCGCGACACGCCTGCCGATCAACGCCGAATCCCCCAGGGTGCCTGCCCGCAGCACGCAATCCACGCCTTCGGCGATCAAGTCGACGAAGCGGTCCGCCTCGCTGATGGACAGTTCGATTTCCGGGTAGCGCGCCATGAATTGCGGGAGTGCCGGGATCACGAAGTACTTGGCCAGGGTGCCGTGCAAATCCACGCGCAGGCGGCCCTTGGGCGCCACCGAACGGAACGCCAGTTCCGCCTCTTCCAGCTCGGCCAGCAGCTGCACGCAACGCAGGTAATAGGCTTCGCCATCGAGCGTTGGGCGCACGCGGCGGGTGCTGCGCTCCAGCAACCGCGTGCCCAGCCAGGCTTCGAACTGGTTGAGGGTGTGGGTCAGGGTCGCGCGCGGCAGGTTCAGGTCATCCGCGGCGAGCGTGAAGCTGCTGCGCTCGTAGATTCGTACGAACACCTTCATCGCTTTGACCTGGTCCACGTTGAGTCTCCATTGTTGGCGATTTTTGAACAGTCAAGGCAACTCTGGCGCATTTATCGGCTTGGGTAAACATGTGAATCTGCTTCCACACCCAGCCACTCTCCCAAGGAAACCTGATCATGACCACTCAAGTTGCTATCATTACCGGCGCCTCCCGTGGCATCGGCGCCGTGATTGCCAAACAACTGGCCGCCGACGGTTATGCCGTCGCGATCAACTACGCCAGCAGCGCCACTGAAGCGTCGAAACTGGTGGTGGAGTTGCGCCAGGCCGGGCACCAAGCCATAGCGATCCAGGGCGACGTGGCCAGCGCCGCCGACGTCAAGCGCCTGTTCGACGAGACCGAAGCCCAACTGGGCAAGGTCGATGTGCTGATCAACAACGCCGGGATTCTCAAGGTACTGCCGCTGGCCCAGCACAGTGATGAGCTCTACAACCAGAACTTCGATATCCACACCCGTGGCACCTTCAACGCCCTGCGTGAAGCGGCGACCCGCCTGAATGACGGCGGGCGCATCGTCAACTTTTCCAGCAGCACCGTCGGCCTCAATTTCCCCGGCTACGCGGTGTACATCGCCAGCAAGGCAGCCGTGGAATCCCTGACCCAAGTGTTCGCCAAGGAAATGCGCGGCCGTCGCATCACCGTCAACGCCGTGGCCCCCGGCCCGGTGGCTACCGAGCTGTTCCTGCATGGCAAAAGCGAAGAGCAGATCCAGGGCCTGGCCAAGATGGCGCCACTGGAACGCCTTGGCCAACCCGAAGATATCGCCCGCGTGGTGTCGTTCCTGGTGAGCCCGGCCGGTGCCTGGGTAAACGGGCAAATCCTGCGGGCCAATGGCGGCCTGGTCTGAAACCACACAACCACTCACTCTACGACGCACTAATATTGTGGCGAGGGAGCTTGCTCCCGCTGGAGTGCGTAGCCCTCCCAAGATTTTGGGGCCGCTTCGCAGCCCAACGGGAGCAAGCTGCCTCGCCACAGATTTGGTGTTCACTGTGAATCAGCGGGTATCAGGAGACTTCAGCCATGCACACCGCACTCGTCATCACCTCCGGCCTGATCCTGCTCGTGTTGATGCTGTTTATCGGCCAAAAGCTTGGCGTCAGCCGGCACATTCTGGCCTACAGCTTTGTCGGGGTCTGGCTGGTGGTGGCGGTGGTAAACGGCGCGGTAGGCGTGGTCACTGCCGGCCAGCCCCTGGTCTCGGAGCTGGTGATCGGCAGTGTGGTGTTTGGTGCGCCGTTGGTGGCACTGGCCCTGTTTATCAGGGCCTGAGCCTCAGCGAACCAGATGCAGGAACTGCATGTGCCGTTCGTACTGGTCGAGGATGTCGTTGATGATCTGCTCCTTGGTGTAGCCCACCAGGTCGTAGTCCTGGCTGCCCTCACTCAAGTGCACTTCCGCGCGGTAGTAGCGGCGGTTGTTGAGTTGCTTGGAACCCATGCCGCCCCGTGCGAATGACGGCGTGAAATAGCCGCGCATCTGCACCTGGTACACGAACGGATGCTGTTCACCATGACCGATTTCCAGGCTGACGCTGTCGTTGGCCGGGTCGGGCTGGGTGACGACACTCAGGCCCTTCTCGACAAACACCGCCGTCACTTCTTCGATCGCCGGACGCACCGTGGTCTCAAGGAAGCGATACACCTCATCCCGTGACGGGAAATGCACCGCCTGGCTCAAGCGCTGGCGCCAACCGCCCGTGCCTTTACGCGAGCCCGACACTGGCGCAAGGGAATGCATCTGCGCGATCTGCTTCTGCGACTCAAGGTAGAACGCCTTGTGCAGCCCCCACATCATCAGCAGCAAAATCATCGAGAACGGCAGCGAGGTCAGCACCACGGCCGACTTGAGCGAGTCGATACTGCCGGCAAACAGCAGCGCGCTGGTGACCAACGCCGTCATCGCGCCCCAGAACACCCGCAGCCACTTCGGCCCGTCTTCATCGGCGTTGCCGCCTTTGGCCGACAAGGTCGAGAGCACCACAGTGCCGGAGTCGGCCGAGGTGACGAAGAACACGAAGCTGATAAACACCGTGACCGCGATGACCGTCTTGCTCCACGGGTAGGTTTCCAGCAGCAGGTACAGGCTCATCGATGGATCATCGATGGCCGACTGCCCCAGCGCCGTGAGGCCGTGGTTGAGCACCTGGTCGATGGCACTGTTGCCGAAGATCGACATCCACGCCAGGGTGAAACCCAACGGGATCAACAGCACGCCGAAGACGAATTCGCGGATGGTACGACCGCGGGAAATACGCGCGATAAACAGGCCCACGAACGGCGACCATGCGATCCACCAGGCCCAATAGAACACGGTCCAGCCGCCCAGCCAGTCGCTGGGTTTGTCATAGGCGTAAAGGTCGAAACTCTTGGTCGGCAACGCGCCCAGGTAGTCGCCAATGTTTTGGATCAGGGTGTTCAGCAAGTGCTGAGTGGGCCCGGCGAACAACACGAACAGCAGCAGCGCACAGGCCAGCAGCATGTTGATGTCGGACATCACCCGCACGCCCTTGTCGACGCCGGAAACGGCCACCAGGATCGCTGCGCCCATCATCAAGGTGATAAGGCCGACCTGGATCCACTGGGTGTGGGCCACGCCGAACAGGTAGTCGAGCCCGGAGTTGAGGTGCAACACACCGAAGCCCATGTCGGCGCCGAGGCCGAACACCGTGGCGATGATGCCGAAGCCGTCCACCGCGTAGCCGATGGGGCCGTTGATGCGCTTGCCGATCAGCGGGTACAGCGCCGAGCGCAACGCCAGCGGCAGGTTGTGCCGGTAGGCGAAATACGCCAGGGCCATGCCGACGAAGGCGAACACGCCCCAGCCATGCAGGCCCCAATGCAGAAACAGGATCTGCATGGCCTGGCGCGCAGCGTCACCGTTCAAGGCTTCGCCCTGGGGCGGTTGCACCAGGTGCGTCAATGGCTCGGAAACGCAGAAGAAAAACAGCGTGATGCTGATGCCGGCGGCGAACAGCATGCCGGCCCAGGACAGGTAACTGAATTCGGGCTCGTCGTGGTCGGCACCGAGTTTGATCTTGCCGTAGCCCGATAACGCGGTGACCACCACGAAGACCAGATACAGGGTCATCGCCAGCATGTAGTACCAGCCGACCGTATTGGCCGCCCAGTTTTGTGCCGCCAGCAGCCAGGCGCCGGCTTGTTCGGGAATCGCGATGACGGTCAGGCCGAACAGCAGGATGAAGCTCGCGGCGAAGTAAAACACCGGCGGGTTCATGCGGACCAGACCGCTGGAAGGTGTGGACGATGCACTCATGTAGGGCGCACCTCAAGGGTGTGGGATGTGGCTGTGAAAAACAGACTCAGCAAAGGTAAGCCTCCTGTTGTGAGCGGGCAGCGAACCACCGATTTAACTTGAACGAACAGTCAAGTTAAACATGGATAGGGGTTTGAGGACTAATCGCAGGGCCGAGTGGTAGGTGTTTCCTACACTAGCTCAAGGAAAGGTATGACGTGTGGGGATGACAAAACGTTCAGCGATTGCTGAGTGAAATACTGGCCGAGACTGGAATGCGATCCATTGTGGGAGCTGGCAAGCCAGCTCCCACATTTGATCTGTGTGATCGTTAGAGAGAGCAGTGTTTTACTTCTGCGTCCCGTCATCATGCTGCAGGTTCGCCTGGGTCAGGTTCGCCCCCGCCGGCACGCTGCGCGTCAGCCACACGTTGCCGCCAATGGTCGAACCCTTGCCAATCGTGATCCGCCCCAGGATCGTCGCCCCGGCGTAGATCACCACATCATCCTCAACAATCGGATGCCGCGGATGGCCCTTCTGCAACTGCCCGTCTTCATCCGCCGGGAAGCGCTTGGCGCCCAGGGTCACGGCCTGGTAGATCCGCACCCGCTCGCCGATGATCGCGGTCTCGCCAATCACCACACCCGTCCCGTGGTCGATAAAGAAGCTCGGGCCGATCTGCGCGCCGGGGTGGATATCAATCCCGGTCGCCGAGTGCGCGATTTCCGCACTGATGCGCGCCAGCAACGGCAAGCCCGCACGGTACAGGTGGTGAGCCAGCCGATGGTGAATCACCGCCAGGATGCCCGGGTAGCACAACAGCACTTCATCCACGCTGCGGGCCGCCGGGTCGCCGTGGTAGGCGGCAAGTACGTCGGTATCCAGCAGGCTGCGCAAGGCGGGCAACGCCAGGGCGAAATCCTGAATCAGGTGGATCGCATGGGCGTCCACCTCGCTGTCATCCTGGCCACCTTGCCGCGCGGCGTAACGCAACTCCAGCCGCGCCTGGGCGAGCAACGCATTCAGCGCCACATCCAGGGTGTGGCCGACGTAGAAGTCTTCACTCTCTTCACGCAAATCCACCGGCCCCAGACGCATGGGGAACAGCGCACCGCACAACGCCTCGAGAATCTGCGCCACGGCTTCCCGTGAAGGCAGCTCGCGCCCGCCCTGCTCGCCGCTGACCCGGCCGTTGCGGGTGCGCCACTGGTCCCGGGCGCTGCGCAGCTGGCTGACGATGGTCTGTAATTGCCAATGACTGGAACGCTCACTCACGGTCTTCACTCCTGACGAAATGCCCATCACTTTACGGCAAGGCACCTGAGCGCCCTTAAGAACCAATAGTGCAATGCTAATAACCCATCGACATAAGCGATTGACGGTTGCCCACGCAAAAGTGCCTGCCTATAGTCGGTGCATCTCTGACCACCCGTGCGTAGCCATGATCAAACAACAGCTCGACCGCTTTAACCGTCTGGAACTGCTGGGCGGCGCCACCGCCCTGGAAAAACTCGAGCGGCTGTCGGCCTGGCTGGGGCGTGATATCTACGTCAAACGCGACGACACCACGCCGCTGGCCCTGGGCGGTAACAAGCTGCGCAAACTCGAATACCTTGCCGCCGATGCGATTGCCCAAGGCGCCGATACCCTGGTGACCGCCGGCGCGATCCAGTCCAACCACGTCCGCCAAACCGCCGCGCTGGCGGCCAAGCTCGGCCTGGGTTGCGTCGCGCTGCTGGAAAACCCGACAGGCACCGAAGACCCCAACTACCTGGCCAACGGCAACCGCCTGTTGCTGGAACTGTTCGACGCCAAGGTCGAGTTGGTGGAAAACCTGGACGACGTCGACGCCCAGCTCAACGCCCTCGCCGACCGCCTGCGCAGCAACGGCAAGAAGCCGTACCTGGTGCCCATCGGCGGCTCCAACGCCCTGGGCGCCCTGGGTTATGTACGCGCCGGGCTGGAACTGGCCGGGCAGATCGAAGACAGCGGTATCAAGTTCTCCACCGTGGTGCTGGCTTCCGGCAGCGCCGGCACCCACAGCGGCCTGGCATTGGCGCTGAGCGAAGTACTGCCGGACCTGCAAGTGATTGGCGTCACCGTGTCCCGTACCGACGAAGCCCAGCGCCCCAAGGTGCAAGGCCTGGCCGAGCGCACGGCCGAATTGCTCGGCGTGCCGGTACCGGACGCGTTCAAGGTGATCCTGTGGGATGAGTACTTCGCCCCCCGTTATGGCGAGCCGAGTGCCGGCACGCTGGCGGCGATCAAGCTGGTGGCCAGTCAGGAAGGCCTGCTGCTGGACCCGGTCTACACTGGCAAGGCCATGGCCGGCTTGCTGGATGGCATTGGTCGCCAGCGCTTTGAAGAGGGGCCGATCATCTTCCTGCATACCGGCGGTGCACCGGCGTTGTTTGCATATGATTCAAGCTTTTGATATTCCATAAAAGAATATCAATCTGATTTTATATTATTTTCAAGTCTTAAAAACCGGCTTTATAGTCGCGCCGTAGGCGAAGACGCGCATCTCGCTTTAAGGCAGGATACGACTACCGCGTCACCTGCATCGCTCAACATAAAAAACACAGGGGCTCTTCATGACTATTTCTGTATTCCGTCGCACGTTACTGGTTGGCACGTTGGGGCTGGCGCTAGGCGCCGGGTGGCTCGGTCAGGCAGTGGCCGGCGAGCAGTTGGATAACATCAAGAAAGCCGGCGAAATCAAGATTGGCCTGGAAGGCACCTACCCGCCGTTCAGCTTCGTCGATGAAAGCGGCAAGCTCAGCGGTTTCGAGGTCGAGTTGTCTGAAGCCCTGGCCAAGAAGCTGGGCGTCAAGGTCAAGCTGCAAGCCACTCCGTGGGACGGCATTCTCGCCGCCCTGGAATCCAAGCGCCTGGACGCGGTCGTCAACCAGGTGACCATCTCCGACGCGCGCAAGGCAAAGTATGATTTCTCCACGCCGTACACCGTCTCCGGTATTCAGGCGCTGACCCTGGCGAAGAACGTCGACACCATCAAGACCGCCGACGACCTGGCCGGCAAGAAAATCGGTGTGGGCCTGGGCACCAACTACGAACAATGGCTCAAGGAAAACCAACCGAAAGCCATCGTCAAAACCTACAACGATGACCCAACCAAGTTCCAGGACCTGCGCATCGGCCGTGTCGACGCCATCCTGATCGACCGCCTGGCCGCGCTGGAATACGCCAAGAAAGCCAAGGACACCGCCGCTGCAGGCGCTGCGTTCTCCCGCCAGGAAGCCGGCATTGCCCTGCGCAAAGGCGAGCCTGAACTGCTGGCTGCGGTGAACAAGGCCCTCGACGAACTGCGTGCCGACGGTACCTTGAAGAAGCTGTCCGAGAAGTACTTCAACGCTGACGTTACTCAATAATGGAAGCAGGTTTCCAACTCGCGCTGGACTCCGCGCCCTTTCTGCTCAAGGGCGCGTATTTCACGGTAATTCTTAGCCTTGGCGGGATGTTTTTCGGCTTGCTGCTGGGCTTTGGCCTGGCCTTGATGCGCCTGTCGCGCTTCAAGTTGCTGAGCTGGATCGCCCGGGTCTATGTGTCGTTCTTTCGCGGCACGCCCTTGCTGGTACAGCTGTTCCTGATCTACTACGGCTTGCCGCAAGTGGGCATCGAGCTGGATCCGATCCCGGCGGCCATGATCGGCTTCTCGCTGAACATGGCCGCTTATGCCTGTGAAATCCTGCGTGCCGCCATCGGTTCCATCGAGCGCGGCCAGTGGGAAGCTGCGGCCAGTATCGGCATGACCCGTGCGCAGACCCTGCGCCGGGCCATCCTGCCACAGGCCATGCGCACGGCCTTGCCGCCGTTGGGCAACAGCTTTATTTCCCTGGTCAAGGACACCGCCCTGGCCGCCACCATCCAGGTGCCGGAGTTGTTCCGCCAGGCGCAACTGGTCTCGGCCCGTACCTTCGAAATTTTCACCATGTATCTGTCCGCCGCCTTGATCTACTGGATTCTTGCCAGCGTTCTGGCGCACGTGCAAAACCGCCTGGAAGCACGAGTCAACCGGCATGACCTGGAGTCTTGAAGCATGATCGTGGTTGAAAAACTGACCAAACAATTCAAGGGTCAGGTGGTGCTTAACGGGATCGACCTTGAGGTCAAGGAAGGCGAAGTCGTCGCCATCATCGGCCCCAGCGGTTCCGGCAAGACCACCTTGCTGCGCTGCCTGAATTTCCTCGAAGAACCCACCAGTGGCCGGATCAAGGTCGGTGACATCGAGATCGACAGCAGCCGCCCGCTCAACCAGCAGCAAAACCTGGTGCGGCGCCTGCGCCAGCACGTGGGTTTTGTGTTCCAGAACTTCAACCTGTTCCCCCACCGCACCGCCCTGGAGAACGTCATCGAAGGCCCGATCGTGGTCAAGAAGATGCCCCGGGCCGCCGCAGATGCCCTCGGCCGCAAGCTATTGGCCAGGGTTGGCCTGGCGGGCAAGGAAGACGCCTACCCACGGCGCCTGTCCGGCGGGCAGCAGCAACGGGTAGCGATTGCCCGGGCATTGGCGATGGAGCCGGAGGTGATCCTGTTCGATGAACCGACCTCGGCCCTGGACCCGGAGCTGGTAGGCGAAGTGCTGGCGACCATTCGCAGCCTCGCTGAAGAAAACCGCACCATGGTCATCGTGACCCACGAGATGAGTTTTGCGCGGGACGTGGCCAACCGGGTGATCTTCTTCGACAAGGGGGTGATCGTTGAACAGGGCGAAGCCAAGGCACTGTTCGCCAACCCGAAAGAAGAACGTACCCGGCAGTTTCTCAGCAAGTTCATCAACAACTAACGTGCGCCCATCGCTTGTAAGAAACTTCGCTTTATAGAGTTGCCGAAAGGCAACTCGCCTCTTTAGTGTTTTTTGGGAAAAGCCCTTTATTCACTGGGTAAAAGTCACCTCGAAACACGCACTTGCAGCGCCCCGCCAGTCAGACCCTTCTGAATAATCCATAACCCCCTGTTTGCCCCGCCCAGCCTCTTGACGCCAACTAACCGAGCCTCTTATCTAACGCCCAGAGGATTGGATCCATTCTGGTTTTTCATTAAATCGTTCCTTTCGGACTACGTCGCCCGCCCGCGCTTAATGTCCGGAACGATTGCTGCTGGCTGCATCAAGGAGATTATTTATGACGCGTATTTCCCCCCCCGCGCTGCTCACTGCCCCGACCTTGCCTGAGGCCCATCGAGAGGGTATCAATGCCCTCGCCGCCACCCACCTGCAGGTCGATATCGCGCCTTACGATGGCATGGACGAGGGCGACCTGATCGAGTTGTTCTGGAACAACTGCTTTGCGGCTTCCCGACGCATCACCGCCGGCAAAATCGGCATGCCCACTCGCCTGCGGGTGCCGGAAAGCTTTGTGCTGGATGGCGAGGCACGGATTCATTACCGGGTCATGCAAGTCGGCCACGGCCCGGCGCGTTCGGCGACCACCCGGGTGCAGGTCAAGACTGATTATCCCGGCGGCCACCCTTCTGCATTGAGTAACGACGAAAACCAGAACCTGGCCGCCGTCGGCCTGCCCGAGACCATTCGCCGCCACGGCGTCAACAGCAGCCAGATCCGTCGTGGCGTACCGTTGACCATCGAGCCGTACCTGAACATGGCGACCGATGACGAAATCACCCTGCGCTGGGGTGACGTGCGCCTGGACCTGCCGAAGATCCAGGCCGGCGATGTGGGCAAGGCGGTGCAGGTGTGGGTGCCGTCGGCGATCATCATCGAGGCCGGAGATGACCATCGCCTCGAAGTGACCTACTGCATTCTCGACCGGGTCGGCAACAATTCGCGCTGGGCACCAACCCGCACCTTGCGCATCGCTGCGCTCGTTCCCCAGGCCCCGGCCAGTCCCGCCAAGGCCCCGCTGGTCTACCAACCCCGCCGCCCCGGCTCACCTTGTGAACCCGGGTGACAGACCTTCTATGCATATTCCTAAAAGTTAGTTTATTAAAAAATTTAACACGCTTAGGGTATATGCACCGGACCACCGGACATTCCTGATTTTTTTATCTTTTCAACGGATGTGAGGTAGGTATGGTCAAAATTACCCCGGTGCGTAACGCCAGGGCATTGCGTGCAGCCAAGGAGCGGCGCTGATGTCTAACTTGGCACAAACACCCCCCCAGAGTGATCTGGACGTCGCCCCGCTGTTGTTGCCCGCCAAGGTGCTGCGCAACGACGCCGAGGCCCTGAGCGCTGCTCATGAGCTGGCACAGGCTGCACGCCTGCAAGCGGCCAGGCGCGATCAGCAACGCAAACTGCCCTGGGCTGAAATCGAGCATTTCACCCGCAGCGGCCTGGGCAGCATTTCCATTCCCCGTGAGTACGGCGGCCCGCAAGTGTCCTTCGTGACCCTGGCCGAGGTGTTCGCGATCATCAGCGCGGCCGACCCGGCGCTGGGGCAAATCCCGCAGAACCATTTCGGCATCCTGCACGTGCTGCAAGGGGCGGCCAGCGAGCGCCAGAAAAAGCAGCTGTTCCAGAGCGTGCTCGAGGGTTGGCGCATCGGTAACGGCGGCCCGGAACGCGGCACCAAAAACACCCTGGACCTCAAGGCGCGCATTACCGCCAAGGACGACGGCTACGTCATCAGCGGCCAGAAGTTCTACTCCACCGGTGCGCTGTTCGCCCACTGGGTGGCGGTCAAGGCGTTGAACGATGACGGCAAAGTCGTCATGGCGTTCGTGCGCCGTGGCACCGAAGGCCTGCGTATCGTCGATGACTGGTCAGGCTTTGGCCAACGCACCACCGCCAGCGGCACAGTGTTGCTGGATCAAGTGGCGGTGGACGCCGAACTGGTGGTGGAAACCTGGCGACTCGGCGAAACACCGGGCATCCAGGGTGCAGTCTCGCAATTGATCCAGGCGGCCATCGACGCCGGCATCGCCCGTGGCGCGATCGACGACACCATCAGCTTTGTACGCGAACGCTCGCGGCCCTGGATCGACGCCAAGGTCGAACGGGCCAGCGATGACCTGTATGTGATCGCCGATATCGGCAAGCTGAAAATCGAACTGCACGCAGCCGAAGCGCTGTTGCGCAAGGCGGGCCAGGTGCTGGACCAAGTCAGTGCCGCGCCGATCACCGCGCAGTCCGCGGCTCGTGCCTCGATTGCCGTGGCCGAAGCCAAGGTGCTGACCACCGAGATTTCCCTGCTCGCCAGCGAAAAGCTGTTCGAGCTGGCCGGCAGCCGCGCGACCCTCGCCGAATTCAACCTCGACCGCCACTGGCGCAACGCCCGGGTGCACACCCTGCACGACCCGGTGCGCTGGAAGTATCACGCGGTGGGCGCTTACCACCTCAACGGCACTTTACCTGCCCGACATTCCTGGATTTAACCGACCAGACCTCTGGAGAATACGCATGACCCTTTCTCATCACGTCGCGGTTATTACCAGCGATGAACAAGCCCTTATTGTCGCCAGTGACCTGGCCGAAGACTTCCGCCGCGACAGCGCCCTGCGTGACCGCGAACGCCGCCTGCCCTTGCCTGAGTTGGACGTGTTTTCCCGCTCCGGCCTGTGGGGCATCAGCGTACCCAGGGAGTTCGGTGGTGCCGGCGTTTCCAACGTCACCCTGGCCAAGGTCACGGCACTGATTGCCCAGGCGGATGCGTCCCTGGGGCAGATCCCGCAAAACCACTTTTATGCCCTCGAAGTGCTGCGGGTGAACGGCAGCCCGGCGCAGCAAAAACGCCTGTACGCCGAAGTGCTCGCCGGCCAACGCTTCGGCAATGCCCTGGCAGAACTGGGCACCAAGACCGCCCACGACCGCATCACCAAGATCACCCGCGACGGTGACGGTTTCCGTATCACCGGCCGCAAGTTCTACTCGACCGGCGCGATCTACGCCCAACGTATTCCCACTTCCGTGGTGGACGAAAACGGTGTGCAGCAACTGGCCTTTGTCACCCGTGACAGCGAGGGCCTGAGCGTGATCGACGACTGGAGCGGCTTCGGCCAGCGCACCACCGGCAGCGGTTCGGTGGTGTTCGATAACGTGTGGGTCGCGGCCCAGGACGTCATCCCGTTCCAGAGCGCCTTCGAACGCCCGACCACCGTCGGCCCGCTGGCGCAGATCCTTCACGCCGCCATCGACACCGGCATCGCCCGCGCCGCCTATGAAGATGCCCTGCACTTCGTGCGCACCAAAACCCGGCCATGGATCGATGCCACCAGCGACAAGGCAACGGAAGACCCACTGACCCTGAAAAGCTTCGGCCACCTGAGCATCCGCCTGCACGCCACCGAGGCATTGCTGGAACGCTCCGGTGAGTTCCTCGACCGCGCCCAGGCCGACAGCAATGCCGACTCCGTCGCCGCCGCATCCATCGCGGTCGCCGAAGTGCGCGCCCTGAGTACGGAGATTTCCCTGGCCGCCGGCAGCACCCTGTTCGAACTCGCCGGCAGCCAGGCAACCCTCGCCGAACACGGCCTGGACCGCCACTGGCGCAACGCCCGGGTGCACACCCTGCACGACCCGGTGCGCTGGAAGTACTTTGCTGTGGGCAACTACTACCTCAACGATGAAAACCCGCCACTGCGGGGGACTATCTGATGGCGAAGAAAAAGATCCTGCTCAATGCCTTCAACATGAACTGCATCGGGCATATCAACCATGGCCTGTGGACCCATCCACGGGACAACTCGACCCAGTACAAAACCATCGAGTACTGGACCGAACTGGCGCAGTTGCTGGAACGCGGGCTGTTTGACGGCCTGTTCATCGCCGACATCGTCGGGGTGTATGACGTCTACCAGAACTCGGTGGACGTGCCGCTCAAAGAGTCGATCCAGCTGCCGGTCAACGACCCGTTGCTGTTGGTCTCGGCCATGGCCGCCGTCACCAAAAACCTCGGCTTCGGCCTCACCGCCAACCTCACCTACGAACCGCCGTATCTGTTCGCCCGGCGCATGTCCACGCTCGATCACCTGAGCCGTGGCCGGGTGGGCTGGAACATCGTCACCGGCTACCTCGACAGCGCCGCCAAGGCCATGGGCCTCACCGAGCAGGTCGAGCATGACCGGCGCTACGACCAGGCCGACGAATACCTGGAAGTGCTCTACAAACTCTGGGAAGGCAGTTGGGAAAACGACGCGGTGATCAACGACCCGCAGGCGCGGGTGTATGCCCAGCCAGAGAAGGTGCACAAGGTCGAGCACAAGGGCGAGTTCTATCAGGTGGAGGGTTATCACCTGTGCGAGCCGTCGCCGCAGCGTACGCCGGTGCTGTTCCAGGCGGGCAGTTCGGACCGTGGTTTGCTGTTCGCCGGGCGCCATGCCGAGTGCGTGTTCATCAGCGGGCAGAACAAGGCCTCGACCAAGATCCAAGTGGACAAGGTGCGCGCCAGCGCCGTGGAAGCCGGGCGCAACCCGGACGATATCAAGGTGTTCATGGGCCTGAACGTGATTGTCGGCGCCACCGAAGAAGCGGCGTGGGCCAAGCACGCCGAGTACCTGAGGCATGCCAGCGCGGAAGCCGGCGTGGCGCATTTCTCGGCCTCCACCGCGATTGATTTTTCCCAATACGAACTGGATGAACCGATCCAGTACGTGAAGAGCAACGCCATCCAGTCGGCGACCAAGAACCTGCAAAACAACGACTGGACCCGACGCAAGTTGCTCGAACAACACGCCCTCGGCGGCCGCTACATCACCCTGGTGGGTTCGCCTGCGCAGGTGGCTGACGAGCTGGAGTCATGGATCAGCGAAACCGGCCTGGATGGCTTCAACCTGACGCGCATCGTCACCCCGGAAAGCTACGTCGACTTCATCGAACTGGTGGTGCCGGAACTGCAGCGCCGGGGCTCGTACAAGACCGCGTATGAGACCGGGACGTTGCGGGAAAAAGTCTTCCAGCACTCAGCGCACTTACCTGAGCGACACACCGGTTCCACCTACCGCCACTGAACCAAAATGTGGGAGCTGGCTTGCCTGCGATTGCGGAGTGTCAGTTGAAGAAATGTCGCTGACCCACCGCTATCGCAGGCAAGCCAGCTCCCACAGTTGACCGAGTTGCTCACACAAATACCTTATGACTGGAAATCCACTATGAAAAAAACATTGCTCAGCCACCCAGTCAAAGCACTGGCTCTCGCCCTCGGATTGTTCAGCTCGGCGGTATTCGCCGCTGACGCTCCCTTGAAAGTCGGCACCACCGCCGCCTTCGCCATTCCCCTGGAGGCCGCCGTCGAAGAGGCCGGCAAACAGGGTTTGAAAGTCGAACTGGTGGAGTTCACCGATTGGATCGCACCCAATGTCAGCCTGGCGGCCGGCGATATCGACGTGAACTACTTCCAGCACATCCCGTTTTTGGAAAACGCCAAGGCCGCTGCAGGCTTTGACCTGGTGCCGTACGCGCCGGGCATCATCAACAACGTCGGGCTGTATTCGAAGAAGTACAAGAGCATCAACGACCTGCCCCAGGGCGCCAGCGTGGCGATTGCCAACGACCCGATCAACAGCGGTCGCGGCTTGCAACTGCTGGCCAAGGCCGGCTTGATCACGCTCAAGCCGGGCGTGGGCTACAAGGCCACTGAAGAAGACATCGTCACCAACCCGAAGAAGATCAAGATCCTGCAAGTCGAAGCCGTGCAACTGGTGCGCGCTTATGACGACGCCGACCTGGTGCAGGGCTACCCGGCGTATATCCGCCTGTCCAAGACCTTCGATGCCGAGTCGGCGCTGCTGTTCGACGGCCTCGACCACCCGGAATACGTGATCCAGTTCGTGATCCAGCCCAAGAGCAAAACCGACCCGCGTGTGATCAAGTTCGTCGACATCTACCAGCACTCGCCGGTGGTGCGCGCCGCGTTGGATAAATCCCTTGGCAAGCTCTACCAAGTGGGCTGGGAAGATAAAAAATGACCGCCGCCCACTCTCAACTGCGCGACCTGGGCCTGCCACCCAGGGACGCCGAGCAGACAGAACTGCACCCGGATCTGAACCGCGCGCACGTGCGCTTTATCAACCTGGGCAAGACCTATGACGGCCAATCCGTGCCCGCCCTGCAAGGCATCGACCTGGCGATCCAACGCGGCGAAGTCTTCGGCATCATTGGCCGCAGCGGCGCCGGCAAGTCGTCGCTGATCCGCACCATCAACCGCCTGGAACAACCGAGCAGCGGCCGGGTGTTGATTGACCAAGTGGACATCGGCGACTTCGACGAAGACCGCCTGGTCGCCCTGCGCCGACGCATCGGCATGATCTTCCAGCACTTCAACCTGATGTCGGCCAAGACTGTGTGGCAGAACGTCGAACTGCCGTTGAAGGTCGCAGGCGTGCCCAAGGAGCAGCGCGAGAAGAAGGTTCGTGAACTGCTGGAATTGGTCGGCTTGCAGGATAAGCACAAGGCTTACCCGGCGCAGCTGTCCGGCGGGCAGAAACAGCGGGTGGGCATCGCCCGCTCACTGGTGCATGACCCACAGATTCTGTTGTGCGATGAAGCCACTTCGGCGCTCGACCCTGAGACCACGCAATCCATCCTCGGCCTGCTGCGGGAGATCAACAAACGCCTGGGCCTGACCATTGTGCTGATCACCCACGAAATGGCCGTTATTCGCGAAATCTGCGACCGCGTGGTGGTGCTGGAACACGGCCATGTGGTCGAGCAAGGTCCGGTGTGGGAAGTGTTCGGCAACCCGCAGCATGAGGTCAGCAAAACCCTGCTGGCGCCGCTGCAACATGGCCTGCCTGAAGAGTTGCAAAGCCGCCTGCAGGCCAATCCGACCTCAAAGGACGCCGCCGTGGTGCTGCGCTTGCAACTGACTGGCAGTGCCGAAGACGAACCCGATCTTGCTGCGTTGTTCAGCGCCCTCGGCGGGCGCGTGCGCTTGCTGCAAGGCGGTGTGGAACGCATCCAGGGCCACGCCTTGGGGCAATTGCTGCTGGCGGTGAGCGGCTCGTCCCTGACCGCCGAAGAACTGCGCAGCCGCGCCGGGCGCTGGGCACAACAGGTGGAGGTGCTGGGCTATGTGGTTTGATCGTTTATTGCAGGGCGCCATCGATACGCTGTTGATGGTCGGAGTGTCGTCGTTGATTGCATTGCTGGTGGGGATTCCGCTGGCGGTGTTCCTGGTGACCAGCGACAAGGGCGGCATCTATCAGGCGCCCGCGTTGAATCGGGTGCTGGGGGCGTTCGTTAACCTGTTCCGCTCGATTCCGTTTTTGATTTTGATGGTGGCGCTGATTCCGTTCACCCGGCTGATCGTCGGCACCACCTATGGGGTGTGGGCGGCGGTAGTGCCGCTGACCATCGCGGCCACGCCGTTCTTTGCGCGGATCGCCGAGGTCAGCTTGCGCGAAGTCGATCACGGCCTGATCGAGGCGGCGCAAGCCATGGGTTGCCGGCGCTGGCATATCGTCTGGCACGTGCTGTTGCCCGAGGCGCTGCCGGGGATTGTCGGCGGGTTCACGATCACCCTGGTGACCATGATCAACTCCTCGGCCATGGCCGGGGCGATTGGTGCCGGTGGCCTGGGGGATATTGCCTATCGCTATGGATATCAGCGCTTTGATACCCAGATCATGCTCACCGTGATCGTGCTGCTGGTGATCCTGGTGGCGGTGATTCAATTGGGCGGCGATCGGTTGGCCAGGGTTCTGAACAAGAGGTGAGGTATAGTCGGGCCCTCTCAGCGCCCGGTATGACCCGCCATGAAACTCGCCCCTGATGACCTCGACCAGATCACGTCCACCACCCTCGGCCACTACAACAAGGTGGCCGAGGATTTTCGTGAAGGCACCCGCGATCACGACGTGAGCCAGAACATCGAAGCGTTGCTGCGGCATATCCACGGCGACGCGCCGTTTACCGTGCTGGATTTCGGCTGCGGCCCGGGCCGGGATTTGCAGACGTTTACCCGCATGGGCCATATCGCGGTGGGGCTTGATGGCTCGGAGCGCTTTGCGCAAATGGCCCGGGAAGACAGCGGCTGTGAAGTGCTGCAGCAGGACTTTCTGAAGCTGGATTTGCCCGCCGGCCGTTTTGACGGGATCTTCGCCAATGCGATGCTGTTTCATATCCCCAAGCAAGAGTTGCCGCGCATTCTTGGGCAGCTGCATGGGGCGTTGAAGGTCGGTGGGGTGTTGTTCAGCTCGAACCCTCGGGGTGAAAACCAGGAAGGTTGGAATGGGCCGCGGTATGGCTCGTACCACGACCTGCAGGCGTGGCAGGAACTGCTGACGGCGGCGGGGTTTGTGGAGCTGGAGCATTACTACCGGCCGGCGGGGTTGCCTCGGGAACAGCAGCCGTGGTTGGCGAGTGTGTGGAAGAAAGTTTAGAGCTGCATTGCCTGAACTGGCCTCATCGCGGGCAAGCCCGGCTCCCACATTTGATCGGTGCAAGTGCTGGCAACGCTGTCAAATGTGGGAGCTGGCTTGCCTGCGATGGATTCACAGCCCCCCCTGATCCACCTGATACACCACCGCCTGCGCACCCGGCACAAACGCCGTAATACGCCCCTCAGCAAAATTCGCCACCAACCGCGTCCCATCCGCAAACGTGGTCTGCTGCACCTGCCTGTCTGCCGTCAACCAGCGGAAATCCGTCATGGCCTGAGTCGCCAGCCGTTCATGCAGCGGACGGAAAAATTCGTCCTGGCGCTGAATCACCGGCAAGCGCTGCTTCACCGTCGCCGCACTCAGGTGATACAGCGGCGGCACGTTGTAGAGCAGTTGCGTCAGCTCGTTCTCCCGCCGCACATTGCTCAGTTTCAGGCTGTCGAACAGCCAATGGTGCGTGGTGATCACCGAGCCATGGAACACCGCCTGATACAGCGGCAGGCGCATTGCCGGGTCAAAGTAGACCGTGCGAAACGGCTCCTTCAACGGCACCGGTTTGAAGAACACCGCCGGCTGTTCCGGCGGGTACCAGGCGCCCACGTAATAGGGCGACTGCTTATCCCGGGTCATCTCCTTGTCTCCCCAGCCCAGCACCGGCGTTTGCATGCCGTGGGCAAACAGGATGCCTTGGGCGGTAATCGCGTTGCCGTCCTCGGACCCTGCCGGCAGCTTGAGCACGGTGCTGATCCAGCGGGACGCGTCGATATTGCCTTCGGCATTCTGTGCCTGGGTCATGCTCGCGCCGGTGCGATAGCTGTCGAACAGCATGCTGGTGGCGTAGGCGTCGAGGAACCAGGCGTTGAACCCGGACCTGGCCTGCACCGCCTTGATCCGCGCCTCCAGCAATGGCCGCACGCAACGCGGGTCGGTGTAGTGGCCGGACTTCTGGAAGCCGGTCTTGAACTCGCCGCCCTTCAACACGATCGCGCATTCGCGCCAGGCCTTGCTGCCCAGGTGCGCGGTGGTCCAGTCAGGGTTTTCGGTGGCGGACAAGGCGGTTTCATAAGAGTCGTAGGGCGCCATCAGGTAACCGGCGTCGACCCCGGCCTTGACCGTTTCAGGGTGCCAGAGCCCGCCTTCCCAGCCTTCGCCCTGGGTCACCAGCAGGCGTTTGAGACCCGCGCCTTTCAGCGCGTGGGTGACCGACAAGGTGTTACCCCAGGTCTCGGGCGTAGCGCTCAAGGCCCCGGCAAAGGCCACCGCCAATTCGCGGCGCAGTGCGCCATAACCCTCAGCGAGTTGGGTCATGTCCGGCTCGGTGGAGGGCTGCCAATTCTGCCGAGCTTTTTTGTTGATCGCAGCATTCAAGCCCCGCAGGAGCACGGCCTGCTCATACGGCTGCTTGACCTGTCGAACCTGAGCCGACTCCTTATCGAGCAAACCATTCAATTCAGCCGCCAAGCCTTTGCCGCTGCGCAGCAGCTTGAGCAGCTGCGGCCAGTCGCGCACATCACCCGGGCCCAGCAGGTCATTGCCCCACAGGTAGATATGGCTGGCACCCAGCAGTTTTTCCGCTTCCGGGGTTTGCCGCAGTTTGTCTGCCAACGGCTCATAACGTCCCTGCTCCACCAGCCACTGGCGATAACGCTTGGCGCCGGCGAGCGGGTCGCTCTCGCCGAGGTGCAGCAGCAGCGTCATCGGCGTCGCGGGATGCAGCGTTGTGAACTCATGGGAGGCCGACAACGCGAGTCCCTTACCGTCGGCCTGCCAGTGCAAGCGGTTGTTGTAGGGATTGGTCATCAGCCAGTTGAGGGTGAACGCACCGTGGTCCACACCCCACAACGGCAGGCTGAGGTCTTGGGTGGTGTTGACGTCGCCCTGCTCCAGCAGGAATTTTTGCCACACGGCATTGCCCGCCGGCACGTAGTGCCCTTCGGCCAGGGGCCAGATCAGGCCGTTGCCCATGGCACTGGCGGGTTGCCGCAAGATGGCCAACTCACCGGCATCACGGGCAGTAATCGTCAGCGCGAGATCACGTTGATCGAGGGTGGCGCTCAAGCGGTAGGCGCCGTTGTCCCATTCCCAGATGGCCTGGCTGGTGCTTTGGGAAAGCGGGTTGACCGTGTGCGCAGGTACTCCGCTTGAAACCTGCACGGCGCGCTGGTCGCTGGGGATAACGTGGATCGCGAGGGTCGCCGGGTCAAGCTCAACTCGCCACAGGGCGTTCTCCAGCACCGTGCCCGCAAGGGCCACAGGTGACAGCAACAACGAACAAACCAGCAGGAAATGACGCATGGCGCAGGCCTTTGCAAACAGGATCAGGCCCGGAGGGTAAAACAATCGGTCAGGTGCGAAGGGCAAAAAAATGTTTCAGAGAACATTCCCACGTCCGTGTAGGAATGTCATCGCAGTGGCTGTCAGGCTTGTTCTTTCTTCGGCTCGCGAATCTTGTACCAGGCCACATACAGCGCCGGCAAAAACAGTAGCGTGAGCAAGGTGGCGATGATGATCCCGCCGATCATCGCGTAGGCCATTGGCCCCCAGAACACTTCCCGGGCGATGGGGATCATGCCCAGGCTGGCCGCCGCTGCGGTCAGCAGAATTGGCCGGCGCCGGTGCTCGGTGGCTTCCACCACCGCGTCCCACGGCGTGTAGCCGTCGCGTTCGTAAGCGTCGATCTGCGTCACCAGGATCACCGAGTTACGGATGATGATACCGATCAACGCAAGGATCCCGAGGATCGCCACAAAGCCCATGGGCGTGCCCGTGGGAATCAGCGCCAGCACCACGCCAATCAACCCCAGCGGCGCAACGCTGGCCACCAGGAACATCTTCTGCACGCTGTGCAGCTGGATCATCAGGAAGGTCGCCATCAAAAACAGCATCAGCGGCACCACCTTGGCAATCGGGCCCTGGGCCTTGCCGCTTTCTTCCACGGTGCCGCCGGTAGCGACCTTGTAACCCACCGGCAACGCAGCGCTGAACTTGTCGATTTCCGGCTTGAGCTGTTTCACCAGGTCGGTCGGCTGCATGTCGTCCCGCACCGCCGCCTTGATCGTAATGGTCGGCTTGCGGTCGCGACGCCACACCAGCGGCTGCTCAAGTTCATAGCGCACGGTGGCAAACGCCAGCAGCGGAATCGAGGTGCCGTTGGGCGTGACGATCTGCAGGTTCTGCAAGGTCTCCGGTGTACCGCGCTCGGCGTCTTCGGCGCGGCCGACCACGTTGATCAGGTAGATATCATCGTGCACCTGGGTCACCGACGCACCGCTGACCACGCTGTTCATCAACTGCGCCACGTCTTCCGACGACAGCCCCAGTTGCCGCGCCTTGTCCTGGGCAATGTCCACCCGCAGGACTTTGCCCGGCTCGTTCCAGTCGTAGATGATCTCGCCCATGTGGGTATTTTTATCGAGCATGGTCGCCAGTTCGATCGCATGTTTGCGCACCTGGTCGATGTCCTTGCCAGACACCCGGTACTGGATTGGACGCCCCACCGGCGGGCCCATTTCCAGCGGCTGCACAAAGCTGCCCACGCCGACAAAATCTTCCCGCAGGCGTTTTTGCAGGCGGGCAATCAGCGCGCCGCGCTCTTCCAGGCCCTTGCTGACAATCACCAACTGCGCGTAGTACGGGTTCTCCAGTTGCTGGTCCAGGGGCAGGTAGAAACGGATCGCGCCCTGGCCGATATAGGTGCTCCAGCGGGCGATGTCCGGGTCGTCCTTGATGATGGCTTCAAGGCGGTCGACGGCCTTGCGGGTTTCATTGATCGAGGCGTTTTGCGGCAGGTTGAGGTCGACGAGAATTTCCGGACGGTCCGAGGACGGGAAAAACTGGTTCTGCACGAACTGCATGGAAAACACCGATGCCACAAACAACAGCACGGTGATGCCGATGGCCCACCAGCGATTGCGCATGGCCCACAGCATGCCGCCGTTGAACGCCCGGCCGACCCGGCCCGGCTCGGCGTTATGAGGTTTTACCTTGCTGCTGAGGATATGCACGCCCAGCACCGGCGCGAACAACACCGCGACCACCCACGACACCAGCATCGCCACGGCAATCACCGCGAACAAGGTGAAGGTGTACTCGCCCGCCGAACTGGCGTTGAGGCCGATCGGCACAAACCCGGCGACGGTCACCAGGGTGCCGGTCAACATCGGGAACGCGGTGGAGGTGTAGGCAAAGGTTGCCGCCTGCTCCTTGGTTTCGCCTTTTTCCAGGCGCGTGATCATCATCTCCACGGTAATCATCGCGTCGTCCACCAACAGGCCGAGGGCGATGATCAAGGCGCCCAGCGACACCCGCTGCATGGTGATGCCGCTGTATTCCATGAACACAAACACCAGCGCCAGCACCAGCGGAATCGAACAGGCCACCACCAACCCGGCGCGCACACCGAGGCTGATAAAGCTCACCACCAGCACGATGATCACCGCTTCAAACAGCGCGCTGGTGAAGCCGCCGACGGCCTCTTCCACCACTTCTGCCTGGTCGGAAACCTTGTGCACGCCCACCCCCACCGGCAGGTCGGCCGTCAGGTCGTCCATACGCTGGTGCAGGGCCTTGCCGAAGTCCTGGATGTTGCCGCCCTTCTGCATGGCGATGGCCAAACCGATGGCGGGCTTGCCGTTGAAGCGGAACATTGGCGTCGACGGGTCGACATAGCCGCGGGTGATTTCCGCCACGTCGGCCAGGCGATAGAACCGGTCATTGAGCCGCAGGTTGACGTTGGCCAGGTCTTTCTCCGAGGCGAACTGCCCGGAGGTGCGCACCGAAATCCGCTCGGGCCCGGCCTCGATCACCCCGGCCGGGGTCACCGCGTTCTGGGATTGCAGGCTCTGCACCACCTGGCGCTGGTCAATCCCCAGGGCCGCGAGTTTGCGGGTGGAGAAATTCAGGTAAATCACTTCGTCCTGCTGGCCGATCATCTCGACCTTGCCCAGCCCCGGCACCGAGCGAATTTCGGCGCGCACCTGCTCCACGTAATCGCGCAGTTGGCGCATCGACAGGCCATCGGCGGTAAACGCGTACACCGAGCCGAATACATCACCGAACTCGTCGTTGAACGCCGGCCCCTGCAAGCCCTGGGGGAAACTGCCGCGAATGTCGTCGATCTTCTTGCGGACCTGGTACCAGATCTCCGGGATGTCCTTGGCGCTGGTGGTGTCCCGCAGGAACACAAACACCGTGGATTCGCCGGGCCGGGTGTAGCTTTTCACGTAGTCGAGGGAGTCCAGCTCTTCGAGTTTTTTCTCGATGCGGTCAGTGACCTGCTTGAGGGTTTCTTCCTGGGTCGCGCCCGGCCAGCGGGTCTGGATCACCATGGTCTTGATGGTGAACGACGGGTCTTCCTCACGCCCCAGGTTCATGTACGAGAACACGCCCATCAGCAGCGCGACGAACATCAGGTACCACACGAAGGACTGATGCTTGAGGGCCCAGTCGGATAAGTTGAAGCTCCCTTTCATCGCGGGCTGTCCTCGTCGATTTTGACTTTTTGCCCGGGCTTCAGGCTGTTCACGCCGGCACTCACCACGCGTTCGCCGGGTTTGACGCCGGCGTTGAGCAAGGCGCTGTCGGCGTCACGGCTGACGATGGTGACGTCACGGGGCTGCACGGTCTGGCTTGGGGTGTCGATGACCCAGATGCGGGTCTTGCCGTCAGCCTCCTGCACGGCGCTGAGGGGCAGTTCGATGCGCGGGGCGATGGCGGAGCTGAGGGTTACGCTGATGGCGGTGCCAAGGCGAAATGCGGGCGGCGTTTCGGCCAGGGTCAAGCGCGCACGACGGGTGCGAGTGGCGCTTTGGGCCTGGGGTTCGATCTCGCGTACGGTGGCGGTGGTGCTGACGCTCGGGTCCATTTGCCCGGCCACCAGGAACACCACGTCCGGCGGCAGGCGCTCGGCAAGGCCGGCGGGCAGGTCGATCACCGCTTCCTTGATGTCCGGTCGTGCCAGGGTCACCACTTGCTGCCCGGCGCTGACCACCTGGCCGGCCTCGGCATTCCAGGCGGTGACGATGCCCGCGTGGTCGGTGCGCAGTTCGGCGTAGTTGAGCTGGTCCTTGGCCTGGTTGACCGAGGCCCTGGCCTGGTCGAGGGAAGCCTGGGTGGTTTTCAGGTCAGTCTGGGCGATGTCCAGTTGGGCCTGGGCGCCGACGCCACGGTTGAACAATTCCTGCTGGCGGCGTGCGTTGGCCTGGGCGTTGATCCACTGCGCCTGGACGCGGGCCAGGTCGCCCTGGGCAGCACGAAGCTGGTTCTGCTGATCGGTGGGGTCGAGCACGGCCAACAACGCGCCCTGCTCCACCTCAGCGCCTACGTCGACGGCGCGCCGGGCGATGCGGCCGGGCACACGGAAACCGAGATTGCTTTCGTAGCGGGCCTGGATCGTACCGGCAAAGCGGCCGAGGTTTTCCTGGTCTTCGGATTTCACTTCAATCGACAACACCGGGCGCACCGGTTCCGGCGCCGGTTCTTCCTTGGAGCACGCCACCAACAGCAGGCTGGCGGCGAGTAATACCGTCAGTTGCTTCATGGCTGCACTCCCTGGGCCTGGGCCTGATCCGGCGGCTGGGCGATTTCCACGATCATGCCGGGATGCAGCAATTGCCCGCCGGCCACCACGACTTTTTCGCCGCCCTTGAGGCCGTCGCTGATGATCACCTTGCCGGTGAGGTAGCGCGCGACCGTGACCTTGTGCAGTTGCGCCTTGCCGTCGTCGTCAATCAGCCAGACCGCCGGCGCGCTGATGTCTTTGGTCAGCGCGGCCCATGGCAACTCGATGCTGGCCTTGGCCGGCCCGTTCGCGGTGGCGCTGACCACCGAGCCCAACTGCATGCCCTTGGGCAGCGCGTCGAGGGCGATTTTGACTTGCACGGTGCCGGTATTCGCAGCCACCGCCGGGGTGACTTCGCGGACCTTGCCCACGGCAGTAATCTGCGGGTTTTCCAGCAGGCTGACGGTAATCGGTTTGTCCGGTGGCGGCTCTACCAGCAACGATTCATAGACGTTGAACACCGCGTCGCGCTCGCCGTCCCGGGCCAGGCTGAAAATCGGCACGGTGGCTTGCACCACCTGCCCCACCTCGGCCTGGCGCGCGGTGATGATGCCCGGCGCGTCGGCGATCAGCGAGGTGTAGCCCAACTGCTCGCGGGCGTTGGCCAACTGCGCCTGGGCGGCGGTCAGTGCGCTCTGGCTGCTGCGTAGCGCGGCCTGGGCGGAGTCGTATTCGCTGCGACTGGTGTAGCCCTTGGGCAGGAGTTTTTCCTGGCGCACAAACGCGGCGGCGGTCTGTTTGACCCGCGCCTGCTCGGCGACCACCTGGGCCTGGGCGGAGTCGACGTTGGTCTGCAAGTCTTTCGGGTCGAGCTTGGCCAGCACTTGTTTGGCGCTGACCCGGTCACCGACATCCACCATGCGCTGGATGATCTTGCCGCCGACGCGGAACGACAGATCGGTCTGCACCCGCGCCTGGATATCGCCGGTCAAGGTGACGGCGGCGGCAAAGTCGGTGGACTTCACGGTCTGCACAAACACCCGGGAATGTTCCTTGGGTTCGGCTTTTTCCTGGCCGCAACCGCTCAACAGCGCCAGCAGGCCAAGGCCGAAGATAAATGTCGAGGTGGGACCGCCCATGCAGGCTCCTTTTGCGTGATGCCGCCGTGCCAGTGTCTATGCGACTGTGAGCTTAGAACAGGGTTCCTTATCTGCATGGAGAATCCCATACTCCGGGGGTTCCCACGCCGATAATTTTTCTCATGCTCAAGACCCTCGCGGTGGCCAATTACCGCTCGATCAACAAATTGGTGGTGCCGCTGGATCGGTTGAACCTGATCACCGGCCCCAATGGCAGCGGCAAGTCCAACCTGTACCGCGCCCTGCGGCTGCTGGCGGAGACGGCCCAGGGCGGGGTGATCAACGCACTGGCCCGCGAGGGCGGGCTGGACTCGACCTTCTGGGCCGGCCCGGAAAACATCAGCCGGCGCATGCTCAACGGCGAAGTCGCGGTGGAGCCCGTCGTTCGCCAGGGCGCCAAGCGCCTGCGCCTGGGGTTTGCCGCCGAGGACTTCAGCTACGCGATCTCCCTGGGCTTGCCTGAGCCAAGCCAGTCGTATTTCTCCCTGGACCCTGAGATCAAGAAGGAATGCATCTGGGCCGGCCACGTGTACCGCCCGGCGAGCCTGCTGGTGCAGCGTTCCGGCCCGATGGTGCGCGCCCGGGATGGCCGTGCCTGGGATGTACTGGCCCAGCACACGCCGAATTACCACAGCCTGTTCGATCAGGTCGGCAGCCTGCGGGGTTCGCCGGAGGTGCTGCTGTTACGCGAAAGCATTCGCGGGTGGCGCTTTTATGACCACTTTCGCAGCGACATCGACGCCCCGGTGCGCCAGCCACAACTGGGCACGCGTACGCCGGTGCTGCATCACGACGGTCGGGACTTGGCGGCGGCGTTGCAGACCATCCGCGAGATCGGCGACCCCGAGGCTTTGCAGCGGGCGATCAGCGATGCGTTTCCCGGGGCGCGGTTGAATATCGAGCCGTTGCAGGGCGGTCGTTTTGCCATCGAGTTTTATCAGGAAGGGTTGCTGCGGCCCTTGTCGGCGGCGGAGTTGTCGGACGGGACCTTGCGTTATTTGTTGCTGGTGGCGGCGCTGCTGACACCGAGGCCGCCGACGATGATGGTGCTGAACGAGCCGGAAACCAGTTTGCACCCGGACCTGTTGCCGGCGCTGGCGCGGTTGATCATCCAGGTTTCGCAGCAGTGCCAGGTGTGGGTGGTGTCCCATGCCAGCCGCTTGATTGCGGCGTTGCAGCAGGACGAAGGGTGTAATTCGATTGTGCTGGAGAAGGTGATGGGGCAGACGCAGGTGGTGGGGCAGCGGGTGCTGGATGAGCCGGCGTGGCATTGGCCCAGCTAGGCGGTGCCTGACAGGGCCAATCGCCGGCAAGCCGGCTCCTACAGTTGATCGTATTCCTCTGTAGGAGCCGGCTTGCCGGCGATCGCGGTCTACCTGATCAGCCCTGCCACTTCCCGCCTTCAACAATCACGCTTTCCGGTTTGGTGTCATCGCTCAGTTCCTTGCGAACATACTGGTCATACAGCTTGAGCAAATATTTCTCCTCGCCCAGCTTGGCCAGTTCGGCATTCACCCAATCGCGCAGTTCGATGTTGCCCTTCTTCACCGCCGGCGCAATCGGCGCTTCATCGCCCAGCTTCTGCTCCAGCACACGGTAGCCCGGGTTCTGCTTGGCCCAGCTGAACAGCACCAGGTTGTCCTGCGCGTACGCATCACCACGGCCTGCCGACAACGCTTGCAGCGACTCGGAGTTTTTCTCGAACTTCAGCAGTTTCCAGTCCGGGTGGTTCTTGGTCAGCCAGATATCAGCGGTAGTGCCGGTGGTGACGATCGTGGTGCGGGTCGCCAGGTCGTCCAGGCTTTTCACCGGGCTGCCGTTGGCCACCAGCGCCTGCACCGCCACTTTCAGGTTTGGGTTGGTGAAGTCCACCGCTTCCTTGCGCTCAGGGGTCACGGTCATGTTGGCAAGGATCAGGTCAACCTTGTCGCTTTGCAGGAACGGAATGCGGCTCGCCGGTTCCACGGCGACGAATTCGACCTTGTTCTCGTCGCCCAGCAGGTCCTTGGCGAAGCGGCGGCCAATGTCGGTATCGAAGCCGACGTAGCGGCCGGACTCATCCACAAAACCAAACGGTGGTTTGTCGGTGAATACGCCGACGATCAGCTTGTCCCGCGCCTTGATCTTGTCGATGTAACTCACCGCCGCCGGTGCCGGGGCGGCCGCAGCAGCCGTCTTGGCGGGCTCTTCGGATTTATTGCAGCCGGCCAGCAGCGCGAGGCCAAACAGGGGGAATAACAACTTGGCAGTTTTCATAACAGCTCCAGTTCCTTGGTTCTTTTGGGCAGTGTTGAAACGAAGGAGAACTTCTCCAGGAACTGCTGCGCGCGTGCGGTTTGCGGGTTCGTAAAGAATGCCTCGGGGGTGTTTTGTTCGAGGATGCGGCCGGCCTCCATAAACACCACGCGGTCGGCGACCGCGCGGGCGAAGGCCATTTCATGGGTGACGATCAGCAGGGTCATGCCATCCCGGGCCAGGCCCTGGATTACTTCCAGCACTTCCTTGACCATTTCCGGGTCGAGGGCGGCGGTGACTTCATCAAACAGCATCACCTGCGGGTTCATGCACAACGAACGCACGATGGCGATGCGTTGTTGCTGGCCACCCGAGAGTTGGCGCGGGTAGGCGTCGCGTTTATCCGCCAGGCCCACCCGGTCCAGCAGTTTTTCAGCCTGGGCGCGGGCTTCGCGGGGGTCGCGTTTTTGCACTTTGAGCGGGCCGAGCAAGATGTTGTCGAGCACGCTCATGTGCGGGAACAGGTGATAACTCTGGAACACCATGCCCACGTCCTGGCGCACCTGGCGCCAGTCGGTGGCCTTGTCCAGCAGCTCCTTGCCGGCAAACCGCAGGCTGCCGCTGTGGGCCACTTCCAGGCCATTGAGGCACCGCAGCAGCGTGCTTTTGCCGCAACCGCTGGGGCCGAGGATCACCACCACTTCGCCGCTTTCGACGCTCAGGTCGATGCCCTTGAGCACCTGCTGCTCGCCGAAGTATTTGTTGAAACCCTGGAACTCGATCAATGCGCTCATGCTTGGGCCCAGCGCCGTTCCAGCACCTTGGAGGCGGCCGACAACGGGTAGCAGATAAAGAAGAAAAACAGGAACAGCGCGCCGTAGATCAACACCGACTCGTAGGTGCGCTCGATGATTTGCTGGCCGACCTTGATCACGTCCACCACGCCGATCAGCACCGCGAGGGAGCTGGTCTTGATGATGCGGGTATAGACGTTGATGGTCGGCGGGGTCATGCGTTTCAGGGCCTGGGGCAGCAACACGTAGCCGTACAGCTGCGGGTCTGACAGGCCAATCGACAGACCGGCTTCGCGCTGGCCGCGGGGCAACGAATGCAAGGCACCGCGCACCACTTCGCCGACTTCACTGGCGCCCCACAGTGACAAGACCAGCACCGCGCACCAGAAGCTCGGGATGCTCAGGCCAAAGAAAATCGGCAGGCCGAAGAACAGCAAATACAGCCACACCAGCACCGGGATCGCGCGAAACAGCTCCAGATAAACCCGCAGCACCAGGTTGATCGCTTTCGAATTCAGGGTGCGCAGCACGCCATACAACACGCCGCCGACCGTGCTGAAGGCGATGCTCAAGAATGAGATCGACAGGGTTTGCGCAGCGCCCTTGCCCAGTTGCGGCAACGACACCCAGAGTAATTCAAGACCCGAACTGGCCATGCTGGAGCCTCCTTTCAAGGCGGCTGAGCAGCAGCGACAGCGGCAGGAATAACAGCACGCAGATCAGTGTGAGCACCGCGAGCATTTCGTAGGTTTTGTAGTAGAGGGCGATGTAGCTTTTGGTGGTGTAGAGAATCTCCGGCACCGCCACGGCTGAAACGATGGTGGTTTCCTTGAGCAGGAAAATGAAGTTCGCAAACAGCGCCGGCAGGCTGAGGATCCCGGCCTGGGGCAGGATCACATGGCGCAGCAGTTGCCAGTGGGACAGGCCGATGGACTTGCCCGACTCGATCTGTGCCAGCGGTACCGCCTCCACACCCGCGCGCAGCACTTCGGTCAGGTAAGCGCCGCCCAGAAAAGTCATGGTGATGATCGCCGCCCAGAACCCGGAGATATTCAGCCCCAGGGCCGGCAACGCGAAGTAGACGAAAAACAGTTGGATCAGCAGCGGTGTGTTGCGCGCCAGCTCGACGTACAGCGCCACCAGGCGCCACACGTAAGGGGTGCGAAATACCAGCAGCGCGGCGTTGATCAAGGCCACCAGCATGGAGGTGCCGATGGCGATCAGGCCGACTTGCAAGGTCACGCCCACGGCCTTGAGAAACGCCGGCAGCGTGCTGAGGATAAATGCGTAATCGAAGGTCATCTGAAATCCCTGACGCCGCAGGGGTAATGCGGCGTTGGTGCGGTCCGGTTCAGCGTGGGTAACGCTGAGTAGCACCGACTTTAAAGGTATAAAAAGTAAAATTTAAATACCGAAATAGAATATTGATATCACCCAAATAGATAACCTGCGGATTCGCGGTGCAGGCGGATGACAGCTACTGTTCCCGTGGAAGTAGGAAGGGTCTTTTTATCGGCGCTGCACTTCAGGGATAGGCAGCGCCTGGCCAGACTGATGGCCCATCAACAGGCGAGGGAATGAGCGATGACCGAGGCAAAACCGATTGACCCGCAGGAACTGGTGAAGTGGCTGGTGGCGTTGCGCAGGGCCATTAACAGCCGGAATGTCTGACCTGACGCAGTACCAAATGTGGGAGCTGGCTTACTGTGGTGAGCGGGCTTGCTGTGGTGAGCGGGCTTGCCCCGCGCTGGGCTGCGAAGCAGCCCCATCAATCTGCGGTGTACCCGACGGTGGACAAGCCCCCTCACCACAGCAAGCCAGCTCCCACAGTTTTGACCGCATTCCAACCATAAAAAACGCCGACGCTATAAAAGCCGTCGGCGTTTAAACCTTGAAGGAGGTTTTGGGGCTCGATCAGAACGCCGGCACAACAGCGCCGTTGTATTTCTTCTCGATGAAGGCTTTCACTTCAGGACTGGTCAGGGCTTTGGCCAGCTTCTGGATCGCATCGCTGTCCTTGTTGTCCGGGCGGGCAACCAGGAAGTTCACGTACGGCGACTTGGCGTCTTCGATGATCAGCGCGTCCTTGGCCGGGTTCAGGCCGGCTTCCAGGGCGTAGTTGGTGTTGATCAGGTCCAGGTCAACCTGGTCCAGAACGCGTGGCAGCAAGGCCGATTCCAGCTCTTTGAATTTCAGGTTTTTCGGGTTGCTGGCGATGTCTTTCGGCGTGGCCAGGGCGTTGGTCGGGTCTTTCAGGGTGATCACGCCAGCCTTTTGCAGCAGCAGCAGGGCACGGCCGGAGTTGCTGCCTTCGTTCGGGATGGCCACGGTGGCGCCATCTTTGAGCTCAGAGATGTTTTTGATCTTTTTCGAGTAACCGCCGAAAGGTTCGACGTGCACACCGATCACGGTGACCAGGTTGGTGCCTTTACCCTTGTTGAAGTTTTCCAGGTACGGCAGGGTCTGGAAGTAGTTGGCGTCCAGACGCTTCTCGGCCACCTGTACGTTCGGCTGTACGTAGTCGGTGAAGACTTTGATTTCCAGGTCCACGCCTTCTTTGGCCAGGGTCGGTTTGACCAGCTCAAGGATCTCGGCGTGGGGGATCGGGGTAGCGGCAACCACCAGTTTCTCGTTGGCCTGGGCGAAGCTTGCAGTCAGGGCAGCCGCCAGTGCGGTAAACAACAGAACCTTTTTCATGCAGTGTCCTTATCGAAAATCCGGGTCGTCTGTGACGGCCGCTTTTTTAGTGGATGCCAGCGAAGTGCTATCGCGGCGTGGAGCGGACAATACCGAGGTTTTTTATTCCAGAACAATACTTTTTATTCACTTTGATATTCCATTTTGTTCATGCAGGAGCCCGGCTTGCCGGCGATGGCGGTCTTGAGCCTTGCGATGCTCCTGAGGACGCCATCGCCGGCAAGCCGGGCTCCTACAAAACAGCGTGTTCTTTCAGATAGCTTTTCAGGGCTTCAATCTCGGCGGCGCTGGCGTGGCCAAGAATTCGCCGCACCTGCTCCACAGGCGAACCCGCCACGGGCAGGTTCAAATGCTCAGGCAGAATCTCGTCGCCACTGCTGACCAACAGGGCAAAGTGAATCACGTTCTCCAACTCCCGGGTGTTGCCCGGCCAGCTGTGATGCTCCAGCACGCGCTGGGCTTCGTCGCTGATCAGCGGCACCGGCAGGTCGAGACGCTGGCTGTAGATGCCGAGGAAATACTCTGCCAGCGACAGGATGTCGCCCACCCGCTCGCGCAGTGCCGGCAACTCCAACTGGCCTTCGCTGAGGTAATGGAACAAGCGCTCGTGGAACTTGCCGGCCGCCACGGCCTGGGCGAGGTCGATGCTGGTGGCCGCCACCAGGCGTACATCCACCGGGCTTGGCTGATGGGCACCGACGCGGGTGACTTCGTGGTTTTCCAGCGCCGCCAGCAACTTGACCTGGATCGGCAACGGCAAGTCGCCGATTTCATCCAGGTACAAGGTGCCGCCGTTGGCCGAGCCAAACCAGCCGGCCCGGCTGCTGGCCGCGCCGCTGTGGCTGCCGGCGGCATAGCCGAACAATTCGGCGTCGGCGTACGTCGGGCTGATGGCGCCGCAATTGACCGAGACAAACAAACCGGTGCGGTCGCTGCCACGGTGGATGTGGCGCGCGAGCAATTCCTTGCCGCTGCCGGTTTCACCGCGAATCAGCACGGGCAAGGCACGGGGGGCGAGGTTTTCGAGGTCTTCACGCAATTGGCGCGAACGCGGGTCGACAAACACCAGCGCCTTGGCCCGGATGCTCAGGGGGCTTTTTTCGGCGTCGGGGAAGGTCAGCAGTGGCTGACCGAAGGTTTCATGCAGGCTCATGGCAGACTCCCGCCCCATCCACGAAGGGGAAGGGGCGTTTAAAAAATTTTATGCACGGCGCCGGGAGTGATGTTCCAGGCGATTTTGCAGGCGATAGAGGTAGGCGAAGCCCTGTTCCCAGCGTTGATGTCCGGACTTCACATTGATGTGCCCGGCGCCCGCGAGAATCCCCGCTTCGGCGCCCCAGTTACGCGCCAGTTCAAGGGCGCGGGTGGCGCTGACGGCGCTGTCGTTGTCGGAACTGACCACTTGGCTGGGGAACGGCAACAGGTCGCTGGGGATTGGCGCAAAGTTACGCAGGGCGGGTGCGCAGGCGGGACGTTCGACATCGGCCGGGGCCACCAGCAGGGCGCCGCGTACCTGACGCAGAAACTGCACCGGTGCGGTGGCCGCCCAATGGGCAACGGTGATGCAGCCCAGGCTGTGGGCAATCAGAATTACCGGGGTGCTGTCGGCGGCAATGGCTTCGGCCAGTGCTGCCACCCAGTCTTCGCGGCGCGGGGTGAGCCAGTCGGCCTGCTCCACGCGTGCGCTGTTGGGCAGGCTGTTCTGCCAATGACTTTGCCAATGATCTTCTGGCGATCCTTGCCAGCCCGGCACGATCAGATAACGAATCGACTCGCTGTGCATGGGTGTGCCCTCCTGCAGCGTTTAACGTTGTGGGTCAGTATAGGCACGAGGTATATATTCGTTAAGGAATAAGAAGCTATTTATTAATAACCAAAATGTTGGATTGAGGGTGGTGTGGGGGTTTAGGGGTTGAGGGTACATATCCGTTATTCAGGTAACGGCGGCTTATGGTTTCGCTCTTACAGCGACTCACTTTGGAAAAGCCCCAAAGTAAGCAAAAGGCTCTGCCCCGCCTGTCGGCACCTCGCCTAGGCTCGGTGTTCCCTCACTCCGGCATTGCTCCGCGGGCCGCCGCGACGGGGCGTCCCTGCCCCGTCGCGGCTAAACCGGCGTCCTGCCGGTTTACCCGCTCCTCAATCCCTGCGTTCGGCCTCGGGCTTATTGGGGCAGTCAGAGCCAGATCAAGATCAAAAGCCAAAGCACAGCGGCCTACAGGCCGGCTTGAGTGGTAGAAGCCACAGCAAAAGCCAAAGCGAAAACCAAATCTGAAACTGCTGCGGCTCTGCTTTTCTGTGGGAGCTGGCTTGCCTGCGATGCAGACAACTCGGTTTTTCAGGTACATCCAGTTGATGCCATCGCAGGCAAGCCAGCTCCCACATTTGGACCGTGGCCGCTTTAGATTTTGATTTTGCTTTTGCTTCACACCACTCAAGCCGGCCTGTAGGCCGCTGTGCTGTTGATCTGCTTTTGATCTTGATCTTAGGCGCCCCGTTAAACCACGCTGGCCGAACGCAGGCTTTGGAGCGTGGGTAACCCGGCAGGACGCCGGGTTAGCCGCGCTGGGCCAAGGATGGCCCATCGCGGCGGCCCACGCTCCAAAGCCGGAGTGAGGGCACACCGAGCCTAGGCGAGGTGCCGAGTGGTGGGGCAAGAGCGTTTTGCTTACTTTTGCGCTGTTCAAAAGTGAGCCGCTGTAAGAGCGGAACCCATAGCCGCCATTACCTAAATAACGGATATACACACCACCCCAAACCAAAGGCAAAAAAAAGGCCGCACCCTGCCAAGGAGACGGCCAAAAAAATTGTCGAGGCATTTGAAACTAACGTGCAGTAATCACCGACAGCTTGGTAATCCCCGCGCGCTCGATAGACGCCATGGCTCGCGCCACTTCGCCGTAGTTCACTCCATCATCAGCCTGCAGTTGCACCCGAACGTCCGGGTCCTTGGCCTTGGCCGACTGCAGGTTGAATTCCAGCAGGTCCGGCTGGATTTCGTCCTTGTTGATAAACAGTTTGCCGGCCGCATCAATGCTCACCACCAGCGGATCTTTCTGCTCCACCGGGGCCACCGCCTCGGTCTTGGGCAGGTTGATCGGAATCGCGTTGGTCAACAGCGGCGCGGTGACGATAAACACCACCAGCAGCACCAGCATCACGTCCACCAGCGGGGTGACGTTGATCTCGCTCAGCACCTCATCACTGTCTTGCGTGGAAAAGGCCATCTCAGGACGCCTCCTTCACTTTTTGCGCGCCGCCCTGAGCACCACCTGCCTTGCTCAGCGTCGGGTGCAGCAGCACGCGGAAGGAGTTCTTCTGCGCCAGGCTGTAGAAGTCGTGGGCGAAGTCATCCAGGTCGGCGGCGGTGAGTTTCAGGCGACGCAGGAAGTAGTTGTAGACCAGCACCGCCGGCACCGCGACGGCGATACCCACGCCGGTGGCAACCAGTGCCGCACCGATCGGGCCGGCCACGGTTTCGAGGCTGGCGGAACCGGCGGCGCTGATGCCTTTCAAGGCTTCCATGATGCCCCACACGGTGCCGAACAGGCCGATGAACGGCGAGGTGCTGCCGATACTCGCGACCACGGCCAGACCGGTTTCCAGGGAGCGGCGCTCACGTACGATTTGTTGGCGCAGGGCACGTTCGAGGCGGTCCTGATGGTTGATCGCCTGGCTCAAGTCCGCAGCGTGTGGCGCCTCACCGACCTGGATCGCGGCGTAACCGGCCTGGGCCACGCGGGCAGCGGCGCCGGGTTTGGTTTCGGCGAGTTCTGCGGCCGAGTCAAGACTCGATGCCGCCCAGAACTGTTTGTGGAATTTGCGATCCTGGGACTTGAGGCGGCCGAACTGGACGCCCTTGAGCAAGGCCAGGCCCCAGGTGGCGACCGAAAAGACCACCAGCAGCCAGATAACCGCGCTTTCGATGGATTCAGTTGGAGATGCTAATGCCATGATGTTTTCCCTCTGTGCAGGTCGCGATGTGTCCAACACACCGCATCCCAATAATTAATGAATCTTGAAATCGATCGGTACGCTGACCCAGCCGTCCTGGGCCACATCGCCCTGCTTGGCCGGTACAAAACTCCAGCGCTTCACGGCAGCCAGTGCGGCTTCGTCGAGTTGCTGGCGACCACTGCTCTTCTGGATCTGGATCTCACCCGGTTTGCCGGTAGCCAATACATGCACCCGCAACAACACCGTGCCTTCCCAACCCCGGCGCTGGGCCAGTGACGGGTATTCGGGCGCCGGGTTCTTCAGGTACGCGGCGTTGGCCGAGGCCGGCGTTACCGGCGCTGGCGCAGGCGGTGCCGGGGCTGGAGCCGGTGGCGCAGGTACGGGCGGCGCGGGCGGCTGCTCCGCCACCGGTTTCGGTGCGGGCTTGGGCACGGGCTTTGGTACCGGCTTGGGTTTCGGAATCTTTTTCGGCGCCGGCTTGGCGGCCAGCTCATCGACCACCGGTGGCGGTGGCTCGACGACCGGTGGCGGCGGCGGTGGCGGCACTGGCGGTGGCGGCTCCACAACCGGCGGCGCCGGCTGGGAAAATTCGATCGTCATCGGCGGAATTTCCGGCGGCACAATCGGCAGCACCGGGGTTGGCTTCTGGCTGACCCAATAGATCACCGCGCCATGCAAGGCCAGCGCGAGAATCCCCAACAGGATCGCTTCACGCCGACTCAACACACCCTTGGGGGTTTTCTGCGTACGCAACTGCCCCAACGGCGCGCGATGCGGCCGGCCAAGGTCGACCAACTCACCACCCGGTGCGTGGCGCCACTGCGCCTCTTGTGCACTGGCGGCGGTCTGGACATTGCCCATTGATTAACTCCCCTGCGGTCTTAAGCAAAAAAACCGACGGGCCTGCCTTGGCGGCCGTCGAGGGGTGAATCATCGGGGGCAGACGCTTATCTCTTAAAGTAATCTTTAAAGTTATGGATAGATCTAAAGCGAATAACCGAAACATCCGGATACGCCGAAGCCACGGCCTGCGCGGCCTGGCGCCGAGGGGCTAAATCTGAATGCTTTTGAGGCATACAAAATATTCCCTAAAGGCATGGCTCAGCGCGGGTTACTGGCACATAAATCCAGCAGTTGGCTCAACAATGCCTGCCCCGCCGCACCCAGGCCGTTACGGCCATACAGCGCCAGCCGCACGCCTTGCACGGCCGGCAAACCGCTGTCCGCGCCCAACACCACATGCCCGGGCTGCACCACCCGCACCGGCAGCAGGCTGATCCCCAGCCCCGCCGCCACCGCCGAGCACACGCTGGCCAGGCTCGCGCTGGAATAACCGATGCGCCAGCGCCAGCCGCCCACCTCCAGGTGATGCAGCATTTCATTGCGGTACAGACCGCCTGCGGGAAATGCCACCAGCGGCAGCGGGTCACGCCCCAAAGAAGGCGCACTGCGGCTGTCGACCCAGCACAACGGCTCCGGCCAGGACGCCAGGCAGTCATCGCTGTCGCCCATTTGCTTGACCAGCAGCACGTCAAACTCACCGCCGCGATAAGCCCGCAGCAACTCGGGCCCCAAGCCGCTGGTGACCTCCAGCCGCACCCGTGGATAAGCCTGCACAAACGCCGACAGCAGCGGCATCAGGCGCTCGGCCGCAAAATCTTCGGGCACCGCCAGGCGCAGCACACCGTCGCTCTGCTGATTGATCAGCACGTCGGCCGCCTCTTCGTGCAGCGCCAGGATGCGTCGCGCATACGCCAGCAACCGCTCGCCCTCCACCGTGGCCACCACGCGGCGCTGATCCCGGTCGAGCACCTGGCTGCCCAACGCCTCTTCCAGGCGGCGGATCTGTTGGCTGACCGTGGATTGAGTCAAATGCAGGCGCTCGGCCGCGCGGGTGAAATTACCGCAATCAACCACGGCGACAAAACTGCGCAATAACACGGGATCGAACATGGGCTCACCATTCCATTTGCCACTGATTGGCATGGTTATATTTAATTTCAGAATACCCCTGCGGCTGCCCATACTTCACGCCTCAATGCGCACGAGGGGTTTTGCATGACTGACGATCAACGGCACCTGCACCACGCGGTGCAACTGGCCCAGGCCAACATAGCCGCCGGTGGCCGCCCGTTTGGCGCTGTACTGGTGCGCGACGGCGAGGTGCTGGTGGAAGCGGTCAACGAAATCCACTTGAGCCAGGACCCCACCGCCCACGCCGAGATGCTCGCCATCCGCGCCGCCAGCCAACAACTCGGCCCGCGCCTGGAAGGCTGCGTGATCTACGCCAGCGGCCAGCCCTGCCCGATGTGCCTGAGTGCGATGTACCTGTGCGGGGTATCCCGCGTGGTATTCGCCGCCAGCAACGAAGTGGCTGCGCCGTTTGGCCTGTCCACAACCGCGATCTACCAGCAACTGTCGCTGCCGCTGGCGGAGCAAAAGTTGCCCGTACAGCACCTGCCGCAGGCGGCGATGCAGGCCCTTTACGCGCAATGGCAGGCCCTGCATGACGCTGAATAATTCGGTCGCCGGCAAACTCGCCGGCTGGGGCTTGCTGGTGGTGCTGGGGCTGAACCTGCGACCCATCCTCAGCTCCATCAGCCCGTTGCTGGGGGAAATCCGCCTGGCCACCGGCCTGAGTTTCCAGAGCAGTGCCTTGCTCACCAGCCTGCCGGTGATCTGCATGGGCCTGGTGGCATTGGTGGGTGTGCGCCTGGAGGCCAAGCTGGGGGAGCGTCGCGGGATCGCCCTCGGCCTGATGATGATTCTGCTGGCGTGCCTGGCGCGCTGGCTGTTTGGCCAGGCGCCGGCACTGCTGGCCACGGCGCTGTTCGGCGGCGCGGGTGTGGCGCTGATCCAGGCGTTGGTGCCGGCGATGATCAAGCGCCAGTTTCACCAGCGCGTGCCGTTGGCGATGGGGGTTTACTCGGCGTCGCTGATGGGCGGCGGTGGCTTGGCGGCGCTGCTCAGCCCGCTCGTGGCGGGGCACTTCCAGCAGTGGCAGGCGGGGCTTGGGATCTGGTTGCTACCGGCGCTGGGAGCGTTGTTGCTGTGGGCCTGGCTGCCATTGGGCGCGGCAAAAAACCCGCAGGTGACGGCGCCGTTCCAGGGCCTGCGCAACCGTCGCGCATGGCTGCTGGCGCTGTATTTCGGTTTGGTGAATTGCGGCTACATGAGCATGGTCGCGTGGTTGCCGGCCTACTACCAGCAACTGGGTTGGGACGTATTGCCCAGCGGCTCGCTGCTGGCGTTCATGACGATCTTCCAGGTCATCGCCGCGCTGTTGATGCCCGCATTGGCGCAACGCGGCATCGATCGTCGACCGCTGCTGAGCATCAGCCTGTTGGCCCAGACCGTGGGCTATATCGGCTTGCTGACGGCGCCGCTGCAATTCCCGCACCTGTGGGTGGCGCTGATCGGCTTCGGCCTGGGGGCGTGTTTTGCCCTGAGCCTGCTACTGACCCTGGATCACCGCCGCGACCCTCGGGAAGCCGGCCAGTTGGCTGCGTTCGTCCAGGGCGTGGGCTTTTTGATCAACGCCATTTCGCCGTGGCTGACCGGCTGGCTGCGGGAACTGACCGGCAGTTTCGTCAGCGCCTGGATGGTGCTGACGCTGACCGTGGTGGCGATGCTGATACTCACCCGGGTGTTCAGCCCGGCGACTTATCGCACCGCGCCGGCTGTGGCCTAGAAGTCGTAGCGACCGGTCACCCCAAGCGTGCGCGGGGTGCCCAGCAGCCCTTCATACCCACCGTTACCACCGGTCCACAAGGTGGTGTAGTAGGTCTTGTCGAAGGCGTTCTTCAGCCACAGCGACACGTCCCACTGCCCTTGCTGGTAGTTGCCCCGCAGGCCGGTGGACAGGTTGACCACCGCGTAGGCCGGGATCTGCCCGTAATCGGAATCTTCCACCGTGCCCACCGCCTTGGAGCGGAACGCATAGCTGGCGGTGACGTAGGGTTCGAAGCCGTTATCGAGGTTCCACGTGTATTCGCCATTGGCGTTGGCAATCCACTTCGAAGCCCCCACCACCTGGTGACCACTCAGGTCGCATGAAGCCGGCGCACCTGGCCGCAGGCTGACTTCCGGCGGGCACGGCGCATCCTTATACGAGAGGTATTGCACGTCGTTGTACGAGCCGTTGAGGTTGAGCGTGAGGCCCTTGATCGGGATCAGCGTGCTCTCCACTTCCACGCCCCGTGAGCGCACCGAGCCGGCGTTGGTCAGGTACTGCACGCGGTTGTTGTCGTCGTAGGCGTTGGTCTGATAGCCGTTGACCTGGGTCCAGAACAGGTTGGCGTTGAGCTGCAGCCGGCGGTCCCACAGGGTGCTCTTGAACCCCAATTCGGCGTTGTTCGCGCGCTCGGTGCCGATCAACAGCGAGTCCGGCCCGGCCGTGGGCGCGGAGCCTACCGCCAGGTTGACCCCACCGGATTTCTCGCCATGAGACAACGTGGCGTAACCCAACACGTTGTCGTTGAAGCGATAGCTCAGGTTCAACAAGCCGGACGGGCTGGTGCTGTATTGGTTGAGGTCGCCGGAGTCGTAAGCCCCTGCTCGCCCGCGTCGTGCAGTGGCCGCCGCACCGGTGACTGCGTCGCCGCCAATGGGCGCGTTACGGGTTACCCAGGCGCTTTTCTGTTCATAGGTGCCACGCAGGCCGGCGGTGAAATCCAGGCGTTCGGTGAGGTGCCAGGTGCCTTGGGCGAACAGCGCAAAACTGTCGGTGCGGATATGCCCGTTGCCCACGCTGCTGACGTTGTTCAGGGCGCCCGTGGGCGTGCCGTTCCAGATGTCGGCCTTGGGCCCGTAATAGGCGAAGGATTTGTTGTCCAGGTCGGAACCGAAGTAGTAGGCGCCGAGCACGTAATCGAAAAAGCCGCCGGTGGGCGAAGCCAGGCGAAATTCCTGGGACCACTGCTTGTCTTCCACCGACACGCCGGCGTTATAGGACGCCGGTACGTTGAGGCCGTCGTCGTTGCGCGGGGTGAAATTCCACCAGCGGTAGGAACTGACCGAGGTCAGGGTAAAGTCGCTGGGCAGGGTCCAGTTGGCTTCCAGCGAGGTGCCGCCCTGGAACACGGTGACGTGCTGGTCGCTGTCGAGGTTGACCTTGCGGTGTGTGCCGTCGACCAGGGTCGCCCCCGCCGCCGCGGCCCGCGATTGATACAGGTTGGTGCCATTGATGGTCGGCCCGGTGCTGTACAGCACGCGAGTGCCGGCGCTGGAGTCTTCTTCGTTGTAGTCGCCGATCCAGCGCAGGTTGAACGTATCGCTGGGCTTGTACAGCAGTTGCCCGCGAAAGCCCTGGCGTGAGCCTCCGTTGAGGTCGTGGCCGTTGTACTCGTTCTTGATGTCGCCGTCGCTGCGGGTGCGATACGCGGAAAACCGTCCCGCCAGGTCCTCGGTCAGCGGGCCGGAAATCGTGCCCTTGGTCTGGAAATAACCGTCCTCGCCCAGTGACGTTTCAATGCTGCGCTCCGGGGTAAAACTCGGCGCGCGGGTGCTGATATTGATCACCCCGGCAGTGGTGTTCTTGCCGAACAGCGTGCCTTGGGGACCGCGAAGTACCTCAAGCTGTTCGATGTCCATCAAGTCGAACACGGCCATCCCCGGCCGGCCCAGATACACGTTGTCGATGTACAGCCCCACGCTGCCTTCCAGGCCGTCACTGGCCGGGTTATTCCCCAGCCCGCGAATCGACACGCTGGACTGGCGCGCATGCATGTAGGCGACGTTGACGCTGGGCACCAGTTGCTGCAAATCCTGAATCCGGTAGACCCGCTGGCTCTCCAGGCCCTGGCCGCCGATCACGCTCATGGGCGTGGGCACGTCCTGGGCACTTTCGGTACGCCGCCGCGCCGTCACCGTGACCGTTTCCAGTTGCCCGCTGGCGCTCTCACCCTTGGGCGCAGGCGCGGGCTCCTCGGCCGCCTGGCTGCTGGACCAACTGGCACTGCCCGCCAGCAACAGCGCCACGGGCAAGCGTTTCAGCCGCCAGGAAGAGGGAGGGACAGCGCGATTCAACAGGCTCATAAGCGGCTCCAGTGTCAGGAAATACGCTGGATCGCATATTCCTAAAGGCTATTTATTTATGTTTTTACAAACATTTACTGCATAAGAGATAGCCTTTATAAGGAGTCGACCTAATGCATAGCCAATGCATTTCCCCGATATTTTCAATGTGAAAAATGCATATCGACCTGCGCCAACTTCGCCACTTCATCGCCCTTGCCGAGCAACGCAGTTTTGTCGCGGCGGCGGTGACCGTGAACCTGTCGCAATCGGCCTTCAGCCGCAGCATCCAGGCGCTGGAACTCAGCGCCGGGTGCCAGTTGGTGGACCGTGGCCGCAAGGACCTGGCGCCGACCAAACAAGGCCAGGTGCTACTCGAACATGCGCGGCGGCTGGTCAGTGGCGCCCAGCAACTGGCCAATGAAATCAGCCAGTTCAACGGGCTGGAGGCCGGCGAGGTGCGTTTCGGTTGCGGCCCGGCGCCCGCTGCCGGGCTGATCCCGAAAGCCATCGGCAGTTTCATCGGGCGCTATCCCAAGGCCCGGGTGCAGTTCCAGGTGGACGACTGGCAAAGCCTGAGCAAGCGCCTGCTCAGCGAAGAGTTCGAATTTTTCGTCGCCGACACCCGGCACTTCGAAGCCAACCCGGACTACCAGACCCACCGGCTGCGCCCGCGCAAATGGTATTTCTGCTGCCGTGCCGGGCACCCGTTGGCAACCCGGGAAAGCGTGACCGGTGCAGAGTTGATGAGTTATCCGCTGGCGGTGACCATCCGCCCGCCGAACCTGCGCAAGGTCATCGTCGACCTCAGTGGCCGGCCCGACTACACGCCCAACGTCGAATGCGAAAACGGCTATAGCCTGCTGGGCGTGGTGCTGCGTTCGGACGCCATCGGCATCGTCAGCGCCAACAGCGACGTGCTGCACATGGCCCGTGGCGAACTGGTGTGCCTGCGCATTGAAGGCCTGGCCGAAGACCTGGAGGAGCGCTACACCCGCTACGGGATTGTCAGCCGCGCAGGGTATCGCCTGTCACCGCTGGCCGAGGCGATGATCGAGCAGATCAAGGTGATCGACGAGCAGGATGAAGAGGTGTGTGCGCTGGAAAATTTTGCTGTCTGAACGACCGCTATCGCAGGCAAGCCAGCTCCCACAGGGGAATGCATTTCAAAGGTGGGAGCTGGCTTGCCCGCGATAGCACCGGTCGCCACACCCATGCGCCCACTGCATGAAACCCATTCCCCGAATGCACTTGCTTCAACGCCTGCCAAGCGGCGAAATCGTTCGCCTGTCCTCCGCTCGGTGAAGCCTCATGTCCCACCCCAAACCTGTGCGCAACGTGCTCTACATCATGTGCGACCAACTGCGCCGCGATTACCTCTCGTGCTATGGCCACGCCCATTTGCACACCCCCCATATCGACCGCCTGGCCGCCGCCGGCGTGCGCTTCAGCCGGGCCTACACCCAAGGCACGATTTGCGGCCCGTCGCGAATGTCGGCCTACACCGGGCGCTACGTCAGCAGCCACCAGGTGGCCTGGAACGCGGTGCCGCTGCCCCTGGAAGAACTGACGATCGGCGACTACCTGCGGCCCCACGGCATCCGTACCGCGCTGGTGGGCAAGACCCACGCCACGCCCAATCTCGAGGCCTTGCAACGCCTGGAGATCGACCCCGACAGTGCCCAGGCACAGCCGCTGAACGAAGTGGGCTTCGAGGCGTATTTCCGGCACGACGGAATCTTCCCCGACAGCCCGCTGTTCACCGAAAAACGCGAGTCCGCGCCCTACACCCACTACCTGCGCGAGCAGGGCTACGACAGCGCCAACCCGTGGCACGAATGGGCGAATGCGGCGGCCGGCGAATCCGGGGAGATCCTCAGCGGCTGGCACATGCGTAACGCTCACCTGCCGGCGCGGGTGGACGAGCAGCACTCGGAAACCGTCTACACCACCGATCGCGCCATCGATTTCATCACCGAACAGGGCGAGCAGCCGTGGTGCCTGCACCTGTCGTACATCAAGCCACACTGGCCCTACATCGCCCCGGCGCCGTACCACGCGCTGTACACCGCCGAGCAGGTGCAGGCACCGATCCGACCCGCCTCCGGAAAGGCAAGCGATCACCCGGTGTACCACGCCTTCCGGCAGCACCAGGAGAGCCTGAATTTCTCCCGGGACGAAGTGCGGCTTAACGTGATTCCGACCTACATGGGCCTGATCAAGCAGGTCGACGATCAACTCGGCCGGCTGTTTGATTTCCTCGAAAGCAATGGCCGCTGGGACGACACGCTGATCGTGTTTACCAGCGACCACGGTGACTTCCTCGGTGATCATTTCCTGGGTGAAAAGGAATTCCTGCTGGAGCCGGCGGTAGGCATTCCACTGATCGTGCGCGACCCGCGTGCCGCCGCCGATATCAGCCGAGGCACGGTGGATGAGCGCCTGGTGGAAACCATCGATGCCTTGCCGACGTTCCTGCAAGCCTTGGGATTACCAGGTGCCGAGCATCGCCTTGAGGGCCGCTCGTTGATTCCGCTGCTGCACGGCGAAGACATCGACTGGCGCCGCTACGCCATCGCCGAATACGACTATGCGTTCCAGGCCCCGGCACGCGAACGCCTGGAGCAGCCCATCGACCGCTGCCGCATGACCATGGTGCGCAGCGAGCGCTGGAAATACCTGGCCTACGACGGTTACCGCGCGCAGTTGTTCGACTTGCAGAATGACCCGCAGGAACTGCATGACCTGGGCACCGACCCGGCGCATGCCGATGTGCGCGAGGCGCATCGGGGTTATCTGTTCGAATGGCTGCGGGGCTTGAAGCGGCGCACCACCATCAGCCACGCCGAGATCGATTTGCGTGGCCAACGGTTTCGGTATGGCGAGCCGGAGGCAGAGAAGGTGGTGCAGATCGGCGTCTGGTGACGCCGAAACCCGCTTTTGTGGCGAGGGGGCTTGTCCCCCGTTGGGCTGCGAAGCAGCCCCAATAAGGTACATGCGGTCTGCCAGATACAATGACGTTGGCAGTTCCTGGGGCCGCTTCGCAGCCCAACGGGGGACAAGCCCCCTCGCCACAGCAAGCCCCCTAGCCACGAATATTGCGGTGGTTTTATAGGCCGCGGGTGGTCTGGCTGCGCTGCCCCTGCACGCTCACCGGCACATCGCCCTTGAGCGTCACCCGGCGCACGATGCGCTCCTGGGTGCCGTAGTCATCCACCGCGTAATGCTGGGTGGCGCGGTTGTCCCAGATCGCCACGTCGCCGGTGTTCCAGCGCCAGCGCACGGTGTTTTCCAGGCGTGTGACGTAGCTTTGCAGCAGGTTGAACAGGTGCGCCGAATCCACCTGTGAATAGCCCTTCAGGCGTTTGACGAAGTGCCCCAGCAGCAAGGTTTTTTCGCCGCTGACCGGGTGCACGCGCACCACCGGATGTTCGGTCTCGTAGACCGTCGAGGTGAAGACCTTGCGGTACTCCTCGAGCTTCTCCGGCGACACGTCCGGCTTGCGCGCGGCGTAGTCGTATTCATTGCTGTGCACGGCCCAAAGCTTGTCCGCCAGCTCACGCAGTTCGGCGTTCAGGTCGTTGTAGGCGGCAGCGGTGTTGGCCCAGACGGTGTCACCCCCCGAAGCCGGCGCCAGCACCGAACGCAGGATCGAGGCCTTCGGGTAGGCATCGACGAAGGTCACGTCGGTGTGCCACGAGTTGGCGCGCTGGCCACGGGCGCCGTCCAGTTCCAGCAGGAACCGGGTGCCGTCGCGCACCGGTACGGTGGGGTGGGCAATCGGCTCGCCGAGCAGATGGGCGAAGGCTTCCTGGCTCTGGTCATCAAGGTGGGTCTGCTCGCGGAAGAAGATCACCTTGTACTGCACCAGAGCCTGCTGGATGGCTTCGACCGTGGCGGCATCCAGCCCGCCGGATAACGTGATGCCTCGGATCTCGGCGCCGATGCGTCCGGCCACCGGGTGGATATCCAGCGCCAGGGCGACGGGTTGAACAGCTAGTGCGGCGTTGCTCATGGTGATGACCCTCATGTGCCAGCTTTCGGTTGGGAGTAGCGTGCAACAACGCTCTATTCATATGCATTTTAGGTCTAGCAAATGAACACATGCTTCGTTGACGGAATAAGAGCTTGCATTTAAAACCTCAGCTCCCCCGGTCGCAAATGCCTTCGACCTATTTTTCAGATGCCAGGAAAGCATATGGATCTTCGCCAACTGCGCTACTTCATTGCCCTCAACGAACACCGCAGTTTTGTGCGTGCCGCCGACGCCATGGGCATCACCCAACCGGCGTTCAGCCGCAGCATCCAGGGGCTGGAGCAGGAGTTCGGCTGCGTACTGGTCGACCGTGGCAACAAGGACCTGCGTCCCACACCCGAAGGCCAGGTGGTGCTGCAGCACGCCCTGACCCTGGTGCACGGCGCCGCGTTGCTGAGCAGCGAAGTCACGCGCATGACCAAGCTCGATGCCGGCGAACTGCGCTTCGGTTGCGGCCCGGCGCCGGCGGTGAAACTGGTACCGGACGCGGTGGCGCGCTTTATCACCGCCCACCCGAAAATCCGCACCAGTTTCCAGGTGGATAACTGGGAAAAACTCAGCCGCAGCCTGAGCCGCGAAGAGATCGAATTCTTTATCGCCGACATCCGCCAGTTCGAGTCCGACCCGAACTTTCAGACCCGGCCACTGACGCCCAAGCGCGGGGTGTTTTTCTGCCGGCCGGGGCACCCGCTGTTGGCCAAGGACAGCCTGTCCACCAACGACATGTTCGATTACCCGTTGGCCGCGCCGCTGATTTCCCAGGGCATTCGCAAACTGCTGGCGAACCTCAGCGGGCGCATGGATTTTTCACCGAGCATTCACACCGAGCACTTCCCGGCCTTGGTGAAGATCGTGTTGCAGTCCAATGCCATTGGCGTGGGCACCGAGGAAGCGTTCGCCGAGGACGTTGCCAAAGGTGAGCTGGTGCTGCTGCACTGGCGCAACCTGCCGCAGAACCTGGAGAGCCTGAATGCGCGTTGCGGGATCGTCAGCCGCACCGGTTTTCGCTTGTCGCCGGCGGCGAAGGCGATGATCGAGACGCTGGTGGCGGTGGATCAGCAGGAGGTGAGTGTGGCGGTTTGAGAACCGCCCCCTCGCTTCAGATTCCGGCTGCCGCCAGCTTCGGCGCTACCCAATCACTCACCTGGAACGGCTTGCGGATCAACCGCTGCTGGGACGCCAGGTCCACCTTGTCCTGCAATTTGGCGAGGAACACCGGGTCGAGGGTCGACGGGAAAATCTCGCTGAGTTTCTGGTCTTTCAAGTCGTTGGTCAGGATCACCGGTGGATAACTCGCCAGCCCCGACACCAGTTGGATGTAGGCCTGCTTGTTGTTGTCATCGGTCAACCATTGCACCGCCTGCTGCTGTGCCTTGAGCAGTGTGGCCACGGCTTCAGGGTGCTCATCGACAAACGTGCCACTGCCCACCAGCACACCCTGGATACTGCCGGCATCGCCCAAATCCTTGGTGCTCAGCGGTATCTCGGCCAGGCCCTTGGCTTGCAGCGCACTCAGCCCCGAGCTGCCCCAGGTCGCGTCAATCTGCTTGGCAGCCAGTGCGGCGACGGCGGCGTTGAAGTCCAGGTTGATGACTTTCAGATCCTTCTCACTCAAGCCCTGGCTGGCCAATGCGCTGTCGAACGACAGCTGGCTGGCGGTGCCTCGGAACACCGCAACGCGCTTGCCCTTGAGGTCTTGCAAGGTCTTGATGCTCGAACCGGGCACCACCCCCAGATAATGTTTCACGCCTCGGGCGCTGGCACTCAGCAGGCGCGTGTCGAGGCCGTTGGACTTGCCGATGATCGCCGCCAGGTCGCCCAGGTAGGCAAGGTCCACTTGGCCATTGGCGAAGGCCTCGTTAATCACCGGGCCTGCGCCCTTGAAGAAATTCCACTGGATCTTGATGCCCTGCTCGGCGAAGGCCTTTTCGAAGATCTGCTGTTCGCGCAGCACGTCCACCACCCCGCCGCCGCTGTGCTGGGTACCGGCGCTGAGGTCGGGCACGGCAATCCTGATTTCCTTGAGGTCGGCAGCCTGTACCAGCCCGGCCAACGCCGTACCGGCGACCAGCGTGATCAAGCGTTTGAAGGGCAGCTTCATGGGTGTTGCTCCTGAGGGCGGCGGTTGCCTGGGGAGCAGAAAGTAGGCACAAGCAGGTCAAAACTTTAAATACTATAAATTCACAATTTAATAGCTTTCGGGTCTATAGGCGGCCAAACGCAGGCTCCAGAGGGTTATGCATCAACAGCATGGAAAATATTCTTCAAATGCATTGGATGCGTGTCGGGTCGCGGCTTTAAATGGTTTTTCTTATCCCTCAATCGTCTTGATTGTTTGTTTATAAGATCAAAAAAACATAACGCCCACCGGACAACGGAGGTCATCCATGGCCCGAATCTCGCTGTTGAGCCTGCCACTGGCGGCCCCTGCCCAAGGGCGGCAGCCACGTTGGCCGCACCTGGGCGAGCGCCTGTTGCCCTGGCTGCTGCCGCTGGCATTGTTTGCCCTGTGGTGGCTGGCCAGCCGCAATCACTGGATGAGCGAACAGATTCTGCCTGCACCGTCGCTGGTGTGGAGCAGCGCCGTGGAGCTGGCTGGCGGCGAGTTGTGGAGCCACTTGGCGATCAGCCTGCGACGACTGTTCTGGGGCTTGTTGGCGGGCGTCAGTGCCGGCGCCGTGCTGGGCGCCCTTTTGGGTTTCAGTCCCCGGGCCGAGCGCCTGGTGTTCCCGACGTTCAGCGCGCTGTCACAGGTCCCGACGCTGGCGTGGATCCCGCTGTTCATGGTGTTTTTCGGGATTGGCGAAACCTTGAAACTGGTGGTGCTGGTCAAGGCCATTGTGGTGCCGGTCACCCTGCATACGCTGGTGGGCGTGCGCGATGCCCAGCCCGGCCTGCGCGAAGCCGCACGGGTGCTGCGCCTGCCGTCTCACCTGTTGATCCGGCGCCTGATTCTGCCCGCCGCACTGCCGGCGTTCATGGCCGGTGTGCGCCTGGCCCTGGCCGCCGGCTGGACCTCGTTGCTGGCGGTGGAGCTGCTGGCCTCCAGCGAAGGCATCGGCTACCTGATGGTGTGGGCGCGGCAGCTGTTCATGCTGGATATCGTCTTCGTGTGCATCGTGGTGATCGGCGTGCTGGGGGTGGTCATGGACCGTGGGGTCGGCTGGCTGGACCGCAAGTGGGTGCACTGGCCGCACCCGGCCACCGCACAGATTCGCCGTGGCCCGCGCTACCAGGGCTGGCAACGCTTGCAGCCGTGGCTGCTGCCGCTGGGTTTGTTGGCACTGTGGCAACTGGCAACGCAGCAGGCCTGGGTGGATCCGAACATCCTGGTCAGCCCATGGGCCGTGCTGCAAACCACAGCCGCTGGCGTGCTCGATTTGAGCCTGGTCAACGCGCTGACGCTGAGCCTCGGGCGCACCTTGGGCGGCTTGGTGCTGGGCGGCGGCCTGGGCTTCTTCGTGGGCTTGCTGCTGGGCCTGTCGCGCACCAGTGAACGCGTGCTCGGCCCGACCCTCGCCGCCCTGCGCCAGATCGCGATTTTCGCCTGGGTGCCGCTGCTCACCGCCTGGTTCGGCCTCGGTGAATTGGCCAAGTGGGTATTCATCGCCCTTGCGGCGTTTTTCCCGCTGTTTATCGCCACCCAACGCAGCGTGCTGAACCTGTCACCCCAACTGAACGAAGCCGCCCAGGTCCTGCGCTTGAGCCTCGGCCAGCGCCTGCGACGGCTGGTGCTGCCGGGTGCGGCAGCCGGGATTTTCGCCGGCCTGCGCCTGAGCCTGATCTACGCCTGGCTGGGCACCATCGGCGCCGAATATTTCATGCCGTCCAACGGCGGCATCGGCAGCCTGATGATCGGCGCCCAGCAGTTGCTGCGCATGGACCTGATCATGAGCGGCATGCTCCTGGTGGGCCTTACCGGCGCCACTCTCAACCTGATCGGCCAACGCATCGAAACCCGCGCCACCCGCTGGAGACACGCATGAACGCACCTATCGTCAGCTTCACCCATGTGGGCAAATCCTTTGATGTCGACGGCTTCGAACTGGAGGCCATCCGCGAATTCAACCTGGACATCGCCGAAGGTGAATTCGTCGCGATTGTCGGCTCCAGCGGCTGTGGCAAATCCACCCTGCTGCGCTTGCTGGTGGGCCTGGATACGCAGTTTCGCGGCCAGATCAGCGTAGATGGCAAGGCGGTCAGCGGCATCGGGGGCGAACGCGGCATCGTGTTCCAGGAGCACCGTTTGTTCCCCTGGCTGACGGTGGAAGAAAACATCGGCCTGGGGCTGGTCAACGAGCCCCTGAGCGCCGCCGAAAAGCAGCAGCGCGTCGGCGATTTTATCGAACTGGTAGGCCTGACCGACTTCACCCGCGCCTACCCGCACCAACTGTCCGGCGGCATGGCGCAACGGGTGGCAATCGCCCGTGGCCTGGTGGCCAGCCCGCGCATCCTGCTGCTGGACGAGCCCTTCGGCGCCCTCGACGCCCTGACCCGCCAGCAAATGCAGGACGAGCTGTTGGCTATCCGCGCGCGGGCCAGAATCACCACGATCCTGGTGACCCACGACGTGGAAGAAGCGATTTTTCTCGCCGACCGCGTGGTGGTGATGGAGCCCCGCCCGGGGCGGATCAAGCAGGTGGTGGATATCGCCCTGCCCCATCCACGCCAGCGCAGCAGTTTCGACTTTCATCAGTTGCGTGAAGAACTGCTGCACGAACTGATCAGCGATGACCACTACCAGCCACCGGTGCGCGAACAGATCCGCGACCTGCCCCTGGCCTTTATTGCCTGCTGACGAGGAGCGTATTGATGCCGCAACGTCCCAACTTTTTAGTGATTCTGGCCGATGACATGGGCTTCTCCGACCTGGGCGCCTTCGGTGGCGAAATTGCCACGCCGCACCTCGACGCCCTGGCACTCAACGGCCTGCGCCTGACCGACTTCCACACCGCGCCCACCTGCTCGCCAACCCGCTCGATGCTGCTCACCGGCACCGACCATCACATCGCCGGGATCGGCACCATGGCCGAGGCGCTCACCCCGGAGCTGATCGGCAAGCCGGGCTACGAGGGTTACCTCAACGACAAAGTGGTCGCCCTACCGGAACTGCTGCGCGACGCCGGTTACCAGACCCTGATGAGCGGCAAATGGCACCTGGGCCTGACCGCCGAACTGGCGCCCCACGCCCGGGGTTTCGAGCGTTCGTTCTCGCTGTTGCCGGGGGCGGCCAACCACTATGGCTTCGAGCCGACCTACGACGACACCACGCCGGGCCTGCTCAAATCCACCCCGGCGCTGTACATCGAAGACGACACTTTCGTCGAACAGTTGCCGGAGGATTTCTACTCCTCGGACGCCTTCGGCGACAAGCTGCTGCAGTACCTCAAGGAGCGGGACCAGAGCCGGCCCTTCTTCGCCTACCTGCCGTTTTCCGCTCCGCACTGGCCGTTACAGGCGCCGGCAGAGATCGTCGAAAAATACCGCGGCCGCTACGATGCCGGCCCCGAAGTGCTGCGCCTGGAACGCCTGGAAAAACTCAAGGCGCTGGGGCTGATCGATGCGGATGTGGAGCCCCATCCGTTGATCGAACTGAATACCCAATGGGCGGCCTTGAGCGAGGAGCAACGCCAGGTCTCGGCGCGAGCCATGGAGGTGTATGCGGCGATGGTCGAGCGCATGGACTGGAACATCGGGCGGGTGGTCGAGTACCTGCGCCGACAGGGGCAACTGGACAACACCTTTATCCTGTTCATGTCGGATAACGGCGCCGAAGGTGCCCTGCTGGAAGCATTCCCCAAGTTCGGCCCGGAGCTTCTGACCTACCTCAACCAGCACTACGACAACCGCCTGGAGAACATCGGCCGCGCCAATTCCTATGTGTGGTACGGCCCGGCCTGGGCCCAGGTGGCGACCGCGCCGTCACGTCTGTTCAAGGCGTTTACCACCGAAGGCGGGATCCGCGTGCCGGCGCTGGTGCATTACCCGCAGCTGTCCCTCAAGGGCCGGATCAGCCATGGCTTCGGCACGGTGATGGACATCACGCCGACCATTCTCGACCTCGCCGGCGTGCGCCATCCGGGCAAGCAGTGGCGCGGCAAGCCGGTGGCGCCGTTGCGTGGCAAGTCGTGGTTGGGATTCCTGTCCGGCGAAACCGAACAGGTGCATGACGAACACACCGTCACCGGCTGGGAGCTGTTTGGCCGCCGGGCGATTCGCCAGGGCCAGTGGAAAGCCGTGTACATCCCGGGGCCCGTGGGGCCCGCTACCTGGCAGCTGTACGACCTGGGCCAGGACCCCGGCGAAATCCATGACCTTGCTCAGAGCCATCCGCAAAAACTGGCGACCCTGATCGGCCACTGGCAGCAATACGTCGAAGAAACCGGGGTGATCCTCAGCGCGTCGCCGTTTCAGCCGGATTGATCGCCACCGACGGATGGGTGGCGCGCTCGAACCGATTGGCCCGTGCAAACGTGCCGAAATCGTTGAAGCGCACGCCCATTTCGGCCATCACCTTGTGCGCCGTTTTCACCGTCATCTGGCGGATGTAGAACGGCTCCTTGACCACGAAATGATGAATCCCGTGGGTGCTGCCGAAGTTGAAGCAGAACGCCTGCAACGGCCATAGCCACCAGGGGTTGAGCACCTGGGTTTGCTGGATCACATTGCCCGGCTCGATGTCGCCGTAGTAGTGCATGTTGGAGCTGACAAAGTGCAGGCAGAAGGTGCGCAGTACGTTGGGGCCGATGATCACCACGGCGGCGATGTCGATCACGTGCATCACCGCCAGCGTGTTGGCCGACCAGTCGATCGGCGCGCCCAGCAGGCTGGCGATGCCATTGGCCGCATGGAAGCCGAGGAACACATACCACGCGCCCCAATGCAGCAGCGCCAGCGGTGCGTAGACCAACGCCGTGCGCTTGAGAATGCCCAGCTTATGCTTCCAGGACGGAGCCCTAAACACCCGGATCAGCGCCGACATGATGTTGTCGCCGACCATCAACAACCGCGCCAGGCCCCAGGGTTCACCGTTGGTGATTGCCCGCTCTTCGATGTCGGTTTCGCTGCCGGACACCTTGTGGTGATTGAGGTGGAGATGGCGCCGCACCCAAGGGTTGATGGTGCTCGGCCGCGCCAGCCACACCAGGCCCATCATCAGGTTGTGGGGCAGGCGTTGCTTGCGAAAGTACATGCTGTGGATCAGGTCGTGTTCCAGCTCGTGGGTCAGTGACGCCAGGAACGCGTTGAGCAACAGGCACACCCACCACGCCATATGCCCGGTGATGTACAGCGCCGCGGAACCCAGCATGCCCACCAGGGCAAAGGCCAGGATGCCCGCGCCCAACGCGTCCTGATGCAGCAGCCAGGGGTGGCGCTGGCGCAACAACAGCCCCTCGGCCAGCACCACTTCACGGATATGCGCTGAACGCTGTTGCGCGTTCATCTGCCGGGGGCTTGCAGAAGTACCGTCCATGCTTCCATCCTCTGTCTTATTGATGCGTACATCCTGCCCTATGCGATCTGGCGGGACGCTAGCCCCACACGCCAACCTGTTGACCGCAAGCGCCAATCAACATGACCGAACCGACCTCCCTCGCCAGCTGGACCCGCGCCCTGCGCAAGCAGCTCGACGCCCTGGACCTCGACAGCGCCGCACTGTGCGCCCAGGCCGGGCTCGACCCGCAGTTGATGGACGATCCCAATGCACGTTATCCGCTATCAGCCACCACGCGCCTGTGGGAACTGGCGGTGCAAGCCAGCGGCGACCCGGCGATTGGCTTGCGGGTATCGCGGTTTGTCAGCCCCACCACCTTTCATGCCCTGGGTTATGCGCTGGTGGCCAGCGGCAGCCTGCGGGAAGTGTTCGAGCGGATCGTGCGCTATCACCAGGTGGTCAGCGACGCCCTGAGCCTGGAGCTTAGCCGGGAGGGCGAACGTTACCGCTTTCGCCTGCAGCAGCCCGCCGGCACGCCCGCGCCGGCGTTTGAGGCAATTGATGCGTTCGCCGCGATCTACGTGCGCACCTGCCGCAATCGGCTGGGCCGCGAGTATGCGCCGCTGGCGGTGTACCTGCGGCGGCCCGAGCCGGCCGACCCCAAACCGTGGCACACGGTGTTTCGCGCGCCGGTGTTTTTTGCCGCCGAGGAAGACCGGCTGGAATTCGCCGCCCGGGACTTCGACAGCCACCTGGACGATGCCAATCCGGAGTTGGCCGAACACAATGAAACCGTGCTCAAGCGCACCCTGGCGCAACTGCGCCCGCTGACCTGGGAGCGCAAAGTGCGTTCGGCCATCGAAGCGCAACTGCCCGACGGTGAGCCGAGCGCCGAGCGGATCGCCCAGGCGTTGCATTTGAGTTTGCGCAGCCTGCAGCGGCACCTGGCGGACGAGGGTTGCCGGTTCGATGCGCTGCTGAATGAGTGCCGGGAGAACCTCGCGCTCCTGCATTTGCGGGATCCCGAGTGTTCACTGGCGGAAATCAGTCATTTGTTGGGGTTTGCCGATACCAGCAGCTTTAACCGGGCGTTCAAGCGCTGGACGGGGATCACGCCGGGGCAGTTTAGGGATGGGTTAAGGTAGTGAGTATGCGGTGGTTGTGAGGGCCTCATCGCGGGCAAGCCCGGCTCCCACAGTTGACCGAGTTGTCTTGGGCAACAGTGTTCAAATGTGGGAGCCGGGCTTGCCCGCGATAGCGATGGTTCAGCCACCACAAAAGCCAAAGGCAGTCAGCGCCCCCGGTCCCGCCGCAACACCTTCTTCACCCGCGCCACTAACGCCCGGGCCTCAAACGGCTTGAGCAAATAATCATCCTCGTGCAATTCCAGCCCACGCAGCCGATCTTCAATCCCGTCGGGCGTGGTCAGAAACAACATCGGCGTCTCGCCTTTCAACCGAATCGCCTGTTGCAGCTTCCAGGCATTCAGCCCCGGCAGCATCACATCCAGGATCACCAGATCGTATTCAGTGCTTTCCACAAAGCGCAGGGCCGCCATGCCATTGGCCGCCACCTCCACCGTGTAGCTGGCCTCCTCAAGACTGCGGCCCATAGCCTCGGCCGCCTCTGACTCGTGTTCCACTAGCAGGACGCGCATAACACACCTCGAATAATCGTGAACGCAGGCTAACACCCTCAGGCGTGCGCCGCCTCGCGCAAACGCTGCGGGTCGAGGATTTCGATCTCGCCATAGCCCAGGCGCACAATGCCCTGGCCTTGCAGGTCCTTGAGCAACGCATTGGTGGTCTGGCGTGACAGGCTCAGCATCGCGGCCAGGTCTTCCTGGGGCAGTTGCAATACCTGTCGCGCCTGTTCGATGTCGCCGTAGCCTTCGGCGATCATCAGCAAGCGGTGCGCCACCCTCACCGAGGCCGGCATCAGGCTCAGTTGCTCGATGTTGATAAAGGTCAGGCGCAACTTCTGGCTCATCAACAGGGCCATGTCGCGCCAATAACGCGGTGCCTCTTCAAGGATTTGCAGCAACGCCGGCTGCGGCACCTGCAACAGCGTGCAAGGCCCGACGGCGCAGGCGTCATGGGTGCGGGGCAGCCCGTCGAACAGGGAAATCTCGCCGAACCAGTACGGCAATTCCGCCAGGCTCAACACGGCTTCCTTGCCCTGCTCATTTACCGCGCTGATGCGCAGGGAGCCTTCCAGCACCGCGTACAACCCGCACGGTGGGTCGCCGCGCTTGAACAGGTACTGCCCCGCTGTCAGCTGCCGCAGCCGGGCGCTGGTCAGCAAGCTATTCTGTAAATCAGCAGGCAGATGGCTGTACCAGTGACCGGTGGCCAGCCGCGGGTGCCATTTCTCTGCATCCATGAGAACTCCGAAGATTGTCGGCCAGCTGACAGTGTGTCGCAGGCCTACAGGGCATGATCAAACATCCTACAGGAGGAACAACAATGAAAAGCCTCGTCGACCATCTCAGTCAATACGCTGCCTACCACCGTGACCCGCGCAATATCGCCAGCCACTTTATCGGCATCCCGCTGATTGTGGTGGCGGTGGCCGTGTTGCTGTCACGCCCCGAATGGACGGTGGCCGGGCTCTGGCTCTCGCCGGCCGTGGTAGTGGCGCTGCTCTCGGCGTGGTTCTACCTGCGCCTGGAACTGGCACTCGGTGTGCTGATGACGGTGCTGATGGGCCTGTCGGTGTGGGCCGGGCATGTACTGGCAGCGCAAAGCACGCTGGTGTGGCTGAGCAGCGGCATCGGCATGTTCGTGGTGGGCTGGGTGATCCAGTTTGTCGGGCATTACTACGAGGGCAAAAAACCGGCGTTTGTCGATGACGTGTCCGGGCTGATCGTAGGGCCGTTGTTTGTGGTGGCGGAGTTGGCGTTTCTGGTGGGGCTGCGGCATGACCTGAAGCAGCAGATTGAAGAGCGCTCGGGGCCGGTGGCCGTGCGGCACAAGAACGCCACAGCCTGACAAGCAACACAAACTCACTGTGGGAACCGGTTTTCTGTGGGAGCTGGCTTGCCTGCGATACCGGCACCTCGGTGTCTCAGGCATACCGAGGTGATGCTATCGCGGGCAAGCCAGCTCCCACATAAGCCCGCTCTCACATTGGGTTTTGCAGCGGGTCTTAAGCCTTTTGCCAGACCTTGGGCTTGAAGAACAGCGTCTCGCCCCGCGCCAAACCGGTCAGGCTGTCATGGTCTTTCACCACTTCAGCTTCGATCAGTTCGCTCTGGCCTTCGACCTTCAGGGTTACCCGGGTGGTCGCGCCAAGCGGGCGAATATCACGCACTTCAGCCGCGTGGTGGTCTTCCAGCTCATGGCGCGACAACGACACTTCATGCGGGCGGAACAGCACGTGCTTGTCTTCACCCAAGTGCAGGCGGTTGGAGTCACCGAGGAAGTGATAAACGAAATCGCTGGCCGGGTTTTCGTAGACTTCGCCCGGTGAGCCGATCTGCTCGATCACGCCCTTGTTCATCACCACGATGCGGTCCGCCACTTCCATGGCTTCTTCCTGGTCGTGGGTCACGAACACCGAGGTCAGGTTGATGTCTTCGTGCAGGCGCGCCAGCCAGCGGCGCAGCTCTTTACGGACCTTGGCATCCAGGGCGCCGAACGGTTCATCCAGCAGCAGCACTTTAGGTTCTACCGCCAGGGCGCGAGCCAGGGCGATACGCTGGCGCTGGCCGCCGGAGAGTTGTTCCGGGTAGCGATCGGACAACCAGTCGAGTTGCACCATGTTCAGCAGCTCGTGGACTTTGACCGCGATCTGGCTTTCGGTCGGGCGCTGGTTTTTCGGTTTCATGCGCAGGCCGAACGCGACGTTGTCGAACACGGTCATGTGGCGGAACAGCGCGTAGTGCTGGAACACAAAGCCGACATTGCGATCACGCACGTCGTGGCCGGAAACGTCTTCACCGTGGAACACGATGCTGCCGTTATCCGGGGTTTCCAGGCCGGCGATGATGCGCAGCAAGGTGGTCTTGCCGCAGCCGGACGGGCCCAGCAACGCCACCAGCTCGCCACTCTGGATGTCCAGATTGATGCTGTTCAGGGCCTTGAAGGCGTTGAAGTTCTTGCTGACATTACGGACTTCGATCGACATGACTTATTCCTCACCAGCGCTTTTGCGCAGGCGGTTGATACGGTTCTCGCTCCACTGCTTGAGCAGCAGGATGAAGAGCGCCAGGATCAGCAACAGGCTCGCGACGGCAAACGCGGCGACGTGGTTGTATTCGTTGTAGAGGATCTCGACGTGCAGCGGCAAGGTGTTGGTCACGCCGCGAATGTGGCCGGACACCACCGACACCGCACCGAACTCACCCATCGCCCGCGCCGTACACAGCACCACGCCGTAGATCAGGCCCCACTTGATGTTCGGCACGGTGACATGCCAGAACATCTGCCAGCCGTTGGCGCCCAGCAGGCGCGCGGCCTCTTCTTCCTGGGTGCCTTGTTCCTGCATCAACGGGATCAGTTCACGGGCCACGAACGGCACGGTGACGAAGATCGTCGCCAGCACGATGCCCGGCAAGGCGAACACGATCTGGATGTCATGGTCTTGCAGCCAGGGGCCAAAGAAGCCCTGGGCGCCGAACATCAACACGTACACCAGACCGGCGATCACCGGCGATACCGAGAACGGCAGGTCGATCAGCGTCACCAGGATACTTTTGCCACGGAACGAGTACTTGCTCACGCACCAGGCGGCGCTGACGCCGAACACCACGTTGAGCGGCACCGAGATCACCACGGCGATCACCGTGAGTTTCAGCGCCGACAGCGCGTCCGGCTCGAGAATCGCGGTGAAGAACGCCCCCAGGCCATTCTTCAGGCCCTGGGACACCACGATAAACAGCGGCAGCAGCAGAAACAGCGCGAAGATCAACCAGCCGAGGCTGATCAGAATGCGTCGGGACACCGCGCTGCCGCGACGGGCAGCGTTGGCCGAGGACGCGGCGGAAATAGACGATTGGGACATGTTCCGCGCCTCCTTATGGGTGTTCGATGCGCCGCTGCAGCAAGTTGATCAGCAGCAGCAGGACAAAGGAAACCACCAGCATCATCACGCCGATGGCCGTGGCGCCGGTGTAGTCGTATTGGTCGAGCTTGACCATGATCAGCAACGGCAGAATCTCGGTTTTCATCGGCATGTTGCCGGCGATGAAGATCACCGAACCGTACTCACCCACGCCTCGGGCGAACGCCAACGCGAAGCCGGTCAACCAGGCAGGCAACAGCGCCGGCACCAGGATGTAGCGGAACACTTGCAGTGGCTTGGCACCCAGGCAGGCGGCGGCTTCTTCGATTTCCCGGGGGATATCGGCCAGCACCGGCTGCACGGTACGCACCACGAATGGCAGCGTGACGAAGGTCAGCGCCAGGGTAATACCCAAAGGGGTGTAGGCGATCTTGAAGCCCAGGTCGGCGGCGAACTGACCGACCAGACCTGTCGGCGTGTACAGCGCAGTGAGCGCAATACCGGCGACGGCGGTGGGCAAGGCAAACGGCAGGTCGATCATCGCATCGATGATCTTGCGACCCGGGAAGGTATAACGCACCAGTACCCAGGCCAGCAGGGTGCCGATAACGCCGTTGATGATCGCTGCGCAAAACGCGGTGCCGAAGCTCAGTTTCAACGCCGCCAGCACGCGTGGTGCGGTGATGATGTTCCAGAACTGATCCCAAGTGAGTTGAGCGGCATGTACAAACATCGCCGCCAGCGGGATGAGTACGATCAGGCTGAGGTACACCACGGTGTAGCCCAGCGTCAGCCCGAAGCCGGGTATGACGGGGGAGATACGACGCGACATAAGAGTCCTTGGTTAGCGGGTAGATGCCACTGTAGGAGCGAGCTTCTGTGGGAGCTGGCTTGCCTGCGATGCCGGCACCTCGGTGTATCAGTTACACCGAGGTGATGCTATCGCGGGCAAGCCCGGCTCCCACAGAAAGCTGGCTCCTACAGTTTGATTTTGCTTACTGCGCCGAGTAAATCTGGTCGAACACGCCACCGTCATTGAAGAATTTCGGTTGGGCAGTTTTCCAGCCGCCGAAGTCTTTGTCGATAGTCACCAGGTCCAGTTTCGGGAACTGCTGGGCGTATTTGGCGGCGACTTTCTCATCGCGTGGGCGGTAGAAGTTCTTCGCCGCAATCTCCTGGCCAGCCGGGCTGTACAGGTGCTTGAGGTAGGCGGTAGCGATTTCGGTGTTGCCCTTTTTCTCGGCGTTCTTGTCGACCACGGCCACGGGAGGCTCGGCGAGGATCGACAGCGAAGGCACAACGATGTCGAACTTGTCGGCGCCGCCGTCTTCTTTCAGGGCCAGGAAGGCTTCGTTTTCCCAGGCCAGCAACACGTCACCCTGACCGTTGTTGACGAAGGTGATGGTCGAACCGCGAGCGCCGGTGTCGAGGATCGGCACGTGCTTGAACAGCTCTTTCACGTATTCCTGGGCCTTGGCTTCGCTGCCACCGGCTTTCAGGCCGTAGGCCCACGCGGCGAGGAAGTTCCAGCGGGCGCCGCCGGAGGTTTTCGGGTTCGGGGTAATCACGGAAACGTCTTTCTTGATCAGGTCGCCCCAATCCTTGATGCCTTTAGGGTTGCCCTTGCGCACCAGGAACACGATGGTCGAGGTGTACGGGGTGCTGGCGTCCGGCAGGCGGGTTTGCCAGTTTTCCGGCAGGGTCTTGCCCAGTTTTGCGATTTCGTCGATGTCGCCGGCCAGGGCCAGGGTCACGACGTCAGCACGCAGGCCGTCGATCACCGCGCGGCCTTGCTTGCCCGAACCACCGTGGGACTGCTGGATCTTGACGTTGTCGCCCGGGTGCTCTTTCTTCCAGAAGCTGGTGAATTCAGCGTTGTAGTCCTGGTAGAGCTCGCGGGTCGGGTCGTAAGACACGTTGAGCAGTTCGTAATCCTTGGCAACAGCGGAACCGGCAAACACGGCACTGGCCAGTGCTGCCAGGGCATAACGGCGAATCGACGACATAGAAGGCTCCTGAAATTCTTGGGTGTTGGCTTTTTTCTTATAGTTGCGGGTCTTGCAATCGAATCGCCGATCTTGCTCAGCTCGGTTTGTTGCCCGGGTTCTGCAAACGGAATTTCTCTTTGCGTTCGATTTGTACTACCTGGGCGTTGTGCACAGTGATTTCCACCGCACCAAACCGCAGGTCGCGCAGGGCGCTCTGGATCTCGCGCAAAATGGCTGCTTCGTCCTGGCCGTCAACGCTACGTAGAGATGCGCTCATGGTCGTGCTCCTGAAATGAGAAGTGCCTCGCAGTGGCGGCACTGCTTGCGGCGTGAGGGCGATAGTAGATAAGCGCGGATATTCTTAAAAATACTATTTAAGAATGTTTATATAACCAGAAAGAATTTTCTGATGGGACGTGGGGTTGCGCGGGGTTTGGGGGCTGAAAATACCGAAGCAAGAACGAGTGCTGTATTTGTGGCGAGGGAGCTTGCTCCCGCTGGACTGCGTAGCAGTCCCATTTTTGGGGGGCGCTGCGCACCCCAGCGGGAGCAAGCTCCCTCGCCACAAAACCCACATGATGTTCAGCGAATGATCGGCGCCCTCGCCCAATCCAGCTCACTGGCCGGCATCGGCCGACCAAACCAGTACCCCTGGCCCAGGTCACACCGCTGCTCCAACAGAAACCGCGCCTGCTCGACCTGCTCGATACCCTCGGCGTGCACCTGCATGCCCATGCTCTGCGCCAACGCGATCACCACCCGCACGATCGCCGCGTCGTCTTCATCCCACGGCAACCCGGCGACAAAGCCCTGATCAATCTTGAGCTTCTGCACCGGCAACCGCTTGAGCCGCAGCAGCGATGAGTAACCGGTGCCAAAGTCATCAATGGCCAGGCGCAAGCCCAACTCCCGCAGGCGGTGCATTTGTTCAAGGGCGACTTCCGGGTCTTCCATTACCGCGCTTTCGGTGACTTCCAATTCCAGGAATGCCGGATCCAGCCCCGTATCGTGCAGCACCTTGGCCACTTGCTCATACAGCTCGCGCCGGGCAAACAGGCGGCTGGACACGTTCACCGCGAGGAACGTAAGCGGTGCGCCGCCGGCCAGCCACTGGCACATCTGGCGGCAGGCCTGGTCCATGACCCAGGCGTCGATATCGGCGATCAGCCCGGTACGCTCGGCAATCGGGATGAATTCCCCCGGCGGCACCAGCCCGCGCTCCGGGTGCTGCCAGCGCACCAGGGCTTCGACGCCGATCAGGCGGCTGTTCTGCAGGTCGTGCACCGGTTGGTAGTAAACCCGCAGCTCTTGCTGGTCGAGGGCGCGGCGCAGTTCGCCGGCCATTTCGACACGGTGCTGGGCGTGGGCGGTGAGTTCTTCGGTGTACAAGGCGTAGCCTTCGCGGCCGGCGCTCTTGGCCTTGAACAGCGCCGAATCGGCGTTGCGCAGCAGTTGCTCGGCGCTCAGGGCATCGCTGGGGAACAGGCTGATGCCAATGCTGGCGCTGATAAACAGCTGATGGCCGTCGAAGATGAACGGTTCTTTCATCCCATCGAGAATACGTTGCGCCAGGGCGGCCGCCTGAACCACCTGTGGACAACTTTCCGCCAGCACCGCGAACTCGTCGCCCCCCAGGCGCGCCAGGGTCACGCCGGGGCCGAACAGGCCTTGCAGGCGTTCGCCGACGGCCTTGAGCAACTGGTCGCCGACGTTGTGGCCAAGGCTGTCGTTGATGATCTTGAAGTGGTCCAGGTCCAGCAACAGCAAGGCGCAGCCGCGTTTATGGATCTGCGCCGAGGCCAGGGCCTGTTCGGCGCGGTCGGTGAACAGCAGGCGGTTGGGCAGGTCGGTCAGCGGGTCGTGGTGGGCGAGGTGCGCCAGTTCGTGCTCGGAGTGCTTGATGGCGCTGATGTCGGAGAACACCGCGACGTAGTGGCTGATGTTGCCCTGCTCATCGCGGATGACGCGGATGGTCTGCCACTGTGGATAAATTTCGCCGCTTTTACGGCGGTTCCAGATTTCGCCGCTCCATTCGCCTTCGCGCTCCAGGGTCTGGAACATCTGTTGATAGAAGCTCGCGGAGTGGCGCCCGGACTTGAACAGGCTCGGCTGGCGGCCCAACACGTCTTCGCCCTGGTAGCCGGTGATTTCGATAAAGGCCCGGTTGACGTGCACGATCAGCCCCTGCGCATCGGTAACCAGCACGCCTTCGCGGGTGCAATCGAACACAGCGGCGGCCTGGCGCAGCCGCTCGCGGTTTTCCTTGAGGGGCTGCTGGATCAGGTTTGCCCGGGCAAAACGGGCGCAAAGCAGATAAATCACCAGGGCGCTCAGGCCAATCCAGATATAGCCCCGCAGCGCCAGCCAATGGATCACTTGCGCCGGTTCGTCGGAAAGTTTGATCAACAGGTGCTGGCTGAGCTGTATCCACACAATGGAAACCAGCAGGTACAACAGCCCCGCACGCAGGGCACCTCGGTATGAAAACAGCATATGGTCAGTAATCCTTACTAAAAAACCAGAATCGCCCTACAAAGGGTCAGGATTATAGAATAGGAAACACCTTGTAAGTCTTATCTGAAACGGTGACTGGTTTTATCCGCAAAGGGAGTGATAATGCGGATGCTGTTTTTTTCTTTATCTGAGGGCCATACAGCCTATGTGGTACAACGGTTTTCTTGACTTGTCGGCCTGGCAACTGGTGGCAGTCACTCTGTTGATGACCCACGTGACCATTGTCGGGGTCACGGTCTATCTGCACCGCTATTCAGCCCACCGCTCCCTGGAGCTCAATGCTGGCCTGAAACACTTCTTCCGCTTCTGGCTGTGGCTCACCACGGCGCAGAACACCCGCGAGTGGACCGCTATCCACCGTAAACACCACGCCAAGTGCGAAACCGTCGACGATCCCCACAGCCCGGTGATCAAGGGCCTGTCCACTGTTCTGCGCAAAGGCGCCGAGCTGTACCGCGCCGAGGCCGAAAACCCCGAGACCCTGCGTATCTACGGCAAGAACTGCCCGGAAGACTGGATCGAACGCAAGCTCTACACCCCGTACCCGCTGCTGGGCGTGGCAATCATGGGCGTGATCGACCTGCTGCTGTTCGGCACCATCGGCATCACCATCTGGGCCATCCAGATGATGTGGATTCCGTTCTGGGCCGCCGGCGTGATCAACGGCCTGGGCCATGCCATCGGCTACCGCAATTTCGAATGCCGCGACGCGGCGACCAACCTGATTCCCTGGGGCATCATCGTTGGCGGCGAAGAGCTGCATAACAACCACCACACCTACCCCAACTCCGCCAAGCTGTCGGTGAAGAAGTGGGAGTTCGACCTGGGCTGGGCCTGGATCAAAGTGTTCAGCTTCCTGCGCCTGGCCAAGGTGCAACGGGTCGCGCCGATCGCCCACCGGGTCGAAGGCAAGGGCCACCTGGACATGGACACCGCCATGGCGATCCTCAACAACCGTTTCCAGATCATGGCCCAGTACCGCAAGTTGGTGATTGGCCCGCTGGTCAAGCAGGAACTGGAGAAGGTCGATCACTCGGTGCGCCACCAGTTCCATCGCGCCAAGCGCCTGTTGTCGCGGGAAACCAGCCTGCTGGATGACCGTCACCACGTGCGCATCCAAAGCATGCTGGAACACAGCCAGGCCCTGAAAGTGATCTACGAAAAGCGCCTGGCGCTGCAACAGATCTGGCTGAAAACCAGCACCAACGGGCATGACATGCTGGCGGCGATCAAGGAATGGGTACACGAGGCCGAGGCCAGCGGGATTCAATCCCTGCGGGACTTTGCCCACCAGTTGAAAACCTATTCGCTACGGCCTGCCGCGGTCTGATCACGGCTGTAGCGAGCCGATTTTTTGTGGCCAGGGAGCTGCTGTGGCGAGGGAGCTTGCTCCCGCTGGGCTGCGTAGCGGCCCCAAAATCTTGGGAGCGCTGCGCGCTCCAGCGGGAGCAATCTCCCTCGCCACAGCAAGCCCCTCACCCCAACAGGCTCGCTCCTACAGGTTTCTGGCGCCATTTCTTGGTCGCCTCAAATCGACGCTGATAACGGAACTTCGCTGCAAATTCCCCCTCTCAAACAACACTTCGCCATCCCGGCGGCCCTTGTTGTGACCGCTGCCCAACCCCGCGGCATGCCCAGAGAGAGTTGTGCCGATGGTCCCCGAACAGACCTTCACCGACCCACCCGTCCTCGACCAGCCACGACCGGCCGCCGCCGCTACGTTGCTGGCGCTGATGCATGCCCAGGGCGAAGTGGAGCGCTTGAGTGAACGCGAGCAACTGCTGAGTTCGCTGCTGGTCAGCGTGAACGCCGTGCTCTGGGCCATCGAGTGGGACACCCGCCGCGTGCTGTATGTCAGCCCGGCCTATGAGCGGGTTTTCGGACGTACGGCAGGCATGTTGCTCGCCGACTATCGGGAATGGCGCAACAGCATTCACCCCGAAGACCTCGACTACGCCGAACACAGCCTGGCCCAGGTGCTGCACAGCGGCGCCGTGGAAGACCGCGAGTACCGCATCATCACCGCCGACGGGCAGATCCGCTGGCTCAGCGACAAGTGCTACATCAACCAGCAGGCCGAGCCTGGCCAGCCGGTGATCGTCGTGGGCATGGCCGAAGACATCACTGAAAAGAAGCACCTGGAACTGGAGCTGCACCGCCTGGCCACCACCGACGTGCTGACCCGCAGCAGCAACCGCCGGCACTTCTTCGAGTGCGCCCACCACGAGTTCGAACGCGCCTGCCTGCAGGGCACGCCCCTGGCGTTCCTGCTGCTGGACATCGATGACTTCAAGGTGGTCAACGACACCTACGGCCACCTGGAGGGCGATCAGGTGTTGCAGCGTATCGCCGAGAGCGGTCGAGGAGTGCTGCGCCGTGGCGACCTGTTCGGGCGCATTGGCGGCGAAGAATTCGCCGCCGTGCTACCCGGCTGTGCGCCGGAGATGGCAATGCAAGTGGCCGAACGCCTGGGGCACGAGATTGCGCAACTGAGTTTCAGCCATGACGGTGAGAGCTTCGCGGTCACGGTCAGCCAGGGCCTGGCCAGCCTGACCGCCGAGGACGCCAACGTAGACAGCCTGTTCGCCCGTGCCGACGCCGCAATGTATGAGGCCAAGCGCCAGGGCAAAAACCGCGTGCTCACGGGCTGACGCACCACGACTCCCTGTGGGAGCTGGCTTGCCTGCGATAGCATCACCTCGGTGCAACTGACACACCGAGGTGCCTGCATCGCGGGCAAGCCCGGCTCCTACAAAAGCCAGCTCCCACACTGGCCCGCATCGCCTGTCAGGTTTTGCGCATACGCGCCAATTCCGGCAAACCCACCTTGAGCAAGCGTGCGGTCTTGCCTTTGGCCAGCGCCTCGACGCCTTCATGCTCGGTCAGCCGTGCCAGTTGCGCCGCCAGGTTCATCACCAGCGCTTCCCGGGAATACACCCCGCCTTCCAGCGAATAAATCGCCGCGATCAACTGGCGCAACTCCAGCGGCAAGCGCCAACGGGTGCGCAACGCCGAGCCATAGGCTGCACCGAAGGTGTAAAGAGACTCGCCTATCGCTTCGTCATCCAGTTCGCCGCCGCCCTGCAGCCAGTCTTGCAGGCACCGCAGCAAGGCCAGGTCGCCGAGGCGATGGAGGATGCCGGCGCTGTAGCAGCGCTCGTGATCCAGGTCGAGCATGCGCGCCAGGCTGCGGGCGTAGTCGGCGGTGCGTTGGGACAGTTGCCAGTGACGCTCGGCGTAATCCACAAGGCTTGGGTCGCTCAGCACCACGTTGTGCTTGAGGGCGAGCCCCAGGATCAGGTTCATGCTCTGCCCGGCCGCCAGCTTGTGCAGGGCCATGGACAGGGTTTGCACCGGCGAACCGTGATGGCCTGCGCTGTTGGCGGCAGCGATCAGCACGGCAGTGATTTGCGGGTCCATGCGCACCTGCTCTTCCAGGCGCTTGAGGTCCAGGCCTTCCGGCTCCAGGCTGTGCTGCACCGCGGCCTGCACGTCGACCCGCAGCGGCGCGCCATCGGAGGCTTCGCGGCGCCGTTCCAGAAACACCGGCAAAGTCATGCCCGGCGCCAGGGCCGGGACTTCGCAGTACACCGTCTCGCCTTCATTCAGCAGCAGGTCTTGCAGGCGCTGGGTCAGGCCTTCCATGTTCAGCGGTTTGGTCAGGTACGCCGTCGGCGCCAGGGGCAAGGCTTCGCGCACGCTGGCGCTGTCGTTGCGGGTGCTCAGCAGGATAAACGGCAGCAGCGGCGAACGCCGTTGCTGGCGCACGCTGCGCAACAGGCTCAGGCCATCGACGCCGGGCAGCTCCCAGTCGGCGATGATCAGGTCATAGGGTTTCTCTCGCAGCAGCTCGGCGGCCCGCTGGCCATCGGCACACACATCCAGCCGTGCGTCACAGCGCACATTCAGCAACACCTGCTTGAGCAAATCCCGGGACCAGGGTTCGGCCTCGGCAATCAACACACGGGGTACAGCCGGTAAATCAACAGCAGTCATCCAGCACGCTCCATCGGCAATACCAGCACCTTAGACAAAGGAGCCGCCTGCGTACAATGAACAACGGCTGAATACCGTTCATCGGGCACAAAAAAACCCGCCTGAGCGGGTTTTTTTGTCGATCAGGTCAACTTTTGATCACAGCTCGGAGAAGCACTCTTCGATGATCGCCAGGCCTTTGTCCAGCTGCTCGTCCGGCGAGGTCAGCGGAACCAGCACGCGCAACACGTTGCCGTAGGTGCCGCAGGACAGCAGGATCAAGCCCTTGTCGCGAGCCTTGGCCACCACGGAAGCAACGGCAGCGGCGTTCGGCTTGTGGCTGTCGCCACCTTCAAACAGCTCGACCGCAATCATCGCGCCCAGGGCACGCACTTCGCCGATCACCGGGTACTTGGCCTGGATAGCTTTCAGGCCGGTGACCAGGCGCTCGCCGACAGCCTTGCAGCGGTCCAGCAGGTGCTCTTCTTCGAACACTTCCATCACGGCCAGGGCCGCGGCGCAAGCAATCGGGCTACCGGCGTAGGTGCCGCCCAGGCCGCCTGGAGCAATGGCGTCCATGTATTCAGCCTTGCCGCACACACCGGCCAGCGGGAAGCCGCCTGCGATGGATTTGGCGAAGGTGGTCAGGTCGGCAGCAACGCCCATCTGTTCCATGGCGAAGAAGGTACCGGTGCGGCCGGCGCCGGTTTGCACTTCGTCGGCGATCAGCAGGATGCCGTGCTTGTCGCACAGTTCACGCAGGCGCTTCATGAAGGATTTAGGCGCGACATAGAAACCGCCTTCGCCCTGCACCGGCTCGATGATGATGGCAGCGATATCACGCGGCTCGGCATCGTTCTTGAAGATGCGTTCGATGCTGGCGATGGAGTCGTCGTCGCTCACACCGTGCAGTTCGTTCGGGAACAGTGCGCGGAACACGCCGCCTGGCATCAGGCCCATGCCGGCCGAGTACGGCACGACTTTGCCGGTCAGGCCCAGGGTCATCATGGTGCGACCGTGGTAGGCGCCAGTGAACGCGATCACGCCGGCACGGCCAGTGGCGGCACGCGCAATTTTCACGGCGTTTTCTACCGCCTCGGAACCGGTGGTGACCAGCAGGGTTTTCTTGGCGAAATCACCCGGGACCTTGGCGTTAACTTTTTCGCACAGCTCAACGTACGGCTCGTAGGCCAGTACCTGGAAGCAGGTGTGAGTCAGCTTGTTCAGTTGCTCGGTCACGGCCGCGATGATTTTCGGGTGCACGTGGCCGGTGTTCAGCACGGCGATACCGCCGGCGAAGTCGATGAATTCGCGACCTTCAACGTCGGTCACGGTGGCGTTCTTCGCCGACTCGGCGAAGATCGGGTGAATCTGGCCAACACCGCGGGGTACAGCGGCTTCGCGGCGTTTCATCAGGGATGCGTTGGTCTTGCTCATAAAGTCCTCATTCGCCACTCATCGGGTGGCGTGGTCCAAGGAATACGTGGCGGGGAGGCAACTACGGCAGCATGCGATGATCGACTGCCACAGCTTTCCCGGCCACTACGAATAACGGGGTGAAACACGCAAAGGGACAGCGCTCTCGTGCCCTCTGCGTTTACTGCAATCTCGCGCCGGGCTTAGATGCCCAGGCAGAGGTATTTGATTTCCAGGTAATCCTCGATCCCGTACTTGGAGCCTTCACGGCCCAGGCCCGAAGCCTTGATGCCGCCGAACGGCGCCACTTCGTTGGAGATCAACCCGGTGTTGACGCCGACCATGCCGTATTCCAGGGCTTCCGCCACACGGAACACACGGCCCAGGTCGCGGGCATAGAAGTAGGACGCCAGGCCGAACTCGGTGTCGTTGGACATCGCGATCACTTCGGCTTCGTCTTTGAAGCGGAACAGCGGCGCCAATGGGCCGAAGGTTTCTTCCTTGGCCACGGCAGCGTCTTTCGGCACGTTGACCAGGATGGTCGGCTCGAAGAAATTGCCATCGATGACCTTACCGCCGGCCAGCAGGGTGGCGCCTTTGCTCAGGGCATCAGCGATGTGCTCCTGAACCTTGGCCACAGCCTTCTCGTCGATCAGCGGGCCAGTGGTGGTGCCCTCTTCCAGACCGTTGCCGATCTTCAGCTTGGCCACGGCCACTTTCAGTTTCTCGGCGAACGCGTCGTACACCGAATCCTGAATGTACAGGCGGTTGGCGCAGACGCAGGTCTGGCCGTTGTTGCGGTACTTGGAAATGATCGCGCCTTCGACGGCCTTATCCAGGTCTGCGTCGTCGAACACGATAAACGGCGCGTTGCCGCCCAGTTCCAGGGAGACTTTCTTGATGTCCTTGGCGCATTCGGCCATCAACTGGCGACCGATTTCGGTGGAGCCGGTGAAGGACAATTTACGCACGATCGGGTTGCTGGTCAGCTCGCTGCCGATATCGCCGGCGCTGCCGGAGACCACGCTGAACACGCCTTTCGGAATGCCGGCACGCTGGGCCAGCTCAGCCAGGGCGAACGCGGAGAACGGGGTTTGCGACGCAGGCTTGAGCACCATGGTGCAACCGGCGGCCAGGGCCGGGCCGGCTTTACGGGTGATCATCGCGGCCGGGAAGTTCCACGGCGTGATGGCGGCGGTAACGCCGATCGGCTGCTTGATCACGATCAGGCGCTTGTCCGGCTGGTGGCCGGGGATGACGTCACCGTAGACACGCTTGGCTTCTTCGGCGAACCACTCGATGAACGAAGCGGCGTAAACGATTTCGCCCTTGGCTTCGGCCAGTGGCTTGCCCTGTTCCAGGGTCATCAGGCGGGCCAGGTCGTCCTGGTTCTCGATGATCAGTTCGAACCAGCGACGCAGCTTGTTGGCGCGGTCCTTGGCGGTGAGTGCACGCCAGGCCGGCAGGGCCTTGTCAGCGGCTTCAATGGCGCGACGGGTTTCGGCGGCACCCATTTTTGGCACGGTACCGAGGATTTCGCCGGTAGCGGGGTTGTTGACCTTGATCGTTTGACCGTTGTCCGCATCGACCCAAGCGCCATCAATAAAGGCTTGCTGGCGGAACAACTGGGTGTCTTTGAGCTGCATGTCGGCTTTCCTTAACAGCACCGCGCACGCGCGGAGCGAATTAGAGTTGTTGAAAGGCGCCTTGAGGGCTGCCGTCAGGGAAATCATTCACTGGGCTGAAGCACGTAAATAGCGCACGAAAGGACAAATGTGCGGTTCAGCACCCAGACAAGAGCGTTTGAAATCTCAAACGAATCCTAGGATCAATGGGGGTACAGGGCAATAGTCTGTTCGAAAAAAAGAACGAAAACGGCGCATTTGCTCCATTTTTCTGATCAGCGTATTTCAGGCGAGTTCCACCTCAATCCGTCGAAACGCCCGGCACAGGGCATCAGCGACGCGTAATCCTACGGGAGGGCGGCCAAAAAGCGGCATGGACGCCCATGGTCGACATGGGTATGATGTCGCCCGCACAAGCATCCGTAGCTCAGCTGGATAGAGTACTGCCCTCCGAAGGCAGGGGTCGTGGGTTCGAATCCCGCCGGGTGCACCAGATACAGACGAAAAAGCCCCAGGTCGAAAGACCTGGGGCTTTTTTTGTGGGCGCCGATTCAGGGTTTCTGCAACGCCTCCAACCGCGCCGGCAAATCCTCCTTGGGAAAGCGCTTGTGCAACTCCAGCAGTTTCTCATCCGCCGCCTTGGCCTCTCCCGCCTGCCGCAACCGCAGGATCTCCTGCAAGCCTTGCTCCAGTGGCGGCAGCACAACAGCCGCGCGTTTGCTCATCTTCGCCACCGACTCATCCGCCAGCACACCGGCGACTTCGGCCTGCACCTGCGGCGCACTGTCGGCCTGCGGAGCCACGGAGAATCGAGCCATCGGCGCGGCTGCCGGGGCCGGGCGGGCCAGTTCCTGCGGGGCGGCCGCGTAAGTCCCTGTGGATAACTCCGGCTGCGGCACCGGCGAGCGCGTGACCAAACCAATCATCAGGGCCACTCCCGCGACGGTGGCAAACGCCATCTGCCAGCGCGGCCGTTGGCAGGCCTGTAACCAGCGCTGCCACAGATTGGGCTGGCGCACCGGGGTTTCGCGGTGGGCGGTGGCCAGGATGAAGGCGTCCAGGGAAGCCGGCGGCTCGCCGCGGGTGTGTTGACGGAAATGCTCGATCAGCACGTCGTCGTTTGAATCCGGGGTCTGTCGGGAGTCAGTCATGCGGGTACCTCCTCGGCCAGCAGTCGGCGCAGTTTCTGCTGGGCGTAACGCAAGCGGCTTTTTACCGTTTCCAGTGGGGCGCCGGTGAGCGCGGCAATTTGTGGCACTTCCAGGTCGCCGTGCAGGCGCAGCAGGAACACTTCGCGCTGGTCTTCGGGCAAGTCTTGCAGTGCGGTGTCCAGGCGCGCCTGGTCGCGGCTCAGGCTCAGCAGTTGCTCGGGCCCGGCGCTGTCGTCGGGCTGGCCGTGCAGTTGCTCATCGTAGCTATCGTGCAGCGGGTTGTGGATGCCGTGCTTACGCCAGTGGTCGATCAGGCGGTTGCGGGCAATCTGGAACAGCCAGGTACGAAAACTCGCCCGGCCCTGTGGCTCGCTTGTGCTGCGGATCAGGCTGAGCCAGGTGTCCTGGAACACTTCCTCGGCCAGTTCGGCCTTGTTGCTCAAGGACACGAGGAAACGGTAAAGGCCCTGTCGATGCCGCGCATACAGGGCCTCGAACGCCGCACCATCGCCGCTGCGGTAGCGGGACAGCAGGGCTTCGTCGCTGGGTGAATCCATCAGGTGGCGCACTCCTTTGAGGTGGATCAGTGTTTGGCCGGTGCCTGGAGGCTCTGGGCCAATTCAACCAGTTGCACAAACTCGCCGCGCAAACCGAAGGGGTCGTCGCCCCGGGCGGAGCGGGCCAGTGCGGCCGTGTCCTTGAAGCTCATGCTGCCAGTGTAGCGGCCATCACCCTTGAGTTGCTGGGCGAAGGCGGCCACGGCGGCAGAGAAGCGCAGGTCGTCGCTGGGTTTGGCGTTCTGCTCGTTGTTGATCGGGTGTTCGATCAGTCGGCTATTGCCGCCTTCAGCCGGCTTGTAGCGTACTCGCAGCATGGCCAATTCGGAGGTTTTACCGTCAGCGTTGGGTGGCGATGCGTAGCGCAGTGGCTCCAGCCAGCCCTGCGCGCCCTTCGGGACAATTTCATACAACGCGGTCACCGTGTGCCCTGCACCGATCTCTCCGGCATCGACCTTGTCGTTGTTGAAATCCTCTCGCTTCAAGGCGCGGTTTTCATAGCCCAGCAGTCGGTATTCGCTGACCTGTGCCGGGTTGAATTCCACTTGCAGTTTCACATCCCGGGCCACCACCGCGAGGGTCGAGCTGAGTTGGTCCACCAGCACCTTGCGGGCTTCACGCAGGTTGTCGATGTAGGCGTAGTTACCGTCACCGGCGTCGGCCAGTTGTTCCATCAGCTGTTCGTTGTAGTTATCCACACCAAAGCCGAGGGTGGTCAGGGACACGCCGCTTTTGCGCTGGTCCACGGCCATTTGCTTCAGGCTGTCGAAGTCACTGACACCCACATTGAAGTCGCCGTCGGTGGCCAGCAGGATGCGGTTGATGCCTTTGTAGATAAACCCTTCGCGGGCCATTTGGTAGGCCATTTCGATACCCGAGGCGCCTGCGGTGGAGCCGCCGGCGGTCAACTGGTCGATGGCGTTGCGGATCGTGGTTTTGTCCCGACCCGACGTAGGCTTGAGCACCACCCGCGATTCACCGGCGTAGACCACCAGCGACACGCGGTCCTGGTCACGCAGTTGGTCCACCAGTAATTTCAGGGTGCTCTTGACCAGCGGCAGGCCTTCGCGCCGGTTCATCGAGCCGGACACGTCCACCAGGAACACCAGGTTGGCCGGTGCCAGGTCCGCCACGGCGCGGTCCGAGGCCTTGATGCCAATGCGCAGCAATCGGGTGTGGGGGTTCCACGGTGACGGTGCCACTTCGGTGGTCACGCCAAAGGGCGTGCCGTCGGTGGGCAACGCGTAGTCGTAGGTGAAGTAATTGACCATCTCCTCCAGTCGCACAGCACCTTCAGGTGGCAGGCTGCCTTGGTTGAGGAAACGCCTTACGTTGGCATAGCTGCCGGTGTCGACATCGACGCTGAAGGTGGAGACCGGCGTTTCGGCCACGCTGCGGATCGGATTGTCCGGGAGGTTCTGATATTGCTCCCGGTACTCCATGGCGGCCGAGTCACGCATCACAAACTGCGACGCCATCGGTGCCGGCGCAACCATCCGCTTGACCGTGGCACCCTCAGCGCGGACGGGTTCGCTTTGCAGCTGCGCAACGGGTGCAGATTCAGCCGGCTTGGCCACATCACGGGATGCAGAAAGCCCACATCCGGCAAGCGCCACCAGCAGGGTCACGGTGAAGCCTTGGGCGGCAGGGCGCAACAGCAGAAGAGGACGGGACATGGGCTGAACCTCGTGAATGAATGATCCGTTCACAAGGTCAGACGCAAGGGACTGGCGATTCGGGTTAACGCACTTTAGCGCGAAGGGATATCGCGCAAGTCATCGACGATAAAGCGGCTCAGCACGCCCGTATAAAACGGCTCGACGCTGGAGTTGCCGGTATTGCTGACGATCCCGCCGATCGTCTTGTATTGCTGCCATTGGCCAAACAAGCCCGCGGGAACCAGGCCGTCACGGTCCTTGGCAAAGTGCAATACCTCACCACCGGCCTTCTTGACCTTGACCAGGTAGTTGAAATCCACACTGGTCAGGACCGTGTTGTCGTCAACGAGCACGGTAGCGATCCCGCCCTTCGAATCCTGGAAATGACGGGCATAGACGACCTTCACATCCAACAGATAGTCAGCGCTTTCCTTACTGGTGGCGTAGCGCTTGGCCTTGAGCAGGCGGTTGACCAGGTCGACGCCCAGTTGCTCGCGGACTTTTTCATCCGGCAGGAAGCGCTCGTTCTTGCCCACTACGTCAACGTCGAAGGTGTCGAGCCAATAGGTGGCGGTCTTGGGGATCTGAACCGGGGCGGGGGAAATGTAGTAAGCCGGCTTGGAGGCGCAGCCCGCCAGAACGGTGAGGGCCAGGAGTAAAGCAAAAGCGCGCATGTCTGAGTTCTTCCCTGAATGATGTCAATTTGACTTCATTTTACGGAGTCGCACGTGGCTTTTCGAGCCCTGCTTCAATTTGAAGCAATAGCCCCAAAGAAACGACGTCATTACCCCGGTATTCCTGCGCGAGTCCTGGTTAAACGGCTACTCATCAATTTGGACCATCAACCCGCTCGCCACTGGCCTTGTCCCGCACTTCGAGACTCCAAACCTTGGAATTGACCTCTGCGGTCAACAGATAGCCGTGCCCCGCCAGCAAGTCGACATCCCTGATGATTGGAAAAGACAGGCCTGACCCCATCCGCGCAACCACCTTGATGCGGTGCCGGCCTGGAGCAAACTGGTAGTCCTTGTAATTGACCAGCCAAAACAGGTTGTCTTTACCATCGACTTCAACGATGACGATGGAGGGGTGAGACATCTGAAGCGTGGCAATACCTGAAGCGGGTACACCCTCAGCGCTTTTATCCACATACGAAACACAACCCGCTGACACAACCAATACCCACGCCAGGGCAATCCAGCGCGAACATCCTTTAAGGCAATGGAACATGAACACTCCCTGAGCGCCGGGCAGCCGCCGGCGCGTGATCTTCATTTCAACCGCTGTATCCGCTGCGGGCTTAAATACTTGATTGCCGATAAGCACCTTTACATCGGCATCAGCCCGCAGCGCCTGTCGCCGCTGCCACAGTCGCCACCGGGATACGCTCATTGGGCGCAGTCACGTCGTACACATGCTGCTCACAGCCCTTCCCGATAATCACGAACTCCACCAGGTAAACCTTTTGCTTCTCAGGCTTGAAGGTCGAACTCATGGGGCCGCATTCATACACATAGGTTTTGACGAGGCCGACGTAGTTAGCGTTGTAGACCCGTGACTCACCGATCACTTCAAAGGGCTGCCCCGGGTCTGCCTGCACTTCCAACTGTGGGAAGCGTTTGGCGACGGCGCTGTTGCCCACTTCGCTCATCTTGGCGATCCAGCCAAATACCTTGCCACGGCCGGAATCCACCACGGTCCCGAGAATTTCCGGACGCTGGTCTGCATCGGAACTACGGCGTACGGAGAACTGCACCGGGTAGGTAAAACCGGTCGCCTTCATGATGACCTTGGCGTGATCAGCGTCCACCTCGACCTTTTTTTGCTGCAACTGAACGCCGTCCGTGAGCAGGCTTGGCGAGGAGTTCCTGGCAGTGGAGTGGCAGCCGGCCAAGGCCAGGGCGAGGATCAAGAGTGAGGTCTTTTTCATGGTTATTTCCCTATTTCAAAACAACGAGAATCCGGCGTCGGGCTACCTGGAAATCCGTAGCCCGACGCCATTTTTTTATCGGCTGCAATGCTTAAAACGCGTACCGCGCCTTGAGCATGACGCCATCGGCATCAAACCCGCTGCGCGCCTGGCGGGTGTAACTGGCACCCACGGTCAACGCCGACACTTGGTAGTTCAGGCCCACACTGGCTTCGTAGCTGTCGCGGGCCACGGAAGCACCGGTGACGGTGAACGCCGAGCCGCCCTGCACGAAGCTGGACGTCTGCGCCACACGGTCGCCCATCAGGTCGTGGTAGGCCATCAAGGTGGCCTCCGGTTGCAGGCTGCCGGTGGACAACGGCAAGTTGCCCGCCAGGCGCAGGCCTGCACCCAACTCGCCCACTTCATAACGCTGTGAACCGGTGCTCAGCGCCGCAGAAGAACCCTTCTCGTTGAAACCGTCCATGCGCACGCTGGAATAACGGGCTGCCACCCGCGGCTCGATCAACACGGCATCCGAGAGTTTGAAGGTGTAGCCACCGAGCACGCTTGCCGACAGCACATCGCTGCCGTAGCTGCCCTTGGCCGTGGTGCCTGCTACATGGCGCTTGCTGTCGTTGTCGTTATGGCCGTAGCTCAGGCTGCCATCGACGAACCAGTTCTGCAGCGACCAGTTGCCGTACAACGACAGCGCGTTACCCTGCACTTCCGTCTTGTTGCCCAAGTCGGAATGGATATTGGAATTGAGGTAGCTGTAGGCCACGCCGAGGATCGTGGTGTCGTTCAACCGACCGTCCGCCCCCACTGCCATGCCGCTGCTGTTGGCCGAGTAACCGTTGTCACCGCCACGGCCGTCCTGGTCCATGTTGCTGCTCAGGCCTTGCACCCACACGCCAGCGGCTTCGCGATTTTCGCGCTGGCCGGTGAGGCGGTTGAGGATCGCGCCGTTGATCACGGTCTGACCCGACAGTGCCACATCCAGCGCGCCACGGTTGACGTCCGGCTTTAGCTGCTCACCGATCTGCGCCAGTTGCTGTGCGGTGCCGGCGTTGGCCAGGGACTGGAATACCGGGTCGTCCTGGCTGAGACGGCTCAGTACGCCGTTCTTGAAAGTGTTCACTGATGTAGCTGCCGTTGCGCTGGCGCCCACGCCAGCCAGCGCTTGCTGCACTTGCTGGTTGTCCTTGACCGCCACCACCGCCTTGACGGTTTGCGCGTCGGCCGAGTAGCTGAGCACATCCAGCAGCGATGACGAGCTGGCAACAGACAGGCCGTTGTCTTGCACGCTGGTGGCTTGCAGCAAGGTGTACTGCGTGCCGTTGTTGGTCGTGGCGAAGTCGCCAGGTTTGGCGCTCACGGTCAACGTCGAGGCCTGGGCAAAACTGGCGCCACCGTTAACACTCAGGTACGGCGTGGTCGGCAACACGCTGTCGGACAGGCGCATGTCGATACCCGCGCCGCTGGCGACATTGAGGTTGCCGGTGATCGCAGTGCCGGGTGCGGAGAGATTCAGCGAGCCTGAGTTGACCGATACCGGCGCGATGATGCGGCTGCCGGTGAAATCTGCCTGGCCAGCGATATTCACGGCGTTGACGTTGAGTACGTCGCCGATGATCTTCCCGCCGGTCCAGTTCAGGGTGGCCAGGTTTGCCGCGTCGATGGCGATGCCGGCGTTACTGCGGATCTCACCGGCTTGCTGGTTGATCTCAAACGCCGAAATCTGATCGGCAGCGTCCACGCGAATGGCTGTGCCATCGGCGCTGATCGTGCCGCGGTTAACGATGCCGCGCGCGCCGGTTGCGCTGTTCTGGGCAAAGGTTGCCCCGGCAAACTCGAAGGCATTGGCGTTGGTACCCGTGGCCTCAAGGGTGCCGGTGTTGAGGATGTAGTCGACCGTACCGTTTAGAAACATCACCGTCTTGGCGTCATTGCCGTTGGCAGAAAGCAGCCCACTGTTTTCGATGCGCAGAGGGTTGGTGTCAGTTTCAACCTCGATACCCCAGGCGCCTTCGCCTGTTGCCTTGAGCGTGCCGGCGTTGAGGATTTTGCCGCCGACGGTGGTGCCCAGATTGTTCTGGCGGTCGAGGATCAGGCCGATGGCGTAATCACCGTTCAAGTCGATTACGCCGGTGTTGGAGACGTCGCCGGCGATGGTGGTGCCATGCAGGTAAATGCCTTCACCGCCATCCACGTAGGAGGGTGAAGCCGGCGCCGTCAGGGGCAGTGTGGAACGGATGGTGCCGGAGTTGATGACACTTCCGCCGATAGTCGTCGCGCCGATCTCAAGCCCCTCGTAACCCCCATTTTTCATAAGAATGTTGCCCGCCTGAACCACGTCCCCGGTGACAGTTCCCGGGCTCAGATTTTGCGGGCCCGACCAGAACAGCGGGTCCAGGGCAATCGCTCGGATGGCGGCGCCCTGGGAATCCAGGGTGATGTCGGCACGGTTGATCAACGAACCCTGGATAGTGGTGTTGGCCACACCCAGTCCGGCAGGGTTGGTGGTGGTCGGCACCACTACTTGGGAGAACGTCCCGTTGATGGTCAATGACTCATTGAAGGTCTCGCCGACCCAAATGTTCTTGCCCTGCCCCAGGTCGAACTCCACCGCCAGCGCTTGCGAACTGATTGCGCCGACCATGAGTGCCAACAGGCTTTTCTGGAACTGCTTACGCTTCATTTCAAACTCCATGAACTACATTAAAAGCCGCCAATAGGCCCGGCGGCAGTAGGTGTACTGAGAAGGATCAATTGATCCGAATGCATTCCCCCGCGGTGCCTTCCTGAAACGCAGGCGCGCGCCTGTGCACCGCAGCGGGCGGTGACAGAAAAGAGGTTTGGGGGGCAAGGTTCACATTAATCCTTAATGTCATTTGAAAACGCTGCAGTCCATGCAGCCCGACCGGTTGCGGGTGGGCGAGGTAAAGACACTGGGATATACAAAATGTTCAAGGCGCTCGGCGGGCTCTATCAATAACCACCGGCGTTGAGATCAGCCACCGCAAGCCAGAGCATCTCGTCGCCACGGTCCATCCGCGCCACCACGGTGAGCGTCGGATAGACCACGCTGCTGAAGCCCCACTCGCCTACCGTCAGTTGAATCTGCGCATCGGCTGGCTCATCGTCCCCCACCACCTTGAGCGATGAGGTCTTACCCACCCATGCGCCCCTCGACGTCCTCCACGACGCCGCCGTGTACCGGATTCGCGCCGTCACCCGACTGCTGGAAAACCTGGCATTCCGCGACCCGCTCAGCAGCGATGCCGTGGTGCTTCAAGACTTCGCCCAATTGCTGGCGATTCCGCTGCGCGATGGGTGTGATCTGCTGGATGTCATCAGTCGCCGGCTCACTGCCGACCCCTCCTGAGTGAAAGCCGGGCGGCGGTAGCGCCGCCCCCTTGATGGCCAGGGCGAAGATAAAAACGGGGCTTTGACTGCTTTCATGTTCCACCAAAAAAACGCCTGTAAGCGGATTCAACCCTTACGACCAGTTCCTCAGGTGAGAAAACCAAGTGTCTCAATGCCGCCGTTCCCACGTAAAGCAGCGGGTTCGTCACGGTAGGTGATGGCAGGCCAAGCTGTTGGCGCGCCCGGTAAATCGCGCCAACCTCCACCAACAACAAATCAAACGGCGGGCTTTTGAATTCGGGTTTCCAGGCGCCGCCATTGTCCTGCGCATTGGCCAGGTGATACCGACCAAGCTCCTCCAGCACCACTGCCAACTGTTGCTCGTCATTCCAGTTGTCTATCACCGACTGATAAATGCCCAGGTTCATCGACTCGATTTGTGCAACGGCGCCTTGCTGCGAATAAACGGAGTAAAGCCACAACATGAAAGGCTCAAAGTGGCGTGCTTTCATAAAACGCGCATCAACGGCGCCCGGCACAGACAGCATCCCGGCCAACACATCGGCCGTCGATGACGCCAGGTCACGCCGGTCTGCCGCCATGAAGGCCGCGAGCAGACACGCGGCATGGCTCAGATGATTGCTCAGGTCAGGCACCGTCTTGATGCCTTGAAGAAAACGCGTGTTGGAGAAGGACCTGGCTTTTAACATCAGTGCCCAGTAGCGATACATCATCGAACGGGCGACGTTCTCCCAGCCGGTTTCATCGCCGTCGAAAATGGCAACTTCCCCCTGAATGCCATAATGAACCGCAAGCATTCCCAGTGAGTCCGAAACGTTGTCAAACCCCAGCAAAGAATCACTGGCCAAGTCCTCGTCCAGAAACTCAAGCTCTTGAGCAACCACGACAGGCGAACGGGACAGCCAGTGTCGGTGCTTTCCAAGAATGCTGCTTACTTTCTTCACTCTCGTTTTCCTCATGGAAACAGCGGAAACAGGGGTCAGACCACAATTCTTCTCTTTGCAAAACAGGGGCTAGACCACCAATACCCGCCCTCACATTAATCGTGGCCCGCCCCCGCTTTTCCTAAAGCGCTTCTTTTTATCTTGCTGAAACAGCACAAACAAAATCATTTATAGCCATTTGATCCGTATCATTTTTCGCAAAACGCTCCAGCACCGGAATTAAATAATACTGCATCAAATCACACCTGGCCGGATCCTTCGGTACAGCGTCCTTAAGGCACGCAATCATCAGTTTAATAGACATAATTGACGCGAACGCTTCATAGCCTCTTCCACTTGAAAAAGGGACATTCTTGAAATAGTACTCCGCTAAGAGTCTTTGTTCGGACTTCTTCCAAGATCGGTGAGGTATAAGCACCAAAGCCTCACTCCAATGTTCAGAATTGATAGGATACTCACTCATTATCCAAGCAGCAGCCTGATCAGAAGTCATCTTCACTATTCCTTTACAAAGTGACGTTAACCGAGCGTCCATATCAAACCTACTTTCTTGGATTAAATGTTTTTTCTGGAAGCCTCAAGTTACCTTTTAAGGTGGCCGGTGGCTGATAGTGGCCAGAACTATTATCCCCTTTAGTTTGGGATTCAAAAACACCGGCGCTAGGCCGGCGCGGAGATTGTCAGATCAAGTTGAAGTTTCTCTACAGTTCAAAGCAGCCAGCTCATCTTTCAACCATTGCTCATGCTCATGAACAACATGTTCATAGTTCGACGCAGAATGGTATTGATGCTGCGGCAAATTCACCGCACCAGGAATCATCGACAGTGGAGCATCAGCCGGCCACTCCCAACTTGACCAAAACTCAGACAAATTTATCAACCCATAGAGCGGATCCGAGTCTAGGTTCGTTAGCAATTCTTCCAATGCAACCGCTCGCCATATTCTCCTGGCTCGTTGCATATCCGCATTTTGAAACTCGCTCATTTTTTGCAGCTGCGGGAATAGCTCAGATACAGGCAGATCACTATCGGTAGCCAAGCTAACAATCACGTCGAGCAAGGGATGATTCCCTGCCACCTTTTCAAGCTCAGCGTTTGCAAAATCCTCTACACAAGACGCTGGCAATCGCCCCAAAAGGCTAGGAATACCACAGACGCCCTGAAGCAAAACGGCCCAGTCAGTCAAGCCGTGTTTGGTAATTCGTTCAAAGACTGCTTGAATCATGGTTTCACCGGTATGCCGTTAACAGTTCCATTTGGTACAAACATTCTGTGTGTTACACCGCCCAACTTCGGATCTACAATCCATTCAAATCTACCCGCCACACCATTATAGCTACCCAATGCTTGGTAAATCGACGAGCCGTTATTGAGAGGAAATTTAGTCGCGCTGTTTGCATAGTTATCAACAATATCGGGAAAACCATGCGCAACCGGAGTCGATGGGAACTCTTGGGTGGCATAAGGACCGTTGCGCGTCTCTAGCTCTGAGTACACAGGCATTGGTTTTCCATCAGCCCCAACAACTTGTTTGTTAGGAAGTTGGTCTACTTTATTTCCGCTACCTTGACCCTTCGTACCATTCCCGATACGCGCTTCGACTAGGACATCATTAGATAGCGCTGCTCCTCCTTTTACATCACCGCTGACAACATCCGCCCCGACTGCTCTGGGCTCATTACCTGCGTACCGTTGCCAATCCGAATGGTAAGGATCGGCCTTCATCTCGTCCGTAACCTTGGTAATGCTAGTCGGCTTGGGAGCTTCCGCTGTCGCTTTTGCACCAGTGGTAAGCTCTCCAGCTAACTTACCATTAAAGTATTTACTCGCGCCGCCAAACAGAGCCGCCTGAGCTGCGGATTTCGCCGTGCTCCATGCCAGGTCAGACGTTGCGCTCGACTCTCCTGGAAAGGTTTCCGGAAAGAAAGAAGCTAGCACTCGGTCGGGCTCACTGGATTTAAAATCCGCCGTAATCCGGCTAGCAGAATCCCATGCCCCCACCATCGAGGTAGTGCCAAGCGCTCCTAAGCCGATGGGTAAGGCACAGGTAACAACGCCAACACATGCGGGTGACGACATCACCATCCCGGTATATGCAGTAGCCCCTCCGACTAGGCCAAAGGCAGTGTCTTTGCTTGCTCCTACGACCTGCACCGCCTTGCCGTGAGCATTGAGCGTATCGTCGCTCCAATCCTGCCAACTACGCCCACCAAACTGGCCGGTCGCCTCAAGTAACGCGATCTCCTCACTAAAAGTGGCGCCACGATCCTGAAGTGCCTTGAAGTCCTTATAGGTTTCATCGTTGGTCGGGATCGACTCTGCGCAACTAACCAAAGCGCAGGCCGCCGCATTCAAACGATCAGCCTTTTCCGGATGGAACCGTCGCTGTTCATCCAACGCATCGGCTTGAGACTTGTGAAGCTGGTGGTTGTACTGCGTGGCATTTTTCGCCACCCAGCCACCCTTCTCCAACTTGCTAGCATCTGCATCTTTTTGTGTGGCCGCAGCTAAAACACCGACCAGTTGAGAACTCATGGACAACAATGTCTTGTCGCCCTTCACGATGTCGTTAAGCTGTACGACCAGTGCCTCATTGGCGCCGGCTGCCAATGCGCCTGTACGGAAATCTCCACCCGTTGCTTCGGCCAAGAGGCCACCGACCATCGCATGAATCGCGATCTTGGGAATTGAACCGTTTTCGATGTTCCACTTTTTCGTGTAGTCGCCGACGGCATTGAAGCTGGCCGCTGCCAGGGTATTGAACAGCGCAGTTTTCAGCGCCTCACTCCCACTGCCGCCCTGCCCCAATGCTTTACTCAACAGCGTTGAAGTACCGCCTTGCAATGTCTGGTTCGCGGCAAACTGCCCTACACCAGTCCATGTGTTGAGCTGTGGCCCCGTTATTTGCTTAGTCGCCTGATCAGTATGAGTTCCGGTCCAGCCATCAAAATAAGCTGCGGTCAATCCAGCGGTCACACCGGAAATCGTATACCCCTTCAAAGCATCCGAAGAGGTGACATCCTTGAACACCGCCCCTAAGTTGCCACGATTATTAACGACACTAACCGTCGCATTGGTCGCAGCGCCTGCCGCTACGGCTCCCGCACCTGCCGCGACAGCGACGCCCGCTCCAGCACCTGCAGCCGCAGTCATTGCCAACGGCCCGACAAATGCGGCCATCAGAATTGCTATTACAATCTGCGAACCCGCACCTAAACCGGAGTTACTGTATTTGAAGCTATCGTGGATCTCTTTGACTTGGCGCCAGTCCACGTCACCGCGCTTCTCAGCATCCTTGAGCCAAGCCAGATTCGGATCGGCTTTGACCATGGTATCGATGGTCTGACTAACGGTTTGCTGATCGATCTGCCTGACATCAATCTTCAATCCGTCGACAGCTTTGATAACGACCTGCCCTTGAGCGATCATTTCACTCTGGCGCAGCGTTTCGTCAGTGTTGCCTTTACCTTTGGCGCTGAACCAAGCGAGGTCACCCTTGCTCTTGGTATGGCTCTCGTCATGAAGGTCTTTGACGCCTTCAAAGGCGATGGCCCCGCCACTGTTAAGAATGATGTCATTACCACTATCAAGCTTCGCGACCTGGTAACGCTGGTCACCTTCGCTGATCAACGTGAGGTTGCCGCCAGTCTTGATCTCGGTCCCAACGTTCGTGGTGCGGGTTACTTCGTCTCGCTGCTCTTTCTTCGCGCCCCAGCCACCGTTCTCCTTCATGTCATACAAAGTATGCGTACTGTTCTCAGCCGCCAGCAAATTCAACTTATCCCCGCTGTACAGATAAGCCTCATTCCCCGCACTGATCTTGCTCGCCACCAGCGTAGTGTCGCGCCCGGCCTGGCTCGTAAAGTCCCTGCCCGCCGTCAACACACTGGCTAACTGCGTGGTCTGCTCATCCGCGGTCTTGATGCGTTTCTTGCCGTCTTTTTCCTTGCCTTCGACGTTGTGCACATCGCTGACAGACGCCACGTTGAAATCGCGCCCGGCCTGAATGTTCAGGTCCTTACCCGCGGTGGCGTTGCTGCCGATGATGTTGACGTCTTGCCCCGCCACCATGCTCAGGTTGCCGCCGGCCGTGACCGTGGCCGCTTGGTTTTTCACGTCGGTGGTGATGGTGGATTTGTGCCCGCCGTCGCTGATGGCGTGGATCTCGCTGGTGTCGCTGACGGCGATCAGGTTGAGGTCGCGCCCGGCTTTCAGGTCGGCATCGCCGCCGGCGGTGAGTGCACCGTGGTTGGTGAGGTCGCGGCCAGCGTCGATGGCCAGGTTTTCGCGGGCGGTGATGGTGCCGGCGCTGCTGTCGGTGAGGGTGCGCATGCCGGCGCCCTGGCGCACCTGGATGGCGGTGTTGTCGTTGGTGATGTCGCCCTTCAGGGTGGTGAGGCTGACCTGGGTGCCGCGTATCTCGCCAGCCATGGAATTGCGGATGCTGTCCTGGGCCAGCAGGCTGAGGTTGTTGCCGGCCTCGATCAGGCCGCCGGTGTAGAGGCTGCCGCTGCTGGCCACCGAGAGGTTGTTGCTGGCGCGCAGGGTGCCGACGTTGATCAGGTCGCCGCCGGTCATCAGGTTGAGGTCGCGGCCCTGGATCAGGCTGTTGCCGCGCACGTTGCGGGAGTCGGCCTGGGCCAGGTAGAGCACCGGCACGAGCACGGTCTGGCCGTCGACCACGCGGTTTTCCATCCACACGATGTCGTGGGTCAGGGCGCCGACTTGCTGGTCAGTGAGGGACACGCCGACGCTCAGGCGCAAGGCGTCCTTGCTGGCCAGGGCGTTGTCCATCAGGTAGCGGAACTGGTCGTAGTCGCTGGTCAGGCCACCGGCGAGGAAGCGTTGCCCGGTTTGCGCCAGCACCGCATCGCGGATCAGCCGTGACTCGTATTGCCCGTCACCCAGGCGACGCCAGGCGTTGTCGGGACTGTAGCCGAGCTTGCCGAGCATGTAGTCGGAGCTGAAGAAGCCCGCCACAGTGGTGAGGTTCGGGTTGGTCTCGATCAGGTAGTGACTGGTGGGGTCGGCGTTTTTGATGAACAGGCCGTAGTCGCCCTTGGGCAACTGGAAGCCGGGCGCGGTGGTGGGGTCGACCGGGGTGAAGGACTCGCCGGTGTAGTCCACGGGTACGTAGCGGCCGTCGGGCGCGATGCTGGTCACCGGCAATACGCTGCTCGGCGCCTGGGCGGTGGCGTCGTTGACGTGCTTGCTCAGGTTGATGTTGATGCCGCCGACGGGGATGCCGGTCTGGTCGTCACCGAGGGTGCCGGTCAGTTGCTCCAGGGTGTTTGTGTGCAACGTGCCATTTTGCAGGGTGCGCGCAACGTTGAGGTTGACCGCGCCACCGGCCTGTATCGTCGCGGTGTAGCCCGGGCCGCCGTTGTCGGTCCAGGTGGTGACGTTGCTTTGTTCGGAGAAGCGCCAGTCGCTGGACCGGGCCTTGAGCACCTCAAAGCGCGCCTTATCGAAATTACCCGCCGCCACCGCTGCGTTGAAGGCGGGTACGTCGAGGTATTCCATCCGGTCCCACTCATCGGTGTCGATGCGCTGCGGGGTGCCGATGACGATGGTGTTCTGCCCGGTGCGGGTCGCGGCGCCCTGGTTGAGCAGGTCGTTGGCGGTGATGCTCAGGTTGCCATTGGCCGCCAGCAGGCTATAGCGGTTCTGGACGTTGTCGCCCTGGATCAGCAGGTCTTTGCCCGCCACCAGGCGCGCAGAGGCCGAGTCCTTGATCGCGGATTCAAGGAAGGTCTGGTTGATGGTGATTTGACCGCGCTTGAACGAGTCGTGCCCGCCGCAGTGCTGGCCGCAGTGCCAATTGAGGCTGCCGGTGGTGACGGTCTGGCCCAACTCGAATTCAGCCTTGGCGTTCTCCACATTCCGCGCACTGATGCCGATATTGCCTTCGCTTTCAACCGTGCCGGAAAGGTTGCTGAAGCCTGCCGCCATGCCGCCATCGAGCGCCGCGAAACTCAGGTTGCCCTTGCTGTAGACGTCGCCGTACAGGTTGCTGAAGCTGTTCCCGCGCAGAGTCAGATCGCCGCCGCTGAACAGCAGCGTGTCCGCGCCATTGCTGATGCCATTGCTCGCGCTGAGGTTGACGTTGCCTTGTGAACCGAGGGTGCCGCGGTTGTTGATGTGTGCGGCGGCAATGTCGAGTTGCTGGCGTGCGGTGAGGTAGCCGAGGTTATCCAGCGTACCGCCCAGGGTGATCCGGGTGGTGGTGCCGCCGGCCAAACGCCCGCCGTTCTGGCTGAGGTTGTTGGCGACCACACTCAGTTTTTGCTGGGCCGAAAGGCGGCCGCTGTTGGTCATGTCGCCGGTCAGGGTGACGCTCAGGTCACCGTCGCTGAGCAACTCGCCCGCGTTATCCAGGCTGGCGACATCCAGGGTCAGACCCTTGGCGCTGGCCAGGCGATCGCCGGCCTTGAGGCTCAGGCCCTGGGTGCTGGTGTAGTGCAAGGCTTCATTGAGTTGCACGCGGCCGAGGCCATCGACCCGGCCAAACGACCAGTCGGCGGTGCCCAGGCCATTGATGCTGCCCTGGCTGCCGGTGAGGCTGGTGGTATTGAGGCTGAACACGCCGGTGCCAGCGTGCTGCAGTTGCCCGGCCTGGTTATTCAGATGCCCGGCGCTGAGGCTGAAGGCCTGGCTGCCGAATTCAAGAATGCCGTTCTGGTTATTCAGTTGGTCGGTGACCGTCAGCGTGCTGCTGGCGCCTTCCATCGCCCGCAATTGGCCACCCGCGCTGTTGTCGAGGTTACCGACATTGAAGGTCAGGCCCTGGTTGGACTCAATCAGGCCGCCCTGGTTGGTCAGCTGGGTACGCGAGGTCAGGCTGAGCTGGTTGCCGCTGATCTGGCCGTTGGCGCTGTTGTCCAGGGTGGCGCCGGAGACGGTGACGTGCTCCTTGCCGAACAGTTTGCCGCCACGGTTGGTCAAGGCCTCGACCGTCAGTTGCAGGTCGCTCTTCAAGGCGGTCATCGAGCCGGCCTTGGTGCCGTCGTGGCTGTTGTCGACGCTGTCGGCGGTGACCGTCAGGCTGTCGCCCTGCACGGTGCCGCCCTGATTGTTCAAGGTGCCCAGCGTCAGGTCTGCCGCCGCACCACCGCTGAGGATCATGCCCTGACGGTTGTTCAGGTCCTGGCCACGGTAGCTCACGCCCTGGTTGCCGGCCAGGAGTTGGCCCTGGTCGTTGTCGAGGGTTTGCGCCGCGATATCCAGGCGCTTGCCCCGCAAGGTGCCGCCCTGGTTGTTGAGGGTGGTCAAGGCCTTGACCAGCACACTGCGTTCGGCGGCGTCGATCACACCGTTGGTGTTGGTCAGCAGGTTGCTGATGTTGAGGGTGATGTCGCCGTCATTGCTGACCAGCGCGCCCTTGCTGCTGTTGTCGAGGTCTTGCGCGGTGACAGTCAGGGCCTTGCCCAGCAGGATCCCGGCGCTGTTGCCCAGGCGGTTGCCGGTCAGCAGCAGGTCACCCTCACTTTGAATGCGGCCCTGGGTGTTGAGCAATTGGTCGTTCAGCACCACGCTCACACCCGGCACACCACCGGCCAGCAACCCGGCACTGCGGTTGTCGAGGCTGCCGGCGCGCACGTCCAGTTGGTCACCGACGATACGCCCGGCGCGGTTGTCGATCTGCCCGCTTCGCGCATCCAGCAGCAACTGCTTGCCGATGATGGCGCCGCCCTGGTTATCCAGGCTCGCGGCGTGCAGTTCGATGTCGCCCTGGGCGGCCTGCAAGTGACCTTTGGCGTTGTTCAGCTGTTGGGCGACGGTCAAGGTCAGCTTGCCGGCATCCGCGCTGAGCACGCCAGCGTCGTTGTTGCTGAGGCTGCCGAGGGTCGCGGTGAGTTGCCCACCCACCAGCTTGCCGTCCTGGTTGGCGAGGTCGCCGGCGGTGAGGTTCACGTCAGTGCCAGCCTGGGCATGACCCTGGCTGTTGTTGAAAGCGTTGGTGACGGTGAGGTTGAGCGCGCCTTTTTCGGCACTGATCAAGCCCTTGCCACTGTTGTCGAGGCTGGCGGCGTTCACCGTCACGACGTCGGCGACAATCTGCCCGCCGTTGTTATTCAGCGCGCCGCTGTTGAGGGTCAAGCTGCCGCCCGCCACCTGGATACGGCCCTGACGGTTATCCAGCGAATCGGTTTGCAGCGTCGCCGCCTGCTCGGCACCGAAGCGAATCAACCCGCCCAGGTTGACGATCGCCGGCGCGCTGATCGCCAGGCTCTGCTCGCCGAACAGGCGCGCGGTGGCGCCCTGGTTGGTCAGCTTGGCGGTGCTGACGCTGACGGTCTTGGCCTGGATGATGCTGCCCTGGTTGGTCAGCGCCTGCGCGGCGGTGATCGCCAACGCGCGACTGGCCAGCAGGTTACCGCTGGTGTTCACGGTTTGCGCGTTCACCACTACATCGCCCGTGGTATTGCGGCTGTTGTCTACCTGCACCCCCGCCTCGATGATGCCCGGGTTGGTGACCTTGACCGCATTGAGTTCGATGCGTTGGCCGGCGGCCAGGCTCTTCTGGTTGACCAGTTCCTCGGCGCTGCTCACCTGCACATTGCCGGTGGCGTAAACCTTGTCGGTCAGGTTGACGCTTTGCGCGGTGACCTTGAGGTTACCGGTGGCCGCTGTCTGCGCCATGCTGAGGTGCCCATTGGCATCGAGCTGGATATCGCCGCCGCTGGCAGCCAGTGTGCCGTCGAGCTTTACGCCCACGCCGGCTTCGGTGCCCACGAGTTTGATCGCCCCGGCGTACATGCCGCCCAGCGCCGAGGAGTCGATGGCCAGCTCGGGCTTGGCGCTGCCGTCATCGGCGCGCACGGTGGCTTTCAAACTTTTGGCATCGACGTCGTTACGCCCGGCGATCACGGTCAATTCCCGTGCGTTGATCTGCGCATTGATCTTGGCCGAGCGGGTGATGATTTCGAAGCGGTCGACGTTGCTGGCATTCAGGCCCTGGCCGTCGATGGTCACGACGCCGCCGTCAACCTGATAGCGTTGCAACTGGCCACTCGCGTCGAGCACCGGTTTGCCGGTGGTGAGGGTCACGTTCGGGGTGTTGATAAAGCCGCAACCGCTGCACGTAACGCCATACGGGTTGGCAACGATGACCTTGGCCGACTGGCCCGCCACTTCGGTGTAGCCACGCAGTTGGCTGGGGCTGCCGCCGTTGACTTCGTTGAGGATAACGCTGGCCGCGCCGCCCTTGAGGTTGGGGTTGCCGACGATGTAGCCACCCAATTGGGTGTTTGTGATGGGGCCGTTGGCGTTGTTGAGGATCACGCCGTTGGGGCCGACGTTGTAGTCCTTGAATTGGTTATGGGACAAGCCACTGCCATTGGGGGTGGCGATGTTCACCACCGGTACGCCATTGCCGGCCTGGCCGACGGTGGTGCCCGGCGCGCTGACCACAATGCCTTCGGCCTGGGCCAGCAGCGGCTGCCAGAACAGCGCGTTGGCCAGGATCAGCACCAGGCCACGCTTGGGCAGGCCGAAGAACGAGTCTCGCGGTTTCAGCGCAGCAGAAGGTTGGCGGGCCAGGAAGGCAAAGTGGCGAACATCCATTGTCATATTCTCGATGTAACGGGGCGTTGAATTACAGGAAGAAATCCATGCGGAAGTAGATCGGCGCTTCGCGCTCGCTCATCACTGCCGGGCGTTCCAGGGAATGGGCAAAGGTCACGCTGGTGCTGACGTATTTGCCACGGGCGAACAGCTCCAGGGAGTTGCTCGAAACCCGGCCATGCACTTCACCGTTGTAACGGTCGTTGCGGATCACGCCCTGGTCATAGCCGACGCTGGCGCCATATTCAGCGAAGGCCGGGCGCATCCAGTCCCAGGTCACCGGGCGCGCCCAGCGCACGTCGTTGCGCCAGTAGCCGCCGCTGTCGCCGGTGAGCTGCTGGTCTTTGAAACCACGCACCGAGGCCGAACCGCCAAGGCTCATGCGCTGCGGGCTGAACAGGATGTCTTCACTGCGTTGGCCGGTGGCCAGGCTGGAGAAACTGAACGACTCGCCCCACAGCGTGAACGGCTGCAAGTAGCTGACGGTGGCGGTGTATTTGCGATAGCGCGCGTTGGGCAGGCGATTGCCGTACTGATCGCGCTCGTTTTCGGCTTGGGCGTCGAAGGCGCCGATACCGTTCTGCATGCCCAGGTCGAGGTTGACGAAAGCATTGCCGATGCGTCGGCCGTGATTGATGCCCAGTTGCAGTTCGCTGAGGCGGTTACTGCTGGGCTCGGTGCGGATGTCGAGGATGTAGTTGTTGGTGCGCAGGTGCGACAGGCCGACGTTCACCGAGGTCTTGCTCACGTCGTCACGATGGATCACGCGCTCGGCGCGCAATTGGTGGTTCTGGTTGTCGCCGTTCTGCTTGAATTTAAAGGCGTTGGTCACGCCATAGGTGCGGTAATCACTCTCGCTGTAGGTGTAGCTGAAGTTCCACCAGCCCCACGGCACGTTGTAGTAGAGCATGGTGTTTTTCGAGGTCTTCTGGTGATCGCTGACGGCGTCGTGGCCACCGCGCAACACCAGTTGATCGGCCAGTCCGAGCGGGCTGTCCCACTCCAGGCCAGCGCCCCATTGCTGTTCGCCGGTGCTTTTCTGCCCGTCGTTATTGCGCGACAGGCTCGCGCGCCAGGGCTTTTGCGGGACGTTCTTGACCTGTACTTCACTGCCGCCCACCTGGCTGCCGGGGGTCAGTTCCATTTGCGCCTGCTTGGACGGCAAGCGGTTCAACTGGTCCACCAACTGCTCGATTTCCCGCAGGTTGAGCTGCTCGCCGACCTTGCCGGGAAACGCCATGGCCAACTCGCGTTGGGACAGGTTGCTGCCGTCGGCACCCTTCAGGCCTTCGAGTTTGCCTTCCACCACCAACACCTGGAGGTGGCCCGTGGAAAGGTCCTGCTGCGGCAGGTAGGCACGGCTGGTGACCATGCCTTTGTCGATGTAGTAGTCAGTGATCGCCTTGAGCACTTGATTGAGCTGGGAGACGCCCAGGCACTGGCCGATATAAGGCTTGAGCAGGCGCTCGCGGTCCGTCGCGGGCAGGCTGTCGGCGCCCTTGAGCTCGATGTCTTTGATCGGGAAGCAACGGGTATCGGCCGGGGTGGCAGGCGCCTGGGGTTTGGCTTCTTTACCGGGCAGGTCCTTGAGTTCTTCAAGGCGCCGGCGCTGTTCTTCCAGCAGGCGGTTTTGCCGGTCGCGGATCAGGTCCTGATCGCCAGGCGTAGGCGCCGCCACCGCACTATTGAGTGCGAAGCAAGTCAGCAGGCAAACGCCCAGCAGCAGCCGAGTCCGTGGCAGTAATAAAGACATGTTCGATCCGTCGAAAAAGCGGGGGCCGGCAAACTAACATCGAACTTCCGGTGGGCCAAGATTCTGGCTTAGTTGGAAACTATGATTAACAGGCCTATAAGTCGCTGATTATTAACAATAAATAAATCATGCAACGTTTAATCGCTTGCAATTGGAATTTTTATTCCGACAAGCGGTAACAGTTTTGATACAACTTTAACGGGCCACTTACAGTTGCCACTAGTTAGCCATCAAGTTGTATCAAGACTGATTAGTAGCCAAAAGACGAGAAAAGTTCGGGTTAATTTTGTGAATTGGATCCCATTTATCGGCCTGAAGCCTCTTTGACCCGCTCCTGCCCCGGCACCAGCTTCAATCCTGCTCGCTCGACATGCCGCGACACGTGCGCAGTCACCTCCTGCACCCCGCCTTCGTGGTCGTTATGAATCACCAGCACACCCGGGCGACGCAGTTGCTCCAGGTCGCCTTCGCCCAGGCTGAAGCTATGGCTCAGGCGTTGGTCGCTCAAGGCCTTGGCCGCCGAGCGCCGCCGGGCAAACTGCTTGCCGCGCCGCTGCTGGTAACGCGCCCAACTGATCAACACCACCGCGTTGAACACGGCGATCCACAGGTAAATCTGCAAGGTATCCAGCGCCGCAAAAATCGGTGCTTCAACCCGGGGGCCGCCGTGGCTGTCGAGCATCGGTAGCAGCCCGCGCACCAGCAGGATGATCAGGCCGGCCCAGGCCAGCAGGGTCAGAAATACGTCGATTGCCCACATCACCGGGCGCTGTTGGGTACGGATCAGGTTCATGGTTGCAGTTCCTTGGTGGGGGCTTTGATACCGCGATCCGGGCTGACCCAGCGCGCGCGTTTCTGGTGTTGGCGGAACAGCACTTTGGGGAAGCTGACCAGGGTGGTGAACAGGCTCACCAGCCAGAACACCAGCGGGTACCAGACGGTCCAGAACAGGGTTTTCCACAGGCCCTTTTCATAGCGCCGGTCGATCATGATGCTCACCGCGAACTGCACCAGGCACACCACCGCCAGCAGCAGGCCGGTAAAGGCCGGCGGCATCAGCGAGTCGACGGCAATGGCGGCGGGCAGCGTCACGACTTTGCCCACGGCCCAGAAAATCACCGAGAGCAAAAAGGTGAAGGCCCAGCCGGTGGACAGGCAGTACTCGAACAGCAGTGGCCACAGGTAGCGATGGCGCCATTGCCAGATGCCCCGGATGTTCTTGAACAGCACTTCGGCGCCGCCCTGGGCCCAGCGCAGGCGCTGCTTCCACAGGCCGCCGAGGGTTTCCGGCATCAGGATCCAGCACAGCGCGCGGGGCTCGTAGAAGATGCTCCAGTGGTCCAGTTGCAGCTTCCAGCTCACGTCGATGTCTTCGGTGATCATGTCGGTGCTCCAGTAGTCGACCCGATCCAGGGCCGCCCGCCGAAACGCCACCACCACGCCGGAGACGGTGAAGATCCGCCCGAATACCCGTTGGGTGCGCTTGATCAAACCGATGATCGAAGAGAACTCGCCCACCTGTACCCGGCCGATCAAGGTCGAACGCGTACGAATCCGCGGGTTGCCGGTGACGGCCCCCAGGCGCGGGTTGTCGAGCATCGGCGCCACCAGGTACGCCGCCGTGTTCGGCGCGAGCAACGCATCGCCGTCGATGCACACAAGGTATTCGCTGCGCGCCGCCACCGCGCCCATGCGCAGGGCCACGGCCTTGCCCTGGTTCTGCGCCAGGTGCAGCACCCGCAGGCGCGGCTCTTTCAAGGCCAATGCATCGAGCACGGCGGCGGTGTTGTCGCTGGAGCCGTCGTTGATCGCGATCACTTCGATGTTGCGGTACTGCTGGGCCAACGCGGCGCCGATGGTCTCGGCGGCGTTATCGCCTTCGTTGTAGCAGGGGATCAGGATCGAGATCAGCGGTTCGCCGGCCAATACCGGCGCCGGGGTGTCGTCAGCCCACGGCCAGTGGCGCTCCCAGTGCAGCCAGAAGTACAGGCCGCCGGCGATCCACAAGCCGGACATGAACAGTGGATAGAAGAACACGAAGTCCATCAGGAACTGCCCGGTGACCAGAAAGATCAGGCCCAGGGGCACACCCAATACCAACGACAAGACAATAAGCGCGAGGATTCTGTCGAACATGAGTCAAGGATTCCACTGGTTGGAAAGGGCCGGACGCACGGTTTTCAGATCCGGCGAATTCTCCAGGAAGTTGTCGGGGTAGTAGCCAAAACTGGTCACGCCCTGACGCTTGAGTACGCCCATCCACTCGGCCATTTGGGCGCCGGAAAGGTCCGGGGCGGCCGGGGTACGCCAGTCCTTGGCTTGCAACTCGAAGACGGTGCGGTGCAGTGCGCCGGGGCGGACCTTGACGGTGGCCACGAGTTTTTCCAGCCAGGCGTTGGAGCCCTTCAGGTCCTGACCTTCCATCAACGGCATGGCCATCGGCGCGGTCCAGTCGTAGCTGGTGAGGAAGTCGTCGAGGTTCTGCGCGAACCAGGCCTCGCTGCCGGGGTTGAGCATCGGCTCGGCGAAGATATTGCGTGCGGTCTGCACTTGCGGGCCGCGCAGCGTGCGGACCTTGGCCGTCAGCTCATGGGTGAAGTCGATGAGGTAGCGGCTCTTGAACCGCGTCCAGCGCTGCATCACCGCAGGGTCGGCGCGCAGGGCTTCGATGGTGTCGGGCAGGCCGTTGGCGGCGTAGGCCTTGAGCGCCAGCGGGCTGGCGTCTTCAAAGTCCGACAGCACCGCGTCGTCGTGGAACAGCACACCGTCGATGGCACTGGTGCGGGCCAGGTCTTCGTAGATCTCACCGATGACCTGCCGCACTTTCGGATCAAACGGCGACAGGCGCTGGTACTGGTCCGGGTCGATGGCGACCTTGCCGGTTTCCGGGTCCCAACGGGTGACGCCGGGCAGCTTCGAATCGAGGGCAAAACTGAGCACCGGCATCCAGGCAAACACATTCACGTGAGCCCGGGTGCGCAGTTGCCAGGTGACGCGGTTGAACAGGTCGGCGCGCACCGGCAAATGGCGGTTGGGGAAGTACAGCGAATGCACCAGGCCATCGCCCTTGGGGTCGGCGAAAGCTTGCAGGAACACGGTGCTGGCGCCCATGTCGACCACGCGCTGGATCAGCTTGTCGAGGTTGCGCACCTGTTGTTCCGGGTCCGGGTCGTAGACGTTGTCCAAGTCCACATGCAGCACCCGCAGCGGCGCTTCGGCCTGGGTCGCGACGATGGCGTTGGCATAGTGCTCGCCGTCCGGGTCGGAGGCCACCAGGAAGCGCGGGCTGCTCATCAGGTTGCCGAGGCTGTCGAGGCCGTCTTCCAGGGTCAGGGCCATCTGGTAGCCCTGCTCGCCCACCACGGCCAATGAGGTACCGTCGGCAGCGCCATACGGCCACACCCAGACACGCGGGGCCTTGCCGGTGACGGCGCGGATCTTGTTGGAGATCGCCGTGACGTCGGTGCGCATCCGCGCCTGGAACTGGGCTTCGGTTTCGTAGCGGTTGGTCTTTGGATCAAAGCGTCGCGTAGTGGCGGCCGGTTGCAGGTTGCCCTGGGGGTTAGCGAGCACGCCCTTGTGATTGGCGTCGGTGTGGGCGGCGATTTCCACCAGGCCGGACTGGGCGATTTCGCGCACCTGCTGCCAGGTCAGGAAGTCCGAACGCGGCCGTGGCGTGCCGGCGAAATCCACCGGTTGGTTCAGCGGCGTATCCACCCACGAACCCACCGGCGCCAGCAGCGCGTGCCAGTTGTAGCTGCGCAGGATCGGCATCACACGGGTGTAGAAGCTCGCGTAGCCGTCATCGAAGCTGAGCATGATCGCCTTCGCCGGCAGCGCCGGACCACCGCTGCGGGCCGCCAGGATTTGGTCAACGGTGACCGGCTGGTAGCCGTTCTCCCGCAACCACGCCAACTGCTCGATCAAGCGTTCGGTGCGCACCGCCACCACCGCCTGATCGGGGTCGCGGTCCTCGATGTCGTGGTAGGCAATACCGAGAAAATGGTTCTTCGGCCACGGCGCTTCGTTGGCAGGCTTTAGCCGCTCGGCGGGTGGAGTGAAAGGCGCGGGTTGCTGGGCGCAGGCGCTGCTCAGCATTAACCCCAGGGCCAACAGGCAACGGGACAAGACAGGCATGATCGGACTCTTCTAGAAGCGGTAGGTGAGGTCGACGATCAGGCGCAGGTCGCTTTCGCGCTCACCGTCATAAGGTCGGCTGATCCAGCTGAGGTTGGCACCGGTTTCGAGCACGTCGTTCCAGCGAAAACGCTGGCCGTAGCCCACCAATGCAACGCCGCCAGTGCCGTAATCGCGCTGGCTGTAAGTGCCCGCGCCCACCTGGAACTGCTGGCTCCATTGGGTCTCGTAGCGGTGGTAGAGCACGTGGTTGACGGTGGCCGTGGGCAGCACGCTGAAGTCCGAGCGCGGGTTGAAGTACGGCGTGTCTTCCTTGGTGTTACGGCTGGCGCCGACTTCCAGGCCGAGGTCGACTTGCACCCCCGGCGAGCTGTACACGCCCTGGCGGCCGGTGAGCAGCGCTTCGAGGCGGTTGTTGCCGTCGCTGAAATGGGACGGGCTCAGGGCCAGTTTCCATTCGCGGCTTTCATTGGCGCGCCAGCGGATAAAACCGCTGCCGCCGTTGGCGGTGATGTCGGCGTTCAGCGCCCGCAACGGGGTGCTGGCGGAGAGGTAGTCGAGGCTACCGCCGTACTGCCATTGGTCATTGATGTCCCGGGCAATCGCGACCCGCGCGCCCTGCTTGGAGCCAAAGCCGTAGGAGTGATTGGACACCTCGGCTTCCAGAGTCATGTCGCGGGTGCGCCGCTCTACGCCGAGGCGCTGCCAGCGGTGCTGGCCGGTGCCTTCTTCGAAATCGGCGGTGGCGTAGCCGGCACCGCCGAACACCCGCCAGTCTTCATCGATGGGTGGGCTGTAGAGCAAGGTTTCGATACCGAAGTCGCGGCTGCCGGATACCGCGCCCGCGCCGTTATCACCGCCACTGTTGCTTTTGCCGGTGTAGGCCTCGACGCGCAATTCGGCCATGTCGTGCACATCCCGCAGGCGGCTGAGGCGCTGCACCTGGCGATTGTCCGGGGCGCGGTCAACCACGTCGTCGGTGAGTGCGTCGAGCTGACGCCACTCCTGCAAATCCAGGGCAGTGTGGCCTTGGGAAACCTCCAGGCCGATGTCACGCGGGGCCTGGGCTTCAGTTTCCTTGAGGGTGTTCTCGGCGCGCCGTGGCCAGTCGCGGGCACGGTACATGTCGGCCTGGGCCAGGCGCAGGCCGATATTGCCGGGGGCCTGTTGCACCAGGGCTTCCAGGCCTTTTTCGCTGGCGGGCAAGTCGGCGCCATAGGTACCGGCCTGCGCCGCTAATTGTTGGGCGTCCATCCACGCGTCGTTGGGGTTGCCGATGGGCAAGCCCTTGAGTTCGACCCGGGGTTTCTGGGTGCTCGCCAGGTTGTCGGCGACTTCGCGGGCTTGCGCCACTTGATCGTTTTCGAGCAAGGCGTAGAACAGCGCGGTGCTGTCTTCGACGTGATCGCCGGCGTCCGCGTCGCTCGCCGCCAGGGCCTGGCGATACAGAGGCGCGGCCTTTTCCGGCTGGCGCTGGTCGAGGTAGGCGGCAGCGACCCAGCGCAGGGCGTAGGTCGGCAGTTGCACGCCTTCGCTCTTGAGCACTTCGTAATCGCGGATCACCTCGGCGGTGCGCGCCCGGGCTTTCAACGCGCCCAGACGGTCGATGCGCCAGCGCACCACGTCGTCATGGGCGCTGGCCTGCGGCGTCCAAGTGGCGAGCAGTTGGTCGTAATCCTTGAGGGCGCGGTCAGCAATCACGTAGCGCTCTTTTTCACTGCGGGTCGCGAACTCGGCCATGCGCACGCGTTCGGCCGCCAGGTCGCCTTCGAGGCGGCGCTGGGTGACCGGGTCCAGCAGGCCCGGGCGTTTGGCAGCCAGGCGCAAAGCCGGCTCCGGCAGGCGTGCGCGTTGCAGGGCGACGATGTATTCGCGGGCGACTTCGGGTGTGTTGCCGGCACGGATGAAGGCCTGGTCGAATTCGAACAGTGCGTCGTAGGTAAAACCTGCGCGGGTCAGTGCGTAGCCCAATGCCATGCGGCGGTCGGCGTCGTCGGGCTTGGCGGCCACGAGGGCGCGGGTGCGCTGCACGGCTTCGGCGGTCTGGCCGGCATCCGCCTGGGTCAGGGCCAGGCCCAGTTGCAGGTCCGGGTTATTCGGTTTGCGTTGCAGCGCCTGACGGTACACGGCAAGCGCCGGTTCCCAACGCTGCTGGTTGCGATAGGTGCGGGCAACGGTGGCCAGCGCTTGGGTGGTGAGGGTGCGAGTGCGGCCCTGGGCCTCGTAGACCGTCAGCACCTCGGCGTCCTGGCGCGCCCAGCTGGCGATCAGCAGATGATCGCTGACCTGCCCCGGCGTCTGGCGCTCGGCAGGCAATTGGCGCAACAGGTTGAGGGCCGGACCGTAGTTGCCGCTGCGGGCCTGGTTGATCAGCGAATCATAGGCCGCATCGGCCGAGGCCACAACGGGCCACAGCAACTGGCCGCACAGGGCCAGGCGGATAAAGGGATGAACATTACGCGACATGTCGTCAGCTTCCTCACCAGGGAAAGCTGTAGCGATAAGTTCACCTGCACGACACTCCAGGCGGCCGGCATCTGATGACGCGGCCAAGCTTTCCCGGGGCGCAATATCCTTGAGGGGGGTATAAAAAAGGCCAATTCAGAACAATTGTTCAGAATTGGCCTACATCACTTTGAGCCGAGTCTTATTGAGCGCCGCTGACCGCGCCGAACTTGCCCAGTACAAAACCAATGAATTGCTCGACGGTCATTTTCTGGCCGTTGAAAGTCACTTCATTGTTGGCGTAGTGCAGCTTGGAAACGATATCGGTGCCCACCAGGGTCGCCAGTTGAGTGCCCACGGCCATGCCGCTGATCATCTCGCTGGCCATCTGGGATTGCTGCTCGATGGCTTTCGGGTCGGTCACACCACCGATCTGCGCTTGCAGGCCGGCCACGTCCTGGATCATCGGTTTGGACAGGGTCAGGTTGGCGTCCAGCAGGGCAACGATTTGCTTGCCCAGTTCAACCGGCGGCAGGTCCATGCTCGACGGCTTGGCCAGGTCTACCACCAGGTTGAAGCGGCTTTCGCCATTGGTGGTTTTCAGCGACAGGTTTTCTACCGCCACTTGCGGCTTGGCAGCCAGCAGTTGGTCGACGTTGGACTGGGCCAGGGCTTGCTCGGCGTCAGTCAGTTGCAACTCAGGCACGGGCTGGCCGGCAGCGGCAGCGGCTTGGGCCGGTTGGACCTTTTCCTGGTAGAGCTTGGTCAGTACCAGCATCGACGGGATGTCGACGTTCTTCATGCTGACCGCCATGGCCGCCGAACCCACTGGCTTGCCCTGGTAACCGATCTCGTCGATCTTGTAGTCGACACGGCCGGCCAGGTTGTTGTCCTTGGTTTCGCTGCTGTCTTTCTGCTCAAAGTTCTTGAGGGTCAGCACCGCTTGTTGCGGGCCGAACGTGACCTTGGTGTTGGTCAGTTCGACGGTGTTTTGCCCGGTGTAGAAACCAAAGGTGGTTTTTTCCAGGTTGCTGGCAATGGTCAGGCCGCTCAACTCGGCATCCAGCTTGGCGTTGTTGGCGTCGGTGACCGAGACCTTGAGGCTGTCCATGTAGCCGCTGGCCTTGACCTTCTTGCCTTCGGCGGTGGAGTCGAAGTCCAGGTTGGCACCGGAGAAGCTCACGGCCGACTTGTCGTCCTTGAGTTCCAGGGGCAGCAGTTCAACGTTGCCGCTCACCGAGCGGTTGTAGCCGATGTTGGCCACGCCTTTGAGTGGCGACACGTCTTTGCTGGCGGCGAACCATTTTTCGGTGGTCGGGTTTTTCTCAAGCTCATAGTGACTGGTGGCCATGACGGGCAGCCACTTCAGCGACACCAGTCGCGAGAACGGCAGCGGGCCGTGTTCGATATGGTCGACGAACAGCAGTTCGGTGTCCTGGTGGTTTTCGCCGAACACCGCGCCCTGGGCCTTGAGGCGATAGTGGGCGGTGCTGCTGAACAGCTGGCGGTCGAGGGAGACCAGTTCGAGGGTCACCGTGCCGTCAACGCCGGCCATGGAGGTCTGCAGTTCCTTGTTGGCGTCCTGGATGGCGGTTTGCAGCACCGGCTCCAGTTGCTTGCCGGTGTACCAGGCACCGCCTGCGCTGATTGCACCAATGGCGACGACGATACCCAAGAGAACGACTGCTGGCTTATTCATGTAGTGACCTGATCAAATCCTGTGAAGTGGGCTGTCTTCCCTGAACCCCGAAGGGTGTCGGCTCAAGCCCGCCGAAATCCGGGGAAGATTAGCATAGGCACCCAATCACAGTGGAAGGTCCCTCAGGAATACTCGGTTTCGATCTCATCGAGTTGATGATCGAAACTCTTCAGCCGCGCCGTCCACGTATACACCAGCACTTCAAACTCACGGTGAATCACCGCATTGCCCGGCGTATCGGACTTGGGATCGTAAAAATCCAGCTGGTAACGCTCCCGTGCCATGGCGGTGGCCACGTCGGATAATTCCCGCGCGTTATTCAGCCAATGCCGTCCGTCGGCGACCTGCCGGTCGAGCATCACGCATTGTTTTTTCAGGGCTTCGAGGCTTTTTTCCAGCGGCGTGCCGGTCAGTTCACCCATGACTTCCTGGAACGTACGCCCCGGCTGCCAGTAACTGCCCCAGAAGTAGCGGTCGAACACCGTCTCGACCCGCCGCAGGGCAACCTTGGTGTCCCAGATCGCCACGCGGGTCTTGCCTTGTTCCAGAAGTCTTCGCTTGATGCGCTGGCCCTGGTAGGAGGCCCAGGCCACCACGCCAATGGACAACACCGCGATCAGCGCGCTGGCGCTGTCGAGGAACACCATGGCCTTGTCGATCTGATGGGCCAGCATGATGCCGTAGAAGTAAGTCGCCGATAGCAACACCAGTGCGAAGAACACGCACCAGAAAGCGGGAGCATAAGGGTTTTTCATTATTGGAATCCCCATGAGCAAACGCGAGCAGTGACCAGCAGGCCATCACGGCGGCCTGCTGTTCAAAGCATAGCAATCAGCTCAGGGTTTGCTGGCTTGTGTGGCTTGCGTTCGTCCACTTTCCCAGCCGCCGCCCAGGGCCAGGAACAAATCGATCTGGCTCATGGCAACCTGGGTATTCGCCGCTGCCAGCTGCGCCCGCACGTCGGTGTAGGTGCGGGTGGCTTGCAGGTCGGCCAGGAACGAGGCGCGGCCGGCCTGGAAGAAGCGGTGCGTCTGCTCCGCCGCCTCTTTGGCCGACGCGCCGGCATCGGCCAGGGCATCGCGGCGTTGCAGTTGGGCGGTGTACTGCGCGAGGCCCGTCTGGGTTTCGCGGATGGCATTGAGCACCACCCCGTCGAAGTGCGCCAGGGCGCCCTGGGTCGCGGCTTCGGCTTCGTGGATGCGGGCGCGGGCGCCGTTGGTCGGCAGCGTCCAGCTGATCAGCGGGCCAAAGCCCCAACGGTTGGTGGCCGGCGTGCCGAGGTCATCCAGGATGCCGACGGTACCCACGGTGGCGCCGATGCTGATATCCGGGTACAGCGCGCCGGTGGCCACACCGATTCGCGCGGTGGCCGCCGCCAGTTGGCGTTCGGCCTGGCGCACGTCAGGGCGACGCTTGAGCAGCGTGGCGCCATCGCCTACCGGCAGCAATTGCGCGATATGCGGCAGCTCGGCGCATTGGGCGGTGCCGGCCGGCAGTTGATTCAGCGGCTTGGCCAGCAACATCGACAGGCGGAACAGCCCGGCCTGGCGCAGTGCTTCATAGCGCGGCATTTCGGCGCGCAAGGATTTGTATTGGGTTTGGGAACGGGTGACCTGGGTTTCATCACCGCGACCGGCGTCCCGCAGGCGCTGGGTCAGGTGTGTGCTCTGGGCTTGAAGGTCCAGGGACTCGTTGGCGATCGCCAGCTCTTCGTTGGCCGCGCACACCTGGGTGTAGGAACGCACAACGTCCGCCACCAGGGTGATACGGGCGATATCGGCCGCCGCCTGGGCCGCATCGGCACTGGCCTGGGAGCTTTCAATGCCGCGCTGCAGGGTGCCGAACAAATCGAATTGGTAGGAGGTGCTGATGCTGGCACTGCCGATGTTGGCCACCGGGACTTTTTCCGTCAGCAAATAGGCTTCGCCGGACTCTTGCAGGCGCTGGGCCTCAGCCTTGGCGCCGGCACTCCAGCCGCCGGCAGACTCGGCTTGCTGCACCTGATAGCGCGAGCGCTGCAAGTTGGCCGCAGCCACCCGCAGGTCGGTGTTGGAAGCCATGGCCTGCTCCACCAGCTTATCCAGGCGCGGGTCCTGGTAGAGCTTCCACCAGTCCGCCGGCACCGGCGCCGACACCACATTGTTGCCCTCCCCGGCCAACTGGCCCTGAAGGTCACCGCGGTTCACGGCCGCCTTGTCCGGCAGCTTGTAATCGGGCCCCACCACTTGGCAGGCCGACAGCAACAACCCCAGCCCGGCGGTTGCTAAGAGCCGTTTCATGGTTTTTCCCCCGACTCGGGTTTGTCGCCGATGATCGACACGGTGGCGGTGCGCCCGGCGATCATGCGGAAGTCTGCCGGCACATCGTCGAACGCGATGCGCACGGGGATCCGCTGGGCCAGGCGCACCCAGCTGAACGCCGGGTTGACGTTGGGCAGCAGGTTGGAGCCGCTGGTGCGGTCACGGTCTTCGATACCGGCAACGATGCTCTGCACATGCCCGCGCAGGCGGGCGTTGTCGCCGATCACGCGGATGTCGACGCTCTGGCCGACGTGGATGCCGTCGAGCTTGGTCTCTTCAAAATAACCGTCGATGTGGAAGGAGTTGCTGTCCACCACCGACAACACCGGCCGCCCGGCGGTCACGAACTCCTGGTTACGCGGCGCACGGTCATTGATGTAGCCGTCCACCGGGCTGCGAATCACCGAGCGGTCCAGGTTGAGTTGCGCGGCATCCACCGCCACTTGCGACTCGGCCAGGGCCGATTGGGCACGGGCAACGCGGGACTGGCTTTCTTCCAGTTGTTCGCTGGCCACCAGGTTGCCGAGGCCACGGTTACGCTTGTTCTCGCGTACGGCCTGGGCCAGGGTTTCCTGGCGGTCGGCCACGGCGGCCTGGGCTTGGCGCAAGGCCAGCTTGAAGCGGTCCTGGTCGACGGAGAACAGCACTTGGCCGCGTACCACCAACTGGTTATCGCGCACGTCCACCTGCTGGATCAGCCCGGACACGTCCGGGGCGATCTGCACAATGTCGGCACGGATGTGGCCGTCACGGGTCCACGGCGCAAACATGTAGTACATCACCATGCGCCACACCACGACGCAGGCGAAGGTCACCACCAATAACGTCAGGACTACACGGCCGATGGTCAAAAAAGGTTTTTTCATGTCATGAGGTATCGACTGAGTGAATCCACTGCGCCCAGCAACAGAGCGTAGAGACCCACATTGAACAATGCCCGGTGCCAGACCAGGCGATAGAAGTGGACGCGGGTCAACAGCCCGTGCACCACCAGATACAGCACATACGTAATGCCCATCAGCACCAGCAGCGTAGGCAGGAACACCCCGCTGATATCCAGATCACCGATCATAAAGGCGCTCCATCGGGTAACGGCGCTTCCATTTCTGTGCCGCCGAGAAACTCCACGCCCGGCAACAGCGACAGGCGCAGGCCGCTCAGGGCGTGCAGCAAGTGCAGGCGGGTTTCGTCTTCGCCTTGCAGGCCCTGGCCGTTGAGGGCGCGGCGGGTACGGTCGAGGGTCATCAGCAGACCGCTGGGGGCCGGCAGACGTTCACCGGCTTTCAGGCAGGCCTTGAAGTAACCACCAACGCCTTCCACCACCTGGTTAAGCAGCACCCGCGGCACCCCGAGGATGCGCGGCGAGTAGGCCAGCAGGTCCAGCAGGTTCAGCGCCACGCGCACTTCGCGCAGGGCGATGCCGGTGTCCTGGCCGGTCATGGCCAGGCGCGGCAGGTGTTGCATCAGGCGGTCGAGCATTTGCACGCCCATCTTGCGGTGTTCGGCCAGGGTCGCAGGCTCCGTGAGGGTGACGATGTCGCGCCAGCTGAAACGGGTCAGGCGCTTGGCCGCCAGCTCGGCGCCGAACGGCCGTGCGATCAATGTCCAGACGAAAGCGAACAACAAGCCCACCGGGCCGGCCAGGTTGGAGTTGGCGAAGGCCAGGAAGTCCGCGTCGTAGGCGCCCTGGATGCTGATGAACGACGAGGTGTTGACCAGCGTCAGCAGCATGCCCAAGTAGAAGCGCGGCTGTACCGTGAGCGTGCCGATGCAGATAAAGGGCACCGAAAACGCCAGGACCAGCATCGGGAAATCGTGCAGGTTGGGCAGCACCAGAAACAGGTACAGGCTGGCGAACAGCACCGACATCGCTGTCCAGAAAAAGAACCGGTAGATCTGCGGCGCGGGGTCATCCATGGAGGCGAAGAAGCTGCACGCGACCGCCGCCAGGATCACTGCGCTGCCGCCGTCGGTCCAGCCCAGCAGGATCCACAGCACCGAGGCGACGATGATTGCGGTGACGGTGGAAAACGCCGAGTAAAACATCAGGCCCCGGTCGAGGAACGGCGTCAGCCGGCCCAACCGCCAGTGGCGGTACACCGCGCGCCAGTTGTCCTGGCTTTCGCACTGGATGGCGGCTTGCAGGCTGCGGCAGTCTTGCCATAAATCCACCCACTCGCCCAGGCGAAACAGGGCGTTGGAGAACAGCAACTGGTGGCGATCATCCAGGGCTTCGGCGTCGGGTTGCAGGGCTTCGATCTGGTCACGCAGCGCCCGCCAGCGTTCGAGGGGTGCGTCCTTTTGCGTGCTGTCCAGCCATTCGGTGGCGGCGCTCAGCAGCGGCGTGAAGCGGTCGAGCAACTCCGGGGCGCGATGTTCCAGGGCATACACGGCGTCGTCGAGGGCGTCGATTACCGGCAGCAGGTGGATCATCCGCCCACGCAGCTCCTTGGTGTTACGCACCGTTTGCGGCCGGGAGCCCTCGTGGGGCAGTTGGCCGATCATCAATTCCAGGGTGTTGAAGGTGGCGACCATGCCACCGCGCAAGGTGCTGATTTCTTCGGGTTGCACGTTGCGGCTGAGGAAGCGCTGGCTGTAGACCTGCGCGTCGGCAAACCACTTGCTCACCGAATCGTCAAACACCGGCGCCAGCCGTCGCGGCCAGAACATCGCCCCCACGACTGCCGCCACGGCGATGCCGAGGAAAATTTCTTCGGTTCGCGCTTCCGCCACGTCCCACACCGCCAGCGGGTTATCCACCACTGGCAGGGCGATCAGCGGCAAGGTGTAGCCGGCCAGCATCAACGCATAGCTGTTGGCGGTGCGCAGGTGCAGGGACAGGAACAGCAGAATCCCGGTCCACAGCGCGATTACCACCACCAGCACGTAAGGCGTCTGCACAAACATCGGCACAAAAAACACCGCGGCGGCCGCGCCCATGAAGGTGCCGACCGCCCGGTACAGCGCCTTGGAGCTGGTAGGGCCGACAAACGGGCTGGAAACGATATACACCGTGGCCATCGCCCAATACGGACGCGGCATTTGCATCAGCATGGCGATGTACAACGCGATCATTGAAGCGGCGAATGTCCTGACGCCATAGAACCAATCCCTGGCCGGCGGCATGCCGGTAAAAAATCCGTTCAAGAACTCACAACCATGGGATGTTGATTGGCGCCTTCGAAGGCCCGCAACACACGCAGGGCAGCTTCCAGGTCATCGGGATCGATCGTCGCCAGCACCTCGCGGCGCAGGCGCACCAGTTGTTCCTCCACCGCCTGCACCAGCTCGCGGCCACGCTCGGTAAGGCTCAAGGCCTTGGCGCGGCGGTCGTGGATGTCTTCGGTGCGGCACACGTAGCCGGAGCTGCACAGCTGGTCCAACAGGCGCACCAGGGACGGGCTTTCCATCCCGGCGGCCTGGGCTACCTTCACCTGGTGCACACCGTCGCCGAGGCGGCCGATCATCAGCAGCGGCACGGCGCAGGCTTCGGAGATGCCATAGCTGACGAGCGTGGTCTGGCAGATTTTGCGCCAGGTCCTGGCACCTACCACCATGCTGCTGCTGATGTTCATCTGGAGTTGTTCGAGGGTCTGGGACACTGGATTATTCGCATACAGTTAGTTTGCTAACTATCAATATGGTCGATGGATCCAAAGCCGTCAAGTTTTGATACAAATTTTGGGATGGGTGGTGGCGGCGCGAAGATGTGGGTCAGTCAAGCGGGTTTTAAACCCCGCGCCCCTCTCTCAACCGCAAATTCAACTCATCCACCACCTCCGCCCAATCCGCGTCCTCCAAAATTTCTTCACGCAAAAACGCGCGCTGGCCTGGCGTCCAGAAAAACGCATCCGCCAGATGCAGTTCGGGTTTGAGTGGGGAGTGGACAGCGATGAACCGCTCGATACTGACCGGGTCATCCGGCAAGCCGAGCTGTTTGAACAAGGATGGCAAGCTGTGTACCGGGGATTCCATGATGTGTTCCTGAAAAGAGGGTTCACCTGAGTCTAGCCCCCCAGGCGAACATAAACCTCTCAGGTGTTGCGCAGATTAATCGCAGCCTTCGCGGTGCACACCCGCCGGCGCGTTACACAGCACGAAGAGCCGGGCGCGAGCGCCGCCGCCATCCTGCTGGCTGAGCTGGCGCCAGCCTGCCGGCAACGGGGCAAAATCATCCGGGCCGTCAGCGGCGCTGATCAGCCACACACGCTGGATGTCTGCCGGCAACGCCGACAAGCGATCGAGGTAGATGCGCCCGCCATCCTGGTCCACCAACGTGCCAAAACCATAGGCATTCGGCCGGGTCGATTTGCCGGCGGCGGTCGGTGGGGTGAAGAGCTGCAACTGGGCGTCGGTCTCGTCGTAATAGACGTAGGGCAGGTACCAGAGCATGTCGCTGATGACGATGCGGTCATCTTCCTGATAGTTGCGGTTGACGAATTCCACCGCGACGTTGAATTGATCATGTTCATCGACGGTGGCGTTGGTCTTCACGCCCACCAGCTCGATCCCGACAAACAGCACGAACAATGCGGCGCCCGCCAGCGTCAGGCGCGGCGACAGACGGTCGACAGCCAGCGCCACGATGATCGGCAAACTCATCGCGTACGCAGTGAGATATCGCTCGATAAACACCGGGGAGATAAACGAAACCCCATAGACCAGCAGCACCGGCAGCATCAAAAAAAGCCCCAGCAGCCAGCCGAAGCGATAGCGGCTTTGATCGCGCCAGGCGGTCACACCGACCAGCGCCACCAGCAATAACGGAAACACGACAAAGAGTGGCCGCCACAGGTGGTCGCCCGGGTCCTGAATCAGGAACTGCCACACCATCGACGGCACCGAATACAGGTTGACCGGGTCTTCCCAACCAATATCCCCGCCCACCTTGAGCTCTTCGGTGTGCTGCACCAGGCCCAGCAAATTCGGCAGCCAGGGCAGGTACAGCAACACAATGGCAACGTTGGCCAGCCACCAGCCCGGACGTGTGACAAGGCGCAGGCCGCCGGCCCGTGGCAGGCGCAGCAATACCAGCCATGCCCAGTGCACCAGCACGCACAAGGCGGTGAAGTAGTGGGTATAGAAGGCCGCCGTCATCAACAGCGCATAGGCCACCAGGTACCGCTTGCGCTCAGGCTGGCGAACCCAATACACCAATGCCAGGGTCGCAGCCAGCAGCCACACACCCAGCAGCGAGTACATTCGCACTTCCTGGCTGTAGCGCACCGCCGTGGGCAGCAACGCCAGCAGAATCCCCGCCAGCACCGCCGCGCGGCGGGTCGCGATCAGCCGCGTCAGCCAGATGCCCAGGCCGACCGCGACCACGCCGGGGATCGCACTCATGCTGCGCAGGGAGAAAATACTGTCGCCAAACACCTCGATCCAGCCACGCAGCATGACGAAATACAGCGGCGGGTGAACGTCATGGGCGGCGTGAAACCACAGGTCTTCCAGGGAATACTCGGCAAGCAGCAGGCTTGAACCTTCATCGCCCCAGATCGCGGAGGCGGTCAAACCGTAGAAGCGCATGGCCACGGCCAACGCCAAAAGCGGCACCCACCACAATCGAGCGAGCCAGCCGGCGTTCTCCCACAGGCCAGGATTGAGCACGGGAAATGCCCCGGCCTTGTTGTCTTGTTCCGCCACAGAGCGTCGCACCTCTACTTCCTCACCTACTACTGAACTACGCTTGCGCGAACAACCGCCACTCTAGGTCAAAAGGCCTCGATTCGCCTGCTGTTTTGCGCGCATTTGAACAGCGATCCGCCAATCGGACAAATCTGAATTTTGCGCAGGGCTTCTCCGACGCTTTGGTGGGTTCACGCTATGATTGCCACCTTCCATGGATTCAGGATCAAGGACACTTCATGCGTATCGGTCTTCTGTCACCCCTGGCACTGACAGTGCTCGCCACCCTTCCCCTCCAGGCCCACGCCAGCGGCGATGACTCCTGCTACCCGGATTGGCGGGTGTCGCGTAACAGCCTGGACGTGTGCAGCAACCTGCCCTTCCTGAGCCCGGGCAATGACAGCCGGGTCAACCTGCGCCTGTTGCTGGCAGACAAGAACGTCATGCCGCTGGCGCCGAATGCCCTGGGCGAGCAGGACTTTTCCGAAGGCTTTGGCCAGGTGCCATTCCCGGTGTATCGGCTTACACCCGCCGCGGATGAGCCCGACAACGAGCCCGACGACTCGCGCACCGCCGAACTGGACCAACTGCTGAGCCCGCTGGGCATCAAGCGCGATGACTACAAGACTGCGGGCGAGGCCTTCCTTTCCGGCGAAGGCAGCCGTTGCCGCAGTAACGCCGATGACAGCGCCACGGCGTTTATCAGCCAGGTGGTGAAAGCCGATGTACCGCAGGCCGAACGCCAACTGCTGGCCAAATTGCGGTTGCAGATGCTCGGCAGTTGCTCCTCCGACGGCGTAGCGGCAGGCGAGGCCGATCAAATTAAATCGACAGACGGCCAGGCATTGCTCGCCTACCTGCAAGCAGCCGGCGATTTTTACAGCGGGCGCTTCAGCGACGCACAAAAAGACTTCGCGGCGCTGACGAGCAGCGCGCTGCCCTGGCTCAAGGAAACGGCGCTGTACATGACCGCCCGCACCGCGCTGAACGACGCCCAGCAAAATGCCTTCGACGAATACGGCACGCCGTCCCTTGAGCATGTGGATAAGTCCGCGCTGCAACGGGCCGAGAGTGGCTTCGACGATTACCTGAAAACTTATCCACAGGGCGACTACGCCGCCTCCGCCCGTGGCCTGCTGCGCCGGGTGCACTGGCTGGCGCCCAACCCCGACAAGCTGGCCAATGACTTTGCCTGGCAACTGACCCAGGCCACCGATGCCCAGCGCAACGTGTCGCTGGATGAACTGGTGCAGGAAGCTGACACCAAGCTGCTGACCAGCACCACCGCACCGGTGGGCAACCCGTTGATCCTGGCCCTCAACGACCTGATGTGGATGCGCGCCGGCGAGCCGCCGAAACTCACTCGCGAAGCCCTCGACGGGCAAAAGTCGATATTTGCCCAGGAACCGGCGCTGTATGCCTATGTGCAGGCGGCGTTCGCGCTGTACGTCGAGCATCAACCCGACCGTGCCTTGAAGCTGCTGCCGCAAGACGTGCCGGCCAGTCTCGATTACTTCGCCTTCAGCCAACAGACCCTGCGCGGCCTGGCACTGGAAGCCAAGGACGACTGGAAAACCGCCGAAGCGTTGTGGCTGCAACTGCTGCCGCTGGCCAAGCAACCGCTGCAACGGGACCAGCTTGAGCTGGCGTTGGCCATGAACTACGAACGCAGCGGCCAACTGGCCAAGGTGTTCGCCGCCGACTCACCGATCAGCGCCAAGCAGGTGCGTTACATCCTGCTGCGCAACGTCGCCGGCCCTGAGCTGCTGCGCCAGCAGCTTGCCAATGCGGGCGACCCGGTAGAGCGCCAGACCGCGCAATTCACGCTGCTTTATAAAGACCTGTTGCGCGGCCAGTTCGAGACGTTTGCCGAGGACTTGAAACAGCTGCCCGCCTCGCCTCCCGACGACAAGCTCGGCACCAGCCTGGGCTACGTCTACAGCGGTGGCCAGTCGTTGAAACTGTTCCGCTGGAACGGCGACAAGGCCGAATCCGGCTACACCTGCCCGAGCATCGCGCAAATCGCCAGCACCCTGCAGGCCGACCCGAAAAACCCCCAGGGCCTGAATTGCCTGGGTGAATTCGTCCTGCGTAACGGCCTGGACGGCATGCCCCTGGAACAAGCGCGCTCCGCCGGCAGCCTGGGCAGTACGGCCTCGCCTTTCAAAGGTGAAACCTTTTCGCGGCTCGAAGGCTACAAGCGGGTGATCGGCAATCCCAAGGCACCGCATAACGACAAGGCCTACGCGCTGTTTCGCGCCATCAACTGCTACGGGCCTTCGGGCTACAACAGCTGTGGTGGCGAAGACGTCGACAAGGCCGTGCGCAAAGGCTGGTTCCGCCAGTTGAAAACCGGATTTGCCGATACCCAGTGGGGCAAGTCGCTGCAGTACTACTGGTAAGGCGTGAAGCACTTCTGGCTGGCCCTGCTCCTGCTGGCACGCCCGGCCTTCGGCGCGGTGGACGCCCGCGACCATGATGCATTCTGGCTGTGGAGCGGTGTCGCCCCGCAGCCGGTGCTCAAGCAGGCGAAAACCCTGTACATCCTCCAGGGCCAGATCAACTCGACCCGCCGCGCGCCCTCGCGTGGCGTGCAGTTCATCGCCCAGGGCATGAGTGTGCCGCGCATCACCCAGGGTGAAATCTGGGTGGTGTACCGCGCCCACACCCTGCGCTGGCCCGAGTCGGTCTACCGCCAGATGCTCGGCCAGGTGCAACGCTGGCGGGACGCGGGCAATCCGGTGGTGGGTATCCAGATCGACTTCGACGCCCGCACGCAATACCTCAACGAATACGCCGACTTCCTGCGGGACCTGCGCCAGCGCCTGCCCAAGGACTTGCGCCTGAGCATCACCGGGCTGATGGACTGGAGCAGCAATGCCGACCCGGCGGCCATCGCGCAACTCAAGGGCGTAATTGATGAAGTGGTGGTGCAAACCTATCAGGGCCGCCACAGCATTCCGGATTACGCGGCGTATTTGCCACGGATGAATCGGCTGGGCGTGCCATTCAAGATTGGGTTGATTCAGGGTGGAGAGTGGGAGGAGCCGGGGTATTTGAAGGGCAGTGAGTGGTTTCGAGGGTATGTGGTGTTTTTGCAGAATCCTTGAGTGCCCACGGTCCTTGGACTGTGGGCACTAATGGCTAAAAAACGCCCGCGAATGCCCGATGGTTACCAGTCATAGGTCAAGCTCGACACCACCGTGCGCCCTTCCCCGTAGTAACAATCCAGGTCGCTGGTGCATTGCGATACGTAGGTCTTGTTGGTCAGGTTCTGCACATTCATCGCCAGCCTCACGCCTTTGAGCTTGAACGGCGAGGTGCCCAAGTCGTAGCTCAAGCTGGCGTCGTAGACGGTATAGGACGGGATGCTGAACGCCCCTGCGTAGTAATCGCCAAAGCTGCTGCGGGCGTAACGCGCGCCCAAGCCTGCGCCAACACCGGCCAGCGGTGTGTCGCCAAGGACGGTGTAGTTGACCCAGACCGAGGCGGTAAGCGGCGCAATGCCCGCCGGGTGGCGGCCCTGGCGGCCGTCGTTGTCCTTGGTGTATTTGACGTCGTTACGTGCCGCCGAGGCGACCACATCCCAGGCGTCGCTGAGGGATGCCTTGGCTTCCAACTCCACACCGCGCGAGCGCATGGCTCCGCTCTGGGTGCTGAAGGTGGTGTCTACCGGGTTGGTGGTCAGTACGTTTTCCTGGTCCAGTTGATAGACCGATACCTGAACAAAGCTCTTCTGGCCCGGCGGCTGGTATTTCAAGCCGACTTCGTACTGGTTGCCGGTAGATGGATCGAAAGGCTTGCCACTGATATCGGTGCCCGATAGCGGCAGGAAGGATTCGGAGTAGCTGACAAACGGCGCCAAGCCGTTATCGAACAGGTACACCAAACCGGCCCGGCCGGTGAAGGCCTGGTCTTTGCTGCTGGTGCGGGTGTCGGCCAGTGGTTCCTTGTTGACCACGTTGGCCCAGTCGTAGCGCCCGCCCAGCACCAACGCCCACTTATCCAGCTTGATCTGGTCCTGCACGTACAGGCCGGTCTGGGTCACGGTGCGGTCCCATTGGTAAGGCTGGCCGAAATTCAGCCGCTGGCCATAGACCGGCTTGAACAGGTCGATCACCGGCGGATTACGGTCGTACAGGCCGTGGAATTGAGAGTTGAAGTGGTAGTAATCCAGGCCAACGATCAACGTGTGGGACAGTGCGCCGGTGTCGAACTCCGCCTGGGCGATGCTATCCACACCGAATACTTTGTTGTGCTGCGACCAGTCCACGCCGAAGCGTTGCAGGTAGCGCTGGTCTTGCGCGCCGGTTACCGGGTTGGGCACAAATCTGTAGCCGTGCAGCGGTGCGGTGTAGCGGTCGTCCACTTCGGCGTAGCGAGCATTTTGCTTGAGGGTCCAGGTGTCGTTCAGGCGATGGGACACCTCATAGCCCAACACGTACTGCTCGCGGTTGTACTGGTTGACGCCTGGCTCGCCGAGAAACAGGTCACGCTTGATCTTGCCGTTGGGGTTGTCCCAGATCGTCCCGGACGCGGGCAACCCCTGGGCCTCGGGCACGCCTTTGTCTTTCTGGTACTGGGCGAACACGGTCAGGCGGGTGTCGTCGTTGGGTTGCCAGGTCAGGCTGGGTGCGATGAACTGGCGTTTGTTCTCGACATAGTTGATCTCGCCCTGTTCGTCCTTGGCCAGGCCAGTCAGGCGATAGAGAAACTGGCCCTGCTCATCCAGCGGTCCACTGAGGTCAATGGCGGCGCTTTTGTGCTCGTAGGTGCCGGCCTCCAGCACCACTTGATGCACCGGGGTTTCGCTGGGGCGCTTGCTGACCATGTTGACGATGCCGCCCGGCTGGTTCTGCCCGTACAAGACCGAGGCAGGGCCTTTGAGCACTTCGATGCGCTCCAGGGAATAGGGCTCGATCTGCAATGCACCGCCGGTGCTGCCGCCGCCATAAGGCAGGTGCAAGCCGTCGAGGTACAGCGGCGTAGGCGAGAAGCCACGGGAGGTGGGTTCATCGAACAGTTTGACCCGATCGGAAAAACCGCCGGCCGTCATGCCCGGTGTGTAGAGCAGTGCCTGGGTGACACTTTGGGCACCGCGCGCCTTGATCTCGGCGGCGGTGATGACGTTGATGGTCTGGGGGATTTCCACCAGCGCCGAATCGGTCTTGCTGCCGGTGGCGCTGCGCTTGGCAACGATGCCGTCGACCGGGCCCCAGGCAGTTTCTTGATCCTGTTGGCCACTGATCTGTGTCGCACCGAGTTGCAGCGCACCGCTCGCGGGCAGCGCCTGCAACGACCAGCCACCCTGGGATTGCACCGCAACCAATCCGCTGCCGACCAACAAACGTTCCAACCCGGGCCCGGTGGCGTAGCGCCCCTGCAAGCCGGCGCTGCGCTTGCCTTGGGTCAGCGAGGCGTCCACCGACAACAGAATTCCCGAGGCGCTGGCGAAGTGGTTCAAGGCCTGGTCGAGGTTGCCTGCGGGAATGTTGTATTGGCGTAAGGCTTCAGCGCTCTCCTGCGCCTGGACCAGGCTCGGCACCACTGGCGCCGTCGCCAGCAAACTGACAAACAGGCCACGGCGCAGGGCGCGGGCCAGGGGTTGGATTGGGTGGTGCGACATTGCAGGGCTCCCCGTGAGAACGCTTCTTGATTGGCTTTCAAGAGGTATCCCGGACGGGGTTGAAAAACCGACAAGCCGAAGGCAAAAAATTTTTTACACCCGCGCCTTGATCGTGACCCAATAGCGCGTAACCGCCTGCACCTGCACCGGCAACGAACGCTCAAGCGCGTGGAGAATCGCGTCGGTGTCGTTGAGCGGAAACACCCCGGTCAACAGCAAGCCCGCCACCGCAGCATCGCAACGCAGCAGGCCCGGGCGGTAGCGGCCCAGTTCGGTGATGAACTGCCCCAACGGCTGGCGCTCGGCGACCAGGCGGTTCTGGGTCCAACTGCTGGCGTTGACATCCACCGGCACCCGCGTCGAAGTCTGACTGGCGCTGAACCACAGGCTGTCTCCGGCGCTCATTTGTACCGCCGCACCGTGCACCGGACGTACCTGCACACGCCCCTCATACAGGTCGACACGACTGCCATCGTCCCCTTCACGCACGGCAAACCGGGTGCCCAGGGCCTGCACATCCCCCGCCGGGGTTTCGACGATCAATGGCCGGGACGGGTCGTGGCCGCTGGTCAGCAGGATCTCGCCGCGTATCAGGCGGATACGTCGCTCACTGGTACTGAACCGCAGGTCGACCGCGCTGTTGCTGTTGAGGTCCAGGCGCGTGCCGTCACTCAAGGTCAGGTGGCGAATCTCGCCGGTGGCGGTACGGTATTCGGCAAACGCCGCCTGCCACGGCTGGCTGCCCTGCACCAGATAGCCGCTGCCGCCGGCCATCAGCAACAGCCCGAGCAGCTTCAAGGCTGCGCGGCGCTGGGTGTCCGGTGTATCGCGTAAAACCGCGCGGGCACTGTCGGCGGGCACGCCACCGAGGGTGTGCTGCAATTGCTGCAAACGTTTCCAGGCACGCCGGTGTTCAGGGTCGGCCGCCTGCCAGCGCGCAAAGGCCTGGCGCTGGTCGCCATCCAGTTCGCCGCCCCATTGCAGCATCAGCCACTCGCTGGCTTGCTCGACAATGGCCGGGGCAATCGGCGCTTCAGACCGCATTCTCATTCTTCGTAGGCGACCTGATAGCAGGCAAGAATCGCCCGGGTCATGTACTTCTGCACCGAGCTGACGGTCACCTCCAGGCGCTCGGCAATCTGTGCGTAGCTCAGCCCCTCGAACTGCGACAACAGGAAAGCCCTGCGCACGTTGTCGGGCATACGATCGAGCATGGCGTCGATCTGCATCAGGGTCTCGAGGATCAGTGCGCGGGTTTCCAGGGACGGCGATTCGGGCTCCGGCAGGTGGGCGATCTGCGTCAGGTAGCTGCGGCTTTCCTTGGCCCCGGGAAAGCGTCCCGACACCAGCAAACGCAGGAAGGTGTCCTGCGCCACATCAGCGGCGTGTTCACGATCCCCCAGGCGCTTGCGCAGCCAGCCTTGCAGCCAGCCGTGATGGTCGCGATACAGGAGATGAAGCTGTTGCCGGCCGTCAGTCGCGGTGTCCATGAAAAGCTCAGGTGCGTTATTGAGAGCAATTATCATTACACCTTGTTGCGCGGCTGGCAAAGTTCTTTGTCATTCAGCGCCCAGCCGTTTGCAACGGATACACCGACTCCCAGCCCCCGCCCAACGCCTTGTACAACCCGACCATGGCCAGGGAAACGCCGGTGGAGCTTTCCACCCACTGCTCCTGAGTCGCCAGCAACGCACTTTGCACCGTCAGCACGTTGACGAAATCCACCACGCCTTCGACGTACTGGTGTTGCGCCGTGGTGAGGGCAATCTGGTTCTGGCGTACCGCTTCGGCAAGGCTGTCGCGGCGCAGTTGGCTGGCGTTGTAGCGGGTCAACTGGTCGTCGATTTCATGCCAGGCCCGCAGTACCGTTTGCTGGTAGGCCAGGGCCGCTTCCTGTTGCTGGGCTTCGCGCAAATCGAGCATGCCTTGCAAGCGACCACCGTTGAAAATCGGCAAGCTCAGTTGCGGGCCGAAGGCGAATGCCCGCGAACTCCACGAGCCGAAATCCGCCAGCTGCAACGCCTGGGAACCCACGCTGCCGGACAAGGTGATACGCGGGTAGAAGTCGCCCTTGGCCACACCGATGGAGGCGGTGGCGGCATGCAATCGCGCTTCGGCCTGGCGAATGTCGGGGCGCCGCTCAGCCAGTTGCGACGGCATGCCGATAGCGACCTGGCGTTGGGTTTGCGGTACGGCGGCGTCCTTGGACAGCTGGGCATACAAGGCTTGCGGTGGTTCACCCATCAGCAGGCTCAGGGCGTTGATCAACTGGTCCTGGCGTTGCTGCAAGTCTGGCAGGCGCGCCTCGATGGCGGCGACTTGAGCGGCGGCTTCGGCGACGTCCAGGTCAGTGGCCACCCCGTCGGCCAGACGCAGCTGCGACAGCTTCAAACTGTGGCGGGCCACGTCGAGGTTTTGTTCGGTGACGGCCCGGGTGTTCTGCACGCCGCGAAGCTGGATGTAGTCCTGGGCGGTTTCCGCCAGCACTGATAACAGCACCGCGCGGCGGTCGTTTTCAGCGACTTGCAGGGTGGCGTCGGCGGCTTCGGTTTCGCGTTTTACCCGGCCCCAGAAATCCAGTTCCCAGGCAGCGGAGAAACCCATGTCCCACTGGTTGTAGGCCGCGCGGCCGTTCTTGCCCGACGCGTCGCTCAAGCCATCGGCACTGTTGCGCTGGCGCAGGTAATCGCCGGTGGCGTTGACGGTCGGGTAGCGCTCGGCGGTGATCACCTGGCGCGCGGCGCGGCTTTGTTGCAGGCGGCTGCTGGCGAGTTTCAGGTCGAGGTTATCGGTCAGCGCGCGACGTGTCAGCGCGGTGAGTTGCGCATCGTGGAACACTTCCCACCAGCGCTCCTCCAGCGGGTCGTTGACCGCGTGGCTGGCGGCTTGCTGGCCATGAGGCTCGGTCCATTGGCCGACGGGATTTTGCGGGCGCTGAAAGTCCGGGCCGACGGTGCAGGCGCTCAGGCTGAGCAGGCTTAAGGTAAACCAGGCGAGGTGTCTCATTGCTGCGCCACCTCACGTGGCTGGGCGGCGGCGTGGGTGTTGACGCTGGCTTCCACCGACATGCCGACCCGCAGGCGCTCGGTCAGTGCCTGGCCGGGTTCCAGGATGATTTTCACCGGAATGCGCTGCACCACCTTGGTGAAGTTGCCGGTGGCGTTGTCGGGCTTGACCGAGGCAAACGTCACCCCGGTGGCCGGCGCCAGGCTTTCGAGGTGCCCCTTGAGCACTTCGCCATCGAGGCTGTCGACCTTCACGTCCACCGTTTGGCCTGCGTGCATGTGGGACAGTTGGGTTTCCTGGAAATTGGCCACCACGTAGGCCTCGGCCAGGGGTACCACAGCGAGGATCTTGCTGCCCGGCGTCACATAGGCGCCGACCCGCACCGCCCGCTCGCCGACCATGCCGTCTACCGGCGCGACGATGCGGGTGTACGACAACTGATAGCTGGCCATTTCCAGCGCCGCCTGGGCGCGTTTCAGGCCACCTTCTGCCGCATCCCGCTGGGCGCTGAGGATTTCCACTTGCTTGCGTTCGGCCGCCAGCACCGCCGTGGCATTGGCCAGGCGCGCGGTGGCCTGCTCGATGCGGGTCTTGGCTTGCTGGGCGTTTTGTACGGTACCGGCGCCTACGCCCGCGAGGTGGTTGTAGCGGTTCAGTTCATGTTCGGCAAATGCCACTTCGGCGCGATCCGCCGCCACGGTGGCCTGGGCCTGGGCAATCACCGAGCTTTGCCGTTCCAGGGTCGCCGTGGCATTTTTCAGCTGCGCCTGGGCCACCAGCGTATCGGCATCGGCCGCCTGGGCAGCGGCACGGAAGTCACGGTCATCGATCAGCGCCAGCAACTGCCCGGCCTTGACCCGCTGGTTGTCGTCCACCAGCACTTCCTTGATGAAGCCGGCCACACGCGGTGCCACCAGGGTGTAGTCAGCGGCGACGAAGGCATCGTTGGTGCTCTGGCGCTTGCTGCCGAACACGCCCGGCGCCAGCAGGTAAACCAGCACCCCCACGGCAAACACAGTGATGACGGTTACAGCGATTTTGTCTTTGCGTTTCATAGCAATCCTTTTGGCTCAGTGAGCAATCAAGTCGGCGCGCGGGGCGGATAAATCCGCGTCGGCATCCAGAAAATCAGCAGGATCAACGCCGCCGCGACACCGGCCATGACGTAGTAGAGATCCGAAGAGGTGAGCACCGCGGCCTGCTCGTGCAGCCGATGGGCGAGGCCGGCGGCATCGCTGTCGGCCAGGGGCGAGTTGCCCAGGCTGTCCACCAACATGGTCGAGTGGAAATGCAGGCGGTGGGTCGTCAGGGCGTCGAGCACGCCGGTGGCGACCACGGCAGCCAGGCCTTTGACGGTGTTGAACCAGGCCGAGGCGAACGGCCCGTCCTGGGGTGTGATGCTGCCGGTAGAGAGCATCAGCAGCGGCAGCACCGCCATCGGTTGCCCGAAGATTTGCAGCAGTTGCAGCACGTAGAAATCATCGCGAATCCAGGCCGACGTCAACTGCGCGCCGCCCACGCACGACAGGATCAACATGCTCAAGCCGATGCCCAATACCCAGCGGCAATCGACCCAGCGCAGGTTGCACAGCGCCGCCACCAACGGCAGCGCGATCAACTGCGGCAGCGCCATGATCAGCATCACCGGGGCGGTTTGCAGCGGGCGGTAGCCTTGCACCTGAGCCAGGTAGCTGGACGGAATGATGGTCACCGCCAGCAGCACTATCAGCACCCCGGCCAGTACGATCAGCGCGAATGACAGGTTACGAATGCCGAGCATCTGCAACTTGAAAAACGGCATCGGGTGCGACCACTCGTTGATCATGAACAGCACCAGCAGCACCAGGCCGCCGATCAACAATGAGGTAATCAACGGCGACTCGAACCAGTCCAGCCGATTGCCCTGCAACAGGCCGATCACCAGCATGCAGATCGCCGGAAAACCCAGCAGCAAGCCACGCCAGTTGAACTGCTTGAAACGCTCAAGGCGCAGCGGGTCCTGAGGCAAGCCGTAGGCCACGGCCGCCATGGCCAGCAGGCACGGCCCGACGATCTGCCAGAACGCCCATTGCCAGCCGACGTATTCAGTCCACATTGCCGCCAGCGGTGTGCCGAGGCTGGGGCCGAACGTCGCCGTCAGGGCGTAACCCGCCAGGCCGTAGAGTTTGACGTTGGCGGGCAGGAAGCGCAGGGCCACGGTCATCAGCATCGGCGGCAACGCGCCGCCGGCCAGGCCTTGCACGGTGCGCAACACCAACAGGCTTTCGTAGTTCGGTGCGAACGGGCACAGCACGCCGAGCACGGTGAACAGGCCGATGGCACAGAGGGTGAAGCGGCGCAGGGAAAAGGTCACCGAGCACCACGGCGCGAACGCCATGGCCGAGACGGAGGTGGCCGTGTAGGCGGCTACCAGCCAGGTGCCTTCGTCGAAGCCGATGTACATCGCACCGCGAATATCGGCGAGGGCGACTTTGGTCACCATCTCGTTGAGGCCGGACACCAGTACCGCGAGCAATACGCCCACCAGGCCGATGATGATGCGTGGACCGAAAACGGGCGGGGCGATGGCGGTCGGCTTGGCTGCGGCCAGGGGTGCGGGAGCAGCGAGGGACGTCATGAACTACAACTCGGAATAGGAAATACCCGAGCAGTTTAATAAGGCTTAGACATGACAAAAAGTGACTTATAGGAAGCTTATAAGTGCACCAGACGCAACGATCAAAAGGTATGCGATCTCTGTGGGAGCCGGGCTTGCCCGCGATGGCATCACCTCGCTATTCCTGAAAAACCGGGTCGCCCGCATCGCAGGCAAGCCAGCTCCCACATTGACCGAGCTCACTTCCGACTCACGTGGGTTGCGCTTCTTGCCACGTCGCCTCGCAGCATTCGCGCATGGTTTCGCGCAGCCATTTATGGGCCGGGTCTTTGTCGAAGCGCGGGTGCCAGGCCTGGGTCAGCACCAGGGTCGGCAGGGAGATAGGCAGGGTAAACGCCCGCAGCGGCAGCTTCAGGCGATTGGCGCTGTAGAGCGCTTCCTTGGGTACCGGCAGGATCAGGTCCGAGTCGGGCAGCATGAACATCGCGCCGTGAAACCCCGGGGCGATCATCGCGACCCGGCGTTCCAGGCCCTGGGCATTCAAGGCGGTATCGATCGGCCCGCGGGCGATGCCGCGCCGGGAGATGCTGATGTGGGAATAGCTGGCGAACCGTGCGGCGGTAATCTCTCCATCGAACAATGGGTGCCCTTCCCGCGCCAGCCCGACAAAGGTGGTGGTGAACAGGTTCTGTACCTTCACTTCCGGGGTGATCGGCATGGTGTTGCCCACCCGCAGGTCAAGCCGGCCTTCACGCAGGGCTTCATCGTCGGTGTCGCCCTCGGGCACAAAGCGCAGTTCGCACAGCGGTGCCATGCGCTCCATGGTATCGAACAGCCGACCGCCATACACACCGACAAAGAAGTCATTGGCCCGCACGCTGAACCGCCGGCGCAGGGTGCGCAGGTCTACGTCGTCCGCCGAGCGAAACAGCAGCGCCGCCTGTTCCACCACGTTACGCACCTGGCCTTGCAACTCCAGGGCCTTGGGCGTCGGCACCAGGCCGCGACCGGCGCGCACCAGGATCGGGTCGCCCACCGCCTCACGGATGCGTGTGAGGGTGCGGCTCATGGCGGCCGGGCTCAAGTTCATCCGCCGCGCGGCGCCCACCACACTGCCCTCGTCGAGCAGCGCGTCGAGGGCGACCAGCAGGTTCATGTCGGGTAATTGCATGCCAAGCACTCGTGATCGGTTGGGAGTGAACTTGGCGCAATCGTAGCAGACTGTGGCGAGGGAGCTTGCTCCCTCGCCACAGGATGGGTGTTTCAGTCAGCGCTGCATGCCCCAGCGCTTCACGGTGACGCGCTCCAGGGTGTCAAACACCAGGTTCTCCACCAGCAGGCCGATCAGGATCACCACCGCCAACCCGGCAAACACCTTGTCGGTGTACAGCTCGTTGCGGTTCTGGAAGATGTACCAGCCCAGCCCGCCCTTGCCGCTGGTGGCGCCGAATACCAGTTCGGCAGCAATCAACGTGCGCCAGGCAAACGCCCAGCCGATTTTCAGCCCCGCGAGGATCGACGGCAGCGCGGCCGGGATCAGGATGAACAACACGAAGCGCATGCCTTTGAGGCCATAATTGCGGCCGGCCATGCGCAGGGTTTCCGAGACACCGAGGAACCCGGAATAGGTATTCAGCGCCAGCGCCCACAGCACCGAATGCACCAGCACGAAGATCAGGCTGTTCTGCCCCAGGCCAAACCACAGCAGCGCCAGCGGCAGCAGGGCAATCGCCGGCAACGGGTTGAACATCGAGGTCAGGGTGCTCAGCAGGTCGCGGCCCAGTTGGGTCGACACCGCCAGCGTCGTCAGGGCGAACGCCAGCACAATGCCGATCAAATAGCCTTTGATCAGCACCACCAGCGAGATGCTGACCTTACTCAACAGCTCGCCGCTGGCCATGCCGTCGTAGAACGCGCTCAGCGTCTGCAGGAAGCTCGGCAGCAGCAGGTCGTTGTTCTGATAACGGGCGGCCGCCTCCCACAGGATCGCGAGCACGAGCAGGATCAGGCTTTTACGCAGCCAGCCTTGTTGCCACAGGCGCTGACGCCACGGCAATTCGCGTTCAACGCGAACACCGGGCAACGGTTCGAGAGTGATTTCATATTCCTGGCGCATGGTGAAAACCCTTCAATAAGCGATGCGGATATCGGCGAAACCCAGCTCGGTTTCCGCCTCGGGCGCTTCATCAAACAACAGCCGATGAATGCGCCGCGCCGAAGCCTGGAACGCCACACCGCCGAGGCTGTGAAGGTCGTATTGATGGCTGTGGATTTCCGCCCGCACCCGGCCCGGATGCGGCGACAGCAACAGGATGCGGTTGCCCACCACCAGCGCTTCTTCGATGGAGTGGGTGACGAACAACAGGGTGAAACGCACCTCTTCCCAGAGCAGCAGCAGCTCTTCCTGCATCTTGCGGCGGGTCAGGGCATCGAGGGCGGCGAAGGGTTCGTCCATCAGCAGGATTTTCGGCTGCATGGCCAACGCCCGGGCGATCGCCACGCGGGCTTTCATGCCGCCGGACAGAGTGTGCGGGTAGGCGTCGGCGAACGCCGTCAGGCCGACTTTTTCCAGGTAATACAGCGCCCGCTCTTCGGCCTCGCGACGCTTGAGAGTCTTGGAGGCCAGCAGCGGAAACATGACGTTCTGCTTGACGGTTTTCCACGGCGGCAGTTGGTCGAATTCCTGGAACACCACGATGCGATCCGGGCCCGGTTGCTCGACTTTTTGCCCGAGCAGACGAATCTCGCCCTCGCACGGTTTGATAAAGCCGGCGATGGATTTCAGCAGCGTGGATTTGCCGCAGCCCGAAGGCCCCAGCAGTACAAAGCGGTCGGCCGGGTCGATCGCGAAACTGACCTGGTGGGTGGCCCGCACGACCCGTTCAGGCGTGCGGTATTCAAGGCTGACTTTATCCACCGAAAGCAGGGCTTCGGTAGCCGTCGGGTTGCTGGCCGTGTGGCCTTGCAAGGGCGCGTTCATGTCAGCTCCCTTGCAGCGGTTTGGCGTCCTGGAAGAAGTAATCCTTCCACGATTCGGGTTTGTTTTTGATCGCGCCGACGCGGTAGAGGAATTCCGCCAGCGGGTAGGTATTTTTCGGGGTGACGCTGAATTCGAACTGCGGGTTCTCGATGATTTTCAGCAACTCGGCACGGTCGATCTTGGCCTTGGTCACGCGGATGTAGGTGTCGGCGGCGGCGCCTTTGTCGTTCTGGGCGAATTGTGCCGCTTCGGTCAGTGCCTCGACGAACGCCTTGTAGGTTTTCGGGTTGTCGTTGCGGAATTTCTCGGTGGCGAACAGCACCGTCGGCGAGTTCGGCCCGAGGATGTCATAGGAGTTGAGCACCACGTGCACGTTCGGGTTGGTCAGGGCCTGTTCCTGGAACGGCGGGTTGGAGAAATGCCCGGTCAGTTCGGTACCACCGGCAATCAGCGCAGCGGTCGCATCCGGGTGCGGAACGGCGACGGTGTACTTGTCGAGGCGATTGAATTCCTTGTCGCCCCATTGCTTGGCAGCGGCGTATTGCAGGAAACGCGACTGCACGGAGACGCCCACCGCCGGCACCGCAATGCGGTCTTTTTCGGTGAAGTCCGCGATGGTCTTAACCTTGGGATTGTTGCTTACCAGGTAGTACGGGAAGTTGCCCAGGGAGGCGACGGCTTTCACGTTCTGTTTGCCGTGGGTGCGGTCCCAGATGGTCAGCAGCGGGCCAACACCGGCCCCTGCAATGTCGATGGAGCCGGAGAGCAAGGCGTCGTTGACGGCTGCACCACCGGACAATTGGGTCCAGTCGACCTTGATGTCGATGCCTTCCTGCTTGCCGTACTTCTCGATCAGGTTCTGGTCGCGCACCACGTTGAGCAGCAGGTAGACGATGCCGAACTGCTCGGCGATGCGAATCTCGCCTTCGGCCTGGGCGGCGGCAGGTGCAACCAGGCTGCCGGCCAGCAGGCTGATGCCCAGGCCAACCGTGGCGGCCAGGCGCGCAAATGGGATTTTCTTGGACATGGTCATGCTCCGGATCAGAAAGGCGCGTCGCCCTGGATGGTGGTGCGGTACAACTTGCGCCGCAGGTGGCTCGGGCAGCCGGCCGCCAGGTGGATCAGCGAACGGTTGTCCCAGAACACCATGTCGTGGGGCTGCCACTGGTGGCGGTAGATGTTTTCCGGCAGCACGCTATGGGCGTAGAGCTGGGCCAGCAAGTCGCGGCTTTCATCTTCCGGCAGGCCGACGATGCGGGTGGTGAAGCCCTCACTGACGAACAGCGCCTTGCGGCCGTTTTCCGGGTGGGTGCGCACGATCGGGTGCACCACTTCCGCCACTTGAGCCAGTTGCTCTGGGGTGAGGGTTGGGCGCCAATTGCCTTCGAATTTGGTTTCGCTATAGCGTGCGGTGTACGAATGCGCAGCACTGCGGCCTTCTACGGCCTTGCGCAGGGGCTCGGGCAGGTTGTCCCAGGCTTTGTGCATGTCGGCGAACAACGTGTCGCCACCCTCGGACGGCAGCTCCTGGGCATGGAGCATCGAGCCCAGGCTCGGCAACTCTTTATAGGAAAGGTCCGAGTGCCAGAATTTGCCGGCATCTCCCAGGCCGATGGATTGGCCGTTTTCGATGATGTTGGAGACGATCAGGATTTCCGGGTGGTTGGCCAGCAGGAACTGTTTGAGCACATGGATTTGCAGCACACCGAAGCGGCGGCTGAAGGCGATCTGTTGTTCGGGGGTGATGCGTTGGTCGCGGAAGACCACGACGTGATGGTCCAGATGCGCGCGGTGAATGCGCGCGAAGTCCTGGTCGCTGACCGGGCGGGTCAGGTCCAGGCCAATGATCTCGGCACCGACGCTGCCGGGAAATGGACGGATCTCGAAGGTTTGTGTGGTGTCGGTCGCTGTTGGAACAGTAGAGGTGGCAGACATGAGTTCACTCCCGGGCGGTCAGGAGAGTGACTTTATAGTCATAAGAACGGCATTTTAAATACCGTTAGTGAATATCGATATGCAGCAATACCGCTGTAGCCGCGACTTTCGGGAATAAAGTGTGTCTCACAGACGTTAAGCCTGTAAGACCTGACAAAAGGGCGTCGTGGGCCGGTGGAACGCGCTGTTGAGTCGCTTACAAGCCGAAACCTTGCCCGTTTGACAAGCTTGTGGACAATCTCTAGTGTGCATTGGATCCAATTAGCCACCTCACCCTGAAAAGGAGGATAGCGTAGTCGTGACGCAGAAGCCGAACCCTTTGAGCAGCATCCAGATCAGCGGGCCTATCCCCGCCCATCTCGCCCGCTCCGTGATTGAAGAAACATTGCGCAACGCCATCCTGGATGGTCGCTTGCCCTGCGGCACCGCCATGCGCCAACAGGAGTTGGCCAGCTTGTTCGGGGTCAGCCGGATGCCGGTGCGCGAGGCATTGCGTCAACTGGAAGCGCAGTCGCTGCTGCATGTGGTTACCCATAAAGGGGCGGTGGTGGCGCCGCTGATTGAAGACCATTCGGCGGAAACTTACGCCCTGCGCATCCTCCTGGAATCCGAAGCGCTGCGCTTGTCGATTCCCCTGCTCACGCCCGATGACATTGCTCAGGCTGGCGCCTTCATTGATGCGCTGGAGCGGGAAACCGATTACACCGAAATTGGCCGGCTCAACCGCCTGTTCCACATGGCGCTGTATGGCAAGGCGGGCAATCAGCGGTTGCTCAAGCTGGTTGAACACGGCTTGAACGAAGAAGAGCGTTTCCTGCGCTTCAACCTGGAGGCCATGGGCCTGGGCAAGACGTCCCAGGAAGACCACCGCGAACTGCTCGACCTGGTGGCACAAAAGAAAGTCGAGGAAAGCATCCTGACCTTGCGTAACCACCTCACCCGCGGCATGGAGGTGATTACCGGTTATCTCAAAAGTCTTGAAGAGACTGAAGAGAACGCCCCGCTGTAAATTCTCCGTGGAACCGAGACGCCTCCTTCGACCACAAAGCGCTGCGCAGCGACCTTGGCCGATGGAGGTGAACTCACAACATTCACGCCCGTTAAAAGATTAATCCGAAAAAACACTTCCTACACTTCACAGAGCCATTCAACTACCGCAATATCTTTATTCGTAACAACTAATAAAACCAAAAGCGCCTGAATACCTAATCAGACTATTACAACCTCCAAACTCTCCCCAATCGACAGCGTGAACCCTGCTCGGGCGTCACTGCGCGTGACGTTCCTTTAAATAAAGCTTTGGTGTTTTTGTCATAGCGTGCTGCTTGTTAATCAATAACAGCACGTGGCTGCTTGTTATCAGGGAAGAAACAACGACTTATAGGCATCAATCATGCTCCAGCACTCACACCTGCTTAAACAAAAAAAGCAGAAGTTACACAGCCATCCATTATTTACACAAATAAACACACTTCCAAAGTTGCGATACTTTATGGAAAACCATGTGTTCGCTGTTTGGGACTTCATGACGCTGACCAAACGCCTGCAACATGACCTGACGGGTATGCGCCTGCCGTGGTTGCCGCCGCCGGACCCGCAAGCGGCACGCCTGATCAATGAGATCGTGTTGGGCGAAGAGTCGGACGCCTGTCCCGGTCACGGCCACGGCAGCCACTTCGAGTTGTACCTGGAAGCCATGCGTGAAGTCGGCGCCAGCACCACGGCCATCGAAAAATTCATCACCCTGCAACGCGACGGCAGCGATGCAGAAACGGCCCTGCAAAGCGTCGATGCCCATCCTGCCGTGGCCCATTTCGTCAGGAGCACCTTGCAGGTTGCCCTGAACGCACCGACCCACTGTGTGGCGGCCGCCTTTCTCCACGGCCGCGAGAGCGTCATACCGGCGATGTTCAAGCGTGTCCTGGAGGGGTGCGAGAAGCTCCACCGCCAAGCCCCGACCTTCTGCTACTACCTCAAGCGCCACATGGAGGTTGACGCAGAGGAGCATGGCCCGGCGGCGGAGCAACTGCTGCAACGCCTCACACTGGCCGACCCGAGCCGCGAGCAGCAGGCCAACAGTGCCGCCCTGAGCGCCGTGGAAAGCCGCCTGGCCTTATGGGACGGGTTGCGCCTGTGCCTGCCGGAGGTACGCGTATGAACCCTGTCGACTATCGCTCATGTGCCGACGATTGGGAGCGCCGCGCGACCATCCGTACCCGCCCGCGCCGCCTGCTGGAAAACGATCAAAAGCTGATCTATCCCTTGAGCCGACAACCCTTGGTGCTGAGTGCGACCTTTGTCGATCAATGCCCACAGTGCCGCGATGTTGTCTTGTTGCAGACGTTCTACAAGTTCATCAACGACGTGGTGATCTTTGAAACCGAAATCGTCGACAAGACCGCACGCCGCATTGCCAAGAATCGCTTTTCGGTGCCCTTCCCGCTCGCCTGTCGCTACGACGCCATGACCGTGGTGGTGGACGAGGATTACCACGCCCTCGTCGCCCTCGACTTCATGCAACAGGCCGTCGAGATGACGGGCATCGCGCCCCTTGAACTGCCCGGGCAAATCGAACTGAGCCGCGCCTTGCCTGCCGCGCTGGCGCTGGCTCCCGAACACCTGCGCGATGCCGTGGAGTTGATCGCAGTGGCCATCGCCGAGAACACCGTGACCCATGACGTGGCGGCGTTTTCCAAGGACGACAGCGTCAAGCAATCCATCCGTGGATTGATGGCCGACCACTTGTTTGACGAGGGCCGTCATGGGGTTTTCTGGACGCGACTGGTACGGATCTATTGGCAGTCTGCGAGCGCCGAAGACCGCGACTGCATCGCCCGGATCCTGCCAGTATTCCTCCAGCATTACCTGACCCACGACCTGCAAAAGAACTTCGACCTGCAACTGATCGAGCACCTGGACATCAGCGCCAGCACTCGCGCTGCGTTGCGTGCCGAGGTGCACGCGATGGACTTTCCCATCACCCGCCAGCACCCGTTGCTCGGCAATATCAAGGCGTTCCTGAATCACAGCGGCCTGCTGCAAACGGCGAGCGTGGTCCAGGCCCTGGACGCCTTTCTTCCGACGCCAGGAGTTCACCCATGAGGCGCCTGAAGATTGGGTTGGTGGGCATCAGCGCGGCGTTGGATGAAGTGGGGCAGACACTGGAGCAATACGGTCATGCCCTTACGCAAACGAGCGACGCAAGGGACGTCGACCTGCTGATTGATGACGGTAGCGAGGCAATCCCGCCGGGCCTGGTTCACACGGCCTTGATGAGCTTGCGCCTGGGCCTCGGGACGCAGACTGACGGTGGGCTGCCGACCCTGCAATTCAGGTGCTACGCCAGCGCACACCGACTCCTGGCGGTCCTGAACGTTGACGCAGAACCCAGCGGCAACGGCCAACGGTTGCGGCGCCAGGCAGCTACTCGCCTGGTGGAATGGGTGGCCCAACACGTCAGCGGTTTCTCCCGGGACGCGGGCTATTTTTCGCAAACCGCGATCGCCTCCGATGCTCCCGAACACAGCCTGCAAGCGCTCGCATCGTTGGCGTACCTGCATCGCTTTAACCAGACCGCCGACTCGGCGCTGCAGCAACAAGCCCAGGTGCCCATGATCGAACGACTGGAGATCAGTCTTCAAACCTTCGCCGAACGACCGGCGCTGAACATCGCCGGGAACGTGCTGAGTTATCGACAGTTGCATCGCAAGAGCCTGGCTATCCAGCAGCATCTTTGGCCTTTGCTTGAGGCCGGCGACACACCGCAGGTAATTGGCGTTTGCCTGGGCAAGTCCCTTGAGCTGTACGCCAGCATCCTCGCGGTGCTGGGCTGCGGCGCGGTGTACCTGCCACTGGAGCCGGGCCACCCGCCACAACGCCAACAAGCCATGCTGGAAAACGCCGGCGTCTCGGTGCTGCTGGAGGACGGCCGGCATCCACTGCGAGGCCGTTTTACCGCCCTGAATGTCAGCCCCCTCGACACGCACGCCACCCCGCCGCTACTGCGCCAGCGCCCGGCCATGGACGCCCCTTGCATGGTGCTGCACACCTCGGGCACCACCGGCCAGCCCAAAGGCGCGCTGCTGAGTCAGTACAACCTGGCCCACTTCACTGCCTGGTTCGGCAGCCATGTGCAACTGAGCGAGCACAGCCGGGTGCTGCAGTTCTCACCATTGAGCTTCGACTCTTCGCTGATTGATATTTTCGCCCCCCTGATCGCAGGCGCCGAGCTGATCGTGCCCGGTGAAGACGCGCGGCGCGACCCGCAACAACTGGTGGAACTGATCCGGCAACAGCGCGTGACCCATGCCTTCCTGCCGCCGGCACTGCTGAGCATCCTCCCGCGGGATCAACCCTTGGGCCTGGCGCACCTGATAACCGGAGGTGATGTCTGCGAGCCCTGTGTCATCGAGCAACTGGCGGGACAGTGCTCCTTGCACAACTTCTATGGGCCGACGGAAGCCACCGTGCTGGTGACCCACCGCGCGCTGCAGCCGGGCGACAGCAATCGCAACGTGGGGACGCCCATCGCCAACAGCCGGGTACTGATCCTCGACGAGCAACGTCAACCGGTGGATGAACAGGTGATGGGCGAGCTGTACATCGTCGGTCCCGGTGTCAGCCTGGGTTACCTCAATCAGCCGCAGAACACCGCCGAGCATTTCGTACACCTGACGTTGCCCGACGGCCAGACCTTGCGGGCCTACCGCAGCGGCGATCTGGCGAAATGGACGGAAGATGGCATCGAGCTGGGCGGGCGTCGGGATCAGCAGGTGAAGATCCGTGGCTTTCGGGTCGAGCCCCAAGAGATCGAACACTGCCTGCGCAGCAGCCAGCTGTTTCGCCAGGTGGCGGTGGTGATCGACCGTGATCAGCGGATCCTGGCGTTTGTCGCGCAACCGGAGGCCCAGGGCACCCTGTCTGCGCTCCAGCAACATGCCCGGCAAACACTGCCCGACTATCTGCAACCTGCCCTGTGCACGGAGCTTGGGAGCATGCCGTGTACGCCCAATGGCAAGGTCGACCGCCAGGCCTTGCTGGCGCTGCCGATTCAACCGGTGCCGGCCATCAACCGCTGCTCGCCGCAGACACCGGTGCAGGCGCAGCTGCTGAAGCTATGGAGCGAGTTGCTCGGCGTGCCCGTTGCACAGCTGTCGACGCAGGACAGCTTCTTCGAGCTCGGCGGCCATTCCATCCTGTTGTCGACGATGTTGCTGCGTATCCGCGAGCAGTTCGGTCGCAGCCTCTCCCTTAACCGTTTTTTCGAAACGCCCACCGTCCGTACCCTGGCGGCGCTGATGGGTGACGGCGCGGTCCCTGAAGCGCCGGCCAGCCAGGCAACACGGGATGCGCTGCGTGAACTGGACATGCAGATGTTGCCAGCGGACCAGGCGGGTGAACCCCGCAAGGTGATCGTGACCGGGGCCAACAGTTTTCTCGGGGTGCATATCGTCGAGGCGTTACTGGCCGAGGGCGCACTTGAGGTGGCGTGCCTGGTGCGTGAGCGCCCCGGGCATTCAGCCACTGTGAGGTTCGCCGAGGCGCTGCGCGATTACCGCCTGGAACACCTGGACCTGAGTCGGGTACGGGTATACGCCGCCGACATCAGTCAGCCGCGCCTTGGCCTGGCCAGCGAGGTGTATGACTACCTCGCCGGGGAGTTCGGCGTGCTGGTGCACAACGCCGCCCACGTCAATCATGTGATGGATTACGCCACGCTGGCCAAGGACAACGTCGAGCCCGTGCTGGAATGCCTGCGCCTGTGTGAAACCCGGCGCAAGAAGGTCTTCAATTTCATCTCGACACTGTCGGCGGCCAGCAGCATCGACGCACAAGGCCAGGTACTCGAAACGCCCGCTGCCACCACACCGCCGCTGTATATCCAGAATGGCTACAACCTGTCCAAGTGGGTCGCGGAACGCCTGCTGGGGCGTGCCGTCGAGCAAGGGGCCTGGGTCAATATCCACCGTCCCGGCAACATCAGTTTCAACTGCCGCAATGGTGTCTGCGAGCCACAGAAAAATCGCCTGATGTTAATGCTCAAGGGCTCACTGCAACTGGGCCTGATGCCCCGCCTGGGGTTGAATTTTGACCTGATGCCGGTGGACTTTCTCGCGCGGTTTGTTGCGTTCCACAGCGGGCGCTGCAGTGCTGGGGGAAATGTGTTCAACCTGCACAATCCGCAACCCTTGAGCTGGGAGTCCTACGTCGATGCGTTTCGCCAGGCCGGCCATGGGTTCGAGTGGGTGAGCGTGGCCCACTGGCAACGTCACCTGCACACGGTGGATAGCCGCAATGCGCTGTTCGGCGTGCTGGGTTTTTATCTCAATGGTTTGGAGGAGGACATCGGCGACACCTCGATGATCGGCCATGACAACGCCCGGCGTGGTGTCGAGCAGATGGGCGCGCACTACCCCGAAAAAAGTCCGGCGCTGTTGCGCAAGGGCTGCGAGTACCTCAAGAGCATCGGCTTCCTGTAATCAGGCGCTTAACCGAAGGAAAATCTAATGAAACCCGATACGTTGATTCGCAACCCATGCGCCAGGCCAGTGGTGTCTTCAGTGGTGATTGCCCGTGACGCCGCCCACGTGTGGGCAGTGGTGGGGGACTTTGCAGGGTTTGACAGATTCATCCCCGCGCTGGCGCACATAGAGATGACCGGCGCGGGCATGGGGTCGCTGCGCAAGAAATTCTTCCACGACGGAAACCTGGTAGTGGAGCAACTCAACAGCCGCGACGAACAGGCCATGCAGATGACCTGGACAACGATTTACAACACCCTTGGTGTGGCCCGGCTATGGGCGGCGATACGTGTGGAGGCTTTGGGGGAGTGCAGTTCGAAAGTGACCTGGACGATCATTGCCGAGCCGGTTGAGCACGGTAAGGAGGGGTTTGAAGCATTTGTGCAGGCGTTCGCCGACAGCGCGCTGGAGAATGTGCGGCAGATGTTTGGCTGACCTTACTGTAGGAGCGAGCTTGCTCGCGAAAAACGAGAAGGCAACGCGGGCTATCTGATAGCGCTGCGTTATCGTTGACGCTCTTCGCGAGCCAGCTCGCTCCTACAGGGTCATCGTCAGATTTTGAAGCTGTCGACCAACTGCTTCAGCCGGTTGGCCTGTTGAGACAACGCGTCGCAATCCTTCAAGGTTTCGTTGAGGTTGGCCACGCCCTGCTGGTTCAACAGGTTGATCTGGTTGATGTCCACATTGAGGGTTTCCACCACCGCGGTCTGCTCCTCGGTCGCGGCCGCTACCGACTGGTTCATCCCGTCGATCTCGACAATTCGCTGAGTCACGCTGACCAGGCGCTCGCCGGCCTGGTTGGCGACCTCGACGCTTTCTTCGCTGGAGGTCTGGCTGGCGTTCATAGTGGTGACCGCCTCACGCGAGCCAATCTGCAGCGACGTGATCATTTTGTGGATCTCTTCCGCCGATTCCTGGGTACGGTGCGCGAGGTTGCGCACCTCATCCGCCACCACCGCAAACCCACGACCCGCTTCACCGGCACGCGCGGCTTCAATCGCGGCGTTGAGGGCCAGCAGGTTGGTTTGCTGGGAGATGCCTTTGATCACATCCAGGATGTGCCCGATGTTGTCGGTGCTGGCGTTCAGGGTTTCAATCTGCGTGCAGGACAGGCTGATTTTCTGCGACAGTTCTGACATCGCCAGGATGGTTTTCTCCACCACTTTGCGCCCGTCATCGGCCTGCTCACTGGCACCGCTGGCGTGCTGCGAAGCATCGGCGGCGTTGCGCGCGATTTCCTGAGTGGCGGCCCCCAGTTCGTTGATCGCTGCAGCCACGCTGTTGGTGCGGGCGCTTTGTTCGTCGGAGCCGATGATCGACGCGTTGGACGAAGCCATTACCCGCTGGGACAGGTCGTGCACCTGGCGGGTGGCCGAGGACACTTCGGAAATTGACGCATGAATACGCTCGACGAACTGGTTGAAAGCACTGCCCAGGTCACCGAATTCATCTTTGCTTTCCACGGTCAGGCGGCGAGTCAAATCACCCTCGCCCTGGGCGATGTCCTGCATGGCGCGACCCATGGTGGTCAGGGGACGCATCAAGACCTGGATCAGCAGGCTCAGGAACACCGCAATGGCGGCGACCGCGATGAACATGGCGATCAATGCCGAGGTGCGGAACTTGCCCAATGGTGCGTAGGCTTTGTCCTTGTCGATCGACAGGCCGATGTACCAGTCTGCATTCGGCAATCCGCTGATCGGGGTGAAGGACAGAATCCGTTCCTGACCATTGAGAACCACTTCCTGATTGAGCTTCTCGATGCGCACGTTGCTGCCCGGGTAGATGTCCTTGAGGTTTTTCATCACCTGGTCCTGGTCCGGGCTGACGATCACCTGGCCGTCACCGCTGACCAGGAACGCATGGCCGATACCACCGAAATCCACCGAGTTGATGATCTTCACCAGGGTTTGCAGGCTCAGGTCACCACCGACCACGCCGAGCAATTCACCATTCTTTTTCACCGGCATCGCAATGGTCACGATCAGCCCACCCACCGCTGCCATGTAGGGCGGCGTGAGCATGGTCTTGTCGGCCGCAACGGCTTGCTTGTACCAGGGGCGCTGACGCGGGTCGTAGCCATCGGGCATTTTGGCGTCGGGCCGTTGGGTGAATACACCGTTGGTTGAACCGACGTAGGTGAACTGGAAGTTGGAGGTAAATGCCGACTGGTCGACCAACCCCGGAAGGTCGGCAGCACTGCCTTGATGGGCCACGTTTTGCGCCAGGCTTTCCAGTACCAGTACCCGGCCACTGAGCCAGTTCTGCACACTGCTGGCGGTCAGTTCACCGGATTGCTGAATCGACGACTCCAGGTTTTGCCGGATGGTGTTGCGCTGCAGGTAGTCGTTGTAGAACGTGAATAACGCGAAGGCCAGAACCACTACGCCTGACGCGGCCAACAGAATTTTATGACTGAACTTGAGATTCATTTCATTGACTTCTTTTTGCCAAAAGGGGGTGAGCGTGCCGGATGCAACATTCCATGTAACGGTATAGGCAGACTCTGCGACTGCTCTATTTCGGTGCACGCATGGCTCGTCAGGCTTTCGGCCACTCCAGGATAAATCTTAGGAATTTGTGAGAAGCATCCTCTTTTAGCGTCAGAAGCCGACCGGCGGTAGCCATCTGACGGCGGGAGTTGCAAAATTTTTCAGCCTTGTCGACAATGCGACTAATTATCATTTGTGACGCTTCGCCAGGCCGTGTGAATGCCCTCTCCCGAGTACGCAGTACAGACGCTTTACAGCAACCATCACGGCTGGCTCAACACCTGGCTGCGCAGCCGCCTGGGTAACGCCGCGGATGCTGCGGACCTGGCCCAGGACACGTTCGTGCGCCTGCTGCAAAAAACCGAACGCTTCGAACTCAAGGCCCCTCGCGCCTTTCTGCGCACCATCGCCCGGGGCTTGGTGATTGATCACTGGCGTCGCGAAGAAATCGAACGGGCTTATCTGGAATCCATCGCCCACTTGCCCGAAGCCGTGGCACCGAGCGCTGAGGAGCGTGCGTTGATTCTGGAATTGCTGGAGTCCATCGCCCGGCTTCTGGACGGGCTCAAGCCCAAGGTGCGTAAGGCGTTTTTACTGGCTCAGTGCGACGGCCTGACTTACAAGCAGATTGCGCAGCAGATGGGCGTGTCGTTGCGCTCGGTGGAGCGGTATGTCGCCGAGGCGCTGTATCACTGTTATGTGCTGCGGTATGAGGCATGACCCCGATGGATAACACTGCACGCGCAGGAATCGATCCGCAGGTGGTGAAACAGGCCATCAGCTGGATGCTGCGCTTGCGTAACAATCGCACCAATATCCGCCTGAAGGCGCAATGCGAGCACTGGCGCGAGGCTCATCATGAACACGAGCTGGCCTGGCAACGCGTGCAAGCACTGCAACATGAACTGAGCAGCCAGCTGGCGGCAATTCCCGGGGCCCATGTGGCGCTGGAGAACAGCGCCCAGCGGCTCGGGCGCCGGCAAGCGTTGAAGGTGTTGTCGGGTGTGGTGTTGATCGGTTCGGCGGCCTGGGTCAGCAGAGACCTTACCGGCTGGCAACGCTGGACCTCGGACCTGGCCACCGCCACCGGCGAACGCCGCAGCGTGCAATTGCCGGATGGCACACGCCTGCAACTCAATACCGACAGCGCGGTGGACCTGGACTTCAACCCGCAGCAACGCTTGATCACGCTGGTACGCGGGGAAATCCTGGTGACCTGCGGCGCTGCAACGACGGCACCGCTGCTGGTTCGCACGCGTCATGGTTTGTTCGAAGGCATCGACGGGCGGTTCGTGGTGCGCCAGGACAGCGATTGCACTCGCTTGAGTGTGGCGTCAGGCAATGTGGCGATTCATTCGCCCCATACGGCGGACAGCCTGTTCACTCAGGTGCATGCAGGAGAAAGCTACCTGGTGCGTCAGAACGAGGCCATTCTGGCGCCGCCTTTGGATATGGATGCCGGGGCCTGGGCGGATGGATTGATCGTCACCCGCAACATGCGCCTTGCCGACTTCCTGGCAGAGGTGGGGCGCTATCGCCATGGTTACCTGGGCTGCTCAAGCGATATCGCAGACTTGCGCCTGTCCGGCGTTTTTCGGTTGGAAGACACCGAGAAACTGTTGGCGATCCTTCCGCAGACGTTGCCTGTGCACCTGCGCTATCGCACCCGCTGGTGGGTGAGCCTGGAGCGTCAGGCCTGACTATTGTTGTCGCGCCCGATTTATTTTTGGCGGCTTTTTTCCGTGAGTCCGGCTTAGACAGTAAGCATTTCAATCTGCCTTCAGCGACCTCTACGGACCTCGATAATGACTGTGCGTTTTTTCAGTAACTCACCCTCTTCCTACCCTTTGCTCGGTAAAGCCGTACGGGCAGCGCTGCTGTCGACCACGATGGGCATCGGCTTGTTGCCGGTGGCCGGGGTCGCGGCGGATAGCGGGGTCGAGCGCATCAGCCAGCGCTATGACATCCCTGCCGGGCCGCTGAGCGATGTGCTCAACCAGTTTGCCCGTCAGGCAGGCATCACCCTTTCCAGCACGCCTGCGCAGACTCAGGGCCGCCAGTCTGCCGGGCTGCACGGTGAATATTCCGCGGAGCAGGGCCTGAGCCAGTTGCTCAATGGATCCGGCTTGCAGGCACAGCCACAGGACGACGTAAGTTTCGTGTTGCAGGCCCAGCCCGAAAGTGAAGCGCTGACCTTGCCGACTACCGACATCAAAGGCTTCGCCCTGGGTAACGCCCTGGGCAGCATGGACGGCTACAACGCAACCCACAGCCAGATCGCCACCAAGACCAGTACTGCGCTGCTGGAAACATCACAAACAGTTTCGGTGGTGACCCGTGAGCAGATGGACGACCAGGGCTCGCAAACCGTTGCCCAGGCCATGCGTTACACCCCAGGCGTGCTTACCAACCCGTACGGTGCCACTCACCGTTATGACTACGTGGCGATGCGTGGTTTCAACGACGGTTCGGTGGATAACATCTACCTCGACGGCTTGAAGTCCATGGGGGACAGCGGGACCTATAGCACCATGCAAGTGGACCCCTATTTCCTCGAGCGGGTGGATATTCTCAAGGGCCCGTCGTCGGTGTTGTACGGGCGCAGCTCGCCGGGTGGGCTGGTGGCGCTGACCAGCAAGAAGCCGTTGTTTGAGCCTTACCATCAGGTGCAGGCCACCGTGGGATCGCAAGGGCAGCGAGGCATGGGTTTCGACTTCAGCGGCCCGGTGGATGACGACAAGCGTATTGCTTACCGACTGACCGGGCTTGCGGATAAGTCCGACACGCAGTTCGACCACGCCAAGGAAAAACGCTACGCGCTGGCGCCGACCTTGAGCATCGACTTTACCGATGACACGTCGCTCACGCTCCAGGCCTATCTGCAACACGATCCCGACGGTGGCTACCACGGAGGCATGCCGGCAGATGGGGCGTTGCATCAGCGCAATGGCCAGCGGATCTCCAATCACTTCTTCGAGGGTGAGCCGGGCATTGATGGGTACAAGCGTGATCAGCAGTCGTTCGGCTATCAGTTTGAGCACCGCTTCAATGATGTTTTCACGGCGCGGCAAAACTTTCGTTATCTGGACTCCAAGGTCCGCCTGGATCAGGTGTACGCCTATGGATGGACTACGCCCACGAGTAATGAGCTGAATCGCTACTACTCAGGCGGTGACGAGAAGTTGCATGCGTTCATCATCGACAACATGCTGCAGGCCGAATTTTTTACCGGCGCGACCAAACACACCGTGCTGATGGGGGCGGACTATCAGCGGCGCAAAACCGTGGTGGATTGGAGCAGCGGATCGCTGGCGCCCATCAATGCATTCACTCCGGTGTATGGTAATTCCGAGATCAGTTATTACAGCCCGACCAGCTATCTGCGTAGGCTTGAGCAGACCGGCGTTTACCTGCAAGACCTGATTGAAATGGACAAGTGGCGGTTCTCCCTCGGGCTGCGTCAGGACTGGGTCGAGACCTCTGATGAGAATCGCATTGCTGAGGTTGGCCGGCCCCTGGGCACGGAGATCAGTGATAAACGCACCAAGCTGACCGGACGTGCAGGGGCACTTTACCTGTTCGATAACGGCGTTGCGCCCTACGTCAGTTATTCCGAGTCCTTCAATCCGAACTCCTATTCGGACAGCGCTGGTAATCCTTTGGCGCCTACCGACGGCACTCAGTGGGAGGTCGGCTTGAAATATCAGCCGCCGGGTACCGACAACCTGTTCACCGCGTCGCTGTTCCGCATCGATCAGGAGAACCTGGCGACCAAGCTGCCGCAGGAAAACTTCTATCGCGCGGTCGGTGCTGTGCGCTCCCAAGGCCTGGAGCTGGAGGCGCATATGCAGTTGACCGACAACCTCAAGTTGTTGGGCAGCTATACCTTCACCGACATCGAGTATTCGAAGTCGATGGTCAGCACGTTGAGCACGGCGGACAACGTGATCGAGAACAAGGGTAATTCGCCAACCCAGGCGCCACGTCATATGGCTTCGGTGTGGGCAGACTACAAATTCGACAGCGGCGCCCTGGACGGCCTGCGTCTTGGCGGCGGTGTTCGTTATGTCGGCTACAGCTGGGCAGATGCGGAGAACACCATGAAGGTACCTGCCTACACGTTGTTTGATGCATCGATGGGTTATGACCTGGGCAAGGTGGGGTTGAAGGGTGTGGATGTGCGCCTGAATGCCAACAACCTGACGAACGAGTCCTACGTGGCGTCGTGCGCCAGTCTGAACTTCTGTTACCTGGGTGAAGAGCGCAACGTGAGTGCGACGGTGAGCTACCAGTTCTAATCCTACTCGATTCATACAAAGCCAGTTCCTGATTCCAGGCGCTGGCTTTGTCGTTTTTGCAGGAGATTTTTATGCGCGCATTGATGGTTTTACTTCATCGCTACATCGGACTGGCAACGGCGTTGTTTTTGATGATGGCGGGAATTACGGGCAGTCTTTTGGCGTTCAACCACGAGCTGGATGAATGGCTTAATCCCGGCTTCTACGAAGCAACGGCCAAGGGCTCGGCATTGCCGCCAGGTGACCTGGTGGAAAAGTTGCAGCGGCAACATCCAACGCTGCAAGTCTGGTACATGGAGTATCCACAAGAGGCAGGGCATACCGCTCTGCTGGCGGCGGTAGCGAGAAACGACCCGGCGACGGGCAAGCCCTTTGACGAGCCTAACCAGGTGTTCTATCTCGATCCGGTCACCGGCGAAGCAATGGGCCGGCGTTTTTGGGGCGCGTGCTGCTTTCAGCGTGAGAACTTCATACCGTTCATTCTGGAGTTTCACTACAACCTGACACTGCCGGGTAACTGGGGGTTGTGGCTGATGGGGCTGGTGGCGATTGCCTGGGTATTCGATTGCTTTATCGCGCTGTGGTTGACCCTGCCAAGGGGCAAACCCTTCTGGAAGAAATGGTCAACGGCGTGGAAGATCAAGGGCGGTCACGCGTACCGCTTGAACTTCGATCTGCATCGAGCAGGCGGGTTGTGGCTTTGGTTGTTGTTGCTGCCGATCGCGGTCAGCAGCGTGGCGATGAATTTGCCGAGCCAGGTATTCAAGCCGGTTGTCTCGCTGTTTTCACCGGTCGAGGCCAGTGTGTATGAGGCCCGTGGCAGGCTGCCGATTGGGCAATTGGGCGTGACGCAACTGAGCTATCAACAAGCCTATGAGCGGGCCCTGGAGGAAGGCAAACGGCTTGGGCTGACGGCGGCGATTGGAGAGCTGTACTACAGCTTTGAGTACAACTTTTATGGGGCTGGTTTTGGGCAACATGATACCGAGGCCCATGGGAAATCCTGGTTGTTTTTCCACGGGACGGATGGGCGTTTACTAGGGCAGGAAATAGCAGGGCAAGGTACGTTGGGGGAGCGCTTTTATCGGCTGCAGCTACCAATCCATGGGGGCAGGATCATCGGGGTGACGGGGCAGGTGTTGATTGCACTGCTGGGGGTTGTGATCGCGATGTTGTCTGCTACCGGAATCTACATCTGGTGGCGCAAGCTACTGGCCAGGCGAAGCAGTAAGGCACGCAAAGGATGAGTCGGTTCTAGTTCTTTGGCCAGCGCTTAAACGACAAAACCCCTGTCTGCGCTAGCAGACAGGGGTTTCGGAATTCAATCTTGACGATGACCTACTCTCACATGGGGAAACCCCACACTACCATCGGCGATGCATCGTTTCACTGCTGAGTTCGGGATGGGATCAGGTGGTTCCAATGCTCTATGGTCGTCAAGAAATTCTGTGTACCAGACCGTTGCGTTCGCAACGTGCCGGTGAAAATCATGGACTTCTACAAAAACAAAACCCCTGATCGCGTTAGCAATCAGGGGTTCTGGAATTTAATCTTGACGATGACCTACTCTCACATGGGGAAACCCCACACTACCATCGGCGATGCATCGTTTCACTGCTGAGTTCGGGATGGGATCAGGTGGTTCCAATGCTCTATGGTCGTCAAGAAATTCGGGTACTGAGTCGTGGCCAGTTGGCCTCGCTTCAGCAAATTGGGTATGTGACAGCTTTCGGTGTTTGCAAGAATCGAACTTTCGGTTCATTTCGTCTTCACACACCGCAATCTGGTGCCTTTTCAGGTCAGCAAATTGCTTGGGTGTTATATGGTCAAGCCTCACGGGCAATTAGTATTGGTTAGCTCAACGCCTCACAGCGCTTACACACCCAACCTATCAACGTCGTAGTCTTCGACGGCCCTTCAGGGAACTCAAGGTTCCAGTGAGATCTCATCTTGAGGCTAGTTTCCCGCTTAGATGCTTTCAGCGGTTATCTATTCCGAACATAGCTACCCGGCAATGCCACTGGCGTGACAACCGGAACACCAGAGGTTCGTCCACTCCGGTCCTCTCGTACTAGGAGCAGCCCCTCTCAAATCTCAAACGTCCACGGCAGATAGGGACCGAACTGTCTCACGACGTTCTAAACCCAGCTCGCGTACCACTTTAAATGGCGAACAGCCATACCCTTGGGACCGGCTTCAGCCCCAGGATGTGATGAGCCGACATCGAGGTGCCAAACACCGCCGTCGATATGAACTCTTGGGCGGTATCAGCCTGTTATCCCCGGAGTACCTTTTATCCGTTGAGCGATGGCCCTTCCATACAGAACCACCGGATCACTAAGACCTACTTTCGTACCTGCTCGACGTGTCTGTCTCGCAGTCAAGCGCGCTTTTGCCTTTATACTCTACGACCGATTTCCGACCGGTCTGAGCGCACCTTCGTACTCCTCCGTTACTCTTTAGGAGGAGACCGCCCCAGTCAAACTACCCACCATACACTGTCCTCGATCCGGATAACGGACCTGAGTTAGAACCTCAAAGTTGCCAGGGTGGTATTTCAAGGTTGGCTCCACGCGAACTGGCGTCCACGCTTCAAAGCCTCCCACCTATCCTACACAAGCAAATTCAAAGTCCAGTGCAAAGCTATAGTAAAGGTTCACGGGGTCTTTCCGTCTAGCCGCGGATACACTGCATCTTCACAGCGATTTCAATTTCACTGAGTCTCGGGTGGAGACAGCGCCGCCATCGTTACGCCATTCGTGCAGGTCGGAACTTACCCGACAAGGAATTTCGCTACCTTAGGACCGTTATAGTTACGGCCGCCGTTTACCGGGGCTTCGATCAAGAGCTTCGCGTTAGCTAACCCCATCAATTAACCTTCCGGCACCGGGCAGGCGTCACACCCTATACGTCCACTTTCGTGTTTGCAGAGTGCTGTGTTTTTAATAAACAGTCGCAGCGGCCTGGTATCTTCGACCGGCATGAGCTTACGGAGCAAGTCCTTCACCCTCACCGGCGCACCTTCTCCCGAAGTTACGGTGCCATTTTGCCTAGTTCCTTCACCCGAGTTCTCTCAAGCGCCTTGGTATTCTCTACCCAACCACCTGTGTCGGTTTGGGGTACGGTTCCTGGTTACCTGAAGCTTAGAAGCTTTTCTTGGAAGCATGGCATCAACCACTTCGTTAACTAAAAGTTAACTCGTCATCAGCTCTCGGCCTTAGAATCCCGGATTTACCTAAGATTCCAGCCTACCACCTTAAACTTGGACAACCAACGCCAAGCTGGCCTAGCCTTCTCCGTCCCTCCATCGCAATAACCAGAAGTACAGGAATATTAACCTGTTTTCCATCGACTACGCTTTTCAGCCTCGCCTTAGGGACCGACTAACCCTGCGTCGATTAACGTTGCGCAGGAAACCTTGGTCTTTCGGCGTGGGTGTTTTTCACACCCATTATCGTTACTCATGTCAGCATTCGCACTTCTGATACCTCCAGCAAGCTTCTCAACTCACCTTCACAGGCTTACAGAACGCTCCTCTACCGCATCATCCGAAGATGATACCCGTAGCTTCGGTGTATGGTTTGAGCCCCGTTACATCTTCCGCGCAGGCCGACTCGACTAGTGAGCTATTACGCTTTCTTTAAAGGGTGGCTGCTTCTAAGCCAACCTCCTAGCTGTCTAAGCCTTCCCACATCGTTTCCCACTTAACCATAACTTTGGGACCTTAGCTGACGGTCTGGGTTGTTTCCCTTTTCACGACGGACGTTAGCACCCGCCGTGTGTCTCCCATGCTCGGCACTTGTAGGTATTCGGAGTTTGCATCGGTTTGGTAAGTCGGGATGACCCCCTAGCCGAAACAGTGCTCTACCCCCTACAGTGATACATGAGGCGCTACCTAAATAGCTTTCGAGGAGAACCAGCTATCTCCGAGCTTGATTAGCCTTTCACTCCGATCCACAGGTCATCCGCTAACTTTTCAACGGTAGTCGGTTCGGTCCTCCAGTTAGTGTTACCCAACCTTCAACCTGCCCATGGATAGATCGCCCGGTTTCGGGTCTATTCCCAGCGACTAGACGCCCTATTAAGACTCGCTTTCGCTACGCCTCCCCTATTCGGTTAAGCTCGCCACTGAAAATAAGTCGCTGACCCATTATACAAAAGGTACGCAGTCACAGAACAAAGTCTGCTCCCACTGCTTGTACGCATACGGTTTCAGGATCTATTTCACTCCCCTCTCCGGGGTTCTTTTCGCCTTTCCCTCACGGTACTAGTTCACTATCGGTCAGTCAGTAGTATTTAGCCTTGGAGGATGGTCCCCCCATATTCAGACAAAGTTTCTCGTGCTCCGTCCTACTCGATTTCATGACTAAGAGATTTTCGCGTACAGGGCTATCACCCACTATGGCCGCACTTTCCAGAGCGTTCCGCTAATCTCAAAGCCACTTAAGGGCTAGTCCCCGTTCGCTCGCCACTACTAAGGGAATCTCGGTTGATTTCTTTTCCTCAGGGTACTTAGATGTTTCAGTTCCCCTGGTTCGCTCCATACACCTATGTATTCAGTGTAAGGTAACCATCTTATGATGGCTGGGTTCCCCCATTCAGACATCTCCGGATCAAAGTCTGTTTGCCGACTCCCCGAAGCTTTTCGCAGGCTACCACGTCTTTCATCGCCTCTGACTGCCAAGGCATCCACCGTATGCGCTTCTTCACTTGACCATATAACCCCAAGCAATCTGGTTATACTGTGAAGACGACATTCGCCGAAAATTCGAATTTCTCAACTAAGAGAACTCACAAATTTTACCTTAGCCTGATCCGTTACCAGTGAAAGTAACGTTCAGTCTATCTTTCTATCACATACCCAAATTTTTAAAGAACGATCTAATCAAAGACTAGAAATCAACATTCACCATCGCATTGATGGAATGCTCATTTCTAAGCTTTCATGACAGAAGCAGTTAGTGGTGGAGCCAAACGGGATCGAACCGTTGACCTCCTGCGTGCAAGGCAGGCGCTCTCCCAGCTGAGCTATGGCCCCGTATTTCTACAGGCGTTTCCCACACAAAATTGGTGGGTCTGGGCAGATTCGAACTGCCGACCTCACCCTTATCAGGGGTGCGCTCTAACCAACTGAGCTACAGACCCAATTTCGGGCTGCTTCTTTATCGTCTTCTTCAATGAATCAAGCAATTCGTGTGGGAACTTATGGAGCAGCTGATGTCGTCGATTAAGGAGGTGATCCAGCCGCAGGTTCCCCTACGGCTACCTTGTTACGACTTCACCCCAGTCATGAATCACACCGTGGTAACCGTCCTCCCGAAGGTTAGACTAGCTACTTCTGGTGCAACCCACTCCCATGGTGTGACGGGCGGTGTGTACAAGGCCCGGGAACGTATTCACCGCGACATTCTGATTCGCGATTACTAGCGATTCCGACTTCACGCAGTCGAGTTGCAGACTGCGATCCGGACTACGATCGGTTTTCTGGGATTAGCTCCACCTCGCGGCTTGGCAACCCTCTGTACCGACCATTGTAGCACGTGTGTAGCCCAGGCCGTAAGGGCCATGATGACTTGACGTCATCCCCACCTTCCTCCGGTTTGTCACCGGCAGTCTCCTTAGAGTGCCCACCATTACGTGCTGGTAACTAAGGACAAGGGTTGCGCTCGTTACGGGACTTAACCCAACATCTCACGACACGAGCTGACGACAGCCATGCAGCACCTGTCTCAATGTTCCCGAAGGCACCAATCTATCTCTAGAAAGTTCATTGGATGTCAAGGCCTGGTAAGGTTCTTCGCGTTGCTTCGAATTAAACCACATGCTCCACCGCTTGTGCGGGCCCCCGTCAATTCATTTGAGTTTTAACCTTGCGGCCGTACTCCCCAGGCGGTCAACTTAATGCGTTAGCTGCGCCACTAAGAGCTCAAGGCTCCCAACGGCTAGTTGACATCGTTTACGGCGTGGACTACCAGGGTATCTAATCCTGTTTGCTCCCCACGCTTTCGCACCTCAGTGTCAGTATCAGTCCAGGTGGTCGCCTTCGCCACTGGTGTTCCTTCCTATATCTACGCATTTCACCGCTACACAGGAAATTCCACCACCCTCTACCATACTCTAGCTCGTCAGTTTTGAATGCAGTTCCCAGGTTGAGCCCGGGGATTTCACATCCAACTTAACGAACCACCTACGCGCGCTTTACGCCCAGTAATTCCGATTAACGCTTGCACCCTCTGTATTACCGCGGCTGCTGGCACAGAGTTAGCCGGTGCTTATTCTGTCGGTAACGTCAAAACAGCAAAGTATTAATTTACTGCCCTTCCTCCCAACTTAAAGTGCTTTACAATCCGAAGACCTTCTTCACACACGCGGCATGGCTGGATCAGGCTTTCGCCCATTGTCCAATATTCCCCACTGCTGCCTCCCGTAGGAGTCTGGACCGTGTCTCAGTTCCAGTGTGACTGATCATCCTCTCAGACCAGTTACGGATCGTCGCCTTGGTGAGCCATTACCCCACCAACTAGCTAATCCGACCTAGGCTCATCTGATAGCGCAAGGCCCGAAGGTCCCCTGCTTTCTCCCGTAGGACGTATGTGGTATTAGCGTCCGTTTCCGGACGTTATCCCCCACTACCAGGCAGATTCCTAGGCATTACTCACCCGTCCGCCGCTCTCAAGAGAAGCAAGCTTCTCTCTACCGCTCGACTTGCATGTGTTAGGCCTGCCGCCAGCGTTCAATCTGAGCCATGATCAAACTCTTCAGTTCAAACATCTTTGGGTTTTTAAGAAACCCTAAACTTGGCTCAGCAATCGTTGGTTACATCTTTGATTTCTCGCGGAGTAACTTGTGATGCTGATAATCTTGTTGACTATCAGTCTGACTCCACAAGCACCCACACGAATTGCTTGATTCAGTTGTTAAAGAGCGGTTGGTTAAGATCTTTCGTCTCAACCGAGGCGCGCATTCTACAGCAGCCTCATTTGCTGTCAAGTGATTATTTTTAGAAGTTTTCAAAGTTTCCTTTGTAACTTCAACCACTTGCGCTTCCGATCTCTCGTTAGCGGGAGGCGAATTCTACAGCGTTACACGCTGCTGTCAACACCTCTTTTTCTCCGCTTTCGACCGAGAAGATCGAACCGTTAATAGAGCCAAACTACACCGCTCTATCAACTCCTTCCAGGCTTCGATGATCTGAAGCAGCTCGCTGTCGAAACCTACATAACTCTTTGTTTACCAAGGAGTTTTCCGTTTCGACTGCGCCGGAAGTGGGGCGAATTATAGACTTCCAGAATCTGCCGTCAACCCTTAATTCAGGATTTCTATCAAATAGACATTCCTGGCTAAAAATCAACCAACTCCCCTCTATATAGAGAACTTAAACAGCCCTCTATATAGAAGGGAAGCTTCAGATGACCCCGGCACCCCTTAACGCCGACACACTCGCCGGCGTTAAACCCAGCACCTGCTGCAGGACCTGATGAGTATGCTCACCCAACAGGGGAGGCGCACTGCGGTATTCAACAGGCGTCTTGGACAGTCGCATAGGGCTCGCCACCTGGGGCACCATCCCCGCCAACGCATGAGGCAACTCCATCGCCAGCCCGCGCGCCTTTACCTGCGGGTCGGCAAACACCTGCGCCAAGTCATTGATAGGCCCGCACGGCACGCCCACCCGCTCCAACTGAGCCACCCATTCAGCAGTTGTCTTGAATACAGTCGCCTGGCGAATCAACGGGATCAGCGTTGCTCTGTTGGCCACCCGCAGCTTATTAGTCGCAAACCGCGGATCATCCGCCCACTGCTGATGCCCGGCCACCTCGGCAAACTTGCGAAACTGTCCATCGTTGCCCACGGTAAGAATGAAGTCGCCATCTGCCGTAGGAAAATCCTGGTACGGCACGATATTCGGATGAGCATTGCCCAAGCGCTTGGGAGGAACGCCCGTCGTCAGGTAGTTCATCGCCTGGTTAGCCAGACAAGCCACCTGCACATCCAGCAGCGCCATATCGATATGCTGACCACCACCATCATGATCCCGGTGAGCCATGGCGGCCAGAATCGCCACTGTCGAATAGAGCCCCGTCAGGATATCCGTCAGCGCCACGCCCACCTTGACCGGGCCGGCACCGTCTTCACCCTCGGGACGGCCAGTCAGACTCATTAACCCGCCAAGCCCCTGGATCATGAAGTCGTAGCCCGCCCGAGCTGCATAGGGCCCAGTCTGGCCAAACCCGGTAATCGAACAGTAGATCAACTCCGGATTGATCTCTTTGAGCGACTCATAGTCCAGCCCATAGGCCGCCAAGCCACCCACCTTGAAGTTCTCGATCAGAATGTCGGACTTCGCCGCCAGGTCACGTACCAGCTTCTGCCCCTCCGGCCGCGTAAAGTCGATGGTTACCGACTCCTTGTTACGGTTGGCCGACAGGTAATACGCCGCCTCAGTGGTGTTCTCCCCATACGCATCCTTGAGGAAGGGCGGCCCCCAGGCACGAGTGTCGTCTCCATTACCAGGCCGCTCGACCTTGATCACTTCAGCGCCAAGGTCCGCAAGTATCTGCCCGGCCCAAGGGCCCGCCAGCACTCGCGACAAATCCAGTACCCGCAGGTGCGATAGCGCGCCCATGGTCGCTCTCCTATTAATAGAACGCCTGAATACCGGTTTGCGCACGCCCCAGGATCAGCGCATGCACGTCATGGGTACCCTCATAGGTGTTCACCACCTCAAGGTTGACCAGGTGACGGGCAATGCCGAACTCATCGGAGATACCGTTGCCACCGAGCATGTCACGTGCCATCCGCGCAATATCAAGAGACTTGCCACAGGAGTTGCGCTTCATGATCGAGGTAATCTCCACCGCCGCCGTACCCTCATCCTTCATGCGACCCAACCGCAGGCAACCTTGCAGGGCGAGGGTGATCTCGGTCTGCATGTCTGCAAGCTTCTTCTGGATCAATTGGGTGGCCGCCAGTGGACGCCCGAACTGCTGACGATCAAGGGTGTATTGGCGCGCGGTATGCCAGCAGAACTCCGCAGCCCCCAATGCACCCCACGAGATACCGTAGCGCGCCGAGTTAAGGCAAGTGAAGGGACCTTTCAAGCCACGCACATCCGGGAAGATGTTTTCCTCAGGCACAAACACGTTATCCATGACGATTTCACCGGTGATCGAGGCGCGCAGCCCGACCTTGCCGTGGATCGCCGGAGCACTCAGGCCTTTCCAGCCCTTCTCCAAGACAAAGCCACGAATGTCGCCCGCATCGTCCTTGCCCCACACCACGAACACATCGGCAATCGGGCTGTTGGTGATCCACATCTTGCTGCCGGTGAGGCTGTAGCCGCCATCCACCTTGCGTGCACGGGTAATCATCGCGCCCGGGTCAGAGCCATGGTTAGGCTCGGTCAGACCAAAGCAGCCAATCCATTCGCCAGAAGCCAGCTTCGGCAGGTATTTCTGCTTTTGCGCTTCGGTACCGAATTCATTGATAGGCACCATTACCAGCGATGACTGCACACTCATCATCGAGCGGTAGCCGGAGTCCACGCGCTCGACTTCACGAGCGATCAGGCCGTAGCTGACGTAGTTCAAACCGCTGCCACCGTACTGCTCGGGAATCATTGCACCCAGCAGACCGGTCTCGCCCATTTCGCGGAAGATCGCAGGGTCGGTCTTTTCATGGCGAAAGGCTTCGAGCACACGCGGCGCCAGCTTGTCCTGGGCGAACTGCTCGGCGCTGTCGCGCACCATGCGTTCTTCTTCAGTGAGCTGTGAATCCAGCAGCAGTGGATCGATCCAGTTGAAGCTTGCCTTACCGCCCATGAGTGAGTCCTCGCGAAGTAAATCAAAAGTCGTGCATGGAGCCTAGGCCGGGCAGGCGAGGAGGGCAAACGAGGTTTTTGCATAGCCTTGTGCTAATTTCTCACTCCGAAACATAAAAAACCGCCATAGATGCTAGTTACTTGTGAGGCTACGGTACATGCGCAGAAAGATTCCCAGCACCACGGCCCTGGTCAGTTTTGAGGCGGCGGCCCGCCACGAAAGCTTCACCAAGGCTGCGCAGGAGCTTTCGATCACCCAAGGCGCAATCTGCCGACAGATCGCCAGCCTCGAAGAGTTTTTGAGTGTCGAGCTGTTTCGACGCTCGCGCCGAGGCGTGAAGCTGACAGAAGCCGGGCTTTCCTACAGCCGCCGGGTAGCCACTCAACTGGACGCGGTCGAGCGCGACACCTTGTCGGTGATGGGCCAGCAGGGCACCAACGTTATCGAACTGGCGGTAGTCCCCACCTTCGGCACCCAGTGGCTGATCCCGCGCCTCAAGGACTTTCAGCATCAGCACCCGGAGGTCACCGTCAACCTGACCAACCGCACGCGGCCGTTCCTGTTTGCCGACACCGAATTCGACGCGGCGATCTACTTTGGCGACGCCGACTGGTCCGGTACCGAATCCCACAAACTAATGGGAGAAAACCCGCTCCCTGTGTGCAGCCCGCGCTTGCTGGGTGAACGTACGCACTTCAGCGCGCAGGAAATCGCCGAACTGCCCCTGCTGCAGCAAACGACTCGCCCCTACGCCTGGCGCCAGTGGTTCAACGCGCAACAGCTGGACATACCCCGCGACATGACAGGCCCGCGTTACGAGCTATTCTCCATGTTGTCCCAGGCAGCCATGCACGACATGGGCATTGCACTGATCCCGCCGTTCCTCATTCAAAGGGAATTGAACGAAGGGCACCTGGTGATCGCAAGCCCCCAGGTACTGGCGAGTTCAAAGGCGTATTACTTGATGATTCCCGAGAGAAAAGTCGAATCGGCTTCTCTTCACGCGTTCAGAGACTGGCTGATCGATCAGTCACTGCGCTACAACCCCAATAGCTAAAGGCAAACGCTGGCTTATTGACTCTGTAGTCAGCAAATTAAAATACCTACATATGTATATATATGTCGCAATTTAGAAGACCGCATCTTTTGACGGTAAATCGGTCTTAAAGCCATACAGATATTGGCCTGTAGCCATAATGTGACAGCGATAGACAGCCATTCACATCAACCATGACGACAAGCCAATATTTTAGCTAAACCCCTTTAAATACCTGTATTTGAAAGAGTTATACCCAAGCATTGCGACAATCAGTCACAGGGTGACTTGTAGTTAATTTTTCGTCACCCGTCATAATCTCTTGAAGGCCGTAAAGTTCGCCTGCAAAATGCCGCGCCCCGCTGTATTTCAGCGGGATCGTGCTGATCGGCCGCCCAGATGCACCTCTTGCGGTGCACTGGCCTTTTACAAAAATCAAAGCAAAAAGATCATGCAGGAGATTTGACGTGCACATTGGTGTTCCTCTCGAAACCCAGACCGGTGAAACGCGGGTGGCTGCCACCCCGGAAACCATCAAGAAGCTGATCGGCCAGGGCCACAAGGTCACTGTGCAAAGCGGGGCAGGCATCAATGCCAGTGTCGTCGACAGTGCCTATGAAGCGGCAGGCGCAACCATTGGCAACGCCAGCGAGGCATTCGGCGCCGAACTGATTCTCAAGGTCGTAGCCCCGAATGACAGTGAACTGACGCTGATCAAAAGCGGCGCTGTGTTGGTGGGCATGCTCAATCCGTTCAGCAACGAAACCATCACCCGACTGGCCGAGCATGGCATCACGGCCTTTGCCCTTGAGGCCGCACCGCGTACCTCCCGAGCGCAAAGCCTGGATGTGCTGTCTTCCCAGGCGAACATTGCCGGCTATAAGGCCGTGTTGCTCGCCGCCCATCACTACCCACGCTTCATGCCAATGTTGATGACCGCCGCAGGCACGGTGAAAGCCGCTCGCGTGCTGATCCTCGGCGCGGGCGTAGCAGGGCTGCAGGCGATTGCTACCGCGAAACGTCTGGGCGCAGTCATCGAAGCGTCCGACGTGCGGCCGGCCGTAAAGGAACAGATCGAGTCCCTGGGTGCCAAGTTCGTCGACGTGCCCTACGAAACCGATGAAGAGCGCGAATGCGCCGTCGGTGTTGGCGGCTACGCACGTCCGATGCCCACCAGTTGGATGCAGCGTCAGGCCCTGGCCGTGCACGAGCGCGCCAAGCAAGCCGACATCGTCATCACCACTGCATTGATCCCGGGCCGCAAGGCGCCAACCCTGCTCAGCGCCGAGACCGTCGCACAGATGAAGCCAGGTTCGGTGGTCATCGACCTCGCGGCAGCCCAGGGCGGCAACTGCCCACTGACCGTGGCAGACCAGGTGGTCGTGGAAAACGGAGTGACCATCTGCGGCCCGACCAACCTGGCAGGCGCCGTCGCAGCCGATGCCTCGGCGTTGTACGCGCGCAACCTGCTGGACTTCCTGAAGCTGGTCTTCAACAAGGAAGGGCAGTTTGAAATCAACCTCGAAGACGACATCGTCGCCGCGTGCCTGATGTGCCGCGACGGCCAAGTCATCCGCAAAAACGCCTAAGCAGGGATTCAGACGATGGAAGAGCTTATCTCCCCCGGTATCTACAACCTGATCATCTTTGTGCTGGCAATTTATGTCGGTTACCACGTGGTCTGGAACGTCACCCCAGCCTTGCACACCCCGCTGATGGCCGTGACCAACGCAATTTCGGCGATCGTAATCGTCGGCGCCATGCTGGCGGCCGCACTCACCGTGACACCGCTGGGCAAGACCATGGGCACCCTGGCCGTGGCCCTGGCTGCGGTCAATGTATTCGGCGGCTTCCTGGTTACCCGCAGGATGCTTGAGATGTTCAAGAAGAAAGCCCCGAAAGCAAAAGAAGAGGCGCCGAAGTAATGAGCATGAATCTGGTTACGACGCTCTACCTGATCGCGTCGATCTGCTTTATCCAGGCCCTCAAGGGCTTGTCACACCCAACCACTTCGCGGCGCGGCAACCTGTTCGGCATGCTCGGCATGGCGCTGGCAGTGCTCACCACCGTGGGCCTCATCTATAAGCTCGGCGCGGAGCTGGCGACTGCCGGCATCGGGTACGTCATCGTTGGCCTGCTGGTCGGCGGCACCGCCGGCTCGATCATGGCCAAGCGCGTAGAAATGACCAAGATGCCGGAACTGGTGGCGTTCATGCACAGCATGATCGGCCTCGCTGCGGTGTTTATTGCCATTGCCGCAGTCGTGGAGCCGCAATCTCTGGGCATCGTCAAACACCTGGGGGATTCGATCCCTGCCGGTAACCGCCTGGAGCTATTCCTTGGTGCTGCCATCGGTGCGATTACGTTCTCCGGCTCCGTCATTGCCTTCGGCAAGCTGTCGGGCAAGTACAAGTTCCGCCTGTTCCAGGGCGCACCGGTACAGTTCGGCGGTCAGCACAAGCTGAATCTGGTGCTGGGCCTGCTGACCCTGGGCCTGGGCCTGGCCTTCATGCTCACCGGAAACCTCAGCGCATTCGCATTGATGCTGGCCCTGGCGTTCGTACTGGGCGTGCTGATCATCATCCCGATTGGTGGCGCCGACATGCCAGTGGTCGTCTCGATGCTGAACAGCTACTCCGGCTGGGCGGCGGCGGGTATCGGTTTCTCGCTGAACAACTCGATGCTGATCATCGCCGGCTCCCTGGTGGGTTCAAGCGGCGCGATCCTCTCGTACATCATGTGCAAGGCGATGAACCGTTCCTTCTTTAATGTGCTGCTCGGCGGTTTCGGCAACACGGCAGACGCCGCGGGCCCCGCGGGCTCTAAAGAAGCTCGCCCGGTGAAGTCCGGTTCGGCTGATGACGCAACCTTCCTGCTGACCAACGCGGACACCGTGATCATTGTCCCGGGGTATGGCCTGGCGGTGGCACGGGCGCAACATGCGCTGAAAGAGCTGACCGAGAAGCTGACCCATCGCGGCGTGACCGTGAAGTACGCGATCCACCCGGTTGCCGGCCGCATGCCCGGCCACATGAACGTACTGCTGGCCGAGGCAGAAGTGCCTTACGACCAGGTGTTCGAGATGGAAGACATCAACTCCGAGTTCGGCCAGGCCGACGTGGTGTTGGTGCTCGGCGCCAACGATGTGGTCAACCCGGCCGCCAAGAATGATCCCAAGTCGCCAATCGCGGGGATGCCGATTCTCGAAGCGTTCAAAGCCAAGACCATCATCGTCAACAAGCGCTCCATGGCCAGCGGCTATGCCGGCCTGGACAACGAACTGTTCTACCTGGACAAGACCATGATGGTCTTCGGCGACGCCAAGAAGGTCATCGAAGACATGGTCAAAGCCGTCGAATAAACACTGCGCCAGCGCAATACCCAAAACCCTGGCCTTTAGTAGGCTGGGGTTTTTTATTGCCGGTAAAAAACCGACAAAAGGCTCTAAATCGCTGCCTGGCATTCGACCATGGTAGCGGGACGAAATTTTTTGAAATCACTAGACTGCGCATCTTGCTTCCGTAGCCCGAGATAACAATCCATGTACCGTGATCGTATCCGCTTGCCTTCGTTGTTGAACAAGGTCATGAGCGCGGCTGACGCTGCCGCACTGATCCAGGACGGCATGACCGTCGGCATGAGCGGCTTCACCCGCGCCGGTGAAGCCAAGGCCGTGCCCCACGCCTTGGCCGAACGCGCCAAGACCTCGCCGCTGAAAATCACCCTGATGACCGGTGCCAGCCTGGGCAATGACCTGGACAAGCAACTGACCGAAGCCGGCGTACTGTCGCGACGCATGCCATTCCAGGTAGACAGCACTTTGCGCAAGGCGATCAACGCCGGCGAAGTGATGTTTATCGACCAGCACCTGTCGGAGACCGTCGAGCAGCTGCGTAACAATCAGCTCAAGTTGCCGGACATCGCGGTAATCGAAGCCGTGGCCATTACCGAGCAAGGCCATATTGTGCCGACCACTTCCGTGGGCAACTCTGCCAGTTTCGCGATTTTCGCCAAGCACGTGATCGTCGAGATCAACATGGCGCATAACCCGAACCTGGAAGGCCTGCACGACATCTATATCCCGAGCTATCGCCCGACCCGCACACCGATTCCGTTGGTGGCCGTGGACGACCGCATCGGCAGCACCGCAATTCCGATCCCACCCGAGAAGATCGTCGCCATCGTCATCACCAATCAGGCCGACTCGGCCTCCACCGTGACGCCGCCCGACAGCGACACCCAATCGATCGCCAACCACCTGATCAACTTCCTTAAAGAAGAAGTCGACGCCGGGCGCATGACCAATAAGCTTGGCCCGCTGCAGGCCGGCATCGGCAACATTGCCAACGCGGTGATGTGTGGCTTGATCGAGTCGCCGTTCGAAGACCTGACAATGTATTCGGAAGTACTCCAGGACTCGACGTTCGACCTGATCGACGCCGGCAAGCTGAGCTTCGCCTCGGGCAGCTCGATCACCTTGTCAGAACGGCGCAACGCCGACGTGTTCGGCAACCTGGAGCGCTATAAAGACAAATTGGTGTTGCGGCCCCAAGAAATCTCCAACCACCCGGAAGTGGTACGGCGCCTGGGCATTATCGGCATCAACACTGCGCTGGAGTTCGACATCTACGGCAACGTCAACTCCACCCACGTCTGCGGCACGCGGATGATGAACGGGATTGGCGGCTCGGGTGACTTTGCACGCAACGCGCACCTGGCGATCTTTGTCACCAAGTCGATCGCCAAGGCCGGGGCAATCTCCAGCGTCGTGCCGATGGTCAGCCATGTGGACCATACCGAGCATGATGTCGACATCCTCGTGACCGAGATCGGCCTGGCAGACCTTCGCGGCCTGGCGCCGCGTGAGCGGGCTCGGGTCATCATCGACAACTGCGTGCACCCGGCATACCGCGACGCCCTGAACACGTACTTCACCCAAGCCTGCGCGCTGGGCGGTCACACCCCGCACATCCTGCGGGAAGCACTGAGTTGGCACATCAACCTGGAAGAAACCGGGCATATGCTGAAAGCGTAATTGATACAGATTCGGACTGATGCAAACACAGTTTCATCAGTCCGGGTTTGCAAACCCATCTTTTAGAAAAAACTGTACTGCTGTACCGGTCATTTCCTACCTAAATCTCCTACCCAAATCTCTAAAAACGCCTAAAACGCACCATAAAAGTGCCGACAGGTACAGTTGCCCCAATTTCATACAGTACAGCCCCTATAAACAGTTAACTGGCCCCTCACAATACAGGTGAACTGTATCTAGAGAGTCTTGCGCCGGAAGAGGATCATTGGCATCAGTTAAACCACTACCTAATCCCGCCACAAGCGGAAGGATGTCATCATGGAACGTACACTCAGTTCCGATCTGTTCTTCGAAGAAAAAGCTGTAAACACCCAGGCTTCCCTGCCTCTGCGCGTTATCGCCAACCTGATGTTGTGGCAGCGCCGCATCTCCAGCCGCCATCAACTGGCTCGTCTGGATTCGCGTCTGCTGGCTGACGCCGGTATCAGCGAAGCACAACGCTACGAAGAGCTGAGCAAGCCGTTCTGGCGCTAATTAGCGTCCGCTGGCCCTGACCCACCGGGTCCACAGCCAGCACTCAGAATTGATCAAGCAAAACCCGCCCCGGGTAACCGGAGGCGGGTTTTGTTGTTTCTGGGATTTGGATTTTTAAGAGCAAAAACAATAGGCTTTCATATCAACAGGTACAGTTTAAAAAACATAACAATTAAGCAGTACAATTTAGCCTTGGTGTATCTGTACCGGTAAAACTTTCGCGCCCAACATGGAGTTTCAGAACCTCATAAAAGGCGCTCGCCATGAACACCCAAGCCCAGCAACGCCCTCTATTGATAAGGCTACTGCAACGCACGGCCTCGGGACTCGCCCGCTGGGAGCAACGTGCCCGTACACGCAGGTTGCTGGCTCAACTGGACCCGCGGGAATTATCTGACGCGGGCATCAGCCACGGCGACCGAGCAGCCGAACTGTCCAAGTCGTTCTGGAGCGAGTAATCACCACGGGTGACTATCCGAACGGATAAACGGCGGCTTAATATCCGGTTACCACGTGGCGAACCCTGTAGAACGGGCGTCTGATGCCCATGGTCCCGCTGATCAAATAGCGGCTTTGTGCCACTTTTATTCGTTCATTTACAGGAGTCACCCCATGTCCCGTCTTCGTCTGCTGAGCGCTGCAGCCCTGCTGGCCCTGGCTGCCAATGCCAACGCCTCCAGCCTGATCGTGACCACGGATTCGATCGTCGGCGCTCTGAAAGCCACCTCGGATGCGACCTCCGATGCCACGTCCTCCCTGCGTGACAACAAGGTCGTACGTGCCGCCCGCGACGACGCCGCCAGCTTTGTGGCCAGCGACGGCGCCATCCGTGGCGTGAAACTGGAAAGCGCCCTGGCCCAGATCCGTCAACAGGCTCCACAACTGAATACCGCGACTGACGCTCAACTGGCCCAGGCGATCCTGGCCATCTGACCGCGGGTGGGGAAGACGGGAGCGCCAGGCGCTCCCTGATCCTGCGCGCTGGCTCTCGCCCGGGCATTGCGCTAGCCTTGGCGCTCGTTTTCAGTTGTCGAGTCCCATGGCTTTTTCATACCGCCTGTTGATCGCTCCCGTAGTGTTTTGCACCTGCTGGTCCACCCAAGCTCCGGCCTTTGACCTGTCAACCCAGAGCCTCGTTGTCAGTGCGTATGCCACCAGCAAAGTGACCTCCGCACCGTTCGACCATAAACTGATACTGGCCGCCCAGGATGACGCTGCCGCTTTCATTGCCACTGACGGCCAATGGCGGGGAGCCCGACTGGAATCAGCGCTGGATTATCTGCGCCATACCCAGCCAAAACTTAACGCCAGTGACCTTGAACTGGCTCAAGCAATTCTCGTCCAATAATCATCTTTGTATTTCGGAGTCATTCCATGCGTAGCCCGCTGATCGCCGCCGCTCTCGGCCTGCTGTTGTTGGCCGGTGTTGCCCAGGCGCAAACCCTGAAGGCCACCAGTAACATCATCGTCCGTGCCTCGGCCCGTACCATTGATTTCACCTCGGACACCACCACGTCCATCCGCGACTCCAAAGTCGTGCGCGAAGCCCACGACGATGCCGCCAGTTTCGTCGCCAGCAATGGCGAGATTCGCGGCGCTCAGCTGGAAGCCGCGTTCGATACCCTGCGAACCCGCGTGCCAGAAGCCCGCGACGCCAGCGACCAGGTCCTCGCCGAAGCTATCCTCGCACTGTGAGGCGAATTGCCGCCTGGCTACTGGCCGGCACGCTGCTGCTCGGCGCCAGCGCGGCTCAGGCCGCCCTGCAACTGCGGCTCAAGACTGATGGCTTGAGCCCGGCCCAGCAGCAGGCCAGCCAGGCGTTGCTGGATGAAGCGATGCAGGCGTTGCCGCCGCGCTTCATCGAGCAACTGGACCGGACCATCGACGTCGGCTGGACCGACAAGATGCCCGAGAATGCCTACGGCCAGGCCTCGCTGGTGTCCGAACTGGACCTCAACAGCAACCTGCTGGAAAGCCTCACCGACGGCAGCGCCGCGACACAAAAAACCAACCGCCCCCATGGCACCGTGCGCCGGGAAATGCTCGCCACTGTGTTGCATGAACTGACCCACATCTACGACCGCGCCCGGCTGTGGTCCAGCGCCGACCGCACGCTGATCCAGCGTTGCAGCCGCCAGAACAACATCACCGGCCTGATCGGCCTGCCCGATCAATGCCGTGGCCAGAACGATCGCCGCTTTACCCTCAGCGATGACCCACGCCTGCTGGACCTTGCCGGCTGGCCGCAATACGTCGGGCGTCGCGGCGAACGTGAACAGAACAACCACCAGGTCGCCCGCAGCCCGGACATCTACGAAACCACCAGCCCGCTGGAATTCGTCGCGGTCAACATGGAGTACTTCCTCCTCGACCCGAGCTACGCCTGCCGCCGGCCTTCGTTGTACCGCTATTACAAGGAACACTTTGGCTGGGCACCACCGGCCAAGGACACCTGCGCCAAGACCTACGCCTTCCTCAACGCCGGCAACGACTTCGCCAAGACCCCGCTGGGTCAGGTCGACCCCGAGAGAGTCTACGAAATCGACTACCTGCTGGCCGAGGCCAACCAGAACCTGGTAAGCCGCTGGGGCCATAGCATGTTGCGCCTGGTGATCTGCGCCCCAGGCCGGCCACGGGGCCCGGATTGCCGGCTGGACCTGGACCAGCACCTGGTTCTGTCCTACCGCGCATTCGTCGGTGACGTACAGCTGTCGAGCTGGGACGGCTTGATCGGCAAATACCCATCACGGCTGTTCGTGCTGCCGCTGTCACAAGTCATCGACGAGTACACCAAGACCGAACTGCGTGGCCTGGCGTCAGTGCCGCTGAAGCTGACCCGCCAAGAGATCAACGACACTGTCGAACACGCCGCCGAAATGCACTGGAGCTACGACGGCAACTACTTCTTCATCTCCAACAACTGCGCGGTGGAGAGCCTGAAACTGTTACGCAGCGGCAGCGCCAACCCGCAGCTGACCGGCCTGGACAACATCACGCCCAATGGCCTGCTGGAAGTCCTCAAGGGCCGGGGCCTGGCCGATACCAGCGTGCTGGATGACAAAAAACGCGCGCTGCGCCTGGGCTATCACTTCGATTCTTTCCGCGAGCGGTACCAGGCGATGTTCGAGGTGCTGAAAAAGCGCCTGCCGATCAAGCAGGCCGAAGTGGAGGACTGGCTGTCACTGAGCGCTGAAGAGCGGCGCCCATGGTTCGCCGAGGCCGACCTGCGCACCAGCGCGGCCTTGTTGCTGCTCGAGCAGGCAAGCTTTCGCAAGCAACTCATGCTGGCCCAGGATGAAGTCAAACAACGTTACCTCGGTGCCCGCGAGCTGAAGAACGGCGGTATGGAGAAGGCCAACGCGACCTTGCAGCAGATCCTCGCCAACAGCGGCTTCCTCAGTCGTCCGGCAGAGCTGTTGGGCACCAGCGGTTACGGCCTGCCGCAGCCGACCGAATCCCAACGCCTGGAATCTGAAAGCGCCGCGCGCCAGAAACAATTGCAGTCGCTGACCGGCGACCTGGACAAGGAGGTGAGGGCGCTGCTGGAGCCGTCCCGCGCGGCGGAAATTGCCGCGTGTGAAGCCAACCTCAAGCAATTGGGCGAGCACTTGCGTGCGCTGCACAAGGCCTCCGGCGGGTTCGAGCTGCCCTAGAGCGTCTCCCCATCCTCTTGCGGCAACTGTTCATCCAGGCGCAGCCACGGCAATCGGCTCTCTACCCAGATGTGCCGTTCTGCCGGGGCCTGTTCCGGATGATCCAGGGTCGCGATGGTCACATCGATACTCTCGGGACTCAGACGAGTTTCCAACGCCAGGTGCGCCCCACAGTTCGAACAGAAATACCGCACGCATGTCGATGACGATTCGTACTGCGCCGGCGTTCCCGCCACCCACGCAAACGCGGGACGGGGCAGGGTGATCCAGGTGGTCACCAACCCACCGCTGACCCGCCGGCAAACCGAACAGTGGCAGTGGGCAATGTCCACCAACGCCCCGCTGAACTGATAACGCACCCGCCCGCAATGGCAGCCGCCTTGGTGTTGCTCATGCATGCCCCGTCTCCCACATCCCTATTTCATATAAGACCAGTCGTCACTCAACGTAGCCTGTTTCTTAAGCGAAAGCTGGCTGAAAGCTTCCGGGACTAGGATCGCCCACCACTGCCGGCAACAGACCGGTTGTTAACAACAACAATGGTGATTCCCGATGTCCGCTCGTACCCGCCTGTTTGCCCCAACTCCACCCGTACGCCTCGTGCTGTTCGTTCTGCGCTGACCCCAACCGGTTCGCCATTCCCTAGCCGCGCTACGCCTGGAGTATTCCTATGCTGACTTTCCTTGGCTTTGCCATGGTCATCACGTTCATGTACCTGATCATGACCAAGCGCCTGTCTGCGCTGATCGCCTTGATCATCGTGCCAATCCTGTTCGCGCTGTTCGGCGGCTTTGCACCGAAGATCGGCCCGATGATGCTCGAAGGCATCACCAAGCTCGCGCCGACCGGCGTGATGCTGATGTTCGCCATCCTCTATTTCGCCTTGATGATCGACTCCGGCCTGTTCGACCCGGCCGTGCGCAAGATCCTCAAGCTGGTCAAGGGCGACCCGCTGAAGGTCTCGGTCGGCACTGCCGTACTGGCCCTGGTGGTCTCGCTCGACGGTGACGGCGCCACCACTTACATGATCTGCGTGGCCGCCATGCTGCCGTTGTACAAGCGCATCGGCATGAGCCCGCGGATCATGGCCGGCCTGATCATCCTGGCCGGCGGCGTGATGAACATGACGCCATGGGGCGGCCCGACCGCCCGTGCGGCCAGTGCGCTGCATGTAGACCCGTCGGACATTTTCGTACCGATGATCCCGGCGATGCTGGCCGGCGTGGTTGCCATCCTGGTGATTGCCTACATGTACGGCAAACGCGAACGTGCGCGTCTCGGTGAACTGCACCTGCACGGTGACGAAATTGACCACAGCGAAATCAGCGTTTCGCAGTACCCGGACGCCCGCCGTCCGAAGCTGATCTGGTTCAACGGCGCCCTGACGCTGGCCCTGATGTGCACCCTGATCGCCGGCCTGCTGCCGCTGCCCGTGCTGTTCATGGTGGCCTTCAGTATCGCGATGATCGTCAACTACCCGTGCCTGCAAATGCAGAAAGACCGCGTCGCCGCCCACGCCGGCAGCGTATTGGCGGTGGTCGGGTTGATCTTCGCCGCCGGTATCTTCACCGGCATCCTGTCCGGCACCGGCATGGTCGATGCCATGTCCAAGAGCCTGCTGGCGGTCATCCCCGACGCCCTCGGCCCTTACCTGGCCGTGATCACCGCACTGGTGAGCATGCCGTTCACGTTCTTCATGTCCAACGACGCGTTCTACTACGGTGTACTGCCCGTATTGGCCGAAGCCGCCAGTCACTATGGCATCACCGCCGTGGAAATGGCCCGCGCCTCGATCGTTGGCCAACCCGTGCACTTGTTGAGCCCACTGGTTCCATCCACTTACCTGTTGGTGGCTCTGGCGGGTATCGAATTTGGCGATCACCAGCGCTTCACCCTCAAGTGGGCGGTACTGGTGTGCCTGTGCATAATGGTCGCCGCATTGCTGATGGGGATTTTTCCGCTGTTCAGCACTCTATAATCGTACAACTCACTGCGCCGGCGCTTAAAGCCGGCGCGGTCTAACACTCGTTCAAAGGAATACACATGGAATGGCTGACCAATCCGGAAATCTGGATTGCTTTCTTCACCCTGACGGCCCTCGAGATCGTCCTGGGCATCGATAACATCATCATGATTTCGATCCTGGTCAGCCGCATGCCCAAGCACATGCAGGCGCGTACCCGGATCTTCGGCCTGGCCCTGGCGATGGTCACGCGAATCCTGTTGCTGCTGTCGATCACATGGGTGATGCGCCTCACCGACGACCTGTTCGTGGTGTTCGGCCAAGGCATTTCCGGTCGCGACCTGATCCTGTTCTTCGGTGGCCTGTTCCTGCTGTGGAAAAGCTCCCAGGAGATGTACCACGCCCTGGAAGGTGAGGACGAAACCCACGACGAGCCAAAAGGCGCCGGTGGCAAGTTCATCTACACCATCATCCAGATCGCGATCATCGACATCGTGTTCTCCCTGGACTCGGTGATTACCGCAGTCGGTATGGTTTCCCACGTACCGGTGATGGTGGCTGCGATTATCGTCGCCGTGCTGGTGATGATGCTGGCCGCTGGCACCATCAGCGAATTCATCGACAAGCACCCGTCGTTGAAGATGCTCGCGCTGTCGTTCCTGCTGGTGGTGGGCACCGTTCTGATCGCTGAAGCCTTCGATGTTCACGTGCCAAAAGGCTACGTTTACTTCGCCATGGCGTTCTCCCTGGCGGTGGAAGCGGTGAACATCAAGATGCGTACCGCCATCGCGAAAAAGAAAAAACAGCAGGACCCTGTGAAACTGCGCAAGGACATTCCGGGTCAGTAACCTTGAATCGCTGCTGAAAAAGGGGCTCTCGAGCCCCTTTTTTTCATCTGCAAAAAACTGATTTCATGACAGTTTTGTTTCAATCCCGACTTTAGCTATGCGATGCTGGCGCAGAGCCCATTCGCCAACTACAGCTTAAGTACAAGACGTAGAACGGCACGCGGCAATTCTTATTTGCTCTTTTTGAGCTAACCCACACGGGGGGCCGAGCATGCTGACCTTGCTCAATCTGCTTTCCGCCGTGACCCTGCTTATCTGGGGCACGCACATCGTCCGTACCGGCATCCTGCGGGTCTACGGTTCCAACTTGCGCCAGGTCATCGGGCAGAACATGTCCAAGCGCTGGCTGGCGTTTATCGCCGGCATCCTGGTGACAGCCATGGTGCAAAGCAGCAACGCCACGGCGATGCTGGTGACCTCGTTTGTCGGCCAGGGCCTGATGGGCCTGATGCCCGCCCTGGCGACCATGCTCGGTGCCGACGTCGGTACGGCATTAATGGCCCGGGTGCTGACCTTTGACCTGTCGTGGCTGTCGCCGCTGCTGATTTTTCTCGGGGTGATTTTCTTCCTCTCGCGCAAACAGACGCGCGCCGGACAGATGGGCCGTGTCGGTATTGGGTTGGGCCTGATCATTCTTGCGCTGCAATTGATCGTCGAAGCCGCAGGCCCGATTACCCACGCGCAGGGCGTGAAGGTCCTGTTCGCCTCGCTGACCGGCGATATCTTGCTCGATGCCTTGGTCGGCGCACTGTTCGCGATGATTTCCTACTCCAGCCTGGCCGCCGTCCTGCTGACCGCGACCCTGGCCGGCGCCGGCGTGATCGGCCTGCACGTGGCCATCGGCCTGGTGATCGGCGCCAACATCGGCAGTGGCGTGCTGGCCTTCCTCAGCACCAGCATGCAGAACGCCGCCGGTCGCCAGGTGGCCCTGGGCAGCCTGCTCTACAAGCTGATCGGCCTGCTGCTGATCATCCCGGCCCTCGACCCGCTGGCGCTGTGGATGGACACCCTGGACTACAGCGCCCAAGGCATGGTGATCACCTTCCACCTGCTCTATAACGTCATCCGCTGCCTGATCCTGTTGCCGACTATTGGCCCGATGTCCCGCTTGTGCGCCTGGTTGCTGCCGGAGCGTGAAGAGGTCAACGGCCTGGCCAAGCCCCGCCACCTGGACCTGGCGGCGCTCGCCACGCCAAGCCTGGCGCTGGCCAACGCCGCCCGCGAAACCCTGCGCCTGGGCGACTTGATCGACAATATGCTGACCTCGATGCTGGAAGTGCTGCGGGGCAAGCAGACCGCCATCACCCAGGAAATGCGCAGCCTGAGCGACGACGTTGAGGCGCTCTACAGCGCGATCAAACTCTACCTCGCGCAAATGCCCCGCGAAGACCTCAGCGAGCACGACAGCCGACGCTGGGCCGAAATCATTGAGCTGTCGATCAACCTGAAGCTGGCCGGTGACCTGATCGAACGCATGCTGCGCAAGGTCCAGCAGCAAAAAACCTCCCAGCGCCGCTCGTTCTCCGAAGTCGGCCTGGAAGAGCTCGCCGGCCTGCAAACCCAGTTGATCGCCAACCTGCGCCTGGGCCTGTCGGTGTTCCTCAGCGCCGACCCGGAAAGCGCCCGGCAATTGCTGCGGGAGAAACGTCGCTTTCGCGCCCAGGAGCGTCGCCTGGCCCACGCTCACGTCAGCCGCTTGCAACGTAAAATCGTACAGAGCCTGGAGACCAGTTCCCTGCACCTGGAGCTTATTGCCGACATGAAGCGCCTCAACTCGCTGTTCTGCAGCAGCGCGTATGTGGTGCTGGAAACCACCGACACCGGCGCCCTTTCGGCGGACGATATTGCCGACATCACCCATTCGCCCTGAACGTAAGGTGGCGAGTGAAGTCAGTTAACAAGGACCTCACTCGCCAGGAAGCTTGTTATGCGTCGCCTGTTATTCGCCTGCCTGCTTATGGGCTCGGCACACACCTTTGCCTTTGACCGCTTGCAAGTCGAGGGCTACACACTGCCCAACGGCCTGCAACTGCTGCTCAAGCCGGGCACCGAGCGCGGCCACGTGGCCATTCGCCTGGTGGTAGGCGTCGGTCTGGACGACTTCAGTTGCGAAGACAAAGAGCTGCCGCATCTGCTGGAACACCTGCTGTTCAGCGGAATCGACGGTGGCGGCGAAGGTGAGCTGGAGGAACGCATGCAAGCCCTCGGCGGCGACTGGAACGCCTATACCAGCAACGCCGACACCACTTTCGTCATCGAGGCACCGGCGCAAAACCAGCGCAAGGTGCTCGACCTGCTGCTGGCCATCATCACCCGTACCGAATTGACCGACGCCAACATCAATGCCGCCAAACAGGTGGTGGAACGCGAAGACGGCGGCCATTACTCGCACCTGCAACGCCTGCTGGACCGCCAGGACCTCGGCCACAAGGCCAGCAGTCAGCTTGCGGTGGAACTGGGGCTCAAATGCGCCGAACGTGCCGACGTCGACCATCTGACCCGCGACCAATTGGAAAAACTGCGCAAGGCCTGGTACGCCCCCAACAACATGACCCTGATTATCGTCGGCGACCTCGACAAGCTGTTGCCGGCCTACCTCGAACGCACCTACGGCGAGCTGGATCCGGTTGACCCCACGGAACATCGTGCACTGCCGGAGATTCAACACGCCGCCGCGATTCGCCGTGACCTGATCCATGGCTGGGTGGGTGACAACGCCAAGCTGCACTGGTTGTTCCCCGAGCCGGTGATGGACGACCAGTACGATGAAACCTTCGACCTGCTCAAGGACTATCTGGACTGGGCGTTGTATCGCCAATTGCGGCTGCAGCACGGTTTGTCCTACGGCCCATGGAGCGAACGCGAAGTGCTCGGCGGCGTCGGCTTCATGAGCCTCAACGCCGACCTCGAGCGCGAAGACTTGCCCGAAGCCGAACAGGTGCTGGAAACCCTCAAGGCCCAACTGCTCCAGGACGGCCTCGACCCCGCCACCTTCGCCCGCCTGCAACAAGCCGCCATCGCCCGCCAGGCGTGGGCGGTTCAGGGCAACAGTGCGTTGGCCGACTATTACTGGAGCGCGTCGGGCGACTACGCCAAGGGGCGTTTCAGCGACCCGGCCAAGCGCATCAAGGCCGTCAGCCTGGAGCAAACCAACCAGGCCATGCGCGAGCTGTTCAAGCAGAACGGCTACTGGCGCATCGAGAAGCCGCTGTTCAGCTACGACACCCTCAACTGGATCGCCGCCGGCGCGCTGGGGCTGATCGCGATTGGGTTGCTCGGCGTGTGGCGTTATCGCAAAGGGATTGCGTAATGAGGCCCCGGGAAAACGGCTAAAACGTTATTCTGTCTGGGATTTTTCCTACGAAGACTGTGAACTGCCGAATGCCTATCCTGACCCAGACCATCCAGCGCGTCCTCGAACTGATGAAGCGCTACCCAGGGGTGATTGCACTCGGCGGTTTCATCTCCGGTGTGGGCAGCTTCATCCTGGTGGATCGCCAGCAAGGCATGGCCAGCTGGATCGCGATCATCATGCTGGTGAGCTGGTTATGGCTGATGCTGGAAAACAGCTTCACCCAGCTGTTCAGCAAAGTCTTCAAACGGGAAATCCCCGAACCGCTGCTGCGCTACGCCACGCAGATGATCCACCAGGAAAGCCTGTTTTTTGTCCTGCCGTTCTTTTTTGTCACCACCACCTGGAACAGCGGCCAGTCGATCTTTACTGGCCTGTTGGGCGCGGCGGCGCTGGTCTCGATCACCGACCCGCTGTACTACAAGTGGCTGGCGCCCAAGCGTTCGCTGTTCCTGGCGCTGCACACCCTGACCCTGTTTGCGGCCCTGCTGACCGCGCTGCCGATCATCCTGCACCTGACCACCGCCGAGAGTTACAAACTGGCCCTCGGTGTGGCGATGCTGCTTTCGATCCCGAGCCTGGCCGTGAGCCTGCCGCTGCGCAGTATCAAGGGCTGGGCGATGCTGTTGGGGGTTACGGCAGCGATTGGTTGCGCCGGCTGGTTCCTGCGCAGTTGGGTGCCGCCCGCGACGTTGTGGATGACCGAAGTGGCCATCAGCACTCAATTGCAGGACCGCACGCCCGGCGATGACCTGAAAGAAGTCAGCGCCGCCCAACTGCGCAGCAGCGGGTTGTATGCCTACACCGCGATCAACGCACCGCGCGGGCTGGATGAGCGGATTTACCATGTGTGGAAATTCAACGGCAAGGAAGTCGACCGCATCGCCCTGGACATTCACGGCGGGCGCAAGGAAGGCTATCGGGCCTGGACCCACAAACAGAACTTCCCCCCCGACTCGGTGGGCCGCTGGCAGGTACGGGTGCTGACCGAAGATGGCCAAGTGATCGGCGTGCTGCGCTTCAAGGTGACTGACGCCGGTCAGGCCCCAGCAACGCCGGACGCGCCAAAGTAGGCAGGATCGTGCTATTACGTAGGAATTCTGGAATAGCCAAACAAGCTCGGAGCTTATGACCAGTAGCACAACGGCCGGTGCAGCCCATCTGGACACGTCCACCCAACCTCCACAGCTGAGGATTACGGGGGATTGGACGCTTGCCCACTATGCCAACCTGAAGAAGCTGTCGGAAAAGCTCGACGGCCAGTACGACGCGGGCACCCGCATCGACCTTAACGGCCTGGGCGCCCTGGACACGGCCGGCGCTTCGCTGCTGGTGGAGCTGCTCGGCCCCGAGCGCATCGAACAATCCGCCGAACACACCGACTGCAGCCTCTCGACCGCCGACCGCGCGCTGTTGAAAACCGTCTACCGCTCCCTGAACGACTTCTGTGTGCCGGTCAAGGAACCGGAAGAGGCCGCCGGCATTATGTTGCTGGCACGCATCGGCAGCGCGGTGTACACCGTCTGGCAAGACGGCATGAAGTTGCTCGGCTTTATCGGCCTGATCCTCGAAACCTTCGCCCGTGGCGTGTTCCGGCCCAAGCGCTGGCGCGTGACGCCGATGGTTGCGCATATCGAACAGACCGGCCTCGATGCGGCACCCATCGTTGCCTTGCTGACCTTTCTGGTGGGCGCGGTGGTGGCGTTTCTCGGCGCCACCGTGCTGGCCAGTTTTGGCGCGAGCATTTTTACCGTCGATTTGGTGGCGTTCTCGTTCCTGCGGGAATTTGGCGTGTTGCTCACCGCGATCCTGATGGCCGGCCGCACCGCCAGTGCCTTCACCGCGCAAATCGGCTCGATGAAGGCCAACGAAGAAATCGACGCGATCCGCACCCTGGGCCTGGACCCGATGGAATTGCTGGTGTTGCCCCGGGTGCTGGCGTTGCTGGTGGCGCTGCCGATGCTGACGTTCCTGGCGATGATCTCGGGGATTATCGGCGGCGGCGTGGTGTGCGCCGTGGCCCTGGATATTTCGCCGGCGATGTTCCTGTCGCTGTTGCAATCGGACATCGGCGTGCAGCATTTCCTGGTCGGCATGGTCAAGGCGCCGATCTTCGCCTTTTTGATCGCCGCCATCGGCTGCCTCGAAGGCTTCAAGGTCAGCGGCAGCGCCGAGTCGGTCGGCGCCCACACCACCTCGAGCGTGGTGCAATCGATTTTCGTGGTGATCGTGCTGGATGCGGTCGCAGCGCTGTTCTTCATGGAGATGGGCTGGTGAGTCGCTTACGCCGTGCGCCCACCGAGGCGGTGATTGAAGTCCGTGGCCTGTGTAACCGCTTTGGTCCGCAAAGCGTGCACGAGAACCTCGACCTGGATTTGTACAAGGGCGAGATCCTCGCGGTGGTCGGCGGGTCGGGCAGCGGCAAGTCGGTGCTGCTGCGCAGCATCATTGGCCTGCGTCAGCCGAGCGAAGGGCAGGTGCGGGTGTTCGGGCAGAACTTGCCGAGCTTGTCGGAGCATGAGCGTTCGATGGTGGAACGGCGCTTCGGCGTGCTGTTCCAGAAGGGCGCGCTGTTTTCCTCGCTGACGGTCACGGAAAACGTCGCCTTGCCGCTGATCGAGCATGCCGGCCTCAGCCGTCCCGACGCCGAACACCTGGCAGCAGTGAAACTGGCGTTGGCCGGGTTGCCGCTGTCGGCCGCCGACAAATACCCATCGTCACTTTCCGGCGGCATGATCAAGCGCGCAGCCCTGGCCCGCGCCCTGGCGCTGGACCCGGACATCCTGTTTCTCGACGAACCTACCGCCGGCCTTGACCCGATCGGCGCCGCCGCCTTCGATCAACTGATCCTGACCCTGCGCGATGCGCTGGGCCTGAGCGTGTTCCTGGTCACCCACGACCTCGACACGCTGTACACCATCACCGACCGCGTGGCGGTGCTGGCACAGAAAAAGGTACTGGTGGCGGACGCCATCGATGTCGTCTCGGAAACCGACGACGCCTGGATTCACGAATACTTCCATGGCCCACGGGGCCGCGCGGCATTGGATGCCGCTCAACTGCTCAACGAGGTATGACATGGAAACCCGAGCCCATCATGTGATGATCGGTCTGTTCAGCGTGATCGTCGTGGTCGGTGCCATGCTGTTTGGCCTGTGGCTGGCCAAGTCGAGCGTCGACAGCGCGTTTCAGGATTACGAAGTGATCTTCAATGAGGCCGTCAGTGGCCTGTCCCAGGGCAGCGCGGTGCAGTACAGCGGGATCAAGGTTGGCGATGTCACCAGCCTGCGCCTCGACCCGAAAGACCCGCGCCGGGTGCTGGCGCGCATCCGCCTGGCCGGGCAAACGCCGATCAAGGAAGACACCCAGGCCAAGCTGGCCCTGACCGGCATCACCGGCACGTCGATCATCCAGCTCAGCGGCGGCACACCCCAAAGCCCGGAACTCAAGGGCAAGGACGGCGAACTGCCGCAAATCATCGCCTCTCCGTCGCCTATCGCGCGCCTGCTGAACAACAGCAATGACTTGATGACCAGCATCAACCTGCTGCTGCACAACGCCAATCATATGTTCTCCCGAGAGAACGTCGACCGCCTCAGCAATACCCTGGATAACCTGCAACAGACCACTGGCGCGATTGCCGATCAACGCGGCGACATCAAAGTGGTGATGCAGCAATTGATGCAGGTGAGCAAACAAGCCAGTGCCACGCTGGAGCAGACCACCGCGCTGATGCGCAACGCCAACGGTTTGCTCAACGACCAGGGCAAGCAGATGTTTGGCAGCGCCGAGAAGGCCATGCAATCCCTTCAACAAAGCACAGCCACCATCGACACGCTGCTGACCAACAACAAGGATTCCCTGAACAGCGGCATGCAGGGCCTCAACGAACTGGCGCCTGCGGTACGCGAGCTGCGGGAAACCCTGGGCTCGTTACGCGCGATTTCCCGCCGCCTGGAAGCCAACCCCAGCGGTTACCTGCTGGGCAGCGACAAGAACAAGGAGTTCACGCCATGAAGCGTGCTTACCAAATGATCGCCCCCGTTGCGCTGGCATTGGTCAGTGCGTGCTCGATCTTGCCCAAGGCAGATCCTTCGGACGTGTACCGGTTGCCATCGGCACAGACCACCGCACAGGCCAGCCCTGTGGCGTGGTCCCTGCGGGTGGCCAAGCCGCAGACCAGCGAATTCCTCGACAGCCCGCGGATTGCCGTGGTGCCCAATGGCGACTTGATCAGCAGCTATGCGAATTCACGCTGGAGCGATCCGGCGCCGGTGCTGTTGCGTAACCGGTTGCTGGACGGGTTTCAGCGGGATGGACGTGTGACGTTGCTCAGTACCGACGAGACCAATCTGCAGGCGGACTTTGAGCTGGGCGGGCAGTTGCAGGCGTTTCAGAGTGAGTATCGCGGCAGCGCGGTGGAGGTGGTGATACGGCTGGATGCGCGGCTGGTACGCGGGAGTGATCAGCGGATTATTGCCAGCAAGCGGTTTGAGGTGAGGCAGCCGGTGGGGGATACGAAGGTGCCGGCGGTGGTGGCGGGATTTGGTCAGGCTGGGGATACGCTGAACAAGCAGGTTGTGGATTGGGTGGTGGGTCAGGGAAGCCGCGCTTTCGTGGCAAGGGAGCTTGCTCCCGTTGGGTTGCGTAGCAGCCCCAAAACCAGCCAATGAGCTGTGACTGACACACTGCGAAACCTTGCTGGGGCCGCTTCGCGGCCCAACGGGAGCAAGCTCCCTCGCCACAGTTGACCTAGGTGTTAACCGAAGAACCAGTAGCAGACGGCAATCGCCGCCACTACACCAGCAAACTCCGCCAACAACGCACACCCCACCGCATGCCGCGCCCGCTGGATGCCCACCGAGCCGAAGTACACCGCCAGCACATAAAAGGTGGTTTCGGTACTGCCCTGGATCGTCGCCGCCACCAACGCCGGGAAGCTGTCCACGCCCTGGGTCTGCATCGTCTCAATCAGCATCGCCCGCGCCGCACTGCCAGAGAACGGCTTGACCATCGCCGTCGGCAACGCATCGACAAAGCGCGTGTCCATGCCGGTCCAGGCCACCAGATGGCGAATGCCTTCCAGGCCGAAATCCAGCGCGCCGGACGCGCGCAACACGCCTACCGCACACAGCATCGCCACCAGATACGGCAGCAGGTTCTTGGCGACGTCGAAGCCTTCTTTGGCGCCTTCGACAAACGCCTCGTAGACCTTGACCTTGCGCAACGCGCCAATCACCAGGAACAGCATGATCAGCCCGAACAGCGTCAGGTTGCCAAGGATCGAAGACAGCCCCGCCAGCGCAGTGGCTGAGAGCGTCGCCAACAAGGCCATGAAGCCACCCAGTACCAGCGCACCTGGAACCAGATACGCAAGCACCACCGGGTCCCACAGCCGCAGGCGTTGCATCACCGCCACCGACAGCAGGCCCACCAGGGTCGAAGCGCTGGTGGCCAGCAGGATCGGCAGGAACACCAGCGTCGGGTCAGCCGCACCTTGCTGGGCGCGGTACATGAAGATCGTCACCGGCAGCAGGGTCAGGGAAGACGCGTTGAGCACCAGGAACAGGATTTGCGCGTTACTGGCCGTATTGGGAATGGGGTTGAGCTCTTGCAACGCCTTCATGGCTTTGAGGCCGATGGGCGTGGCGGCGTTGTCGAGGCCCAGGCCGTTGGCGGCGAAGTTGAGGGTGATCAGACCGATGGCGGGGTGGCCGGCGGGGACTTCCGGCATCAGGCGGCGGAACAGCGGCCCCAACGCCTTGGCCAGCCAGTCGACGATCCCGGCTTTCTCGGCGATGCGCAGGAAGCCCAGCCATAAGGTCAGGGTGCCGAACAGCAGCACCATCACCTCGACCGACAACTTGGCCATGGCGAAGATGCTTTCCACCATTGCTGCAAAGATGCCGGCGTTGCCGCCGATCAGCCATTGCGCCAGCGCGGACACCATCGCCACGATAAAAAAGCCAAGCCACAGGCCATTGAGCATCAGTTGAATCCCCCGAAAGATGGGGCGAATGATAGCGGGGCTGGTAGAAACGACAAACCCCGGATTTTCCGGGGTTTGTGTAGGAGGCAGTCCTGGCGATCAGCCGCGAGTGGTCTCGCCGGCCGGCAGTGCTTCCTTGGTGCGCCAGTGCGGCAGGGAGTTCCAGTAGCGCTCGCCCTTGGCGTCGTCGTACATGCCTTCCCAGCGGGAGATGACCAGTACGGCCAGGGCGTTGCCGATCACGTTCAGTGCGGTACGGGCCATGTCCATGATGCGGTCGACACCGGCGATAAATGCCAGGCCTTCCAGCGGAATGCCAACGCTGCCCAGGGTCGCCAGCAGCACCACGAAGGACACGCCCGGCACGCCGGCGATGCCTTTGGAGGTGACCATCAGGGTCAGTACCAGCATCAGTTGCTGGCCAATCGACAAGTCGATGCCATACAGCTGAGCGATAAAGATCGCCGCGATACTCTGGTACAAGGTCGAACCGTCGAGGTTGAACGAGTAGCCGGTGGGTACCACGAAGCTGCAGATCGCTTTCGGCGCGCCGTAGGCTTCCATCTTCTCGATCACACGCGGCAGCACGGTTTCGGAACTGGCGGTGGAGTAGGCCAGTACCAGCTCATCCTTGAAGATGCGCATCAGCTTGAGAATCGAGAAACCAAACAGGCGAGCGATCAAGCCCAGCACCGCAAAGGCGAAGAACAGGATGGCGACGTAAACCAGCACCACCAGCTTCGCCAGCGGCAGCAGGGAAGCGAAGCCGAAGTTGGCAACCGTCACCGCGATCAATGCAAACACGCCGATCGGGGCGTACTTCATGATCATGTGGGTGACTTTGAACATGCTCTCGGACACGCCCTGGAACATGGTCACCAGGGGCTCGCGCAGTTCAGGCTTGAGGCTCGACAAGCCGAGGCCGAACAACACCGAGAAGAAGATGATCGGCAGCATGTCGCCACGGGCCACGGCGGCGAAGATGTTCGACGGGATCAGGTTGAGGATCGTCTCGATGAACGCGTGCTCGTGCTGAACCTCGGCGGCGGTGGCGGTGTATTTGGAGATGTCGACGGTACCCAGGGTACTCATGTCGATGCCAGTACCCGGATGGAACAGGTTGGCCAGCAGCAGGCCGACCACAATGGCGATGGTGGTGACCACTTCGAAGTAAAGGATGGTTTTCACGCCGATCCGACCGAGCTTTTTCGCATCCCCAACGCCGGCGATTCCCACAATCAGCGACGAAATCACGATCGGGATAACGATCATCTTGATCAGGCGGATAAAGATATCGCCAGCGGGCTGCAACACGTTGCTGATCCACCAGGCCTTTTCAGCACTGAAATGGTTAAGCACCGCACCGATTGCAATCCCCAGCACCAGACCGATGAGGATCTGCCAGGCGAGGCTTAGCTTTGCCTTCTTCATGTCATTACCCTTACTTCAAGTGGACTCAGGCAGATGCGCCAGCAGCTGGAACGCTCGAGAGCGAAAAAGTGTGTGCATCTGCCCCCGTAGAAGGTCACCGCAGTTGGCCGATATGGCTCACTGGCAGGCGAAAAAAGGCGCAACTATTCCGATGCAAGGAGGCGACGTCTAATGCCGTAAACGCCTACCCTATGCCGAATCGGCATGAGATTTTTTGAGTTTTTCTGTCTGACCGGTCAGTTCGAATACGACATTTCGGCAGGCATAAATGCCGCGAACCGGCCATTTCAGGCTCGCGCAGGGTTTTTTGAAAATCTACGGCCTCAGCTGAAAACCCCTGAAAATTCCTACGCATACCATTGAAAAACTCGTCTGGCAGGAGACAAACTTTCTCGATAGATGGTCACGTGGAAACACCAGGAAATGGTTGAGGCGATGCAAAAAGGAAAATTGCCGCTATGGGCGGTATGACGGAAGCGGGGATAAGAGCCATAAGCCCGTCGCAAGTTCCACAAGCCATCGGCTTGCGAACTTGCGTCGCAGCTTTTCACCTGACCCGGCCCTTGCGCAGGCACTCCCTGTCCCCGTAGGTCACGCCGATCCTATCGATCAGAGCAACCCGGCCCCTTGGTCATGCACCGCCCTTGTCGGGCCGTGCAAACAGAAAGAAGCGTGGCGCTCCTTTCTATGGACGATAAGCCGGTAGACGACAGCGTCGTCAGACCAAACCTAGTACCAATTCGGATCTTTCTTGAGCTGTTCCATCAACAGCTTCTGCATGCCTTCGTCCGGCTTGCCAAGAAAACGGTAGTCGGCGTGCCGTGTTGGCGATTTGTCCGACGGCAGGCCGGCCGGAACTTCCACCAACATGGCATAGGCATCTTCCTTGTCAAAGCTGAAGGCGACGATCAGGCGCTTGTTCAGGCACGTATCTGCGGTTTCGCAGAGTGGCCCTACCAAGTACTTGTCACCATCCTCTTCAACGGCGTTCATTTGTTCAGCGCTGCCCGACAGGTTCATCACCCATTCCGGCAGACGCTCTTCCTTCTTGACCACGCTCTGCCAGGTTTCGCGGTACTGCGGGTCCGCACTCAGCAGTTCGTTGGCCCGGGACTGGCCGTCATTGGCGGCCAGTGCCAGACCGCTGCCGCCCAACAACAGGGCGGCAGCCAGGGCTTTAAGGGACGAATTGAACATGTTTAGCCTCGGCCACGACGGCCAAAGAAGAAGGACGCGATGAACATCACCAGGAAGACCACAAACAGAATCTTGGCGATACCCGTGGCGGTGCCCGCGATGCCACCGAAGCCCAGGACTGCAGCCACAATGGCGATGATCAGAAATGTGATTGCCCAACTCAACATGGTGATTCTCCTTACGCTTCTTTTAGGGGTAACAGCGGTGATGCGTGCGGTCGCTCGATTGAAGGACCGTGTCGTGCCTAGAACACCCAGCGTTCCTGATAAGGCAGGTCGCCGAGGGTGGAATCCTGTTCAACCGCCGTCAGTTGCGGGGTTGTCACGTCGGCGGCGGAACCACCGACGGAACGGAAATGGGTCTGGGTCATCATCGGGCGTTCAAAATGCGCGGCCTGCGGCTGACTCTGCTGCCAATGCGCCAATTGCTGACCGCCGATCAAGGTCACCATCAGGGCCAGGCTGGCAAACAACCCCTGTTGCAGACGCAGTGGCGATACACGCAGTTGGGTGAGGCTTTGGCGAGTCATGCTGTATCTCTCCCGCATTCTGATTATTCGTTGATGAAGCTCGTATGAGGTGTATTGCAGCCGGCGTGCCAGTTTTTTAACAAAATAAAACTCAATAAAATCAATTAGTTAAAAACAAAAGCGCTTTGACACCACGAGCATCCTGCACGATGCCCCTATCCATACCGTGCGAAATGCACGATGGTCACTGGTCGGATCGGGGGATAGGAACGCAACGTTCGGCTGCCGAAGTGGCTAGAGGGAGATAAAAACGCCTTGAATCGGCGTCTCTGTAAGAAGAAGCGCAGATAGCTGCACGATGACGGCTTTAATCAATCAGAATAAACCATGCAACTTGCCCGATTATTCCGGGACTAAACAACATCATTCATTCTTAAGGAGCGCGGGACAGATGGAATCAGCCAAGGAACTTCAAGGCCGCATTCTTTTAGTGGATGACGAATCCGCGATCCTTCGCACCTTCCGTTACTGCCTGGAAGATGAAGGCTACACCGTAGCCACCGCCAACAGCGCCGCCCAGGCCGATGCCTTGTTGCAACGTCAGGTGTTTGACTTGTGCTTCCTGGACCTGCGGCTGGGCGAAGACAACGGCCTCGACGTCCTGGCGCAAATGCGCATTCAGGCGCCCTGGATGCGCGTGGTAATCGTCACCGCCCATTCGGCCGTCGACACCGCCGTGGATGCGATCCAGGCCGGCGCTGCCGACTACCTGGTCAAACCGTGCAGCCCCGACCAATTGCGTCTGGCCACGGCCAAGCAGCTGGAAGTGCGCCAGCTCTCTGCGCGCCTGGAAGCCCTGGAAGGCGAAGTGCGCCAGCCCAAGGACGGCCTCGACTCCCACAGCCCGGCGATGATGGTGGTGCTGGAAACCGCACGCCAAGTGGCCGGCACTGACGCCAACATCCTGATTCTTGGCGAGTCCGGCACCGGTAAAGGGGAGCTGGCCCGGGCCATCCACGGCTGGAGCAAGCGGGCGAAGAAGTCCTGTGTCACCATCAACTGCCCATCGCTGACCGCAGAATTGATGGAAAGTGAACTGTTCGGCCACAGTCGCGGCGCGTTTACCGGCGCCAGCGAAAGCACCCTCGGCCGCGTCAACCAGGCAGACGGCGGCACGCTGTTTCTCGACGAGATCGGCGATTTTCCGCTGACCTTGCAACCCAAGTTGCTGCGTTTCATCCAGGACAAGGAATACGAGCGCGTCGGCGACCCGGTGACTCGCCGTGCCGACGTGCGAATCCTCGCCGCCACCAACCTGAACCTGGAAGACATGGTCCGCGATGGCCGTTTCCGCGAAGACCTGCTGTATCGCCTGAATGTCATCACGTTGCACCTGCCGCCCCTGCGCGAACGCAGCGAAGACATCCTGACCCTGGCCGACCGCTTCCTTGCGCGCTTCGTGAAGGAATATGCCCGACCGGCTCGAGGATTCAGCGATGAAGCCCGTGAGGCGCTGCTCAACTACCGCTGGCCGGGGAACATCCGTGAACTGCGCAACGTGGTGGAGCGGGCCAGCATCATCTGCCCACAGGAAAAGGTCGAAATCAGCCACCTCGGCATGGCCGAACAGCCAACCAACAACGCCCCGCGTATTGGCGCGGCGCTCAGCCTGGATGAATTGGAAAAAGCCCATATCGGCGCAGTGCTGGCCACCAGTGACACCCTGGACCAGGCAGCCCGGACCCTTGGCATTGATGCGTCGACGCTGTACCGCAAACGCAAACAATACAACCTGTGAGCTGTAACTTATGAAGCTTGCGATGAAGCTGCGCACTCGGCTGTTCCTGAGCATTTCTGCGCTGATCACCGTTGCCCTGTTGGGATTGCTGCTGGGGCTGGTGAGTGTCATGCAAATGGCCAAAACCCAGGAATCGTTGATTCGCAGCAACTTCATCACCCTGGACCTGGGGCTCAAGCTTCGGCAAACCCTCGGCGACCAGTTGATGATCATGCTCAACGAGCAGCCCAATCGTGCCGCCCTTGAGGACTCCAAGCAGCGCTATTTCAGCCTGTTGCAGCAAGGCATCGATCACGAGCACAAGGATGCCGCAACCAGCGGCTTTACCCAGGCGAAAACCAACTACCTGAGCTTTCTCGAGGCATTCGACAAAAATGAAAATGCCCCGCCGGCACTGCGCAACAACGACGAGCTGACCGAGCGCTTCAACATCTTGCGCAACGGCCTGATCGCCGAGCACAAGAAGGCCCTGGACAACATCAACGACACCGAACACAAGTCCCGGGAACGCGCACTGTTGATTGCCGGTCTGCTGGGCCTGGTCGGGCTGGCAGTGCTGATCATTGGCTTCGTGACCGCTCACGGTATCGCCCGGCGCTTTGGCGGGCCAATCGAAGCCTTGGCCAAGGCCGCCGACAAGATCGGCCAGGGTAACTTCGAAGTCACCTTGCCCATTTCCTCGGCCGCCGAGATGAACCTGCTGACCCGCCGCTTCGGCATCATGGCCGAAGCCTTGCGCCAGCATCAGGCAACCAATGTCGATGAACTGCTCGCCGGGCAGCAACGCCTGCAGGCGGTGCTCGACAGCATCGACGATGGCCTGCTGATGATCGACCGCCAAGGCCGCCTTGAGCACCTCAACCCGGTGGCACAGCGCCAACTGGGCTGGGACGAGGAGCGCCTGGGCCAGGGCCTTGGTGATGCATTGGACCGCCCGGAACTGGATGAACAACTGCACCTGGTGCTGCGCGGCGGCAACCTGGAGCGCGCACCCGAAGACCTGGAAGTGGAGGTCGAAGGCGAGTTGCGCTTGCTGACGTACAGCCTGACGCCGGTCAGCCATACCCAGGGGCATATTCTGGGGGCGGTGATGGTGCTGCACGACGTCACCGAACAACGTGCCTTTGAACGGGTGCGCAGTGAGTTTGTATTACGCGCATCCCATGAGTTGCGCACGCCGGTAACGGGAATGCACATGGCATTCGGCTTGTTCCGTGAACGGGCGAAGTTTCCTGCGGAGTCTCGCGAAGCGGACTTGCTGGATACGGTCAACGAGGAAATGCAGCGCCTGATGCAGTTGATCAACGACTTGCTCAACTTCTCGCGTTACCAGAATGGCTTGCAGAAGCTCACCCTAGGCCTGTGCGACATCAGCGACCTGCTCGAACATGCCCGCGCCCGCTTCGCCGAGCAGGCGAATGCGCAAAACATCGAATTGCTGGTTGAGGAACAGTCCCCGCTGCCGAGGTTGCATGCCGATCGGGCGCAGTTGGAGCGGGTGCTCGACAACTTGCTGGGCAATGCCCTGCGACATACGGCCGACGGTGGTCAGATCCGCCTGCAGGCGCGTCGCCATGGCGAACGAGTGATTGTCAGCGTCGAAGACAACGGTGAAGGCATTGCCTACGGCCAGCAGGGACGGATCTTCGAACCGTTTGTGCAGGTAGGCCGCAAGAAAGGCGGCGCCGGCCTGGGCCTTGCGCTGTGCAAGGAAATTGTGCAGTTGCACGGTGGGCGCATGGGGGTTTATTCACGGCCGGGGCAGGGGACGCAGTTCTACATGGCGCTGCCTTTGTAGAAGCAAGGCTTGCCGGCGACGGCGATGCTGAGGAGGCTATCGCCGGCAACAGTTACTGGTGATTCAACGCCCGCAGGATCGCAGCACTTTCGGCATCCGGCGTCCCGTCAAACAGCGACGCCCGGAAGTGCATCTGGAACGCGGCCATTACATGCCGCGTCGCCACATCCAGCTCGCCGGTCTGCGGCGTCGGATAGCCCAACTTCGCCAACTCTTCCTGGAACCAGGTAATGCTCGGCAAATCGCTGGCGTACTGCACCTGGTAACGGGCAACCGCCTTGGCGTCCGGCCACATGCCCAGCCCTTCATCCGCCAGGCGCTTCCAGGGGAACAGCGGGCCCGGGTCCAGCTTGCGCAGCGGGGCAATGTCGCTGTGACCGATGATGTTCCGCGGGTCGATGCCGTTGCGCTTGCTGATGTCCTTGAGCAGCACTACCAGCGACTGCACCTGCGCCTCGGTGTACGGGTACCAGACGCGGCCTGTCGGCAAATCGCGGTACCCCGGGTTCACGATCTCGATCCCGATGGAGCTGGAGTTGAGCCACGTGCGGCCCATCCACTCACTTTCTCCGGCGTGCCAGGCGCGCTGGCTTTCATCCACCAGCTTGTAGATGGTGCCTGAAGCATCGTCGCCGATCAGGTAATGGCTGCTGACCTGGCCGTGGGTCAACAGCGCGAGGGAACGCTCAAGGGACGCCGAGGTGTAGTGCACGATGACGAACTGCACACGGTTGTCGTGGTTCGACGACGGGTGGCTGGTGTCCAGGCGAGGACCGCTCGCGCAACCGGCGAGCAGGAGAAGCAGAAAGGCAGAACACAGAAATTTCATGGCAGCAGACAATACACTTAAGACGATAATGCAACAGTGTAACGTACCGTTTGCTGCCCAGCGGCCAAATGCGACGTTTTAAACAAAATGGAACATTTTCAGGCCGCCTGCACCTGGTTACGCCCCGCTGCCTTGGCGCGATACAACGCCTCGTCGGCGCGCTTGAGGGCCAGGTCACTGCGTTCGCCCGGCTGAAACTGCGCCATGCCCATGGACACCGTAATCGTCACCGGCTCGCCTTTGAAGTGAAACGGGCAGGCTTCGATGGCGGCCCGCAAGGTTTCACCCACGGCCAAGGCATCGGACAACGATGAGTTGGGCATCAGCAGCACAAACTCTTCACCGCCAAAGCGCGCAATGAAGTCGTTGGGGCGCAGGCGTTTTCGAAGCACCGTGGCGATGATTTTCAGCACCTTGTCGCCCGCCAGATGACCATAACCGTCGTTGATGCGTTTGAAATGGTCGAGGTCCAGCATCGCCAGCGACAGGCTATTGCCACGCTGGTGCCAGGCGTTGACCTCGTGCTCCAGGCGCTCGCTCCAGGCGGCGCGGTTGGGCAAGCCGGTGAGTGGGTCGATCAAAGCTTTCTGGCGCTGAACCTCCAGGTGCTCACGGTAGCCTTGAGCCTCTTGCTCCATATTGGCCACCCGTTCGGCCAGGCCTTTCAGGCGCGCGGCGACTTCCTGTTCGCGCTGGTCACGCTGGTGCTGGTGTTCGTCCATGGTGCCCAGCAGACCTTCGAGATGGCTCTCCAGCACATGCTTGAGGCTGTCGAGGTCGGCGGCGTCCTGGACGCTGGTTTGCAAGCCATCCACCTGTTCACGGATCTGGGTATCCAGTTCTCTGGCGGCCGAGCGACTGTCCGCGTGGCCATCACTGGCCACCTGCAAGTGCCCCTGGAACGCTTCGAGGCGCTCATTAAGCTGCTTGAGGTAGGCCTCAAACTCGTGCTGGCCGCTGTCGGTGATTGCCAGCATCAACACCGCCAGGTCATCGAGGATCGGCAGCAGTTCGTACCAGTTCAACCCATGGGCCAGACGTTCACGCATGGCTTCGGCCTGGGGCCGATGGCGCTCTGGCAGCGACAGGTCTTCCAGCAAGCCGATCAGGGTGTCTTCAATGTGTTTGGCCACCGAGCTGTAAGACGGCTCGGGGGTGTCGGGCAAGGCGTAGGCCTGATCCGCTTGCAGCTCGTCGGGGTTCAGCTCTGCCGACTCGGGCGACTCTTCCAGCTCGTCAGCCAGGACCGGTGGCAAGGAGAGACTGCCGATCTCCGTCTGCTCCGGCTCCCGGACCTGCACCTCTGGCGCTTCGAGCATGGCGGCGAGCGCGCTCTCAACGGCAGGTTCAACGTCCGTTTCGACCGGTTGTTCGGGCTCCAGCGGTTCGATCATCGCTGCGAGCACTTCGATGACGGGCGCGACGGCCACGACGTCGGGAGCCACAGGCGCCACTTCGATGACAACCTCGGCAGCCTTTACTTGCGGTACACGCTCAGGCAGTGGTTCAACGGAAGCCGGGGCTTTCGGCTGCGGCGCAAAAGCCCGCAGTGCTTGAGTCAGCTCCGCCGATTGCGCTGGCACATCAACCTCATCCACAGGCTTTGGCGCAGCAGGCGCGTGAACCACAGGACGGGATGGCGCGGGGGCCTCCACCTCCGAAGCTTCTGCCGCGGCGTCCCTGGCGCCAAACAGACGCTGCAACAGCCCCGGGCTCGAACGGCTGGTTTCGCCCTCCGGCTCCAGGTTACTCAATGCCTGGCCCTGAAGGCCGCTCAACTCACTCAGTAATAGCGGGATCTCCCGCGCCTGGCCGACCCGACCGTCCAGCTGTTTGGCAAACGCCTTCAGCGGGCGACTCACCTCACGCGGCAAGGGCAGTTTCTGTAACTGGGTGACCAGGGCCGTCAACGCCGTGCCGATCTGATCGACCCGGGTTTCACGGCGCTGTTCCGAATCCAGTACGGCCTTTTCCAGGCGCGGCAGCAACGCGGCGAGGGCGGCGTCCATGTCGTCCGTGCGGACAACATCGCGCATTTCCTTCATGCATTGGTCAACCGCGCGGTCGGTGCCTTCAGCTGCCAGGGTGCTGCGCACCAGCCCGCGGCGCAGCAGGTCGAGACGGGCGGCCCAGCGGCGTTCGAGCTTTTCTTGTTGCTCGATGCTTTTAAGGTATTTTTCTTTCCAGCGCTGGGCGTCGTCGCTCATGCAAGGGGTCCGCGAGGGCCGGGGCTCAACGCGGGCAATGCATCAGCCGTGAGCGAACCCGGCAGACGAATCTCTACCGCGACCGGCAGGTGATCGGAGATGGGCTGCGCCAGTACCTGCACACTTTCGAGTGTCAGGGTCGGGCTGAGCAGGATGTGATCAAGACAACGTTGCGGACGCCAGCTGGGAAAGGTGGCTTCGACTTGCGGCGCCAGCAAACCAAGGTCACGCAACGGGGAATTCTGTAGCAGGTCTGTGGCATGGGTGTTCATGTCACCCATCAGCACCTGGTGTTTGTAGTTTCCAATCAACTCACGGATATAGGCCAACTGCAGGGTGCGGGTTCGAGCCCCCAGCGCGAGGTGCATCATGACCACCACCAACGCTTCCGGCCCTTCGCCGAACCGCACGAGAATCGCCCCGCGGCCTTTCGGGCCGGGTAACGGGTGATCCTCGATCGCCCACGGCTTGAGGCGGCTGAGCACACCATTGCTGTGCTGGCCGAGTTTGCCGAGGTTGCGATTGAGTTGTTGATACCAGTAGGGAAAGGCGCCGAGCTGGGCCAGGTGCTCGACCTGGTTGATGTAGCCGGAGCGCAGGCTGCCACCGTCAGCCTCCTGCAGGGCTACCAGGTCGAAGTCGCCCAGCAGGTCACCGATCTTTTGCAGATTGCCGGCACGCCCGTTGTGGGGGAGCAGGTGCTGCCAGCCACGGGTCAGGTAGTGCCGGTACTTCTCGGTACTGATGCCCACCTGGATATTGAAACTGAGCAGGCGCAACCGGCTGTCTGCCGGCAGGCCCGTTGATTCCAGGTGGTGTTCGTTGACCTTCGGGTCATGCAGGCCAACGACACGTTCAGTACCCCAGCGACGCATGACGGGCCCCTTACTTGGCTGCGCGCTCTTTGGCGATCAACTGGTCAGCCACGTTCAGCGCTTGCTCTTCGCCACCGGCGCTGCCGATGTCAAAACGGTATTTGCCGTTGACGATCAGGGTCGGTACGCCTTGCACGCCGTATTTCTGGGCGAGTGCCTTGTATTGGGCCATCTTGCCCTTCACGGCGAACGAGTTGAATGTTTCAACAAACTTGGCTTTATCGACACCCTGAGTGGCGACGAAATCAGCCATGTCCTCAGGCTTGAGCAGGCGCTTGCCTTCTTTCTGGATGGCATTGAACACGGCGGCGTGGACCTTGTGCTCTACACCCATGGTGTCCAGGGTGATGAAGAGTTGGCCATGGGCATCCCATGGGCCACCGAACAGGGCCGGGATACGCACGAAATTGACATCCGCAGGCAGTTTTTCGATCCACGGATTAATCACCGGCTCAAACGCGTAGCAATGCGGGCAACCGTACCAGAACAGCTCCACCACTTCGATCTTGCCCGGCACGGAAACCGGTACAGGCGTCTCCAACTGAACATAGGTTTTACCGGCTTCAAGCGGCACGTCGGCAGCTTGTGCGGTCATGCCGAAAAGGCTGGCAGTGACGAGAGCGGCGCTGAGGATCAGATTACGCATGCTTTACTCCTGGACAAATAAAGTCGCCTCACGCGACCTTTGTTGTGACAGGTCTACGCGGACATGAGTTCGTTAGTGTAACGGCACCGGCCACAAAAAAGGGCGGCCTAGGCCACCCTTTTTATGCTTGCATCGACGGATTAATCGAGCGTTAACGTAGCCGGGGCGCTTAGTGCAGGCCCTGGATGTATTGGGACACGGCTTCGATGTCCTTGTTGCTGAGTTTTCCGGCGATGCTCTGCATGATTTTGGTGTCGCCGTCGTTGGTACGATTACCTTCACGGAAATCGGTCAGCTGTTTGCCGATGTATTGGGCATGCTGGCCGCTCAAGTGCGGGAAGCCGGCAGCCGCGAGGCCTGCGCCATTAGGCGAGTGGCAACCGATGCACGAAGGCATGCCTTTTTCCAGGTTGCCGCCACGGAACAGTTCTTCACCGTGGGCCACCAGTTTCGGATCAGCAGCCCCCACGCTGCCCTTTTGGCTGGCAAAATACGCCGCGATGTCTGCCAGGTCCTGATCGCTGAGGTTGGTCAACAAGCCGGTCATTTCCAGGACCGTACGCTTGCCGTCCTTGATGTCGTGCATCTGCTTGGTCAGGTAACGCTCACCCTGGCCGGCCAGTTTTGGAAAGTTTGGCGCCGGGCTATTACCGTCCGGTCCATGGCAAGCACCACATACGGCGGCTTTCGCCTGGCCGGCAGTGGCGTCGCCTGCGGCATGGGCAACACCGGTGATGCCCAAGGTCAACAGCAGACTCACGATCAGTTTGTTCATCAGCTAATCCAACTACGGCTAAGGGTTAAAGAGTTATGGACCGGGTTTACTCACCATCAACTGAATGACGGCCTGGTAATCCTCGGTACTGCAGTCCATGCACAAACCACGCGGCGGCATCGCCTTGAAACCCTGGGTCACGTGTTGCACCAGCGTGTCCATACCTTGAGCCAATCTTGGCTTCCAGGCTGCCTGGTCACCCCGTTTCGGGGCGTTGGGCAACTGTCCGGCATGGCAGGCCCCGCAAACGCGGTTGTACACAGCCTCCGGATCCTGTGTAGCCTGCGCACTGTAAAGTGGCATCAAGACACCGAAAGCCAGCAGCCACTTGGTCATACATCGACCTTTTCAGGGTTTGAGAGCGTTTTGCGTTCTAATGCGCAATAAAGGTCTATCGCTCCCGTGAACTTCATCCTTCGCTGGGACAAAGCACACACAAAATCTGCGGCATTATATACTGGCGCTACTGAAACGGAAACGACACCGCTTGCCGCACCCATTCCCGGCACCGCCCACATCGGAAAACTCATGCAACTCAAGAATCCCATCCTCGGCCTGTGCCAACAGTCCACCTTCATGCTCAGCGCCGCCAAAGTCGACCAATGCCCCGATGACGAAGGCTTCGAAGTCGCATTCGCCGGCCGTTCCAACGCCGGTAAATCCAGCGCGCTGAACACCCTGACCCACGCCAGCCTGGCTCGCACCTCGAAAACCCCGGGGCGCACACAGCTCCTCAACTTCTTCAAGCTAGACGATGATCGGCGTCTGGTCGACCTTCCGGGCTACGGTTACGCAAAAGTACCTATCCCGCTGAAGCTGCACTGGCAGCGTCACCTGGAAGCCTATCTGGGTGGCCGGGAGAGTTTGAAGGGTTTGATTCTGATGATGGACATCCGTCATCCAATGACCGACTTCGACCTGTTGATGCTCGACTGGGCCGTCGCCAGCGGCATGCCGATGCACATCCTGCTGACCAAGGCCGACAAACTCACCTACGGCGCAGCGAAAAACACCCTGCTCAAAGTGCAGGCCGAAATCCGTAAAGGTTGGGGCGATGCGGTGACCATCCAGCTGTTCTCGGCGCCAAAACGCCTGGGCCTGGAAGACGCCTACACTGTTCTGGCAGGCTGGATGGAACTGGCTGACAAGGGTTCGGAGGTCGCCGAGTAAAAACTCGGGGCAAAAAAAACCCCGGACTTCGTATGGGGAGGGGAAGTTCGGGGTCCAAGTTCCGGACCGCTAGGGCGGGGTCCAGATATCTGCCAACACTTAACACAACATAGGAGCATTGAAGGGCTTCACCACCCATTCAGTAACTCTGAGTAGCAATTCACGGGTTAAGTTCCGGCACGCTCCAAAAACTATTGGAAATAACTCGCCGCGCTTTCCGATCTAAAGCGCGGCCGCGGCATGATGCCGCGGCCCAAGCCCTGCGCTTAGTGCGCCTCGTCCCAGTTGTTGCCCACGCCGACATCCACCACCAGCGGCACATCCAGCTTCGCCGCCTCGCTCATGTGCTCACGAATCTTCGCGCTGACTTCAGCCACCAGGTCCTCACGCACCTCCAGCACCAATTCATCGTGCACCTGAAGGATGACCTTGGCGTCCAGCCCAGAGTCCGTCAGCCAGTTGTCGACCTTCACCATCGCCTTCTTGATGATATCGGCTGCGGTGCCCTGCATCGGCGCGTTGATCGCCGTACGCTCGGCGCCAGCACGCTCCTGAGGCTTGTTGGAGTTGATATCCGGCAGGTACAGGCGGCGCCCGAACAGGGTTTCCACGTAACCCTGGTCAGCTGCCTGGGCACGGGTGCGGTCCATGTACTCGCGAACCCCCGGGTAACGGGCGAAGTAGACGTCGATGTAAGCCTTGGCGGTCTTGGTGTCGACGCCGATGTCCTTGCCCAGCTTCTGGGCCCCCATGCCGTAGATCAGGCCAAAGTTGATCGCCTTGGCGCTGCGACGCTGATTGGACGTGACCTCAGCCAGTTCAACCTTGAACACCTCGGCCGCCGTCGCGGTGTGCACGTCGAGGTCGTCGCGGAACGCATTGAGCAAGCCTTCGTCCTTGGACAAATGCGCCATGATGCGCAGCTCGATCTGCGAATAGTCCGCCGCCAGCAGCTTGTAGCCCTTGGGCGCGACAAATGCCTGGCGAATCCGACGGCCTTCAGCGGTACGCACCGGAATGTTCTGCAGGTTCGGATCGCTGGAAGACAGACGCCCGGTCGCCGCGACGGCCTGGTGATAGGACGTGTGAACGCGCCCGGTGCGTGGGTTGATCTGTTCCGGCAGGCGGTCGGTGTACGTACTTTTCAACTTGCTCATGCTGCGGTACTGCATCAGCACTTTCGGCAACGGATAGTCGTCTTCGGCCAACTTGGCCAAGACTTCCTCGGCCGTCGAAGCCTGGCCCTTGCCGGTCTTCTTCAGCACCGGCAGCCCGAGCTTCTCGTAGAGGATCGCCCCCAACTGCTTGGGCGAACCCAGGTTGAACTCCTCGCCTGCGATTTCGTACGCCTGGCGCTCGAGGTCCACCATTTTGTTGCCCAACTCGATACTCTGGATGCCCAGTAAGGCCGCATCCACCAGGGCACCCTGGCGCTCAATGCGCGCCAGCACCGGCACCAACGGCATCTCGATGTCAGACACTACGCTGGCGAGGCTAGGGATAGCCGCAAGCTGCTTATGCAGTTCCTGATGCAGGCGCAGGGTTACATCGGCGTCTTCCGCCGCGTAAGGCCCGGCCTGCTCCAGGGCAATCTGGTCAAAGGTCAGCTGCTTGGCGCCCTTGCCGGCAATGTCCTGGAAACTGACGGTGTCGTAATCCAGGTACTTCTTCGCCAGGCTGTCCATGTCGTGGCGGGTCGCGACGGAGTTCAGCACGTAGGACTCAAGCATGGTGTCGAAGGCGATGCCGCGCACGGTGATGCCATGTGCCGGGTCGCCACCGATGGCGCAGTTGGCCAGGATGTTCATGTCGAACTTGGCATGCTGGCCGACCTTGAGTTTTTCCGGGTCTTCGAGCAACGGCTTCAGGGCCAGCAGCACGGTGTCCCGATCCAGCTGTTCCGGCGCGCCGATGTAGGAATGGGTCAGCGGGATGTAGGCTGCTTCGTGGGCTTTTACCGCAAAGGACACACCCACCAACTGGGCTTGCTGGGCATCGACACCGGTGGTTTCGGTATCAAAGGCAAACAGCTTGGCGTCGTTGAGCTTCTTCAGCCAGGCATCGAATTGAGCCTGGGTAAGGATGGTTTCATACACCGGCTCCACAGAAACCGGGGCGACCGTCTCAACCGCTTCTTCAGTGACAGCGGCCGAGGGCGCCGCACTCAACTCGACACGCTTGGCGTCACGCTGAATCTCGTCAATCCAGCTCTTGAACTCCAGCAGCGTGTACAGCTCCAGAAGCTTCTCGCGATCCGGCTCGATCAGGTGCAAATCGTCCAGGCCCACATCCAGCGGCACGTCGATCTTGATCGTCGCCAACTGGTAGGAAAGGAATGCACTTTCCTTGTGCTCTTCGAGCTTGGCGACCAGGGTCTTGGCGCCACGGATCGGCAGGGTCGGCACGATATCGAGCTGCTCGTAGAGCTCCTTCAAACCGCCGTTGACGCCTACCAGCAAGCCGGAAGCCGTCTTTGGACCAATGCCCGGAACCCCCGGGATGTTGTCGGACGAATCGCCCATCAGCGCCAGATAATCGATGATCTGCTCGGGAGCGACACCGAATTTCTCCTTCACGCCCTCAACGTCCATGGCGCTACCGGTCATGGTGTTGACCAAGGTAATGTGCCCGTCCACCAACTGCGCCATGTCCTTGTCACCGGTGGAAATCACCACCGGCCGGTCGGCGGCCGCGCTGCTACGGGCCAGGGTGCCGATCACGTCGTCCGCTTCAACGCCTTCGACGCACAGCAGCGGGAAACCCAGGGCGATCACGCTTTGGTGCAGCGGCTCGATCTGCACGCGCATGTCATCCGGCATGCTCGCGCGGTTGGCCTTGTATTCGGCGTACAACTCATCGCGAAATGTCCCGCCCTTGGCGTCGAACACCACCGCGAACGGGCTGTTCGGGTACTGCTTGCGCAGGCTTTTGAGCATGTTCAGCACGCCCTTGACCGCGCCGGTGGGCAGGCCTTTGGAGGTGGTGAGCGGGGGCAGCGCGTGAAAAGCGCGGTACAGGTAAGAAGAACCGTCCACCAGGACGAGGGGGGCTTGGCTCATGAGCAGGATCAACCTTTTCGGCGGGTCAGGCGCTAGAATAGCCGGACCAATGACGACAAAGGGACAAGGTTATCATGCGTACAGTAAATCGCCTGTTGTTGACCGGCTTGATTGCACTTACTCCGATGGCAGCCATGGCGGCAGATACTGCCCCTTCGGGCGACCCGGAAGTCACCATTCGCACGGAGGGCGACAAGACCATTCAGGAATACCGCCAAAATGGTTTCCTGTACGCGATCAAGGTGACCCAGAAAGGCTTTCCGCCGTATTTCCTGGTGCGCGCGGACGGAACCGATGCGAACTTCATCCGCTCTGACCAGCCGGATATGCTGATCCCGTCATGGAAGATCTTCGAATGGAAATGATTTCTTAACTTTAATCGGCGCTGCTCCCCGCAGCGCCCGTAACGGCAGTTTTAACCATGTCTGTGTTCACCCCCCTGGCTCGGCCCGAGCTGGAAACCTTTCTTGCCCCTTATGGGCTCGGCCGCCTGCTTGATTTCCAGGGGATTGCCGCTGGTAGTGAAAACACCAATTTCTTCATCAGCCTGGAACAGGGCGAATTCGTCCTGACCCTGGTTGAACGCGGCCCCGTGCAGGAAATGCCGTTCTTCATTGAGCTGCTGGACGTACTCCACGACGCCGACCTGCCGGTGCCTTACGCCCTGCGCACCACCGATGGCGTGGCCTTGCGCGAGTTGGCCGGCAAACCGGCGCTCCTGCAACCGCGCCTGGCGGGCAAGCACATCAAGGGCGCCAACGCCCAGCATTGCGTGCAAGTGGGCGAATTGCTCGGCCACCTGCACCTGGCCACCCAAGGCGAGAAGGTACTGGAACGCAAGACCGATCGCGGGCTGGACTGGATGCTCAGCGAAGGCGCGCAACTGATTTCGCACCTCGACGCGGAACAACAAGCCCTGCTGCAAGCCGCGCTGACCGAGATCGAGGCGCATAAGGCAGAGATCCTCGCACTGCCCCGGGCGAATATCCACGCCGACCTGTTTCGCGACAACGCGATGTTCGAAGGCACGCACCTGACCGGGCTGATCGACTTCTACAACGCCTGCTCGGGGCCGATGCTGTACGACGTGGCGATTGCCCTGAATGACTGGTGCTCGGACGCCGACGGCGTGATCGATGGCCAGCGGGCGCGGGCATTGCTGGGAGCGTATGCGGGCTTGCGACCGTTTACCGCCAAGGAAGCGGAGCTGTGGCCGGCCATGTTGCGCGTGGCGTGCGTGCGGTTCTGGCTGTCACGCCTGATTGCCGCGGAATCGTTTGCCGGGCAGGACGTGCTGATTCACGACCCGCGAGAGTTTCAAGTGCGCCTGGCGCAACGCCAGCAGGTCAAGACTCCGCTGCCGTTCGCGTTGTAGCACACGGTCAGTGTGGGAGCTGGCTTGCCTGCTCCCACATTTGATCTTCGTTGTGGCTTATAAAGACTCCAGGCACCCTGCCAGGTCATTCCCCAGCTTCTCCAGCACCTGCTCATAACCCTGAGCCGTGGCCGGCGTATAGCCGCCCAACGCATCCAGTTCAGCCAGCTTCACCGGCAGACCGGCTACCAGCGTTTCCGCCAGACGCGGGCGCAGCGGTGGCTCGCTGAACACGCAGGTCTTGCCCACTTCCTGCAAACGCGTGCGCATCGCCGCCACATGCTGGGCGCCCGGCTGTACTTCTGCGGCCACGCTGAATACGCCCGTATGCTTGAGGCCGTAGGCATCTTCGAAGTAATCGAACGCCTCATGGAACACGAAGTACGGCTTGCCGGCGACATCCGCCATGCGCGCCTTCAAACGCGCATCCAGCGCGTCCATACGGCCATCAAACGCCTTCACGTTGCTTTGATAACGCTCGGCATTCGCCGGGTCGGCAGTGCTAAGGTCTGCCGCCATGCGGTTGGCGATCACCCGGGCGTTGACCGTCGACAACCACAAATGCGCATCCAGGCTGCCAGGGCGATGATCGTGATCGTGTTCGTCAGCCTCTTCGGCGTGGGAGTGGCTATCTTCGGCGAACCGGCGCAGTTTCATCCCCGGAAGGTCCTGCACCGCCACTGTCGGCAAGCTGCGGCCTTTCAACACTCGTGGCAGAAAGCTCTCCATGTCCGGGCCAATCCAATACAGCAGGTCCACCGACTGCACGCGCCGTACGTCGGAAGGCCGCAGCGCATAGTTATGCGGCGACGCGCCCGGCGGCAGCAATACCTCGGGAATCGCCACGCCGTCCTGCACGGCGGCGGCAATCAGCTGTAACGGTTTGATGCTGGTCAGCACCCGAACCTCCGCCTGAGCGGCACCGGCAAGGAACAAACTGGTGACAAATACGACAAAAACGGGAAAAAGTCTGGACACGATGACCACTCAAGGAGGCAGGAACAGGTAACATAATAACGTCTCTCACAAATATCTGTCGCCGCTCATGCCTAAAACACCGCTTGCCAGCCGTCCCCATGACCACTCTCACTGCGTGCACAGCGCACTGTCAGAGGCCGACGCCTTGTGTGCGCGCCAAGGCCTGCGCCTGACCGCCCTGCGTCGCCGGGTGCTGGAGCTGGTGTGGCAAAGCCACAAGCCGCTGGGTGCCTACGACATCCTCGGCGTGCTCAGCGAGCAAGATGGCCGCCGCGCCGCCCCACCCACGGTGTACCGCGCGCTGGACTTCCTGCTGGACAACGGCCTGGTGCACCGCATCTCCTCGCTCAACGCCTTTGTCGGCTGCAACCACCCGGAACACGCGCACCAGGGCCAGTTCCTGATTTGCCGCGAATGCCACGCCGCCATCGAGCTTGAGCAAAAAAGCATCAGCGACAGCATCATCAAGAGCGCCGGCGACGTCGGCTTCAAGGTCGAAGGGCAAACCGTCGAAGTCGTCGGTGTGTGCTCGGGCTGCCAGGGGGCTTGATGAGCACTGCGTTAATCCGCCTGGAGCAGGTCGGGGTCACGTTCGCCGGGCAAAACGTGCTGGACAACATCGCCCTGAGCGTCGAGCCGGGGCAGATCGTCACGCTGATCGGCCCCAACGGCGCTGGCAAGACCACGCTGGTGCGCGCCGTACTCGGCCTGCTCAAGCCCGACAGCGGCAGCGTGTGGCGCAAGCCGAAGCTGCGGGTCGGCTACATGCCGCAGAAGCTGCATGTGGACCCGACCTTGCCCCTCTCGGTGTTGCGCTTCCTGCGCCTGGTGCCCGGCGTGGACCGTGCCCGCGCACAGTCGGCCCTGAAGGAAGTCGGCGCCGAACAGGTGATCGACAGCCCGGTGCAAAGCATCTCCGGCGGCGAAATGCAGCGCGTGCTGCTGGCCCGCGCCTTGTTGCGCGAGCCGGAACTGCTGGTGCTGGATGAACCCGTGCAAGGCGTCGACGTAGCAGGACAAGCCGAGCTGTACAGCCTGATCACCCGTCTGCGCGACCGCCACGGCTGCGGCGTGCTGATGGTTTCCCACGACTTGCACCTGGTGATGAGCACCACCGACCAGGTGGTGTGCCTCAATCGCCACGTGTGCTGTTCCGGCCACCCGGAACAGGTCAGCGGCGACCCGGCCTTCGTCGAGCTGTTCGGCAAGAACGCCCAGAGCCTGGCGATTTATCACCACCATCACGACCACGCCCATGACTTGCATGGCGCCGTCGTCGACGACCCCGCCACACCTCACACCCACGTTCATGGAGATAGCTGCAAGCATGGCTGATTTTCTGCTCTACGCCCTGCTGGCAGGCTTGGCTCTGGCGCTGGTGGCGGGCCCGCTGGGCTCGTTCGTGGTCTGGCGGCGCATGGCCTATTTTGGCGACACCTTGTCCCACGCCGCGCTGCTGGGCGTGGCCATGGGCTTTCTGCTGGACGTCAGCCCGACCATCGCCGTGACCGTCGGCTGCCTGCTGCTGGCGGTGCTGCTGGTGACCCTGCAACAGCGCCAGCCGCTGGCCTCCGATACGTTGCTCGGCATCCTGGCGCCGAGCACGCTGTCGCTGGGCCTGGTGGTGCTGAGCTTCATGCACGAAGTGCGCATCGACCTGATGGCCTATCTGTTCGGCGACCTGCTGGCGATCAGCCCCACCGACCTGGCCTGGATCCTCGGCGGCAGCGCGGCGGTGCTGGTGTTGCTGGTAACGCTGTGGCGCCCGCTGCTGGCAATCACCGTCCACGAAGAACTGGCCACCGTCGAAGGTTTGCCCGTGGCCGCGTTGCGCATGACCCTGATGTTGCTGATCGCCGTGGTGATTGCTGTCGCGATGAAGATTGTCGGCGTATTGTTGATCACATCGCTGCTGATCATCCCGGCCGCTGCGGCCCAGCGCCACGCCCGATCACCGGAGCAAATGGCGGTCGGCGCCAGCCTGTTGGGGATGCTTGCGGTGGGTGGTGGCCTGGCGCTGTCCTGGTTCAAGGACACCCCGGCCGGGCCGTCGATTGTGGTCACGGCGGCCGCCCTGTTTCTGCTGAGTTTTGTCCTGCCCCGTCGTGGGGTGTAGACTTGCTCGCTTTTTGCGCAATTAGAGAGTCGCAGGAATGAAGTTGTTCAACTCCCGTTATCTGCTCCTTGCCGCATTTTCCTTGCTGCTGGGCGCCTGCCAAAGCACCCCGCCCGCCGCCCCTGAGGCCCCGGACGCGCGCGCTGCGGCGATCGCACAGCTGGAGCAAAACCTCGCCAGCAGTGAACTGGCCACCGCCGAAGACGAACTGGCCGCGTTGCAGGCCCAGTCGCCCAACGACCCCGCGCTGGAGCCTTATCAGCGCCAACTGGCCGAAGCCTACCTGCAGCGCAGCCAGATCGTGCTGCAAAAAGGTGACGTCAACGCTGCCGCCACGGCCCTGAGCCGTGCACGGGCACTGATGCCCAAGGCGCCAGCGCTGACCGGTGGCGTCAACAGTGCAATCGCCCACGCCCGCAAAGCCGAGCTGGATAAAGCCGAGGCCGCCCTGAAAGCCGCCGAAGCCAAGCCGCCCGCCAGGGTCATCGACCCCGCAGCTGAAAGCACAACCGTTGCGCTGAACCTCACCGATATTGAAGCGCTGCGCCACCAACTGGATGAGATCGCCACCGATGTGGTGAATTACCAGTGTGATGTGAGCATCCAGGCGCCGCGCACGGAAGATTACCCATGGCTGGCCACGTTGCTGACCAAACGGGTAAAACGCATCGATTCGGGGTATGACCTGAAGATTCACCGGCAGATTCTGAAGAAGGTCCCGGCGCAGGTTGTGCTGATTCCGCGCAAGGCTGAATAAAGCATCGCCGGCAAGCCAGCTCCCACACTTGAATGTATTCACAATTCAAAATGTGGGAGCTGGCTTGCCTGCGATAGCGGTCTAACAAACAACCAATAGCTTAAGCCGGAACAGCTTTGGCCTTAGGCTCCCGCTCCCAGACCCGATGCTGGGCAATCGCGGCAAAAAACGCCTTCAACGCCTTCCCATCACCGCCCACGATCAACCCCGCATCCGCCTCAAGCTTGAGCACATCCAGCAACTGCTTCGCCTCACCGGCCAAGGCGATCGCCTTCAGGTGCTTGTACGCTTCAAGCAGGTAATGCAACGCCACACCATCACCGCTCAACGCCTGCACCGACTTGGCGCCGCCCGGCACAAACACCGCGTCGAACGCCACCGACGGCAAGCCTTCCATGGACGCATCCACCGGCAGGCTCTTGCCATCCGCCGTGGTCACCGGTGCCGACGTAGGCCCCAGCAGCTTCGCATGTGCTCCCGCAGCCTCAAGGGCCTTTTTCAACGCATCAATTGCAGCACCATCAACACCGTTCGCCGCCAGAATCGCTACTTTCCGAGTCTTGATATCACCCGACAGCAAGTTGGCCTGACTCAAGGCTGGCGAACGTTCCGGAGACGTCTTGCGCTCCGGCACGGTGCCTTTCTTCGGCGCCGGCAAGCCCAGGTTCTGCGCCACGCGCTTGGCCAGCTCCAGGTCGATGTTGGCGAGGATCTCATTCACTTGGCGAGCGCGGATAAACTCACGCTCCACCTTGCCCAGCTCGAAGCTGTAGGCCGCGATGATGTGCTCCTGCTCGTGCTTGCTCATGCTGCGGAAAAACAGCCGCGCCTGGGAGAAGTGATCGCCGAACGACTCGCTGCGCTCACGGATCTTGTGGGCATCGATACGCTCTGGATAGGTCTCAAACCCACCGTCCTGCGCCGCAGGTGGGGTCTCTTTCGGCCAGCCACCGTCAATCGAATTCGGCTCGTATGCCGCGCGGCCCTTGTCGATGGTGGTGCGGTGCATGGCATCCCGCTGGCCGTTGTGGAACGGCGCTACCGGACGGTTGATCGGCAGCTCGTGAAAGTTCGGCCCGCCCAGTCGGCTGATCTGCGTGTCGGTGTAGGAAAACAGCCGACCTTGCAGCAGCGGGTCATTGGAGAAATCGATGCCCGGTACGATATGCCCCGGGCAGAACGCCACTTGCTCGGTCTCGGCGAAGTAGTTGTCCGGGTTGCGGTTGAGCACCATCTTGCCCAGCGGCGTAATCGGTACCAGCTCTTCGGGGATCAGCTTGGTCGGGTCGAGGATGTCGAAGTCGAACTTGTGCTCGTCTTCCTCGGCGATGATCTGCACGCCCAATTCCCATTCCGGGTAATCGCCGCCTTCGATGGATTCCCACAGATCGCGACGGTGGAAGTCGGTGTCTTTACCCGCAAGCTTCTGCGCCTCGTCCCACACCAGGGAACAGGTGCCGACGGTAGGCCGCCAGTGAAATTTGACGAAGTTGGATTTGCCCTCGGCATTCACCAGGCGGAACGTGTGCACACCAAAACCCTGCATGGTCCGCAGGCTTTTTGGAATTGCGCGGTCAGACATGGCCCAAATCACCATATGCGCCGACTCTGGCTGCAGCGAGACAAAATCCCAGAACGTATCGTGAGCCGAGCCGCCGGTAGGAATCTCGTTATGGGGCTCAGGTTTTACCGCATGCACGAAGTCAGGAAACTTGATCGCGTCCTGAATGAAAAATACCGGCATGTTGTTGCCCACCAGGTCGAAGTTGCCTTCGTCGGTGAAGAACTTCACGGCAAAACCACGCACGTCACGCACGGTATCGCCGGAACCGCGAGGGCCCTGCACCGTGGAGAACCGCGCAAATACCGGGGTTTTATGCTCAGGGTTACGCAGGAAGCCGGCCTTGGTCAGCGCCGAATGGTTTTCATAGGTCTGGAAATAACCATGGGCGCCAGTACCGCGGGCATGGACGATGCGCTCCGGGATGCGCTCATGGTCAAAGTGCGTGATTTTCTCACGCATGATGAAGTCTTCCAGCAGCGAGGGGCCACGGGAGCCGACCTTCAAGCTGTTCTGGTTATCGGAAACCTTCACGCCCTGGTTGGTGCGCAGCGCCTGGCCGGTCGCGTCGGAGCGGAATGTTTCCAGGCTTTGCAGCTTGGCGTTGGTGTTGCCACGGTCCAGCGTGTCGGTACCCGCAAGTTCGCTCTTGGGCGGGGTGACTGGCTTTTTAGTGCTCATCAGACAAAAACTCCTCGTTTGCGTAGGCCAGAGCGATCCCCGGCTCTTCTTGAGCAAAACCCCAGGCACGGCACCCGGGAATTTCGAGTTGCTTAAGTAGTGACTGACACGGTTTTGGACCGTTCCTTTTTTATGACCTTTGATCGCGTTATTGCCAAATCGCTGGTCAGATGAGAAATAAATGCTAAGAAACACTATACGGACAGGCTAAAATGCGCGCCCGGCTAACCGCTGATCCCTTTTTAATGCGCCCCACAAGGTTCGCTACGTGATCGAGTTTCATAACGTCCATAAAACCTACCGGGTCGCCGGTAAGGATATCCCCGCGCTGCATCCCACCAACCTGCGCGTCGAAAATGGCCAGGTGTTTGGTCTGATCGGCCATTCCGGTGCGGGAAAAAGTACCCTGCTGCGTCTGATCAACCGCCTGGAGCAGCCCAGCGGCGGCCAGATCAAGGTCGATGACGAAGAAGTCACCGCCCTGGATGCCAACGGCCTGCGCCGTTTCCGGCAACAGGTCGGGATGATCTTCCAGCACTTCAACCTGCTGGCGTCCAAGACCGTCGCTGACAACGTGGCACTGCCGCTGACCCTCGCCGGCGAACTTTCCCGCAAGGAAATCGACCTGCGGGTAGCCGAACTGCTGGCCCGGGTCGGCCTGTCTGACCACGCCAGGAAATACCCGGCGCAGTTGTCCGGCGGCCAGAAGCAGCGCGTCGGCATCGCCCGCGCCCTGGCTACCAAGCCAAAGATCCTGCTGTGCGACGAAGCCACCAGCGCCCTCGACCCGCAAACCACGGCCTCGGTTCTGCAACTGCTGGCCGAGATCAACCGCGAGTTGAAGCTGACCATCGTGCTGATCACCCATGAAATGGACGTGATCCGCCGGGTCTGCGACCACGTGGCCGTGATGGACGCCGGTGTGATCGTCGAGCAAGGCACCGTCGCCGACGTGTTCCTGCACCCCAAGCACCCGACCACCAAGCGCTTTGTGCAAGAGTCCGAGCAGGTTGATGAAGGCGAACAGCGCGATGACTTCGCCCACGTCCCGGGCCGCATCGTGCGCCTGACGTTCCAGGGCGAAGCGACCTACGCGCCGCTGCTGGGTACCGTCGCCCGCGACACGGGTGTGGACTACAGCATCCTCGCCGGTCGTATCGACCGCATCAAAGACATTCCCTACGGGCAACTGACCCTGGCCGTCACCGGTGGTGACATGGAGGCCGCGTTCGCCGCCTTCACCGCGGCAGACGTCCATATGGAGGTGCTGCGCTAATGGAAATCCTGTTGAGCTTTTTCTCGAACATCGACTGGTCGGAAATCCTGCTGGCCACCGGCGACACCATGACCATGCTGTTCGGCTCGCTGCTGTTCACCGTGCTGCTGGGCTTGCCGCTGGGCGTGTTGTTGTTCCTGTGCAGCCCGCGCCAGTTGTTTGAACAGAAGAACCTGTACGCCTTGCTGTCGCTGATCGTGAACATCCTGCGTTCGCTGCCGTTCATCATTCTGTTGATCGTGATGATTCCGTTCACGGTGCTGATCACCGGCACCTCGCTGGGGGTGGCCGGTGCCATTCCGCCGCTGGTGGTAGGCGCCACGCCGTTTTTTGCGCGCCTGGTGGAAACCGCGCTGCGTGAAGTGGACCGCGGGATTATCGAAGCGACCCAGGCCATGGGCGCCACGACCCGGCAGATCATCACCAACGCCTTGTTGCCCGAAGCCCGCCCCGGCATCTTCGCAGCGATTACGGTGACGGCGATTACACTGGTGTCCTACACGGCCATGGCCGGTGTGGTCGGTGCCGGCGGCCTGGGTGACCTGGCGATCCGTTTCGGTTATCAACGCTTCCAGACCGACGTGATGGTGGTCACCGTGGTGCTGCTGTTGATCCTGGTGCAAATTCTGCAAACCGTCGGCGACAAGCTGGTGGTGCACTTTTCTCGAAAATAACGGCTATTGCCGGCGCGAAGCCGGCCAATACCCGAACAAGGAGCTTGTTGAATGAAAAAACTACTGGTTGCTTTCGCCGCCGTTGCCGCGTTTTCCGTCCACGCCGCCGAAACCCTGACCGTGGCTGCGTCCCCGGTGCCTCACGCTGAAATCCTCGAATTCGTGAAGCCGGCCCTGGCCAAAGAAGGCGTGGACCTGCAAGTGAAAGTCTTCACCGACTATGTTCAGCCAAACGTACAGGTGGCCGAAAAGCGCCTGGACGCCAACTTCTTCCAGCACCAGCCGTACCTGGATGAATTCAACAAAGCCAAGGGCACTCACCTGGTGAGCGTTGGCGCTGTGCACCTCGAGCCTCTGGGCGCTTACTCCAGCAAGTACAAAAAGCTGGAAGAACTGCCAAGCGGCGCCAACGTCGTGATTCCGAACGACGCCACCAACGGTGGCCGTGCGCTGTTGCTGCTGGCCAAGCACAACCTGATCACCCTGAAGGACCCGACCAACATCCTCTCGACCATCAAGGACATCACCGGTAACCCGAAAAGCCTGAAATTCCGCGAACTGGAAGCCGCCACCCTGCCGCGCGTGCTGACCCAGGTCGACCTGGCGCTGATCAACACCAACTACGCGCTGGAAGCCAAGCTGGATCCGTCCAAGGACGCCCTGGTGATCGAAGGCAATGACTCGCCTTACGTGAACATCCTGGTGACCCGCGAAGACAACAAGGACTCGGATGCAGTGAAGAAGCTGGTTGCAGCCCTGCACACCCCGGAAGTGAAAGCGTTCATTCTCGAGAAGTACAAAGGCGCGATCCTGCCGGCGTTCTGATCCAGAGCTGAAACCCGATCTCCCAAACACTGGAGATCAAATGTGGGAGCTGGCTTGCCTGCGATGGCATCGCTGCGGTGTATCAGTAACACCGCGCCGCCTGTATCGCAGGCAAGCCAGCTCCCACACTTTTAAGCGCTACATGCCCGGCAACACCTTGGGCATATCCCGCAGCCGGATCCACGGCTCATTGCGCCACCGCAGCACACTCAAACTCACCGTCGACCAGGCCAACCAACTCAGGGCCGGGCTTTCGCTTGCCTGCTGTTTGCCGCGCAGGGCCGGCACCACTTCGTGAGTCAGCCATTGGCGCAGGGCGCGGTTTTCCGGGCAGTAGTGATAGATCAACATCGCGTACACACCTGACTCGCTGAGCATCAACGTCGGCACAGCGTGACCGTGGGTGATCGCAGTTAATGTTTGCTGTTGGTCAGGATCGAGTTTGCGCAGTAAAGCTTCGTTGAGATGCAGGCCCATCAGGTGGCCAATGTCGCGGGCGCTGAACCAGGCTTGGGCATCGATGAGGATGGCGTGCAGTTGCTGGTGATGGCGGGTGAAGACTTCGGGGGTGCAGGGTGGGTCTGGGGTAAGCATTGTCATGGCTTGGCTCCTAACGTATTGAGGGGCCGCCAAGCACTACTTCCACGTAATGGGTGGCGGCTGTACGCAGGTGTGGAAGACCGGGACGTTAGGCACCCGGCGCGCTCGAAAGCGCCCCGCGCACAACCACCATAAAACACAGACGATAAAAAGCGCCTGACTCTAGGTGGCGCTTTGTGCGCCTAACGATATAAGGGCTTCCACACCCTGTCACTGAATTTGCAGCGACAGGGCACAGACTAGTCAGTCGACGCATGCCAAACAAGTTCGCGCCGACCGCTACACGTTGCGGGAAATATCCGACGACATAGCTTCAATGCCGTCCACACAACCAATGTGGGTGCGGGCTTGCTGTGGTGAGCGGGCTTGCCCCGCGCTGGGCTGCGAAGCAGCCCCATCAATCTGTGGTGAACCCGACGGGGGACAAGCCCCCTCACCACAGCAAGCCAGCTCCCACATTTGATTTTGTGTCGCCCAGGGAATTGTCGGAGGCTTATTTACGCTGCAACAACCCCGGGAACTGCGCCACCAGCTTCTGGTTATTCAACGGCGCCCGGATAAACCCGCGTTGCGTCCCATCCGGCCCGATCAGCGCCAGGTTGCCGCTGTGGTCGACGGTGTAGTTGGGCTTGCTGGTGTCCGCTGGAATAAATGGAATGCTCACCGCGTTCGAAACCTTCTGCACATCCTCCACATTCGCGCCGGTCAGGCCTTCGAACTGCGGATCGAAGTAACCCAGGTACTGTTTAAGCTGCGCCGGGGTGTCGCGGTTGGGGTCGACGCTGACCAGGATCACCTGCAACTTGTCCACAACGTCTTTCGGCAGCTCACTCTTGATCTGGCGCAGTTGGGCGAGGGTGGTCGGGCAGATGTCCGGGCAGAAGGTGTAGCCGAAGAACAACACGCTCCATTTGCCCTTCAGCTCATTGACCACCACCGGCTGGCCGTCCTGGTTGGTCATGGTCACGGGCGGCAGCTGGCGGCTTTGCGGCAACAGGATGATGCCCGCGTCGATCAAGGCCGTTGGGTCGCCCTGGCCTTTGCCACTCAGTACTTTGTTGACGGTCAGGCCCATGATCAACGCGACGATGGCCACCAGAATGAAGACAGTTTTTTGAGTTCGAGTCATAGGTTCAACAATAGGTAATGGTCTACGAGCAGGGCGATAAACAGCATGAACAGGTACCCAATAGAGTACTTGAAGGTGTTGATCGCCGCGTGCGGCCGACTGCCACGGTACAGCACCCAGGCCCATTGCAGAAAGCGCCCGCCCAGAACCAGCGCACACACCAGGTACAGCACGCCGCTCATGTGGATGACATAGGGCATCAGGCTGACCGCCAGCAGGGCGAAGGTGTAGAGCAGGATATGCACCTTGGTGTAGTGCTCGCCGTGAGTCACGGGCAGCATCGGGATGTCGGCCTTGGCGTATTCCTCCTTGCGGTGAATCGCCAGGGCCCAGAAGTGCGGAGGCGTCCAGGCGAAGATGATCAGCACCAGCAGCAACGGCTCGGCACTGACGTGGCCAGTAACGGCGACCCAACCCAGCAACGGCGGCGCGGCGCCGGCAAGGCCACCGATGACGATGTTCTGCGGCGTGGCACGCTTGAGGAAGCCGGTGTAGATCACGGCGTAGCCCAACAGCGAAGCCAGGGTCAGCCACGCGGCCAGTGGGTTGGTAAACGCCAGCAGCAGCGCCAGCCCGGCCACCGCCAGCACCAGCGCGAAAACAAGGGCCGCTACAGGCGATACGCGCCCTTCCGCCAGCGGGCGTTTGTGGGTGCGCGCCATCAGCGCATCGATGCGCCGGTCCACCACATGGTTTACCGCCGCCGCACCACCGGCACACAGGGCGATTCCCAGATTGCCGAAAATCAGCACCGGCCACGGCACCCCGGCGCGGGTGGCGAGGAACATGCCCACCAGCGAGGTGATAAGCATCAGCACCACCACTTTTGGCTTGGTCAGCTCCAGGTAATCACGCCAGATCGCCTGGCTGTGACGCTCGCCGATCAAGGTCGCCATGGCATCTCTCCTTTTATTGTTATGAGGCCCGACACGTGTTTACGCGGGCTGAAGCGCCAGCCGAACGGCAACTGATGCCGCACCCGGACCAGGCTGGTACGGGCGTGGTAATTGACCAGCACCAGCGACAGCAGCAACGCCGCACCGCCGGCGTTATGGGCGACCGCCACCGGCAGCGGCAGGTGGAAATACACGTTGCTCAGCCCCAGGCATATTTGCGCCGCCAGGGCGATCAGCAACAGGCCAGCCAGGCGGGTCATACCGACCACCTTGAGCTGCCAGGCCAAGCCCAGCAGCACGACGGTGACCAGCAGCGCGCCAATCCGGTGGGTCAGGTGAATTGCCGTACGCGCGTCACTGTCCAGTTGCCCGCCGAGGTAATTAGGGCCGATATGCTGGGTCAAGTGGAAACCATTGGCGAAATCTGCCGCCGGCCACCATTGGCCGTGACAGGTCGGCAGGTCGATACAGGCCACCGCCGCATAGTTGGAGCTGACCCATCCACCCAGGGCAATCTGGCCGATCACCAGCACCAGCCCGGCCGTGGCCCAGTACTGCAAACGCCTGGGCACGATCAGCGCCGGCAAAACGCCGGACAGGCGCAGTGTCAGCAAGAACAGCAGGCTCAACGTCGCAAACCCGCCCAATAAATGCCCGGTGACCACCTGCGGCCAGAGCTTCAGCGTCACCGTCCACATCCCGAACGCCGCCTGGGCAAACACCACCGCCAGCAGGAACAACGGCAGCTTCAACGGCTGCCCCGGATGATGCCGATGGGTCCAGGCGCGCGCTGCCAGCAGGACGATCAGCAACCCGAGGGTGCCGGCGAAATAGCGGTGGGTCATCTCGTTCCAGCCCTTGTCCGCCTCTACCGGCGCGTCCGGGTAATGCAGTTCGGCATGGGCCAACTGGGCTTCGCTCTTCGGCACGCTGATAAAGCCGTAGCACCCCGGCCAATCCGGGCAACCGAGGCCCGCGTGGGTCAGGCGGGTATAGGCACCCAGCAGCACTACGATCAGCGCCAGCAGGGTGGCAAACAACGCGAGGCGAAATCCAGGTTTGGCCATGACGGTGTCCTTATCCGATGTTCGACAGTTTCAGCAGCAGGCGCAGGTCGTTGAGCAGGTCCCTGCCCTTGACCCGGGCGTCGTAGCGCAGCACCAGGTTGCCGTGGGGGTCGACGATCCACAGCTGGGCATCGCCGCTGCCTTGAGCGGCGGCGTCTTTGTTGAAGGTCGAGAGGTCCAGGGAGTAGCGCTGCAGTTGCGGGTATTCGGCCTTGAGCTTGGCGTCGTAGGCGGTACTCACCGGCTGCGCGCTGGCCAGGGCGTGGCTGGCGCGGGAAGCATCACGGCCCAGGCCGATTTGCAGCTGGCGCGCCAGGTACACCAGTTGCTGGCAGTCAGCTGCGCAGGCAGTGGGCGCGGTGACCAGCAGTTGCCAGCGGTCTTCGTCGGCCTGTACGCCAATGTCGGCACGGGTCTGGCCATTGCCGATCATCTCGCCGTGGTAGCTGCGACTGTCCGGCACCCAGAACTGCAACTTGTACATAAAGGTGGCGAGCACCATTGGGCCGACCACCATCAGCAGGATCAGGATCAGTTGCCAGCGCCCCTTGCGCCGGTTGGGCGCTGCCGGCGCGTCAGACATGTTGAGTGGATTCATGGCCGCTCCCATGGCGCTTCTCCTTTTTTGTGTTGTGCCATCCGAGGTAGAGGTAAAGACCGAACAGCGCCACCGCCATGGCGAACCACTGCACGGCATAGCCCAGGTGTTTTTCCGGGCCCATGGCGACCACAGGCCAGTTGGTTTCGTAGGTGGCCGGGCCCGCTTCAGCCCGCAGTTCATAGGCGAATCCGCTGCGGTCCAACTCGGTCCATAACGCTTCGGGATGCAGTGCAGTCAGCAATCGCGGCCACTTTGCGCCCGCCGGATCGGCGTGCAGCTGGAAGGTCTCGCCCGGGGCCACATAGACCCAGGCGTCGACATTCAGCGGTTGTTCGGGGGTAGTGAACACGGGCGGCGTGCGCCGGTCCGGCCAGGGCAGCCAGCCGCGGTTGAGCAGCAGCCACTGGCCGCTGGCCTGATCATGGAACGGTTGCAGCAACTCGACACCGACCTTGCCGTCCCGAAAGCGGTTGTCCAGCAATACGCTGTGCTCGGCGTCGAACTGCCCGCGCAAGTGCACGCGGCGGAAGGCCGGGTCTTCGGTGGCCTGCAGTTGCGTACTGCTCATGAGCTCGGCGGCGCGACGCTCGGCGTAGGTTTCCAGCAACGCCTGTTTTTCATGGCCGCGCGACAGCTGCCAAAATCCGAGGGACACCAACAATGGCAGCAGCACAAGCACCACCAGCGTCGGCGCGATACCGGGGCGAAAGGGTTTCATGGCATTGCCGCAGAGGTCGGTGCTGCGCTGGCTATACTGAATCTCATTGCTCGCCCCCTCCAAAAAAGAGCCCCGGAGCCCACCATGCTCAAAGCAGCCATTGCCCTGATGCTGATTGCTACCGTCGTGAGCCTGTTCAGTGGCTTGTTCTTTCTGGTCAAGGACGAAGGCAACTCCAACCGCCTCGTCACTGCCTTGACCGTGCGTGTGGTGCTGGCCGTGATCACCCTGGGGTTGATCACCTGGGGGTTCTTCAGCGGCCAGCTGGTGTCTCATGCGCCGTGGTGAAACACCTCAAAGCACGTAAACGAAGAAAAACAGCCCGATCCACACCACGTCCACAAAGTGCCAATACCAACTGGCCGCCTCGAACCCGAACTGGTGTTCGTTGTTGAAATGCCCTTTCAGGATGCGCATCAGCATCACAAACAAAATGATGGTGCCGATGGTCACGTGAGCACCGTGGAAGCCGGTGAGCATGAAGAAGGTCGCGCCATACACACCGGAGCCCAGGGTCAGGCCCAGCTCCTTATAGGCATGGATGTATTCCTCGGCCTGGAAGCCGAGAAACGCCCAACCCAGCAGCACGGTGATCGCCAGCCAGATCTTCAATGCGCCGCGATGGCCTTTGCGCAAGGCATGGTGGGCGATGGTGATGGTCACGCTGGAGCTGACCAGCAAGATCGTATTGACCAGCGGCAAGCCCCACGGGCTGATGGTGCCCTTGGGTGCGGGAAACAGTTTCGGGTCAGGATTGTTCAGCAGCGGCCAGGCAAATTCGAAGTTCGGCCACAGCATGTGTGCGATGCCCTTGTGGCCTTCGCCCGCCAGCCACGGCGCCGACATATGCCGCACATAAAACAGCGCACCGAAGAACGCGACGAAAAACATCACCTCGGAAAAGATGAACCAGGTCATGCCCCAGCGAAAGGAGCGGTCCATCTGCGAACTGTACAAACCGGCGCGGCTTTCCTTGATCACGGCGCCGAACCAGCCAAACATCATGTAGGCCAACAGCAGGCCGCCGACGAAAAAGATCAGCGGGCCGTGGGATTCCGGGCGTGCGGCCTTCAGATCGTTGAACCAGGTAGCCAGCCCGAACACCGTAATCAGCATGCCCAACGTGGCAATTATTGGCCATTTGCTTTGCGCTGGTACGTAGTACGTATCATGAGTCGACATGTATTCGTTCTCCTAATCGAGCCCGCAAGCAACGCCTAGCCGCCGGTATGGACAGCCACGGGCGGTTGGCGCGCGGTGATATCGAACAGCGTGTACGCCAGGGTCAAATGCTTCACATCCTTCGGCATGTCGCGGTCGACAATGAAGCGCACCGGCATCTCTATGCGCTGACCTGGCTGCAGCACTTGCTGGGTGAAGCAAAAACACTCGGTCTTGTGGAAGTACATCGCCGCCTCGGCGGGCGAAATGCTCGGCACCGCCTGCGCCGTCATCGGCTTGTCGGTGGGGTTGTAGGCCACGAACAGCATCTCGGTGACCGCGCCAGGATTGACCACCACCTCGTCGGCCTTGGAGTGGAACTCCCAGACCATGTCGATGGCGTTGGTGGACAGGAATTGCACCCGCACCTGGCGCGTCGGGTCTACCACCTGCTCGCCTTCGTACTGCCCGGCGGTCTTGCCGTTGATGCCGAACGCCTTGCACATCACGTCGTAGATCGGCACCAGGGCAAAGCCGAAGGCGAACATCGCCACCACCAGGATCAGCAGCCGCGTGACCAGGCGCTTGATAGGCACGGACTCAAGCATGGCGGCCACCTGCGAACGAATGTTCTGTGAATAGCTTTTCTGTGGGAGCTGGCTTGCCTGCGATGCTGGCAACTCGGTCTTTCAGGTACACCGAGGTGATGCCATCGCAGGCAAGCCAGCTCCCACAGGATAGGGAGGTGTTCATTTGACCTCCGGCGGCGTGGTGAAGGTGTGGTACGGCGCAGGCGAAGGGATGCTCCACTCCAGCCCTTCGGCGCCATCCCACGGCTTGGCCGGCGCAGGCTTACCGCCACGGATGCACTTGATGACGATGAACAGGAAGAAGATTTGCGTCGCGCCAAAGGTGAAGGCACCGATGGAGGAGACCATGTTGAAATCGGCGAACTGCAGGTTGTAGTCCGGCACCCGACGCGGCATGCCGGCCAGTCCTACGAAGTGCATCGGGAAGAACGCCATGTTCATCCCCACGAACGACAGCCAGAAGTGCAGCTTGCCCAGGGTTTCGTCGTACATGTGCCCGGTCCATTTCGGCAGCCAGTAGTAGGCCGAGGCGAAGATCCCGAAGATCGCGCCGGGCACCAGTACGTAATGGAAGTGCGCCACCACAAAGTAGGTGTCGTGGTACTGGAAATCCGCCGGGGCGATGGCCAGCATCAACCCGGAGAACCCGCCGATGGTGAACAAAATCACGAAGGCCACGGCGAACAGCATCGGCGTCTCGAAGGTCAGCGAGCCTTGCCACATGGTGCTCACCCAGTTGAACACCTTCACCCCCGTGGGCACCGCGATCAGCAGGGTGGCGTACATGAAGAACAGCTCGCCCACCAGCGGGATGCCCACCACGAACATGTGGTGCGCCCACACGATGAACGACAGGAACGCGATGCTCGCCGTGGCGTACACCATCGAGGTGTAGCCGAACAACGGCTTGCGCGAGAAGGTCGGGATGATCGAGCTGACGGCACCGAAGGCCGGCAGGATCATGATGTACACCTCGGGATGCCCGAAGAACCAGAACACATGCTGGAACAACACCGGGTCACCGCCACCGGCGGCACTGAAGAAGCTGGTGCCGAAGTGGATATCCATCAGCATCATGGTCACGCACCCGGCCAGCACCGGCATCACCGCGATCAGCAGAAAGGCTGTGATCAACCAGGTCCAGACGAACAGCGGCATTTTCATCAGGGTCATGCCGGGGGCGCGCAGGTTGAGGATGGTGGCGACCACGTTGATCGCCCCCATGATCGAGCTGATGCCCATCAGGTGGATGGCGAAGATGAAGAACGTCACGCTTTCCGGCGCGTAGGTGGTGGAGAGCGGGGCGTAGAAGGTCCAGCCGAAGTTGGGCCCGCCGCCAGGCATGAACAGGGTGGACACCAGCATCAGGAACGCCGCCGGCAACAGCCAGAAGCTGAAGTTGTTCATCCGCGGCAGGGCCATGTCGGGCGCGCCGATCATCAACGGGATCATCCAGTTGGCCAGGCCGACAAACGCCGGCATCACCGCACCGAACACCATCACCAGGCCATGCATGGTGGTCATCTGGTTGAAGAACGCCGGCTCCACGATCTGCAGGCCCGGCTGGAACAGTTCGGCGCGGATCACCATGGCGAACGAGCCGCCGAGCAGGAACATGGCGAAGCTGAACCACAGGTACATGGTCCCGATATCTTTGTGGTTGGTGGTCAGCACCCAGCGCATCAGGCCCTTGGCGGGGCCGTGAGCGTGGTCACCGACATGACCGTGGTCATCGATCACAGCGCTCATGGCTTTTCTCCTGCGAACGAGTGGGCGGGACGGTTCAGGGAAGACGCAATGAAGGAAGTCATTTGCTTTCCGCCTGTTTCAAAGCCAGCACGTCTTTAGGGGTGACCATGTCGCCTTTGTTGTTGCCCCAGGCGTTACGTTCGTAGGTCACTACCGCCGCGATATCGACTTCCGACAGTTGCTTGCCGAACGCCGCCATGGCGGTGCCGGGCTTGCCGAAGTACACGCGGTGCAGGTGGTCTTCCTTGGAGCCAGTAGCAATCGGCGAGCCTTTGAGCGCCGGGAACATCGGCGGCAGGCCCTGGCCTTCCGCCTGGTGACAGGCGACGCAGGTGGTGTGATAAACCTTGTCGCCACGGGCCACCAGTTCATCCAGGGTCCATTCCTTGGAGGTCAGCTCCTTGAGCTTGGCCGCCTCTTCCTTGCGCTCGCCGAGCCAGGTGTCGTAGTCGGCCTTGGATTTGACCTCCACCACGATCGGCATGAAGCCGTGGTCCTTGCCGCACAATTCGGCGCACTGGCCGCGGTAGATGCCGGGCTTTTCAACCCGGGTCCAGGCCTCGTTGACGAAGCCTGGAATCGCATCACGCTTGACCGCAAACGCCGGCACCCACCACGAGTGGATCACGTCGGCGGCGGTCACCAGGAAACGCACCTTCGCACCCACCGGCAACACCAGCGGCTGGTCGACTTCCAACAGGTAATGCTCGCCTTTGACGGCCTGGTTATGGATCTGCTCGGCGGGCGTGGCCAGGTTGCTGAAGAATTCGACGTCCTGACCCAGGTATTTGTAGTGCCACTTCCACTGGTAGCCGGTGACCTGGATGTCGATGTCCGACTCAGTGCTGTCGTAGATGTTGATCAACGTCTTGGTGGCCGGAATGGCCATCGCCACCAGGATCAGCAAAGGCACCACGGTCCAGAGAATCTCCACCGTCGTACTCTCGTGGAACTTGGCCGCCACTTGGCCCGTGGAGCGCCGATGGATGATCATCGACCAGAACATCGCGCCAAACACGACGATGCCAATCGCCACACAAATCCAGAAAATGGTCATGTGCAGGTCAAACACGGCGTGACTGACTTCAGTGGCCCCTGGCGCCATATTCGTTGTCCAGGCGGCTTGCGCCTGGCCGAATACTGACCACAACAGTAGGCCCATCCAAACATGTGGATGTCGCGTCATTGCGGGTTCCCCTTATCATTCTTGTTATCCCGCCGGTTTGCACCTGCGGCCAAGGGAGCGGCTTCCATACTGCTTACAACCGCCAAGCCTTGCCTGCTCATGCAGTCGGGCGTCATCAGCTAATTGCGTACAAAACCGAGTATAGACAGCGACCGCCACCCCGCAATGTGATCGGGCAAATGAACGAAAATGGACGAACCGACCACACAACAGGACCGATGGCGGGCGTTATCCGACGAACGATGGCGATTTGATATAACAGCAGTGCATAACCATGAAATAATTATGACAAATGCGTCTTAGGCTCTCGTATAAACGAGCTACCTTATGCTCTCCCTATTTCCTACGCCTGCATCACTGGAGCTTTCATGAACACCGCCGCATTGCGCGAGCAGATTTCCCGTGCCCATCAACACGAAACCAGCACTGGCCAGCTTGCTCAGCAGCTGGAAGTCCAGTTACCGCACCTGCACCCGGCTATCTCCCTGCCGGATGTCGACGCCAAAGGCGTGATGACGCGTTTTGTCAGCGCCTACATCGACCAGGTCCCGGATCTGCTGGACGCGGCCAACGATGTCGCCCGCGAAGCCGGTATTGAGAGCCAGATCAAACCGGTGCTGAAAATCGCCGAGCATTTCTTCCTGCAGCCTCCGGCGATCCTGGCCGGGCATGAAGGCCTGGACGGCTTGCTGGACGAGGCCTACCTGGCGCATCGCCTGGTGGAAGAGGTCAACGATCTGTATATCAAGCACTTCGGCCAGCCGTTGATTCCGCTGGATACCACCGTGGCGAACGTGATTGCTCACCAATTGATCGGCGAGACCTTTGCCAATCAGCTGGATGAAGCGGTGCACCACGCCGTGGACGAGATGCTCAACGAAGAGAGTTTTGCGCTGGAGTCGGTTGAAGCGTATCGCGACAAGCTCAAGAGCCCGGACACGGAAGCCGCCTGGAAGCGCTGGCCGTGCCTGTCGCGGCAGTTGGGCGTGGGGCTTGAGCTGGATCAGCCGGCGTAAATCTCCGGACTGACATAGATCCAATGTGGGAGCGGGCTTGCTCGCTCCCACATTTTGATCCGGTTTTGTCAGCCAATGGACGGAGCCGAGCCTATTCCGGTCGTCGTTCTTACCCTACCTTCCAACCTGCGCTTCAACCCCCGCGCCTCGATCACCAACGTCGAGCCCTTGGCCGCATTGGCGCGCCCCCATTCCTCCAGCAGCTCAAGGCAGGAATGGTCGATATAACTCAGGTTACTGAGGGGCACATGCACCGTGGTGCCGGCGGGCACCGTCGACAGCACCTGGGTCAACGCCGGCACCTTGAGAAAGGTCGCCGCGCCCGTCAAGCGCAACTCCATCTCGCCCTCCGGCGGCAGGTCGATCAGGCTTATCTTCAGGCGCGAAGCCTTGAACGCCAGCTTGACCAGCGTCAGCCCGAAGCCCACCAGCACGCCCGTCAGCAAGTCGGTAAAGATGATCGCCAGGGCCGTCGCCGCATAGGTAAACATCGGCATCCGGCCGTAACGCGCCAGGCCACGAAACGCCTTCATGTCCACCAACTTGATCCCGGTGTACACCAACACGCCCGCCAGGCTTGCCACCGGAATGCTTTGCAGCACACTGGACAGCAACAGCACGAACGCCAGCAGCCATAAGCCGTGGAACATCGCCGACAACCGCGTGGTAGCGCCGGCCTGGACGTTGGCCGAACTGCGCACGATCACGCCGGTCATCGGCAGGGCGCCCACCAGGCCACACAGCATGTTGCCCACGCCTTGTGCCGACAATTCCTTGTCGAAGTCGGAACGTTGCCCGGCGTGCATACGGTCGACAGCCGCCGCCGACAGCAATGTTTCGGCGCTGGCGATAAACGCCACGGCGAACGCAGCGATCAACAGGTTGGGGTCCGCCAGGTTCAGCAAGTCGCTGGGGCGCAGCCAGTCGATGGCGTCCGCCAGGTTTTCCGGCACCTCCACACGCTTGACCTGCAGCGCCAGCACCAGGCTGGTAACCGTTGCCAAGCCCACGCCGAGCAGGGCGCCCGGCACGAAGCGCAGCTTTTGTGGACGGAATTTGTCCCACAGCCACATCACCAGAATCGTCGACAGCCCGAGCAAACCGGCCTGCCAACCGAGGCCGCCGCCGAGGGTCGGAATCGCCTGGACCAACGCCGCCGGAAAGCCGGCGAGGTTATCCAGCCCAGAAGGTTTGGGTGCACCGTCGAGCATCACGTGGACTTGCGACAGGACAATCAGCACCCCGATACCCGCCAGCATCCCGTACACCACCGCAGGCGCAGTGACGCGAAACCAACAGCCCAGACGCAAGCGCCCGGCCACCAGTTGCAGGAAGCCCGCCAGCAACAGAATGGGCCCGAGCATGGCCATGCCATGCTGGCGCACCAACTCGAACACCAACACCGCCAAACCCGCCGCAGGCCCGCTGACTTGCAGCGGCGACCCCGCCAACCAACCCACGACAAGACCACCGATGATCCCGGTGATCAGGCCTTTGGCTGGCGGCATCCCTGATGCGATCGCGATCCCCATGCACAGCGGCAGGGCAACCAGAAACACAACCACGGAGGCCAGCAGCTCCCGTGGCAGTACAGCTTTTAATTGAGCAGCACGCATGATGACTCTCCCGAGGCATTCGCCGGGCGTGGCAAGGCCTGGCTGCTCGAATGGCAGCCATCGCTTTACCCGACAGGGGATTGTTTTAGAAGCGCGCTTTAGGCGTCGCGGATGGGATCGGTTGGGTACCGTTCAGGGGCAGGAACGCTGCCTGATCCGCATCGTAGGCCCTGATTTCGCTGGTCTCGATGTCGTAGACCCAGCCATGGATAAACAGATGCCCGTTGGCCATGCGCGAAGCCACCGACGGGTGAGTGCGCAGGTGCTGCAACTGGGCAATCACGTTTTCCTCGGTGAGTACGTGCATGCTTTCGTGTTCGTTGGCGCAGTCACAGTTGTCCTGGACCATGGTCTTGGCGACCTCGGCGTGGCGCAGCCAGGCCTTTACCGTGGGCATTTTTTCCAGGCTTTGGGGGTTGAGCACTGCGCGCATGGCGCCGCAGTCGGAGTGGCCGCAAATGATGATGTGCTGCACGCCAAGGGCCAGTACCGCGTACTCGATGGCCGTGGAAACACCGCCGTTCATCTGCCCATAAGGCGGCACGACGTTGCCGACGTTACGGGTCACGAACAAATCCCCCGGGGAGCTGTGGGTGATCAGTTCGGGCACGATGCGCGAGTCGGCGCAAGTAATGAACATCGCCCGTGGGCTCTGGGCCGTGGCGAGTTTTTTGAAGAGTTCTTCCTGCTGCGGAAAGATCTCGTTATGGAAATGCAAAAAGCCTTCAACGATGTGCTGCAGCGCTGCATCGGCGGATTCCGCCTCGTGAGGGGCTGAAGCCGACGCAGCCAACGGCTGTTTATCCTTGTCACTCATGATTCATCCTCTTGGTTGGAGCAGGGGAGTTTTCCAGTGCGGTTGGCGCCCAAACCGGAGCGCCGACTCATTAGTCACTCGATGAACAAGGTACCCGCCGAAACTTAACTGAAACTGAATGAACCGCTCTAGATCGGGGCTTTCAGTGATATCAAAACGCGACTATTCCGACAGGAAAAGTACGCTTGCCCAGCAGTTTACAATAATGCCATCTGCCTGCCCGGTGGACAAAACGCCGTGCAATCCAGATTAAACCCTTCCCGGCGGTTGAGCCCCAATCGTTTGATCGCCTTGGCGAACCGTTGCGCCAACAGATCGGCAAACGGCCCTTCGCCGCGCATGCGTACACCGAAGCGGCTGTCGTAGACCTCACCGCCGCGCACCTGCCGCACCAGGCTCATCACATGGGCTGCCCGCTGCGGGTAATGGGCCGCCAGCCATTCCTCAAACAGCGGCGCCACTTCCAGGGGCAGGCGCAGCATCATGTACGCCGCGCTTTGTGCACCAGCGGCATGGGCTTCGGCCAGCAGGCTTTCCAGCTCGCTGTCGTTGATCATCGGGATCATCGGCGAACACAACACGCCGACCGGGATTCCCGCCTCGCGCATCACCCGAATCGCCCGCAGCCGGGCCTTGGGCGCAGCCGTGCGCGGCTCCAGGATACGCTTGAGCTCATCGTCCAGGCTGGTGAGGCTGATCATCACCGCCACCAGCCGCTGCTGCGCCAGCTCGGTCAGCAGGTCGAGGTCCCGCAGGATCAGCGAGCCCTTGGTAATGATCGTCACCGGATGGCGATAGCGCAGCAGCACTTCCAGGGTCTGCCGGGTGATCTTGTACTCGCGCTCGATAGGCTGGTACGGGTCGGTATTGGAGCCCAGGTTGATCGGCGCGCAGCTGTAGCCCGGCTTCGACAGTTGCTGCTCCAGCACATCGGCGGCGTTGGTCTTGGCGATCAGCTTGGTTTCGAAGTCCAGCCCCGGCGACAGGTCCCAATACGCGTGACTGGGCCGCGCATAGCAGTAGATACAACCATGCTCGCAGCCGCGATACGGGTTGATCGCCCGATCAAACGGGATATCCGGCGAGCTGTTGCGGGTGATGATGGTTTTCGCGGTTTCGATACGGACTTCGGTACCCTGGGTCTGTGGCACTTCCTGATACCAGCCGTCGTCTTCCGCCACGCTGACAGTGGGAGCGAAACGATTGTGCAGGTTGGTGGCCGTGCCGCGCCCGCGAGGCGGCAGAGGAGTGGACATGAAAGCGCCTCTATACTGTTTTTTTATACAGTATAGAGGCGCAGCGTTTCTGACCAGTGCCGTTGGGCGGCCGATGTCCAATCAGTGTTTGGACGTCACCTGGCCAAGGTCATCGCCGGAGGTCGTCTGCATGTCATTCTTGCGCAGGTTCGCCACGTCGCTGGCTTTCACCGGCGCGCCTTTATTACCCCAACTGCCCCGAACGAAACTGACGACATCCGCCACCTCCTGGTCCGACAACCGCCAGGCAAACGCCGGCATGGTGAAGGTGGACGGCGCTGTGTGAGTCGCCGGCAACGTGCCGCCGTTCAACACGATGTTGATCAACGAGGTGGCATCCGCCGTCTGTAGCACCGGGTTGCCCGCCAGCGCCGGGAATACCCGGGTGTAGCCATGGCCGTCAGTGCGGTGACAGGCTGCACAGTTGTCGATGTATACCGAAGCCCCCGGCTTGCTGTCATCGCCCTTCCACAGCGCGTCGGCGACCTGCTTGTCGTACTGGTGCGGCTGGTCCTTGGGATCCACCGCCGGCAGGCTCTTGAGATAACGAGCGATAGCCGTCAGGTCCTCTTCCGACATGTACTGCATGCTGTGTACTACAACGTCGCTCATGCCACCAAACACCGCACTGCGATCACTGCGCCCGGTCTTGAGGAATTGCACCAGTTGCTCCTCGCTCCAGCTACCCAGGCCGTCCTTGTGGTCGCCCCGCAGGCTCTTGGCAATCCAGCCTTCCAGCGGCGCACTGCCGGAAAGGAAAGCGCTGCCATCCGACGCACTCAAGGATTTTTCCTGCATGGTCAGGGCCCGTGGTGTGTGGCAAGCGCCGCAGTGGCCGAGGCCTTCCACCAGATACGCGCCACGGCTGATCACCGGATCGGCGCCCGCCTGGGCCTTGTAGTCCTCGACCTTGGGCGCAAACATCCAGCGCCATCCGGCCAACGGCCAGCGCATGCTCAACGGCCAGGGAATGTCGCTGTCCTTGTTCACCTGCGCCACTGGCTCCACGCCCTTCATGAAGTACGCATACAGCGCCTGCATGTCGCTTTCGCTGACCCGCGCATAAGACGGGTAGGGCATCGCCGGGTAAAGGGTACTACCGTTCTTGGCGACGCCATGGCGCACGGCCTGGTCGAAGTCTTCGAAGCTGTAGTCGCCCAGGCCGGTTTTGTCCGGGGTGATGTTGGTGGAGTAGATAGTGCCGATCGGGGTTTCCATCGGCAGGCCACCGGCGAACGGCTTGCCCCCCTTGGCGGTGTGGCAGGCCACGCAGTCACCGGCGCGAGCCAGGTATTCACCCTGTTTGACCAGATCGGTTTCAGCCGCACTCACCGAGCAGCTGCTGAACAAGGCCAGGGACGCGATAACAAATGCTTTCATGGTCATCGCTCCTTATGCCTGAACCAGTGGGCCGGGGTTTTTCAGGTACTGCTCGCGAATCGCCCGCGCCGACCAGTAGGTCAGCGCCGCTACCAGGCCCGTAGGGTTGTAGCCCAAGCCTTGTGGGAACGCGGACGCGCCCGGGACAAACACGTTGTGCACGTCCCAGCACTGCAAGTAGCGGTTCAAGGCACTGGTTTTCGGGTCGGTGCCCATGATCGCGCCACCGTTGAGGTGGGTGGTCTGGTAGGCCGCGGTGTTGAAGTGCTCACCGACTTTTTTGCCCAACAAGGCGATCGCCTTGGGGTTCATCGCTTCGGCAATCTTGCTCATTTTGTCGACCATGAAGCGGTTCATCTTGATGTCGTTTTCCTGCCAGTCGAAGGTCATGCGCAGCAGCGGCAGGCCGTAGGCGTCGCGGTAAACCGGGTCCAGATCGAGGTAGTTGCCACGGTAGGATTGATGAGCGCCGTGGGCATCCATCGACACCTGGTGGGTGTAGTAATCGGCGGTGGCGCGCTTCCAGGCGCTGCCCCAGGCCGGCGTGCCCGGCGGGTTGGACGTACCGGCAATCGGCCGGCTGCCCGCCTGGTTGACCCACATCGGCGAGCCGCCCACAAAGCCGTGAGGCCCGTGGTCAAAGTTATCCGCGTTGAAGTCATCGATCGCCACACCGTTGCCGCCGGCACCGATGAAGTTGTTGGTGTGCACGTCCTTGTCGAAGAACGCCTTGATGGTGGCCATGTTCTGATAGGCGAAGTTCCGGCCCACCACGCCCTCGCCGGAGATCGGGTCGTAGGGTTTGCCGATGCCCGACAGCAGCATCAGGCGTACGTTGTTGAACTGGAAGGACCCGAGGATCACCAGGTCTGCCGGCTGCTCGCACTCGCGGCCTTGGGCGTCGACGTACGTCACGCCGGTGGCCTTGCGCTTGGTGCTGTCGAGGTTGACCTTCAACACGTGGGAATTGGGCCGCAGTTCGAACTTGGGCTCCTGGCGCAAGGCCGGCAGGATGTTCACGTTCGGCGAAGCCTTGGAATACATGTAGCAGACATAGCCGCTGCAGAAACCACAGAAGTTGCACGGGCCCATTTGCGCACCGTAGGGGTTGGTGTACGGCCCCGACGTATTCGCGGAAGGCAAGTTGTAGGGCTTGTAACCCACGGCGGTGGCGGCCTTCTGGAACAGCTGTGCGGAGACGGTGTTCTTCTGCGACTCCAGCGGGAAATGATTCGAGCGATCCGGCGCGTAAGGGTTGCCCCCCTTGCCTTCGCCCACCAGTTGGCCTTTCACCGTCCAGGCTTGGCCGGAGGTGCCGAAGACTTTCTCGGCATAGTCGAAGAACGGCTCCAGCTCTTCATAGGTGACGCCGAAATCCTGGATGGTCATGTCCTTGGGAATGAAATTTTTCCCGTAGCGCTCTTCGTAATGGCTGCGCATGCGCAACTCGATCGGGTCCACCCGAAAGTGCACGCCCGACCAATGCAGGCCGGCACCGCCGACGCCGTTGCCGGGCAGGAAAGCGCCCAGTTGGCGGTTGGGCATCGCCACATCATTCACGCTATGGCGAATGGTCACGGTTTCCTTGGAGATGTCCTGGAAGAGTTTTTTACGCACACTGTAGGTCAGTTCGTCGATGACCTGGGGATAGTTGCCGTCGGGGTAGGTGTCCTGCATCGGGCCGCGCTCCAGCGCTACCACGTTGAGGCCTGCTTCCGTCAGCTCCTTGGCCATGATCGCGCCGGTCCAGCCGAAGCCGACGATCACCGCATCCACTTTCTTCATGATAGTCGCCACGTTTATGCCCTCTCGCCACGGATGGAAACAGCCGGGAAGGGGTATTGCTCGTTGCGTTCAACCCAATCCATGAAATCGGCGCGGGCGCCGGGGAAGCCGATCATGGTCCAGCCGACCATGCCTTTGTTGCCACCGTGGACCGGGTCGCAGAAGAAACCTTCCTTGGTGTTTTGCAGCAACAGGTTGAAGAAAATCTTCGCCGGGACGCTGTCGAACTGCGCGTCGCCGGCCTCCAGACGCTGTAGCAATCTTTCCTGGGTAGCGCTGTCTTGCTCGGCAAATAGCTTACCGTTCATCGCCTTCGACCAGGCATCCGTGGCGGCGATGCCGAGGCGATAGATCTCCTTGGGCACCAATTTGCTCTGCCAACCCATTTCAGGCGGCGCGTCGGCGTTGAACGGGCCTTGCATGAACCACAGGGCACCCGCCGCGTAGGGCGTGTTCATCTGGCGGTCGATGTATTCCGGCGCGCCGGCTTCCAGGGCACCCGGGCCTTGGTCATCCGCCGGGATCAAGCGGGCCACGGCCGCGTTGATAAAGGCCCATTCCTCGGCAGTGAAATAGCTCGGCTCATACGCCTGGGTGCTGACAGGCGCCTTTTCGGGGTTGACTTGAACCGGCTCGGGAAGGGCCATCAGCATCGAACCGCCCAGGCCCGTGCTGGCGACAGTGACCACGGGGATCAAGGTCAAGGATTTGCGCAAAAACTCACGCCGGGGGTTGTCTTGATCTTGATCAGACATGGTGGCACCTCATCATGTGGTCACGGATTTATCAGCCGCTTCATGGAGCGACTTATTAGTTTTGGCAGCAAATGGGATCCAAAGGACCCAAAGGGATAGAACACAGCAGCAAACAATAGTTACAAAGGATAGCAGGCTAAGGATCGAGGAGAATCGATTCAGCCGGAAAAAACAGCATGCGTTCACGATTCTTTGACGAGAGCCTCACGCGGCATTGACCCTCCTTGGGCGAATCTGGGCCCCATCAGCCCTTTCCTATTCGGTTACATCGCCCATGTTCAACCATCAATTGCTGCCCGCCCTCAGCCTGGCGTTCATGGCGCTGTTTACTACCTTCCACGCCCAGGCCGAAGAGCTCACGCCCATCCGGTCAGCGGAATGGGCCCAGCCGGTGGGCAACCAATACAACCTGTATCAAATGTCGCCCACCCTCTATCGCAGCGCACTGCCGGATAGCAGCGCCGTTCCGGTCCTGGAAAAGCTGAAGATCGGTACGGTGATCAATTTCCTGCCCGAATCCGACGGCAACTGGCTGAAATCGACTGGCATCAAACAAGTCCAACTGACCTACCGCACCAATCATGTCGACGACAGCGACGTGCTGGCCGCGCTGCGCGCCATTCAGGACGCAGAAGGCAATGGCCCAGTGCTGATGCACTGCAAACACGGCTCCGATCGCACCGGCCTGATGGCGGCGATGTATCGGGTGGTGGTTCAGGGGTGGAGCAAGGAGGAGGCGCTGAGCGAAATGACCTTGGGAGGCTTTGGTGCAAGCAGCGGCTTTAAAGACGGCGTTCGCTACATGATTAAGGCCGATGTCGACAAGTTACGCACGGCACTGGCCAACGGTGAATGCAGCACCAGCGCGTTTGCACTGTGCTCGATGAAAAGCTGGCTGAATACCGCAGACACCGCCAAGGACGCTGCAGCCGAAAAAACAGCCTTGGTGATCACCCCCTGAGCCATCCGCTCAGGGGGCGTAGACCCGTCAGTCTTTTTTCAACTTCGGATTCGGGAAAAACTGCACCGCCTGCACCTTGGGATCCGGTGCTTTCAGTGCCGATGTGTTCACCCGTGTGCCCAATTCCTTGGGCACTGACAGACCTTGCTCATTGAGCGTGTCGGAATAACCGCAAGCCACGCATTCGCGGTGCGGCACGTCGTCCTCGCTCCACATCATCAACTTGTCCGGCTCGCTGCACGCCGGGCAGACCGCCCCGGCGATAAAGCGTTTTTTGGTTTTCACAGGTGCTTCACTCATGCTGCCGCGTCCTCACTCAGGCCGCTGTGGCGCAAGAGTGCGTCAATCGACGGCGCACGTCCGCGGAAATCGACGAACAGCACCATCGGCGCCTGGGAGCCACCACGGGCCAGAATCGCCTCGCGGAACGCCCGGCCTGTCTCGGCGTTGAGCACGCCGTCTTCTTCGAACTTGGAGAAGGCATCGGCCGACAGCACTTCCGCCCACTTGTAGCTGTAGTAACCCGCCGCGTAACCGCCGGCAAAGATGTGCGCAAAGCTGTTGGGGAAGCGGTTGTAGGCCGGCGGACGCATCACCGAGACCTCGTCACGCACGCCTTCCAGCACCTGCAACACGCTGCGGCCATCGCCGTGGGTGGCGTGCAGCTCAAAGTCGAACAGCGAGAATTCCAACTGGCGCACCATCATCAGGCCGGACTGGAAGTTCTTCGCCGCAAGCATTTTTTCCAGCAGGTCCTGGGGCAGCGGCTCACCGGTTTCGTAGTGACCGGAAATCAGCGCCAGGCCCTCAGGCTCCCAGCACCAGTTCTCCATGAACTGGCTCGGCAACTCCACCGCATCCCAGGCCACGCCGTTGATGCCAGACACGCCAGCGTGTTCAACGCGGGTCAACAGGTGGTGCAGGCCGTGGCCGAATTCGTGGAACAACGTGGTCACTTCATCGTGGGTCAGCAGGGCAGGTTTGCCGCTGTCCGCCGGGGTGAAGTTGCACACCAGGTTGGCCACCGGGCTTTGCAGCACGCCATTGAGGGTGCGGCGGCGGTCACGGGCACCGTCCATCCAGGCACCGCCACGCTTGTTGGCGCGGGCGTACAGGTCAAAGAAGAAGCGGCCGACGTGTTGGCCGTTTTCCTTGATTTCGAACAGGCGCACGTCCGGGTGCCAGGTGTCGAAGCCTTTCTGTTCGGCGATCTCGATGCCGTACAGGCGCTGCACGATGGCGAACAGGCCGCTGAGCACCTTGTCGATCGGGAAGTAGGCGCGCAGGGCTTCCTGGGCCACGCTGTAGCGTTGTTCACGCAGCTTTTCGCCGTAGAAACCGCTGTCCCAGCTTTGCAGGTCCGGGCAGCCTTGTTCGGCGGCGTAGGCCTTGAGCTGTTGCAGGTCCTGGGTGGCGAACGGCTTGCTGCGCTTGGCCAGGTCCCGCAGGAAGCTCAGCACCTGGTCGCTGGACTCGGCCATTTTGGTGGCCAGGCTCAGTTCGGAGAACGAGGCAAAGCCCAGCAGTTGCGCCAGCTCCTGACGCAGGTCGAGGATCTGTTCCATGACCGGGCCGTTATCGTTCTTACCGGCATTCGGGCCTTGGTCCGACGCACGGGTGCAGTACGCCGCGTAGATTTCTTCACGCAGGGCACGGTCGTGGGCGTAGGTCATCACCGCGTAGTAGCTCGGGAATTCCAGGGTGATCAGCCAGCCGTCGAGGCCTTTGGCCTGGGCAGCGGCAGCCATTTGCGCCTTGGCCGAATCGGTCAGGCCGGCGAGCGTCGTTTCGTCAGTGACGTGCTTGGTCCAGGCCTGGGTGGCGTCGAGCAACTGGTTGGAGAACTTGCTGCCCAGTTCGGAGAGCTTGCTCTGCACTTCGGCATAGCGTTTTTGCTGCTCAGGCGGCAAATCGATACCCGACAGGCGGAAGTCCCGCAGCGAGTGTTCCAGAATGGTTTTTTGCGCCACGTCGAAGCCGGCGGCTTCCGGGCTGTTGGCCAAAGCTTCGAAGGCCTGGAACAGCTCGCGGTTCTGGCCCATCTCGGTGGAGTAGGCGCTCAGTGCCGGCAGGCACGCCTCGTAGGCTTCGCGCAGTTCGGCGCTGTTGCACACGGCATTCAGGTGGCTGACCGGGCTCCAGGCGGCGCCCAGGCGGTCATTGAGTTCGTCCATGGCCAGGACCAGCCCGGCCCAGGTCGGATTTTTACCCTGGCTTTGCAGGATGCCTTCGATTGCGACGCGGTTGTCGGCGAGGATCTGTTCAATGGCCGGCTGTACGTGCTCGGCACGGATCGCCGAGAACGGCGGCAGGTCGTAGGACTGCAGAAGAGGGTTGTTCGCGCTCACGGTTGGCACCTTGGCTGAAGAAACATGTAAGAACAAAGATGGGGCCATCTTAATTACAATCAACGCCCACCGCAGCTATCAGCAGAAGAGAGAGAGCCTATCGTGACCCTTCGCACCTACCAGAATCACACGCCGGCCTTGGCCGCCGGGGCTTTCGTCGATGCATCGGCGGTGGTGATCGGCGACGTCGAAATCGGCGCCGACAGCTCGGTATGGCCGCTGACGGTGATCCGCGGCGACATGCACCGCATCCGCATCGGTGCGCGCACCAGCGTGCAGGACGGCTGCGTGCTGCACATTACTCACGCAGGGCCCTTCAATCCTGATGGCTTCCCGCTGCTGATCGGTGACGACGTGACCATCGCCCACAAGGTCATGTTGCATGGCTGCACGGTGGGCAGCCGGATCCTGATCGGCATGGGCAGCATTGTGATGGACGGCGCCGTGGTGGAAGACGACGTCATCATCGGTGCCGGCAGCCTGGTGCCACCGGGCAAGAAACTCGAAAGCGGCTTTCTGTATGTGGGCAGCCCGGTTAAACAAATCCGCCCGCTGACTGACAAGGAACGGGCGTTTTTCACCTACAGCGCCGCGAACTACGTGAAGCTCAAAGACCTGCACCTGGCCGAAGGCTTCGACCAATGACAAGGACCTCCATGCATTACCAAACCGTTTTGTTCGACCTGGACGGCACCCTCACCGACCCGCGCGAAGGCATCACCCGTTCGATCCAGTACGCCCTCGCCAAACTGGGCATTGATGAGCCGGACCTGACCAAACTCGAACACTTCATCGGCCCGCCACTGCTGCAAGCCTTCATGCAGTTCTACGGCTTCGACGAGGCCAAGGCCTGGGAAGCGGTGAATTTTTACCGCGAGCGCTTCAAAGTCACCGGACTGTACGAAAACCGCGTGTTTGACGGCGTGATGCCGCTGCTGGAGGCGCTGAACGGCCAGGGTCGCCAGCTGTATGTGGCCACGTCCAAGCCTTGGGTGTTTGCCCGGGAGATCGCCCGGCACTTTGATTTTGCCCGGCATTTCAAGGTGATCTACGGCAGCGAGCTGGACGGCACCCGCACCAACAAGGTCGAGCTGATCGCCCACCTGATGGCTGAAGAAGGCCTGGACGCGGCCAGCACCTTGATGATTGGCGACCGCAAGCACGACCTGATCGGCGCCCGCAGCAATGGGCTGGATTCGGCGGCGGTAGGTTATGGGTTTGGCAGCCATGAAGAGCTGAGTGCCGAGGCGCCGACCTGGCATTTTGAAACATTGGCTGAGATGCATCAGGCGTTTTTGCAACGCTGATGCCTAGGGCTTCTGCGCGGCCTCTAGCCGCGCAAGGGCCGCCTTGCGCTGATCCACCGGCAACCCGCCCAGCTTCTCCACCGCGACGAAAAACTTCGCCCAATTCCCGCCTTCCTGCCGGAACAATGCGGCGAACGCCGGCACCCACTGGTCATACAGGCCAAACGGCAACAACCTTGCGTTGTTCATCGGCAAGTTCATCCAGGCGTCGTAGCGCTTGTCACCACCCCACTGGCTATCACGCATTTGCCGGTAGTCACTGCGCAGGCGCTCGAATTCGGCCGCCTTGGCCTGGCGCATGGCATCGGCTGCCAGCGGCTGCGCATACAGCTGCTCCAAGCGCTTGCGGGTGTCGAGCACCAGCCGGGTGAACTGGTCGCGCTGTTTCAACGCCGACTCGCTGGCCGGCGGCAAACCCCGTGCTGCGCGCCATTGGCGAGTACCTTCCTGCTCGACAAAGGTGGCATACGACTCGTTGAACTCGGTGTCGTCCTTCACATAAAACCGCTGGTGCGCCAGCTCATGGAAAATCAGCGTGGCCAGGCGCTCGTCGCCCCAGTTCATCATCGAATTCATGATCGGGTCGTTAAACCAACCGAGGGTGGAATAGGCCTCGACGCCGCCAATCGACACGTCCATGCCTTGCTGCTTCAACAACGCCGCCTGGCCGCGCGCGGCGCCCTGGTTGTAATAACCGCGATAGGCCACGCAGCCGGCAATCGGGAAGCAGTGGGTCTGGGGCGAGAGGGAAAATTCAGGCGTGGCGAAGACGTTCCAGACCACGTACTGGCGGCCGATATCGGCATACAAGCGGTAACTCTGGTTATCCGGCAGGTGCAGGTGCTCGCTCGCGAACGTGCGGGCTTTCTGCGACTGCGCCAGATGCTCACGCAGCACCTGCGGGCGGGACGGGTCGGCGATGACCGTGGAGACCGGCTCCCGGGCCCGCAGCAATTGCCATTGGCCGTCTGCCAGTTGGCTGTAATAGCTGACGCTGGAACAGCCACTGAGCCACAACAGCATCAACCCGGGAAGTAAACGCCTGACCATTCCAACCTCTCACCGGTAATCATCCCGCCAGACTATCTCGCCTGTGGGGAATTTTTCCATGGCGTGGCGTGTTTATACTCATAGGGAGTCTGCTGCCGAATGCAGCCGCTCGAAAAATCATTCCTACAGTTGAGTGCTTAACATGCGTCAGCTACTGCTTCCCGTCGCCGCGATTTTTCTCAGTGCCTGCGCGTCGACGCCGCTCCCTGCGGTTGACCCGCAACAAGCCTGGGTCGACTTCGCCACCCCGACACCCGGTGCCAAGCTGGTGATGGCGCAACGCCTGGACGGGAAGAACCTGAACGACGGGCGCTTCTTCCAGGTGCCGCCAGGCAGCCATGAATTGATGGTGCGCTTTGATTTCGAGGTGCCTACCGGCGGAAGCTTCGGCGGGTTTGGCCAAACCACTGACCGCACCTGCTTCATGACCCTGCAATACGAGCGTTTCGAGGCAGGCCAGCGTTATCGCCTGGAAGGGCGGTCACTGGGCTACAACCCGAATATCCGGCTGTACAACAAAGCGGGTCAGTTGCTGGCGGAAGAACGTAGCGTCAACTGCATCTGATCAGTCGTTGTTCTTCTGGTAGAGGATGCGCTTGGTTCCGTTCTCACAAGAGCCGACGATCATGGCGCTGTCATGATTTTTGGCCTCTTCGGCGGTAATGATTTCCAGGGTGTAGGACGGAATCGCCTTGGCCTGGATGTTGACCTCGATCTCTTTCCTCAGCTCTTCACAGTCTTTCGGCGCGGCCAGGGCTGATGTGGCCAGCGCACCGCAGATAACCGCCAAGGCAATACGTTTCATGTGTGAAGCTCCCTGAATGCACGCGCACGGGTGTGCGCTAAGTCTGCAATCGGCTATTCGACCACACTTGCACCTGCAGGAGCGAGCAAGCTCACCCCTGCAAGGGGGCTGGATCAACTAACGAGGGTGCCATCCAGGGTGATGGTTGCATTCAACACCTTGGACACCGGGCATCCTTCCTTGGCCTTTTTGCTCAGTTCATCGAACTGCGCCTGGCTGGCGCCCGGGATCTTCGCCTTGAGGATCAAGTGCACCGCAGTGATCGCAAAGCCACCGTCCACCTGGTCCAGGGTCACTTCGGCCTGGGTGTCGATGCTGTCGGCCTTGAGCCCGGCGTCGCCGAGAATCATGGAGAAGGCCATGGAGAAACAGCCGGCATGGGCCGCGCCGATCAGTTCTTCAGGGTTGGTGCCCTTACCGCCTTCGAAACGTGCCTTGAAGCCGTAGGGCGCTTCGCGCAGCACGCCGGTCTCCGTGGAGATGGAACCCAGGCCAGTCTTCAGGTCGCCTTCCCAATGCGCGGATGCTTTTTTAACGATACTCATAGCGGTCTCCTCGAACGGTGGTTTTGCGTCAGTAAGGGTTCTGAGGATAGACGCCCCGGCAAAGTTCATCTTGTCGGAGAAACCTAGCGATTAAGTAGGAAATTTCACAGTCGCTATTGAATCTCGGGTATATGCCCTCATTGCATAGACATGCACATGAAGCGGCAGGTTTTGGCTCGACATAAAACCTGCGGCCCCCTTGGAGAAGCAGGCTTATGAAACCGCTGTCCGACGTAAAATTCTCGACCCTCGACCTCGTGCCCGTGCGCGCCAACGGCAGTCCGGCACAGTCGCTGCGCAATTCCCTGGACCTGGCCCAGCACGTGGAAAAATTTGGCTACAACCGTTTCTGGGTGGCCGAACACCACAATATGGACGGCATCGCCAGTTCGGCGACCTCGGTTTTGCTGGGTTACCTGGCCGGCGGCACCTCGACGATCCGCGTTGGTTCCGGCGGCGTGATGCTGCCCAACCATGCGCCGCTGGTGATCGCCGAGCAGTTCGGCACCCTCGAAAGCCTGTACCCGGGCCGCATCGACCTGGGCCTTGGCCGCGCACCAGGCTCCGACCAGATGACCGCCCGCGCGCTGCGCCGTGAACGCTCTGGCAGCGCTGATGATTTCCCGGAAGACGTGGCAGAACTGATGGCCTACCTTGGCCCGCGCACCCCGGACCAGCGTGTGATCGCCGTACCCGGCACGGGCACCAATGTGCCTGTGTGGCTGCTGGGCTCGAGCCTGTTCAGTGCGCAACTGGCGGGCGAGCGCGGTTTGCCTTACGCCTTTGCCTCGCATTTCGCACCGCGCCTGATGCATGAGGCGATTCGCGTCTATCGCAACCACTTCAAGCCTTCAGCCGTGCTGGACAAGCCCTACGTGATGCTCGGCATCCCGCTGGTGGCCGCCGACACCGATGAGCAAGCCGATTACCTGGCCACCTCGGTGTACCAGCGAATCCTCGCGCTGATGCGTGGGCAAAGCCTGGTACAGCGCCCGCCGGTCAAGACCATGGACGGCCTGTGGCTGCCCCATGAGAAAGACGCCGTAGGCAGTTTCCTTGGCCTGGCGATGGTGGGGAGCCCGCAGAAGATCCGCGCCAAGCTGGAGGTGTTGGTCGAGCAGACCGGCGCTGATGAGCTGATCTTTACCTGCGACCTGTACGAGCACGCCGACCGGATTCATTCCTACGAGCTGCTGGCGCAGGTCATGAAGGGCTAAACCGCAGGCATAAAAAAACCGACGCACTTGCGTCGGTTTTTTACGTCTGCAACACGGGATCACCCGCGCTTGTAGGCGATTTCCTTGGTACCGGCTTCACAGCTGCCGACAACCGTGTGGTCACTAGGTGCAGCACCTTTGTCCACGATTTCCAGGGAGTAGCCCGAAGCGCCTTTAGCGTCGATTTTCGCCGCAATCTCGCTTTTCAGCTCTTCACAAGGCTTGCCCGCCGCCAGGGCTGTGCCCGCAATACTCAACAAACCTACCGCCAACAAAAAGTTCTTCATCCGTCACTTTCCTTGGGTTGATCGAAAGGAAGCATGCCGACGCTCGTCACGTCGGCATGCCTAAAGGTTGTAGCGGAGTTTATGGCAATCGGCCAGCGCGCAAGTTCAACCGGCGGGATCAACTACTGGCAATTCGGAACCCCACCTTGAGGGTGACCTGGAAATGCGCGGCCTTGCCGTCCTTGATGTGGCCACGGGTTTCGGTCACTTCAAACCACTCCAAGTGCTTGATGCTCTTGTTGGCTTCAGCCAGGGCGTTATTGATGGCGTCCTCGATGCTGGTCGCAGAAGAGCCCACCAGTTCGACTTTCTTGTAGGTGTGATGATCACTCATAAGGTTTTTCTCCTGGATGGTTTATGAAGCCTAGCAGTGAATTCTCGTACTGCTTCTGGCGACCATTCCCACGCGAAAGTTCAGATTTACTGCACTTTCTGAAACCGCCGCAGTCGGAAACAACACACGCCACTCAATCACTCCAGGAGAGCCCACATGGCCAACACCTCTTTACGCAAAGCGTCATTGGAAAGCATGGAAGCCGAGATTTCGAGCCTGCTCAAATCTCTGGAAAGCCTCAAGGACGATGCGTCTGACGAGTCGCGCAAAACCCTGAAGGCCCTGAAAAGCAATGCCGAGAATGCCCTCAAGCATTCCCGTCACCTGATCAGCGATGCTTACGAAGAAAGCAAAGTCAAAATCCGCGAAACCGGTGTTGCAACACGGGACTACGCGCAAGAGCACCCATGGACTACCGCTGGCGTCGCCGTCGGTGCGCTGGGCCTGCTGGCTGCTTACTTGCTGTGCAAACGCGGTGACTAAACGTCCTGGCGCCCAAGCTCAGCCCTGAGCCACTGCGCCAGTTGCCGGGCGCGCCCATCCGCGGCGCGCTTGGGTAGCCACAACGCCAGTTGCGCCGGGGTTTCACTGAAACCCCACGGCGCAACCAGGCGGCCCGCTCGCAGGTCTTCTGCCACCAGCGGCTGCGGCGCAATCGCCACTCCCAGCCCTGCCACCGCCGCTTCCAGCAAATAATACAAATGCTCAAAACCCTGGCCGTACTTCAACGCGCCGGCGTCGATCCCGTGGTGCTGCGCCCAGCTGGGCCATGCTTGAGGGCGTGAGGTGGTGTGCAACAAGGCTTCATTCTGCAGCGCCTCGGCAGGCGCGTGGCGCAACCGTTCGTAGTGGGCAAAACGCGGGCTCATGACCGGGCCGATGCGCTCGCTGGCCAATTCGTACACCTGCATGTCCGCCGGCCACGGCGGCTCGGCGAACACCAACAGCGCATCCAGCCCGGGGCGGCGCGGGTCGAGGTCGCCTTCGCCCGCCGACAGGTGCAGGCGCAAATCCGGCAGCTCGGCATTCAGGCGGCCCAAGCGGGGAATAAACCAGCGCGCCAGCAGGCTCCCGGAGCAGCCGAGCACAAACGGCGCGTCGGCGCTGCTTTGCGTGAGCTCTGCGCAGGTATCCCGCAAACGTTCGAAGGCCTCGAAACTGGCGTCCCGCAGGCGGACACCGGCATCTGTGAGTTTGAGGCCGCGCCCGTCCTTGACGAACAGGCTGACGCCCAGGTGCTCTTCCAGCACCTTGAGCTGCCGGCTGACCGCGCCATGGGTGACGTGCAGTTGCTCGGCAGCCTGGCTGACGCTGTTCAAGCGTGCCGTCGCCTCGAAAGCGCGCAAGGCATTCAGTGGGGGAAGGTCTCGGCTCATCTGTGAGTTTTCCTGACAGGTTGTGGCGATCTTATCGGTTTTCACCTCGAAGCGTCAGGGGTAGAGTGACCGTCATTGCCTCTTACACATTTTCTACCTGGAGCGTCCCATGACTCAGACCCAGACCGATTTACGCAACGGCCCAGATGCCAATGGCCTGTTTGGTTCGTTCGGCGGCCGCTACGTGGCGGAAACCCTGATGCCGTTGATCCTGGATCTGGCCCGCGAATACGAAGCGGCCAAGATCGATCCGGCCTTCAACGAAGAACTGGCCTACTTCCAGCGCGATTACGTCGGACGTCCAAGCCCACTGTATTTTGCCGAACGCCTGACCGAGTTCTGCGGCGGCGCCAAGATCTACCTCAAGCGCGAAGAGCTGAACCACACCGGCGCGCACAAGATCAACAACTGCATCGGCCAGATCCTGCTGGCACGGCGCATGGGCAAAAAACGCATCATCGCCGAGACCGGCGCCGGCATGCACGGTGTGGCCACGGCCACCGTCGCCGCGCGGTTTGGCCTGCAATGCGTGATCTACATGGGCACCACCGACATCGAGCGCCAGCAGGCCAACGTGTTCCGCATGAAGCTGCTGGGCGCCGAAGTGATTCCGGTCGTTGCCGGCACCGGCACCCTGAAAGACGCGATGAACGAAGCCCTGCGTGACTGGGTGACCAACGTCGACAGCACCTTCTACCTGATCGGCACCGTGGCCGGCCCGCACCCGTACCCGGCGATGGTTCGCGACTTCCAGGCCGTGATCGGCAAGGAAACCCGTACCCAGCTGCAAGCCCAGGAAGGCCGTCTGCCCGACAGCCTGGTGGCGTGCATCGGCGGCGGTTCCAACGCCATGGGCCTGTTTCACCCGTTCCTGGATGACACCAGCGTCGAAATCATCGGCGTTGAGGCGGCCGGCTACGGCATCGAAACCGGCAAGCACGCGGCCAGCCTCAACGGCGGCGTACCGGGTGTACTGCACGGCAACCGCACGTTCCTGCTGCAGGACGACGACGGCCAGATCATCGACGCCCACTCGATTTCCGCCGGCCTCGACTACCCGGGCATCGGCCCTGAACACGCCTGGTTGCATGACATCGGCCGTGTGCAGTACACCTCGGTGACCGACGACGAAGCCCTCGACGCGTTCCACAAATGCTGCCGCTTGGAAGGGATTATTCCTGCACTGGAAAGCGCCCACGCCCTGGCCGAAGTGTTCAAACGCGCACCGACCCTGCCGAAAGATCACCTGATGGTGGTGAACCTGTCCGGCCGTGGCGACAAAGACATGCAGACCGTGATGCACCATATGGAACAGTCTCAGCAGGAGAAACACTAAATGAGCCGCCTGCAAACACGTTTTGCGCAACTGAAAGAACAAAACCGCGCCGCCCTGGTGACTTTCGTCACCGCCGGCGACCCGGGTTATGACACTTCGCTGGCGATCCTCAAGGGCTTGCCGGCGGCCGGCGCCGATGTGATCGAGTTGGGCATGCCCTTCACCGACCCGATGGCCGACGGCCCGGCCATTCAACTGGCCAACATCCGCGCACTGACCGCCAAGCAGAACCTCACCAAAACCTTGCAAATGGTGCGTGAGTTCCGCAAGGACAACAGCGACACGCCGCTGGTGTTGATGGGTTACTTCAACCCGATCCACATGTACGGCGTGCCACGCTTCATCAGCGACGCGAAAGAAGCCGGCGTCGACGGCCTGATCGTGGTCGACATGCCGCCCGAGCATAACGGCGAACTGTGCGACCCGGCCCAGGCTGCCGGTATCGACTTTATCCGCCTGACCACGCCGACCACCGACGACGTGCGCCTGCCGACCGTGCTCAACGGCAGCTCCGGGTTTGTGTACTACGTGTCGGTGGCCGGTGTGACCGGTGCCGGCGCCGCGACCCTGGAACACGTCGAAGAAGCCGTGACCCGTCTGCGTCGCCATACCGACCTGCCGATCAGCATCGGTTTTGGTATCCGTACCCCGGAGCAGGCCGCTGCAATCGCCCGCCTGGCAGACGGTGTGGTGGTGGGTTCGGCGCTGATCGATCACATCGCCAATGCCAGCAACGATCAGCAGGCCATCGACGGTGTATTGACCCTGTGTTCGGCGCTGTCGGAAGGTGTGCGCAACGCCCGTAAGTAAGCGGCTCGTAAGCGATAGGTAAAGTTCCTGATACAGAGGAATCATGCTGGCAAATCAGTACCTAAGCTAACAAGACCAAGGGATTTCGAACATGGTTCGAAATCCCTTTTTTGTTCGTGCAGTACTGAGGAAGCAGCCCCATGAAAATCCCCAAACGCTTGATCGCAGGTGTAGGCGTGCTGGTGCTCGGCGCCAGTGCCCTGGTGCAAGCGGCACCGTATGACCAAGGTGGCGGTCCTGACCGTGGCGGCCCCCAGGGCCAACAAAACGATCACCGTGGCGACGACCGTCGTGGGCCGCAGGACAACCACCGTGGCGGGCCTCCTCAGGACTTCGGCCCGGTACGGCAAGTGATCCGCGATAACCACGGCGACTTCCGCCGTGGCGCGCCGCCGCCTCCGGGCATCCATCTGGTGCGCGGCCAGCGCCTGCCGCCGAACTACTATGGTGAGCGTCTGGACCCACGGGCGCTGGGCCATCTGCCGCAATACCCGGGTTACGAATGGCGCCGTTCGGGCGGGGACATCGTGTTGATCGCGGTGGGCACCAGCATCGTCTATCAGATTCTGGATGGCGCGCTGTACTAGAGCCGGACTGCTTTTTTGTGGCGAGGGAGCTTGCTCCCGCTGGGCTGCGCAGCGGCCCCAAAATCATGGGAGCGCTGCGCACTCCAGCGGGAGCAAGCTCCCTCGCCACAAAAGCTCCCTCGCCACAGATACTTATCAGTCCTCTAAAGTTCGATACGCTCGACCTTGCCCACCAGCAAGATGTACGAAAGCGCCCCCAGCAACGCCAGCACCGCGATATACGTGATCGCCGGCGCAAACGAATCCCCGGTGGCCAGAAAGCCAATCACAATCGGTGTGGTAATCGCCGACAGATTGCCGATGAAATTGAACACCCCGCCCGTCAGCCCCAGCAGCCTTGCCGGCGCCAGGGTCGACACCAGCGACCAGGTGATCGACGCCAGCCCATTGCCGAAAAACGCCACCGCCAGAAAGGCAATGACCCACGCCGTGGAGTCAACAAAGTTGGCGCCAATGATCGCCGTGGAAATCAACAACCCGCCAATGATCGGCAACTTGCGCGCGAAGCCCACCGACGTTCCCCGGCGAATCAGCCAGTCAGAAAACAACCCCGAACACAGCACGCCGACAAACGCCGCGAGAAACGGCAGCGACGCCAGCAGGCCGGACTTGATGAAGTCCATGCCGCGATATTTCACCAGGTAGGTCGGGAACCACGTCAGGAAAAACCACAGCGTGGAGTTCAGGCAGAACTGCCCCAGGTAGATCCCCCACAGCTTGCGCTTGCTCAGCACGATGCCGAGGTCGACCCAACTGAACGGGGCCTTGGCCGCCTGCGCTTGAATGTCCACCAACCCGCCGCCTGCGCGAATCAGCTCGATTTCTGCCGCATTGGCGCCCTTGAAATCCCGTGGCTCGCGGTACACCGCGTACCAGATCAACGCCCACACAATGCCCACGCCGCCGGTGGCGACAAACACCATGTGCCAGCCAAAGGTGTGTTGCAGCCAGGCCAGCACCGGCGTGAGAAACGCCAGCCCGACAAACTGCCCGGAGGTGTAGACCCCAATCGCCGTGGCCCGCTCACGCTCGGGAAACCAGGTGGTGACCACGCGGCTGTTGATCGGGTAAGCCGGGGCTTCGAGGGCGCCCACCGCCATGCGCAATACGAACAGCGCGATAAAGCTGGCGGCAAAGCCGAGCATCACCGTGGCGATTGACCACAGCAGCAGGGCAACGCTGTAGAGAATACGCGGCGGCACCCGGTCCACCAACCAGCCACCGGGGATTTGCATGGCAGCGTAGGTCCAGCCGAACGCGGAGAAGATCAGCCCGACATGCACCGGGTCGATCCCCAGCTCGCTGGTCAGGGCCGGGGCGGCAATCGACAGGTTGCTGCGGTCCAGGTAGTTGATCACTACCGTGATGAACAGCAGCACCATGATGAAGAAACGCTTTCGGCTGGGCGTGACTAAAGAAGCCTGCCCGGTGAAGGACTCGGATTGCATGGGGGTTGCCTCTTCTTATGGTTATTGAGGACAGGTCTTACTGACAAAACATCGGTTCATGTGGGAGCTGGCTTGCCTGCGACAGCGGAGTGTCAGTGCCGCAGATGCAAGCTGACACTCCGCTACCGCAGGCAAGCCAGCTCCTACAGAGACCGTGTTCCGTCAGGAATAAAGGCTTACCACTCCGCAAAACTGCCATCGGCATGGCGCCAGATCGGGTTGCGCCAGCGATGCCCGATGGCCGCGCGCTCAATCACGTATTCCTCGTTGATCTCGATGCCCAGGCCCGGCCCGTTGGGGATCTTCACGAAGCCCTGGTCATAGTCGAAAACGCCCGGATCGCGCACGTAATCCAGCAGGTCATTGCTCTCGTTGTAGTGAATGCCCAGGCTCTGTTCCTGGATGAACGCGTTGTAGCAAACCGCGTCCAGCTGCAGGCACGCCGCCAGGGCAATCGGGCCGAGCGGGCAGTGCAGGGCGAGGGCCACGTCGTAGGCTTCGGCCATGTTGGCGATCTTGCGGGTTTCGGTGATACCGCCGGCGTGGGAAGCATCCGGCTGGATGATGTCGACGTAGCCTTCGCTGAGCACGCGCTTGAAGTCCCAGCGCGAGAACAGGCGCTCGCCGAGGGCAATCGGGGTGCTGGTGAGCGGCGCCAGCTCTTTCAGCGCTTCGTAGTTTTCGCTGAGCACCGGCTCTTCGATAAACATCAGTTTGTAGGGGTCGAGTTCCTTCATCAGCACCTTGGCCATGGGCTTGTGCACCCGGCCATGGAAGTCGACGCCGATGCCCACGTTCGGGCCTACCGCATCACGCACGGCGGCCACGTTGGCCAGGGCCTGGTCGACCTTTTCGAAGCTGTCGAGAAATTGCAGTTCTTCGGTGCCGTTCATTTTGACGGCGGTAAAACCACGGGCCACGGCTTCCTTGGCGGCGCGGGCGGTGTCTGCCGGGCGGTCGCCACCGATCCACGAGTACACGCGGATCTTGTCGCGCACCTGGCCACCCAGCAGGTCGCTGACCGACACACCAAGAGCCTTGCCCTTGATGTCCCACAGCGCCTGGTCGATACCGGCGAGGGCGCTCATATGGATCGCGCCGCCACGGTAGAAACCGCCGCGGTAGAGCACGGTCCAGATGTCTTCGATATTGCGTGGGTCTTTGCCGATCAAGTAGTCGGAAAGTTCTTCGACGGCGGCCGCCACGGTGTGGGCGCGGCCCTCGACCACAGGCTCGCCCCAACCGGTCACGCCCTGGTCGGTTTCAACCTTGAGGAAGCACCAGCGCGGCGGGACGATGAAGGTGGTCAGTTTGGTGATTTTCATCTTCTTATCTCTCTTGTAGATGGAGAACGCTGGTCAGCCCAGGGCATTCCAGGCTGTGACGTAGGCCTGGGCGTTGCTGGCAACCTGGTCGACGCTCATGCCCGGCTTGAATAACCCGGAGCCCAGGCCGAAGCCTTTGACGCCCGCGTCGAAAAATACCTGCATGTTGTCCGGGGTGATGCCGCCCACCGGCAGCAGCACCGTGCCGGCGGGCAGTACCGCGAGCCAGGCCTTGACCACCGCCGGGCCCATTTGCTCGGCCGGGAACAGCTTCAGCACGTCGGCGCCTTCAGCCAGCGCGGCAAACGCTTCGGTCGGGGTGGCCACACCTGGCGACAGGTACAGGCCCGCGGCCTTGGCAGCCCGCAGCACCTTGGCGTCACTGTGGGGCATGACGATCACTTGGCCACCGGCCGCTTTGACTTGATGGACCTGCTCCGGGGTCAGCACGGTGCCGGCGCCGATCAGGCAATCGGCGGGCAGGCTGTCCCGCAGGATACGGATGCTGGTGTAGGGATCCGGCGAGTTGAGCGGTACTTCGATGACCCTGAAGCCCGCCTTGTACAACACCTCGCCGATCGCCAATGCCTCGTCCGGTCGCAGGCCGCGCAGGATCGCGATCAAACCGTTGTGTGTCAGTGCTTGCTTGAGCATGTCGGGCCTCTCGTCAGGTTGCAGGCAGCAGCCCCGCCGCCATGGCCAGTTGCCAAAGGCCACGTTCGGTAGCCTCCTGCGCCAGGGTCACGTGGGGGAAGCCGCAGAGTTGGAGTGCACGCTGGTAGCGGGTGCAGAGTTGGGTTGCGCCCACCAGGACGATGTCTCGCTGTCGGGCAGGCTGGCGGGTGCGCAGGCCCATGAGTTCGTGGCCGATCAGCAGGCCGGACAAATAGTCCGGCTGCTCGTCCGGCGCCAGCTCGCCGGTCAGGCCCAGGGTGCGGGCGCTGAACAAGGTCGATAACAGGCCGGCCTGGCCGTCTGCCGACTGCGCCACCTGCACGCCGCGATCAAAAGCCGCCGCCTGGAACTGTTCGGAAGGGCGTTGGGTTCGCCCCAAAATACTGTGCTGGCTGAGCACGGCGAACAGCTCGCCGGTCATGAAGGTGTCGAAGTGGGTGATGCAGCCTTCCACCACGTCCACCCACTTGGAGTGGCTGCCCGGCAGGCCGATCAGTACGTCGCGCCCGTTCGTCGCAGGCAGGCTTTGCAACACGCCGAGCACCTGGGTTTCTTCGCCGCGCATCACGTTGGGCAACGCGCCGCGTTGAATCACGCCAGGCACGATGTGCACCAGAGCGCCGCGCAAGCTGCGCACACCCTGCAGCGCCTGGCCGAGGGTGGAAACATCCGCCGGGGTGTCGCGGTAAGCCGCCTCGCTCCAGCCCTGGGCGCTGCCGACCATGCCGCAGGCGATGACGGGGAGGCCGGGTTGGGCGTCGAGCCAGTCACCGCAGGCCGCGTCGAATGCCAACTCGAAACCGTTACTGCTGCGAACACCGGCAATGTCCCGGGGTTCGGTGGGCAAGTGCATGATCCCCGACGCCAGGGCACGTCGTTCGATCACGACGCCTGCCGGGCCGAGCTTATAAGCACGAAGGGAACTGGTTCCCCAATCGAGCGCGATCAATTGCGCCTGCATCGCTTCACCTGAGTGTTCTGAGCGGATGAGGCGAATATAAACCCAAGACCGTTAAAGTCTCAATATATAAATATCAGTCCCATATATAGGGAATGCGAACACTCAGAATATCGACAAGTCCAGCGTGCGCATCGCCCCCATCCAGATCGCGTGTTCGGTGTGGTCCTTGAGGTCATCGCCGGTGGTGGGGTGCAGGAACACCACCAGGCCGTTGCGGTTGAGTGCCAGCCACGGCAGCACGACGCCGATGTATTCCGGGTCGAACGCCAGCTGGCAGCTCCAGTCCGGGTGCGGGCCCACCGGGCGCTCATGCACCCGGCCCATGCGCAGCGGGAACATTTGCGCGGCGTCTTCGCAGAGTTTGCGCGCCTGATCGATCGTGTTGGCGTCAAAGTAGATGTGGGCGTGGTAGCCCTTGATACGTTGCATGACAGGCTCCGGGCTCAATGATCGGCAAATCCTAGACCGCAATGGACGGCAGGGCCAGACCGGTCAGCGATTGTGCGCTACTGGCCTGCTCGGCCATCAGCCAGTCGACGAAACGCTCGATCAACTGGCTGCGACGTTTGCGCTGGGGCAGCACCACGTAATAGCCGAAGCGCGAGATCACCGTGTCGCCAATCGGCCGGCACAGCCACTTTTGCTCCAGCAAGTTATCCACAAGGTGGCGCCAGCCGATGGCCACGCCCTGGCCGGCAATCGCCGCCTGGATCAACAGGGTGTAATTGTCGAAACGCAATTGGCCCGGAGTGGGCGCCGTGGTGATGCCCAGTTCGCGGAATACGCCACCCCAGTCGAACCACTGGTTGTTGTTTTGCTGGCGCAGGTGCAGCAAGGGAAACTCCAGCAGGCTTTGCACCGGCAGCGGCGCGTCGCGGCCCTGAATGAGCTGCGGGCTGCACACCGGGAACACTTCCTCGTTGAACAGCCAATGACTGTCGCCCTGTTTGAAGCGGCCATCACCGAACAGCACCGCCACATCGATATCGCTGCGCAACGTGGCGTGATTGCGTTCGCTGGTGACCAGGCTCACGTCCACCTGCGGGTTGGCTTCATGGAAGCGGTGCAGGCGTGGCATCAGCCAATAGGCGGCGAAGGCAAAGTCTGTCGCCACCTGCAGGACTTCGTGCTGGTCCTGCTCGGCAATCGCACTCAGGCCCTGGTTGATGCTCTGTAGACCAGCCTGCACCTGCTCGAACAACAGGGCGCCCGCGTCGGTCAACTCGATGCCCCGGTAAATGCGATCAAACAGCCGCACCTTCAGCTGTTCTTCCAAACGCTTGATCTGCTGGCTGATGGCCGGCTGGGTGGTGCCCAACTCCATGGCCGCCGCCGTAAAGCTGCGTTGGCGCGCAGCGGCTTCAAACGCGCGCAGCAAATCGAGTGACAGGTGACCGAGGGATTCATACATAAGCTGGGCTTATCCTAGACATTGCTTCTCATGGGCTTTACCACGATTTCCATGGCCTGCATGCTCATTCGCATAAACGTTGACTATGGAATGCCGCGAAACCATGAAGCGCAAGAACATTCTTTTCATCATGGCCGATCAAATGGCCGCGCCGATGCTTCCGTTCTACGGTCCTTCGCCTATCAAACTGCCGAACTTGAGCCGCCTCGCCGCTGAGGGCGTGGTGTTCGACGCCGCTTACTGCAACAGCCCGCTGTGCGCACCCTCGCGCTTTACCCTGGTGAGCGGCCAGTTGCCGAGCAAGATCGGCGCCTACGACAACGCAGCCGATTTCCCCGCCGACGTGCCGACCTATGCCCACTACCTGCGTCGCCTCGGCTACCGCACGGCGCTGTCCGGCAAGATGCACTTTTGCGGTCCCGACCAACTCCACGGTTATGAAGAACGCCTGACCAGTGATATCTACCCGGCCGACTATGGCTGGGCAGTGAACTGGGATGAGCCGGAGGTGCGCCCCACCTGGTACCACAACATGGCGTCGGTGCTGCAAGCCGGGCCGTGCGTGCGTACCAACCAGCTGGATTTCGACGAAGAGGTGGTGTTCAAGGCCCAGCAATACCTGTTCGACCATATCCGCGAGGACGGCGACCAGCCGTTCTGCCTGACCGTGTCGATGACTCACCCACACGACCCGTACACCATTCCCAAGCCGTTCTGGGACCTGTACGACGACAACGACATCCCGTTGCCCACAACCCCGCCACAGGCTGACCTGGACCCGCACTCCCAGCGCCTGCTCAAGGTCTACGACCTGTGGGACAAGCCGCTGCCGGTGAACAAGATCCGCGATGCGCGCCGCGCCTACTTCGGCGCGTGCAGCTACATCGACAGCAACGTCGGCAAGCTCCTGCAAACCCTGGAAGACACAGGGCTGGCCGACGACACCATCATCATCTTCTCCGGCGACCACGGCGACATGCTCGGCGAGCGCGGGCTCTGGTACAAAATGCACTGGTTTGAAATGGCCGCCCGGGTGCCGCTGCTGATCAGCGCGCCGGGGCAGTTTGCCGCCGGCCGCGTGACGGCCGCCGTGTCCACCGCCGACCTGCTGCCGACCCTGGTGGAACTGGCCGGCGGTAAGCTGGACCCGAGGCTGCCGCTGGACGGCCGCTCGCTGGTCTCGCACTTGCAAGGGCAGGGCGGGCATGACGAAGTGTTCGGCGAATACATGGCCGAGGGCACCATCAGCCCGCTGATGATGATTCGCCGTGGCGCCTACAAGTTCATCTACAGCGAGGACGATCCTTGCCTGTTGTTCGATGTACCCAACGACCCGCACGAGCGGGAAGACCTCAGCCAGTCACCGGAACACCGGCCACTGTTCGAGGCGTTTTTGAGTGAGGCGCGGGCCAAATGGGACATCCCGGCGATCCACCAGCAGGTGCTCGCCAGCCAACGCCGTCGCCGCCTGGTGTTCGAGGCGCTGACCCAAGGCAAGCTGAAGAGCTGGGACCACCAGCCACTGGTAGACGCCAGTCAGCAATACATGCGCAACCACATCGACCTCGACGATCTGGAGCGCAAGGCACGTTTTCCACAACCCTGCCAAAACCAATAAAACTGAGGGGAAGGCCATGCAAAAGTTATCCACCGTGGTGAGCGTTGCGCTGCTGGCATTGAGCAGTGCCGGCGCCTACGCGGACACAAGCTGCGACACCGTGAAGATGGCCGATCCGGGCTGGAGCGATATCGCCGCCACCAATGCCATTACCGGATTTTTGCTGAACGGCATGGGCTACAAGGCCAAGGTCGACACCCTCGCGGTACCGATCACCTTTGGCGGGCTCAAGGACGGCCAGGTGGATGTGTTCCTGGGTAACTGGATGCCGGCGCAGCAGGGCTTCTACGACAAGTTCGTGGCCAATGGCGATGTGGTGCAACTGGCGAAGAACCTCGACGGCACCGAGTTCACCCTCGCCGTGCCGGACTACGTGTGGGACGCCGGGGTGCATGACTTTGCCGACCTGAACAAGTTTGCCGACAAGTTCGACAAGAAGATCTACGGCATCGGTTCGGGTGCGCCGGCGAATATCTCGCTGCAGGAAATCATCAAGAAGAACGACTTTGACCTGGGCCAGTGGAAGCTGATTGAGTCCAGCGAACAGGCGATGCTGGCGGAAGTGTCGCGAGCGGTGAAGAAGCAGAAGTTCGTGACCTTCCTCGGCTGGACGCCGCACCCGATGAACGTGCAGCTGAAGATGCATTACCTCAAGGGCGGGGAAAAGTACTTTGGTGACACCGGCAGCGTGTATACGTTGACCCGCAAGGGCTATGCGCAGGCGTGCCCGAATGTGGGCAAATTGCTGACCAACCTGAGCTTCACCCAGGAGATGGAGAACGCCATCATGGCTGAGGTGGTGAACAAGAAGGTCAGTAATGCCGAGGCGGCGAAGGCGTGGATCAAGGCGAATCCGACGGTGCTGGACAAGTGGCTGGACGGGGTTAAAACCGTCGATGGGCAAGATGCGCTGGCCGCTGTAAAAGCCAAGCTCTAACGGCTGACGCCGCACCCTGTGGGAGCCGGGCTTGCCCGCGATGGCATCACCGCGGTGTCCCTGTAGGACCGAGGCGCCTGCATCGCGGGCAAGCCCGGCTCCCACAGTCAGCGGACTCCCACAGTCCGGCGTTTGTCCTGATACCCTGATTCAAACCTATCAATCCGAGCCCCAAATGCCCTGGCCCAACCGCCATACACTCTTCCCCTTCCTCAACTGGCTCCCGCGCCAAACCCGCGCCAGCGTCGGGCGAGACGCGATCGTCGGCCTGAGCGGTGCAGTCCTGGCATTACCGCAATCCATTGCCTACGCGCTGATCGCCGGGCTCCCACCGGAATACGGCCTGTACGCTGCAATCATCCCCGTACTGATCGCCTGCTTGTGGGGCTCCTCATGGCACCTGATCTGCGGCCCCACGGCGGCGATTTCCATCGTGCTCTACGCCAGCGTCAGCCCACTGGCCGTGCCCGGCTCCCAGGACTACATCACGCTGATCCTGTTGCTGACCTTCCTGGCCGGCGTCTTCCAATGGCTGCTGGGCATGCTGCGCTTCGGCGCCCTGGTGAATTTCGTCTCGCATTCGGTGGTACTCGGCTTCACCCTTGGCGCTGCGGTAGTGATCGCCCTGGGCCAACTGCCCAACTTGCTGGGGCTGGACCTTCCGAGCCAGGCCACGGCGATCAACAGCCTGCTGGCGCTGATCAACCATGCCGGGGAGTGGAATCATCCTTCACTGGTGCTCGGGCTCGGAACCTTGCTGGCAGGAATACTGCTCAAGCTCTGGGTACCGCGCTGGCCCACGCTGTTGATCGCATTAGCCCTGGGCAGTCTCGTGCCGTGGCTGTGGCCGGCGATGTTCGGGCAGGTGGCGCTGGTCAGTTCATTTGTTGGCAAGCTGCCGCCGTTCAGCCCGCTGTCGATGGACCTGGACATGGTCCTGCGACTGCTGCCAAGCGCAGTGGCCGTGGGCATGCTGGGGCTGGTGACCAGCCTGTCGATTGCGCGCTCGTTGTCGGCTCGCTCTCAGCAATTGCTCGATGCGAATCAGGAAGTGCGCGCCCAGGGTTTATCCAACATCGTTGGCGGATTTTTCTCCGGGTACTTGTCGGCGGGTTCCTTCACACGGTCGGGCCTGAGTTACGAGGCAGGCGCCTGTTCGCCGCTGGCGGGGGTGTTTTCCGCGCTGTGGGTGGCGCTGTTTGCGTTGTTCGGCGCAGCGTTGATCGCGCATATTCCGATCCCGAGCATGGCCGCGAGCATCCTGCTGATTTGCTGGGGGTTGGTGGACCATCGTGGTATTCGGGCGTTGTTCCGGGTCAGCCGTGCGGAGTTCGTGGTGATGAGCCTGACCTGCATCGCCACGCTGTTGCTGGAGCTGCAAACGGCGATTTACGCCGGGGTGCTGGCGTCGCTGTTTTTCTACCTCAAGCGCACCTCGCAGCCGCGGGTCCAGCAATGGCGCGACGGTGAGGACGATGTGCTGCGAGTCGGCGGGTCGATCTTTTTCGGCGCCAGCCATTACCTGCAAGTGCGGCTGCAAAGCCTCCACGGCCAGCGCGTGGTGATCGAGGCGCAGCAGATCAACTTTATCGACTATTCCGGGGTGGAGATGCTGCACCAGGAGGCGCGCCGATTGAATGGACTGGGGCGCAGCCTGGTATTGCGCAAGGCCCGGCCGCAGGTGGTGGAGGAGCTGAAGAAGCTGGAAGGGGCCGACCAATGCCCCATCCATTTCGAAGACTGAACGCGGTTGAAAATGTGGGAGCGGGCTTGCTTCAGGCCAGTTGCCTGCGCAGCTCAGCTAATACCGGCGCGGAGTCCGGGCGCACCCCGCGCCACAGGAAGAACGCTTCCGCGGCCTGCTCCACCAGCATCCCCAGGCCATCCATCGCCACCGCGGCGCCCTGCTCACTGGCCCAGCGGCAGAACGCCGTAGGCTCTTTGCCGTACATCATGTCGTAGCAAAAAGTCTTTCCGGATTCGATCAGGCTGCCTGCAATCGGCGGTACATCGCCTGACAGGCTGGCGGACGTGGCGTTGATGATCAGGTCCACCGGCTCACGCAGCCAGTCGAAACCGCTGGCAGACACCGGGCCGAGGTCGTCGAACAGCTCGGCCAGCAATTCGGCCTTTTCCACGGTGCGGTTGGCGATAATCAGCGACGCCGGTTGCTCGGCCAGCAACGGCTCCAGGGCGCCGCGCACGGCGCCACCGGCCCCTAGCAGCAGGATGCGTTTACCTTGCAGGCTGAACCCGGCATTCACCGTCAAATCCCGCACCAGGCCGGCGCCGTCGGTGTTGTCTCCCAACAGGCTGCCGTCAGCGAGCTTGCTCAAGGTATTCACCGCGCCGGCGCGCTGGGCGCGCTCGGTCAGGGTGTTGGCCAGGCGATAAGCCTCTTCCTTGAACGGCACGGTGACGTTGGCGCCACGGCCTTGCTGGAAAAACTCACGGGCGCAGCCGGTGAAATCCTCCAGCGGCGCGAGCAAGTTGCTGTAGTCCAGTTGCTCACCGGTTTGTTCGGCGAACAGGCGATGAATCAGCGGCGACTTGCTGTGGCCAATGGGGTTGCCGAAGACGACATAACGATCCATCAGACTGCCGCCTTGGGCAGCACGCCCAGCCAGTCGCGGTCTTGCAGGAAGTAGTCGGTGAGGCGCGCTTCTTCGCTGTCGGGTACGGCTTTCCAGTCATAGCTCCAGCGCACTTGCGGTGGCAGCGACATCAGGATCGATTCGGTGCGCCCGCCCGATTGCAGGCCGAACAGCGTGCCACGGTCGTAGACCAGGTTGAACTCGACGTAGCGGCCACGGCGGAATTCCTGGAATTCGCGCTGCTGCTCGGTATAGGCCATGGCTTTGCGGCGCTGGACGATCGGCAGGTAGGCGTCGATGTAGGCATCGCCGATGGCACGCATGAAGGCGAAGCTGGTGTCGAAGTCCCACTCGTTCAAGTCATCGAAGAACAAACCGCCGATGCCGCGCGGTTCGTTGCGGTGCTTGATGTGGAAGTAGGTGTCGCACCAGGCCTTGTAGCGCGAATACACATCGGGGCCAAACGGCGCACAGGCCTGTTCGGCCACGCGGTGCCAGTGGATGCAGTCTTCTTCGTTGCCGTAGTAGGGCGTCAGGTCGAAGCCGCCACCGAACCACCACACCGGCTCTTCGCCGTCTTTTTCGGCGATGAAAAACCGCACGTTGGCGTGGGAAGTCGGCACATGCGGGTTGTGCGGGTGAATCACCAGCGACACGCCGAGGGCTTCAAAACCGCGACCGGCCAATTCCGGGCGATGCGCACTGGCGGACGGTGGGAGGCCGCTGCCAAACACGTGGGAAAAGTTAACGCCGCCTTTCTCGATCACCGAGCCGTTTTCGATCACACGGGTGCGACCGCCGCCGCCGGCAGGCCGGGTCCAGGCGTCTTCGATAAAGCGAGTGTCCGTCTCGAAGGTTTCCAGGGCGCTGCAAATGCGGTCTTGCAGGTCAAGCAGGTAGGCTTTGACAGCCTCGGTGCGGGTAGTCATGACATCACCTTGAATCGGGCAAAGCTACGCGAGGCCATTGGGCGTCGGCGGCAAATGGGCGCACAGGATACCACTGCACCCGCTACTGCCGCAGTTGACGAAGATCAAGCTTAGGAGTCCGATAGAAAAGTGCCCTGTCCCACCAATGCTGTTCCTTTTGGGCGGCGTCTGTTGCCGTCATACTGCGTTGCCGCTCCTCCCCATAGCACGCTATGAGTCGTCGCGGCGCCTTGCCTGACGACAACAGCCACTCGCCCAAAAGGAACGCATTGGCGAGACAGGGCACTATCGCGAAATTGACTTAAGGAGAGTGCAGATGGCCAAACGTATCCAGTTCCGTGCCCATGGCGGCCCCGAAGTGCTTGAGTATGTGGACTACACCCCGGCCGAACCCGGCCCGCAGCAGGTTCGCGTGCAGAACAAGGCCATTGGCCTGAACTTCATCGACACGTATTTCCGCAGCGGCCTGTATGCACCACCGGCCTTGCCGTCGGGCCTTGGCGCGGAAGGTGCCGGCGTGGTTGATGCGGTGGGCAGCGAAGTCACTCAATTCAAGGTCGGCGATCGCGTGGCCTACGGCAGCGGCCCATTGGGTGCCTACAGCGAATTGCATGTGCTGCCGGCTGCCAACCTGGTGCACCTGCCGGACGATATCAGCTTCGAACAGGCCGCCGGCGCGATGCTCAAGGGCCTGACCGTGCAGTACCTGCTGCGCCAGACCTATGAGTTGAAAGGTGGTGAAACCATTCTGTTCCATGCCGCTGCCGGTGGCGTCGGTTCGCTGGCATGCCAATGGGCCAAGGCGTTGGGCGTGAAGTTGATCGGTACCGTCAGTTCGCCGGAAAAAGCGGCGCTGGCCAAATCCCTCGGCGCCTGGGAAACCATCGACTACAGCAAGGAAAACGTCGCACAACGCGTATTGGAACTGACTGACGGCAAGAAATGCCCGGTGGTGTACGACGGCGTAGGCAAAGACACCTGGCTCACCTCGCTGGACAGCGTGGCGCCACGCGGGCTGGTGGTGAGTTTTGGGAATGCGTCAGGTGCTGTGGATGGGGTCAACCTGGGGATTCTGGCGGCCAAGGGCTCGCTGTATGTCACCCGGCCGACTTTGGCGACCTATGCCAACAACCCGGAAAACCTGCAGGCGATGGCGGATGATCTGTTTTCGATGATCATCAGTGGGAAGCTGCAGATTGATATCAATCAGCGGTTTTCGCTGGGGGATGCGGCGAAGGCGCAGGCAGAGTTGTCGGCGCGGCGCACGACTGGGTCGACCATTCTGTTGCCTTAGGGCTTTAGGTCTCTGGGGCCTGTAAGGGCCTCATCGCGGGCAAGCCCGGCTCCCACTGGAGTCTGCGGTGAACATAAATTTTGTGTTCGCTGAAGATCCGTGTGGGAGCCGGGCCTGCCCGCGATGGCCTCGACTCGGCCTTAAGACGGCCGCACAACCTCGCCCGTCGCCAGATCCCGAATCAGACTCGGGTTCTTGCGCCCCCCCAGATTCCCGCCCAACACCAGATCCACCTGCCCACGGAAATACTGCTCCACACGAATCCGCGTGCGCGCCGCCGGGCGGCCCTGTGGGTTGGCCGAGGTGGAAATCAATGGCCCGACCAGCGAGCACAGATCCCGCACTTGCGGATGATCAGTAACCCGCAACGCCACCGTGTCATGCACGCCGGTAATCCACTCGGGCAACAAGTCCTGATGGGGCACCAGCCACGTATTCGGGCCAGGCCAGGTACTGGCCATGCGGTCCATCCACTCATCGGGAAAGTCTTCGAAGAGAAAATCGAACTGACGGATATTGTCGGCAATCAGGATCAGCCCCTTATCCACAGACCGGCCTTTGATCGCCAGCAAACGATCCACGGCCTCTTCGTTCCAAGGGTCACAGCCCAAGCCCCAGACCGCCTCAGTTGGATAGGCAATCACTGCGCCTGCGCGAATTTCTCGTGCGGCTTCTCGCACACGCCACCTGTTGACCATTGCTCACTCTCCGGACTAAAGCTCTGCGCAGTTTACCGATCTTCGTTACAAAACCTAGCCGCGCGCAAGCCAGCGTCCGCTTTCGCAGATCACCCGGCCCTCCAGTTCCAGCTCCGTGAGGCTGGCCAGCACCTCGGACAAGGCCCGTCCGCTGGCAATCGCCAAGGCTTCACTGGTGTGGGGCGCGGCGTGCAACAGCGCCACCAGCGGGTGAGTGACCGCGATCGGCGCCGGGCGGGATAACGCCTGCCAGCCGCGCAGGTTCTCGAGAATGTGTTCGATGGTTTCCACCAGCACGGCGCCATCGCGAATCAGCTGATGGCAACCTTTGGCGCCAGGGTGATGGATGGAGCCCGGGATGGCGTATACCTCGCGCCCTTGCTCCGCCGCCAACCGCGCAGTGATCAGCGAACCGCTGGCCATGCTGGCCTCCACCACCAGCACGCCCAGGGACAGGCCACTGATAATGCGATTGCGCCGTGGAAAATTGCCGGCCTGGGGCGGGGCGTCCAACGGAAACTCGGAAACCACGGCGCTGCCTTGGGCAATCATCGCCTCGGCCAGGCGACGGTGGCGCTGTGGATAAAAGTTTTCGAGCCCGGTGCCCAACACACCGATTGTATGTCCACCAACATCCAAAGCCGCCTGATGAGCCGCGCCGTCGATACCCAGGGCAAGACCACTGGTGATGACAAAACCGGCACTCGCCAGGCTGCGGGAAAACGCGGCGGCGGTGTCCATTCCTGGCCGGGAGGCACGGCGGCTGCCGACCATCGCCAGCTGCGGTTTTTCCAGAATCGCCGGGTTGCCGGCGACGAATAACAGCGGGGGCGCGTCATCCAGTTCGGCGAGCAACGCGGGGTAGTCAGGTTGGTCCCACATCAGCAAATGCTGGGCCGGACGATCCAGCCAGGCCAGTGCCGCGCTGGCGCCATCGCGTACTTCTTCGCTGCGACGGGCATCGGCGCTGATCATCTTGAGGCCCAGGGAGCGCCAGGCACTGGCCGGTGCACTGATGGCTTTTGACGCAGAACCAAACGCCTCGATGAGTTTTTGAAAGCCCTTGGGACCCAGTTCCGGCAGCCTGTGCAAGCGTAGTCGAGCTTCCAGTTCTGCCGGGGAAATTTCACGGTTATTCGTCGGTAACATTTGATCGTCCTTGATCGGAACAAGCTGTGGATAACTCTGTTGGTAACTTATTTAGCCACCTAATTATTGCCTTCGTTCAGGCACCTCGAAACGGTCCATTACGGCCAGGGACCGCGACGCGTTGAGGACCAAGGCATAACTGAGCTTTTCGTAAGTGCGAAACACCAACAGCGTTCCGGCAGGTTCGTCGGGAATCTTCACCGGAGCGCCGGTTACCCTGTCCCGAACGGTTTCTCCGGCTTTCACCACGGCCAGCAAATGACCTTCCATCAGGCCGTCACGCCGGCCCTTGTTCAACGTGACCGCGTCCAGTACGCCGATCTGCGTCACGCCCCGGGGCACGTCGATGATGCGTCCGGCGATGGCGCGAGCAGGCCACTGCATCACCAGGCTCGCCAGGTCCGTGGGCGCTGGCGGGCGAAGTAATCGGTCGCCGGGGCGCACTTCCTGGGTGACCCGCTGCACACCCAGCGTGCTGACATCGCCTGCGGTCACAAAGCGTGCAGTGCCGATGTCGTCAGCGTTGATGCCCAGCAATTCCTGGCTTTGCGGGTCGGTGTAGACCTTGCCCCGGCGAAAGATCCCGTAGCTTTGGACGGCAGGGTCCAGTGTGCCCCGCGCATAAACACGCTCGCCATTGGCGCCCAGTACCCGGCCGGCATCTGCTGCAACAATATAGGGTGCGTGGTCCAGTTCCTGGGGCGAATCGAGCATGTGGTTGTGCAGTAAAAAGCGCTGGATGGCTTGCTGCGTATGAAGCGCCAGTGGCTGACCGGCCTGTGGAAAGCTCGCAGGAACCTGGGCAACAACGGCCTGGGCCCACAGCAGCAAGACGAGTAGCGATTTCCTCATGGGGTGAATCTCCTTTATTATGTGCATTCGCGTGAAACGCCTTGGCCTTCGCGGCTCTCGGACGTTTTCCCACGGCACTTACACCGGTACAGCAGGGGTCCATCCCCGGCGCCGACTTGCCTTTACCTCACATGTGCAGCAATTACGCTTATGGCTATTTTGAACATCCTCGAATTTCCGGACTCACGCCTGCGCACTATCGCCAAGCCAGTGGCCGTAGTGGACGCCAAGGTTCGTCAGTTGGTCGATGACATGTTTGAAACAATGTATGAAGCCCCGGGTATCGGCCTCGCCGCGACCCAGGTCAACGTGCATCAGCGCGTCGTGGTCATGGACCTGTCCGAAGACCGCAGCGAGCCTCTGGTGTTTATCAACCCTGAGTTCGAAACCCTGACCGACGAGATGGGCCAGTACCAGGAAGGCTGCCTGTCGGTGCCGGACTTCTACGAGAACGTCGACCGTCCCCAGCGCGTCAAGATCAAGGCCTTGGACCGTGACGGTAAGCCGTTCGAAATGATTGCCGAAGGCCTGCTGGCGGTGTGCATCCAACACGAATGCGACCACCTCAACGGCAAACTGTTTGTCGATTATCTGTCCACGCTTAAACGCGACCGGATCAAGAAGAAACTGGAAAAGAAGCATCGCCAGCAAGCTTGATTCCCTTCTTTCAAAGGCTTGCTCCGGCAAGCCTTTTTCTTTTGTGAGACGTTTCCCATGACCGAGCCACTGCGCATCGTTTTTGCCGGCACCCCCGAATTCGCCGCCGAACACCTCAAGGCCCTGCTCGCCAGCCCTTATGAAATCGTGGCGGTCTACACCCAGCCCGATCGCCCGGCCGGTCGTGGGCAAAAACTGATGCCCAGCCCGGTCAAGCAGCTTGCACTTGAGAACAACATTGCGGTGTTGCAGCCGCCGACGCTGCGCAACGCCGATGCCCAGGCTGAATTGGCGGCGTTGAAGCCGGACCTGCTGGTGGTGGTGGCCTACGGCTTGATCCTGCCCCAGGCCGTGCTGGATATCCCGCGTCTGGGCTGCATCAACAGCCACGCCTCATTGCTGCCGCGCTGGCGCGGTGCAGCGCCGATCCAGCGTGCGGTCGAAGCCGGTGACGCCGAAAGCGGCGTGACCGTGATGCGCATGGAGGCCGGCCTGGACACGGGCCCGATGCTGCTGAAAGTCACCACCCCGATCACGGGTGAAGACACTGGCGGCAGCCTGCACGATCGCCTCGCCGAAATGGGCCCGCCAGCTGTAGTCCAGGCCATCGCCGGCCTGGCCGCCGGTACCCTGGAAGGCGAAGTGCAGGACGACAGTCTCGCCACCTATGCCCACAAATTGAACAAGGATGAAGCCCGCATCGACTGGAGCCGCCCAGCCGTGGAGCTGGAGCGCCTGGTGCGTGCCTTCAACCCGTGGCCGATCTGCCACAGCACCCTCAATGGCGAAGCCTTGAAAGTCCTGGCCGCTACCCTGGCCGACGGCAAGGGCGCCCCCGGCGAAATCATCGGCGCCAGCAAGGACGGTCTGCTGGTGGCCTGCGGTGAACAGGCGCTGTGCCTGACCCGTCTGCAATTGCCCGGCGGCAAGGCGCTGAACTTCAGCGATTTGTTCAACAGCCGCCGTGAGAAATTTGCCGTGGGTATCGTCCTCGGCCAAGCGGTGGACGCTCAATGAACCCACGTCTGGCCGCCGCCAAGGCCCTGGCCGCCGTACTCAACGGCAAGGCTTCCCTCAACAGTTCGTTGCCGACCCAACTGGATAAAGTCGAGGACCGTGACCGCGGCTTTACCCAGGACCTGGCCTTCGGCACCGCCCGGTGGCAGCCACGATTGTCCGCGCTGGCGGCCAAGCTGCTGCAGAAACCATTCAAGGCAGCGGACGCCGATGTGGAAGCGTTGCTGCTGGTGGGCCTGTACCAACTGCTCTATACCCGCGTGCCAGCCCACGCCGCCATCGGCGAAACCGTCGGTTGCGCCGACAAGCTGAAAAAGCCCTGGGCCAAGGCCCTGCTCAACGCCGTGCTGCGCCGTGCCCAGCGCGAAAGCGAAGCGCTGCTGGCCGAGCTCGAACATGACCCGGTGGTGCGCACCGCCCACCCGCGCTGGCTGCAAAAATCCTTGAAAGCGTTCTGGCCCGAGCAATGGGAAGCCATTTGTGCCGCCAACAACGCCCACCCGCCAATGATTTTGCGGGTCAATCGCCGTCATCACACCCGCGACGCTTATCTCTCTTTGCTGAGCGAAGCCGGTGTAGCGGCCACGGCCTGTGTCTACAGCCAGGACGGTATCGTTCTTACAGAGCCAGGCGATGTGCGTAACCTGCCAGGCTTCGCCGAAGGCTGGATCAGCGTGCAGGACGAAGCAGCACAACTCGCCGCTGATCTGCTGGACCTGGCCCCGGGCCAACGGGTGCTGGACGCCTGCTGCGCCCCCGGCGGCAAGACCTGCCACATCATGGAAGTGCAGGCGGACCTGGCCGGCGTCGTCGCCGTGGACCTGGAAGCCAAGCGCCTGGTGCGTGTGCGGGAAAACCTCGCCCGCCTGGGCCTGAGCGCCGAGCTGATCGCCGCCGATGGCCGCGACACCGCCACCTGGTGGGACGGCAAGCCGTTCCAGCGCATCCTGCTGGACGCGCCGTGTTCCGCCACCGGCGTGATCCGCCGCCACCCGGACATCAAGCTGACCCGCCAACCTGACGACATCGCAGCGCTTGCCGTGCTGCAAGGTGAGTTGCTGGACGCGCTGTGGCCAACCCTGGAAGTCGGCGGCATCCTGCTGTACGCCACCTGCTCGACACTGCCGACCGAAAACACCGAGGTCATCGACGCCTTCCTCGCCCGCACCAGCGGCGCACGGGAACTGGACCTCGACATCCAGGCCGGGATCAAGCAGCCTCATGGCCGCCAGTTGCTGGCCCAGGAAGGCGGCCACGACGGGTTCTATTACGCCAAGCTGATCAAGATTGCCGCCGCTCGCGGCTGAATGGTTTTAAGGGAGTGACCGGATGAAAATCATCATCCTCGGCGCAGGGCAGGTTGGCGGTACGCTGGCCGAGCATTTGGCCAGCGAAGCCAACGACATCACCGTGGTCGACACCGACGCCGAGCGTCTGCGGGATTTGGGCGACCGCCTGGACATCCGTACCGTACAAGGCCGCGCCTCGTTTCCTACGGTGCTGCGCCAGGCCGGCGCCGACGATGCCGACATGCTGGTGGCAGTCACCAACAGTGACGAGACCAACATGGTCGCCTGTCAGGTCGCCCATACCCTGTTCCACACCCCGACCAAAATCGCCCGGGTGCGTGAGGCGGCTTACCTGACCCGCGCCGGACTGTTCGACAACGACGCGATCCCGGTCGACGTGCTGATCAGCCCGGAACAAGTGGTCACCCACTACATCAAGCGCCTGATCGAACACCCGGGCGCCTTGCAGGTGATCGACTTCGCCGAAGGCAAGGCGCAGCTGGTGGCGGTCAAGGCCTACTACGGCGGGCCGTTGGTGGGCCAGCAACTGCGCCAGTTGCGCGAGCACATGCCCAACGTCGAGACGCGGGTGGCGGCGATCTTCCGTCGCGACCGGCCGATTTTGCCCCAGGGCGATACGGTGATCGAGGCTGACGATGAGGTGTTTTTCATCGCCGCCAAAGCGAACATTCGCGCGGTGATGAGCGAAATGCGCCGTCTGGATGAAACCTACAAACGCATCGTCATCGCCGGCGGCGGGCAGATCGGTGAGCGCTTGGCCGAGGCCATCGAAAGCCGCTATCAGGTGAAGATCATCGAGATGAATCCGGCACGCTGCCGGTATTTGTCCGACACCCTCGACAGCACCGTGGTCCTGCAAGGCAGCGCCTCGGACCGTGACCTGCTGCTGGAAGAAAACATCGCCGACGCCGACATCTTCCTGGCCCTGACCAACGATGACGAAGCCAACATCATGTCGTCGTTGCTGGCCAAGCGGCTGGGGGCGAAGAAGGTGATGACCATCATCAATAACCCGGCCTATGTCGACCTGATCCAGGGCGGCGACATCGACATCGCCATCAGCCCGCAACTGGCGACCATCGGCACCTTGCTGGCCCACGTGCGGCGCGGCGATATCGTCAGCGTGCACTCGTTGCGCCGGGGCGCGGCAGAAGCCATCGAGGCGATCGCCCACGGTGACTCGAAGTCGAGCAAGGTAATAGGCAAGGCGATCCGCGATATTGGCCTGCCGCCGGGCACCACCATTGGCGCAATCATTCGCGATGAAGAAGTGATCATCGCCCACGACGACACGGTGATCGCCACCGGCGACCACGTGATTTTGTTCCTTGTGGATAAAAAACATATCCGCGATGTGGAGAAGCTGTTCCACGTGGGCCTGAGCTTTTTCTGATCAGACGGAGTGACCGACATGCTCGAATCCCTGGAAAAAATGCTCGCCAAGGGTGTGGATAACTCACTGCTGCGGTTTGGCTTGGGCAAGGGTTACCTTGACCTGAAGGACAACGCCAAAGCGGCGGAGCATTTGCAGAAATGTGTCGAGTTCGATCCGAAGTATTCGGCAGCGTGGAAGCTGTTGGGTAAAGCGCAGTTGGGGCAGGGTGATCAGGCTGCGGCTCGGCTGGCATGGGAGCAGGGGATTACAGCGGCCCAGGCCCATGGCGACAAACAGGCCGAAAAAGAAATGACGGTGTTCTTGAAGAAACTCGATCGCGTATAGGCACTGGCTTTTGTAGTGAGCGAGCTTGCCTCGCGCGGGGCAAGCCCGCTCACCACAAAAACATCAGAACAGCTTCAACATCAGTACCACCGCGCCTCACCCGGCGGGCGTTTCTTGAAGCGCTTCATGCTCCACATGTACTGGCTCGGGTAAGCGCCCACATACCGCTCCACCACCTTGCTCATCGCCGCGCATGACGTCGCGGTATCCGTGCTGTACATGTCTTCCGGCGCCGCTTCCAGAATCACTTTGTAGCCCGAGCCATCCGGCAGCCGCAAAGCATGCAGGAACACCCCGACCGCCTTGTGCCCCGCCAACATGTTCGGCACGAACTTGCTGGTCAGCGCCTGGGTAGCAAAGAACGGCACGAATATCCCGGCCGATTCCGCAGGCTCAGGGTCGGCAGGAATGCCCACCTGGCCGCCTTTACGCACTTCCTTGATCACACTGAGGATGCCTTCCTTAGTGGACGCCGCCACGCGGTTACCCAACTGCACCCGTTGCTTGCGCAGCAAGTCATCCACCGCCTTGAGCTTGGGCGGACGGTAGAAAATGATCGGTTTGCACTGGCTGCAATAGAAGTGGTTCAACACTTCCCAGTTGCCCAGGTGGCTGGTGATGCCCACCACGCCTTTACCCGAGGCAAGGGCTTCGTGCAGCACTTCCAGGCCTTCGACTTCGCGTACCAGGTCGATGGAGCGCTGGGCCGGCCAGATCCAGGCGCAGGCACTTTCGGTCAGGGACTTGCCGATGTCCATCAGGCTGCGTCCAACGAGGCGCTCGCGCTCGGCCGGGTCCATGTCCGGGAAGCATTTGGACAGGTTGATCCGCACCGTCTCGCGGGAGCGGTTAGGGGTTTTCCACATGATCCAGCCAATTGCCGAACCGACCGCTTGCACCGCGCGCCAAGGCAGCAGGGCAAACAACCGAAGAGCGCCTACCAGCAAGGCGCCTTTAAACTTTTCCACAGGTCACTCCTGATCGTGTGTGGTGCGCAAAGCGCCCATTCTAACCGGCGTTGGCGAGGTCCGCGTAACGGTCGCAGTCCTGAGTGTGGTCCATGACCATCCCCGAGGCCTGCATGAACGCGTAGCAGATGGTCGGCCCGACGAACGTGAAGCCGGCTTTTTTCAGGGCTTTGCTCATGGCTTCAGCCTCCGGCGTAATGGCCGGGACCTGGCTGCGATCCTTGAAATGATTGACCTTGGGCGCGCCGCCCACAAACGACCAGAGCAACCCCACCGGGTCCTCCAGCGCCAGCCAGGCGGCGGCATTGCGCCGGGTGGCATTGAGTTTCAGGCGGTTACGCACGATGCCCGGATCGAGCATCAGCGCGTCGATCTCGGCGTCGCTCAGTCGGGCCAGACGCTGCGCATCAAAACCGAACAAGACCTTTCGATAATGCTCGCGTTTGCGTAAAACGGTGATCCAGGACAGGCCCGCCTGGAACCCTTCGAGCAAAAGCAACTCGAACAGTCCCTGCGCATCGCGCAGCGGCGTTCCCCACTCCTGATCGTGATAAGCCATGTACAGCGGATCTTCAGAACACCAAAAGCAGCGTGGCATAAGGCTCCAGGGGATGGTGGCGCGGCCGAATCGGGTATACTCCCGCTCTTTAAATCGCAGCCCAAGTAACAGGTGAATTTCGTGAGCCAGCCTACGCCAGCCGTGCGTACCTTCCAAGACTTGATCCTCGCCCTCCAGCAATACTGGGCCGAGCAAGGTTGTGTGGTACTTCAGCCCTACGATATGGAAGTAGGCGCCGGCACTTTCCACACCGCTACCTTCCTGCGGGCCATCGGCCCGGAAACCTGGAACGCCGCTTATGTGCAGCCCAGTCGTCGCCCGACTGACGGCCGCTACGGCGAAAACCCGAACCGCCTGCAGCACTACTACCAGTTCCAGGTGGTGTTGAAGCCGAACCCGGACAACTTCCAGGAGCTGTACCTCGGCTCGCTGAAACACGTCGGCCTGGACCCGCTGGTCCACGACATCCGTTTCGTCGAAGACAACTGGGAATCGCCAACCCTCGGCGCCTGGGGCCTGGGCTGGGAAGTCTGGCTCAACGGCATGGAAGTGACGCAGTTCACTTACTTCCAGCAAGCCGGTGGCATCGAGTGCTACCCGGTAACCGGCGAGATCACCTACGGTCTCGAGCGCCTGGCCATGTACCTGCAAGGCGTGGATTCGGTCTACGACCTGGTGTGGGCTGACGGCCCGTTCGGCAAGGTCACCTATGGCGACGTGTTCCACCAGAACGAAGTGGAGCAGTCCACCTACAACTTCGAACACGCCAACGTCGAGAAGCTGTTCGAACTGTTCGACTTCTATGAGAGCGAAGCCAAGCGCCTGATCGAACTGGATCAGCCGCTGCCGTTGCCGAGCTATGAAATGGTGTTGAAGGCATCCCACACCTTCAACCTGCTGGACGCCCGCCGTGCCATTTCGGTGACCGCGCGCCAGCAATACATCCTGCGTGTACGCACCCTGGCGCGTTCCGTCGCCCAAGCCTATCTGCTGGCGCGCGCCAAGCTGGGCTTCCCGATGGCAACCCCGGACCTGCGTGATGAAGTGTTGGCTAAGCTGGAGGCTGCACAATGAGTGCTCAAGATTTCCTGGTTGAACTGGGCACCGAAGAGCTGCCACCCAAGGCACTCAACACCCTGGCCGACGCATTCCTGGCCGGTATCGAAAAAGGCCTGCAAACCGCTGGCCTGAAGTTCGCCGCAAAGAAGGTCTACGCCGCGCCACGTCGCCTGGCTGTGTTGCTCACCGCGCTGGAAACCCAGCAGCCGGACCGCAGCATCAACCTCGACGGCCCGCCACGCCAGGCCGCCTTCGACGCTGAAGGCAACCCGACTCAAGCCGCCCTTGGTTTCGCCAAGAAGTGTGGCGTCGAGCTGAGCGAGATCGACCAGAGCGGCCCGAAACTGCGTTTCAGCCAGGTCATCACCGGCAAGCCGACTGCCAGCCTGTTGCCGACCATCGTCGAAGATTCCCTGAACGACCTGCCTATTCCCAAGCGCATGCGCTGGGGTGCGCGCAAGGAAGAGTTCGTGCGTCCGACCCAATGGCTGGTGATGCTGCTCGGTGACCAGGTCATCGACTGCACCATCCTCGCCCAGAAGGCCGGCCGTGATTCCCGTGGCCACCGCTTCCACCATCCTGAAGCGGTGCGCATCACCTCGCCCGCCAACTACCTCAATGACCTGCGCGCAGCCTACGTGCTGGCAGATGCCAATGAGCGTCGCGAGCTGATCAGCAAGCGCACCGAAGAGCTGGCACGCCTGCAGGAAGGCACCGCCATCGTGCCGCCAAGCCTGCTGGACGAAGTGACTGCCTTGGTTGAGTGGCCAGTGCCGCTGGTGTGCTCGTTCGAAGAGCGTTTCCTCGACGTGCCGCAAGAAGCGCTGATTACCACCATGCAGGACAACCAGAAGTATTTCTGCCTGCTGGACGTGGACGGCAAGTTGCTGCCGCGCTTCATCACCGTGGCCAACATCGAAAGCAAGGACCCGCAGCAGATCATCGCCGGTAACGAGAAAGTCGTTCGCCCGCGCCTGACTGACGCCGAGTTCTTCTTCAAGCAAGACAAGAAGCAGAAGCTCGAAGACTTCAACCTGCGCCTGCAAAACGTGGTGTTCCAGGAAAAACTCGGCAGCGTCTACGACAAGGCTGTGCGGGTTTCCAAGCTGGCGGCCTACATTGCGCCACGCATTGGTGGCGACGCCGCCTGGGCTGCGCGTGCCGGTCTGCTGTCCAAGTGCGACCTGGCCACCGAGATGGTCGGCGAGTTCCCGGAAATGCAAGGCGTTGCCGGTTACTACTACGCCCTCAATGATGGCGAGCCGCAAGACGTTGCCCTGGCGCTGAACGAGCAGTACATGCCGCGCGGTGCTGGCGCCGAGTTGCCGACCACCCTCACCGGTGCGGCCGTGGCCATCGCGGACAAGCTGGATACCCTCGTCGGCATCTTCGGTATCGGCATGTTGCCTACCGGCAGCAAAGACCCGTATGCCCTGCGCCGTGCGGCCCTGGGCGTGCTGCGCATCCTGATCGACAAAAAGCTCGACCTCGACCTGACCCAGGCCGTGGTGTTTGCTGTCGGCCAGTTCGGTGCCAAGGTCAAGCAAGCAGGCCTGGCCGAGCAAGTACTGGAGTTCGTGTTCGATCGCCTGCGTGCGCGTTACGAAGACGAAGGCGTGGACGTGTCGGTGTACCTGTCGGTGCGTGCCCTGCAACCGGGTTCGGCGCTGGACTTCGACCAACGCGTACAGGCCGTTCAAGCCTTCCGCAAGCTGCCGGAAGCCGATGCACTGGCCGCCGTGAACAAGCGTGTGTCGAACCTGCTGAGCAAGGCCGACAACCTCGGCAATGCCGAAGTCGACCCAGGCCTGTTCGCCGATGCCAAGGAGTTCTCGCTGAACTCGGCCATCGCCAAGGCAGAAAATGCTGTGAAACCGCTGATCGCCGAACGCAACTACGCCGAAGCACTGGCGCGCCTGGCCACCTTGCGTGAGCCGGTGGATGCGTTCTTCGAAGCGGTGATGATCAATGCCGAAGACGCGGGCGTGCGGAAAAACCGCTACGCCATGCTGGCGCGTCTGCGTGGCCTGTTCATCAATATCGCTGACATTTCCGTACTGGGCTGATCATGTTCAAACTGCTGATTCTCGATCGGGACGGAGTGATCAATTACGACTCCGACGCTTACATCAAATCGGTGGCGGAATGGATTCCGTTACCCGGCTCGATCGAGGCCATCGCGCAGTTGAGCAAAGCGGGCTGGACGGTGGCCATCGCCACCAACCAGTCCGGCATCGCCCGCGGCTACTACGACATCGCCACCCTCGACGCCATGCACGCGCGCCTGCGCACGCTGGTGGCCGAGCAGGGCGGTGAAGTAGGGCTGGTGGTGTATTGCCCCCACGGCCCGGATGAAGGCTGCGATTGCCGCAAGCCCAAACCGGGTATGCTTAAAACTATTGCTGAACATTACAACGTGCCATTGGCTGGGCTATGGTTTGTCGGGGACAGCCTCGGTGACCTGGAAGCCGCCAAAGCCGTCGACTCTCAGCCAGTTTTGGTAAAAACCGGGAAAGGCGAAAAGACCCAGGCTAAAACCCTGCCGGTAGGCACCTTGATTTTTGACGATCTGGCGGCGGTTGCCGCAGAACTTATCAACAACTAGCAGCCCTTCTGACTTCCTGACCAAGGACTGTTCGGGAGCGCGCTTTTAACAGGCGGGCGTTGTCCCGCAACGGTAAATGCCGCCATGTCGATTTTGCAGGCCATCAGAACCTTCTTCTTTTACCTGCTGCTGGGCACCAGTTCTTTTCTCTGGTGCACCCTGAGCTTTTTTATCGCGCCTTTTCTGCCGTTCAAGGCGCGCTATCGTTTCATCAACGTCTTTTGGTGTAACTGCGCGTTGTGGTTGACCAAGGTGTTCCTGAACATCCGTTTCGAGATCAAGGGCGCCGAAAACGTCCCGGACCAGCCTTGCGTGATTCTGTCGAACCACCAGAGCACCTGGGAGACCTTCTTCCTGTCTGCGTACTTCTCGCCCCTGAGCCAGGTGCTCAAGCGCGAGCTGCTGTACGTGCCGTTCTTTGGCTGGGCCATGGCCATGCTGCGACCGATCGCCATCGACCGCGACAACCCCAAGGCTGCGCTCAAGCATGTGGCGAAGAAAGGCGACGAGCTGCTCAAGGATGGCGTCTGGGTGCTGATCTTCCCGGAAGGTACGCGGGTGCCCTACGGCACTGTGGGCAAGTTCTCACGCGGCGGTACGGCCTTGGCGGTGAACGCCGGCCTGCCGGTGCTGCCGATTGCCCACAACGCCGGCAAATTCTGGCCAAAGACGGGCTGGGCCAAGCGTGAAGGCACCATCACCGTGGTCATTGGCGAACCGATGTATGCCGAAGGCGAAGGCCCACGCGCGATTGCAGCGCTGAACGACCGTGCCCAGGCATGGAATGAAGCGCAACAACGGGCCATGGGTTCACTGCCGCCGGAGCCGGTTGTGGTCGACACGCCGGTGATTTGAGTTTCTGTGGATAACCTGTGTACGGTTTGTTGGCGAATTACGCTTTTTGGTTCATAGGCATCTGATTTACTTACATATTTCCCAAGCTCATAAAACAGCGGAAAAGGTGCATAAGTTTTTTCCGCATTAAAAAACCGGTCCTTGAGACCGGTTTTTTATGCACAGGTAAAAAGCCGCGGTTCACTCGCTCCACAACGGCAGTTGAAGGATGAAGGTCGTACCTTTGTCCACCACACTTTCGCAGCCAATCCGCCCACCATGGCGATCCACGACGGCCTTGACCATGGTCAGCCCCAATCCCAATCCCTCACTGCCCTGAGCTGACGCGAAGCGCCGATATTGGCCAAAGAGTTCGGGCAGGTCCTGCGGCGCGATGCCTCGGCCCTGGTCGCTGATACGGCATTCCAACCGGTCTTCACTGCGGGTCAGGCTCAATCTGACGGTGGTACCCGAGGGGCTGTATTTGACCGCGTTTTCCAACAGGTTGAACAAGGCACGGGTGAGCAGCGATTGATCCGCCCAGACCATCTCGTCGCCGTCTTCATCCAGGTCGTGGACCAACTGTATGCCTTTCAACTGGGCATGCACCGCCACTTGATCAAAGGCATCCAGCACCAGCATGGCAAACAGGCTGGGTTGGAATTGGTAGCCATCAGATTCGGCTTTCGCCAGTTGCACGAAGGATTCGGTGAGGTTCAAGGCACGACGGACTTGTTGCTCGATCTGGGTAAATATTGGCGCGGCGCTGTCCTGGACATCCAACAAGGCGAGGATCGCCGAATGCGGCGCACGCAGGTCATGGGACAGAAAGCGCAGCAGGGTTTCCCGTTGCTGCTGTGCGTCGCGCTCAATGCTCAGGTCTGTGAGGCTTAGCAGCCAGCCCAGAGCCACGTCACCGTCTGCCGGTAGCAGTGGGGCCAGGTCGAGGCGTAGGCTGCGATTCAGGGTGTCACGAAACTCGACGATGTCCAGCGCCGACAGGGCAGGGCGAACGCCATTCTGCAGCGGTGGATAACCCAACGCCGCAAGCTGCTCCAACAGGTTTTCAGCCGCCAGTTCTCTGCCGAACACATCACGCGCGATCCGGTTGGCCAGCAGGATATTGCCCTTGGGGTCGGTAATCAGGGTCGCTACCGGCAAGCACTCCAGGCCATCCGCCATAAAGCGCCGGGTGTCCCGGGTACGGCTGACCGCCTGTTCCAGGGCAAAGATCCGTCCCTGCAATACATCGCCCTGGCTGGCGGGCGCTCTACGGCGCTCCGGGAGCACTTTGGGTTCGTTGTCCAGGCGTGCCAGCTCCCAGCCGAAGTAGGCCAGGATCACGCTCAGGCGCCGCCAGTTCCAGATCAGGTAACTGAGCAGCATGCCGATCAGGCACGCCGCCGGTGACCACCAATGGCCCAGGCGCAGCAGGCCCCATGAACCGAGGAGTGCGGCCCCCATGCAACCGAGGGTCAGCCACAGGGCATAACGCGGGCGAAACAACAGCAAGCCCAATAGCAGCGCGACCATCGCAGTGGCCAGCAGCGTCGCCCTCCATGCGGGCAGGTCAACGATGCTGCGCCCTTGCAGCAAGCCGTTGAGGATATTGGCCTGGATCTCCACACCCGGCGTGGTGCCGACGCTGGCCGACAGCGGCGTAACATAACGGTCGCCCATGCCCGGCGCAGTGGCGCCGATCAGGATCAAGCGGTTGCGCAGCAACTCCGGCGGCACGTCACCGCGTAATACGCTGATATACGGCACGCTGGGAAAACCGGCATGGCTCGCGATGAAAGGTATTCGAATGGCATTTTCCCGCTGCCAGTGGGTGCTGTCCGACGGACCAGGCGCCCCCGGCATTACGGATTGCTGGCCGCTCAGTTCAAACGCCAACCAGGCCAGTTGGGGTGCCATATTGCCGGGCGGGCCTTCACGCAAATACAGGCTTCGAACGATACCGTCGCTGTCTGCCTCAACGTTGATATGGCCAACACTCCTGGCGCAATCACGCAGGGGTAGCACGGGCAGTATTTGTGCAACCGGTTGGCCGTAGCGGGGCGTGCCTTCGCGAATCAAGGGCAGCAGGACAGTGCCAGCGTTGCACATGGCCTCGGCCAGCCTTAAGTCATTGGCCGGTTCCCGGGCGGGCTCACTGAAGATCACATCGAACAGAATGCCCGCAGGCTTGGCGGCACTTAGCCGATCCAGCAGGTCGGCATGGACGCGCCGGGACCACGGCCATTGGCCGAGTTCTTTCAGGCTCCGGTCATCGATCGTCACCAGCAGGATGCGCGGATCCACCGGCAACGGCGCCAAGCGCCGAAGGCTGTCATACAGCAGATTATTGAGGGCCAGGCCCGGGCTCAGTGACAAAAAGGCTGTGATGGGCAGCAGCAACAGGCTGACCCAAAGCCATTCGCGTACCAGGCCATTGAACAGCCGCTGCGCCTGAGTCGGTTGGCGCTTTTCAGCCCTGCGCCACAGCCTCACCAGTGCGCTTCCGAAGCGCTACTGCACACGCGTCGCGGGCGGGTAATAGAAGATGTCATAGACGCCGGTTTCTCCCTCCAGCCCATGTTCATCATAGGCCGACAAACGTACGTGATAGAACGATGCTTTCAGCCCAGTGAAGCGCATTTGTGGCGTGTCGGAGAAGTTTTCCTGCTTGATGTTCAGGAACTCCTTATCGGTCGCGACCTGGGCCCTGTAACGTTGGGCACCGGCCAAGGGACGCAGGAACAGGGTCCATACCGGCGCATCGCCCTTCTGGCCGTCCTGGCCGACCAACCGTGGTGCATTAAGCAGTTCCACGGGTTTGAGTTCGCCCTGCTTCTTGAACGCCAGCCCCTGTCGCGCGCCGACTTTCACTTCGCCAGCAACCGGCCCGGTTATAGCCTTCTTCTTGATGGGCCGTGGGGTCGGCGGAGCGTCATCACGATTGACCGCCACTTGCCCATTGAGCACTTCCACCAGCGATTGTTCGCCATCGTTGCGCACACGGAAATGCGTGCCGCGCACACCCAGGACGCCTACCGGGGTCATGATCTGGAAACGGTCATAGTCGCTGGCACGCTTGATCACGTACGCCTCGACCTGACCTTCTTCAAGGATCACCTGGGGAATGGATTGTTCTTCGACCAGGTGCAATCGGACCTGGGAACTGGATGGCAAGACGATCCGCGAACCGTCCCCCAGCAACAGGCTGACAAACGCGCCCGGTGAGGTTTTCACGCTCTCTTGTTCATCGATGACCATACCTTCTTCCAGGTCGGTGGACACGCCCTTGGCATCCAGCTTCCAGGCTTCGCCGGTCAGGTGCTGCACCACCGCCGGCAGAGGCTGCGCGCGGCACATCTGCTTGTCATCGATATAGGGTGCGCGGGGAGGGGCGGGACGCGCCAAGGCCGGCAGACTCACTACGCCAAGCGTAACGATCAAGCCAGAACCCAACAGGGTAGAAACGGCAAAGCGGAGTCGGCAGGGGAAAAAGGTCATGGCGCTCATCAAGATTCTAGTTCTAATGGGTCATCAGAAAGCACGTTCAGGAAGCGTCTTGCAGCGAGAAGACCTTGAGTACCGTCTACGATACTCGATGAGGTATCGCCGTCGATAGCCGAAATGTCTGGGGAGTGGGATCCATACTGAAGATGACACGTCCCTGTGTCGGAGCAATTCCATCGCTCCAATCCGTGTGTCATCCAGCGAGAGCGAATTTACCTACAACGAAGGTGCATCGGATCGATTCGCAACATTTGTTCAGATTTGGCGGTACTTAAAATACCCAGCGTTGGGTCTGCTGATGTTCGCTGAGTTGCTGCATCGGCGAGCTGGCGAAGCCCATGCCATCACCGGACTCACTCAGGGTTTGACGCTCCTCGAACGGTATAGGGGCCACCGGCTTGGATGCACCGACCGTTTCCGTCCCCAGGGTTGCCGCCATGACCACCAACACCATCCGGCCCCATACATTAACCTTCTGCAGAACACTCACTCGTCTCGAAACAGCATAAAACCAGATTGCCATTGATCCTTTTCCTGAAGGTCTCGAGCCGGTATCTTCCCAGCTTGGGTATTGACGATTTCCAATGGCTTACGGCCATTTGATATCAGCGTACCGAGAGATTCATAGGGTCTGAGAATCTGACCATAATTGTTCAGATTCAAGTCCCCGTTTTTAAACAAGAAAGGACCCTGCCATGCGTGTCGCAATACTGGATGACGAACCTGCTGAACTGCGGCGGGTGGAACAGACACTGCGACAAATCCCCAGCGCTGCGGATCAGCCATGGACCCTGCACTGCTTTGAGCGTGGAGAAGACCTGCTGCGCCAACTGCGCCGGGAAACCTTTGACCTGCTGATCCTCGACTGGCAACTGCCCGACCTCAGCGGCCTGGCATTGCTGCGCTGGACCCGCGAGCACATGGAAGTACCACCTGCCGCCATCATGCTCACCAGCCGCGATGCCGAGAGTGATATCGTCCAGGCGTTGAACAGTGGCGCGGATGATTACGTCAGCAAGCCGTTTCGTCCCAACGAGTTGAAGGCACGGGTCAATGCTGTGCTGCGCCGTCACGGACTGCAAAAGTCCGCGGCCAGCGAAGTGCTGACCTTCAACGACCTGACTTTTGATGATGCTGAACTCACGGTGAGCAGGGCAGGGAAACCCATCAGCCTGACGGAACGCGAATATCGCCTGGCTCGGTGCCTGTTCGAGAACCTGGCCCGGCCGCTGTCTCGGGAATATCTGTATGAGCGGTTCTGGACCCACGAAGAAATGGTGTCGTCACGGCCGCTGGATACGCATATTTATCGGCTGCGAAACAAGCTGGGACTGACGGCGGATCGAGGTTGGCAGTTACTGACAATCTATGGGTATGGGTACCGATTGGAGAGCGTGACAGCAGCATCCGACGAGTGAGATGTTCCACGTGGAGCATTTATAAAACCCCATATTCCACCCAATAAAAAAGGCCAACGCTAAGCGTTGGCCTTTTTGTTTTGAGCTACAACCTGATCAGAAGTCCAGGTTGGACACCGCCAAGGCGTTGCTCTCGATGAAGTCACGACGAGGCTCGACCGCATCACCCATCAGGGTATTGAAGATCTGGTCCGCGCCAATGGCGTCTTCGATGGTCACACGCAGCATGCGACGCTGAGCTGGGTCCATGGTGGTTTCCCACAGCTGATCCGGGTTCATTTCGCCCAGACCTTTGTATCGCTGAATGGTGTGACGCTTGGTGCTTTCTGCCATCAACCAGTCCAGGGCTTCCTTGAACTCTTTGACGGCTTTCTTACGTTCGCCACGCTGAATGTAGGCACCGTCGTCCAGCAGGGTGCTCAGTTGCGCGCCGAGGGTCACAACCGTCTTGTAGTCGTTGCTGCCGAAGAAGTCGCGGTTGAAGGTGACGTAGTTCGACAGGCCGTGGGAGATCAGTTCGACCTCTGGCAGCCAGACGTTACGTTCACGGTCTTCACGCAGGCTGGCTTTGTAGACCAACCCGGATTTTTCGACAGTACGCAGACGGACTTCGTACTGGGCTAACCAAGCCTGCATATGGGCATGATCACCCAACTGTTCCAGGCTGACGGATGGCAGGTAGATGAAGTGCTCGGTCAGTTCCTGAGGGTACAGGCGCGACAAACGCTTGAGGGTCTTCATCACCATGCGGAAGTCGTTTACCAGGCGCTCCAACGCTTCACCGGAGATGCCCGGGGCTTCGTCGTTCAAGTGCAGGCTTGCATCTTCCAGGGCCGACTGCGTCATGTACTCTTCCATGGCGTCGTCGTCTTTGATGTATTGCTCTTGCTTGCCCTTTTTCACTTTGTACAGCGGCGGCTGGGCGATGTAGATGTAGCCACGCTCGATCAGCTCCGGCAACTGACGGAAGAAGAACGTCAACAGCAGGGTACGGATGTGCGAACCGTCGACGTCAGCATCGGTCATGATGATGATGTTGTGGTAGCGCAGCTTGTCGATGTTGTACTCATCGCGGCCGATGCCACAGCCGAGGGCGGTGATCAAGGTGCCGACTTCCTGCGAGGAAATCATCTTGTCGAAACGGGCCTTCTCGACGTTGAGGATCTTACCCTTCAACGGCAGGATGGCCTGGGTGCGACGGTTACGACCCTGCTTGGCGGAACCGCCAGCAGAGTCACCTTCCACCAGGTACAGTTCGGAGAGGGCAGGGTCTTTCTCCTGGCAGTCAGCCAGTTTGCCCGGCAAGCCAGCGATATCCAGCGCGCCTTTACGACGGGTCATCTCACGGGCTTTACGCGCCGCTTCACGAGCCCGCGCCGCGTCGATCATCTTGCCGACGACCAGCTTGGCTTCGTTCGGGTTTTCCAACAGGAAGTCGGAGAAGTACTTGCCCATTTCCTGTTCAACTGCGGTCTTCACTTCGGAAGACACCAGCTTGTCTTTGGTCTGGGAACTGAACTTCGGATCCGGAACCTTGACCGAAATAATGGCGGTCAGGCCTTCACGGGCATCATCACCGGTAGTGGCGACTTTGTGCTTCTTCGCCAGGCCTTCCGCTTCGATGTAGGTGTTCAGGTTACGCGTCAGTGCAGAACGGAAGCCCACCAGGTGAGTACCGCCATCGCGCTGAGGAATGTTGTTGGTGAAGCACAACAGGTTCTCGTTGAAGCTGTCATTCCACTGCAGGGCGATTTCCACGCCGATGCCGTCTTCACGCTGGATGTTGAAGTGGAACACCTGGTTGACCGCAGTCTTGTTGGTGTTCAGGTATTCAACGAACGCACGCAGGCCACCTTCGTACTTGAACAGCTCTTCCTTACCGCTGCGCTCGTCCTTGAGGACGATACCCACACCGGAGTTGAGGAAAGACAGCTCACGAATCCGCTTGGCCAGGATGTCCCAGCTGAAGTGGATGTTCTTGAAGGTTTCAGCCGAAGGCTTGAAGTGAATCTGAGTACCGGTGCTTTCGCTGTCACCGACGATTTTCATCGGCTCTTGTGGAACACCGTGGACGTACGTCTGTTCCCAGATTTTGCCGCTACGGCGTACCGTCAGGATCAGTTCTTCGGAGAGGGCGTTTACTACCGAAACACCTACACCGTGCAAACCGCCGGATACTTTATAAGAGTTGTCGTCGAACTTACCGCCGGCGTGGAGCACGGTCATGATGACCTCTGCCGCCGAAACGCCTTCTTCTTTATGCACATCGACCGGAATGCCGCGACCGTTGTCGCGTACGGTGATGGATTCGTCCGGGTGGATGATGATGCTGATGTCGTCGCAGTGACCGGCCAAAGCTTCGTCGATCGAGTTATCGACCACCTCGAACACCATGTGGTGCAGACCGCTGCCATCATCGGTATCACCGATGTACATACCGGGACGTTTGCGTACGGCATCCAAACCTTTAAGCACTTTAATGCTGGTCGAGTCGTACGTATTCGTATTTTCTTCGCTCATGCCTTCACTCCCGATGGTCGTGGGTCTGGGTGATACGGCCTTGTTCCACGTGGAACAAAGCGACTGGCGTTTCCGTCTGCCAGCCTTCCCTCAATAATTCGTGGTCTACACAGGTGATAAACACCTGGCAGCGTAAGTCTTCCAACAAGCGGCATAGCGCGCGGCGGTGCTGCTCGTCCAGTTCGGACGGCAAGTCATCCACCAGATAAATACATTGCCCACGCCGGGCCTGGCTAACCAGATGCCCCTGGGCGATACGCAGGGCGCAGACCACCAACTTCTGCTGACCGCGGGACAAGATGTCCGCGGCATTATGTGCGCCCAATCTAAGGCGCAAATCAGCCCGTTGTGGTCCGGCCTGGGTGTGACCAATTTGCTGATCCCGTTGCAAGGACGTCGCGAGCACTGCACTCAGTTCCCGGTCTTTGTCCCAACCACGGTAGTAGCTCAAGGTCAGCCCCTCGAGTTCAAGCAACTCGCTCAAGGTCTGCTCAAAGACTGGTTTCAAGGCTTTGATATAGGCGCGGCGGTATTCATCTATTTCAGCGCTGGCCAGGCACAGTTCCCGGTCCCAAGCAGCTTGCGAAGCGGCGTCAAGTGTACCATGCCGCAGCCATGAGTTCCGCTGCCGCAGGGCCTTCTGCAGGCGCTGCCAAGTGGCCATGAAACGCGGTTCCACGTGGAACACTCCCCAATCGAGGAACTGCCTGCGGATTTTTGGTGCGCCTTCCAGCAGCCGGAAGCTGTCTGGGTTGATCAGTTGCAGTGGCAGGATTTCCGCCAGTTGGGCAGCACTGCGAGCATTTTGCCCGTCGATGCGGATTTGAAACTCTCCCTGCCGGTCTCGAGATATCCCCAGGCTGCTATGACCACCTTCCGCCAATTCGACTTGGCCAAATACCGTGCACGCCAGTTGTTCGTACTGAATCACCGGTAACAGGCGAGCACTGCGAAAGGAACGGGCGAGCCCCAGCAAGTGAATGGCTTCCAGCACACTGGTTTTGCCACTGCCGTTGGCGCCGTGGAGGATGTTGATGCGGGGGGAGGGGGAGAAGGTCACCGGATGCAAATTGCGCACCGCGGTGACCGAGACGCGACTGAGGGACATCTAGCTTCTGCTGAACATGGTTACAGGCGCATCGGCATGACAACGTAAGCCGAGTCATCGTTGTCGGATTCTTGTACAAGGGCGCTGCTGTTGGAGTCGGACAGGATCAGACGAACCTGTTCGGTGGTCATCACACCCAGCACGTCCAACAAGTAGCTGACGTTGAAGCCGATTTCCAGGTTGCCACCGTTGTAGTCGACGCCCACTTCTTCTTCCGCTTCTTCCTGCTCCGGGTTGTTCGCCTGGATTTTCAGTTGGCCGTTGGCCAATTGCAGACGAATACCGCGGTATTTCTCGTTGGAAAGAATGGCGGTACGGCTGAACGCTTCGCGCAGGGCCTGACGATCACCGATCACCAGCTTGTCGCCGCCTTTAGGCAGTACGCGCTCGTAATCCGGGAATTTGCCGTCAACCAGCTTGGACGTGAAGGTAAACTCGCCAGTGGTCGCGCGGATGTGGTGCTGGCCCAATACGATACTGACATTGCCGTCCGGCTCGGTCAGCAGACGCGCCAGTTCCAGAATACCTTTACGCGGCACGATGACCTGGTGGCGATCCGGTTGTCCGATATCGGCCTTCATCGAGCACATGGCCAGACGGTGACCGTCGGTGGCTACAGCACGGATGATGCCTTCGGAGACTTCCAGCAGCATGCCGTTCAAGTAGTAACGCACGTCCTGCTGGGCCATGGCGAAGCTGGTGCGCTCGATCAAGCGGCGCAGCCGGCTTTGTTCCAAGCTGCAGGTGAGCGAGCCAGGACCTTCTTCCACGGTCGGGAAGTCGTTGGCGGGCAAGGTCGACAGGGTGAAACGGCTGCGACCAGCCTTGACCACCAGCTTCTGCTCATCAACCTTGATATCGATCAGCGCGTCGTTGGGCAGGCTTTTGCAGATGTCCATCAGCTTGCGCGCCGGCACGGTGATCTCGCCGGGCTCGGCGGGTTCTTCCAGCTGGACACGACCGACCAGTTCGACTTCCAGGTCGGTACCGGTCAAGGACAGTTGCTGGCCTTCTACAACCAGCAATACGTTGGAAAGCACCGGCAAGGTCTGTCGGCGCTCGACGACGCCTGCGACCAGTTGCAGGGGTTTCAACAGGGCTTCGCGTTGAATGGTGAAATGCATGGTCTAGTCCCTTGCCTTAATAAGCTGCGCTGGTGTTCATCAAGTAGTCAGTGTACGCAGCAGGTTCTTGTAGTCCTCGCGAATATCCGCGTCGGATTCCTTAAGTTCGTTGATCTTGCGGCACGCGTGCAAGACCGTGGTGTGGTCGCGACCGCCAAACACATCACCAATTTCCGGCAGGCTATGGTTGGTCAGCTCTTTGGAGAGCGCCATCGCCACCTGACGAGGCCGTGCTACCGAACGCGAACGGCGCTTGGACAGCAGGTCGGAAATCTTGATCTTGTAGTACTCGGCCACGGTGCGCTGGATGTTATCCACACTCACCAGCTTGTCTTGCAACGCCAGCAGGTCTTTCAGGGATTCGCGAATCAGCTCGATGGTGATGTCACGGCCCATGAAGTGCGAGTGAGCGATGACCCGCTTGAGCGCGCCTTCCAGCTCACGCACGTTGGAACGAATGCGCTGTGCGATAAAGAATGCCGCGTCGTGAGGCAAATCGACTTTAGCCTGGTCAGCCTTTTTCATCAGGATCGCGACGCGGGTTTCCAGTTCCGGCGGCTCGACCGCTACGGTCAGGCCCCAGCCGAAGCGCGACTTCAGACGCTCTTCCAGGCCTTCGATTTCCTTCGGGTAACGGTCACTGGTCAAGATGACCTGTTGACCACCTTCGAGCAACGCGTTGAACGTGTGGAAAAACTCTTCCTGGGAACGTTCCTTGCGGGCGAAGAATTGAATGTCATCGATCAGCAAGGCATCAACAGAACGGTAGAACCGTTTGAACTCGTTGATCGCGTTGAGCTGCAGTGCCTTGACCATGTCGGCCACGAAGCGCTCCGAATGCAGGTACACGACCTTGGCATTCGGGTTCTTCTTTAATAGGTGGTTACCCACAGCGTGCATCAAGTGAGTTTTACCCAAGCCAACGCCGCCATAAAGGAAGAGCGGGTTGTAACCGTGCTTGGGGTTGTCGGCGACCTGCCAGGCAGCCGCGCGGGCCAGCTGGTTGGATTTACCTTCGACAAAGTTCTCAAAGGTGAACGTACGGTTCAGGTAACTGGTGTGCTTGAGCGCGCCCTCTACCTGGACGGTGCGCTGTTCAGCACGAACCGGGGCCTGTTGGGAGCTGGCGCCGGCCATTGGGTCAAAGCTGTCGCGGGACGGCTCTTCATTTATAGGCGCGTTTTTCTGCGACGAGGATTTCGAAGGCGTTTGGGCAACCGGTGCTGGCGAGTTATTAACAGGCGCCGCCGCGGCCTGAGCCTGCGAAGCACTCGCTGCCAACGGCGCATTCGGCGCAGCACGGGGTGCCGAGCTGCGTTTGCTGCCTATTAATAAGGAGAGCACCGGAGCAAGCCCGTTGCCGTGTTCGTCGAGCAATTCGAGAACGCGGCTCAGGTATTTCTCGTTGACCCAGTCGAGAACAAAACGATTGGGTGCGTAGACACGCAACTCGTCGCCTTCGGCTTCGACCTGTAGCGGACGGATCCAGGTGTTGAATTGCTGGGCAGGCAGCTCATCGCGCAAAAGCTCCACGCACTGCTGCCAAAGTTCCACTGACACGGATATCCCCTAAGTTGAAAGCCGGTGAGGCAAAAACAGCCGCCATTGTAGCGGCCAGCCGTCCACTTATCCACATGTAGGTTGCTCACAGGGCGCCAAGAATCAATGCCTTAACTGTAAAAAAGGCGACAAATGGTCTGTGCATAAGCTCTGTGGATAAGCGACCCTAAGCCCGTTGTACAAGTGGGGTCGAAAGTCTGTGGGTAACTGGCCTGTGGATAAGTAGCCATTCCACACACAGCTTATCCGATAGCGCAGCACAGGCAGAGCACCGTTTCTCCCCCGTGTTGTCATTCTCTGTACATCAGGTGGAATATGGCCTCAAGGCAGTTATCCACAGAAGATCGCCTGCCTAGCTTTTATAAGCTTTACAGAAAAGCTTTAAATAACTTCCTTCTTTATTTTTATATCTATGGCATTGCTCGTGAAAGCCGAACCGCCCGGATTCGGTCCAGAGGCCTCCAGATATCTAATTAAAGGAAAAGCTGGTTGGAAATTGACCTAGAGGCTTGCTTTCTCTAGAATCGCCGGTCTCTTAAAACGGGGGCCATTCCGGCCCGTTGTGGACGAACCAGGTAACACGCCATGAAACGTACTTTCCAACCAAGCACCATCAAACGCGCCCGTACTCACGGCTTCCGTGCTCGCATGGCCACCAAGAACGGCCGTGCTGTCCTGTCGCGTCGCCGCGCCAAAGGTCGTGCGCGTCTGGCAGTTTGATAATCCGGTACTGGTGGTGAGTCAGGACTTCAGTCGGGAAAAGCGTCTGCTAACCCCCCGGCATTTCAAGGCAGTCTTTGACTCCCCCACCGGCAAGGTTCCGGGGAAAAATCTCCTGCTCCTTGCGCGTAACAACGATCTGGATCACCCCCGTCTCGGGTTGGTGATCGGCAAGAAGAGCGTAAAGCTCTCCGTTGAGCGCAATCGCCTCAAGCGTCTGATGCGCGAATCGTTTCGCCTCCACCAGGAGACTCTGGTTGGTTGGGATATTGTTATCGTCGCGCGCAAAGGCTTGGGGGACGTAGAAAACCCCGAATTGATTCAGCATTTCGGCAAGCTCTGGAAACGTTTGGCTCGTACCAACAAGCCAGCACCAGCTGTCAGCACCGAAACTGTAGGGGTAGACAGTACTGATGCGTAAACTGGCGCTCGTTCCGATCCAGTTTTACCGCTATGCCATTAGTCCCCTGATGGCAAATCACTGTCGTTTCTACCCCAGTTGTTCCTGCTACGCGTTGGAAGCCATAGAAAATCATGGCCTTCTGCGCGGTGGCTGGCTGACCTTTCGTCGTTTAGGTCGCTGTCATCCGTGGAATCCCGGTGGTTATGACCCGGTTCCACCTATCCCTACCTCCCGTTCTTCTTCGATGGCCGAGTAATCATGGATATTAAACGCACGATCCTGATCGTCGCCCTGGCAATCGTGTCCTACTCTATGGTTCTTAAGTGGAACCAGGATTATGGCCAAGCTGCCCTGCCGACTCAGAATGTTGCTACCAATCAGTCGGCGCCGGCTATTCCGGATACGCCACTGGGTAACAATGCTGCCGCCAGTGCCGATGTACCCAGCGCGAATGCCGATACCAGCACCCCGGTAGAAACCCCGGTCGTCACCAATAAAGACCTCATCCATGTAAAAACGGATGTACTGGACCTGGCTATCGATCCACAAGGTGGTGATATCGCCCAGCTGAAGCTGCCGCTGTATCCACGTCGCCAAGACCATCCGGATGTTCCGTTCCAGCTGTTCGATAACGGCGGCGAACGTGTATATCTGGCGCAAAGTGGCCTGACCGGTACTGACGGTCCGGATGCTCGTGCTACCGGTCGTCCGGTTTATTCGACCGAACAGAAGACTTATCAACTGGCTGATGGCCAGAATCAGTTGAACGTCGACCTGAAATTCAGTCACGACGGCGTCAACTACATCAAGCGTTTCAGCTTCACCCGCGGTTTGTACGATCTGAAAGTCACCTACCTGATCGACAACGAAAGCGCGAAGCCGTGGACTGGCAACCTGTTTGCCCAGCTCAAGCGTGACAACAGCGCCGATCCTTCTTCCAGCACCGCCACCGGCACCGCGACTTACCTGGGCGCCGCCCTGTGGACAAGTAACGAGCCGTACAAAAAAGTGTCGATGAAAGATATCGACAAAGGCGCGCTGAAAGAAACCGTTCAAGGTGGCTGGGTTGCCTGGTTGCAACACTACTTCGTGACCGCATGGATCCCGAACAAAGGTGATGCCAACCTCGTTCAAACCCGCAAAGACAGCCAAGGCAACTACATCATTGGCTTTACTGGCCCGACGTTGACCGTCGCTCCGGGTGCCAAGGCTGAAGCCAGCGCTACGTTGTATGCCGGTCCGAAGAGCCAGGCCGTCCTCAAAGAGTTATCCCCAGGTCTGGAACTGACTGTGGATTACGGCATTTTGTGGTTCATTGCCCAGCCAATCTTCTGGCTGCTGCAACATATCCACAGCATTGTGGGTAACTGGGGCTTCTCGATCATCCTGCTGACCATGCTGATCAAGGGGATCTTCTTCCCACTGTCGGCCGCCAGCTACAAGTCGATGGCTCGCATGCGTGCCGTGGCCCCGAAACTGGCCGCGCTGAAAGAACAACATGGCGATGACCGGCAGAAAATGTCGCAGGCCATGATGGAGCTGTACAAGAAAGAGAAGATCAACCCGCTGGGTGGATGCTTGCCGATTCTGGTGCAGATGCCGGTGTTCCTGTCGCTGTACTGGGTGCTCCTGGAAAGCGTGGAAATGCGCCAGGCACCGTTCATGCTGTGGATAACTGACCTGTCGATCAAAGACCCGTTCTTTATCCTGCCGATCATCATGGGCGCGACCATGTTCATCCAGCAGCGTCTGAACCCGACGCCTCCGGACCCGATGCAGGCCAAGGTCATGAAAATGATGCCAATCATCTTCACCTTCTTCTTCCTGTGGTTCCCGGCTGGTCTGGTGCTGTACTGGGTGGTCAACAACTGCCTGTCGATCTCCCAACAGTGGTACATCACACGTAAAATCGAAGCGGCTACCAAAAAAGCCGAGGCGTAATTTACTCTGTGGATAACACCACTCAAGACGCCCCCTAGTGGGGCGTTTTGCTTTCCGTCACTTTTATCCGGGTACCCGCCATGAGCGCTCCTCGTGAAACCATCGCCGCTGTCGCCACCGCTCAAGGTCGTGGTGGTGTCGGTATCGTTCGTATTTCCGGGCCGCTCGCCGGCGTGGCAGCCCAGGCCGTCATTGGGCGGGAGCTGAAGCCTCGGTATGCGCATTACGGGCCTTTTCTGGGGGCCGATGAAGAAGTGCTCGATGAAGGTATTGCCCTTTATTTCCCGGGCCCGAACTCATTTACCGGCGAGGACGTCCTGGAACTCCAGGGCCACGGTGGCCCGATCGTTCTGGATATGCTGCTGCAGCGTTGCCTGCAATTGGGTTGCCGCCTGGCACGCCCGGGCGAATTCAGTGAACGTGCGTTTCTCAACGACAAACTCGACCTGGCCCAGGCCGAGGCGATTGCCGACCTGATCGAAGCCAGTTCTGCACAAGCGGCGCGCAATGCCTTGCGTTCGCTGCAGGGCGCTTTTTCCCTGCGTGTGCATAACCTCACCGAGCAGTTGATCAGCTTGCGCATCTACGTTGAGGCCGCGATCGATTTCCCGGAGGAAGAAATCGACTTCCTTGCCGATGGCCATGTCCTGGCGATGCTGGACAGAGTTCGTGACGAGTTATCCACAGTACTGCGTGAGGCTGGGCAAGGTGCCTTGCTGCGTGACGGTATGACCGTGGTGATTGCCGGCCGTCCAAACGCAGGCAAGTCGAGCCTTCTCAACGCCCTGGCCGGGCGAGAAGCAGCCATCGTCACTGAGATCGCCGGGACTACGCGGGATATCTTGCGCGAACATATCCACATTGATGGCATGCCACTGCACGTGGTGGACACCGCCGGGCTGCGTGACACCGATGACCAGGTGGAAAAGATCGGTGTGGAACGCGCTTTGAAGGCGATCACAGAGGCCGATCGTGTGCTGCTGGTAGTGGATGCCACCGCGCCAGAGGCAGCAGATCCGTTTGCGCTGTGGCCGGAATTTCTCGAACAACGGCCAGACCCGGCCAAGGTCACGCTGATTCGAAACAAGGCCGACCTGACGGGCGAGGCGATCGCCCTGGAAGTCAGTGAGGACGGCCACGTGACGATCAGCTTAAGTGCCAAGTCTGCGGGAGAGGGGCTGGAACTGCTGCGCGATCATCTGAAAGCGTGCATGGGCTACGAGCAGACCTCGGAAAGCAGCTTCAGCGCTCGTCGCAGGCACCTGGAGGCGCTACGGCATGCCAGCGCCGCCCTCGAGCATGGCCGCGCGCAGCTGACGCTGGCAGGAGCCGGTGAGCTGCTGGCTGAAGATTTACGTCAAGCGCAGCAGCTGTTGGGTGAGATCACCGGCGCATTCAGCTCCGATGATTTGTTGGGGCGGATTTTTTCAAGCTTCTGTATCGGGAAATAGACGGGTTATCCACAGCTGACACGTCACCAGTTGTACGAAACTGTTCCGAGTAGCGTCCGGCTTTCACCCCAATAGCAGCGGCCCGCATCGTTGCAGCCGGACACATACTCCTTGTCGAACAGGTTCTTCGCGTTCACGTCCACCGACCAGTGCTTGTCAATCTGGTAACCGATGGCGGCATCCACCAAGGTTACGCTTCCAGCATCCAGCTTCCCGTAAAGGGAAGGCGCGGTGTAAGCGAAAGTGCTGTCGAAGTAGCGGATGCCGCCGCCCACGGACAAGCCCTTAAGTTGGCCATCAAGAAAGCGGTACTTGCCCCAGACCGAAGCCTGATTACGTGGGACACCGGTCATTTGGTGACCCTCCACGAGCGACGTTGCCGAATCCTTGGTAATTCGAGCATCGGTGTAGGTGTAGGCCGCAGTCACGTTCAAATTAGGTGTGAGGTTGCTGTTGACCTCAACTTCCACGCCCTTGGCCCGACTTTCGCCAACCTGGCGGTAGGTATTGGTAGTGGCGTCGAGGTACGTGTCGTCCTGCTTGCGCAGGTCATATACCGACAACGTCATCGCGGTGTCCCAGCCGATCGGCTCGTACTTGAGGCCTACTTCGTATTGACTGCTGGTGATCGGGTCCAGCGGTGTGCCGGCATTGGAGATCTGCTGTACAGGGACGAACGCAGTCGAGTAGCTGACATACGGCGTCAGGCCGTTGTCGAACTGGTACATGATCCCGCCCTGATAGGTGAATTTGCGGTCTTCAGAGCTGATATTGCCGGCCTTGGCCACCTTGTCGCGAAAATCACTGTCGACCCAGTCCTGGCGCCCGCCGAGCAAGAATAACCAGTGGTCATACTTGCTCTGGACCTGTGCATAAACGCCTTTCATCTGCTGTTCGAGCAACGTGTTTTGCACCGCGAGAGGCGTCAATGGGTCCTTCAGGTACACCGGGTTATACACATTGATCGTGCCTGCAAATCCGGCATTCCAATCCTGGCTGAACGAGGTACGGTCATAGCTGGCACCAAACAGCACGGTATTTTCCAGGCCACCCACCTGGAATTTGCCTTCCAACTGGTTATCCAGCGAGTAGACCATCGATTTGTTGTAGCGGTCGTAGGCATTCATGTTCAGCTGGGTGCCGAACCCCGCATTATTCAGGTTGCCTGGCCAGGTTTCATGGCGGGCGATTCGCGACTGCATGTAGCGCGAGTTCTGCCGAAACTGCCAGTCATCGTTGAAGCTGTGGCTGAATTCGTAGCCGGTGCTCCAGGTTTCCCGTTCGAAGGTGTTCCAGTCCGGGTCACCGAGCATGGTGTGCTTGGAGAGCTTCCCGTTGGGGTTGGTCAGTAACGTACCGGCGGCAGGTAGGCCAAGTTCAAGATTAGTGTGGTCTTTCTGGTAGTTGGCCAGCAGCGTCAGGGTGTTGTAGTCGTCGAAATTGAGGGTCAGGGATGGTGCGATATACAGGCGGTCATCGGGAACGTGATCGGTCTGGGTGTCGGACTTCCTGCCGAGCATCACCACGCGTCCAAGAATATTGTCGTTGTCGTTCAACGGACCGGAGATATCCACACCCACCTGGCGGCGATTATTCGAACCGTAGGTCAGCTGAACTTCGCCTTGTGGCGTAGCTGTCGGGTGTTTACTCACCAGGTTGACCAGACCACCGGGTGCATTTTCGCCGTAGAGCAGGGAAGAAGGGCCACGGAATATTTCTACCCGTTCCAGCCCATAAGGTTCGCTGGTGGTGTCATACCGGTTGCCTTGTACTCGCAAGCCATCGCGCAGCAGGCCGTAGCCATAATCCGTGGCGTTGAAGCCGCGAATGAAGAACAGGTCACCGGCCAGGCCGTCGCCCGCAGCAAAGGGAGGGGCAAAGATTCCCGGCACATAGCCCAGCACTTCGGTGAGCGTCTGGGATTTTTGATCCTTGATGCGCTGGCCGGTCACCACTGACACCGAGCGCGGAGTTTCCGACAACGGTGTGCTGGTCTTGGTACCGATTCGGCTGTTTTGCGCCTTGTAACCTACGTCCCCGGCAATCTCCTGATTGAAACCGGCCTGTTGATAAGTGCTGACAGTAGTCGGGGCCAACATGAGTTGTTCCCCGCTCGTGGCCGGCTGCAGCGCATAGCTGCCGGGGCCTTGAGCCGCCGCCTGCAATCCCGAGTTCTGCAGCAATAACGCAAACCCTTGTTCCACCGAGTAGTCACCTTCCAGCCCAGGACTTTGCAAGCGCGCCGTCTGCTGCGGCGAGAATGACAAAATCACATTGGCCTTCGCCGCGAACTGGCTCAAGGCATTGTCGAGTGGCCCGGGGGCGATCACATAATGTTGCACCGAGCTTGCAGCAATCGCCTGGGTGCATGACAAGGTGCTGGCAGTCGCTGCCGTGGTCAGCAGCAAGCCATACGTGATGCCGTGATAGGAGAGACGCTGGCGAAATTTTGTAGGAAGGCGCATGTGTGAGTAAGCCCTGAAGGTAGCATCGTGATTACCTGTAGGGCCGCGCCAGGTAAAAAAAAGATAACCCCTGCTGAGAGTATTTTTTCGGTATTAACCTGTAAGCGTAACGGCGACCCAGTAGCGGGTGAAATACTTCACCTGGATCGGCAACGTGACCTGCAGGTTGGCCAGTACGGCGTCGGTGGAATCGAGGCGGAAGGTGCCGGACACCCGCAGCCGGGCTGATGCGGCGTCGCACTGCATGACGCCCGGCCGATAGCGCGCGAGTTCGTCGATGACATCCCCCAGTCGCGCGTCCAGAACGATCAGTTGCCCGTCAACCCATGCGGCTTGGTTCCTGCGATAGATACGGCTGGGGCCTACGTCTAGCGTGCCGAAATCGGCAGTCTCACCGGGGCCGAGCAGTCGGCCATGACCCGGTTGGTCGACGGGTTGCACGCTGACCCGGTCATCCAACACGCCAACCCGGGTTGACCCCTGCAATTGGCGAACAGTGAACCGCGTGCCTAAAGCTTGAATACGGCCTTCACGGGTTTCGACATAAAACGGTGTTTGCCGCCCCGACTTGCCGGTGTGGATAAGTACTTCCCCCTCACGCAAACGGACCAGTCGCTGCTGCCCATCGAAAAGTACGTCGATAGCGGTATGGGTATTGAGGTCAATTTGAGTACCGTCGGCCAACTCGATTCGCCGTCGTTCGCCGACCTTGGTTCGATAGTCAGCCCAAAGATTGCCCAGGGACGTGTGTTGTTGAACGTTCCACCCCAAGTACCCGGCGGCGCCGAGCATCAACATCAGCTTGAGCACTTGGCGCCGCTGTTGACTGGTCGAGAGCGCGCGACGGGTGAAATCCTTGGGTAGCGCACCGAGGCCACGTTGCAACTGTTCCATCTGGTTCCAGGCCGCCTGATGGGAAGGATCGCCGTTGAGCCATTGCTGCCAGGCACTGTGTTCCGCAGGTGTCGGTGGTTGCGATTGAAATTGCACATACCAACTGGCGGCGGCTTCGAACGTCTTGCGATCCGGGGCGGCCATTACGCGCCCGCCATGATCAGGGCGCATTCTGTCAGGGCGCGGACCATATGTTTCTTGACGGTGGTCAGCGAGACCCGCATCTGATCGGCGATCTGTTGATAAGTCAGGCCTTCGACCTGGGACAGCATGAAAATTCGCCGAGCCCGCTCACCCAGCCCATGCAAGGCTTTATCCACAGCCACGAGGGTTTCAATGATGATCGCCTTGTCTTCTTCACTGATTGCGGTTGCTTCTGGCCGGTCTGCGAGGGTTTGCAGATAGGCTTGTTCAATGGCGCGGCGGCGATAGCGGTCAATCACCAGTCCCCTGGCGACAGTGGCCAGGTAATCCCTGGGCTCAAGGATCTGCGCCGCATTGCGGCCACCCAGGATCCGCACGAACGTATCGTGTGCCACATCGGCTGCATCGCAGGCGTTATGCAACTTTCCCTTGAGCCAGCTGTGCAACCACGAATGGTGCTGCTCATAGATGTGCTGGACTGCGATGGTATGTGGGGGAAGGGCCATGAGAGGTGACGAGGCAGGTTAATGATAATAACTATTATTAACTGCCGTGACGCTTTCTCACAATAGGCCTGCCATCAACCCGTTTCACAAATGCAAACGAAGCGTTTCCTGCCTATCCGAAGATTCCTGGAGGCCGCCGTGTGCCTGAAACTTATCGTAATCCGTATTTTCTGTGGATTAAGCCCTGTGAATAACCGCCCCTGTGCCCAGTTGATAACAGGGCCTAAAACCTGAGTAAAAACCCATCTGTGGATAACCACCTGTTTAATCCACAGGCTTAGACCACTTATCCAAGGGCCTCCTTGGCACCTAACCACAGACTTTTGAATCTCTGTACATTACGTAAATAAAGGCCTGTAGGGATCTATCCACAGAAACAGGCCTCAGTAGAAATAAACATAAAAACAAAGATTTAATAAATTTCTCTCTTTTAATTTCTATTGTCCGTGATTCATCCACAGCTGGTTAAATTTTGTGCAAAGGGTTCTTTAGGAAGGGCGAAGTCCCTATACTTGCCGACTCGTTCGAAAACCTGATCTCGAACGCTCATTCCTAATTACCTACAGAAGCAGGCACGAGGTGCGTGGTGGATTTCCCTTCCCGTTTTGAAGTGATCGTCATCGGCGGCGGTCATGCCGGTACCGAGGCAGCACTGGCGTCAGCACGCATGGGGGCAAAAACCCTGTTGCTGACGCATAACGTGGAAACCCTCGGCGCCATGAGCTGCAACCCCGCAATTGGCGGGATTGGCAAAAGCCACCTGGTCAAGGAAATCGATGCCCTGGGCGGCGCGATGGCCATGGCTACCGACAAAGGTGGTATTCAATTTCGCGTATTGAACAGCCGCAAAGGCCCGGCCGTACGAGCCACTCGTGCTCAAGCCGACCGGATCCTGTACAAGGCCGCTGTCCGCGAAACCCTGGAAAACCAGCCGAACCTGTGGATATTTCAGCAGGCAGCCGATGACCTGATCGTTGAGCAGGACCAGGTACGCGGTGTTGTCACGCAAATGGGCCTGCGTTTCTTCGCAGAATCCGTGGTGTTGACCACCGGTACGTTCCTCGGCGGACTTATCCACATCGGTATGCAGAACTATTCCGGTGGTCGCGCCGGTGATCCGCCGTCAATCGCCCTGGCTCAGCGCCTTCGCGAACTGCCGCTGCGTGTCGGTCGTTTGAAAACCGGTACGCCGCCGCGTATCGATGGCCGTTCGGTGGATTTTTCGGTAATGACCGAGCAAGCCGGCGATACACCGATCCCGGTCATGTCGTTCATGGGCTCCAAGGAACAGCATCCGAAGCAGGTCAGTTGCTGGATTACCCACACCAATGCCCGTACCCACGAAATCATTGCCGCGAACCTCGACCGTTCGCCGATGTATTCCGGGGTGATCGAAGGTATTGGCCCACGCTACTGCCCGTCGATCGAAGACAAGATCCACCGCTTTGCCGACAAGGAAAGCCACCAGGTGTTTATCGAGCCGGAAGGTTTGACCACCCACGAGCTGTACCCGAACGGGATTTCCACTTCCCTGCCGTTCGACGTGCAAATCCAGATCGTGCAGTCGATTCGCGGTATGGAAAACGCTCATATCGTTCGACCTGGCTACGCCATCGAGTACGACTACTTCGACCCACGTGACTTGAAATACAGCCTGGAAACCAAGGTGATCGGCGGTTTGTTCTTTGCTGGCCAAATCAACGGGACCACCGGTTACGAAGAAGCCGGCGCCCAGGGTTTGCTGGCCGGAGCCAACGCCGCACTGCGCGCACAGGGCAAAGACAGCTGGTGCCCGCGTCGCGATGAGGCGTACATCGGTGTGTTGGTCGACGACCTGATCACCCTCGGAACCCAGGAACCGTACCGGATGTTTACGTCCCGGGCCGAATATCGCCTGATCCTTCGGGAAGACAACGCCGACCTGCGCCTGACCGAGAAAGGTCGCGAGCTGGGCTTGGTCGACGACGTGCGCTGGGCTGCCTTCTGCAAAAAACGCGAAAGCATCGAACTGGAAGAGCAACGCCTGAAAAGTACCTGGGTTCGTCCGGGCACCGAGCAAGGCGATGCGATTGCCGAAAAATTCGGCACGCCGCTGACCCACGAGTACAACTTGCTGAACCTGCTGTCCCGTCCGGAAATCGACTACGCTGGTCTGATCTCGGTTACCGGCGGTGGTGCAGAAGATCCACAGGTCGCCGAGCAGGTCGAAATCAAGACCAAATACGCCGGTTACATTGACCGTCAGCAGGATGAGATCGCTCGTCTGCGGGCCAGCGAAGACACCAGGCTGCCTGTGGATATCGATTACACAAATATTTCCGGTCTGTCGAAAGAGATTCAAGGCAAGCTGGGGATAACTCGACCTGAGACCCTGGGCCAGGCGTCCCGTATCCCGGGTGTCACGCCGGCAGCCATTTCGCTGTTGATGATTCATTTGAAAAAACGCGGCGCGGGCCGTCAGTTGGAGCAAAGCGCTTGAGTTCGTTGGTCACCTCGCAACACGCCGAAGAGTTATCCACAGGTGCTCGCCAGCTTGGCGTCGACCTGACCGAAGCCCAGCACGAGTTGCTGCTGGGTTATCTGGCCCTGTTGATCAAATGGAACAAGGCTTACAACCTCACTGCGGTGCGTGATCCGGACGAAATGGTTTCTCGCCATCTGCTCGACAGCCTCAGCGTGATGCCGTTTATCGAAAACGGCCGTTGGCTCGACGTTGGCAGCGGGGGCGGCATGCCCGGCATCCCGTTGGCAATCCTGTTTCCCGAGTCGCAGGTGACGTGCCTGGACAGCAACGGCAAGAAAACCCGCTTCCTGACCCAGGTCAAACTCGAACTCAAGCTGGATAACCTGCAAGTTATCCACAGTCGCGTCGAAGCCTTCACGCCTGAACAGCCTTTCAACGGAATTGTTTCCCGGGCCTTCAGCAGCATGGAGAACTTCAGCAACTGGACCCGCCACCTTGGCGACCGCGATACCCGTTGGCTGGCAATGAAGGGCGTTCATCCAAGCGACGAGCTGTTAGCATTGCCGGCAGACTTCCACCTCGATAGCGAACACGCCTTGGCCGTACCCGGTTGCCAAGGCCAACGCCATCTGCTGATACTGCGCCGCACGGCATGATTGGGAACACAAGCAAGAATGGCTAAGGTATTCGCGATAGCGAACCAGAAAGGTGGCGTGGGCAAAACCACCACCTGCATCAACCTCGCAGCATCCCTGGTCGCTACCAAGCGTCGGGTGCTGTTGATCGATCTCGATCCACAGGGCAACGCCACCATGGGTAGCGGTGTGGATAAACACGGCCTGGAAAACTCGGTCTATGACTTGCTGATTGGCGAGTGCGACCTGGCCCAGGCCATGCATTTCTCCGAGCACGGCGGTTATCAACTGCTGCCGGCCAACCGCGATTTGACCGCGGCGGAAGTGGTGCTGCTGGAAATGCAGATGAAAGAAAGCCGTCTGCGCAGCGCGTTGGCGCCGATCCGCGAGAATTACGACTACATTTTGATCGACTGCCCGCCGTCGCTGTCGATGCTGACGTTGAACGCATTGGTCGCCGCCGACGGGGTGATTATCCCCATGCAGTGCGAGTACTTCGCGCTGGAAGGTCTGAGCGACCTTGTGGATAACATCAAGCGTATCGCCGAGTTGCTCAACCCGAACCTGCAAATCGAAGGCCTGCTGCGGACCATGTATGACCCGCGCCTGAGCCTGATGAACGATGTGTCGGCACAGCTCAAGGAACACTTCGGCGATCAGCTCTACGACACCGTGATTCCACGCAACATCCGCCTGGCCGAAGCGCCAAGCTATGGCATGCCCGCGCTGGCGTACGACAAGTCATCCCGCGGCGCCATTGCCTATCTGGCTCTGGCCGGCGAGATGGTTCGTCGTCAACGCCGCAATTCACGCACCGCTGCAGCCCAGCCAACTTAAGGAATCCCCATGGCCGTCAAGAAACGAGGTCTCGGACGTGGACTGGATGCACTGCTGAGTGGTCCGACTGTCACTTCGCTCGAAGAACAAGCGGTGCAGGCTGACGAGCGTGAGCTGCAGCACCTGCCGCTGGACCTGATCCAGCGCGGCAAATACCAGCCGCGCCGGGACATGGACCCCCAGGCGCTGGAAGAGTTGGCGAATTCGATCAAGGCCCAGGGTGTGATGCAGCCGATCGTGGTGCGCCCGATTGGTGCGGGCCGCTTTGAAATCATCGCCGGCGAACGCCGCTGGCGCGCGAGCCAACAGGCTGGCAAGGAAACCATCCCGGCGATGGTGCGCGATGTGCCGGATGAAACCGCCATCGCCATGGCGCTGATCGAGAACATCCAGCGCGAAGACCTCAATCCGATCGAGGAAGCGATCGCGCTGCAGCGTTTGCAGCAGGAATTCAAACTGACCCAGCAGGAAGTCGCGGATGCGGTGGGCAAGTCACGGGTTACCGTGTCCAACCTGCTGCGTCTGATCGCGCTGCCGGAAGTCATCAAAACCATGCTTTCCCATGGCGACCTGGAAATGGGTCATGCCCGTGCTTTGCTCGGTTTGCCGGAAAATCAACAGGTTGAGGGGGCGCGACACGTTGTCGCACGAGGCCTCACCGTTCGTCAGACCGAGGCCCTGGTTCGCCAGTGGCTCAGTGGCAAACCTGCACCGGTCGAAACCGCCAAACCTGATCCGGATATTGCACGACTGGAGCAGCGCCTGGCCGAACGCCTAGGCTCTGCGGTGCAAATTCGCCACGGCAAGAAAGGCAAAGGGCAATTGGTCATCGGATATAACTCATTGGATGAGCTTCAGGGCGTCCTTGCCCACATCCGCTGAAACAATTGCTTCTGTAGCGCGCAGTCGGAAATCACTACCCGGCAGTTGAATAGGGGCAGAACCGCCCCTATACTCTGCGCGCATTTTGTCGGCACAAATTATGCCAAGTTATTGATTTCCGGCAGCCGACCATTGAGGAGCAAGAGTGATGGAAACCCGCACGCCAAACACGTTGCCGTTCCATCGCTTGGCCGTTTTCCCGGTTTTAGTGGCTCAATTTGTCATTTTACTGATCGCCTCTTTGGCGCTCTGGTATTGGTATGGAGTCGTAGCCGGATACTCAGGACTCTGCGGAGGCCTGATAGCCTTGCTGCCCAATATGTATTTTGCTCACAGGGCCTTTCGGTTTTCCGGCGCCCGAGCAGCCCAGGCTATCGTCCGGTCTTTTTATGCCGGCGAGGCGGGGAAACTGATTTTGACGGCAGTGCTGTTTGCACTGACCTTTGCAGGTGTGAAGCCATTGGCGCCGCTGGCTGTATTCGGCGTCTTCGTGTTGACCCAACTGGTCAGCTGGTTCGCTCCCCTGCTAATGAAAACAAGACTTTCGAAACCTTAGGGCGTTTGAGGCAACCATGGCAGAAACAACCGCTTCGGGCTATATCCAGCACCACTTGCAGAACCTGACCTTCGGTCAGCTTCCCAACGGCGGCTGGGGCTTTGCCCACTCCGCAGCAGAAGCCAAAGAAATGGGCTTCTGGGCATTCCACCTGGATACACTGGGCTGGTCTGTCGCATTGGGTCTGATCTTCGTCCTGATTTTCCGCATGGCGGCGAAGAAGGCGACTTCCGGTCAGCCAGGTGCTTTGCAGAACTTCGTTGAAGTATTGGTCGAATTCGTCGATGGCAGCGTGCGGGACAGCTTCCATGGTCGTAGCGCGGTGATTGCACCGTTGGCACTGACCATCTTCGTCTGGGTCTTCCTGATGAACGCCGTCGACCTGATCCCGGTCGACTGGATTCCTCAGCTGGCCATCCTGATCTCCGGCGATCAGCACATTCCATTCCGTGCGGTTTCGACCACGGACCCTAACGCCACCCTGGGCATGGCCCTGTCGGTGTTTGCGTTGATCATTTTCTACAGCATCAAGATCAAGGGCATCGGCGGCTTCATCGGCGAACTGACCCTGCACCCGTTTGGCAGCAAGAACATCTTCGTTCAAGCCCTGCTGATCCCGGTGAACTTCCTGCTGGAATTCGTAACCCTGGTTGCCAAGCCGATTTCCCTGGCCTTGCGACTGTTCGGCAACATGTATGCCGGCGAGCTGGTGTTCATTCTGATCGCTGTGATGTTCGGCAGTGGTCTGCTCTGGCTTAGCGGCCTGGGCATTGTTCTGCAGTGGGCGTGGGCTGTGTTCCACATCCTGATCATCACCCTGCAGGCGTTTATCTTCATGATGCTGACCATCGTCTACCTGTCGATGGCGCACGAAGAGAACCATTAAGACCAGTCTCGACTAGTCTGATGTCCCTCCCGGTCAAACGGGAGGGTAGCCCTGAAGGGCTATGAAACGATTTGTTTTACCGCTTTAAAATCTAAAAAACCTAAACCATACGACGTAAAAGTCGGGAGGAAAGATGGAAACTGTAGTTGGTCTAACCGCTATCGCTGTTGCACTGTTGATCGGCCTGGGCGCCCTGGGTACTGCCATTGGTTTCGGCCTGCTGGGCGGCAAGTTCCTGGAAGGCGCAGCGCGTCAGCCAGAAATGGTTCCAATGCTGCAAGTTAAAATGTTCATCGTCGCCGGCCTGCTCGACGCCGTGACCATGATCGGTGTTGGTATCGCTCTGTTCTTCACCTTCGCGAACCCCTTCGTTGGTCAACTCGCCGGTTAATCACTCGTTTTTTCGAGTGATTGGTGTGTTGTGCAACGAACGAGCGAGGTATTGGCGTGAACATTAATGCAACCATTATTGGTCAGTCCTTAGCGTTCTTGATTTTTGTAGTTTTCTGCATGAAGTTCGTATGGCCTCCGGTCATCGCGGCTTTGCACGAACGTCAGAAGAAGATCGCAGACGGACTGGACGCTGCCGCACGAGCAGCTCGCGACCTGGAGTTGGCCCAAGATAAAGCGGGTCAGCAACTGCGCGAAGCGAAAGCTCAGGCAGCTGAAATCATTGAGCAAGCCAAGAAACGCGGTAACCAGATCGTTGAAGAGGCTGTTGAAAAAGCCCGTATCGACGCTGACCGTGTGAAGGTTCAGGCTCAAGCCGAGATCGAGCAGGAACTGAACGGTGTCAAAGATGCGCTGCGTGCCCAACTGGGTGCTCTGGCCGTCGGCGGTGCTGAGAAGATCCTGGGTGCCACAATCGATCAAAACGCGCACGCGGAGCTGGTAAACAAACTGGCTGCTGAAATTTAAGCGAGGGCGATCATGGCAGAATTGACCACGTTGGCCCGACCTTACGCTAAGGCAGCCTTCGAGCACGCCCAGGCCCACCAGCAGCTGGCCTCTTGGTCAGCCATGCTCGGCCTGGCTGCAGCAGTGTCGCAAGACGACACCATGCAGCGCGTGCTCAAGGCCCCGCGACTGACGAGCGCAGACAAGGCCGCCACGTTTATTGACGTGTGCGGCGACAAGTTTGATGTAAAAGTGCAGAACTTCATCCACGTCGTTGCCGAAAACGACCGTCTCCCGCTTCTGCCGGAGATCGCCGCTCTGTTTGACCTGTACAAGGCCGAACAAGAGAAATCGGTAGATGTTGAAGTGACCAGTGCTTTTGCATTGAACCAAGAACAGCAAGACAAACTCGCCAAGGTTCTCAGTGCACGACTCGACCGGGAAGTGCGCCTGCAAGTTGCGGAGGATGCCACCCTGATTGGTGGTGTCATCATTCGCGCCGGCGACCTGGTTATCGATGGCTCGATTCGCGGCAAACTCGCGAATCTTGCCGAAGCATTGAAATCTTGAGTTTGAAGGGGCAGCAGAGCAATGCAGCAACTCAATCCTTCCGAAATAAGTGAAATTATCAAGGGCCGCATCGACAAGCTCGATGTGACCTCCCAAGCCCGTAACGAAGGCACTGTCGTCAGCGTATCTGACGGCATCGTGCGGATTCACGGTCTGGCCGACGTAATGTACGGCGAGATGATCGAGTTTCCGGGCGGCGTCTACGGTATGGCCCTCAACCTGGAGCAAGACTCTGTAGGTGCCGTTGTATTGGGCTCCTACCAGACTCTGGCTGAAGGCATGAGCGCCAAGTGCACAGGCCGCATCCTGGAAGTTCCGGTGGGTAAGGAACTGCTGGGTCGCGTTGTCGACGCACTGGGTAACCCAGTTGACGGCAAAGGTCCGCTGAACAACACCGAGACCGATGCGGTCGAGAAAGTTGCTCCAGGCGTGATCTGGCGTAAGTCGGTAGACCAGCCTGTACAGACTGGCTACAAGGCTGTCGATGCCATGATTCCTGTCGGCCGTGGCCAGCGTGAGCTGATCATCGGTGACCGTCAGATCGGTAAAACCGCTCTGGCGATCGACGCGATCATCAACCAGAAAGACAGCGGGATTTTCTGCGTCTACGTAGCCATCGGTCAGAAACAATCGACCATCGCCAACGTGGTTCGCAAGCTGGAAGAAAACGGCGCCCTGGCTAACACCATCGTCGTGGCCGCCAGTGCTTCCGAATCCGCTGCACTTCAGTTCCTGGCACCGTACTCCGGTTGCACCATGGGCGAATACTTCCGCGACCGCGGTGAAGACGCGCTGATCGTTTATGACGATCTGTCCAAGCAAGCAGTGGCTTACCGCCAGATTTCCCTGCTGCTGCGCCGTCCACCAGGCCGTGAAGCTTACCCAGGCGACGTGTTCTATCTCCACTCCCGTCTGCTGGAGCGCGCATCCCGCGTTTCGGAAGAATACGTAGAGAAGTTCACCAACGGCGCAGTGACCGGCAAAACCGGTTCCCTGACCGCATTGCCGATCATCGAAACCCAGGCTGGCGACGTTTCCGCGTTCGTTCCGACCAACGTGATTTCCATCACCGACGGTCAGATCTTCCTGGAATCGGCCATGTTCAACTCCGGGATCCGTCCTGCAGTGAACGCCGGTGTTTCGGTATCCCGTGTGGGTGGTGCCGCTCAGACCAAGATCATCAAGAAGCTCTCCGGTGGTATCCGTACCGCTCTGGCTCAGTACCGTGAACTGGCGGCATTCGCCCAGTTCGCTTCTGACCTGGACGAAGCGACCCGTAAGCAACTTGAGCATGGTCAGCGCGTTACCGAGCTGATGAAGCAGAAGCAATACGCACCAATGTCGATCGCTGACATGGCGCTGTCGCTGTATGCCGCTGAGCGTGGGTTCCTGACCGACGTTGAAATCACCAAGGTCGGCAGCTTCGAACAAGCGCTGATTGCTTACTTCAACCGCGATCACGCCGAATTGATGGCGAAGATCAACGTGAAGGGTGACTTCAATGACGACATCGACGCTGGCATCAAAGCCGGTATCGAGAAGTTCAAGGCCACCCAAACCTGGTAAGCCGCAGCGGGGGCCGCGAGGCTCCCGCTTGCTAACCTGATAGGTGTTACATGGCAGGCGCAAAAGAGATTCGCAGTAAGATTGCGAGCATCAAAAGCACGCAAAAGATCACCAGCGCCATGGAAAAAGTGGCGGTCAGCAAAATGCGCAAGGCACAAATGCGCATGGCTGCTAGCCGTCCCTACGCGGAGCGTATCCGCCAGGTTATTGGTCATCTGGCCAACGCCAACCCGGAATATCGCCACCCGTTCATGATCGATCGCGAAGTAAAGCGCGTCGGTTATGTCGTGGTGAGCAGTGACCGTGGTTTGTGCGGTGGTTTGAATACCAACCTGTTCAAGGCCCTGGTCAAGGACATGGCGGTAAACCGCGAAAAAGGCGTCGAGATCGATCTGTGTGTGGTCGGTAGCAAGGGTGCGGCCTTTTTCCGCAACTTCGGCGGTAACGTCGTTGCAGCTATCAGCCACCTGGGTGAAGAACCGTCGATCAATGATTTGATCGGCAGCGTCAAAGTGATGCTGGATGCATACCTGGAAGGCCGGATTGACCGCCTGTCCGTGGTATCCAACAAGTTCATCAACACCATGACGCAACAGCCTACCGTGGAGCAGTTGATTCCATTGGTGGCCACCCCGGAACAAGAACTCAAGCACCACTGGGACTACCTCTACGAACCAGACGCCAAAGAGCTGCTTGACGGCTTGATGGTGCGCTACGTGGAGTCGCAGGTGTACCAGGCGGTGGTCGAGAACAACGCGGCTGAACAAGCTGCGCGGATGATCGCGATGAAGAACGCTACCGACAACGCCGGTGATTTGATCAGCGATTTGCAGCTGATCTACAACAAGGCGCGTCAGGCTGCGATCACCCAAGAGATCTCGGAAATCGTCGGCGGCGCTGCCGCGGTTTAACGGTTCAAATATTCAGAGGATCCAGCTATGAGTAGCGGACGTATCGTTCAAATCATCGGCGCCGTTATCGACGTGGAATTCCCACGCGACAGCGTACCGAGCATCTACAACGCTTTGAAAGTCAAAAGCGATGCAGGCACCACCCTGGAAGTTCAGCAGCAGCTGGGCGACGGCGTGGTTCGTACCATTGCAATGGGTTCCACCGAAGGCTTGAAGCGCGGTCTGGAAGTCACTGACTCTGGCGCAGCCATCTCCGTACCCGTCGGTAAAGCGACCCTGGGCCGGATCATGGACGTCCTCGGTAACCCGATCGACGAAGCCGGTCCAATCGACACCGAAGAGCGCTGGGGCATTCACCGTCCTGCGCCTTCCTTCGCGGAACAAGCGGGCGGCAACGACCTGCTGGAAACCGGCATCAAGGTTATCGACCTGGTTTGCCCGTTCGCCAAGGGCGGTAAAGTCGGTCTGTTCGGTGGTGCCGGTGTAGGCAAAACCGTAAACATGATGGAACTGATCCGTAACATCGCCATCGAGCACAGCGGTTATTCCGTGTTCGCCGGTGTGGGTGAGCGTACTCGTGAGGGTAACGACTTCTACCACGAGATGAAGGATTCCAACGTTCTGGACAAAGTGGCACTGGTTTACGGTCAGATGAACGAGCCGCCGGGAAACCGTCTGCGCGTAGCACTGACCGGCCTGACCATGGCCGAGAAGTTCCGTGACGAAGGTAACGACGTTCTGCTGTTCGTCGACAACATCTATCGTTACACCCTGGCCGGTACTGAAGTATCCGCACTGCTGGGCCGTATGCCTTCCGCAGTAGGTTACCAGCCGACCCTGGCCGAAGAGATGGGTACTCTGCAAGAGCGTATCACTTCGACCAAAAACGGTTCGATCACCTCGATCCAAGCGGTATACGTACCTGCGGATGACTTGACTGACCCGTCGCCAGCGACCACGTTCGCCCACTTGGACGCCACCGTCGTACTGTCCCGTGACATCGCCTCCCTGGGTATCTACCCAGCGGTCGATCCACTGGACTCGACTTCGCGCCAGCTGGACCCGAACGTCATCGGCCAGGAACACTACGACACCGCTCGCGGCGTCCAGTACGTTCTGCAGCGTTACAAAGAACTGAAGGACATCATTGCGATCCTGGGTATGGACGAGCTGTCGGAAACCGACAAGCAGTTGGTATCCCGCGCTCGTAAGATCCAGCGCTTCTTGTCGCAGCCGTTCTTCGTGGCTGAAGTCTTCACCGGTGCCTCGGGTAAATACGTTTCCCTGAAAGACACCATTGCTGGCTTCAAAGGCATCCTCAACGGTGACTACGACCACCTGCCAGAACAAGCGTTCTACATGGTCGGCGGCATCGAAGAAGCGATCGAGAAAGCCAAGAAACTGTAATTCCGGCGCCCGGTAACGGGCGCTAATCAGGTTGAGGCAAGCAGATGGCTATGACATTCCATTGCGATATCGTCAGCGCGGAAGGGGAAATCTTCTCCGGTCAGATCGAGAGTGTGATTGCACACGGCGAACTGGGCGACCTGGGTATTAACTTTGGCCACGCGCCATTGATTACATCCTTGAAGCCTGGTCCGATCACTCTGACCAAGCTGGGCGGGGAAAGGGAGGTGTTTTACATCTCCGGTGGTTTCCTCGAGGTTCAGCCGAACATGGTCAAGGTACTTGCCGACACCGTGCAACGTGCTGCCGACCTGGATGAAGCCTCCGCTCAGGAAGCCGTCAAGGCTGCCGAGAAGGCCCTGAACGAAAAAGGCGCAGATTTCGACTACGGTTCTGCTGCTGCACGTCTGGCCGAGGCCGCAGCTCAGCTGCGCACCGTCCAGCAGATCCGCAAGAAGTTTGGCGGCTAAGCCGTCAAGCCTCATGCGTGATTGATTAAAAAGGGTAGCCTCGGCTACCCTTTTTCTTTTTTTGCAAAACACTTCTTTGGTCTGAAGTCTGACCGCCCAGGATTGGTAGCCATTCATGTCTCTCGAAATCGTAATTCTTGCCGCAGGCCAGGGCACCCGCATGCGTTCGGCCCTGCCCAAGGTGCTGCACCCGGTTGCCGGCAACTCCATGCTTGGCCATGTTATCCACAGCGCCCGGCAGCTTGATCCACAGCGCATTCATGTGGTGATCGGCCACGGTGCCGATGTGGTGCGTGAGCGGCTGGCAGCGGACGACTTGAATTTCGTATTGCAGGACAAGCAATTGGGTACCGGCCACGCCACCGCGCAAGCCGTGCCGTTCATCCAGGCCGATACCGTGCTGATCCTCTACGGTGACGTGCCGCTGATCGAAGTGGAAACCTTGCAGCGCCTGCTCAAACACGTCGTGCCTGGCCAGATGGGCCTGCTCACTGTTGAGCTGGACGACCCGACCGGCTACGGCCGCATCGTGCGCAACGCTGACGGAAAGGTTGCCGCCATCGTCGAGCATAAAGACGCCAGCGAAGCCCAGCGTGCCATCACCGAAGGCAACACCGGGATCCTCGCGGTGCCGGCCGATCGCCTGGCGGACTGGATGAGCCGCCTGTCCAACAACAACGCCCAGGGCGAGTACTACCTGACCGACGTCATCGAGATGGCCGTCAGCGATGGCCTGGTGGTCGCCACCGAGCAGCCCCACGACCCGATGGAAGTGCAGGGCGCCAACGACCGCAAGCAACTGGCCGAGCTGGAGCGCCACTATCAATTGCGTGAAGGCCGCCGCCTGATGGCGTTGGGCGTGACGCTACGTGATCCGGCACGTTTCGACGTGCGGGGTGATGTCACGGTGGGCCGCGACGTGCTGATCGATATCAACGTGATTCTCGAAGGCCGTGTGGTCATTGAAGATGGCGTGGTCATCGGCCCGAACTGCGTGATCAAGGACAGCACCCTGCGCCAAGGCGTGGTGATCAAGGCCAACAGCCATATCGACGGCGCCGTGATGGGCGAGGGCAGTGACGCGGGTCCATTCGCGCGTCTGCGTCCGGGCAGCGTGCTGGGGGCCAGGGCCCATGTGGGTAACTTTGTAGAACTGAAAAACGCACAGATGGGCGATGACGCCAAGGCCGGGCACCTGGCCTACCTCGGTGATGCGGTGATTGGGGCGCGCACCAATATCGGCGCCGGCGCTATTACCTGTAACTACGATGGCGCCAACAAGTACCAGACGACCATTGGCGAAGACGTGTTTATTGGCTCCAACAACTCGTTGATTGCACCCGTCACCATTGGTGATGGTTCAAACACTGCGGCAGGCTCAACCATCAACCAGGATGTGGATAAGTCCCAACTGGCGGTTGCCCGCGCCCGCCAGCGCAACATCGACGGCTGGAAGCGCCCGGTCAAAATCAAAAAGACCTGAGTTATCCACAACCTCAATAAACCTGTTGGTGCCATCCATGCGGCCCCAACAGGTTTTTTTACGTCCCCCGCTTGACGATCCTCAGCCAATAGGTTTTGATTGCCTTCGTTATCTTTCGAAACGAAACTTATCTTCACCATGTCGAAACGAAATACACCCCAACGTCGCCACAACATCCTTGCCATGCTCACCGAGCAAGGTGAAGTCAGCGTGGACGAATTGGCGAAGCGTTTCGAAACCTCGGAAGTGACCATCCGCAAGGACTTGGCGGCCCTCGAAAGTAACGGCCTGTTGCTGCGTCGCTACGGCGGCGCTATCACCATGCCCCAGGAACTGGTCGGCGACCCGGCCCAGCCCATTTCGGTCTACAAGCGCGCCATCGCCCGTGCTGCCGTCCGGCGTTTGCGTGAACACGCACGCATCATCATCGACAGCGGCAGTACCACCGCCGCCATGATCCCCGAACTGGGCCATCAGCCCGGCCTGGTGGTGATGACCAACTCCCTGCACGTGGCCAGCGCGTTGAGTGAACTGGAACACGAGCCGGTACTGTTGATGACTGGCGGCACCTGGGACCCGCATTCGGACTCGTTCCAAGGCCAGGTCGCCGAGCAGGTGCTGCGTTCCTACGATTTCGACCAGTTGTTCATTGGCGCCGATGGCATCGACCTGGAGCGCGGTACCACCACCTTCAACGAATTGCTGGGGCTGAGCCGCGTCATGGCCGAGGTCGCCCGCGAAGTGGTGGTGATGGTCGAGTCCGACAAGATTGGCCGCAAGATCCCCAACCTGGAACTGCCCTGGAGCAGCGTCCATACCCTTATTACCGATGATCGCCTGCCGTTTGAGGCCCGCGACCAGATTCAAGCCCGCGGCATCACGCTGATTTGCGCGGCAGTCATCTAGGAGAGAAACCATGTGTGGAATTGTTGGCGCAGTCGCTGAACGAAACGTCACCGCCATTTTGCTCGAAGGCCTCAAACGCCTGGAATACCGTGGCTACGACAGCGCCGGTGTGGCGCTCTTTACCAACGCCGGCAAGCTTGAGCGCATGCGTCGCCCGGGCAAGGTCAGCGAACTCGAACAAGCGTTGGCTGGTGAGCCGCTGGTAGGCCGCCTGGGTATCGCCCACACCCGTTGGGCCACCCACGGCGCACCGTGCGAGCGCAACGCTCACCCACACTTCTCCGGTGACCTGGCTGTTGTCCACAACGGCATTATCGAAAACCACGAAGTGCTGCGTGAGCAGCTGAAAGGCCAGGGGTATGTCTTCACCTCGGACACCGACACCGAAGTCATCGCCCACCTGCTGAACCACAAGCTCAAGGACCTCGGCGACCTGACCAACGCCCTCAAGGCCACCGTCAAGGAACTGCATGGCGCCTATGGCCTGGCCGTGATCAGCGCGAGCCAACCTGACCGCCTGGTCGCCGCCCGCAGTGGCAGCCCATTGGTGATCGGCCTGGGCCTGGGCGAGAACTTCCTGGCCTCCGACCAACTGGCCCTGCGCCAGGTCACCGACCGCTTCATGTACCTGGAGGAAGGCGACATCGCCGAGATCCGCCGCGAAAGCGTGTCGATCTGGGACGTCAACGGCCAGTCCGTTGAACGTGAAGCCGTGCAGTACCGCGACGGTGCCGAAGCCGCCGACAAGGGCGAATTCCGCCACTTCATGCTCAAGGAAATCCACGAGCAACCGTCTGTCGTGCAACGTACCCTGGAAGGTCGCCTGAGCCAGAACCAGGTGTTGGTACAAGCCTTCGGCCCGCAAGCCGCCGAGCTGTTCGCCAAAGTGCGCAACGTGCAAATCGTCGCCTGCGGCACCAGCTACCACGCGGGCATGGTCGCCCGTTACTGGCTCGAAGAACTGGCCGGCATCCCGTGCCAGGTCGAAGTCGCCAGCGAATTCCGCTACCGCAAGGTGGTGGTGCAGCCCGACACCCTGTTCGTGACCATCTCCCAGTCCGGCGAAACCGCCGACACCCTGGCCGCCCTGCGCAATGCCAAGGAACTGGGCTTCCTCGGCAGCCTGGCGATCTGCAACGTCGGCATCAGCTCCCTGGTGCGCGAGTCCGACCTGACTCTGCTGACTCAGGCCGGCCGCGAAATCGGCGTGGCCTCCACTAAAGCCTTCACCACCCAGTTGGTGGGCCTGTTGCTGCTGACCCTGTCCCTGGGCCAGGTGCGCGGCACGCTGGAAGACGGCGTCGAAGCCAAGCTGGTGGAAGAACTGCGCCGCCTGCCGGCCCGCCTGGGCGAAGCGCTGGCCATGGACAGCACCGTGGAAAAAGTCGCCGAGTTGTTCGCCGACAAACACCACACCCTGTTCCTCGGCCGTGGCGCGCAATACCCGGTGGCGATGGAAGGATCCCTCAAGCTCAAGGAAATCTCCTACATTCACGCCGAAGCCTACCCGGCCGGTGAGCTCAAGCACGGCCCGTTGGCCCTGGTGGATGACGACATGCCAGTGGTGACCGTCGCGCCGAACAACGAACTGCTGGAGAAGCTCAAGTCCAACCTGCAGGAAGTGCGCGCCCGTGGCGGCCAACTGATCGTGTTCGCGGATGAGAAGGCCGGCATGACCAATGGCGAAGGCACCCACGTCATCAACATGCCGCACATCCACGACACCCTGTCGCCGATCCTCTACACCATCCCGTTGCAACTGCTGTCGTACTACGTCGCCGTGCTCAAGGGCACTGACGTGGACCAGCCGCGCAACCTGGCGAAGTCGGTGACGGTGGAGTAAGCCTCACCCGTACCAGCAAAACCTGGATTTAGAGAATTAAAACTGTCGCTAGCTAATTAAAACTGTCGCAGCACAGGGGAGCGCTCGCTGGCTCTCTTGATGTCGCGACAGGCTTCTCCCGCCCGGTTCCTAAATTGGCACCAATGCACCGGCGTTTCCGATGCTCTTGCAAATACGACCTGATGAGTCACTTACTTCCTTTGTAATGCGAAACCTCCTTATAAACAGGTATGCATCCGATATGGAGGTCTTTATAGAGCTGGCAAAGCGTGCCTCATTCGGTAGAGCCGAGGTAAAGAAATTAGCGTCGGCTATAGGATGGCAGGGGTGTTATGGATTCAATCGCCTAATTCATTACCACACAGATGTGGCAAAGCTGTTTGTAATTAAGAACTCTCAAGATGTTTCCTATTCTGGAAAGCACTATGCTACTGAGGAAGTTCGCTATAGCGACTGGGATGCTTCTTATTGCCCTGACTGTGTAAGAGAAGATCTTGAGAGCTTCGGTTTTTCGTATTGGAAACGCTTCTGCAACCGGTACGTGAATGTCTGCTACAAGCACAACGTAGTCCTTCTTAACCACTGCCAATTTTGCGGAAAACCGTTTTCACGCAAAGGCCATACATTGGATGTAATGTGGCGGAATTGTGATGGCAAACATCTTGCTGAGGCACCGTCCCTGCGTAACGACAATTTATCGGAACTCAAGCGTGCCATTACCATCCATGGACTTTGTTCGTCTTCACATCACATCTGTGATGAGGTGGCGCTCCGCGTCTTGCAGGAAAAGGCCGGGTCTCTAATTTCGACCGTGCCTAAAGCTCGCGCTGTGGAAATGGAGTCTGACCTCCAAAGGATTGATAGCTACTTAAAAATGTTGGCTGAATCGCGTTCGAACAACAAAGCGAATTGTATAGGCTACTTAAACCTTTGGATCATTGATGCTATTGCAACTTTCTATGAGCGGTTTGATGATTTTTTGACAGACCTGAGATCGAGGCAGGCTGATACCCGACCTATAGACTCGCTATGGGGAACTTATCAGTCAGGCGGGATAGAGTCCGCTCACTATGTTGAAGAAGATTACGTCTCCGGGATAGGTCGTTGGTTCTGCCCTTATCCAAGCTCGCTATCTGAAAATGATCGCAGTGGCGACGGGTATTACAGACGGCGGCCCAAGCAATATCCTTGTTGTAATTTTCCTCACCCTAAAGTTAAGGGGCAAAAATTAAAGATGGAAAGGCTGAGCGAGATTTTACCAGGCATCCCCCAAATAAAGCCCTAAACCTCTGCGGATATCGGATGAATGCTTTAAGTGGGCCAAGCGGCCGCTCAATCTATAATAGGAAATCCGGTAACTCCGCTTCACGAAAGCTTCCATACGCGGCACTAATTGGCCAAGTTCAGCGGTTGCGCAAAATGGCCTCAGCGAATTGATGCAACGACGTAAATGTGCCACGGCCTTGCCGGTCGAGCCAAAAACCGTGCATACCAAATGCGATGGGTCCTTCGCAATCACATCGCTTTGAGTCACCGACCATCCAAGTGTGAAAGGGCGTTGCCGATACTAGTTGTGTGGCGTGGCGATAGATGTCGAAGGAGGGCTTGATGGCGCGTACAGCAAAGCTGTAGCTGTAACCGTCCAATCTTGGGTAGAGGTTTTCGATAGCTGCTGCATAGGGTTTAGCCAGATTGGAACACACCACCACTTTTACTCCAGCGTCTTGAAGTGCCTCTACCGCAACAACGCCGTCCGGATAGGCTCGAATATCTGCTAAATCATTGTGTAGATCGGACTCTAAACGTGACATCACGGATGGATCGACCAGGATGCCAAAAAAATCCGCAGCCTGGCGCAGGTCCATTGGTAAAGTAAGGAGCTGTTCAGCATCAGTAGGTTGGGGCCGACGTCCCTGTTCAATGCCGAGTTTGAGAATTTTTCGAAAGGGGTGACTGCCTTCGTTGATTTCTATCAGCGTACCGAACGCGTCAAAAATAGCTGCGGAAACAGGCATACAAACTCGCTCACGTTGGAGTAATGTGGTGTTTTTTACGCCCCACCGGATGGGTGTATTGGCGGCAGAGCAAGCTCCTTTGCCTAAGACTAGCTCATTGATACCTAGCGGCTGAACCGTATACGGCCCAATGGAGTCAAATTTCGAATTGCGGAAGCTCTCAACCGAGGAAGATGAGGTGAGCGCCCGGCTCAATATGATGTTTAGTCAGCTCCAAGAGATATGAATCCAGTAGTCCGAAGCTAAGTGAAACTCTGCCGCATTTCAGAGAGAAACTTTCTAGTTTTAGGGTAATGCGACCTCTTCTCAAGTGATGAAAATAAACTTGGCACCATCAGGTATAAGTCACTCTTGCGAAGTTTGGTAGGGTGCTCGATCAGCGTTAATTTAATTAGAGTGCGTAACTTTTCATCGCGGCTGTCCCAGTCCATGCAAACATGATTACCGCGTCTGCCACTCGGTAGATTACTGGTTCGATTAGATAACCAAGAACGATCGTTTCGATAAAGCCAAGCGTAGACATTAGGATTCAACTTTTTAATATCATTCGTGCTGAGGTTGGGGTTTAGACTGACACTGGTGTCCCATCTGTTTCGTTGTTGCTCTTGCTTTCTAAGATAAATTATCTTGTTGAATTCTTTTTCAACTAAAGGGTTAAAGCGCAGCACCCGATTCACTGTACTTATTGATAGTTCAAATCTTGAACAGATTTCTTTTTTGGATGTACCTACCATCAATGACTTTATAATTTTATCTTTCAGTTCCTTGATTAGCTTTTTTGGTTTTGGAATGCATGCTTCTAGTTCTAATTTTGGTAGCGGGCACTCATTAGGTTGAATTTGACTAATCAGTTTAGCATTCCTTGATACTGATATTTCCTGCTGTGCGGCGAGCTGTTGGTACGAGCCCACGAACAAATCGAAGCGTCCGAATAGAAACATTATGAGAGTCAAATGCTTCAGCGGATGGCAATAACTACGCGGCTTGCGAGTCATTTGAGTCATGAAACGTATTGCACAATACGCGTCGCAGGGTAATGCAGAAAAAGGCGGATAAGGTTGAAGAATAGAGCAATATTCCGCAAAGCGCTCTGCAGTCGCCTCTCGCGCATGAGGGGAAATTCCCTGAAGATTGATCGCGGCCTTGTAGACTTGAACGACCATGCTGGGCTCAAAACGACAAGAGCTACCCCATTTACCGAGCGCTACCACTGCGATAGACATAGCCTGCAGCGTTTTGAGGGTTGAAGCACTAGGTGTACGTGAACCAATCGTAATAAGGGCCGCCTCATCTGGAAGAACCCACTGAAAGCGTCTCGACCATTGTCTATTTTCCGTGGATTCCATAAGTAAGCAATTATGAAGTGGGCATATCGATACGCCTGGAAACTGGTGAGATAGATGCCAATAAGCTACTCCATGAAGCGCACGATCAGCAGTCATACATTGAGTACAAGCCTTTAAAGGGTGTTCTCCTCCAAACCTGCCGGTGACAAGTCCTAGTCTGTATTTAAAAGAACCCAGCGTGGGCCTGTTCATGGCTTGCTCAAGAGCACCTACATGTTCAGGTGATTGGAAAGGGAAGAATATAGGGGAAATCGTATGCTTACGAATTATTTCCTCTGAGCTACCCCATGTTAATTTTGCATCTTCATTCAGCAGTTCGAGGCTTCGGGGGAAGTCGTGTGAGAACGACGTAGTTTCGCTTCCAAAGAGATAGCTTAGTGTTTCCGCAGATGAATGGTTGGCGCAAAGAAGATGTTGCCGACTACATAGGCTAAAAAAGCACTCGTCCTCTAACCAATGCAGATACGCAGTTCGCATTTTGATGGCGCGCCCTTATCTCGTAGCTCAAAGGAGTCACCATAATTCCACGTTGTAAAATTGTGAAATCTCTTTAAGTTATTAATTAGCTAGTTATTATTTTGTTTTGTTCAAAGCCTTCAGAGTCGAGGCGTCGTACCGCCAGCCAAAGTTCAAAACGGAAAATAATCCGTCCATGGACCGGAATCTTGTGTACGCCTAGGTAGGTGCAGACTGATGCCGCTTTTATCAACGACTCAGATCATGCTTGGTTGGTGCGCAAACTTGTTGTCAGTTAGGAATTACCGGCTGTAACATATTCTGCTTAATCGAAATGCTAGCGAAGGAAACACTATGCTCGTAACGCCTGAAATAGGCTTCGTCATGGTGGGCGGTTCACAATCGGCGATGACGCCTAAGGTATGCCCTATTCGAAAAATCAGATGACAGCTCGTTAAACGTGAGCGCTGTATGTCAGATAGACAGAGGCCCAAGTGCGACCTTGGGCCTCTGTGGATAAGTCAGATTTCGATCCCTGACTCATCCATTTTCTATCCCTAACATGTGAGACGTCAAGTCTCGCACGGCTTCGCTCATCCACAAGACGCTGCGCGTTATCCACAACCGGACGCGCGGTTACCTGCCCGCAGGATAAGGGTTTCGCCGGAGCGTATGCTGTTATCCCCAGCAAATGTAGCTCGCGCGATCCTGATGAGATTGGAATATTCGGATGAAACCGCAAGACAGATTTGCCCTCATTATGAGTCGCCAAAGCCGGTTCGAATGGGGCGGTGAATACATACCGTCCACGCTGGCTGTTCCCCGCGAGGCGCCAAAGGGATCCCGAATCAGTAGGCTGCGCAGTCGAAAGCTGAAACGCACACTTCATCTACTTTCTGGACCCGAGAAGGTATTTACGCAATTAGCCCTTTATCACCCTGATCTGTTTGAGCTCCACGAGCAGAAAATGCTCTGGCCAGTTAATTCAGGCCATCCACTTCGAGGACATCCCCTGACGAAAGGGACCTTCCCGCCCCCTCTGCGCGGCACTGTTGATGTCGCGAGGGAGATTGGTTTTAAGCATTTTGAAATCGTAGTGGAGGATGCGAGCGGGAACAGGCACAAAATGCCATTCCCCTACCAAGGGGACCTGCTGCTGTACCTTTTCAACAGTCGAGGGGAACCCTTCGCCGTAAACTGGACTGTCAAAGACCAGGCTCTAGCTTTTCGTGAACGCCGAAGCATGGCGCCCAAGACACCTGTCCAGCAGAGGAAAGACCGTGAGCATGCAGAACTAAGGGGCGAGTTAGAGCGGCGCTACTATGCAAGCGCCGGAATCCGAACCGTTGAAGTTTCTCGCGATCTTGTATCACCTACGATCCAAGCGAATCTGGATCTCTTGTTTGGCATGCACGATCTTGATTTCTCGCTTGGGGCAGCTCTGCTGGAAGACTTCAGTGGTGCAGTGACTGATGCCATAAAAATTGGAAAACCAGTCGCTTATGTGGCGATTGAACATAGCGCTAGATGGGGCTTCCGCGATCAGTTCATTGCCAAGATTTACCAGGATATTTGGGATAGAAAGCTCCTCGTCGACTTCAACGAACCTATCCTGATCGATCGCCCGCTCATCACGGGTGGCTGCGATCTACTTCAGGCTTTTGGCTCGTTTTTCGAAGAGGCGGCGCCATGAGAGCAGGTTCACGGATCATCGCCCCAGAGGGGTTTCTCAGTCTCGTACAGGGCATTATCTACCACTTCCTCGTGAGCGATGGTCGGCGAAACCGGGTTCGTCTGGTCGAGTTCAAGGACGATGGGAAAAGAATCAGTACTCATCTGATTCAGCTGAGCCAGATTGACTTTGAGGACGCGGTTGAGAATGGATGGTTGGCGGAGGATGGCTTGGCCGATTCAACCCCCCCTTGGCTGATACCCATCGAAGGTGTGGCCATCGAGCATCTGGAAAGCCGTCGGGCCTCATCGAAACAGAGTTACGAGCAGAAGGTGAATAAGCGTTTTGCTGCAATCTCGAGCCTGGTCGCTCGCCGAGATGAAATTTTTGCGAGCGCTGATCCTGACGCTCTCATCAACGCTCACGCTAAAGCGCTGCGCCCCTATCAGAACGCTGCAAGGATGAGGCTTTGGTTCTATTCCTATGTAGTGTTTGGCCAGACCAAATGGTCCCTGTTGCCACCTTTTCACCGAATCGGGGCATGGAGTCGAGAAGGACCTGGTCGAACGAAGAAGCTTGGTCGCCCCTCTCGCAAGGGGAAAAGACATGGCTATCGTTGTGATGCAGCCATGCAGCAACTGATATTGGAAGGCTTTCTCACTTATAAGTCTCCCCACAAGACTCAAAACAAGATTTACAGCGAAGTCCTCACGAGAGTTTTTGGTTGTGTTTCAGCCAAACAGAGCAGTAAGACAGTGGAGTTTAGACATCCCCAAAGTAAGCCTTTCCCGTCCTTCCCCCAGTTTAAGTATTGGGTATCTAAAATGATTAGTCCGAAAGAGCTTCGTATCTCTTTAAAAGGAAAGCATGGCGCTCGTGCTCAATCAGGCTCCGAAGGAAGTTTTGCCGACAATCTCATCAATGTTAACCAACGCATTGAGTTTGATGGCTACTACATATCGGAGAAGCTTTCAGGTCTAACTGAAGGTAGTGCTGTAGATAGTTTCTGTGTTGTCCGAGCTGTCTGTGCGCTGTCAGGGATGGTGCTAGGGATTGGCTTTTCGGAAGGCAGCGAAAATATGGCTGCTTATCGCATGGCGATCTATTCCATGGCGTGCGACAAGGTCAAATACTGCGAGCAGTATGGTGTGGAGATCAGCGCGGAAGAATGGCCTAGTATTGGTCTGTCAGGTGGAATCGTACTGGATAGAGGCCCCGCAGCTGGCTACGAGGTAGAGCCAGAAATTCACTGGCTGAAGTCAGTAGAGCTGACACCTGTCTATTCTGGTCAATCCAAGGCCTCCGTAGAGTCGTCTCACCCGAGGGATAAGAAAATACTCGGACAGCCGACCTATTTTCATAGCAGGCTGGATTTTGTGCAGATGGCCAAGCGCGAGATTCTGCGCGTTCTGAAGGACAACCACACCTCTGACGCACGACTGCGTATGGACGAGGAAATGATTCTGGCTGGCATTAAGCCAACGCCCCATGACATCTACAGCTACTGGAGCGTGCGTGGTCGAGATTCCTCGATCGGCGTACCTTTCGATACCGCTGTAAAGGAGTTTCTTGATGTGCGACCAGCCGCGATAAGAAAAGATGGCGTCTATTTTTACGGACGTAAATATAGATCCCGTGCTCTGGAAGAGACGGGAGTTTTTGATTTGGTAGCTCGGCAAGGCGTCATCAACACTTCAGCATATGTATTAGTCATGTGTGTTCGCCACATCTGGATAGAAGTTAAAGGGATTTTGTATGAGTTAGATTTTATGAGATCGGTGCGTACGTCGCAGGGCACCATCGATATCTCACTTCGCCAACTGCAGGAAATTGACCATGTGCGACGAGATACTGATGCTGATCTTCGAGAAGAGAGGCCTGCTCATGATCAACATTTCGAAGACAGATTCAAACTGAATACAGGCGAGGATTGGGACGCAGGTGAGCGGAAAATAGGGCGGCCTTCCAAAGGCGGCGCTGCACTGCGTGACAGTGCCGATTACAACCGTTTCAGAGGTGCAACGAAATGAACAAAACCATCGAATCTCGTTTCGACGGTTATATGGACATTGAAAGCATCCGTAGACGAGTTGTCGTGCGACCCGAGCCCGTTTCAGATTTGGAGACGCTTCACCCTTCGATTGGCGCTCAACTCCTCGCTGAGAGGCTGATGGAGATATACATCCCCAGCGAATTATCTCTCAACTTTATTCATGAAATGATCGGTTTGGCTTATCTGCACAACCTCAAAGTTTTCAGCAGCGAGGCTGGGTACGCGGCCAGAATCTTCACACCTCCAGAGGTGGAGGTTTCACCAATCTGTCTTACCGGCCTGGCGGGCGTGGGTAAGAGCCAGACGATTGCTGCTCTATGGAGGGCTCTCCCTCCACCGATAGCACTCACTTGTGACCTGTACCAAGGAACCGTCGAGCTGATGTCACTGTGGTATGCGAGCGCTCGCGGCAAAGCTGGTGGTAAGCAGCTTCTCCTGGATTTCGTTCATGGCAGTGGTCACGACGGTCGTGGGGGCAATCTAAAGAAATTGCTCGTGGACTGCCGTCGGTTAGCCAACCGGGATGGCGTCACGCTGGTCGTTCTGGATGAAACCCAGCACATCAACACTGGTGAGGGCGCGTCTAAAGTGACCGACATCCTGCTGACGATGGCAGTCATCGGACCCCCTATGATCTTTGTGTCCAATTACAGCCTGGTGCACAAGTTACTCCGTCGTAACAGCGAGGATAAGCAGAGACTGCTTTCCGAGCCACGGATCATGCTGCCCGATGATCCCAAGAGCCAGGATTGGGCTGACTATGTTGACGAGTGCATGAGGGTTAGTGGGGGCCGTGTCAAAGTCGGCAATGATGAGTTTGGGGTGGAGCTTTACCGTTCCACCTTTGGTATCAAGCGACTCGTTGTACAGTTGCTAAAGCTTGCTTACATTGAATGTCGTGCCGCTGGCAGGCACCGGATTGAAGTCGATGACCTTCATACGGCCTACCGGTCCAGTGCGTATACCAGCAACGCGAGAGATGTCGAATACCTGCAGTTGGAGACGATCAGCAGAGGATCCAGCAAGCGCTTGGACCTGCGTTGCCCATTCGACTTACCCGTTGAGTACAAGTCGAACGTAGTGAGCTTCACACGGGCAGATCGCGACCAGCGTGTGCAGGCAAGGGTTTTTAATTCGTCGGCTACTGAGGCGGAGCGCTCGCTGCTAAAGCATATCGCCTTGCCAGAAGATAAAACCCCTGCCAAATCCACCCGACGCTTGCCTGTCCCAAAGGCGACCGACGAGGACTTAATGCGCTCCTTCCGTCAGTACATGGAGTCACCGTCATCCAGTCCCAAAAAGCCTAAATAGCTGACCTGATCATGGGGGGCGGTCAGTGACTGTCACGGAAAAAGTCATCTTTAGCGGCCAGCCCGAAATCGTCTCCCGGCCTTTTAGGGCCAGTCTCAAACATGTGCGCTTTGCGTTTCTCCTGCTTGAGGTAAGCGAGGGTAGCTAAAAAACAGTTTTCGCAGAGATGCACCTCATAGCGTTCACCGTCGTGCAAGGCACCATAGCCCCAATGCGCATGGAGGTTCCCATACTCCAAGTTGCCGCTTCCTAGACGGGTAGAGCAATCGCATACGTCACAACGCACGTCGGTCACAGCTTCGACTTCTACACGACCTGTGATTTTCATCCCATCCAAGCCTCGGTTAACACATAACTCAAGTTTAGAGGTTCAAAGCTTGGCCGCTTTGCCATCGGTCAGTTCTTACAGAACCGCCCAGTCGCAATAGCTTGAGGGGCTGTGGGGGGGCAGATTGGAATGCACTCGGCTACAGCTGACGAGGATTTCATCAAATGGTATTAGCGCCAACGCTGAATTGACCCCCCTGCTGACGTGGGATTAGCCCACCCTCAAGTCAACACAAATCCAGTAAAAGTAGTGGTTGCGAGGGGGCTGCCCGGGTCAGTGATATCTCGGCAACTGGATCAATTCGGCGCTGGCGCCAACACTTCTGGTCGCCTGATGGTTGGCTAACCCTGGGGGGACTTGTCTGTTGTGTCCATTGCGGTCCAGCGGGCCACGTTTTCGTGCCGCGACTCGAGCCAGGCCTAGCAACCGACCTGACTCTGCATTTCGAGATTCAGTCTTAAGCGGTTCACTACCTTAGTGTACTGGCACAAGATCTATATCCCCAGAATCGTGTAGACATTATGCCGTTGCCTTGCATCCGATCCCTCCAACGTGATGCGCACCAAGGTATGGCTGTAAAGGATGTCGAGTGCCGGTCGAATATGAGCCCTTTGGCAACCCAAATATCCCAACATCGTCTCGTAGTTTATTGGGATGGACTCCGATCCGTTAGGACGCAGCGAGATCAACAGAAGGTAGATTTTCAAAGCTGTCAGTGGAATAGCACCCCGATTCAGAATTTCGGGCAACTGCTTACGGATACGCTCGTAAGGAATCTTTCCCCAGCCCTCATCTTTCCTCGTTGACGTCAGTTCGTACTCATAAATGTGTGCGGTTTTGTCCACCTTGACCATCCCGCGCTCAACGAGTACTTGAAGGCCACGTATGACCATTGGCCTTGATAGGCCGGTCAGAGCTTCCAGGTCTGAGATAGACAATTTTGCTTTTTGCGAGTGAAAGTCGATCGAGGTTGAAATTGCCAGGAAGCATTTCAATGCAGCGATGTTTAACCCCGCGCTTTTTCCACCACCAAATTTGATTAGCCCTATCTGCGGATCCCTAATCCACCAGGTAGGGCACTTGCTGAAACGGATTGCCATTAATCATCTCCTTTTGAAATCGCGCGGCAAAGCTGACGGACGCACTCGGCTACAACTAGGAGGGCAACCACAGAAATAACAGTTACTAAAACCAACGGATTAGCATTGGAAATTGCAGAAATAAACGAAACAAAGGTATTCATCGCAGCACCTATTCATCGAGAGTGTCAGCGCAGGCTACGACAATATTCTACGTCTATCTAGAAGGAGTGTTTTTTGTTATTTATAAAATATATGTATTTTTTCTATGAAAATCAGTACCTTACGTAAGATGTTTTTGGTAAATGAGTTGCGCATAGTAGTAAATGAGAAGCCAAAAAATGCACAAAATCGGTAAATGAAAATTGATGGCCGTTGGTCTGAAAGTAAATGGGAAGGGCATTTTTTATAAACATGGATGCACTGAGCATGTCTAGCATTGGGTGATCCCGTCCTTGGGGTGTTTCCGTTGCTACGCTGCGGGCCGGGCTTTCGTGCTGATTATCGAGCCAGGTCAAACAGCCGCCCCGTCTCACCCACTCGGCCTCAATCCCTAACACCATTCGGGCGGGCTAATACGAGTAATGTGTCGCGTTCCTCCGCCATTGAAGCGTTGCAGCTGTACATCGTGCTGATGACGGTCTCGATCAGTTCTGGACGATGAAGTGCTAATGGCTCAACGCCTGTCAGGAAGCTCTCGTTCTCGAAGGCTGCACTCCTTGTCCTGCTACAGCAAATGGGTGATGGCCCACCCTTGATCGGCCAATGCCGTTTTACACTCGTCCGAAACCCGTTCTGCGTTGACTGCCAAGCATAGAAAGCTGGTAGGTCGCGACATACCGACATACAGGTTTCGAAATTGAGAAAGCTGAGTCTCAGGCATTTTCCCGGAGCGAGTGCCAATCCCAGCGATGATGGGCAATGCTAGCTCCAGGTCGAAGCGACGACTTGGATGGCCTAGTGACTCCATGACGAGGGTCGCCAGATGCGTTTCGCCTTTCATCGAGGCGAGGGTACCGATATGAATACCTAAGCTGCGACCATTTTTTTCGATAGAGCACATGGACCGGTGGGCTCCTTGAATAGCCATGGCCTCTGATCGCTCAAAAACCGGGAGCGCGGCGAATATCTGTGGCGTCATGTGATTAGGTAGCAACGGACGCAGTCTGACGTATAAAGAATTCACGATACGGATACGCCTAGCTTCATCCGCATCGCTCACGTTTGCCATGCACAGATCACGAATCAGTAGCCGGAAGGCTGAAACATCTCCATCAGCATCACGGAGTTTTCGAATTAGCTGATGATCGGTTTTTAAGCCTTCGACAATCTCTGCCTTGGCCGCGCGCAGTACCAGAAACAATGCTCTGCGGATCTCCTCAAATCTTAATGAAAATGATGCGTTTACAGCAGGCTTGGCTCCCCCGAGAAGCGCCCAGATTCGCACAAGCTTGAGTCCGGGTGATTGGTCGCCACCCGAGGCCGGCCAGTAGTCTAAGAGGGTACGGCCTGCTAACTGTTTTATGGCATCTCCCTGTTTGCGAGCGCAAAGGGCTTTGACTTTTCCACTGGTCAGATCGGTATCGCTGAACCGGTCTAGTACATGATCTCCAAAGGTCGAAATCACATCCTTTATTCGCCCTGTGCTGTAGACGATCAGCATGGACGCGTGGCGGTCTACGGCCTCTCCAGTAACAGCGGTACCTGCCAGCTGTGTTCTAGACACAGACTTAGCGATGTGGGGACCAAAGCGCTTGCTGGAGGAGATAGAAAGTACGTCGCCTCGGGGGAAAGTCAGGTTTTCCGCGCCTTCCGAGCTTCCAAGGATTCGTTGGTTGATGTCGCCGAAGCGCTGAACGATAACGGTCTCATCGAACATCAGTTTCAACAAACGCTCTTGCTCCCAGGACGTGTCCTGCATTTCGTCGATAAAGACGATAGGGAATCTTCGGGATAGCTGGGTACGAACCTTAGGGAAAAGGGTCAGCAAACGTTCTGCGTACGCGAACATGTCCGCGTGCCGGAAAACCCCTTCAGCAACGAGCTTTTCTTTGATACCGACGATTGCCGGAAGGGTTTTCGCGCCTGGTTTAGGGAGCGAGCCAAACTCGCTGGCGAGGTCCAGAGAGGCACCTTTGTACACCAGCCCCTCTAGCATGGGCGCCACGCTTGCATTATTTTGCATATAAAGCTTCAAACCAAAGCTAGCTTGGGCTAACGCCAATGCTCGCCGAGCAAAGATATCGTTGTCGATCACATCGACAGTCATTCCATTGCTTCGCAGGTAGGGTAGAGCCAGAAACTGATTCACCATGGCGTGAATCGTCCCGATGAAGTGGGGATGCGAGAGCAGGCGACTCCCGTCATGGCTTGTACCTAACCGGTGTTGAATCTCATCCCGTGCGACATTGGTATGACTGAGCACACAAACGCCCGCGCGAGTTGAGGTCCATTTGCGGCTCAGCATCAGGAGCTTCGCAGCTAGTACCGTGGTCTTGCCGCTGCCTGGTGCCGCGTTAATGTCTCGAGACTGGTTCTCCAGCAATACGGCACGCCGCTCTTGATCATCGAAGTTTAAGTCGGGTGTCAGTTCACTTAGAGCCGCAAGATCGGCAGCATCGATCACAGGAACTGTCATGGCTCAGCCCTACCAGTCAGATGCCGTAATGCCTGCTGTAGGTAAGGCGGCAGCTTGTTGAACAGCTCATCGCCTTTTCCATAGTCGCCTGTTGAGATCAGGTGAGCAGCGTATTGAGCGGTGATCGCTTTTGATGCCTCTTTTTCAACGAGCGGCTGGTAGATGAGTGACGCCAGTTCCACTGGCGAATGGCCGGCGTTCGAGAGTTCTTTCCAACGCTCGCCTGCCTCGAGAATGGTCTTCTTCTCATCGTCCTCCGTCAGCCGTTCACCCCTCGAATCTGCCTTCTTCGCCAGGTGAATTGCGTCATGCATCAACTGGGCACATCCATGAAGGGCGAGATCGAATTCCAGCGTCCAGTTGTTGGATACGCAGACAATTGTGCTGCCACCTTGGGCGCGGTCGACCTTCGCTTTGACTAGTACGTCGACTTCCTCTGGCGTGTAGTCTTTTTCGAATCGTTTACGGTTGTTCTTGGGAGGAGATATGTATGTGGCCTCATTGGGAACGATGTCACGATCCGTGATGCAGGCGACAGGAATGGGAATCGCCGAGCCATCAATCGGCTGTAGGATTCGCGCGTAGTGATAAAGCCCAACTCCGCCGACGTTAACGCAAGAAATGCCGTGTTCGTTGAACGAGTATCCTGAAGCTGCAGCCAAAGCGGGCAGTAGCAACGCTTCTGCTGGCCCTTCCACGATCGCAACGCCCCGAGCGAAGAACAGATTCGCTTTGGTGGCATCGATAAAGCGCCTCAAAAACTCGTAATCGCTTTTTAGCAGTTTGGTCTTCCCGTGAGCCAGGCTGAATAGGTGGGCACGGTTTACCAAGGTCAGGCTTGCGATGTCCGCACCCGCCGCCAGAGATGGGCTGTGAGTAGTCATGATGATCTGAACAGCGCGGCTATCTGGCTCCGCTGCCTTGGAGGTGCGTTCGAGCAGCTGTTGAACGCGCTCCTGCAGTTGCGGATGGAGATGGGCCTCGGGTTCCTCGATCAGAAGCAATCCGAGTTCATCACCGTCCCGCAGCAGAACAAGCTCGGTCGCCATGAACAGAGCGTTGTTATAGCCGAGTCCGCGAATGCACCGCTCACCTGGGTCTATGGTGGAGGATGGCAGCAGCGCTAATTCGAAGCGCTCCAGAATGGGCTGCAGGCCCAGCTCCGGAGCGATCTGGATACGTGAGGACAGCGCATCGCCGGCGAACGCGAACTTGTTCAGGTAGTTGTCGTTGATGTCGTCCTGGACATCTCTGATGACCTGATGCCCGCCCAAGTGGTGCTGAGCAAACGCCATCAGCCCTACCAGGTTGCTGGGGACGGTAGCTGGGGCCGCTAGGTCGAAGTCATTTTGCTCTTGGCCATCAATGCGTTTATGGGCGCCCAAAATTTGAGACAGTCGAGACTGGCGACCAGGGCGCAACTCGGCTTCGGCATCTCGAAGGGGGCGCAAGTAGGTGGCCCGTATGAGCTCGCGAACCGCCGTGCCGATCTCTGGCCCCGTGCCGTTCGGGCCCGAGCAGGTGATTGCCTCGACCCGTCCACGCTTGTTGGCCTTCGGTGGTATCCAACGCGCATACACATGGACGATCAAGCTATGAGACCCGTCTGCTTCGTGGGTCATCCATTCGAGAACGGAAGCTTCTTGCGCGGGGTCCAGGTCCACAAGGGTAGCCTCGATGAACAGGGAGCGGGCTCGTGTTGTGCCCCTGATGTGAAAGTCAGTTTCGAAGAGGCGAATGAACTCGTAGCTGGTTGTCCACAGAACGTAGCGGATCGCGTCGATTACAGAGGTTTTGCCGGAGTCGTTTTCCCCGACAAGGATGTTCAGTCCTGGGGCAAGCTCCCAATCAAGTGATGGGGCAACCGTACCGTCGCCAAACGCACGAAAATTTGACGCCCTTATCCGCTTCAAATGCATCTTGCTTCTCCGTCCTGTTGGAAAGCCTGTCCCAAATGGCGTAAGGCAGTCCGTGCGCTCTATTGGTGTGATTGGCTTTTATCACGGGAGAAAGCGGGTCGGAAGGGTAATTTAGTGGCTGGAAGCCATTAATGAGAGTGGAATGAGGACTCCATGAACATTTGGATGCTCATTCCATGAATACTTGGACACTCATTTCACGGCCACTTGGACAGTGACTTTCCACTGATCCTATCCAAGCCAAAGCATTGCAGCCGGTCCCCGACGGAGTCAGTGAAGCAGCTAAGCGCGCTGAAAACATCAAGATATCCTCCTCAACCTCACTCGGTTGACTAGCAATCTCACGCAGTTGAGAGGTTTTTACGGTACCGGACATGGCAAGGACGGCCAACATCGCGGGCTGCAGCCCAGGCATGCTCGGCTTGCGGTTGCCGCAGCAGTGGCATTTATCGATTTCGTATCGGAAACGCATCGATACCGAGAAGCTTCCGAGCCGCAGAGGTAAAGAGCTTGGCAGATCAGTTGTTTGATAGACCCGATGGGCATAGCGTCAACCGGTTCGCTTCCAGCCAGACGCTTCTAGATACCCCTATCAACAAGCTGCGGGTTGGCGCCCTCTGGGCCGAGAAAAATTTAATGCGGTGTCCGAAATTAGTTGACCATTACAAGTCTTCTCGATTTCGGGTGTTGCGGAGCTTGCTTAATATTCGTCGAGATTTAGAAAATAATATCTGTTCCGCTGCATTGTATAAGTTCCTCGGCGATTTTTAAAAGTAATCGGACCTCATGTATTAGTATTTTCTCCTCTCCTGAAAATGGAGTAAATCGAGATTTTTCTCCCTCCTTGTTATGAACTAAAGCGTTCCGTATGCTATAAATTCTGTTGCTTGTGTTCGGGAAGATTTGATTGCTCGAAAGTCCGATGCAATAGGTCTTTCCAAAAATATCACGTTCTTTCGTATAGACGGCGCCTGTAGCGGCCTCGTATACCTCAATCCATTCCTTTAGGCCTTCCTCACTTATATATTTTTCTAGTACCGTTTTTAACATGGTTTGCTCATTCATTTTCATATCAAATGTTCGGATCAGTCTTGCAAGTGACCTGAGCTTGGCAGGCTTGGTATGTGAGAAGTCAGGTAGCAGTAAGTGGTCTTTAATTTTTTTGTGCAAAATCGATTCGGATACTGAGGTGTAAAAGTATTCAACTATTTTATAGAGAGCTAAGTAGGATAGTATAGGACTTTCAGAACCTAGTGCCATTTGATAATACGCCACTAGATCGCTATTATAAATCTGAAGCGGGAATTGAACTTCTTCAGATCGTTTTTTTAAGGAGAACATAAACGATCGCTCCCAAGATTTAAGGAACAAGAGACTTACGCCGTGCCCGTAAGAGACATTATAGAGTCCCGACTCCGCTATATTTTTTAGCTGGTCGACCTTTTTGCCAATAGCGTGATCCTTAGGAGTAGATACTTTTATTGATAGAAATTTATGAAATAAATCTCTCAGGTTCAAGTTTTGTCGGCCATATATGCCGCCGGCAGATGTTCGAGCTCGAATCGCTTCTAGAACATCCTTATCTAAGGTTTCTACGTCGAACAGGCTCAAGATGAAGTTTGATGACGCAGGGCTTATTTCTAATTCAAATTCCGATTGCTCATTCTGCAAGTATATACTTCTAAACTCGCGAGAAAACAAAAATGCGCTGGGCCCGCTCCCATGAATTTCAATAATATGTTCATAGTATCCTTCGTGATAAATACTAGTCCCGTAGAGCATAGGTCTTTTCTGCAAAAACTCTTTGTATAAGCTTATTTCTTCGGTTGTTATTATGACTGAGGAGCCTCGGAAGTTGAATCTGTAAGAGTTAATGTCTTCCGTGAGCTCAGCAGAGCTGATGCCAATACCGCGCAATATCGACAGGGCTTCTGCTTTGTTCGTATTGTTAGTACTTATGTTTGTTTTATCCATTGTATTGTTCTATTTCACTAGTTTGGTGTTTTTTTACAAAAATTAGGTTGGCCAATTTGAATTGGGTTTTCTAAATTTTTCTTGTATTAAGGCTGTACGCCATCCTACTGGAGCAAGGGGCGCAATAGCAGATGGAGACTATTTTCGGCCGAGGTGCTTTTCAATGAACCCTCTAAGCATCCCACGAGTCAATCTCGGCTTTGCCCCTTCCCCAGCCATGTGGTCCGAGGCCTACTAGCCGGCGATGATTGTAGCCGGACAACGACCGGCTTTCCGTAGCATAGCAGTCATCAGTAATGAGGTCCCACGGTGAAGGAAGGCCACGGGCCGCCCTTCAACAAGGGGACCTAGTTAAAGAGTTAACCTTCTACGAATGGCATCAGATACTCAGTAAGCTTGTCCGCCCGTATTGGCGACCGTTCAATCAGTTGCTGGCAGTGGCTTTCAAGCTCAATGTCGGTGAGTTGGGACTCGCACAGTTCCCGCAGCAGCACCCGTGCATCTGCCACCATTGCTGTCAGGCGGTCGAGCGTCAACGCATAGCTATCGTGAGCTACTGCGGCTACCGTTGCCTTATTGGTTGGATGAACGACAACTCGTACGCTGGTATATCCACCGTAGTTTTTGTCGAACCACTGCTGGGCAACTAGTAGTTGGCCGTGCTCTTCTTTGGTCAGCGCATTTTTTTCCAGCTTGCGGCTCTTGGCTTCCAAGATAAGTGCCGTTTTTGTGGGGAGGAGCCATAGCACATCTGGACCTTCGCCACCGTCGTCATGGCGTTCTGTCGACACACCAATTAACTCACCAAGATCTGCCAACGCCTGCTCGAACTGATTGGCGGATGCATTTGAATTGAGTTTCGAGACCACTTGCTCAAAGCGTTGAAGCAGACCACGGCGTATCCTGTATCCACGAAGTTGTGAAGCAATCGCAGCACCCTGCACACCTGGAATTGGCAGCGGTCGATAAGGTGGGCTGATTCGCGGCCTCAAAAGGTTACGGTTTGAGGCGAATGCTGACCGCTGCAACTCGTCGCTGCGATCATTTTGTCCCCAGTTGTTCGCGATACGGCCTGCCAGTTGGAAGAGCCAGCCACGTGTTTGTTCATCTGGTGCGTCCTGGCCATTTGCCGCTTGATCTAACTTTGCGATCGCTCTGTCGTGATATCCGTCGGCCCAATTGTTGAATGCCTTGCGCTCAGCAGCGGCCAGATCAAACCGCTTGGGATCGGGGGCATCTTGCGTGACGTTCTCTGCAAGGGTAGCAGCGTGATACTCGACCCAGCCAACATCCCTGTTGATACTCAAAGCGATTGTATTGGTTAGATCATTGACATCCTTAACTTCTTTGCTGACTGTCGAACCTATTTCGAGTTGTGCACGAGTCGCGCTCGTGAGCAGCTTGAAGTTTGCATCTTTGGCGATCCAACCTGCTAAATCTGAGCCGAGAAGTAGTACTACGCAGTGGTCACCTGCTCCGCGAGCTCCGCGTCCAATGCCCTGCTCTATACGTTGTGCAAGCATACGGCTGATGGTTGCACCTCCATACAGTGTGGCTGCTCGCAATAACTCATAGTCAGATGTGCCGGCCGGTAAACCTTCCATGACAAGAAGCCTGCACGAGTCTCCTGGCAGATCGATGCCATCGTATCGATTTGCGAATACAACGGGACCGGAGGTTTTCCGTGATTGCAATTCCTCGATCTTTTTCTCCACCTGAACCGAGCCCTCTGAGAACGTTGCCACGCTCTCCCAGGCCTTGGCTACATAATTCGAGTGCACAAGAACAACTGCGCCGAGGTTGTGATTTGCGACCTTCTGGAGTAAATCTTTCGCTACCAGGTGCGCGTTGAAATCGAACTTCATCAGGCTTGGAATTAAGATCATGCGTTCGCTGATGCCTGCGAGTGACCTTGACGTCAACGCGCTGTTGACGTGCCGTGGCTCGGCATCAAATGTACGCACTATTTCACTATCGTCCGCAATAGTGGCCGACATGTAGATGCGGCGAGGGGCATCCGCAAAGGTTGGGAAGCAGTTAACTAGCGGAAGCACAGTGGTAACTGTGAAAGCATTGCTGCTGATAAGCGCGTGACACAAGTGGAGATTGTCGCGCAATAGCGGCCAAGCGTAGGGGGTATCACCGCCGTCGTTGCGCAGTAGCCCGAGAACTGTATCGATCTGTTCGTGCCAAGCCCAATAAGGCACTTCGACTACGACATTACTTCTCCCCGAGACAGTGTCGTCGAAGGTCCCCAGTCGGTCTATTCCCTTAAATGCAGCTCGGAACAGCGTACAGAGGGCGTCGTACCTCTCTTTGTCATCCGCAGATGAAATTTCGAGGGTGAACGACTCGCGTACTACGGAAAACGCCACATGAGCATCATCTAGGATTACCGCTCCCGCTTTTACCGGCATTTTGCTGCCGCGGACTCCGAACTTACTGAAGCCATTGAACAGCGCTTTGTAAGAAGCCACCATTACTGCCTTGCCGTTTACGAAATCATCCGCCAAAGGCTGACCCGATACGTAAGGTACTGCGGCGATACCAAGCGATTGCGCTTTTTCCAAAGTCTGCTTGACCAGCTGTTTAGTCGGTGCCAGATAGAGCACCGGCTCTTTGAGCTCGTTCAGTGTTGACTGTGCAATTAGCAGTCCAACCAGAGTCTTTCCGCCACCGGTATGCAGCTTAACTACCGTATCCCGCTCGTCTTTGCGCTTGAACCATGCCTCCAAAACCTCTGCCTGGCTGGTGTATAAATCGTTGATGCCTTGAGGTTTGGGTAGACGTCTAAAAATTTCCAGAGGATCAATCGGTGCGGGTCGCTGAGACTGTGACCGGAGTTTGTTGAAATCCACCATCCTTGTTTCTCTCTCTGCCGTCATCGAGCTGCGAAGTAGATGATCGTATGGCCCTTCTGAGATTTGGAGCAACTGGTGAGTGAGCTAAATTGTTTCAGCAACGAGCCAAGAAACTGGCCGTCGCAGTCTCAGTCGTTTCGCGCGTCCACCATCTGCAGAACACGTTGAGGTTAGGTGATCGGCACTTTGAACGCGTGCCATGAATGAAAAGTGATTTATATCAATTGGTTATAATTCGGAAGCAGTTTGATTTTGGTTGGCTGGCAATCTGCTTTTCGTACCATTGCGACAGTTTTGGGGGGGTAAGTGCAGCCTTTAGAAGGATAAACGCTATCAGGGAGGTTGCACTGGCTGGTCTCGATAGATCGGCTTCCATTTGCGGAGGACGTTGGCGTTGATGCTGTGGCTGATGATCTAGGTGGATTCGGTAATCGCGTACGAAGCTAGAGGAAAAGGCAAACCATCGCTGGGTGCATGGCAGTTGGCCGTGGCGAGCGCGGCTTGCGTATGATGCCGAGCTAGCCCTCGCAAGGTCGAATTCTGCATTTCAAACCTTGCTTGCAGCTTCAGCAACGCGGGGCATCCACAGTCACGATTAGTCAGCTAAGGAACTCTACTCCATGGACTTGGATGAATTCATTTCATTACAACCAGCAGCCTTCAAGAAATTGATTGAAGATGGATATCTCGATCACCACGGCATCTGGATCGTCGATATATACAACGCACTGATAAAGAGTGCGAAGGAGCATCCAGCTCACGTCGAGCAACTCGCGGCTAGTGCTGTAGAGGCATACCTCAGCTCCGGGCTCCTTAACGAGGCCATTTTATACCTGGAGCTGCAGGTTCGCGCGCTGCTCACTCAGCACAAGTTCAAAGACGCAGTTGTGCTTGTCGAACGCATCGCTGATTTGGAAAGCGATGCCAGTGAAAGCACGGTTCTTGAGTTGGCTGATGACATCTTAGCTAGTGCAGACTCATATGGGGTTGGTGTCGATCAGCGGCCGCGAGTAATGGCGGAAGTCGCTCGCTTGCTTCAGCGCTATGGGCAGGAAGAAAAGGTGGTGGTTCTCTATCTAGAGGCCGCAAAAATCTACTCAGGGCATGGTGCTACCCAGCCGGCATATCGATGTGTGAATGACGCGGAGATTCTTGCTCATTCGCTCTGGTCGCTAGAGCTTATCGCACAGTGCTACGCCACCGCATTGATCGTCGCTTGCGAGGAGGGCGATTACCCATTTGGAGTTGGAGCAGGTGAGAAGGCCTTGAGTGTGTATCAAGAGCTTGCCGTTGAGCCGCCCCCGGAGTTGCTAGGAAATCTGGCAGTGGCGTACATGAATACTGGTAACGAAGAGAAGGCGATTGAGTATTGTGAAATCGCTTTGGCTAGCAGTCTTTGCACACTGGGATTGTCGGTTTTCATCCATGGAAATCTATCTATATGCTTGAGGCGCTGTGGCCGGCTAGCAGATGCTGAAGCAGTGCTTGCGCAGGCAGAGGCAGCTATTTCCCCGGAGGGGCAGAGCGTTGAGGTATTCCTCGAATTATGCCTGAGCGGTTCTAAACTGGCGGCAGAGAACAGCGATGCCCCCAAATTGGCTCGACGGCTCAGCGATGTAGCCCGGCACCTTGATGATGTTCTTTCAAATGTGCTCAGGTTGCACCATCGACGCGGGATCCGCACTCGCTACATCTGCCGAATTGAAAGTCTGATGCGGGATCTCCCAAGCAAAGGTAATGCAACGGACGTTTTGCTGCCCATGCTCGCAGTTCGGGGCAATGCCATGGGGGATTGGCTGACGATACTGAGCTGGGCGAGCAAAGTCGCTCAATCGCGGCCTGCATCGGATAGGCTGATTGAGAGGCTGAATAGGGTCCTGCTACAGATTCGTGCAGTTGGTGCCCCACACATCTATGGATTTCGGGAGAAGTGGGACGACGCATGGAATTCATACAACAGGGTTGAGTTGTGGGACGAGTTGTCAAACATTGCCGCAATGCTTCACTCCGAAGCGATTGGTCGCCCATTGGATCTTACAAGCGCCGAGAGTCAATCAGAGCTTTGCCGCTCTCGATTGAATGCCGGTCACTGCTTGATGATGATGACCTATGCAGGGGAAACCGTGCTCCTGTGGTACTTCATTGGTGGTGAGTACAAACGGGTGGAGTTACCGCTAGAGCTGATCAAGGAGTGGCATGTAGCGCAGCTAAAGTACGCGCAACAGTTCATTTCTCAGGGCCAATTCATGAGCGAGTTGAGTAGTCTTATCAACGCGATTGCTCCGGTGCTGGATCCTGTATTTGCAGAAGTTGCTGATGCTGGTTGCAAGTCCATCCGACTCATCGAGGACTGCTTTAACGACGTTCCGCTGATTGAATTCGCTCTTCGCAATTCCGAGCTATCCGTTCGAATGTCCGAAGGACATTTTGAGGTCAGGACGGTTCCGGCATTGACTGAGTGTTGTGAAGATGAAGGCCCTATTTCCTCAACGATTGCCATTGTTGATCCGCAGGAAGACCTTTTGCTTGCTTCGTTTGAAGCGAAGGCGTTCACGCAGTCGGCGGGTTTACCCCCGGCGGTTTCATTGGCTAAGGATGACGAGTCAAATCTTGAGGAAGTGCTTCAGGGATATGACGCGTTGGTGGTGTCTACCCACGGTCATTCGATTAAATTCTTCAGAGATGCCTACTTTGCGCAACTGGGCACCCCCGAGAATCCCCACCTCTTGAGCGTCAGCGCGCTTCAGGTTGCGGCTCCGATTCTCCAACTGCGATTGGTCTTGTTGAATACTTGCTTCTCCGGGACCAGATCGGCTCGCAACTTTCAGAAGAGCTTCCGTACAAGTGATTCTGTGGCTTTGCCCAATCTCTTTCTACTGAATCGGCGAGCCATTGCATTGGCCGGCAGCTGGAAATCCTCAGATACGGCGTGCTTTGTTCTTTCCTATCTGGTGGGCGAAAGTCTTAAGCTGGGATTCCCTCCCTCGGAAGCTCTGGCTAGAGCAATTGCCCGATTGCGAGCGAGTACGCGCGCGGCCGTGATTGAAATATTGGAATCGCAGCTATCGGGTAAGGAGCTGGAGAAAGCAATTAGGCGACTAGCTGGCGCGCCTGAAACCGGCATGTTCTCTCATCCCTACTTCACAGCAGGATTAACCATCCATGGCCTTATCTAAGGAAGTTTCTGGTTATCGCTGGCCTTCGATGATGGTGCTGGACACGCCGGTCCGGATGATGGCGCCGCAGCTAATTTGATCACCGACGCCCGCCACCAAAGTGCTGCCCACCGCTGACGATAGTGACGGTGCAGTGGAGTGGGTGTTGGTAACCAACTAGGAGGATGGGTTTCGATTCGTTTCATCACCGTCGACTGACACTCTGTTGGGAGGTAATCCGGCTGGCAGCGGAGGAAGTGGCGTCGCCGTCTCGGACAGGGTCTACATCTCGTAAGCGGGGTTATCTGAAGGGAAGGCACGCTTGCAGGTTCAGGGAATGAGGACCACAAGTAGGGAAAGGGCTGAAAACTGAAAGGCATGCGAATGGCCCCTGGTTTGCTGGGCATGCCTCGGGTTTAGCTTTTCACCGACCTATCTATTTTTTGATAGCAGATGGCCCTTCCTGCTAGCTACGATGACTCTCAGTTATCTGGATTGGGGGGCCGTATGGAGCAAACCGAAATTGAGCCGCTTTTGGCGACGGTATACGCGGTTCTCCGCGCAGAGGGTGCTGATGAAGCGGCGGAGGTAGTCCGCGGTCATCCTGCGAATGCGATACTGACAGGCAACGACAACTGGAATGGCGGAACCAACTATTGGGAAATCCACTTTATCATTCCTGCTTTGGAGTACGCCAAGCTTGGGGTCAAACGGGTCCAGCTCCAGGAAAGGATCACAACCGCGCTAAGGGCGGTAACTGAGCACGAGCAAAGCGACGCGTACTCAGCGCTGATCGTGCCTGCACGTGAGTATCAGGTGGATTGGCGTTCCGGGAAGTCTTCCAACCTACCGAAATCGGTGCGGCAAAACATCACGGATGGCCTACGTCTAGAGAACGTAAAGTGGTATGGCGAGCTCAATGATGTTGAGTTTCTGAGTCGCCTGTATGAGCTCGAAACCCTTCCTTCCACAGACAATCGCTACAAAGACGCCGTCGGCGACATTTGGCAACATCGCTATAACAACGATGACTGGGACGATGACTGGGTCTTCAGCGACTCCCGATTCAACCTCTTCGATGGGAGCGCTGAGGCATTTCTCCGGTTTCTCTGCGAAACGGTGCACCCCGTAGTTCGCCCCCAACGAGAAGAAGCGATTAAGCTCGTTGAGCATTTCAACGATCAACTCCAGAACGCCGGCTGGGAGTTGTACCAGGAGCAGCAAATCGCCGGCCGCCCGCGCTTTTCCTACCGGTTGATAAGCAGCGCTTCGACAGAAGCGAACGCAACCAGGTCGGTCATGCGAGCGAGAGTTGTTGTCGAGGCGCTGAGCGCCGGATGGATGGCGAAGCAAATTGAACGTCTGGAATATGCCGTAGATTCAGACCCCGAATTGGCGATCGGGACGGCCAAAGAACTGTTAGAAAGCTGCTGTAAGTCCATTCTCACGAAACGAGAAATTCCGTTCACTAAGGCCGATGACCTAGGCAATCTGACGAAGAAGGTTACCAAAGCATTGCAGCTGGTTCCCGACGGAGTCAGTGAAGCAGCTAAGGGCGCTGAAAACATCAAGAATATCCTCCGCAACCTCACTCAGTTGACCAGCAATCTCACGCAGTTGAGAGGTTTGTACGGTACCGGACATGGCAAGGACGGCCAACATCGCGGGCTGCAGCCCAGGCATGCTCGGCTTGCGGTTGCCGCAGCAGTGGCATTTATCGATTTCGTATCGGAAACGCATCGATACCGAGAAGCTTCCGAGCCGCAGAGGTGAAGAGCTTGGCAGAGCAGTCGTTTGAAGGACCCGATGGGCATTAGCCCCGACCGGCTCGCTTCCAGCCAGACGCTTCCAGATAAGCGAAGACGCTCCACTTCGTGTACTGGGGGGCCAACGCCCTCCGCTTCATGCGACTGTCGTATGGTCTCAAGTACTTGCCGTATCAGTGGCTCGCCAGTCTCGACCATCCCAATGAAGGTACGCTCCACACCGTCATGCTCCGATCAGTTGATGACGCATATAGGTTGCTGAGGCAAACAAAATCGTTGATTTGAGGAACTGCGATGGACGAAAGGATTTTGCAGCTGGTAGGTGACTCTCGGTTCGAGCGAGACCTGTACGAAGCGGCGATGTTTAATCTCGAAGACCACCGGAACAAACTGCGTTTTCATAATTTCGCCTTCGCTATGCGCGAGCTGGTGGGGCACACGCTTGCTCGCTTAGCCCCAGATGATGAGGTTCAGAAGTGCATATGGTGGAAAAAGAAGCCGGAAAATGTGGTCCATCAGGTCACAAGGGTTGAGCGATGCGTATATGCAACCCAGGGCGGGCTATCCAACCATTATGTGATGAAAAGGCTTGGGCTAGACTTCAGCAGGGAGTACGAAGACCTCCGAGACGCTGTGGTCCGATTGAGCGAGTACGTCCATATCACGCCACAAGTCTTTACGTTGGAAGATGACGATATTGACCGCTTGGCGGAAGAAACAATTGAAGCGGTGGCGGGACTGATGGCCTGCATTCAGGAATGCAGAGCGGCGGTAGGTGATCGTCTCTCGGAGGCGATTAGTGATGCTGCCGTTCATCAGGTTGTAGGGGAAAGCCTTGACGCTGTAGACGAGCTAGCCACGCACTACTACCTCGAAGATGTTTACGTCGACTCGCATGAGGTCACCCGCATTACCTCAGAAGCGGTTCATTTCAAGGTAAGCGGTACGCTCGACGTGACATTACAGTGGGGCTCGAACTCTGATCTCCGAAATGGGGATGGAGCGGAAATGGACGAATCGTTCAATTTCACTTGCGAATTAACCTGCGAAACGCCAAACCCCGACTCTAACGGACTAGAGTTCGTTGACAACTCCCTGATGGTAGACATAGGGGGCTGGCACGATCGTGAGGATGAATGGGGCGACCAGCTGGAAGATGATGCTCCTGAAGACCAACTTCTGCCTATCATGGAAGACCCTCGGACTAACTTTTAGCTCCAATCATTCAGCTTCGTTACCCCTTACCCGGAGCTGCAACAACATGTATATCGCACTCTACAAATGTTTAAGCCTCTGCACGTCGCCCATCTATAATCTCTTCAGCAGGGGACAAGCCTACATATTCCAGCTTATATGAGCCATTAAACGGACTGTTGACAGTAAAATTCTTAATATAAGATTTTTTAGTATTTGATCTTTTTCGAATGTTGCCTTTTTTACTGGCGTCGACTAACCTTTGAGAAGGTTTCGTAGTTGCTGGTTTGGCAGAAAATTTTATGTTGTCTTTAACTGAAAGTTCCTTTGGCTTCGACGCTTGATTAACAGGCTTGGTATTTGCTCGGGAAGTACGTACTGGGGCAGATTTTGCTTTTGATTTAGTGTGCTTCAGCAGAGTTAGCCCTACAGTTGGAGATTCAAGTAGTTCCCCAAGAGCTACTTTTAGCTGATCGATAGAATCAATTATTACCTGTGTATCATCGTAAATAATAGAAAACGAAAAATCAGAATCCGTTTGATGCCAGTCCGCGATTCGATCTATTTTTTTGCTGTCAGATGAATATAAGAATATAGATCCATTTTTTCTCGTGGTAACTTTATGATCCTTCGTGTGATTTATAAGGCTCGCGGGGTCTTTGGCTTTAAGATTGTTCGGGCCTTTGATTATTTGAACTTTATTTTTTGTAAAATTTTTAATCGCTAAATTAAGCTCGTCGAATATATCTTGGACTTGTTGTTGGTTTTTGTCATAACTTTTGGCAGCTTGGATGCCTTTTTTTAAAGATTCTGCAAGCTTAGACATTAGGTCCTCCTGATTTGGCTGATAACCGGGAAGTGATCTGAAACTCTTTTCCGCCAGTCCTTGAACCGAGCATCTAATGATGGTTCAGAACAGATTCTAGTTTTAGATTCGATCAAATGCCAGCCTCTGTTACCGATGAATTCGCTGGAAAATAGTATCTGATCAAAGGTTTTCCAGTAAGTCATTTCTTTTTTTTCCTTGTACAAGCAAGTACCCCCAACGCGGTTCCACGTATCCTTGCTCTCATAATCGTATGGAGAATGGGACCCCAGTGTCCGCCAAAATGGATTGTAAAGAACTGTAGGGTGATCTCGCACAAGGCTTTTATCACGAGAAGAGACAAGCTCCATGTTGATTGAGTCGTCAAATGGTTCGTCATTGAAGTCCCCCATCAAAATTATGTGAGGAGACTGTTTTTCTTGAAAGACTGTGTTAAGTGCAACGCGCAGCAGACTACCAAGTTTTCTTCTATGCTTAGCTCTCATGGATAACTGACTTTGCCAGTGAGATAAAAATAGAAAAAATTCATCGTTGTTGATTTCTAGGGTTACTCTAATTCCGATTTTGTAATAGGTGCCAACCTCATCCCGGCAGTACTTGAGTTCTAGTTTTTCTTTGTATTCAATTTTTTTTGAGTTAATAATTAAGCAATAATCGTCGATGCGTGCTTCAGTCTTGTTATAGAGAGGAATTACCTTGAAGTGATCAAGCTTTGCAGCTATCAGATAAAGTTTTATTTGCTCAATATCAATTAAATCTACCTCGCACAGGCCGAGCAGGTCGACGTTTTCAGTGGCTATTAAATGCTCAATTATGCGCAGGTATAATCCTGATCCCTTTTTGTCGAATTTATCTTTTTTTGTCTTAGTTATAGGAGGGGAAAGACTAGTGTTCCACCATCCAATATTAATATCCATATTCGAACCTAATTTTAAGAAATCGAAATCGTTACTCGTAATACCCGCGATCCTCCGCCTGTCTGCGGCGTGCCTCATGGTATTCGCTCAAGATCCCACTGTAATTGGTCATAAGGTGTTAGTAGCTGTGGTAGCCTTGATCAAAGCTCCATACCCGGTTGGCATACCCAAAGTGAAAACGGTCGAATAGTCTGCGTCAGTCAGGTCGTGTAGTGGTAGCAATAAGTCTCTTTCCCATGTGAACGGTGGATCTGGGTTTGAATAGTATGCTCCACTGCCAGCGTGCTTCTGCAATAAATCCCGTCATGCGTCAACTGAGTTCGACCTCAACCAAATAAGTAGGCACTACCTTTTTATTCATGGCCGTACTGAAGTCGCTAACGCGCATTTCACCAACTTGGACTTGGCGTACACGACGAAGCTTCGCTCCGCTTGCGAAGACGACTTCTTTTTCGTGGCCATGCTCGCCCTCGCGACTGTAAGCATAAGCCTTGGTCTGAGGCCGGGTGACTTGCACCACCATCAGATCGATCCGGCCCGATTCGTAGGCCTTGCCATCCCATTCGGCATTTCTGAGAGCAACCTGAGGGCAGAATGATGTGGAAAACGGTCTCGTCGTAGTGAGGGTCTGACTGTCGCTCGACCAAACACCCCCATGAAACAAGAACTGGCCGTCTGCCATCTCAACGCCGTTAGCCTTAATCGCCTCGTCAGCAGGGACCCAATCGCGTTCAGTGAAGGAGCCTTGGTATGAGCTAAGTGCTTCGGGCTCGTCCGTTGGCATCAGGTTCCGCAAAGCTTGGTACTGAGCACTTGAATCCAGGGCGTATTCAACATGACGCTCAAGCCCAGTATCTGCGCCCTGTTTCAGCATGCGGGTAGCTGCTTGAATAGGGGTCGACACCAACTCAACAAGCTTGTCGTTGACCTCGGTAGCCTGACTGATGTGCACGCCCTTGTTTTCAACAAGGTCCATTGCCTCCTCAATACTGGTCCTGCGCCTGGTCCAAACCTCGTACGGCGGAGCGAATGCATCGATAAGTCCTGCTTTCCTTTCCATGTGCTTTCTCCTGCTTTGACGATGCTGGCTGCTGAGATGGCCGTTTGAGTAAAAACGGCCGAGAATGATTTACCACAGCTGCACAGCACCAGCCACTCCAAAAGGCTTTATTCGGGCTGCCCGCTTTCGCCCCTAAGTCAATATATGTACGGCAGGGAAGACGTCAAGCTGGTTGAAGCGGTGACGGCCACCGGCCGCAAGAAGCTGATCATGGGGCTCTATGAATCGATGTCTGCCTGACCTTCCCAGCTCTGGAGGCGTACTACGAAGTGCGCTGGTCGTCTTCGTCCGCTTCGCTACGCTAAATCCAAACCATCGAGACTGAACATAATGCGCTCAGAGACCTCCCCAACTGAAGCTTCAATGATCGTGATCTCCCATGAAGTCAGCAGTTGAGCAATGAACCGAGCGCAACGCGGAGAGCTTTTCGCCGAGCTTGATCCCGCCATGGCCGCGATCGGCAGTGTGCTGTGCGGGGCGTTGTATGCATTTAACAATTCATCTCCAGATTGGCTTGGCGAATAGTCGGGAGCGTACGAGAGTCGCCTATTGGTCAGTACGGCGAGCTCAACCAGCTGCAAAGTGGCGTCATTGCTGGCTGCGACAGATTTAATTCGCTAGAGCTTGCTCTCGCAGCACCGATTTTGGCTGTAGCGACAGTTTTGCGTTTTCTCTCGCCAGGGCTACAGACCGCGAAAAATGGGACCTCGCTGCGACAGTTTTAATTCTCTAAAAACAAACCCCCGTTCTTCGGGGGTTTTGCTTTTTCAGGCTACCGGGCATCGGCTCTTGCCGTTTCTGTGGACTAATTCCGCGAGTATTCCCCCGCTTTACCCCTAGAATGCCCCCTGTGGATAACTAGCCAGGGAATGCCGCCACCATGAACATAGAACTGCTGATCGCCGGTATCGTCGTGCTGATTATTGTCGTCGGCCTGGTCGGTCGGCTGGTGGGGGTCTACAACGGCCTGGTGATGCGGCGCAACGATGTGGATAAAGCCTTCGCCAACATCGACGTGCTGCTCAAGCAACGGGCTGACCAGATTCCCGACCTGATGCGCGTGGTGCAAACCGCGATGAACCATGAGAACGCATTGTTCACCCGCCTCAGCGACGCCCGTACCGCGTACCTCAATGCCAGCAGCCTCACCGATAAGGTCGACGCCTCCAACCAGCTCAATACGGCGCTCAAGTCGGTGATTGCGGTGGCCGAGAATTATCCGACGCTGATCTCCGGCCCCAATATGGTCGAGTTGCAGCAGGCGATCTCGGCGGTGGAAGAGCGCATCGCCGACCGCCGCGAGTTCTTCAATGAGTCGGTCAACCTCTACAACATCGCCATCGCGATTTTCCCCGACCTGTTCTTCGCAAAAATGCTCGGCTACCAGCGCATCCCGTTGCTGGCCATCAGCGCTGAAGAAACCCGCTATGAGGGTGTGAAGCTTGAGGTACCGGGGGCATGAAAACCACTCAGGCGGGCGTTGTCGCGAAAAAGCCGGCGTGGAAAACCCTGGTGGCACTGGTCTTTCTCGCCGGCTTCATCGGCCTGATGGTTTACGCGCCGACGATCCTGGTGGCGCTGTTTTTTCCCGTCTGCATCCTGATCGGCCTGCTGGCCAGCGTTGGCCCCAACTTCTATCGCACCGAACAGCGCCTGGCCACCAGCCAGATACGCTCTTTGGCCATGGGCCTGGTGGAAGTGAACGGCAAGGTGATCGTCGACACGCCGCTGATCTCTCCGGTCAACGGCAAACCCTGTGCCGGCTACGTGTGGATCATTGAGGAAGGCACCAAAGACAAGGACGGCGATTGGAGCTGGAGCCAGGTGTCTGCCGAGGCCCGCTGCAATGACTTCCGCCTGCAGGACGCCACCGGTGAAGTGACGGTGATTGCCGAAGGCATCGACCTGTTCGGCAAGAAGTGTCCTGACGACCATGAATGGATCAGCAGCTCCCGCCGCCAGGGCGAACTGCTCCTCACCCAGGACATGCAGGTGATGCTGATTGGCGACGCCTGCGAGCGTGAGGGCAAGACGGTGATTGCCCAGGGCAGGCAGCGGGACGCGGTGTTCGGCCTGGCCGAGACCAAGGAGGTGGAAAACCGCCGGGTGCTGGCGCCGCTGTGGCGCGCCGGTGGTTTCTACGCGGTAGTGGTGGGATTGATCGGTGTTGGCATCATGGCCATGACCCCGGAACATTTTGCCCAACTGCATTTGCCGGGCCCCGCCACCTACCAGCAGATGGCAGCGCTGAACCCGGCCTATCGTTTTCTGGCCTGGTTGTACCGTGACAACGGCTTCGTGATTCCTTTCATGGCCGCATTTGGCTTCTTGCTGTCGATGTTTGTGGTGTTGCTTGCACTGCGGCTCTTGCTGCCCAAGGGCATGCGCCTGGCGGTAGGCCGTGTGCTGGGCGCCTGGATGGGTTTGGGCATGGTGATTGGCGGCGTGGTGACCTTGTTGCTGGTGGTGGCCCAGGTGGACACCATGAAGGTCTTCCTGGTGTGGATGATGATTCTGCTGGGCACCCTGGTGTTCTCGATCTTTGAGCAACGCAAGCTCGGGGTGGCGTACAAGCATTTTACAAAAGACGCAGGCACCGCCCGTTTCGGCGACGAAGACGCCTGATCACGGCACGAACTCCACCTTCAAGCCCCGGCTGGCGCTGCGCCCCTGATCATCTGTGACCCGCAGCCGGTACTCCCCCGATTTACCCGGCCGCCAGTTCAGCGTGGTTTGTGGCGGGCCCTGGCCGATCAGGGTCTGGTCGGCAAACCAATACAGCGTCAGCGCATCACTGGCCGCGTTGGCGTTCAGCGGAATACTTTCCTGGGGCTGTGACAGGCGCAGGTGGTAGCTGACCTGGGTCAGCGGCGAACGGATCTGCGGCGCTTCGCTCTGGTCGCCGATTCGATTGGGTTGGCAGCTTTTCTGCACATTCGGTGGCGTGCGCCGTGGCAGTCCGGCGGCGCGGAACAGCCGCTGTACATCGCTGGGCCAGAATTCGAAGACTTCTTCACGGGTGTACTGCGGGTCGAACGGCGGGCACGCGGCTTTGCCGGTGCGGGTGTCGATCAGCACCGGGCGGTGCAGGTTGGACACGCGAATCGGTGATACGCCGGGGATGTACCAGGTCTTGCGGGTGCGCGGGCACCAGCGGTTGGGCAACTCGCCGGAAGCGGCGCAGACATCGATGCGGATCAGCCCGGCGGGTGGCTTGTCGGGTTTGATCACCACGTTGGGCAAGGCCAGGGGCAGGGCGTCGGCGATGCGGAAAAATAGCGGTGCGGCGGTTTTCGCGCCGATGAATTCCGGATTCGGACGGCCGTCAAAGTTACCTACCCACACCACCAGTACGTACGGGCCTACGAGGCCGGCGCTCCACGCATCGTGAAAACCCCAGGAGGTGCCGGTCTTCCAGGCCGTGCGCCAGTGGCGTCCCGGCAACCCGTCCGGGCGCGGGTTGCGCCGCAGCATGTCGCGCACCATAAACGCGGCCTGCGGGGTGAGTAGCGGGGCGCCGGTGGTTTGCGGCTGCTCCTGCAAGTAGCGCAGGGGACGCAAATGCCCGTCACCCGCCAACATCACATACAGCCGCGCCAGTTCCTCGGGCGTCATCTCGCCGCCGCCCAGGGCCAGCGCCAAGCCGTAATGGCTTTCGCCGCGCAGGCCCTTGATGCCGGCGCGTTGCAGCAATCCATAGAGTGACGGCGACCGGGTCTGACTGGCCAGCCACACCGCCGGGATATTGCGGCTGCGGATCAACGCATCGCGGGCTGTCACCGGGCCGACAAAACTGCCGTCGAAGTTTTCCGGCTGGAAGTAGCCGAAATTACTCGGCATGTCCTTGAGGATGCTCATGGGGTGGATCACCCCTTGGTCGAGCGCGAGCCCATACAGGAATGGCTTGAGGGTAGAGCCCGGCGAGCGTCGCGACAGCACGCCGTTGACCTGGCCGTGGATGCCTGTGGATAAGTAATCTGCCGAGCCCACCAGGGCTTTTACACTTTGGTCGCGGCTGTCGACCAGGATCGCCGTGGCGTTTTCCACACCGCTGCTGCGGCGCTCGGCGATAAAGCCGGTGATCAGGCGCTCCAGCAATTGTTGCAGCGGCAAGTTCAGGGTGCTGTTCAGCTCATTGCCGGTTTGCGACGCCAGCAGTTGTTCGCTCAGGTGCGGCGCCAGAAACGGGATCTGCTGGCGATTGCGGGCTTCCAGTGGCAGGTCCAGCAAACTGTCGTTACGCGGGTCCTGTGGATAAGTTTCCCGCCAGTCAGCCATCAGCCGCTGCCGGGCGGTTTGCAGCGAGGGACCGAAGCGCGCGCGGCGACCGGGCTGTTGGGGAATCACGGCCAGCGCCAGCGCTTCAGACAACGACAATTGCGCCGCCGACTTGCCAAAGTAAATCCGGCTGGCCGCCTCGGCGCCTTCGATATTGCCGCCCATGGGCGCCAGGTTGAGGTAGGCCTCCAGAATGTCGTGCTTGCTATAACGCGCCTCCAGCCACAACGCCAGGGCCATCTGCTCCAGCTTGCCGGGCACCTGGCGGGTGTTGAGGTCCCACAGGCGCCTGGCCAGTTGCATGCTCAACGTCGAGCCGCCCTGGCGCTGGCCGCCGCTGTAGGTGGCCATGGCCGCCCGCAGCAAGGCCGGGGGATTGATCCCCGGGTGCCAGTAGAAATTGCGGTCCTCCTTGAGCAGCAGCGCTTCAACCAGTGACGGAGAAATCCGCTCCAGGGGTAGCCACAAGCGATATTGCCCGTCAGCCGCCAGGGTCATACGCAGCAGCGAACCGTCGTCGGCCAGCACCACCCGTGAGGAGGTGGCGGCCTGTTCCAGCGGTGCATGGGGCCACAATCGCAGCCCCGCCAGGATCAACGCCGCTGCCAGCAGCGGCGTCAGGCGTTTAAGGCTTGGTAATTTCAAGCTGGCCTACTTTGCCGCGTCCTTGCAGGGTGGTTTCGTACATGCCCTCGGCGTAGGCCGGTGGCGTATTGAAGGTACCGGCGTTGGTGGCGCGCACGCGGTACACGAAGGTGCCTACATCCCGCAGGGCGGTGCCGTACAACACCACTCGGTCATCACGCACGTCGACGTAGTCCGGCTGCCAGTTGCTCAGGTCGGTCTCGCCGATCGGCGCTTGCCAGGCGTCGGCTTCCTCGGTGTCTTCGCTGGTTTCAACGTACTCCGAATCGTCACCTTCGCTTTCCTCGCTGCTGGCCGCTTCCGGCTCCGGCGGCAAGTTATACACAGGCTCGACGCCGCCCGGCAGCAGGTCGACCACGGCCACTTGCTGTACCTGATCACGGTCGGTGGCCCGCAAGCGCAGGCGCACCAGGAACTCATCACCGACCGCGACCTTGCTGACCGGGTTGCCTTTGAGGTCGAGGTATTCGTGGATGACTTCCAGGCCGTTGTTGATCGGCTTGAGGTTGGCGCCCTTGTCATAGCCGGCTTCGCTCAGCATGTAGAACGCCGCCGGGCCATCGGATTTTTCCATCTGCAGTTTTTGCGTACCGGCAGGCACTGCTGCACGTGGCGGCTGGCCGGCCATCTGCAACAACTGTTGCTGCTTGTCGCTGAGCCACGCGGTGGCCTTGAGGGTCATGTCGCTTTGGGCGCGCTGGCCATAGTTGTCCAGGGCCCGCAGCAATAGTGCCGCCGACAGCGAGTTGTAGCGTTGCTCGTTGAGGCGCTTGCCGAGTTTATCCAGCAGGCTGGCCGGCACATCGTCGAGCAACTCGGGGAAGTGCCGGGCGAGCAAGTGCAGGTGCTCGGCGTCGTGCACCAGCGGGTCGTAATACAGGCCGTCGCTGTCCCATTTATCCGACAGGGAAAGCCATGGCACCTTGCGGAACAACGCATCGGCCTGACGATCCTGCTTGAGCAGCTTGTAGCTGGCGGCCAGGTACGCAGCGCCAATGTCGTTCTGCCAGGTGTCTTTGAAGTAGCTTTCGTAGCGCTCGCGGATATCGCTCAAGGCGCCGCTCACCAGAATCCCCTGACGGCTCAACAGGTAACTGGCGTAGGCGCGGTTGCGCAATTCCGACAGGCCTTCGCTTGGGCCGTTGGCCAGGTCGGTGAGGTACGCGTTGGAACGTTGCAGCAAGTCTTCCGGCACCGGCAACCCGCGTTCCCGGGCTTCGATCAGGAAGTCAGTGGCGTACAGGCTGGCGTACGGCGCCACGTCCGGGTTGGCCGCCCACAAACCGAAGCCACCGGCCTGGTTCTGCCGCTGACGCAGCATGCGCACCGCGCCGCTGAAGGCCTGCTCGGCCTCCGGTGCATTACCGCCCCAGATCAACGCCGGCATCGCCTTGGACACCAATTGCTCGGTGCACGCGTAGCCGTAGTCATCCAGGTAATGCTTGAGGCCATTGGCCCAGACCAGCGGAGAAGCGGCGACGCCCAATTGCACATCGCGCAACTGGCCGAACAACTCGCGGGTCGGCTTCACTTCTTTGCTGGCGCTGTCGAAACGGCCCAGGCTCAGGGCCACCCGATGCTCGCTCAATGGCCGGATCGACGTGGTTTCCGCCACCTGGATCCGCTTGCCATCCGGCAGCACCGCGACGAAGCGCAAGTCTGCCGAGCCGAGGGTTTCACCGACCTTGATCTTGAACTCGGCGACGCCTTCCTTGCGCGGTTGCAGCGCCAGGGTGCTGGCCTTGTCGCCCTGCACCTGCAAGCCATCGCTGGTCTGCACTTCAAACTTCACGTCGGCTGCGGCTTCCAGGTTGCTGAACACCCCGGCGCTGACGCTGAACACATCTCCCGGTGCGACAAAAGCCGGCACGTTCGGGGTGATCACCAGCGGCCCGCGCACTTCGGTGTTGGCCTCGCTGACGCCTACGCTGTCGCTGTCCACGGCCACCGCAAACAGGTGCAGCTTGCCGTTGAAGCTGTCCGGAACCTGGTAATGCAATACGGTTTCACCGGCCGGCAAGTCCACCAGGCCAGACCACCAGGCCACTGGCGGCTGATGTTTACGCTTGAACGGGTTGAGGTGGTTGGCCAGGGCGCCTTCGGTATCGCCACCGGGCGCTGCCCCACTGAGCAGGCGGCTGAATTCCGGCAGGATCAGGTCAAGGATCTGACTGGTACCCACCTCCAGCGCACGCTTCTGGAAGAAGAAGCCCAGCGGGTCCGGCGTCTGGTAGCGCGCCACTTGCAGGATGCCTTCGTCCACCGCGTAGACCACTGCGCGGCCAGGGCGGTCGGCGTTGACCTTGATGTCCAGGGTCTGCCCCGGCTCGATCTTCGCCGGGCCTTCGACTTTCAGCGCCATGCGCCGCGCGTCCAGGTTGATGCTGAACGGCACCACGCCGTAGGACAGCGGGCTCATGTAGACCTCGGACGAGCCGATGTCCCGCACGAACTGCACGTTGACGTAGGCATTGCCCTCAAGCCCCGCAGGAACGCGGATGTGTTGCACGCTGTTGGTGCTGTCGGCCTTGAACCACTGCTGGGTGTAGACCTTGTCCCGCTCGATGGTGATCAACCCTGCACCGGTATACGGCGCGCGAATGCTGATGGCGATTTCATCACCGGTGGCGTAGCTGCGTTTATCCAGGCGCAGTTGCAACTCGGCATTGCGCTCCAGGGAGCGCGAGGTATTGCCCCGGCCGGCCACGCTGTAGTCGATCTGGTTCAGCAGGTTGCCGTTGGCGTCTTTCAGTTGCAGGGTGAAATCGCCCGGGGCGCCGGTGTTCAGGGTTTGCTTGGCGCCGTCCTTGGTCATCACCAGCGGCGAGGCCGGCTGGCTGATGTTCTTGATCCGCGACTCGTATTTGTAGGTGCCGTTGGACTGCTTCACCAGCACCGAGACGTAGCGGTGTTCGACCACTTCACTGGTCAGGCCGTCGACTGCGACCGGCGTGAGGTCTGGCGCGACGGCCAGCCATTGCACCTCACGCGGGGCGTCCTTGGCGACGAACGACAGCGAATCCTTGCTCTTCACACCCACCAGGTACGGCGCCGCCGAGACCAGCAACGCGCTTTGTGCGGCGACGTTGCGACCGCCTTCGGCTTCGTACACCTGGGTCATCACTTGCAGGCGGTAGGTGCTGTTGGCAAAGCGTTGCAGGTTCAGGTCGAGAACGGCCTGGCCATTGTCGTCGACAGTGGTTTCGGCCAGGTCTTCGGAACTGGCTTCTTCCAGCGAGTCATTCAGGCGGAAGCGGTAATCCGGGTAGCGATCAAAAGCCGCAAGCGTCGGGCTCAGGGACATTTTTGCCGTGACGCGACGGCCCGCCGCCGGCGCGCCGAACAAGTGCATCGCGGTGACCTTGGCCACCACCTGGTCCGGCGGTATCCAGCCCGGCACCGGCGTGTCGTGCAGGCTCAGGCTGACCTTCATGCGGTCTGGTTCAAAGTCGCGGACCTTGAAGCTGACGCTGCCCAGGTCAGTGCGTCGCTGCTTCTCGCCGATCAGTTGCAGGGTCGCGGTGTAGTCGCCGGAAGGCGCCACTTCGCTGCTCGGGAAATCAAAGGTTTCAAAGCCGCTGGCGGAGAGCTTCAGTGGTTGGCGAATCACCTCCAACCCACGAGGGTCGGTGATTTGCAGTTCCACCGGCAGGCCTTGCAGCGCGCCTTTCCAGTCGCCGCTGCGCACGATCATGCCCAGGTGCGCGGTTTCGCCGGGTCGGTACAGGCCACGGTCGGTAAACAGGTAGGCGCTGAGGCGATTGATCGCACCGTCTTCTTCCAGGCCGCCGACATCAAAGCGCGACAAATCCAGCTGCTGGGACTGACGGGCAATCGGCAGGAAGGATTGGTCATTGCCGCGACTGACCACATACATCAGCGGGGTTTTCTCGCGGCGCAGTTCGTCCAGCTTGGCAAAGTGCGCATGGCCTTCGGCGTCGGTATGGCCGCTGGCGACCGGCAAACCGTTGCGGCCGATGATATCGACCTGGGCGTCGGACACCGGCGAGCCGTTGCCGATGGACTGTACATACACGTCGTGGCTGCCATCGCTGGAGCGCTTGGCGATGATGCCCAGGTCGGTGACCACGATGAAACGCAGGTCGCTGGTGGTGTTGCGTTCGTACTCGAAGGTGCGATCAGCCGGGTCGTCCTGCGGGCTGAGCTTGAGCACGAAAATGCCTCGGCGGCCACCGTTGGCCGTCAGGTAGTTGCTCAGGTCGACGTTGTCGTAGACAGTTTTGGACGGGTCACCAGCCGACAACGGAATGTCCAGGCTCTGACGCTCCACCATCCGGTCGAAGTAGTCATTGGCAAAATTCGGTCGGGCAAAGCTGCCGCTGCTCTGGTCCACCAGGTGTTGCAACTGGTTGGGCAGCAGACGGGCGATTTCCACATGGGCGCCGGGCACGCCACGGGCCATGAAGCCCAGGCGTTTTTCGCCGGTGAGGCTGAGCAGGGCGCCGTCGGACAGGAACTGCAACGTGCGCGGATAAGCCGGCATGCTCACGAGGGAGGCTGTCGGGTTTTTCGCCAGGTAGCCGCCGATGGCTTCCAGGTTGGCCGGTACCCGCACATACAGGGCGCGGCCAGGCGGGGCCTTGAATTTGAAGGCGTGCAGGGTATTCAGCGGTTCGACGCTCGGCACGTGGGTCAGTTTGACCTTGGTGCTGCTGGCCAGCAGCTTGTCGTCGATATCTTGCAGGTTCCAGGGCCGGGTATCGTCCTCGGCTTTTTCCGGCAGCATCCAGGCCTGCACCTTGTTGGCGATGGTCTCGTCGGCCACGGCGCTGGAACTGCTGAACATCAGCACCGGCTCGGGCTCGCCGCGCTCGTTGTCGACAAAGCTGACTTCGGCGCCGGTAAAGGTCAGGCGATAGCGGCCGGGCACGGTGACTTCGGCCACCAATGGCGCAGGGCTGGCATTGCCGCCGTCGCGGGCCTTGAGGCCTTCATCGAGCTTGGCGCTGACCGGGGTGCTTTCCAGCGGCGTGGCCAGGGCCGCCGAGCGTACAAAGGCGTTGAGCTTGTGTTCGTCGAAGGTGATTTCCGGGCGGTTGGGCAGTTGTGCGTCGCGGTAGGCCAAACCTTTACCCAGGGTGACCGAGGCGCGCTTGCGTACGCTGTCTTCGTCTACCGGGTGGGAAAAGTGGAAGGTTGCGACCAGCTGTTTCTGCGTCGGGTTGCTCGGGTCCTGGTACAGCTCGTTTTGCGTCAAGGTGGCGCGGAACGGCTGGGTGGAGAATTGGCTGCTGTATTGGCTGAGCAGAACGCCGTCGGCCAACAGGTTCTTCTTGGCCAGGTCGATGGTGTAGTGGGCGTCGACGGGCCAGTCTTTTTCCGGGGTGAACACCAGGCTGCGGTCATCCGCCCAGCGCCAGGCGCCGGCGATGGCAGGCTTGAGGGTGATGCCTTCGGTGACCGGCTTGCCAATGGCCGCCAGCGGTGCCACGGATTCGGCGAAGCGTACCTGCAAGTTATCCACAACCGGCTGCGGCTGGGTGTAATCCGTCAGGTTGGGCTTGTGCAGCGAATAGCCCACGGTGTGGGGTTGCGGCAGGTGGGAATACCAGTGCCAGCCATAAAAGCCTGCGGCCACCAACAACACCAGGGCCAGGACTCCGCCGGCCGCCTGGCGCGGATAAGCCCGGGCCTTGTGGCCGACGTTGACCAGGCCGTTCCCCGTGGCTTGCAGCCAGCGCGGCGGCTGCCACTGGCCGAACAGGCTGCGCGCCAGCCATCGGACGGCGTTGAACAGAACACTCACCACTGAGATCAAGGCCCCGAAAAAACGGCGGCTGGTCGCTTTTAACGAATCAAACATGGTGAGCATCCCTGGCAATGTGTCGCGTATCTTACACGTCTCTTTGATACAAAAGATGACGGCAAATGCGCCGCAAAGCTCAGGCTTGCTGTACGAAGGTGAGGCGTATCGCAAAACCGATCAAAAGGCTGCCAAACAGCCATTGCTGAAGGCGCTGGGCGGATGGGCTACGCTCCAGCCAGCGGCCGATTCTGGCACCGGCCAATCCATAGCAACTGTCGAAAGCCAGGCCGACCGCCACCAGAATCGCGCCTAACAGGGCGAACTGTGCCGTCACCGATGCGCCGTGTGGGTCGATGAATTGCGGCAGCAATACGGAGCAGAACAGCAGCGCCTTGGGGTTGAGCAGGTTGGTCAGCAGGCCGCGCTGGAAGGCTCCGCGCCAGGCGTGGGCCGGTGCGGTGCCGTCCTCGGTGTTCAGGTTGGGCAGCAGGTTGGCGCGCAGGCACTGCACGCCGATCCACAGCAGATACGCCGCACCGCCCAGGCGCACCACGTCGAAGGTCCAGGGCGCGACCTTGAACAGCGTCGCCAGGCCCATCCCAGCCAGTGCCACATGGCAAGCCCGGGCGACGCCCAAACCGGCTGCGGTTGCCAGTGCCATCGCCTTGCCTTGGCGTGCGCCGGTTTGCAGCAACAAAATCATGTCCGGGCCGGGCAACAGGTACACCACCGCCAGCGCGACTAAAAACAACCAGAGTTCTGCCATGTGCCTGCCCCTTGCGTTACGTGATTCGTAGGGCAATTTTAGGGGCGAAGGCCGGGGCAGGTGCTTGCGTAGTCAGCCGGAAAAGCGTCTAGTCTTGGCACAATCTGCCACTTATGTTGGGCGAAACACTTCACTTATGCCAAATCTGAAACTGGATGCGTTTGACCGCAAGATTCTTGAAGCCCTGCAACGGGATGGCCGCCTGAGCAATGTGCAACTGGCGGATGAGATAGGCCTGTCGGCGTCACCCTGTTTGCGCCGGGTGCGCCTGTTGGAAGAAGCCGGTGTGATTCGCGGCTATCAGGCCAGCCTCGACCGGGATGAGGTTGGGCTGGGGCTGACGGTGTTTGTCGGGGTGAAAGTGGAGCGGCATAACGACGAACAGGCGGAGGCGTTTCGGTTGGCGGTGACGGCGCTGCCCCAGGTGATTTCGGCGTTTCTGGTGTCGGGGGAATCTGACTTTCTGCTGCAGGTGGTGGTGCCGGACCTGCGCGGGTATGAGCGATTCCTGACCGGGAGTTTGTTGAAGCTGCCGGGGGTGAGTGATATCCGTAGCAATTTTGCGATTCAGACGGTGAAGACGCCGGGGGCGTTGCCGTTGGGGCATCTTCCCAATTAATGATCGAATTGCGTTGGTGAGGAGCACTTTGTGGTGAGGGGGTTGCGTTGCGGGTACTTGGGGTGAGGGGTGGGGCTCAGGTCCACCAATAGCGCACGAGATGAAAGAAAATCGGCGCCGCAAAACATACGGAATCCAGCCGGTCCAGCATCCCGCCATGCCCTTCGATCATGTGCCCCCAATCCTTCACGCCCCGGTCGCGCTTGATCGCTGACATCACGATTCCGCCGGCAAACCCCAGCAGGTTGATCAACAGCGCTATCAGGAACGACTGCCAGGGATTGAACGGCGTGGTCCACCACAGCGCCGCACCGATCAGCGATGACAGCAAAATCCCGCCGACAAAGCCTTCCACGGTCTTCGACGGCGACAGGTTGGGCGCGATTTTGTGTTTGCCGAACAGCTTGCCGCACACGTACTGCAGCACGTCCGACAGCTGCACCACGATCACCAGGTAGGCGATCAGCAGCAGGTTGCGGCCTTCATAGCCGACGATGTCCAGGGTCAGCAGCGCCGGCACGAAGGACACGCAGAACACCGCGATCATCAACCCCCATTGCACCTTCGATGCCCGTTCCAGGAAGTGCGTGCTGTCGCCGCCCAAGGACGCAAGGATCGGCAGCAGCAGGAACACGTACACCGGGATGAAGATCGAGAACAGCCCGTACCAGTCGAAGTAGATCAGCAGGTATTGCAGCGGCAACGCCAGGTAAAACGCCGCTACCAGCGCCGGGTAATCGCTGCGCCGGGTCGGCGTGAGGGTGAGGAATTCCCGCAGCGCATAGAACGACACGGCGTAGAACAGCAGGATCACCGCGCCGGTGCCGAGCCAGAAGGCGATGCCGATCACCACCACCATCACCCACCAGGCATTGATGCGGGCGTTGAGGTTGTCGATGACCGCGTTGGGCGTGCCACGGGTGCGCAGTTTGAGGATCAGGCCGATCAGTGAGGCGAGCACCAGGATCGCGCCGATCCCGCCGAACAACATCAGGGTTTGGCTATCCATGTCAGGAGTGCTCCGGGGCGAGGGCGAGCAAGGCGTCGCGGGCGCGGGCGAGGAAGAGTGCCTTGTCTTCACCGTCCTCCAGTTGCAGCGGTGCGCCGAAGCTGGTGGTGCACAGCAATGGCAACGGCAGCACGCGGCCCTTGGGCATGACCCGGTTGAGGTTGGCGATCCACACCGGGATCAATTCGGCGTGTGGATAACTCTTTGCCAGGTGATACAGGCCGCTTTTGAAGGGCAGCAGGCCGTCTTCCAGGTTGCGGGTGCCCTCGGGGAAGATGATCAGCGAGTCGCCGTTTTCCAGGGCCTGGAGCATCGGTTGCAAAGGGTTATCCACAGGGTCCTTGCGCTCGCGGTCGATCAGCACGCCGTTGAATACGCGGTTGATGATGTAGCGGCGCAGGGCGCTTGTGTTCCAGTAGTCGCTGCCGGCCACCGGGCGTGTGAATTTACGCAGGTTCTGTGGCAGCGACGCCCACAGCAGCACGAAATCACCGTGGCTGCTGTGGTTGGCGTAATAGATGCGTTGCACCGGCACGGGCGCACAGCCAAGCCACAGGCTGCGGGCGCCGGTGACGGTGCGGGCCATGGAGGTAATCAGGGTGGCGACCACGGGTTCGAACATGAGGATTCCTTATCCGGCGAAGGGCAGCCAGGGGCTGGCCAGGATGACGGCCACGGTCAGCAGCACTTGCGCCGCCAGCAGGTAGGCTTGCTTGCGCAACAGTTTCAGGGCGCCGCGACGGCGTTCGGTCCAGGGCCGGCCCGCGCGTTTGGCGGATTGCAGGCCAAGGGTTTGCATGGCCTGGTCGAAGTCGGGTGTACGGTCGGTGTCGCGGGCGAGCAGGGCGAACAGGTCGGCGTCGAAGGCCACCCGCAACGCCCAGTATTTTTGCAGCAGCCCGAGCACAATCATCCACAGGCTGAGGATCAGGCAGATTGGCGTGATGCTGGCCATCAGCAGTTGTGCGAGGCCGAACAGCACGCCGAGCAAGGTCAGGCCTGTGGATAACTGGTCCAGGGAGCGGCCCCGGCGCAGCAGGCTGGCGACGACCTGTAATTCCATATCAGCCGGCATGGGTTAAACCCTCCAGGGCTTCACGGTGAGCGGGATGCAGGACCACACGCGGGCGTGCTGTACGAATAATAGCCACCGCCTCGTCGACATTGGCTGCGCGCCCGGTGTGGAGCAGCCAGGCGGCCACGGCGGTGGCGCTGCGCGAGTAACCGAGGGCGCAGCACACCAGCAGCGGCCCGGCTGAGCGTAGGCGTTCAATGGCCTCGGCAGCTTCCAGGCATTGCGCCGCAGTAGGTGCCGTGAGATCCAGAACAGGCAGGCTGTAATAGACGCGGTCCTGTGGATTAATCGGCAATTCGGCGCACAGATCGACCACCGCTTTGAATGAGTCCAGCTCCCTGGCTGTGGGAATTCGCCCCAGCCAGACGTTATCCACAACCTGATCGGGCTGTGGATGTTTACGCGTCCACAGCCGGGAATTGATCCAGGCTGCTGCCAGATAAGGCGCCAACAACCAGCGTGCTGCCGGAGCAAGTCGCCCGTCGGCACGCTTCTGAAAGCCCGAAACGCCCAGCACCAGATAATTCGCCTTCATCAATCCAAGGGAAACCGCCGGCCAAAGCAGCCACAACCAACCGCCACCGAGGCTGAACGCCAGGATCAAACACACCAAAGAACCGAAGCCATAGCGCAACCCCAGCCGCCAACGCTGGCGGTCCCGGGTCAACTGGGCATTCAGCAACGGGCTCGGATGTTCCAGCGGCCAAAGCCACACGCACAGCCAGCCGGCAAGGGCGCCTGTGGGTAAGTCGATAAAGTGATGTTGATAAGTGGTCAGCACCGAAAGGCCGATCAATGCGAACCAGCCGTGCACCAGCCAGCGCCACAGGCCCCGGCTATACCGCTGGTACATTATCCACAGCACCACCAGCAGGGCGATGTGCAACGACGGCGCCTGATTGAACGGCTTGTCGAACCCGGCGAGTACCGCAAACAGCCAGCCGAACACGCCGTCCAGCTCCGGCCGTTCGAAGGTGAAGCGCAATGGCCAGATCAGGAAGCACGTGACAGCAATCACCTGGGCCGTCAGCAGGCGCAGGGCATGCTGTTTCAGCTCATGGCGCGTACTGGGCAGCAGCAGGGAGAAACCGTAGAGCAGGTCGATCGACCAGTAGGGCACGATGGTCCAGGCCCAGAACGGGATATGGGTTTCCCAGCCGAACACCAGGGTGCCCACGTCGCTACGCTGGCTGGTGACCCACGTGGCAAAGCCGTAGGTGCTGAAAAACAGCGGCGCCAACAGCAGCAGCCACAGCACCGCCGGTTTTAACAGGCCCGGTTCACGCATGGGTCAGACCCGCTGTGCCAGGGACACGCTGAAAATTCCCCATTCATCCACGCGTTGGGTGATCTTGCGGAAACCGGCAGCTTCCACCAGTTGATCCATTTCCGCCTGGCTGCGCCGGCGCATCACCCAGGCCTGGCCCTGACGGTGGCTGGTGAGGGCGCGGGCGATCAGTTCCAGTTGCGGGTGCCATGGTTGGCCGGTGTACACCAGATAACCACCGGGCTCGACAGCTTCAGCCAAACCGGCGAGCGAGCCACCGACCATCGCGTTATCCGCGAACAGTTCATACAGCCCGGACACCACCGCCAGCGTTGGCTTTGGCTCAAGCGCCGCGAGGTCTTCCCGGTCAAACGCATCGCCTTTGACGAACCGGGCGATGTCTCCCAGGCCTTTCTCACGAATCAGTGCTCCACCGTCGCGCACGTTGATATCGCTGTAGTCCCGCAACAGGATCGATTCCGGCAGCGGCGAAACGCCCTGCAAGGCTTCCAGAATGTACCGGCCATGCCCGGCGGCGATATCGACGATACGCACCTCGCGAGCCTCCTCCCGCAGCTTGCCCATCGCCAGGCGCAGCAGCTCTTCCACGTTCAACTTGCGTTGGCGAATACCGCGCCAGCCGATGGAGTTGAGGTAGTTGGTGTCGATCATCCGCCCCAGCCCGCCTTTGCCGGTGGGCGTGTTGCGGTACACATAGTCCAGGGTGCTGCCGGAGTCGAAGCCGGTGTCGAAACCGAGCTTCACGCCATCCGACAGCTTGCTGCCCAGGCCCATGCTGGCACGGGTCATGCGCCAGTACAGGTCGCGCAGCGAGTTGCGGGGCAACGGTGCGGCCAGGGATTCGGATTCGGCGCAGGTCAGGCCAATTTTGTCGGCATCCAGCAAGTTGGCACGGTCCAGCGGGTGCTCGAAGTTCTGCAGGATAAAGCGCCGGGCGCTGCTCAAGGCCACGGCGCGGCCACGTTCACCGAGGGTGTCGTGGAAGAAACCGGGCAGGATGTGCAGTTCTTTCTTCAGGCTGCCCAGGCGGTCGAAAAATTGCTGCTGGGGTTTGCGGTGCACCACAAAGTCCGAGCCGGAGATGAACAGTTGGGTGGGCACCTGAATCGCCTGGGCATCGGCTACAACCCGGTCGGCCGCTTCGTACAGGCCCAGCAGCACATTCACCGAGATGGCTTTGGTGATCAGCGGATCAGTGTCGTAGGACGCCACGCGCTCCGGGTCATGGCTCAGGAACTTGGCCTTGACGTAGCTGTTGACGAAAAAGTTGCCGCGAAACCTGCGCATCAACCCCAGGCCCGGTCGGGCGAAGGGCACGTAGAGCTTGACCTTGAACGCAGGGGAGGCGAGCACCAGTGAACGAATCTTCGGCGCGTAGTCGTGCACCCAGGTCGCCGCGATCACCGCGCCGACGCTCTGGGCGATCACCGCGAGGTTTTCTTCCTCGATGTTGTAGGTGGCGCCGATATGGTCAACGAAGGTCTGCACATCCCGGGCGCTGGTGGCAAAGCTGGGGCTGTCGCCGCGTTCGCCGGGGGATTGGCCGTGGCCACGGGCGTCCCAGGCGAAGAAGTCGAATTCCGGCAGGTTGAGTTCGTCCACCAGGTGGGCGATACGCCCGGAGTGCTCGTGGCCGCGATGGAACAGCACAATCGCCTTGCGCGGCGCGAAGCCCGCCGGTGCGGTGGCGGGCCAGTGACGGTAGAAAAGCGCCACCCCGTCATGGGTGCTGAAGGTGTGCTCTTGCTGTTCGCGCATCGCAAAATCCTTATGCAGAAGGGGAGGTTTGTTCTTCTTTCAAGCCTTGGCGCACGCGGTTGACCATCGTGTAGGCCAGCAACGCCGCGACCAGCCACATCACCGCATCGACCCAACCGGCACCGAGCCAGCCCAGCGCCACACCGGTGGCCAGCACGCCGAGCACAAACGCCCGGTCACTCTTGCCCATGGGCCCGTCGTAGCGCCGCGAAGCCCCGACCATCGGCCCGAGCACGCCGGCGTACTCGCTGAACACCGCCAGCAGTGTCACCAGCAGCACCGGCGCCAGGCTGACTTCGGGGATCAGCGCAAACGGCAGGATCAGCGCGCTGTCGGCGATCACGTCACACAGTTCATTGAGGTAGGCGCCGAGCCGCGACTGCTGGCCGAATTCCCGGGCGAGCATGCCGTCGATGGCGTTGAGGGCCATGCGCAGGATCATCCACAGCGGGATCAGCGCAAACAGCCACACATGTTGCGCAAAGCCGGCGATCAGCAATCCCACCAGCAGGGAAACCACCCCGGCGAGCACGGTGATCTGGTTGGCGGTGGTGCCGTTGTCGTAGAGGCGCTGCACCAGCGGGCGCAGCAGGTTCTGAAAACGCGGTTTAAGCTGATAGATCGAAATCATGGGGAGTGACGCTTCCTTGTCCGTAAGCCCGCGAAAAACTGTGGGGAGTGTGCCGATTTATCACGGCTGAAACCAGTGATGGCTCCGGTTTCTGGGGGTTTCGTCACTATCCCCGTGAAACCAAACAAAAATTTCACGCGCCGGGTTATAGAGTAACTAATTGTTTCTGGGTGGGCGTTTGGGGATGCGAGTGGATCTAGACGCTGATGACGTGGCTATCGAAGGGCTGCCGCGTTTTCAGCAAGGGTTGTTTCATGCCCGTCGGTTAAGGCAGGCCGGCATTGGCCTGACGGTGCTGGCGGTCGGCGGCTGGATGCTGGCCCTGTTTGTGGCGCTGTTTGCACCGCTGTCGATCTGGCCGGTAGTGTTGATCAACTGTGCCTCGGCGTTGCTGGTGCTGGTGGCCGGTTTGCAATCGGCGTGGTGGGTCGCCGATTGGCGGGCCATGGCGCTGGAAGAGCCGGCGGCACTGCTGATCGAACAGCCGCTGCCACAGGAAGAACCTGGCTGGCTCAACCGTTTGTTCGGCCGTGTCGGTAGCGGCTTGCTGACGCAGATCGGCGCGCCGGTGTTTTGGCTGTGCGGCTGGTCGTTGCTGGCGCTGTTCAGCGTCCTGGAATTCTGGAACCTGACATTGCCCACCGCAGCGGTGGGCCAGGCGGCCAGCGTGGGCGCGGCTATCGCTCTGGCGCTGGCGTTCGGCTTGCTGGTGTTTGAACGGCGCATGGCCCAGGAAAGCACCGCCCAATGGCCGGAAGCAGCGCAACTGGCGCAACTGAGCCGGGTGGCGATTATCTGCCTGGTGATCAGTGCGATTTGTCTGTTGTTTGCCGGTGAAGAGTCCGTGTGGCCGTTACGTCTGGCGGTGTTGATCGGCTTGTTGCCGGCCCTGGTGGCGCTGGAGTTTCTGTTACGCGGCCTGCTGTCGCTGTTCAGCCCGCGCCAGGAGCGCCTTGAACCACGGCTGATGGCGCAGAGTTTTATCGCCGGGATGCTGCGCTGGCCGCCACAACCGTTGCTCGCCTTGCAGCACGAACTGCACAACCGTTTCGGCATCGACCTGCGGCAAATCTGGGCCTTTACCTACATGCGCCGGGCATTCCTGCCGGTGCTGGTGGTGGTGCTGGCCGTAGGCTGGTTGCTGACCGGTGTGCATGAAGTCGCCCTGCAAAGCCGTGGGATTTATGAACGCTTTGGCAAGCCGGTCGAGGTCTTCGGGCCCGGCCTGCATGCCGGTTTGCCGTGGCCGCTGGGCCGCGTGCTGAACGTGGAAAACGGCGTGGTCCATGAACTGGCCACCAGCGTTGGCGAAGCGGCGGCCACCGACGTCGCGCCCGCTGAAGGCCCGGCGCCGTTGATCGCCAACCGCCTGTGGGACGCGAGCCACGTGAATGACAAATCCCAGGTGATCGCCAGCAGCAGCGGCGACAAGCAGAGCTTCCAGATCGTCAATATGGATGTGCGCTTCGTGTACCGCATCGGCCTGACCGACCAGGCCGCGCTCGCGGCCACCTATAACAGCGCCGATGTACCCACGCTGATTCGCAGCACCGCCAGCCGTATCCTCGTCCACGAGTTTGCCTCGCGAACCCTCGACGAATTACTCGGCGAACAACGCAACAGCCTCGCCGATGAAATTGGCCAAGCGGTGCAAGCGGACCTGAAAAAGCTCGACAGCGGCGTAGAAATTCTCGCCACCGTGGTGGAAGCCATTCATCCGCCGTCCGGTGCGGCCAACGCCTACCACGCGGTGCAGGCCGCACAGATCGGCGCCCAGGCGCTGATCTCCCGGGAGCGCGGCGCTGCCAGCGAGCAGACCAACCAGGCGTTGCTGCAGGCCAGTACCGCCCGTGACCTGGCCCAGGCCACGGCCTATGAGGTCGGTGCTGGCGCCAGGGCCGCAGACCTGCGTTTCAGCGCCGAACAAAAGGCCTATCAACAAGCTGGCCAGGCCTTTGTGCTGGAGCAGTACCTGAGCCAACTGAGCCAGGGCCTGGCCCACGCCAAATTACTCATTCTTGATCATCGCCTGGGCGCCAGTGGCGCACCGACCATCGATCTGCGTTCCTTTACCTTACCGGCCGACCCTGCGGTGCCGCGTAAAGCCGTTCAATAAGGAGTTCATCTGTTGAGCGCTCATTCTCACGATCACGCAGGCCATGGTCACCACCACGGCCACCATCATCACCATCACGGTGATGAACATGAAGCCGGCCCGTTTCCCTGGCGGCGTATGGGCTGGGCGGTGTTGCTGGTGCTGTTTGCCGTCGCCGCGGCGAGCCTGGTGCAGGTGCGCTCCGGCGAAGCCACGGTGATTACCCGCTTCGGCAACCCGTCGCGGGTGCTGCTGGAGCCGGGCCTGGGCTGGCGCTGGCCGGCGCCGTTTGAAGCGGCGATTCCGGTAGACCTGCGCCTGCGCACCACGTCCAGCGGTTTGCAGGATGTGGGCACCCGCGACGGCCTGCGGATCATCGTGCAAGCCTACGTGGCCTGGCAGGTGCAAGGCGACCCCGACAACGTGCAGCGTTTTATGCGCGCGGTGCAGAACCAGCCGGATGAAGCGGCGCGGCAGATTCGCACCTTCGTCGGCTCGGCGCTGGAAACCACCGCCGCCAGTTTCGACCTGGCCAACCTGGTGAACACCGATGCGAGCCAGGTGCGCATTGCCGATTTTGAAGCGCAGTTGCGCCAGCAGATAGATCAACAATTGCTCACCACCTATGGCGTGCGCGTGGTGCAGGTCGGGGTTGAGCGGCTGACCTTACCCTCGGTGACCCTGGCCGCCACCGTCGACCGCATGCGCGCCGAGCGCGAGACTATCGCCACTGAACGCACCGCCGTAGGTAAACGTGAAGCGGCGCAGATTCGTTCTGCCGCCGAGCGTGATGCGCGGATCGTGCAGGCCGATGCCACGGTGAAAGCCGCCGATATCGAAGCGCAATCCCGGGTGGAAGCCGCGCAGATTTATGGGCGTGCCTACGCCGGGAATCCGCAGCTGTATAACCTGCTGCGCTCCCTCGACACCCTCGGCACCGTGGTTACGCCGGGCACCAAAATTATCCTGCGCACCGACGCTGCACCGTTCCGCGCCTTGGTGGATGGGCCGAAGGATGTTCAGCCATGAGTGAGCGGGAAAGCCTCGACAGCCCGTGGATCCAGGCTGGACGGCTGACGTTCCTGGCGCTGTATGCGGTGACGGTATTGGCCGCGTTGGCGTGGGCGTTTTCCAACGTACGGCAGATCGACCCGCAGAACCGCGCCGTGGTGTTGCACTTCGGCGCGCTGGACCGGATTCAGAATGCCGGGCTCCTATTGGCCTGGCCGCGCCCGTTTGAGCAGGTGGTGTTGTTGCCCGCAGCGGACCGGGTGATCGAACGCCGGGTGGAAAACCTGCTGCGTTCCGATGCGGCCACGCAAGCCGATCGCGTGGCCAGTTTTGCCACGCCGCTGAGCGATGCCCTGGCCGGCTCCGGTTACCTGCTGACCGGCGATGCCGGCGTGGTGCAGCTGGATGTGCGGGTCTTCTATAAGGTCACCGAGCCCTACGCCTTTGTGTTGCAGGGCGATCACGTGCTGCCGGCGCTGGATCGGCTGGTCACCCGCAGCGCTGTGGTGCTGACCGCTGCGCGGGATCTGGACACCATTCTGGTGGCGCGCCCCGAGCTGATCGGTGCCGACAACCAGGCCGCCGAACGCCGCGAACGGCTGCGCGGCGATCTGGTGCGCGGCATCAATCAACGCCTGGCTGACCTGGCGTCCACCGGGCTTGGCCTGGGCATCGAAGTCACCCGGGTCGACGTGCAATCGAGCCTGCCGGGCCCGGCAGTCAACGCCTTCAACGCGGTGTTGACCGCCAGCCAGCAAGCCGACAAGGCGGTGGCCAATGCGCGCACCGACGCCGAAAAACTTACCCAGACCGCCAATCAGGACGCCGACCGCGCCGTGCAGGTGGCCCATGCCCAGGCCAGCGAACGCCTGGCCAACGCCCACGCGCAAACCGCCACCGTCGCCAGCCTGGCCCAGGTCAAAGACCCTGGCCTGTTGCTGCGCCTGTACCGCGAGCGCTTGCCGAAGATTCTCGGCCAGGCTGGTTCCGTCACCACGGTTGACCCTAAAGACGATTCCCGCCTGATCATTCAGGGAGCCGAACAATGACTGCCCACGCCGCCCCGATGCTCTCATCGGCCGAACAACGCAGCGCCGCCCGGCAACTGACCCTGGCGATGCTCGCCCTGGGCCTGCTCAGCCTGGGCCTGGTATGGCGCTGGCTGGCGCCGGACCAGACCGGCGTCAGCCAACTGCTGCTGGGCGTCGCCTCGTTGCTGGTGGCGGTGCCGGTGATGCGCTCGGCCTGGTACAGCCTGCGTTATCCGAGCCTGCATGGCATCACCGACCAACTGATCGCCCTGGCCATGCTCGGCGCCTGGGCCACCGGTGACCTGCTGACCGCCGCGCTGCTGCCGATCATCATGATCTTCGGCCATGTGCTGGAAGAGCGCAGCGTTATCGGTTCCCAGGAAGCGATTCATGCCCTGGGCAAACTGACCCGCAGCCATGCGCGCCTGGTGCAGGCTGACGGGACCATTCTGGAAGTCGACAACGGCATCCTGAAGACCGGCGATATCGTCGAGGTGCGCGCCGGTGACCGGGTGCCCGCCGACGGCGTGGTGTTGTCGGGCCAGGCCAGCCTCGACACCGCGCCGATTACCGGCGAGTCGGTGCCGCTGGAAGCGAGTGTGGGCGTGCAGGTGTTTGGTGGCGCGATCAACCTCGACGGTTTGCTGCGCCTTGAAGTGACCCGCACCGGTAACGAATCGACGTTGGGCAAAGTCATCGCCCTGATGCAGAGCGCCGAACGTTCCAAGCCGCCAATCACCCGGTTGCTGGAGCGTTACGCCGGCAGTTACATGGTGCTGGTGTTGTTGCTGGCGGCGGTGACCTGGTTTGTCACCAATGACGCCCAGGCGATGCTTGCGGTGTTGGTGGCGGCGTGCCCATGTGCATTGGTGTTGTCGGCACCTGCCACGGCGATTGCGGGCATTGCGGTGGCCGCGCGTCACGGCATTCTGATTCGCAGCTCGGCGTTTCTCGAAGAGCTGGCGGACTTGACGTCTCTGGTGGTCGACAAGACTGGCACGCTGACGTTTGGCACCCTGCGTTTGCAGTCCATCGACACCACGGAGCCGGATCGGCAAGTGCTGCTCAATCTTGCAGCCAGTCTCGGCTCAGCCAGCAGCCATCCGGTCAGCCGGGCGTTGGCGGGGTTGGCCACGCAAGAGCAAATGCGGGTGCTGTCGGATATTCGCGAGCGTCAGGGCCTTGGTGTCGTCGCTCAGACAGAGCAGGGCGAAGCCGCTCTCGGTCGGCCGGAGTTGTTTGAGCAACTGGGTATCACGACCACAGCAGTTCCCCATCACGACGGCCCGATTGCCGGGCTGGCGCTGAACGGGCAATTCCTCGCCTGGTTGTTGCTGGCAGACAGCGTCAAGCCGGAAGCCCGCCAGGCGATGAAAGAGCTGCGTGAACTGGGCCTGGGTCGCCAACTGCTGCTGACCGGCGACCGGCAAAGCGTGGCCGACAGCCTGGCGCTGGAAGTGGGTATCAGCGACGTCGAGGCCCAGGCCTTGCCGGAAGATAAACTCAACCGCGTGCTGGGGGAGATCGGCAGCGGTTTCCGGCCGATGGTGGTGGGCGACGGGATCAACGATTCCCTGGCGCTCAAGGCCGGCGTGGTCGGTGTGGCGATGGGCGCGGGCGGGGCGGATATCGCCCTGGCGTCGGCGGATGTGGTGCTGATCGGCAGCGACCTGCGGCGCCTGGGCACGTGCGTACGTTTGAGCCGCCAGTGCCGGCACACGCTGCAGGTCAACGTGATCATCGGCCTGGGCTGGACGCTGGCCATCGTGGTGTTCGCGGCATTCGGCTGGCTGGGCGCGGCGGGGGCGATGATTGCGGCGGTGTTGCACAACCTCAGTACGCTGCTGGTGCTGGGTAATGCGGGGCGCTTGTTGCGGTTTCAGGAGCCGTTGTTGAAACTGGACGAATAAATTTTAGAAATTTTTCAGTCTCGCTGTAACGCCTTGGGGGAACCTCACTCTAGTGCTATGTCGAGACTGAACAATCCGTTCAGACCGGCTCCACTACCGATCATGAGGACTACAAAATGAACTTCAAAAACGCAGTGTCTGGTGCCGCCCTTGCTATCGCCGCCGCTGGTATGTTTGCCGGTGTTGCAACCCAGGTACAAGCGGCTGACGCCCCGGTTCATTGCTATGGCGTCAACGCCTGCAAAGGCCAGAACGACTGCAAGACCAAAGACAACGCTTGCAAAGGCCAGGGCGTTTGCAAAGGTCACGGCTTCCTGTCGATGAGCAAGGCGATGTGCGACCAGAAAGGCGGCACCGTCGGCGAGTAACCGGCCACCGCGTCGAGTGCAACCGCAGCGGGCCCCCGCCGCTGCGGACACTTTCCCCAGGAGTGTTTTTATGTCCGCCTCCCTTCCGAGTCTGGGTTACGGCCTGGGTCTACGCAGCGAGTACTACCAGCAGATCCTTGAACAATCGCCGGCCGTGGATTGGTTCGAAGTGATCTCCGAGAATTATCTGGTTCAGGGCGGCAAGGCCTTGTACTACCTGGACGCGATCGCCGAGCGTTATCCGTTGGTGATGCACGGTGTGTCCCTGTCCATCGGCGGGCCCCATGCCCTCGATATCGATTACCTGAAACAACTCAAGCAGCTGTCGGAACACATCCAGCCGGCATGGATTTCCGATCACTTGTGCTGGAGTCGCGGCAACGCGCACCAGTTGCATGACCTGCTGCCGCTGCCCTACACCGAAGAAAGCCTCTACCACGTCGCCGGTCGCGTGCGGCAAGTGCAGGACGTGTTGCAGCGTCCCTTCGTGCTGGAAAACGTCTCCAGCTATGTACGCGCCAAGGCGGACGAGTTTACCGAGTGGGAGTTTCTCAACGCCCTGACCCATCTCACCGGCTGCCAGTTGCTGCTGGACGTGAACAACGTGTACGTCAGCTCGCGCAACCACGGGTTCGATGCCTGGGAATTTATCCGCAACCTGCCGCCCGAAAGTATCCGCCAATTGCACTTGGCCGGGCACATGGATTACGGCGACTACGTGATCGACACCCATGACCACCCGGTATGCGATCCGGTGTGGGCGCTGTATCAGCAGACGCTGGAGCACCTTGGGCCGGTTTCGACGTTGCTGGAGCGTGATGATCATTTCCCGCCGTTCCAGGAGTTGCTCGACGAGCTGAGCAAGGCCCGCGAGCTGGGCGCCAGCGCATTGGACAGGAGGGCGTTATGCGCCTGATCGATTGGCAATTGGCGTTTGAACAGCAGTTGCTGGCGGAGACGTTCACCGCCGACAACCGCTTCAGCGCCACCCTGATCGGTGGCCCGACCCTGGATGTAGAGACGGGCCTGGCGATTTACCACAACGCCTATCACGCACGGTTGCAGGAAGTGTTGCGCGATGACTTCAGCGCCGTCTGGTATTGGCTGGGGGACGAGGAGTTTGCAGCGTTGGGTTCGGCCTATATCCGCCGCTATCCCTCGGCCCACTACAGCCTGCGCTGGTTTGGCGAGCGTTTTCCCGGGTTTATCCTCGAGCATTACGCCGGCCAAGGCGCGCCGTTGGCCGAGCTGGCGCGGCTGGAATGGGCCTTCACCCTGGCCTTTGATGCGCCGCAGGGCGAGCCGTTGGCCCTGCAAGACATGGCCACGCTGCCGCCTGAAGACTGGCCCGGGTTGCAGGTGCAACTGGCCCCGTCGGTGCAGCAAGTAGCGTGTGACTTCAACAGCCTGGGTATCTGGCGCGCGAGCAAGGGCGAGTGGGACTTTCCCGGCAGCGAGGCCTTACCGTTGGCGCAGGTCTGCCTGGTCTGGCGCCACGACAATGTGTGCCAATACCGTAGCCTGGAACCGGCGGAAGCCAGCGCGCTGACGGGCATGGTCAGCACTGGCTGGAACTTTTCCGAACTGTGCGCCGAGTTGGCAGTCACTTACCAGGAGGGCGCGCCATTGCAAGCGGTTACCTGGCTGAAACAGTGGGTCCAGGACGGTTTGCTCCAGCGGCGGGCACCATAGAAAAGGGCTATTGTTTCGATAGCCTGCTAATTTTTCTGTGAATGGTCTACCCTCATTTCAGACGTCTGAAACAAGGGGGACTACTCATGCTCGCGCAACTTCCACCGGCCTTACAGAATCTCAAGCTACCGCTGCGTCTTCGACTCTGGGACGGCCATGAATTTAACCTGGGCCCGGATCCCAGCGTCACCATTGTGGTCAAGGACCCCATGATGGTTTCAACGCTCAGCCATCCAACGCTCGACTCACTGGGCGAAGCCTTCGTCGAGGGCAAACTGGAGCTGGAAGGCTCCATTTCCGAAGTGATCAGGGTGGTCGACGAGTTGAGTCATGCCCTGGTTGAGGACGAGGAGGACACTCGTCCGGTGCGCTCGATCCACGACAAGGCCACTGACGCAGCCGCTATTTCCTACCATTACGACCTGTCCAACGAGTTCTACCAGCTTTGGCTGGACCGTGACATGGCCTATTCCTGCGGGTATTTCGAGACCGGCAGCGAATCCCTCGATCAAGCCCAACAAGACAAATTCCGCCACCTGTGCCGCAAACTGCGGCTGCAGCCGGGCGAGTATTTGCTCGATGTGGGCTGCGGTTGGGGCGGGCTGGCGCGGTATGCCGCGCGGGAATTCGGGGTCAAGGTGTTCGGCATCACCCTGAGTAAGGAGCAGCTGGAGCTGGCCCAGGAGCGAGTGAAAGCCGAAGGCCTGGAAGATCAGGTGGAGCTGACGCTGCTGGACTACCGCGACCTGCCCCAGGATGGCCGCTTCGACAAAGTGGTGAGCGTGGGGATGTTTGAACACGTCGGCCACGCCAACCTGGCGGAGTACTGCAAGATTTTGTACGGCGCGGTGCGTGAGGGCGGCCTGGTGATGAACCATGGCATTACCGCCAAGCACACCGATGGCCGGCCTGTGGGCCGTGGCGCCGGGGACTTTATCGAGCGCTATGTGTTTCCCAATGGCGAGCTGCCGCACCTGGCGATGATGACCGCCGAGATCAGCGAAGTCGGGCTGGAAGTGGTCGACGTCGAAAGCCTGCGCCTGCATTACGCGCGCACGCTGGATCACTGGAGCGAGCGCCTGGAAGACAACCTGGAAGCGGCGGGCAAGATGGTGCCGGAGCAAGCCTTGCGCATCTGGCGGCTGTACCTGGCCGGCTGTGCCTATGCGTTTGCCCGGGGCTGGATCAACCTGCACCAGATTCTGGCGGTGAAACCCCATGCCGATGGTAGCCACGAGCTGCCGTGGACGCGGGATGACCTGTATCAGTAAGCAGTGGCACCGGTGATCTAAATGTGGGAGCAAGCCCGCTCCCACATTTGGTTCGGTGCAAGCCTTACAAAATTGGAGAAATAAGCCGCGCGACCCGCATGCCCAGTTGTTGCAGGCGATGGGTCTGGCGGCTTTCTTCCTGGCTGATTTCATGGGCCAGGGCGAAGTCATCCAGCAACATATGCTCCACCTGACTGGCGAAGGTGTCATCCACCGTCAGCAACATCACTTCGAAATTCAGCCGGAATGAACGGTTATCCAGGTTCGCACTGCCGATGGCGCTGATTTCACTGTCCACCAACACCACTTTCTGATGCAGGAACCCTGGCGTGTAGCGGAATACCCGCACCCCGGCGCGCACAGCTTCGATCGCGTACAGGCTGGAGGCCGCGTAGACGATGCGGTGATCGGGCCGCGACGGCAGCAGCAGGCGTACATCGACCCCGCGCAACACCGCCAGCCTGAGTGCGGAAAACACCGCTTCATCAGGAATGAAATACGGGCTGGTGATCCACACTCGCTCGGTCGCCGCATGAATCGCCTCGACGAAAAACAGCGAGCACGTCTCGTAGGGATCCGCCGGGCCGCTGGCCAGCAACTGGCAGAGCACGCCGTCATCGGGATAGGTGTCCGGCAGCAGCAGCGGCGGCAGCTCGCGCGCGGCCCAGAACCAATCCTCGGCAAACGATTCCTGCAAGCACGCCACCACCGGGCCGCTGACTTGCACATGGGTGTCGCGCCACGGCGCCAGGGGCGGTTTCTTGCCCAGGTATTCGTCGCCGACGTTATGCCCGCCGACAAACCCGGTAATGCCATCGACCACCACGATCTTGCGGTGGTTGCGGAAGTTGACCTGGAAGCGGTTTAGCCAGCCACTGCGCGTGGCGAAGGCCTTGACCTGCACCCCGGCGTCCCGCAGCGACTGCACATAACGATGGGGCAGGGCATGGCTGCCGATACGGTCATACAGGACGAAAATCGACACGCCTTCGGCGGCCTTTTCTTTGAGCAACGTGTGCAACCGGCGGCCGAGTTCGTCGTCATGAATGATGAAGAACTGGAACAATACGGCTGTCTTCGCGGAACGGATGGCTTCGAAAATCGCACTGAACGTGGCCTCGCCATTGATCAGCAAGCGCACCTGATTGTTCGCCAGGCACGGCATGCGCCCCAGCTTGGGCATGGCCCGCAGTGACGCATAGGCTTGGGAGTTGCGCGCGGCCAGTGCTTCTTCGACCCACGGGCGCCAGTTCAGCTCGGTGATCGCCTTGTGCATTTCCTGGTTGGCCTGGCGCCGCGCCTGGATGTAGGCGTCGAAGGTGCTGCGGCCGAAGATCAGGTAGGGAATCAGCGTCAGGTAAGGGATGAACATCAGCGACAAGGCCCAGGCAATCGAGCCTTGGGCGGTCCTGACGGTCAGCACCGCATGGATGGCGGCAAGGGTGCCCAGAAAATGCAGGGTGGCGATGAAATAGGCGAGCAGGTGCGGGCCAAAGAAATCCATGGACAACGGTACTCCTGACAAACAAGTGCCTAACAGACCATGTTCGGCCACGAATGTCGCTATTTTATTTGCTGTGCAACACTGGCGCTTTTGCGGCGTCTAACGCCGACAATTACCCAGGAGTTACCCGATGAATGCTCGTCTGCTTGGTTTGGCCATGGTTGTTGGTTTAACGCTGCCCGTGGCGGCGCAAGCGCAGATGTTGGCGCCGGGCTTGTGGGAATTGACCACCAGTAACATGAAGGTCGATAACCAGGACCTGCCGGACTTGTCGCTGATCCTTGGTCAGCTCAAGCAACAGATGACTCCCGAACAACGGGCCATGCTTGAGAAGCAAGGCATCACCATGGCCGGCAAAGGCGTGCAGGTGTGCCTGACACAAGCCCAGGTGGCGTCCGACTCCATCCCGCTGACCGACCCGCAATCGGGCTGCAAACAGGAAGTGACGGACAAGACCGGCAACCAGTGGAAATTCCGCTTCAGCTGCCCGAAAGCCCAGGGCACCGGCGTGGCGACGTTCCAGAGCCAGCAGGAGTTCACCACCACGGTTAACGGTACTTTCAACGCCACCGGCGTGCAGCAGAAGGGCAGCCTGGACACTCACGCGCAGTGGCTGGGCAGCAACTGCGGTACGGTCAAACCCCGCGCTTAAGAACAACCGCACCAAAGTGTGGGAGCTGGCTTGCCTGCGATTGCATCACCTCGGGTTTACTGAGAAACCGAGTCGCCCGCATCGCAGGCAAGCCAGCTCCCACAGTGGGTTGGGTTGCCGGCCCCAATCCTTGTCAGCGCTGAAAATGCAGCGGCAACCCCTGGCAACTGTCGTGCACGCGCCCGTCGTGCCAGGCCAGATGGCCGGAGACCAGCGTGGTGCTGACGCTGTGCCGGAAGCTGCGCTCGGCAAAGGGCGTCCAGCCGCAGCGCGCCAGGATAGGCTCGCTGCTGACGGGCTTGCCGAGGGGCTCGGGTTTGATCAGCACCAGGTCGGCCCAATAACCTTCCCGCAGGTAGCCACGGTCGGGGATCGCAAACAGGTCCGCGACGCGATGGCTGGTTTTCGCCACCAGGGTGGTCAGCGGCAACACGCCGTCAGCCACCAACTCCAGCAGTGCCGGCAGGGCGTGTTGCACCAGCGGTAAGCCCGACGGCGCCTCTCGATACGGCAGCTGTTTTTGCGCCCAGGTGTGGGGCGCATGGTCACTGCCGATCACATCCAGACGGTCACTCAACAATGCCAGGCGCAGGGCGTTGCGGTCGGCGCGTGTCTTGATCGCCGGGTTGCATTTGATCTGGTGGCCGAGGCGCGCGTAATCGCGGTCATCGAACAATAAGTGGTGCAGGCAGACCTCCGCGGTGATGCGTTTTTCCGCCAGGGGCTTGTCTTCGAACAGCACCAACTCCCGCGCGCTGGTGATGTGCAGCACATGCAGGCGCGTGCCATGCCGCTTGGCCAGTTCCACCGCCAAAGACGACGAGCGATAACAGGCCTGCGCATCGCGAATCAGCGGGTGCGCCACGGCAGGGATGTGGTCGCCAAAGCGTTCGCGCATTCGCTGCTCGTTGGCGTGGATGCTGGGCGTGTGCTCGCAGTGGGCCAGGAGAATGGTCGGCACCTCGGCGAACAGGCGCTCGAGAATCTTCGGGTCATCTACCAGCATATTGCCGGTGGAGGCGCCCATGAACACTTTGACGCCGGCGACTTCACGCGGGTCCAGCGCGGCCACGGTGTCGAGGTTGTCGTTGCTCACCCCAAAGTGAAAGCCATAGTTGGCCACCGAATGCAGGGCGGCACGGCGCTTTTTGTCGGCCAGGGCTTCCAGGTTCAGGGTGGCCGGGCTGGTGTTGGGCATGTCCATGAAACTGGTGATGCCCCCGGCCACCGCCGCGCGGGATTCGCTGTAGAAGCTGCCCTTGTCCGGTGCGCCCGGCTCACGGAAATGCACCTGGTCGTCGATCATCCCGGGCAACAGCCACTGGCCTTGGGCGTCGATTTCCACCGGGGCATTTACGTTGTCGATGCTGCTGGCGATCTTCTCGATGCGGCCATTGGCGACCAGCAGGTCGGCCTCGAATACCTGGCCTTCGTTTACCAGGCGGGCGTTGCGGATCAGCAGGCGACTCATGGTCAGAACTCGTTTTGCAGGGCTTTGTAACCCAGCACCAGGTCGACGTTGGTGCGTGCCACGTCTTCGGAAAACTCCGAAGCGCTGACGCTCACCGGCGGGAACTGGGACAGGTCGGTATTGGGGCCGATGCGGGTGGTGGAGGGCACGTAGAACGCGGCGGGTAAATCGCGGCCGTCGACTACGGAGTTGTGCCGCACCACGCAGCCGTCGCCGACCACGCAGTTGAACAGCACGCTGTTGAAGCCGATAAACACCCGGTTACCGACGGTGCACGGGCCGTGGACGATGGAGCGGTGGGCAATGGAGGTGAACTCGCCGATGGTCACGGCGGCGCCGGATTTGGAGTGGATGACCACGCCGTCCTGGATATTCGAATTGGCGCCGATGGTGATCGGGTCCATGTCGCCGTTGGCGTTGACTTCGTCGGCGCGGATCACCGCGTAGGGGCCGACAAATACGTTCTCGCCGATGATGACCTTGCCGCAGATGATCGCGGTTTTGTCGACGTAGGCCGATTCGGCAATCACGGGCAGGTCGCCGGAAGGGTTCTTGCGGATCATGGGTCAGGTTCCTTGAGGGGCGCGGTGATGATGTGTACGTGGCTGCCTTCGATGGCGTTGTAGAAACAGGTGGGCCGGCCCGTGTGGCAGGCCGGGCCTTGCTGGTCGACGATCAGCAGCACGGCGTCGCCGTCGCAATCCAGGCGCGCCTCCACCAGCTGTTGCCAGTGGCCGGAGCTTTCGCCCTTGCGCCACAGTTGCTGGCGCGAGCGGGACCAGTAGCAGACCTGCCCCGTGGCCAGGGTTTCGTCGAGGGCCCGGCGGTTCATCCAGGCCAGCATCAACACCTCGCCGCTGCCGTGTTGCTGAGCGATGGCGGCAATCAGGCCATCGCTGTTCCACGGCAGGGCGTCGAGCACGCTAGCGAGTGGAAAGCGGCTGCCGATGGCAGCCTTTTCCAGGTCGAGCATGCTCAGGGTCATGGCTTGCTCAGGGCCGCGCACAGGGTGTTGAGGTTGTATTCGAACAGGCCGGTAAAGGTGCTGGCCGGGCCTTCTGCGGCGAGGGCGTCGGAGTACAGGGTGCCGCCGATTTGCGCGCCGCTTTCGTCAGCGATCTGCTTGAGCAGGCGCGAGTCCTTGATGTTTTCCATGAACACGGCCTTGACCTTGTCCTTGCGGATCTGGGTGATCAGCGTGGCGACTTCGGCGGCAGACGGTTCACGTTCGGTGGACAAACCCTGAGGCGACAGGAACTCGATACCGTAGGCCTGGCCCAGGTAACCGAAGGCATCATGGGAGGTCACGATGCGGCGGTTACCCGGTGGCAGGGCGCCGAACTTGGCCTTGGCTTCCGCCAGCAGGCGGTAGATTTCTTTCAGGTACACCTGGCTGTTGTGCTCGTAGTCCGCCTTGTTGGCCGGGTCGGCAGCGATCAGCGCCTTGGTGATGTTGTTCACGTAGATAACGGTGTTGGCCAGGTTGTGCCAGGCGTGTGGGTCGGGAATGGTTTCGCCGTCTTCTTCCATGGTGTGGGACAACACGCCTTTACTGGCGGTGACCACAGTCGCCTTGGTCTCGGTGCTGGTGACCAGTCGATCCAGCCACGGCTCGAAGCCCAGACCATTTTTGATGATCACCTTGGCCTTGAGCAGGGCCTTGGCGTCGTCTGGCGTTGGTTCGTAGGTGTGGGCGTCGGCGTCGGGGCCGACCATGTTGCTGATCTGGATATGATCGCCACCGACCTGGTGGGTCATGTCGTCAAGAATACTGAAGCTGGTAACCACCTGAAGCTTGTCGGCAGCCTGGGCCGTCGCGAACGACAGCGGCAGCAACACACTGAACAGCACGAGTAGAGCGCGCATCGGGAAACACCTCATTGGGATGTAAGCAAAGGCGGGCGGCGCAGCAAGCCGTGCACCGGACCGAAGACCACGGACAGCAGGTACAAGCCGCCAGCCACCAGCACAATCGCCGGGCCGCTGGGCAGCGAGTAGTAGAACGACAACAACAAGCCAAGCCACACCGACAGGCATCCCAGCACCGCCGATATCGCGATCAACACCGGCAGGCGCCGGCTCCAGAAGCGTGAAGCAATCGCCGGCAACATCATCAAGCCGACCACCATCAGGGCGCCGATGGCCTGGAAACCGATCACCAGGTTCAGCACCACCAGGGTCAAAAACAGACCGTGGGCCAGCGGGCCGAGGCGGCTGACGGTTTGCAGGAACAGCGGATCGAGGGTGTCCAGCAGCAGCGGTTTGTAGATCACCACCATGGCGATCAGGCTGAAGCCCGAGACCCAGAGCATGCCGGTGAGGGTCGGGCCGTCGACCGCCAGGGCCGAGCCGAACAGCAGGTGCAGCAGGTCCAGGCGCTTGCCGGCGAGGCCGAGGATCAGCACGCCGCTGGCCAGGGAAATCGGGTAGATGGCGGCGAGGCTGGCGTCTTCCTTCAGCCCTGTGCGGCGGGTGATCCAGGCGGCGAGGCCGGCCATGCTCAGGCCGGCGCCCAGGCCACCGATGGTCAGCGCGGGCAGGCTCAGGCCGGCAAACCAGAAGCCCAACGCGGCGCCGGGCAGGATGCCGTGTGACACCGCGTCACCGATCAGGCTCATGCGGCGCAGGATCAGGAAAACCCCCAGCGGCGCGGTGCTGCACGCCAATACCAGACCGCCGAGAAGCGCGCGGCGCATAAAAACAAAGTCGAGAAACGGCATCCACAAGTGAGCGGCGAAGTGCATCAGGCCACCTGCATGTGCGGCTGCGGGCGGATCAGTTCTTTGCTGGAGCCGAACACGCAGCCACTGCTTTTGATCTGCACCACTTGCTGGGTGTGCTGGCGGACGGAGCCGAGGTCATGGCACACCACCACCACCGTGCGGCCTTCGTCGTGCCAGGCGTGAATGTGTTTCCAGCACAGGGCCTGGCCGTCTTCGTCGAGGGCGGCGTGGGGTTCGTCCAGCAGCAACACCGGCGACTCGGCCAGGCTCATGCGGGCGAGCAGGGCGCGTTGCAGTTCACCACCCGACAAGGCCATCAACGGCCGATGCTCCAGGCCACTGAGGCACCAGTCTTCGAGCACGGCGTTCAAGCGTTCGGTGCGTTGTTGCGGGGTTTGCTTGCTGCCCCAGAACCCGGCGGCCACCAACTCTTGCAGGCTGATGGGGAACTGGCGGTCAAGGTTCTGTTGCTGGGGCAGGAACGACAGCCCACCGCGGCGTGGAACATCAATCGTCACTTTCCCGGCCAGGGGCTTCTGCAGGCCGGCGATGACTTTCAGCAGGCTGCTTTTACCAGTGCCGTTGGCGCCGATGATGCCGGTGAGGCTGCCTTTTTCCAGGGTGAAATCGATAGCCGGGGTGAGTGGTTGGCCGGGGGCGCCCCAGCGCAAGGCGGTGCAGGTGATCATTCGGAAGGTCTCGTCCAGCGGCTTTCAGCTACGGCATCGTGCGCGTGCAGGCTTTCGGCGTGGATCACTTTCAAGTGGAAGGCTTTGACTGCATCCGAGCGTTTCAAGGCGAGGTTGAGGCGGCGGGCGGCGTCTTCGCAGAACATCAGGTTCTGCCCGTTGGCCAGGGCGAAGGCTTGTTCGTCCGCGCGCTTTACGGCGGTTTGTACGGCGGTGCCGAGGGCGGCTTCGGTCTCGTCGATCAGTTGTTTCAACGGCAGTGTTGGTTGATCGCCCTCAAGGAGGATCTGCAACAGTGCACTGCTGCGCTGGCTGTGGGGCGTGGCGACGATGCCGTTGGCGCTGCCCAGCCAGGTCAGCACGTCTTCGTGTTGCAGCGGCGTGTTGGCAAAGTCTTCAATAAATTGCTGCTGAATCAATTGCCTGGCGAGGGCAGCCGAGCATGGGCAGGTTGAAGAGTAGGTAACGTCAATTTTTAGTTCCACGTGGAACATCTGGTTTTCCAGGCGCGCTTCGATGCTCACCGGATAGCTTTTCCAGCCGGCCAATGGGCTGACCAACGCGGGACGTTTCAGCAACAGGTCTGCATGAATTCGCAGGTAGGCATTTGTGGATAAACCTTCATGACTGTCGAGAAAACGTTGCAATACACTGCGCAGCAGTGCTGGCGAAAGCGGCTGTTGCTCAAGCATCTCCAGCGCCAGGTAAAGCCGCGACATATGAATACCTCGGGCCTCACCGTCGTCCAGGCTAACGCCGGCATCGGCTTTGGCGCTGAGGCGCTGGCCGTCGATCTGAATGGGCAGGGCAATGCCGCACATGCCCACCCAATCGAGCGGCAAGGCTTGGCGTGAAGCCTGCGCGGCGATATCGGGCAGAGTCAGCGCGTTCATGAGCAGGTCCATCGTTGGAAATAAAAAGACATGTTATATTATTACTATTGAGTCGACGAAAGTTTTTCTGCTCTGTCTTTTATTCAGTCATGTCGAGTACGGAAGCTCCTTTATTTGCGGTGTAAGTCATGCACAGACGTCAACTCCTCAACCTGCTGCTGGCCAGTGCGGTGTTCACCTTGCCCTTGGGCGTGTCTGCCGCGCAGATCCGCAATGCACGGCTGTGGCGTTCGGATAACAAGCTGCGGCTGGTGCTGGACCTCAGCGGCCCGGTGCAATACAAGACCTTTACCCTGACCGCGCCGGAGCGGTTGATCATTGATTTGAGCGGCGCGAAGCTGACCGGGGATTTCAGCCAACTGGCCCTGACCAACAGCGGCATTACCTCGATTCGCTCGGGGCACTTTGGCCAGGGTGATACGCGGATCGTGCTGGATCTGAAGGCGCCGATGCAGCTCAACAGCTTTCTGCTGCCGCCGCAGGATGGCCAGGGCCACCGCCTGGTGCTGGACCTGACCAGCGCCACTCACGCACCTCAGCAAATCGCGGCAGCGCCGGCGGCCTTGGCTGCACCCTTGGCGGCACCCGTGGACAAGGCGCATCCGAAACGCGACATCATCGTGGTGGTCGACCCCGGCCATGGTGGCAAGGACCCGGGCGCTATCGGCTCGAAGGGCCAGCGCGAAAAAGACGTGGTGCTGTCCATCGCCCAACTGCTGGCCAAGCGTCTGAAGCGCGAGAAGGGCTTTGATGTGAAGCTGGTGCGCAACGACGACTTCTTCGTGCCGCTGCGTAAACGCGTGGACATCGCCCGCCAGCACAAGGCCGACATGTTTATCTCGGTGCACGCCGATGCAGCGCCACGGCTGACGGCGTCCGGCGCTTCTGTCTATGCGTTGTCGGAAGGTGGCGCGACGTCCGCCACTGCGCGGTTCATGGCGCAGCGGGAAAACGGCGCCGACCTGTTGGGCGCCACCACCTTGCTCAATCTCAAGGACAAGGACCCGATGCTGGCCGGGGTGATTCTCGACATGTCGATGAACGCCACCATCGCCTCCAGCCTGCAACTGGGCAGCTCGGTGCTGGGCAGCCTGCAAAGCATCACCACGCTGCATCAAAAGCGCGTGGAGCAGGCCGGTTTTGCGGTGCTCAAGTCGCCTGACGTGCCGTCGATCCTGGTAGAAACCGGGTTTATCTCCAACACCCAGGACGCCCAGCGGCTGGTCACCGCACGCCATCAACAGGCGGTGGCAGACGGTTTATTTGAAGGGCTGAAAAACTACTTCCAGAAGAACCCGCCGATGAACAGCTACATGGCCTGGGTTCAGGAGCAGAAGAATGGCCAGGTCTAACAGCCGGTAATCCGGCTACAGGTGAACTTGGCGCTGGCGCCACCCGAACTGGAAAACCGGTTGAGGGTGGTCCAGCCCACTCGCCGCGTGTAGCCCACCCACGCTTCACCATCGGACGCCAACCCGGTAAAGAACGTCAGTTGCCCGTAGCGGCTGCTGGTCTGTGCCCAATAGCGTTTGCCGATCACCTCGAAGCCCCGCAAATACGTAGTGCTGCCTGCCGTCGCGACGCTGTAGGCGTTGCCCTGCGCGTCGACGCACGCCAGCAGGTTGGCGCTGCGGGTGCAGTTGGCCAGCAGGCTGGGTACTTGGGCGTTGGCCTGGCCCGCCACGATCAGCAACACAGCGCACAACAGGTATTTCATAGAGGCTCTCGGGGCGTTAGTCGGCTGCAAGCATTGCGCCCTTCGTCACTGCGGGCAAGGGGGATTGGCTTATTTGCACTGTTATACTATAACATTAAAAAACAGCCTGACCCGTGAACCCTCTCCGATGACCGAACAAGACCTTCTCGCCCAACCGTCCGCCGATTACATGAATGAAGCCCAGCAAGGGTTCTTCCGCGAGCTGTTGCTGGCCCAGCGCACTGAGCTGCAAACGCGCATCGACGCTGAATTCATGGTACTGCGCGAACAGGAACCCAACAGCGACCCCGCCGATGTCGGCAGCGCTGAAGAACAGCGCCAATGGCAACTGCGCCTGCTGGAGCGCGAAAAGAAGCTGTTGGACAAGATCGACGAAGCCCTGGAGCACCTGGCCCGCGGCGAATACGGCTGGTGCCGCGAAACCGGCGAGCCCATCGGCCTCAAGCGCCTGTTGCTGCGCCCCACGGCCACCCTGTGTATCGAAGCCAAAGAACGTGAAGAGCTGCGCGAACGCCATCAACGGGCGATTTGACCGGCCAACCCTGATGAGGAACACCTGATGCCCAATCGTCTCCCCGTTACTGTGTTGTCCGGATTTCTCGGCGCCGGTAAAAGCACGCTGCTCAACTACGTCCTGCGCAACCGCGAAAACCTGCGGGTGGCGGTGATCGTCAACGACATGAGTGAAATCAACATCGACGGCAGTGAGGTCCAGCGCGACGTCACCCTCAATCGCTCCGAAGAAAAACTGGTGGAGATGAGCAACGGCTGCATCTGCTGCACCTTGCGCGAAGACTTGCTTGAAGAAGTCGGAAAGCTCGCCAAGGAAGGTCGGTTTGATTACCTGTTGATCGAATCCACCGGCATCTCCGAACCGCTGCCGGTGGCCGAAACCTTTACCTTCCGTGATGAGGAAGGCCAGAGCCTGGCAGACATCGCCCGGCTCGACACCATGGTCACCGTGGTCGACGGCATGAACTTCCTGCTCGACTACCAGGCTGCCGAAAGCCTGGCGTCCCGGGGCGAAACTCTGGGCGAGGAAGACGAGCGCTCGATCACCGACCTGCTGATCGAGCAGATCGAATTTGCCGACGTGATTTTGATCAGCAAGATCGACCTGATCAGCAGCAGCGAGCGCCAGGAGTTGATGGCGATCCTCGAACGCCTGAATGCCCAGGCGGAAATCATCCCGATGGTCATGGGCGAAGTGCCGCTGGCGAAGATCCTCAATACCGGTCGTTTCGACTTCGAGCGCGCTTCCCAGGCGCCGGGCTGGTTGCAGGAACTGCGGGGCGAGCATGTGCCGGAAACCGAAGAGTACGGCATCGCTTCTACCGCCTATCGTGCCCGCCGCCCCTTCCATCCACAGCGGTTTTTCGACTTTATCGATCGGCCCTGGGTGAATGGAAAACTGCTGCGCTCCAAGGGCTTTTTCTGGCTGGCCAGTAAACACCAGGACGCCGGTAGCTGGTCCCAGGCCGGCGGCCTGATGCGCCATGGTTTTGCCGGGCGCTGGTGGCGTTTCGTGCCGAAAACCCAGTGGCCGCAGGACGAGGAAGGTATCGCCGCGATCATGAAAAACTGGCAACTGAGCACCGGCGATTGCCGCCAGGAACTGGTGTTTATCGGGCAGAACATCGACTTCGCGCAGATGACTGCCGAGCTCGACGCCTGCCTGCTGACCGACGATGAAATGGCCACGGGTGTCGAAGGTTGGCGCTTGTTGGCTGATCCCTTTGGCCCTTGGTTCGACGAGGCAGCCTGATGCTGGCACCGACCCTGAAACTGCGCCCGGTGATTCGCCAGATCCACGGCGAAACCCCGGCCGTGCTCACGGATATCCTTGAGGACGGCGTAAACCTTGCCGTGTGGCAGCGCCAGTTGCCTCTGCATATCGCCGAGTTTGGCGCGTTGCTGGTGGCGCTCAACGAGCCGCTGGCCGAGTCGCTGGTGGTTGAGCTGAATACTGAAGACGCCGCGCCCAACTTGCAGGACTTCGCAGCAGGCTGCCGAGACCTTGAAGGCTACGAAGGCTTTATTGCCGATGTGTCGTGGCTGATCAGCGCCTTTGCCTGTTTGCTGGGTGCCAAGCGCATCGGCGTGCGTTTGCGGTTGTTGGACAAGGCCATGTGCCCGCGTTTTCACGTGGACCACGTGCCGGTGCGGCTGATCACCACCTACGCCGGCATCGGCAGCCAATGGTTGCGCGAAGGCGTGATGGAGCGGCGGCACCTGAGCCAGGCGAGTGCGGAGCCGCAAGAGCGCATTGAGCAAATCCACTGTGGTGAAGTGGCCTTGCTCAAAGGCGAAAAATGGCACGGCAACGAAGGTTTTGGCCTGATCCATCGCTCGCCGCCGCTGCCAGCGGATGAGCGACGGTTGATTCTGACGCTGGATTGGTTGGCGTAACCGGGTAGGATCAAAACTCTCTACACGGTCTGAATGATGCCCGCCATGCTGCAGAACATACCTACCCACGTGATTGCCGGTCCCTTGGGCGCCGGCAAGACCAGCCTGATCAAGCACCTGCTGGCCCAGCGTCCGGCCAACGAGCGTTGGGCGGTGTTGATCAATGAATTCGGGCAGATTGGCCTGGATGCCGCGTTGCTGACCCGTGATGACGACGGTATTGCCCTTGGTGAAGTGGCGGGTGGCTGCCTGTGCTGCGTTAACGGGGCGCCTTTCCAGGTAGGGCTGGGCCGTTTGTTGCGTAAGGCCCAGCCCGACCGGCTGTTTATCGAGCCGTCTGGGTTGGGGCATCCGGCGCAGTTGCTCAAGCAACTGCGGGAAGCGCCCTGGCAGCAGGTGCTGGCGGTGCAGCCGTGCGTTCTGGTGCTCGACGCCCAGGCGTTGGCGGCGGGTAAGCCCCTGCCTGAGGCCCAGCGTGAAGCCTTGGCCAGTGCCGGGCTGCTGGTATTAAACAAGAATGAAACCCTCAGTGACGCGCAGCGCCTGGCGGTTCAAGGGCAATTGCCTGACCGGCCGATTTATTGGACGCAGCAGGCGCAGTTGCCCCTGGCGCAATTACCGGGGTTGAACGCACAAGCCGCAGCGGCTGTGGATAACTTCGAGGTGCCCAAGGGTGTGGGGCAAATGCCGGCAATCTGGACGGACCCTGCATTGCCGATCTGCCTCAGCCAAGGTCAGGAAGGTGGCTGGAGCATTGGCTGGCGCTGGCATCCTGGCCAACAATTCGACCGACAGCGCCTTCAAAACTGGCTGGCGTCGTTGGCCTGGCGACGGGCGAAACTTGTTATCCACAGCCTGGATGGCTGGGTGTCGGCCAACGCTGTGGATAACGCCCCGTTAGCCTGGCAACCCAGCGAGTGGCGCCGGGATTCGCGTATCGAATTGATCTTCAGTGAAGCGCAGGATGTTGCGCAATTGCAGGATGCGTTAGCCGCTTGCCGTCAGTGACGGGTCTTGCTGTTGCCGTGCTCCTGGCGCCACTGGCTAAGCTCGATGATCTCGGCGCTGGGCAGCGGCGTCTTGATCTCGAACGGGTAGGGCGCCAGCTCGATTTGCGCGCTGTGGGCGCCGAATTGGGTGATGGTCCCCGGGTGCCGCGCTTCGCCGGTCACGGTGAATTCGAAGTTGTAGATTCGCGCCAGGCGCCGCCGACCGCTGGCATCCTTCACAAAACCGATGCGCTTCAATGCCACAGCGCCATCGAGCAGCTCGATGTCGAGCTTGGCGCAGTGCTGCTTGACCCGTTCCAGCGCCCGCTCGCGCAGGCCGTGGTTGTGCCACAGCCAGGCAGCACCGGTCGCCAGCAGCATCAGCACGAAGATATTTCCGAGGGTCAGCATTCGATGAACTCCAACAAAGTATGGCCAGCTTAACTGCGTCTCCGGTCTGTCGTACAGGCCGCGTTTAGTCGCATACTGCGCAGCCAGAATTTCAACGGCTTTACGGAAATCCCCTGCATGAAACGTACGCCCCATCTGCTTGCGATCCAGTCTCATGTGGTCTTTGGCCACGCCGGAAACAGCGCCGCCGTGTTCCCCATGCAACGGGTCGGGGTGAACGTGTGGCCGCTCAATACCGTGCAGTTCTCCAACCACACTCAGTATGGTCAGTGGGCGGGAGAAGTGTTGGCGCCGCAGCAAATTCCTGCGCTGGTGGAAGGCATTGCGGCGATTGGCGAGCTGGGCAACTGTGATGCGGTGCTGTCAGGTTACCTGGGCAGCGCGGCCCAGGGCCGGGCGATTCTTACCGGCGTGGCGCGGATCAAGGCGATCAACCCCAAGGCCCTGTACCTGTGCGACCCGGTGATGGGCCATCCGGAAAAAGGCTGCATCGTGCCCCAGGAGGTCAGCGACTTTCTGCTGGACGAAGCGGCAGCCATGGCCGACTTCCTGTGCCCCAACCAGCTGGAGCTGGACAGCTTTGCCGGGCGCAAGCCGCAGTCGCTGTTCGATTGCCTGGGCATGGCCCGTGCTTTGTTGGCCCGTGGGCCGAAAGCGGTGCTGGTCAAACACCTGGATTACCCCGGCAAACTGCCGGACGGCTTCGAGATGTTGCTGGTGACGGCCGAAGGCAGCTGGCACCTGCGCCGGCCGCTGCTGGCGTTCCCGCGCCAGCCGGTGGGCGTGGGTGACCTGACGTCGGGCCTGTTCCTGGCGCGGGTGTTGTTGGGCGACAGCCTGGTGGCGGCCTTTGAGTTCACGGCCGCGGCGGTGCACGAAGTGCTGTTGGAAACCCAGGCGTGCGCCAGCTATGAGTTGGAACTGGTGCGCGCCCAGGACCGGATTGCCCATCCGCGGGTACGCTTTGAGGCAACGCCCATAGGGCTGTAGGCAAATTCCTGATTGAGCAAGGCAAAGGGCGTCCGGTAGTATCGGCCGTCTTTTTGCCCCCGCGTTCATCAAGGAAGATCATGTCGCTATCCCTGCTTCATTCGCCACGGGCATTGGCTGCCCTGGCCCTGGCATCTCTGCTCAGCGGATGCAGTATCCACGGTGCCTACACGGATGCCAGCGCGCCCGACGCGGCGAAGCTGCGGTTCATCTCCAACACGTCGAACACCACCCTCGATATCTACGACGCACAACACTGCACGGGCCAGAACACGGGCATGCTCAACAACTTCCTGGTGGTGGACACCAAGCGCCGGGCCGACATGCTCGTGCCGCCGCCGGCCAAGGCCCGGGGCATGCTGGAGGTCAAGCTGGCACCCGGCAAGGAAACCATGTTGGCGATCAACACCAACGGTGGCTCCTACATCTGCGGCAAGACGTTCAGCTTCACGCCCAAGGCGGGCGAGGAATATGAAGTGACTTTTGATATGGAGCGCGGCCGTTGCAGCACGTTGTTCCAGCGTCTGAGCCGATTTGGCGGTAAAGATGTGCGTATCCCGCAGCCGGTGTTTGATACGGGTTTCCCGGTTTGCCAGGGTCAAAGTCCGATATTTGCCAAGCCGTTGCCCGACACGGCGCAGCGCACGGTGCTGATTGACCGCATCCTCGCGGAAAACGCCCGGGCGATCACAACGCTGGACCCGCCCAAGGCTGATAGTCCGACGTTTTCACCGGAAAAAATCGACGAACTGATCGCCAAGCGCAAGGCATTGATGGGCACGCTCACCCTGCCGGACGATTACTGGGCTCAGTACCGGCAGAACCTGAAGCAGTTTAGTGACGAAGCTTCCGGCCGCCAGGCGCGGGCGCTGGGCATGTATACCGATGTGTACCGCCTGCGCCTGCGCAGCACTGATGACGGCATGTTGCAGCAGTGGCTGCAGCCGACGGACGACGCTGTACGCCAGCGGATTACGGCGAGCGACGAGTACATGCTTCGGTACTACATGAACACCAGCAAAAGCGTGGCGCTGGACACCATCAACCACCACATGGAGCGCATGGCCCAGTTGGACCAGCGCTTTGATGTGTGTACGCGCTTTAACGATTGCTGGCACTGGTAGGAGAGAGCTTGCTCCTACAAAAAAAGCGGCGGGCTCTTACGGCCCGTCTGCCTTGATTTCCTGATAGCGCTTCTCCAGCTCCTGGCGAATCTGCCGGCGCTGTTGAGCCTGCACAAACCGGCGCTTGTCTTCACTGTTCTGCGGTTGCAGCGGCGGCACGGCGGCCGGTTTGCGCTGGTCGTCCACCGCAACCATGGTGAAGAAGCAGCTATTGGTATGGCGCACCGAGCGCTCGCGGATGTTCTCGGTGACCACCTTGATCCCCACTTCCATCGACGTGTTGCCGGTGTAGTTGACCGAGGCCAAAAAGGTCACCAGCTCACCGACATGGATCGGCTCGCGAAAAATCACCTGGTCCACCGACAAGGTCACCACATAGCGGCCGGCGTAACGGCTGGCGCAGGCGTAGGCCACTTCGTCGAGGTACTTGAGCAGCGTGCCGCCGTGCACATTGCCAGAGAAGTTGGCCATGTCAGGGGTCATCAATACTGTCATCGACAGCTGGGCGTTTCCGGGTTCCATAGCACACTCACGGGTTGTAGGCATTGGGTGGGGAGGCACCTCTGCGGGTGCTGGAATCTTTGCAGAGCCATTCATAACGGGACGCTGGGGCCCGGCTTGCCGTCACGCCAGGGGCGATCTGTTTCCATATATTGCACCGGCTTTCTGTCGCAAGTCGCGGTGTTACCCTTCAAAAGCCCGCCTCAAGGGCATTTCTTACGATTTAGGCAGACTTTTCTTTCCGTTCATTACGTCCTTTCGGGGCGAATGCGTGGAAATGGGAAAAGCGCCAGTACCCCTCAAGGAGCCCCTCGCCATGCACGCCATCAGCTTTATCCAGGACCTGGCCGTGATCATGCTGGTGGCCGGGGTGGTGACGATCCTGTTTCATCGGCTCAAACAGCCGGTGGTGTTGGGGTATATCGTCGCCGGCTTCATCATCGGCCCGCACACCCCACCGTTTGGTTTGATCCACGACGAAGACACCATCAAGACCCTGGCCGAACTGGGGGTGATCTTCCTGATGTTCTGCCTGGGCCTGGAGTTCAGCCTGCGCAAGCTGTTCAAGGTTGGCGCCACCGCATTTATCGCGGCGTTCCTCGAAATCATCCTGATGATCTGGATCGGCTATGAAATTGGCCGCTGGTTCGACTGGAACACCATGGACTCACTGTTCCTCGGCGCGATCCTGGCGATTTCCTCGACCACCATCATCGTCAAGGCGCTCAACGACCTGAAGATGAAAAACCAGCGCTTTGCCCAGCTGATTTTCGGGGTGCTGATCGTCGAAGACATCCTCGGCATCGGGATCATCGCCTTGCTGTCGAGCATCGCCGTCAGCGGCACGGTCAGCTCCGGTGAGGTGTTTTCCACCGTCGGCAAGCTCTCGCTGTTCATGATTGTCGCGCTGGTCATCGGGATTTTGCTGGTGCCACGCCTGCTGGAGTATGTGGCCAGGTTCGAAAGCAACGAGATGCTGCTGATCACCGTGCTGGGCCTGTGTTTCGGCTTCTGCCTGCTGGTGGTCAAGCTGGAATACAGCATGGTACTGGGGGCATTCCTGATTGGCGCGATCATGGCCGAGTCCCGGCAGTTGCTGAAGATTGAGCGCCTGATCGAACCGGTTCGCGACATGTTCAGTGCGATCTTCTTTGTCGCCATCGGCCTGATGATCGACCCGCAAATCCTCCTGCAATACGCCTGGCCCATTGCGGTGATTACCGTGGCCGTGGTGCTGGGCAAGATGTTGTCTTGCGGCCTTGGGGCGTTTATTGCGGGTAACGATGGCCGCACTTCATTGCGGGTGGGGATGGGCCTGTCACAGATTGGCGAGTTTTCATTCATCATCGCCGCGCTGGGGATGACGTTGCAGGTCACCAGTGACTTCCTGTATCCGGTGGCGGTGGCTGTTTCAGCGATTACCACGTTGCTCACGCCGTATCTGATTCGTGGTGCCGACCCGCTGTCGCTGAAGATCGCCGCAGTGATGCCCAAGCGTTTGAGCCGGGTGTTCGGGATGTATGGCGAGTGGTTGCGCAGTATTCAGCCCCAGGGCGAGGGCGCGATGCTGGCATCGATGATCCGCAAGATCATTTTGCAGGTGGGTGTGAACCTGGCGCTGGTGGTGGCGATCTTCTTTGCCGGCAGTTTTTTCGCGGCGCGCATTGGCAGTTATCTGGAAGGCTGGGTCAGCGATCCGAGCTGGCAGAAGGCGTTGATCTGGGGTGGGGCGTTGCTGCTGTCGCTGCCGTTTTTGATCGCGGCGTACCGCAAGCTCAAGGCGCTGTCGATGTTGCTGGCAGAGATGAGCGTGAAGCCGGAAATGGCCGGGCGCCACACGCAGCGTGTACGACGGGTGATCGCCGAAGTGATCCCGATTCTGTCGCTGCTGGTGATTTTCCTGCTATTGGCAGCCTTGTCGGCCAGTATCCTGCCGACCAACAAGTTGCTGGTGCTGATCGCGGTGGTGACGGCCGCGGTGGCCGCCGTGCTCTGGCGCTGGTTCATCCGCGTGCATACGCGGATGCAGGTCGCCTTGCTGGAGACCCTGGATAACCACAAGGACACGCCGGAGCACTGATGAGGCTGGGGGCTGCTTCGCAGCCCGGCGCGAGCAAGCTCGCTCGCCACAGGTAACCGGTCTCAGCTTTCCAGCCAGACGTCCCGCGCCCAGTGCCACACCGATTCCCAGGTTTCTTCGGTGACGAGTTCTTCTTCGCCGGACCACAGCACCACAGTGCCGTCTTCTTCGACGCAGTAGTAGTCGTCGCCGTCCTGGCAGATCGGGATCATGCTGCGGTCAACACCGGCGTCCCAGGCGTTGGCGGCAACGTCCGGCAGGTAGGTGTGGGACTGTGGGTCGGTGACAGTCACCGGCTCCAGGCTGCCGTAGACCACATCGCTGACGGTCAGCAAAAATTCGCGGAAGACGAACGGGATATCGATGAACAGTTGTTCCTCGATTTCCACCAGTTGGTCTTCGTCAGGCAGCTCCAGAGGAACCGGTACCGGTTCGTTGGCTTCACGCAATTGTTCGATAACTTCTTCCACGGCCGGGATCCTCTTGCTAGATGGCGCGGTTTATAGGGGCGTTTTATACAGTAGCTCGCTATAAGTGCAACCGTGAAATAGAAAACCCCGGACAAGTCCGGGGTTTTTGTTACTGCTTACTCAAAGCGAGCAGGGATCAGCCGTTCTGGCGGATACCGGCGACCAGCCAAGGCTGGTTTTCGCCTTGCGGACGTTCCATGTTCCAGCTTTCGCTGAACACTTCGCCCTGGTCGAAACGCGAAGTCTTCGACACGCCGCTGAAGGTCAGGGTGGCGATGGTCTTGTCGGCGCGGTCGTCCACACCTTCAAGCTGCACTTTCAGGTCTTCGATGTAGGTCGACTGGAAGCCGTCGCCCAGGTCGGCACGTTCGCGCTTGAGGAACTCCAGCAATTGCGGGGTCACGAACTCGGCGATCTTGTCCATTTCGTTGGCGTCCCAGTGTTGCTGCAGGGCCTGGAAGTGGCCACGTGCGGCTTCGACGAAACGCTCTTCGTTGAACCAGGCTGGCGCATTGATCACCGGACGAGCAGCGGCAGGTGCAGCCGAACCACCAAACATCGAGTTCAGTGCTGGCTTTTGCTCGAACACTTCACGCTGCATCGGCGCGCCGGCTGGAGCCAGGTGCTCCTGTTGCTTGCGGCGACGGGCGGCGATAAAGCGGAAGATCAGGAAGGCGATGACCGCCATGATCAGGATGTCGAAGATCTGCATGCCCTGGAAGCCGCCGCCCATGAACATGGAGGCGAGCAGGCCGCCGGCCGCGATACCGGCCAGAGGGCCCAACCAGCGCGAAGCACCGCCAGCCTTGGCAGCAGCGCCTGCGGCACCGGCAGCACCAGCGGTCGCAGCTGCGCCGCCCATGCCGCCCCCGGATGGGGCCATTTGGCTGGTCTGGTGGCTCGGCGCCGAACCCATGGATTTGCCGCCACCGAAGCGCTTGGCGTTGGCGTCGAGGCTCATCGTCAGGCCGATGCACAACGCCATGGCGATGCTAAGAAAACGTTTCATAAAGGGAATTCCCATTTGTGGATTGCACGCGCGCCATGTTGCACAGGTGTGATGGCAGTGGCTAGCGGCATAGTGTTTCGGGCTTTTGCGTAGGGCCAACACCGAATCGTCTGTAGGACTTATTACAGATATTGGCCCCACCCCTGCCAAATACAAGGGGTGGCCAACATCCTTCATGTTCTACAGTTGTTTCAGATTGCTTCGAGCTTGGCGTAACCCATCATCAGCCACTTGCTGCCTTCGGCGAAGTTCACCTGCACCCGGGCCTGGGCGCCGGCGCCTTCGAAGTTGAGGATCACGCCCTCGCCGAAGATCGCATGCTTGACCTGCTGGCCAAGGCTGAACGGTGTTTCGGGGATCTCCGAGCCGGCAAACATGCTGCTGGAGTTCTGCTGCTGGCCGCCGCCGAACGGTCGGCTGACGCTGTTGGACAGGCGCACTTCCTGGATCAGCCCTTTTGGCACCTCACGTACGAAGCGCGACACCTTGTTGTAGGTCTCGCTGCCGTACAGGCGTCGGGTTTCGGCGTAGGTCATCACCAGGTTCTGCATGGCCCGGGTGATGCCCACATAGGCCAGGCGGCGTTCCTCTTCCAGGCGGCCGGGTTCTTCCAGGCTCATCTTGTGGGGGAACAGGCCTTCTTCCATGCCCACCAGGAACACGTACGGGAATTCCAGGCCCTTGGCGCTGTGCAAGGTCATCAGCTGGATGCTGTCTTCATGCTCGTCAGCCTGGGTGTCGCCGGCTTCCAGCGAAGCGTGGCCGAGGAATGCCGCCAATGGCGTCAGGTCTTCGTCTTCTTCGGTGTTTTCGAACGCGCGCGCGGCGCTGACCAGTTCCTCAAGGTTTTCTACCCGGGCCTGGCCTTTCTCGCCTTTTTCCGCTTCGTGGTACGCGATCAAGCCGGACTGCTCGATCACGGTCTGGGTCATCAGGTGCAGGGGCATTTCCATGCACTTGGCGGCCAGGTTTTCGATCAGCTCGACAAACACGCTCAGGGCGCCGGCTGCGCGGCCGGTCAGGCCCTTGTTGGCGATCAGCAGGCGCATCGCTTCCCACATCGACACATCGCTGTGGCGGGCGTGGTCACGAATGGCCTCGACGGTCTTCTCGCCGATGCCACGGGCCGGGATGTTGATCACCCGCTCCAGCGCCGCATCGTTGCCACGGCCTTCCAGCAAGCGCAGGTAGGCCATGGCGTTTTTGATTTCGGCGCGTTCGAAGAAGCGCTGGCCGCCATAGATGCGGTACGGAATGCGTTCGCGCAGCAAGGCCTCTTCCAGCACCCGCGATTGGGCGTTGGAGCGATAAAGAATCGCAATGTCGCTGCGGGCCAGGCCGGTTTTCAGGGCGCTTTCGATGGTTTCCACCACGTAGCGCGCTTCATCGTGTTCGTTGAAGGCGGCGTACAGGTTGATCGCTTCGCCTTCGCCGCCGTCGGTCCACAGCTCTTTGCCCAGGCGCCCGGTGTTGTTGGCGATCAAGGCGTTGGCGGCCTTGAGGATCCCGGCGGTGGAGCGGTAGTTCTGCTCCAGGCGGATAGTCTCGGCGTCCGGGAAGTCGTCGCTGTACTGGTAGATATTCTCGATTTTCGCGCCGCGCCAGCCGTAGATCGACTGGTCGTCGTCGCCGACCACCATCAGGCTGTCGCCGCCTTTTGCCAGCAGGCGCAACCAGGCGTACTGCACGGCGTTGGTGTCCTGGAATTCGTCCACCAGGATGTGCCGGAAGCGTTTCTGGTAGTGCGCCAGCAAGCCCGGGTTGTCGCGCCACAGGTCGAGGGCACGCAGTAGCAACTCGGAGAAGTCGATGACGCCAGCGCGCTGGCAGGCCACTTCATAGGCTTCATAAATGCTGCGCATGGTGGCCAGGAACAGGTCGCCGCTGGCCTGGATATGTTGCGGGCGCAGGCCTTCATCTTTCTGGCCATTGATAAACCACTGGGCCTGACGCACCGGCCAGCGTTGTTCATCCAGGCCCAGCTCGCGGATCACCCGCTTGACCAGGCGTTGCTGGTCGTCGCTGTCGAGAATCTGGAAGGTCTGGCTCAACCCGGCTTCCTGCCAATGGGCCCGCAACAGGCGGTGCGCCAGGCCGTGGAAAGTGCCCACCCACATGCCGGCCGGGCTGATGCCCATCAACTGCTCGATGCGATGACGCATCTCGGCAGCGGCCTTGTTGGTGAAGGTCACCGACAGGATGGAGTGAGGTGAGGCGTTCTCGACCTGGATCAACCAGGCGATACGGTGCACCAGCACTCGGGTTTTACCGGAGCCAGCACCGGCCAGGACCAACTGACGGCCAACGGGGGCGGCTACGGCCTGGCGTTGGGCATCGTTGAGGGAGTTCAGCAAAAGGGAGAGATCATCGCGCATCGGCGCATTCTAGGGTGCCCGGGGGAGTCGGGCAAATCCCAATGCCGGATGGTCGATGTAAAACCCGACAGGCTATGCCTGGCAGGCAAACAATCTGCCCCCGGTGATGACCGGTCGGTCATTGGCCGCAGCCCGCGTCCTGTCTCACTCGAGCCGTCTGGCCCCAAGGTTTGCGGCTGATTATTGCGATATTTTAATGACGTGGAGCAGTTTGGCCCGGGCGCTGGCTTGTGTATGCTCCGTGCACGTTTCGGGCTCACCATTATAAGAACACTGCCTATGACCCTTAGCATTGACCTGGCTGGCCCCTCGGTGGCGCCGGCGCAGGTTATCCGCAAACATTACGCCATGGAGATGGCGGTCGAGCGCACGCGCCTGCTTTACCAGGGCTCACTGCTGCCTACCTTATTAATGCTGGTGAACGGACTGGTCTGCGCCTGGTTGCTCTGGAGCCCGCAGCGCTACCTGCTGGACAGCATTTGGCTGGTGTGGCTGCTGGCGCTGGTGGCCCTGCGGGTGATTCAAGTGGCGGCGTTTGATTCCGCGATGCCCAGCCGCCAGGCGCAGCCGATCTGGCGTCGCATGTTCATGCTGGGGTCTGCGGTCAGCGGCCTGACATTGGCCAGCGCCGCCATCGCCCTGGTGCCGGTGGACAGCTTTGCGCAGCAGGCCTGGGTGTTCGGCCTGCTGGGGGCGGCGACTTTATCCGCCAGCGTTGCCTATGCGGTCAGCCTGCCGGCGTTCCTGTCGTTTGCCGTGCCCTGTCTGGTGCCGGCGATTATCTATTTGTTCTGGAGCGGCGACCCGCAGCAGCAGGGTTGGGGCTTTTTGGGCCTGATTTTGCTGGCGTCCCTGAGCCTGGTGGCGTGGCAGGTCAATCGCCTGATTCAGCGCGGGCTGTTGCGGCGTTTCCAGAACCAGGCGTTGATCGAACATTTGCAGCAGTCTCAACAGCGCAGCGAGCAGCTCAATCAGGAACTGGTGCGCGAAGTGGAGCAGCGGCGCCAGGTCGAGCAGGAACTGCGCGAGGCCCAGATCGGCCTGCAACACCGCGTCGATCAGCGCAGCCAGGAGCTGGATGCCGCCAGCCTGGCCCTGAGCAAAAGCGAAGCGCGCCTGGCGATGGCGTTACAGGCCAGCGAACTGGGCCTGTGGGACTGGAACCTGCAAACCGACGAGGTCCACCACACCCAACTCAAAGAGCTGTTCGGCCTGGAGCCGGAATACGTTACGGCGATGCTCAGCCACCTCAAGCCGCGGCTGCACCCGGATGATCTGCCGCTACTCAAGCGCGCGCTGGTGGAGCACCTTAAAGGCCGCAGCGACGATTACCTTGTTGAATACCGGGTGCGCCATGGCGATGGCCACTGGGTTTGGATTCAGGACCGTGGCCGCGCGGTGGAGCGTTCCCCCAGCGGGCGTGTGACGCGGATGCTTGGCACCCGTCGTGACATCAGCGCCGGCAAGGCCGTGGAGGAACAGCAGCGCCTGGCGTCGACGGTGTTTGAGGCCGCCAGCGAAGGTATTGTGATCCTGGACCCGGACTACGTGCTGATCGCAGTCAACCAGGCGTTCAGCCGCGTCACCGGCTTCGACATTGACGACATGATCGGCCGCAATGTTGTCGAGCTGCCCAGCAGCCGGGACGCACGCCGCCACTTTCCGGTGATCCGCCAGGCGCTGCTCAGCCACGGCACTTGGCAAGGTGAGCTGGTGGAAACCCGCAAGAACGGCGAGCTCTACCCACAGTGGCTGCAATTGAACGTGGTGCGCGATATTCGGGGAAACGTGAGTCATATCGTGGGATTCTTCGCCGATTTGTCTGCACGGCGCGAATCCGAAGAACGCATGCGCTACCTCACGCATTATGACGAATTGACCGGGCTGGCCAACCGTTCGCTGTTCCGCGAGCGGCTGCGCGAAGCCCATCAGCGGGTGCGCCAGGGCGGCCGCAGCCTGGCCCTGCTGCATATCAACCTCGACCGCTTCAAGCTGCTCAACGACAGCCTCGGCCATGAAGTGGCCGACCAGTTATTGCAGAAAATGGCCCGTCGCTTGATCAATGCCTTGCCCGAAGCCGACACCATTGCGCGCCTTTCAGGCGATGAATTCGCGGTGCTGTTCGACGCCTACGGCAACCTGTCGAGCCTGGCCCGGGTGGCCACGCGGTTGCTGGCCAAGTTGCGGGTGCCGGTGACGGTGGAAGGGCACGAACTGGTGGTCAGCGCCTCAATGGGCGTCAGCCTGTTGCCCGATAATGCGCGGGAAATCTCCGCGCTGGTCAGCCAGTCGAACATGGCCATGCAGCACGCCAAGCACCTGGGCGGTAATAATTTCCAGTTCTACACCGACAGCCTGCAAGCCAGCACCCTGGAGCGTTTGCAGTTGGAGAACCATCTGCGCAAGGCGATTGATGAGCGCCAACTCGCGGTGTTCTACCAACCCAAATTGTGCCTGGCCAGCGGCAAGCTGAACGCGGCCGAGGCGCTGATCCGCTGGGAGCATCCGCAGTGGGGCATGGTGCCGCCCGGCGACTTTATCGGGCTGGCCGAAGAAACCGGCTTGATCGTGCCGCTTGGGGAGTTTGTGTTGCGCCAGGCGTGCTGGCAGGCCTGTGAGTGGCAGCGTCAGGGGCTGGAGCCGATTCGTGTGTCCGTCAACTTGTCGGTGCACCAATTGCGCCAGGGCAAGCTGGTCAGCCTGGTGCGCCAGGTGCTGGAAGAAACGGGGCTGGATCCGCAATACCTGGAGCTGGAGCTGACCGAAAGCCAACTGCTCGACAGCGTGGAGCACATCATTTCGACCTTCCAGCAACTGCGCGACCTGGGCGTGAAGCTGGCCATTGACGATTTCGGCACCGGGTATTCGTCCCTCAGCTACCTCAAGCGCATCCCCGTGGACTACGTGAAGATCGACCAGACCTTCATCCGGGGGCTGGGCCAAGGACGCGAAGATGCCTCGATCACCCGCGCAATCATCGCCATGGCCCACGGGTTGTCGCTCAAGGTAGTGGCCGAGGGCGTGGAAGATCAGCAGCAGCTGGATTTCCTGCGGGCCGAACAATGCGACGAGGTGCAGGGCTATTTGGTCAGCCGGCCGATGGAAGCGGACGGCTTGGCGGATTTGTTACGAAAAAATGCCAATTTTCTGTAGTTGAGCCCAAGCCGCACGCGGGGCTACATCGGGCCTGCCCGCTGAATCAGTGGGCAACAGCGCGATTAAGTGATGCATCGAACGGGCAAATCGGCAATTCTTGTAGTATAACTACAAGCTTGCTACATCCCCTGGCTCCGCCAATAACAAGAGTCCTGCCCTTTGAACCTGTTGCAACATATCGCCCAGTCGCGCCACCTGTTACGCAAATCGGAACTCAAGGTTGCCGATCACGTGCTGCTTGACCCTGCGGCTGTGATGCACAGTTCCATGGCAGACCTGGCCCACAGCGTGGGCATCAGCGAGCCGACCATCGTGCGCTTCTGCCGCGCCATCGGTTGCTCCGGGTTCCAGGACTTGAAACTCAAGCTGGCCCAGAGCCTGGCCGCCGGTGCGAGCTTTGGCCAGTTTGCGATTCACGAAGACGATTCCGTCGCCGACTACAGCCTGAAAATCTTCGACACCACCCTGCACACCCTGATGGAAGTGCGGGAAAAGCTCGACCCGGTGGAGCTTCAAAAAGCCGTGACCGCCATGTCCCAGGCCCAGCGCGTGGAGTTCTACGGTTTCGGCGCGTCCGGTGCCGTGGCGGCGGATGCCCAGCACAAGTTCTTCCGTTTGCTGCTGACCGCAGCGGCCTACAGCGACCCGCACATGCAGGCGATGTCGGCGGTGACGTTGAAACCTACCGACGTGGCGATTTGCATTTCCCAGTCCGGCCGCTCCAAAGACCTGCTGATCACCGCCAACCTGGTGCGTGAAAGCGGCGCGACCCTGATTACCCTGTGCCCGAGCCAGACGCCGTTGGCGGAGCTGTCGACCGTCAACCTGGCGATCGATGTGCACGAAGACACCGAAATCTACACCCCGCTGACGTCACGTATCGCCCACCTGGTGGTGATCGACGTACTGGCGATGGGCGTGGCCATGGCGCGCGGCCCGAGCCTGGTCAACCACCTCAAGAGCGTGAAGCGCAGCTTGCGCAGCCTTCGGTTGTCGCCCAAATCCGTCAAAGCCCTCGACGACTGACTCAAGGGCATACTCGGTCAAAATGTGGGAGCTGGCTTGCCTGCGATAGCGATCTGTCAGTTGCCATCTTCATTGGCTGAGGCACCGTTATCGCAGGCAAGCCGGCTTCTACAGTTGATCGTGTTTGAGCCTCAGAAGATTCATCGTCCTGTCATCCCCGCGCCGCCAAACCGTCATCGCACACGCCCATCCTGAACTCCCCGTACTCGCATTGGGAGACTCGAAATGGCTCGGCAATACGAAGAAAGCAACAGCACCGTCAAGACCCGTCGCCAACAGGAAGACCAGCGCCGCATGGCCTTCCGTCGTGCAATTGAAGACCGCTGCGACCAGCGTCAATTGCAGCAGAACATCAGTGACTTTCCGGAACTCCATTGGCAGGCACCCGCGGCTGCCCAGCGAAGCGCTCAGCCAGCGCGCTGATCTGCAACCGCTCGCTGCGGATAAAGCCCAGGAACGCATGGGCCACCGGTGACAGGCGCTTGGCCTTGGCCTGCACCAGGCACCAACTGCGGTACAGCGGCAGTTCTTCCACCGGCAGCTCCCTGAGCCCGCCGGTGGCCAGTTCCAGGTTGACCGCGTGGCGCGTCAGCAGCGCCACGCCCAACCCGGCGGTCACGCACTCGCGCTGCGCTTCGGCCGAAGACACTTCCACCGTCTGGGTGAAGTGCACACGCTTTTCCTTGAAGTACTCCTCGCACGCCATTCGCGTCCCGGAACCCGGCTCGCGCAACAGCAGCGTGTAAGGCTCCAGGTCCTGCAGGCGCAATGGCCCTTGATGACTCAGCGGATGATCGTGGGGCGCCACAGCGACGATCGGGTTGTTCAGGAACGGCAGGAATTCCAGGCCCATGTCCTGAGGCACCATGGACATGATCACCAGGTCATCCCGGTTGTCTGAAAGCCGGCGAATCACCTGGGCGCGGTTGACCACCGTCAGGTGCAGGTTGACCTCCGGGTGCTGGCGCTTGAAGGCGGCAAACAGGTGCGGCACGAAGTACTTGGCGCTGGACTCCACCGCCAGTTTCAGCTGGCCTTGCAGCGAGCCCTGCATGTCGGAGAGCTGCATGTCGAGGTTTTCCAGGCGCCCGAAAATATCCCGGCTAGCCCGTTGCAGGGCTTCGGCCGCTTCAGTCATATAGAGCTTTTTGCCGACGTAATCGAACAACGGCTGGCCAAGCAGCTCTTCCAGCTGTTTGATTTGTAGGCTAACGGCCGGTTGCGTGAGTGACATTTCCTCGGCTGCGCGGCTGTAGGAACGCAAATCACAGACTTCATTGAAAATCTGCAATTGACGCAATGTCATACGCATCAATGACTTACGCATTATTAAAGCCTTCCCGCCAACCCCTGATGCGCTGACTATAAGTCTTTACTTATACACAGCCCAATTATTATTGATTTTTGTTAATCCCTGCGGGGGCATAGTGTGTGTCACGCGACTGCCATGAAACATTTGGTCACGCGCCGACCCGGTTCCATCGGGTCGAAGTAGGTAGCAATCGGCTCAAGGGAATTTCCAAGTGATAAAAAAGATCCTGATCGCCAACCGTGGTGAGATTGCCGTACGCATCGTGCGTGCCTGCGCCGAGATGGGCATTCGTTCGGTCGCGGTCTATTCCGATGCCGACCGCCATGCCCTGCATGTAAAGCGTGCAGATGAGGCCCACAGCATCGGTGCCGAGCCCTTGGCCGGTTACCTGAACCCGCGCAAGCTGGTGAATCTCGCGGTGGAAACCGGTTGCGACGCGCTGCACCCCGGCTACGGCTTCCTCTCGGAAAACGCCGAGTTGGCAGATATTTGCGCCGAACGCGGGATCAAATTCATCGGCCCGTCGGCTGAAGTGATCCGCCGCATGGGCGACAAGACCGAAGCCCGCCGCAGCATGATCAAGGCCGGCGTGCCGGTGACCCCGGGCACCGAAGGCAACGTTGCCGACATCGCCGAGGCGCTGACCGAAGGCGACCGTATCGGTTACCCGGTGATGCTCAAGGCCACTTCCGGTGGTGGCGGTCGCGGCATTCGTCGCTGCAACAGCCGTGAAGAACTCGAACAAGCCTTCCCTCGCGTGATTTCCGAAGCCACCAAGGCGTTCGGGTCGGCGGAAGTGTTCCTGGAAAAATGCATCGTCAATCCCAAGCACATCGAGGCGCAGATCCTCGGTGACAGCTTCGGCAACGTGGTGCATCTGTTCGAGCGCGATTGCTCGATCCAGCGCCGCAACCAGAAGCTGATCGAAATCGCCCCAAGCCCCCAGCTGACCCCGGAACAGCGCGCCTACATCGGCGACCTGTCGGTGCGCGCAGCCAAGGCCGTGGGCTACGAGAACGCCGGCACCGTGGAGTTCCTGCTCGCCGAGGGCGAGGTGTACTTCATGGAGATGAACACCCGGGTGCAGGTGGAACACACCATCACCGAAGAAATCACCGGCATCGACATTGTGCGTGAGCAGATCCGCATCGCGTCGGGCCTGCCACTGTCGGTCAAGCAGGAAGACATTCAGCACCGGGGTTTCGCGTTGCAGTTCCGCATCAACGCCGAAGACCCGAAGAACAACTTCCTGCCCAGTTTCGGCAAGATCACCCGTTACTACGCGCCCGGCGGTCCCGGCGTGCGTACCGACACGGCGATCTACACCGGCTACACCATCCCGCCGTTCTACGACTCGATGTGCCTGAAGCTGGTGGTGTGGGCGTTGACCTGGGAAGAGGCCATGGACCGTGGCCTGCGCGCCCTGGACGACATGCGTCTGCAAGGCGTGAAGACCACCGCCGCCTATTACCAGGAAATCCTGCGCAACCCGGAATTCCGCAGTGGCCAGTTCAACACCAGTTTCGTGGAAAGCCACCCTGAGCTGACCAACTACTCGATCAAGCGCAAACCCGAAGAGCTGGCCCTGGCCATCGCCGCCGCCATCGCCGCCCACGCAGGCCTGTGAGGAATATAAGAATGAGCAAGAAGATCTTCGTAACCGACACCATCCTGCGCGACGCCCACCAATCGTTGCTGGCGACCCGCATGCGTACCGACGACATGCTGCCGATCTGCGACAAGCTCGACAAAGTCGGCTACTGGTCCCTGGAAGTCTGGGGCGGCGCGACCTTCGACGCCTGCGTACGCTTCCTGAAAGAAGACCCGTGGGAGCGCCTGCGCAAATTGCGTGCGGCACTGCCTAACACGCGCCTGCAAATGCTGCTGCGCGGCCAGAACCTGCTGGGCTACCGCCACTACAGCGACGACGTGGTCAAAGCCTTCGTCGCCAAGGCCGCCGTCAACGGTATCGACGTGTTCCGCATCTTCGACGCCATGAACGACGTGCGTAACCTGCGAGTGGCCATCGAAGCGGTAAAAGCCGCCGGCAAACACGCCCAGGGCACCATTGCCTACACCACCAGCCCGGTGCACACCATCGAGGCGTTTGTGGCTCAGGCCAAACAAATGGAAGCCATGGGTTGCGACTCGGTGGCGATCAAGGACATGGCCGGCCTGTTGACCCCGTACGCCACCGGCGAACTGGTCAAGGCGCTGAAGGCCGAGCAAAGCCTGCCGATCTTCATCCACTCCCACGACACCGCCGGCCTGGCGTCGATGTGCCAACTCAAGGCCGTCGAGAACGGTGCCGACCATATCGACACCGCCATCTCCAGCTTCGCCTGGGGCACCAGCCACCCGGGCACCGAGTCGATGGTCGCGGCCCTTAAAGGCAGCGAATTCGACACCGGCCTCAGCCTGGAACTGCTGCAGGAAATCGGCCTGTACTTCTACGCCGTGCGCAAGAAGTACCACCAGTTCGAAAGTGAATTCACCGCCGTCGACACCCGCGTGCAAGTCAACCAGGTACCGGGCGGGATGATTTCCAACCTGGCCAACCAGTTGAAAGAGCAGGGCGCGCTGAACCGCATGAGCGAAGTGCTGGCGGAAATCCCGCGGGTGCGTGAAGACCTCGGCTTCCCGCCGCTGGTGACTCCGACTTCGCAGATCGTCGGCACTCAGGCGTTCTTCAACGTGCTGGCCGGCGAGCGCTACAAGACCATCACCAACGAAGTGAAGCTGTACCTGCAAGGCGGCTACGGCAAGGCGCCGGGCACCGTGAATGAAAAACTGCGCCGCCAGGCCATCGGCAGCGAAGAGGTGATCGACGTTCGCCCGGCTGACCTGCTGAAGCCGGAAATGACCAAGTTGCGCGGGGAAATCGGCGCGTTGGCCAAGTCCGAAGAAGACGTGCTGACCTACGCGATGTTCCCGGACATCGGGCGCAAGTTCCTCGAAGAACGTGACGCCGGCACCTTGAGCCCTGAAGTGCTGTTGCCGATTCCTGAAGCCGGCGGCGTGGCCCGCGCCGGTGGTGAAGGCGTGCCCACCGAGTTCGTGATCGACGTGCACGGCGAAAGCTACCGCGTGGACATCACCGGTGTTGGCGTCAAGGCCGAAGGCAAGCGCCACTTCTACCTGTCCATCGACGGCATGCCGGAAGAAGTGGTGTTCGAACCACTCAACGAGTTCGTCAGCAGCGGCGGCAGCAAGCGCAAGCACGCCACTGCGCCAGGCCATGTCAGCACGGCGATGCCGGGCAACATCGTCGACGTACTGGTCAAGGAAGGCGACGTGGTGAAAGCCGGCCAGGCCGTGTTGATCACTGAAGCGATGAAGATGGAGACCGAAGTGCAGGCGGCCATCGCCGGCAAGGTCACCGCCGTTCACGTGGCCAAGGGCGACCGGGTCAACCCGGGCGAGATCCTGATTGAAATCGAAGGCTGAGTAACAGCCTTCGAAACTACCGCTTAATCCTCGGGGGGGCATGTGCCCCCTTTTTTTTCGCCTGCACGAATCAGAAGGCCAGGGTCCATTGGCCAGTCAGCCCTTGGTTGCGACTGTTGCTGCCAGCCTCGAAGGCGTAGGTCAGGCCCACGGTGTGTTGCGGCGACAGCACGAGGTCCAGCCCGGTGTGCAAGGCCAGGCTGTCACGGTCCAGGGCGGTGCCTTCAACCGTGAAGTCACTGTTGAACCCCGGTCGTTTTACCCAGGCGGAAGAGTGGCGCACGCTGCTGTCCACGTCGCCATAGAGATGCTTCCAGCGGGTGCTCAGGTGGGGTTTGAGGGCCATGTCGTTGTCCAGGGTGTAGGCGCTGGCCAGACGCACACCGAAGGTGCTGCTGAGGTTTTCCTGGGTCTGGGCGCCGACGTTCAGCGCGGTGAAACCGCCTTTTTCCTTGTAGCGGTCGCGGTGGTAACGCTGATACCCGACGCCGCCAAAAGGTTCGACACTGAAGCTGCCCGCGTTCACCTGATAGCCCATCTCGGCAAAAGCGTTTTGGCTCTGGGCGTTGTATTTGCCGGTGGGCTGCTCGCGGTGATCAATAAAATCAAAGTCCACGGTGCGTTTGTTCTTGCCCGCATGGCTGCTGTAGATCGCACCCAGGCGCAGTGCCAGCGGCCCGTCCTGGCGCACGGCGTACCCGCCCAGGTGCCAGCTGTCCAGTTCGCCCTTGAAGCGGTTGGCGCTCAGTTCGCTGGTGGACTTGGCACCCATCACGCCCACCCGCCAGGCAGGGTCCACGGCCCAGTCGGTACCCAGCACCAGGCCTTGGGTGCGTTGCTGCAAACCGAGGCTGCCGTGCTGCCCTTCGAGGTTGCCGGCATTGCCCAGGCCCTGGAGCCAGAAGCGGCCATGGCCCGGCGTATCGCGGTCGTCGCTCACCTGGCGCATGGCTGAAAGCAGGCTGGCGTTCAGCTGTTCCATGCTGTTTTGAGTGGCGCTGGCCAGGTTGGCATTCTGGCTGCCCGCCAGTTGCTCAAGCACCGCACCCACACGCCCTGGCTGCAGGTTGCCCAGCTCCCGGCCATAGTTTTCAAGTTGGTATTCTTCCCATTTGCTCAGTTCGCCCGATGCCAGCAGCGTATCCACGGCGTTATCCAGCACCTGGGCAACGTGCTGGCCATTACGGGTGGTTGCGTGGTCGGCGAAGTAAAAGTCCTCGCTCGGCTTGGCCGGAGCGGGGGGCTTGTGGCTGGGGGCCTGGACAAGCCACTCACTGTCTGGCTCGATCTCTGTCCGTGCCTGGGCGTATTGGAGGCTGGTGGCACCCATCGTGAGGGTGATCGCGAGCGCGAGTTGTTTCTTGATGAACGGCATATGAACCCGACTTCATTGATGAATTAGGCCGGGAATTTAGCGAGGTGAAGGGCAGATAAATGTCAGGCTACCGACCCTTCGTATGCGGGAGAAGTCTCTAGTGGGCGGCGATTAAAAACTCATCTGCCATTGCCCGATCAGCCCGTGATTGCGGCTATTACTGCCGATTTCACCGGTATAGCCCACACCCACCGTATGGCGGGCCGACAGGCCTACATCCAGTCCGGCCTCCAACAGCAGGCTGTCGCGGTCCAGAGCGCTGCCTTCGACATTGAATGCCGTGCCACCCATCAGGAAAGCCTGGCGCGTGCTGCTGTCCACATCACCGTAGGTGTGTTTCCAGCCGGCACTGACCCGTGGCGTGAGGCTGACGCCGTTGTCCAGTTGGCTCAGGTGGGCCAGTCGCAGGCCGAAGGTGCTGCTGAAATTGTCCTGGGTCTGCCCATCGACATGCAGGGCGGCGGCACCGCCTTTTTCGTTGTAGCTGTCGCGGTGGTAGCGCTGGTAGCCGAGGTTGGCGAACGGTTCGGCACTCAAGCGCCCACTGCCCATGGCGTAGCCCAGTTCGGCAAAGGCTTGCTGGCTGTTGGCGTCGTAGTCGCCTTTTAGGCGGTCACTGAAACCGTCGAAGGCCACGGTGCGCTTGCTGTCGCCTTGGTGCCCGCTGTACGCGGCGCCCAGGCGCAAGGCCAGTGGGCCGCTTTGACGCATGGCGTAGATGCCCGCGTGCCAGCTGTCGACGCTGCCGTCGACGCCGGTGGTGTCCAGGTCGGTCTTCGAATAACCGCCCAGCACGCCTACGCGCCAGTCGCTATCTACGGCCCAATCGGCGCCCAGCACGCTGCCCCTGGTGCGCTGGGTCAGGCCGTTGCTGCCGTGGTCGCCGTCGAGCTTGCCGTAGCTGCCGATGCCTTGCAGCCACAGACGGCCGCGAGCGTTGGGGTCGTTGAGGTTGCGCGCCTCGGCGGGTACGCCGGTGGCGGCCAATGCGGGTGTGTCTTTTTGATCAAGGCCAACGAGCAACCCGGCACCGCCGCCCAATTGATGCATGGCGCTCAGCATGCTGCTGCCGACCTGGGCGCTGGCGCCGAGGGTGGCGCTGGTCAGGTTGGCGGTGCTGCTGCCCGCGAGTTGCTCGATGGCGGCACCGGCGCTGCTGTTGGTGGTGTTGAGCAGGGCGTTATACAGCGTGTTGTTCTTGCCCAGGCTCGCCAGGGCGTTGGCGGCGCTGGCGCCGTTGCCGCTGTTGGCGAACTGATTGAAGGCCACGTCGTTGCGGGTATAGGTCAGGCCAACCTGAGTGGGGCTGTAATCCAGCGTCGGGGTGAGGAAGGCGTAGTCGCTGGTGACCTTGCCGAACGTGCCGTTGATACTGCCGGCTTGCAGCACCGTGTAGTGGCTCTGCCACGGGTAGGTGCCGGTGCCGGGATTGATCGCCAGGGTCGCGCCATTCAGGTAGGCGGTGCCACCGACCTGGACCGGTGCGCTGCTGCCGTCGGCATTCACGCCGTAGGCCAGGGTCGAGCCGCTGGTCATGGTCAGGTCGCGGGTGATAGTGGCGGTGCCGAGCGCCGTGTTGGTCTGCAAGGTGCCTTTGACCAACAGGCTGCCGACGCTGCCGCCACCGGCATAAATACCGCCTTCATCGACGGTCAGGTTGCCGGCGATCCCGCCCTGGTTGATCAACTTGGCGCCGCTGAAAATCTCGCCGCCGTCGCTGAAGTCGCCGCTGCCGGTGAGGGTCCAGGTGCCTTGCTTGACGTCCAGCCATTCGAAGTTGCGACTGTCACCAAAGCTGCCGCCGGTGGCGTCGTCCATGGTCAGGCGGTCGTAGCCGGTGCCGCCGTCCACCACACCCACAAAGCGGCTGCCGCCGAGCAGGGTCAGCGTGTCATTGCCACCGCCCAAATCCAGGGCCAGGCCGTTGCTGCCGCTGATCAAGCCGGCGTTGACCACCGTGTCGGCAAATTCGCCGACGAACTTCACGCCGAAGCCGTTCAGGCCCTGGATGGTGCCGTGGTTGATCAGGGTAGTCGCGGCAAGTCCCGGGCCGTCGCTGCCATCGTCCACCAGTACGGCGTTATTGGCGCCGCTCACCAGCGCGCCCGCACCGTTGAACACGTAGCCACCGCCGAGGGCGATGCCTTCGCTGCCGTTGGCAAAACCGTTCTTGTCGACGCCACCGGCGCCCACACCCTGGATGATCCCGTAGTTTTCGATGTGGGCGATCTTGTCGATGTCCACGCCGTCACCGTCGCCATCGGGTTGCAGCCCGGAGTAGGCACCCGTGATGGTGCCGTAGTTGATCACGGTGCCGTCGCCGTCGGAGCCAAAGCCCGAGCCGTTGCGGCCGATCACCGTGCCGTAGTTGGTCAGCGTGGCGCCCAGGTCGGTGGTGATGCCGTGGCGCCCGCCGGAAATCAGGCCGTAGTTGGTGACCGTCACCCCGGTGGCGGAGTCGATGTCGACACCGTCGAACTTGTCATCGCGCGAGTGGGTATCGCCGGTGGAAATCTCGCCGTAGTTGGTGATGGTGGCGTTGGCACCGGTCTTCATGCCGTCGCTGGCATCGCCGCGAATCAACCCGCCGAGGCGGTTGATGATAGTGGTCGTGACGTTGGGGCTGCGGATCGCATCCAGGTCCAGCCCTTGGCCAGTGGTGGAGCGAATGGTGCCGCTGTTGTCGATCAACAAGCTGCCGCTGGCGAAGTTGCTGTCGATGCGCAGCGCGTCGTTGGCCCCCTGGATCACCCCGCCGGCACGGTTGTAGAGGGTGTAATTGCGCGTGCCGGTGAGGTCACCGTTGCTGTCGATGGCGCGGCCGCCGGTGGAAGTGATTTTGCCGGAGTTGTCGATCACCACGCCGGCACCGCTGGTGCTGCCCGCCAGGGTAACGGCGACTTTGGAGGTGGTGATGCTGCCCGGCGCCGAAATCGTCAGCGAGTCGCTGCCACCCAGGGTTTGCCCGGTGGTGGTCGGGGTGTCGATCTGCAGGGTTTTGGGCGGAGCGGGGGCTGCGTCAGCAAAGCCGCTGCTTACCAGCAGGCCAAGGGTGAGTGCGAGGCGCTGAGGTGACGGGGGCATGGCGGGCGACCTTGTTTTTAGAAAGAGTCGACCTGTATAGCGGAGGTTTTTTACAGAATGATGGCGGGGAGGTGACAGCAGGCAGTGTTGGCCGGGCTTGCCCGCGATGGGGGTGTGTCAGTCGACATATTCATCGTCTGAACCACCGCCATCGCGGGTAAGCCCGGCTCCTACAGGGATGGGTGGTGTTTACAGATTCAGGCTCGGCACTCCACCAGCGTCTTCAGTTGGCCCGAACCTGCCTGGTTTTCATCCGATAACCAGCGCTCAAACCCTGCTCCAATCGCCGGCCATTCCCCATCCAGGATCGAATACCACGCCGTGTCGCGGTTCTTTCCTTTCACTACGGTGTGTTGGCGAAACACGCCTTCAAAACTGAATCCCAATCGCTCTGCCGCGTTTTTGGAGCGGGCGTTGGCGTTGTTGCACTTCCACTCCAGCCGGCGATTGCCCAGCTCAAACGAATGCTTGGCCAGCAGGTACACCGCTTCGGTGCTTTTCGGCGAGCGTTGCATCGGTGCACCGAAGGTCACGTGGCCGATTTCGATGCGGCCCTGCTCGGGCACGATGGACATCAGGCTGAGAATGCCTTGCACGTCGCCGCTGGCCTTGTCGATCACGCTGAAGAAGTACGGGTCGTTGTGGGTCGCATGGTTGTTCAGCCAGGCATCGAAGGCGGCGCGCTCGGGGAACGGGCCGTAAGGCAAATAGTCCCACAACTTCGGATCAGCACCGGGGCCTTGCAGGGCGTTGAACAGGTCATCGCCATGGCGGGCCGGGTCGAGTTTTTCCAGGCGCACGAAGCGCCCTTCGATAAGGGTGACGGTGGGCGCCGGAACGCCTTTCCAATCGGCCAATGATGTCGACATGCTGCTCTCCTTAAAGACCTTTGCGAAACTGGATAAAGCCGGGGCGTTCGGCAATGCGTTCGTACAGCTGGATGGCGGTGGCATTGGTCTCGTGGGTCAGCCAGTGGACCTTGCAGCAGCCGTCCGCCTTGGCGGTGGCGTAGACGAATTCGATCAGTTTGCGACCCACCCCGGTGCCGCGCTGGGCCGGGTCTACCAGCAAATCCTGCAGGTAGCAGGAGTTCTCGATGCTCCAATTGGAACGGTGGTAGATGAAGTTGACCATACCCACGGCCTTGCCGTCCTGCCAGGCCAGGGCCGAATGGGTGGGCTCATTGGCGTCGATTAGGCGTTGCCAGGTGCTCTGGCTGACGGCGTCCGGCAACTCGGTATTGTAGAAGCGCAGGTAGGCCTGCCACAGGGGCAGCCACGCGGCGTGGTCGGCGGCAGTGACTGGGCGGATCTCGATCTGGCTCATGTTGGCTCCTTGGGAATAAAGCGGGCGAGGGTCTGGTCGCGTACGTCGGTGCTGGCCGCCAGTCCTTCGCGAACACCGGCAATGTCGGCGGCACTGCGGTTCTGGCTGAGTTTGCGCTTGCCTTCCAGGCGCTGGATCGGCAGGGCAAAGCCGACAATGGCCTTGAGCATGCCGTCGATGTAGTCGGCCGGGGCGTCGCTGACTTTCCAGGGCTGGGCGCGCGGGGATTCGTGGCGGTCCGTCAGGGCGGTGACCAGGCTGAGCAGGCGGTCGGCGTCGGTGAAGACGTCGGCGGTGCCGTAGGCGTGTACCGCGATGTAGTTCCAGGTCGGCACGACTTTGCCGTGTTCGGCCTTGGCCGGGTAAAACGCCGGGCTGATGTAGGCCTCGGCGCCGGCAAAAATCACCAGGGCCTCGCTGCCATTCTGCAAGTCTTGCCACTGCCGGTTGGCTTTGGCCAGGTGCCCGTACAGCGTGCCGTTGGGGCCTTCGTCGGGATTCAGCAGCAGCGGCAAGTGACTGGCCTGCAGGCCTTGCTCGCCAAAGGTGATCAACTGCGCCAGGCGGGTGTGGCGGATCAGTTGCTGGATTTCGGGCAAGTCATCGAGGGCAAAGGCGCGTGGTGTGTACATGAAGATTTTCCTTGGCGAATGCCTGCATCCTAGGCAGGCTATTGGTTCGATGTAAGAGCCATCTGTGCTCCATTTCATAGGTCCAATTTGCCGGAGCGTGTGCCATGCCCCCGTTAGAGCCGCCGCTGTCGTTCAACCCTGCCGGCATCGAGCTGGACCGCCGCCAGGGCCTCACGCGCCAGCTGTACCAGGCCCTGCGCCAGCGGGTACTGGACGGGCGGCTGGTCAGTGGCACCCGGCTGCCGGCCAGCCGTGACCTGGCAGCGGCGCTGTCGATTTCCCGTAACAGCGTGGTTCGCGCCTACGATCAGCTGTATGCCGAAGGCTTCATCGAAGGGCGGGTGGGCGATGGCACCTATGTGGCGCAACTGCCGCAGACACCCCTCAGCTCCAAAAAACTATCCACAAAAGTATCCACAGGGTTATCAACAGGCTTATCCCCAGGGTTATCCACAAAACGCCCGGATTTACCTGTAATTTCATCCAGTCAAGTTATCCACAGTGCGGCCCTGGGGCGGGTAGAAAACAACCATTTGCCGTTGCCGCCGACCGGTCCTCCGCGGGCGTTTCGCGTGGGTATTCCGGCGTTCGACCTGTTTCCCTTCGACGTCTGGGCCAAGCTGAATGCGGCTTTCTGGCGCAAGCCGGACCTGCAGCAGCTGTGTTATGGCGACCCGGCAGGGGATGAGCGCTTGCGGGGGCTGATCGCTGCCTATTTGCGCAGTTCCCGGGGCATGCACTGCACGGCTGAACAAATAGTGATCACCAGCGGCGCGCAGCAGGCAATCAGCCTTTGTGCACAGCTGCTGGTGGCGCCGGGGGATGGGGTGGCGGTGGAAAACCCGGGTTACCGTGCGGCAGGCCATGCGTTCGCACTTGCCGGGGCAAAACTCCACGGGGTGGCCGTGGACAGTGAAGGCATTGATTGCTCGGCGCTGAACGCCATCGACAGTTGCCGCCTGGCCTATGTCACGCCCTCGCACCAATACCCGATGGGCGTGGTCATGAGCCTGGCCCGGCGTCTGGAATTGCTGGCCTGGGCCGAGCGCACCGGCGGCTGGATCATCGAGGACGACTACGACGGCGAATACCGCTACAGCGGCGCGCCGTTGGCGCCTCTGGCGGCGCTGGATCGCAGTGGGCGAGTGCTCTATGTCGGCACGTTCGGCAAGGTCGCGTTTCCGGCGTTGCGCCTGGGTTACCTGGTGCTGCCGATGGCACTGGTGCAGCCCTTCGCCCGGCGTCGGGCGGTGGATGTGCGCCATTCCGAGGTCAGCACCCAGGCGGTGATGGCCGAGTTCATGGCTTCCGGGCACTTCCAGCGGCATGTGCGGCGCATGCGTCGCGCCGCCTTGAGCCGGCGCAACGCGTTACTGGCCGAATGGCCACAGGGTGTCGACGGTGTGGGCAGCGTGCCAGCGGTGGCGGCGGGGCTGCATTTGACGATACCGGTGCAAGGGCTGGAGCGCGAGCAGGCATTGATCGCGAAAGCGGCTGGCGTCGGGGTGGAAATCAACGGCCTGAGCAATTATTGGTTGCCGGATTCCGTCACGCCGCAGGATCGGCGTGCCGGCCTGGTGTTGGGCTTCGCGGCCGTGCCCGAGGCGCAGATCAGCCAGGCGCTGGCACGGTTGCGCCTGGCCTGGCAATAACCCGGCTCAGGTGGCGGGCGCGGGGGCCTTGCCCAAGAACAGTGACCGGGCCAGGTGCGGGCCGATTTTGGCGCGATAGATGGCCCGGCGTAGCTGTACGGACATGCCTTCATATTCTTCGAAGGCGCCCCCTAGCCGACGTTGTTCCGGGGTTTTCAGGTGGGCCACAATGTATGCCTCGTTGGGCGCATTCAGGCTTGCGTAGTGAAAGTGGGCATACCACAGCGCCCGGCTGGTTTTCTGGTCGCGTATCTCGTACTCCTGCATGAAATCCTTTTTCGGGCCTTTGAGCCTCCGGCGAACACCTGACGCATGAATGGTCACCTCTCCTTCGGTGGACAACAGTTCTATATGGGCGGCCGTGGGCAGGCGATTCTTGAGCATGTCGAGCCTGACGCGCCGACCTGTGCGGTAGAGCTTTTTCACGGCCTCATCAAGTTGTCGGTTCATCGCTTCGGAGGCGATATTGTCGGTTTCGTTAGTGGCGTTGGCGGCTTGCTCGACGACGCGCTTGGCCTGTTCCAGGGTTTGCGCCCGGCGCTCGAATTTTTCCTCGATCTCCACCGGCAGCCGTTGGGGTTGGTCAGCCTTTGCGGTGGTACGCTCGATAAAAGCATCGACATCGTCCAGCAATGCCTGGGCCTCTTTCAGGCTGTTGGGCACGCTTACGGCAGGTGCACGAGTGGCGGGCGGGGACGGGTGCGCGTGTTCTACCCAGTTGCCTGAATCCTTTTTGTGAAAGGTGGCAATGACCTTATGGGTCAGGGGTTCCTTGATGTCTACAAAGTCGGGATCGTTTTCGCGAGGTTCACCGACGACCACACCCTTGAAGCGAGTCTTGATGACCGTCTTTTTGGGCCGGGCAGATGCGCTTGATGACGCGCCTGCCTCGGCTCTGGCGTCCTTGGCTTTGCGTTCCCGCAGCGCAGAGCTCAGAGACTGCATGGCCCGTTGGGCGTACTCGTCGATCTGTTTGCGCAGGTCCTCCACCGAATCCTTCACTATCAGCTCGGGGTATTCGCCTGGCAGATCCAGCAGATTCTGGTTGATCAAGGTGAATTGATCGGCGACGTCATCCAGCGCCTCGATGTGCGCGTCCAGGTCGAGTTCAGCCCGCGTCTCCACCAGCTCACGGGAACTCTGGACGGTGAGTTGGGCGGCCTGGACAATGTCGTTGATGCTGTTGCGCGCCTCAGTCATGTCTGCGGTGCTGTTCTCCTGGAGGCACAGGGTGCGAGCGAGTGAAATACGGAAACCCTTCAAGTCATCCAGGTCAAACTGCGGCAGGTTTTCGCGGGTGCGCAGTTCCAGCTTTACCCCCTCGGCGCCCAGTTCCCTGAGGTATTTGAAGCGCGAACGAACGTACTCCAGCTGGGTGATCATATTCAGGGTTTTATCGGCCACGCGCCGACGGGCGAAGACCTCCTGCGGGTCACTGTCCATACCCTGTCCGCTGGCGGCCAGGTCTTTTTGGAAATCCGTCACTTGTTCGTTGATGCCGGCTTGCGCAATGAGCAACTGGCTTTCCAGGTAGTTGAGCATGCGTTTCGAATAGTCCGGCACAGCGTCGAGCAGGTTCAATGACTTCAGTTGGGCGATCGGTGCGTCGTACTCCCCCCGACGTTTATCCAGCGTGGCAATGAAGGTGGTGAGTGCGCTGGCGGACGTGCCGGGTGATGCGGCTCTGCTGACGCTACGGGCGGCCTCAAGCGCGGCACTTTCTTTGGCTTCCTGGCGGTCGAACGCCTCCAGTTGTTCACGCAGCCCGGTAATCGTGACGGGTTTGAGCCGCTGGCCTTTCTTCATCCGGCTGCGAAACCCTGCGCCGCGCAGGCGCAGGCGTGTATCGATAAACCATTGGCCCACGCGGTTGTTGACCAACACCGGGCCCAGGCGCTCGGGCTGTTTGGCGTCGATGATCATCGCCGTATCGTTTTCGTCCACTTGCACCTTGAACCAGCGTTCGCCCACCGGCGCATACCACTGATCATTGAGCGGGTAGAGGTGCTGGTGCGAGCCAGGCTGGGTTTGCTGCGCGCCCAGTGTTTCGGGGCGCGTGACGCTGAAGCTGTCGAGGGTCTTTTTCAGGCTCAACGGCTTGCGGGTCAAGGCGCCGAGGGTGTGCAGCGAAAGCTCGTGGCCGCCGGGCAGGTCGGGTGTCTGGATATCCGGTAGCTGAGTCGTGGGCAGTTGGCTTGCCGTTTCGGTCGTGGGGAATGTTTCCGGAGCGCCCACGACGGGTTTCTCGGCCCGCACAGCTGACGGCTGACGGCTGGCCAGGTGCAACGCCAGGGCCATGCCCAGGTTGAGGAAAATGTCGGTCAAGGCGGACCATTTGGCCTCGCTGTCGCCACGTTCGCTGGCGTCGATGGCTTCCTGCACGTCATTGATCAGTTGGCCGATCCAGGCCGCAGTGCCAACGGTTTTGCCCAAAAAGGGCAGGGCGGCATTGAAGATCGTCCAGCCGGCCCGTTTGAAACTTTCCCAGCGGGATTCTGCGTTGGACACCGACTGCTTGTCGGCGAGGTCCACCAGTGCCTTCGCGTTGGCGGCGAACAGCGCCGCCAAATCGTCGTCGTGGAGGGTCTGGCTGCCGAGAATGACCGGCCCGGTCATGCTCAACGCCAGCCACGGCTCTACCACCAGCGCGGACAAGGTCCTGGGCGAAGCAAGGAGGGCGCCGGGAAACACAAACTGTGCGTAGTCGGAACGCACGCTGTCGGGTAGCCAGGCCAACACCGACTCGCGCAGTTCGGTGGATTGTTTGATGGCGTAAATCAGGTTGTTCGGTGAGGCGAACTGCATCAACTGTCTCGTGGCCTGGGGGCGATACAAGAGGCAGGGGCCGTTGGCCGGGTTCTGCGGGCCTATGACGAACATGTTGCTGACCTGATCGGCGGCCTGGCTGGTGCGGCGCGTGGGAATAAACGCCAGGGGCCGAATGACCACGGTGTAGCCGTTCACGCGGCGCAGGTTGGGGTCGGATGCCATGGCCGCGCAGACATAACGGTAGCCTTGCTCATCCACACCGTACTGGCTGCGAATCTTGTATTGCAGCGCCAGCAACGGCAGTTGCAGGCGCAGTTGATCGGTATAGAGGGTTTGCCGCGCCAGTGACTGCACCGGGTCGTCGAGCAGGGTGGTTTTGACCAGCTTGGGATATTGATCGCCAATGTTCACTTGGGTGATCAGGTCTTGCAGGTACGTCACGCTCATCCAGCTCGGCAGGCTACGACCATCGTTGTACTGCGCGACCTTGTTGCCCAACGGCAGCGCGATCAGGTTTTGCAGGGCCAGTTCTTCGAGGCTGAAGGTGACGGTGCTGGTCAGGCCGGGGGCGGTGAATAACCCCCAGACGACCTGGCTGGTCACGGTAATTTGCACGAGCCTGAGCTTGAGCATCAGTTGCTGGCTGAGTTGAGTACCATTTGCCACCAGGCCCAGGTCGGTTTTCTGGGCGGGTGTCAGGGTCTTGGCCATGGCGTCGGCGATGGCCTGCAGGGCGTAGTCGCCAATCAGCGGAATGCTGTCCTGGTAGGTTTTATTGCCGGTGCGGTTATTGAGTGCGGCGATATCGAACAGGTAGCGGCTATAGCGGGACAGGTCGGCAGAGCTTGCGGTGTTCAACCAATCGGGCAGGGCATCGCTGATTTTTTCCAGCTTGTCCCTGTCGTCCGACGACAACTGCCCGAACTCCAGTTGCCCACGCTCGGCGATCTCATCGTTGGTCCCCAGGGACGGGGTCCCCGGGGCGATTCTGCCAATGGCATCGAGTTGCAGGCCGATAAGGGCGCAGGCCTGGTACTCGAAAAAATCCCCCTGGGGTTCGTAGAGCCGCCATTGCAGCGCTTTATCCTCGGGGTTGGTCGCTTGCAGGACCAGCGCCTTGCCCAGGTCGTCCAGGCTGTCGAACGGTTGGTACCCGTTGGCAATCGAGTACGTGAGGATCATCGTGTGTTGGTCATGGGTGCCGATCAGGATGGCGAGCGCGGCGAGGCTGATGTGTCGGGTATGGGGACCTTGGTCGATATCGATGTCGATCAGGTAGGCCCGGCTGCGGTATTTGTCATTGGGCAGGCGCACGGCGTAATCCGGGTACAGGAATACGTTCTTCGCCATGGCACATTCGTCCTCGCCCCAACCCACGGAGTCCTTGATATCCCAGGCATTGCGCAAGGCGTTGGCGAAGGCCTGCCAGCGAGTGCCCCGGGGGCCATCGGTCTGGTTCCAGAACTCCAGTTGTTGTTCCTGATACGCGATGAACAGCAGCGGAGCACATTCATTGATCAGCCGGGCGATGGCGTCGATACGCACCGGCAGGTGGATGTCCGGGCCGCTGGCGGCGCGGTCGGTCAGGTAGTGCTCACCGTCGATGTACACCACTGGTTTGTTGGAAACGGCGCGCCGTGCGAGTGCGCCGGTGACCGACTCGTGATGAGGCAAGCCGGGCACGACCTGGTCATTGACGATTAACCAGACTGGCGAGACGACAACGGCCAGGTCCGGGTCGATATCCAGTTCGGGATACAGCTCCTTCAACGCCGGCCGCAAAATTTTTGCAGCCACTTCGCGGATGGACGGGCCGGTGGTCAATTGGGTCAGCAGCGAATTGCCGTTGAGGGATTCTAATTCGGTGGAGGGCTGAGGCATGCAGGCATTCCTTGCTGGCAGAAGAGCGATCGGAGTGCCAGAAAGTAGCGGTGCCTGCCGGGGGGCGGGTAGTAGTTAACTGTGCAACGTGTGGCGAGGGACCCATTGCCCTCGCCACAGGTGCGTCAGGTCCCGGATTTGATCTTGGTCCAGGCCCGGGTGCGGGCGCGCTCGGCATCACGGCCCAGGGGTTTCAGGGTGTAGAGCGTGGCCATGGCCGCTTCGGTGGGGTACAGGTTGGGGTTGTTGCGAATCGCCGGGTCCACCAGGTTGGTGGCGTCCTTGTTGGGGTTGGGGTAGCCGACAAAGTCGCTGATCGGCGCAATCACCCCGGGTTGCAGCAAGTAGTTGATGAAGGTGTAGGCGTCCTCCGGGTCTTTGGCACCTTTGGGAATTGCGAGCATGTCGAACCAGATCGGCGCGCCTTCCTTGGGCAGGCGCATGTCCACGGTCACGCCGTTCTTCGCTTCTTTGGCGCGGTTGGCGGCCTGGGAGAAGCTGCCGGAATAACCGACTGCCACACAGATGTCACCGTTGGCGATGTCCGCCATGTATTTGGAGGAGTGGAAGTAGGTGATGTACGGACGGATCTTCATCAGCAAGGCTTCGGCTTTCACGTAGTCCTTGGGGTCGCTGCTGTTGGGGTCCAGCCCGAGGTGTTGCAGGGCCAGCGGCAGAATTTCCGACGGTGAGTCCAGCAGGGCCACGCCGCACTGTTTGAGCTTGCTGATGTTCTCTTCGTTGAAGATCAGGTCCCAGCTGTCCACCGGCGCATTGGCGCCCAGCGCAGCCTTGACCTTGTCCGGGTTGAAGCCGATCAGGATGGTGCCGTACATGTAGGGCACGGCGAATTTGTTGCCGGGATCGTTGGCCTCGATCAGCTTCATCAGCTTGGGATCGAGGTGGTTCCAGTTGGGCAGCTTGCTGCGGTCCAGGGGCTGGAACACCGAGGCTTCGATCTGCTTGGCCAGGAACACGTTGGACGGCACCACCACGTCGTAGCCGGAGTTACCGGTGAGCAGCTTGGCTTCCAGGGCTTCGTTGGTGTCGAAGATATCGTAGACCAGTTTGATCTTCGGGTTCTGGGCCTTGAAGTCTTCCAGGGCCTTGGGGGTGATGTAGTCGAACCAGTTGTAGACCCGCAAGGTAGTTTCTTCGGCGTGTGCCACGCCGCTGAACACTGCGGCGCACAGGACCAGATGCTTGAGCATGTTCATGATGCTGCCCCCTCAAAACCTTCCAGAACGTTGACGGCGTTGATGCCGATTTCTTCGACGGCGTAACCGCCTTCCATCACAAACAGGGTCGGCTTGCCCAGTTGGGCGATGCGGGCGCCCATGGCGAGGTAGTCCGGTCTGTCGAGCTTGAACTGCGAGATGGGGTCGTCCTTGAACGTGTCGACGCCCAAAGACACCACCACGACGTCGGCGCCATAGCGCTGGATCTCATTGCAGGCCTGCTCCAGCGCCGCGCTCCAGGTAGCCCAGCCCGAACCGGCTGGCAGCGGGTAGTTGAAGTTGAACCCTTCACCCGGGCCTTCCCCCAGCTCATCGGCATAACCGAGGAAGAACGGAAACTCCGCTTCCGGGTGGCCGTGAATCGAGGTGAACAGCACATCGCTGCGCTCATAGAAAATTGATTGGGTGCCGTTGCCGTGGTGGTAATCCACGTCAAGGATCGCGACCTTCTTGTGGCCCTGGTCGAGAAACGCCTGGGCGGCGATGGCGGCGTTATTGAGGTAGCAATAGCCGCCCATCAAGTCGCTGGCGGCGTGATGGCCGGGCGGTCGACACAGGGCGAACGCACTGCGGGCGCCTTGCTGGATGGCCTGTTGGGCGGTCAGTGCAACCTGCGCTGCGCTGTAGGCCGCTTGCCAGGTGCCGGCGGTAATGGGCGCGCCGCCGTCGAAGCTGTAATAGCCGAGTTGGCCGTGCAGGCTGGTGGGAATCACCTTGCGCAAGGTGCGGGCGGGCCAGGTGTAGGGCAGCAAGTCGCCGTCCTGGTTGAATGCTGTCCAGCGTTGCCAGGCGCTCTTGAAGAAGTCCAGGTAGGCCGCGCTGTGGATGCGTTGCAGCGGAGCCAGGCCAAAATCCACGGGCGCGAGCACCGGGCCCAGTTCGCGGTCCTTGACCCGTTGCAGCACATGGTCGGCGCGGGAGGGCATTTCAAAGCAGGGCATCAGTTGCCCGTCCATCAGTTCGCAGCGGCCGTGGTGCAGGTGGTGATCGTCCGAGTAGATCGTCAGCATATTGTTGTTCTCCGCAGGCTGTATCGGTGCAGGCAGTCTTGCGGCGGGCGGGGTTTATGAGAACGGCAGGAGCGGCCAAAAGGGGATAAATACGGCCAATGTGTATGACCGCAATTCGCCCCTCAATGGGGCGTCATGCGCGAAATTGGCTCGGCGCTACGCCGCTCCAGCGCACAAACGCGTGGCGGAAACTTGCGGTTTCGCTAAACCCCAGTGCTTCGGCAATCCGGTAGATCGGCAGCTCGTCCTCGCCCAGCAGCTGCTTGGCCCGCTCGAAGCGTAGCTCGTCGAGCAGTTCCTGGTAGCTGCAACCCTGGTCGTGCAGGTGTCGGCGCAAGGTACGTGCCGAGCAGTTCATCTGTTGGGCCAACCCCTCAAGGCCCGGCGCCGCCTGCAATTGGCTGGCGAGCACTTGGCGAATCCGGCCCAGCCACGCCTGGCGCCCGGTGAACTCCAGGTTCTGCTTGCGGCAACGCTCGGCCATGGCCTGGTGGGTGACGGCGTCGGCCAGGGGTAACGGCTGGTCCAGCCAGTGCTTGTCGAACGCAAAGGCATTGGCGGTGGCTTGAAACTGCAACGGGCAGTCGAAGCGCTCGCGGTAACGCGCCTGATAGTCCGGCGCGTCGTATTCAAAGCGCGCACCGCGCAATGGCAGCGGATGGCCGAGCAGGTCGTCGCAGATGACTTTCAATGAGACCAGGCAGAACTCGACGTTGAAGGTTTCCAGCGCCGGGTTCTCCCGATAATCACTGGCGCTGAACCAGATGCGCTCGCCGTCCTCCACCAGGCTCAGCTCGAAAAGTGTTCCCAACAGCGCCGGATAACGCAGGGCCAAACGTAAAGCGTCACCGAAGGTGGCACTGGTGAGCAGGGCGTAGCCGAGCATGCCGTAGGACGAAACGTGCATGCGCCGGCCCAGTTCCAGGCCGATATCCCGCTGCAGCGCCACGGCGTTGGCACACACGCGCATCTCCTGGTTGGTGGTGATGCGCGTGTCGGCACGGCTCAAGTCCGCCGGGCAGATGCCGCTGCCTTCGAGCAACGCGTCGCCGGGCAGGCCCTGGTCCTTGAAGGTGCCAAGCACCAGGGAGACGGCGTTGAGGGTGGTGAGGTGGGAGTGCAGCATGGGTGCTTCCAGCCAGGGGATGGCTGGAAGCGGAGCAAGTTATATGCCGGTCAGCTCAGCTCGCCACACAGGTCGAGCTCCACCAGGCGCCGGATTTCGGCATTCCCCAGCCCGGCGCCGATCAGCGCATTGAGCTTGCCGAATGCCGCTTCGCGGGTCATGCCGCCGCCCGACAACACGCCCACGCCGCGCAAGCGGCTGCCGGCTTCGTACACATCCAGCTCTACGCCGCCTTCATGGCACTGGGTGATGGCGACGACGACCACGCCCTGGTCCTGCGCGCGCTGGAGGCTGGCAAGGAACTCGGGGTTGTCGCTGGGGCCAGTGCCGCTGCCGAAGCATTCCAGCACCAGCGCTTGAATACCGCTGTCGATCAACGCGTCCAATTGCGCGGCGGCGATGCCCGGCACCAGTGGCAGCACACCCACATTGGCCAGCGCCTTGGCCTGGCGGTAATGCAGCGCCGCCGGAACCAACTCGGCTTGGGCCACGCCGCCGTTACGCTGCAACGCGGCAAACGGGTGGCGACCAAAACTGCGGATTTTCGCGCAACGGGTCGGGGCCATCAGTGCACCGTGGAAGTACAGTTGCACACCCGGCGCCAGGCCTGCGCCCAAGGCCACCAGCGCGCCGCTGACGTTTTCCCAGGCATCGCTGTCGGGTACGCCGGCGGGCAGCATCGAGCCGGTAAACAGCACCGGCGCCGGCAAGCCCAGCAACTGGAAGCTCATGGCCGCCGCGCTATAGGCCAGGGTGTCGGTGCCGTGCAGGATCAGCACGGCGTCGCAGCCGGCATCCACCGCTTCGATCACCGCCACACGCAAGCGCTGCCAGTAGGCGGGCGTCATGTTGGCGCTGTCGATCAGTGGCGACATTTCCCGGAAGCGCCAGGCAGGGACGTTGATATGGGGTTGGCTGGCGAGGAACTCGCTCATGCGCGCTTCAAAACCCGAAGCGGGTGCCAGGCCGTTGGCGCTGGCCTGCATGCCGATGGTGCCACCGGTGTAGAGCACCATGATGTTAGTAGCTGGGGACATCGAAGAATCTCCTGAACGAAAAACGCCGCCGGGCCCAGAGCATGCCCAAGGCCGGGCGGCGTGTCATCTATCTAGGCGTGCGACGCTTAGCGCTGCGCTTGAGCGTTCAGCTCTGCCGTTGCTTGAGCGGCAGGTTCCGGCTTCACCGGATTGGCCGGCCAGGCCTTGCGGTCCAGGTCTAGGTCCGGGAACTTGCTGGAATCAAACACCGGGGTCTTGATGCCCGCAGCACGCTGGCCGTCGTAGTCATTCAGGATGCGCATGGCGATCTTGAACAGGAACGCCAGGGCGAACAGGTTGACGAACGCCAGCATGGTCATGGTGATGTCGGCGAAGGCAAACACGGTGCTCAGGTTCTCGATGGAACCCCAGAAAATCAGCACCAGCACCAGCGCGCGGTAGCCCATCAACACCTTGCGGTTGTCGCCCACAATGAAGCGCAGGTTGCTCTCGCCGAGGTAGTAGTTGTACATGATCGAGGTGAACACGAACAACGCCAGGGCCACCGAGATGAACATCCGGCCCCAGTCACCGACCACCGCCGCCAGGGAGTTCTGGGTCAGGGCAATGCCGTCGCCTTCGAAGCCCGGGGTGTAGAAACCGGAAAGCAGGATCAGCAACGCGGTGCAGGTGCAGATCACGAAGGTGTCGAGGAACACGCTGAACGCTTGCACCACGCCTTGGGCGATCGGGTGTTCAACCGAGGCCACTGCGGCCACGTTAGGCGCACTGCCCAGGCCGGCTTCGTTGGCGAACACGCCGCGTTTCACGCCCATGATGATCGCGCTGCCCACCAGGCCACCGAAGGCTTGGTCGAGGCCGAAAGCGCTCTTGACGATGGTCGCGAGCATGGCCGGCACGTGGTCGAATTGCAGCACGATCACGTACAGGGTCACGGCGATGTAGACCAGGGTCTTGACCGGCACCAGCAGGTCGGCGATCGAGGCGATACGCTTGATCCCGCCGATGAACACCAGGCCCAGCAGCACGGCCAGGGCCAGGCCGGTGTAGGTGGTGTCCAGGCCAAACGCATTGTTCAGCGAGTGAGTCACGGCGTGGGCTTGCAGACCGTTGAAGGCGAAACCGAAGGTCACCAGCAGCAGGAACGCCATCACCATGCCCAGCCAGCGTTTTTGCAGGCCGTGCTGAATGTAGTAAGCCGGGCCGCCACGGTAGGTGCCTTCAGCGTCGGTGCGCTTGTAGAGTTGGCCGAGGGAGCACTCGATAAAGCTCGAAGACATGCCCACCAGTGCGGTAACCCACATCCAGAATACGGCGCCCGGGCCACCCAGGGTCACGGCAATGCCGACGCCTGCGATGTTGCCGGCACCCACGCGCCCGGCGAGGCTGAGCATCAGCGCCTGGAACGAGCTGAGTTGGCCGGTGCTGCTTTTCAGGCTGTCGCGAAACACCGAAAACATGTGGAAAAAGTGACGCAACTGAACGAAACGCGAGCGGATCGTGAAGTAACCACCGAGCCCGACAATGAGCACGATCAATACTTTCCCTGAGAGGAAGTCGTTGATGACTTCTAGCATGGAGTGTTCCTCGCTGATTTTTCTAATGGCAAACGCAGGACGGTCCGACGCATCGTTTAGCACCAGGCAGTGCACGACGCTTCGACCCCAATCCTTTTGCGGGTGTTGTTATTCATGCGGTTTCGCGCTTCCCAGGGTCTCGTTACCGACGACCGCTGACGCGAAGAGGGGCGGCACTATACCTAGGAGTGTGTGATCCGTCTGCACGAGGCGATTAAAGGTTTCAGCCAAGGCGTTACGGGCAAGGCGGGTTTGTGGGGCGATCTTGGAGTTTTTATTGGCGTCATTTCACAACCTTGAGGCAAAAAAAAGGGCCTGAAGAACGAGCCTTCAGGCCCTCAAAAGGTGAGAGGTGTCTAGTCCCTCAACCTGGTGAGCGGTGCAACAAACGCTTAGGCCTTCAGCGGGACCAAACGTGGGGCAATCATGTTTTCGGGGCGCAGGATGTCGTCGAGCATGGCGTCGTCGAGCAAGCCTTCTTCGCGCACCAGTTCCAGTACGCCGCGGCCGCTTTCAAGGGCGATACGGGCGATACGGGTGGCGTTTTCATAGCCGATGTACGGGTTCAGCGCGGTGACCAGGCCGATGGAGTGTTCCACCAGCTCGCGGCAGCGGGCTTCGTTGGCAGTGATGCCGACGATGCAGTGCTCGCGCAGCATGTCCATGGCGCGTTGCAGCAGGCGGATCGAGTCGAAGATCTTGTAGGCGATCAGCGGCTCCATCACGTTCAGTTGCAGCTGGCCGCCTTCGGCCGCGATGGTCAGTGCCAAATCGTTACCGATGATTTGGAACGCCACCTGGTTCACGGCTTCCGGGATTACCGGGTTGACCTTGCCGGGCATGATCGAGCTGCCTGGCTGGCGGGCCGGCAGGTTGATCTCGTTGATGCCGGTGCGTGGGCCGCTGGACAGCAGGCGCAGGTCGTTGCAGATCTTCGACAGCTTCACCGCCGTACGTTTGAGCATGCCGGAGAACAGTACGAAGGCGCCCATGTCGGAGGTGGCTTCGATCAGGTCGGCAGCCGGTACCAGCGGCTGGCCGCTGATGGTGGCCAGGCGTTGAACGGCCAGGGCCTGGTAACGCGGGTCGGCGTTGATGCCGGTACCGATGGCGGTACCGCCCAGGTTCACTTCGGTCAACAGCTCGGGTGCCAGGGTTTTCAGGCGGGCCAGGTCTTCACCGAGGGTGGTGGCGAAGGCGCGGAATTCCTGGCCGAGGGTCATCGGCACGGCGTCTTGCAGCTGGGTACGGCCCATTTTCAGGACGTGGCTGAATTCTTCACCCTTGGCGGCGAACGACTGGATCAGGCTGTCGAGGCTGGCCAGCAGTGCGTCGTGGCCCAGCAGCAGACCCAGGCGGATCGCGGTCGGGTAGGCGTCGTTGGTCGACTGCGCCATGTTCACGTCGTTGTTCGGGTGCAGGTATTGGTATTCGCCCTTGTTGTGGCCCATGGCCTCCAACGCGATGTTGGCGATGACTTCGTTGGCATTCATGTTGGTTGAAGTGCCAGCGCCGCCTTGAATCATGTCCACCACGAACTCTTCGTGGAAATCGCCGCGGATCAGGCGGGCACAGGCTTCGCTGATGGCAGCGTGCTTGGCTTCGCTGAGCTGGCCCAACTCGCGGTTGGCGTCAGCGGCCGCTTGCTTGACCATTGCCAGGCCGACCACCAATTTCGGGTAATGCGAAATCGGAACGCCCGAGAGGCGGAAGTTATTCACCGCTCGCAGGGTCTGGATGCCGTAATACGCTTGAGCGGGTACTTCGAGTACGCCAAGCAGGTCTTTTTCTGTGCGGAAAGATGCAGCGGAGGACATGACGGAAATCATCTCGATATGGACCCGGGCTAGGCCGGAACGCTGTGAATGCTAGGCTTGCGGGAGGTTTTGGGCCAATGCTGTTAAACACTGGCCTATGCATAAACGGCATAATGTCGGTGTGACCCCGTTACCATGACGGACGTGTGTGCCAAAATGGTGCGTGCCCCGGGAGGATGTGATGAACCTTGAAAGCAAATGGCTGGAAGACTTTAGCGCCCTGGCTGCCACTCGCAGCTTCTCCCAGGCGGCGGAGCGGCGCTTTGTCACCCAGCCGGCGTTCAGTCGGCGCATCCGCAGCCTGGAGGCGGCGCTGGGGCTGACCCTGGTCAATCGCTCGCGCACGCCGGTCGAACTCACGGCGGCGGGGCAGTTGTTCCTGGTCACCGCGCGTACCGTGGTCGAGCAGCTCGGCGAGGTATTGCGCCACCTCCATCACCTGGAAGGCGGGCAGGGCGAAGTCATGCAGGTGGCGGCGGCGCACTCCCTGGCGCTGGGCTTCTTCCCGCGCTGGATCGCCCAGCTGCGTAATGAAGGATTGAACATCGCCACCCGGTTGGTCGCCACCAACGTCGGCGACGCCGTGCATGCGCTGCGCGAAGGCGGCTGCGACTTGATGCTGGCGTTCTACGACCCGGACGCTGCGATGCAGATGGACCCCGAGATCTTCCCGTCGCTGCACCTGGGCAACACCGAGATGCTGCCGGTGTGCGCCGCCGATGCCGACGGCAAGCCGCTGTTCGACCTCGAAGGCGAAGGCAGTGTGCCGCTGCTGGCCTACAGTGCCGGCGCCTTTCTCGGGCGTTCGGTAAACCTGTTGCTGCGCCAGCGGGCGCTGCGCTTCACCACCATTTACGAAACCGCCATGGCCGACAGCCTGAAAAGCATGGCCCTCGAAGGCCTGGGCATTGCCTGGGTGCCGCAGCTGAGCGTGCGCGCCGAGTTGGCGCGGGGCGAATTGGTGGTGTGCGGCGGCCCGCAATGGCATGTGCCGCTGGAGATTCGTTTGTACCGCTGCGCCCTGGTGCGCAAGGCGAATGTGCGGTTGCTGTGGCGCAAGCTGGAAGGGGGTGCGGCGCAGAATCCGGCGGCTGAACGCGGTTAAATGTGGGAGCTGGCTTGCCTGCGATTGGGGTGGGTCAGCGCCTGAAATGTTGGCTGATACACCGCTATCGCAGGCAAGCCAGCTCCTACAGGGTTTTGCGGTGTTTTCGCTGACCTGAAAGTCAATAAAACCGCTACTTTGCGCCACTGGACAGATGGTCATTCCAGGGGCTGTTTATCTGCATTATTACGGTATACTGCGCGGCCTTCGGCCGGTCCAACCGGCCTTAATTCGTACACCAAGCCACGCCGGATTTCCCGCGTGGCTTGTTGTTTTTTGACGCGCCTGCGGGCGCCCAGAGAGAAGAGGCACGACGATGAGTGCATTGGTTGGCGTGATCATGGGCTCCAAGTCCGATTGGTCCACCCTTAGCCACACCGCCGATATGCTGGAAAAACTCGGCATTCCCTACGAAGTGAAGGTGGTTTCCGCCCACCGCACTCCGGATTTGCTGTTCCAGTATGCCGATGAAGCAGAATCCCGTGGCATCGAGGTGATCATCGCCGGTGCCGGCGGTGCAGCTCACCTGCCAGGCATGTGTGCAGCCAAGACTCACCTGCCCGTGCTGGGCGTGCCGGTGCAGTCGTCGATGCTCTCGGGCGTGGATTCGCTGTTGTCCATCGTGCAGATGCCCGCCGGTATTCCGGTGGCCACCCTGGCGATCGGCAAGGCCGGCGCGATCAACGCAGCATTGCTGTCCGCCAGCATCCTCGGTGCCAAGCACCCGCAGTTCCATGCGGCGCTGAAAAAATTCCGGGCTGAGCAGACAGACAGCGTCCTGGACAATCCAGACCCACGCATTGCCTGAGGTTGTTGACGATGAAAATCGGTGTAATCGGTGGCGGCCAACTGGGCCGCATGCTGGCCCTGGCGGGTACGCCGCTGGGGATGAACTTCGCTTTCCTGGACCCGGCGCCAGACGCCTGCGCGGCGGCGCTGGGTGAACACCTGCGGGCTGACTACAGCGACCCGGACCACCTGCGCCAACTGGCCGATGAAGTCGACCTGGTGACCTTCGAGTTTGAAAGCGTCCCGGCTGAAACCGTGGCCTTCCTGTCGCAGTTCGTGCCGGTGTACCCGAGCGCCGAAGCCTTGCGCATCGCTCGCGACCGCTGGTTCGAGAAGAGCATGTTCAAGGACCTGGGCATCCCGACGCCGGCCTTCGCCGACATCCAGTCCCAAGACGACCTGGACGCTGCAGTCGCCTCTATCGGCCTGCCGGCCGTGCTGAAAACCCGCACCCTGGGTTACGACGGCAAGGGCCAGAAAGTCCTGCGCAGCGCTGCCGATGTGGTCGGTACCTTCGCCGAGCTGGGCAGCGTCGCTTGTCTGCTGGAAGGCTTCGTGCCGTTCACCGGTGAAGTCTCGCTGATCGCCGTGCGTGCCCGCGATGGCGAAACCCGCTTCTATCCGTTGGTGCACAACACCCACGACAGCGGCATCCTCAAGCTGTCCGTGGCCAGCACCGATCACCCGCTGCAAGCCCTGGCCGAAGATTATTCGAGCCGAGTGCTCAAGCAGCTGGATTACGTCGGCGTGATGGCGTTCGAGTTCTTTGAAGTCGACGGTGGCCTGAAAGCCAACGAAATCGCCCCGCGCGTGCACAACTCCGGGCACTGGACCACCGAAGGCGCCGAGTGCAGCCAGTTCGAAAACCACCTGCGGGCGGTGGCGGGCTTGCCGTTGGGCTCCACGGCCAAGGTCGGCGAGAGCGCGATGCTCAACTTCATCGGCGTGGTGCCGCCGGTTGAGCGTGTGATCGCGATCGATGACTGCCACCTGCATCATTACGGCAAGGCCTTCAAGGCTGGGCGCAAGGTCGGCCACGCCAACCTGCGTTGCAAGGACCGCGCGACGCTGCAAGCGCAGATCCTCAAGGTCGAAGCGCTGATCGCCGAGCAATAACCCAAAGCGGGGCGGGAACCATTGGTACCCGCCACCCTCTGATTGCAGGAAGCCAAAGTCTGACTAGGCTTTGACTGAGTTCACTTCATTCAGAGGGAAATGCCATGGGTATCATTGGAACCATCTTTATCGGCTTGATCGTTGGCCTGCTGGCGCGTTTCCTGAAGCCAGGCGACGACAGCATGGGCTGGATCATGACCATCCTGCTGGGTATCGCCGGTTCGCTGGTTGCAACCTATGGTGGCCAGGCACTGGGTATCTACCAGGCGGGCCAGGGCGCAGGCTTTATCGGTGCACTGATCGGTGCGATCGTGTTGTTGGTGATCTACGGTCTGCTGAGAAAGAAGTAATTTAGCGACCAGGCCCTCTGCGCTGCGCAGGCGCAGAGGGCTAGAATGCCGGCACTGTAATCCTTGCCGAGCCTCTCCATGCGCCGTCTTCTGTTGACTCTCCTCTTGCTGGGCTGTGGCCTGGCGCACGCTGGCGAACTGCCGGAAACCGACTGGCTGGAACTGATGCCCAAGTCGGACCAGAAAGCCCTCGAAGAAATGCCCGAAATCGACCACAACTCCCCGGAAGCCCAAGGCACCTTCACGGCCAAGGGCGGCCTGAAGCAGAGCAAGGGCTTGCCGGCGGTGATGTATTCGACCAAGACCGTGGCCGCCATGAACGGCAAGAACATCCGCATCGGCGGCTACCCCGTGCCACTCGAAACCGACGCCAAGGGCCGCAGCACGCTGTTCTTCCTGGTGCCTTACCCGGGCGCGTGCATCCACGTGCCGCCACCGCCGCCCAACCAGTTGGTGCTGGTGCGTTATCCCAAGGGGTTGAAGCTGGATGATATCTACACGCCGCTGTGGGTGACGGGCACGCTGAAGGTGGAGAAGGTCAACAACGACCTGGCCGATGCGGCCTATGCGCTGGATGCGGGGAAGGTGCGGGTGGTCAAAGAGTCGGACTTGTAAGCCGCGACGCCATTCAAAATGTGGGAGCTGGCTTGCCTGCGATGAGGGCCTGACAGTCGACATCTCTGTCGCCTGACACTCCGCTATCGCAGGCAAGCCAGCTCCCACATTTGATTGGGTTTACAGGGCGATACCGCTGATGCTCACACCCAGGGTATGGCTTTCGCCCGGCGCGAGCGTTACCGCATCGTCCAGCACATTCGCGGTCTCGATGCAGAGCATGCCCTGCCAGCCGTCGTCGGCCATGTCGCTGAAGGCCTTGGCGCGTTCGGTCCACGGGTTCCAGATCACCGTCGAGCGCGAGCCTGTGCTGCTGAGCTGAACACGGCGCTGCCAGTCTTTGTCGACAATGTTCAGCTGCGCCGGCGTGTCGAGGTAGATGCGGTCGGTCTCGGCGGTGAAGTGCAACAGCCCGGATTGTTGCTTGTGGGTCCAGCCGTCGGCGGTATCGATATAGGCCAGGCCGTCCAAACCTTCGACCTGCACATTGCGCACATCGCTGACCGCAAAGTAGCTGTGCAGTGCCTGGCTGAGGCTGACGGTCTCGGTGCCACGGTTATGGCTGGTCAGGCGAATGTGCAACTGATCATCCAGCAGGAGGCTCATCTTCAGGTCGACCTGATGGGGCCAGCCCGGGAAGCCACCTTCGGGCACCGGCAGTTCCAGCTCCACGCGCAGTGCTGTGCCTTCAGCTTCAACGCCCACCAACGCCCAGTCGGCGGTCCGCACGAAACCATGCGCGCCCGCCGGCTCGTCACCCTGATACATGGCCTTGACGCTCTGCGGGTTGCGGTCGAATACACCAAACCACGGCCAGCACACCGGCACACCGGTGCGAATGCCTTTGCCTTTCTTGAACACCACGTCGTCGTTGGGCCAGATCAGCGGCTTTTCGCCGGTGCGCTGGTAACTGACGATATGTGCGCCTTGCTGGGCCACCACCAATTCGGCGCCGTTATGGCGGATGCGCCATGCGTTCAGCTCATCCAGTTTGACGGTTTCAACGTTGGGTGTAGACATAGGCACGCGCTCTCAATGGCAGACAATGGGGCAATGGACCGTCAAAACGTCGCGATGTTTAACGCGCCCGCGACGGAACCGACCTGGTGCGACCGCTGCCGTCGATGGCAACGAACACAAACACCGCCTCGGTGACCTTGCGCCATTCGCTGGACAGCGGGTCGTCGCTCCACACTTCGACCATCATCTGGATCGAGCTGCGGCCGATTTCCAGGGCCTGGGTATAGAAGGACAACTGTGCGCCGACTGCCACGGGCACCAGGAATGCCATGCGGTCGATCGCTACGGTCGCCACGCGGCCACCGGCAACCTTGCTCGCCATGGCCGTGCCGGCCAGGTCCATCTGCGCGACCAGCCAGCCGCCGAAGATGTCGCCGAAACCGTTGGTTTCACGCGGGAGTGCGGTGATTTGCAGGGCGAGATCGCCTTGCGGGATAGGATCTTCTTGTTCGAGTTCGATCATGCCGGTGCCTCTGACCCGTGACGCTTCATGGGTATTTCAAGTGGATAGCCGTCTTCTGGAAAAACGTTTCAGCACCAACATACACCGCTCGATGCGTTTCTCGTAAGGCGTACTAAAGGGAAACTCTGCCAAATCGGCTGGCGGGCCGCCAACGGCGTTTTGGCACAGCAGCCCCTCAAGGATGCGGGTCTGGCGCTTGCAATGGCCGAGTATATCGAGCCGTCGGCGCCACGACGACCTCCTGCGGCTCATTTGGTCGGTAAATAGACGCTGTATCGCGGCTTTTTCCGGCAACTGTGCTCCTGCTCATGTTAATTGCACGTCTGCGACGGGAATATTTCGCTCATCTGAACTGTTAACTGCTCAACGCTGTGCTTTTTCAAGCGATTTGCTATCTTGCCAAGCCTGCCGCAAGTCCCGGGCTTGCCGTCCTGACTACTATAAGAGAAGCCTTGCCATGTCCTCCGTGCCCGCAAGCAGCGCGCAACCTTCGCGCCCGCTGACCCGCAACGACTACAAAACCCTGTCGCTGTCTGCCTTGGGCGGGGCGCTGGAGTTCTACGACTTCATCATTTTCGTGTTTTTCGCCACGGTGGTCGGAAAGCTGTTCTTTCCCGCCGACATGCCCGAATGGCTGCGCTTGATGCAGACCTTCGGCATCTTCGCTGCGGGCTACCTGGCGCGGCCGTTGGGCGGGATTATCATGGCGCACTTCGGCGACCTGCTGGGGCGCAAGAAGATGTTCACCCTGAGCATCTTCATGATGGCCGTGCCGACCCTGATCATGGGCCTGCTGCCCACCTACGCACAGATCGGCCTGTGGGCGCCGATCCTGCTGTTGCTGATGCGCGTGATCCAGGGCGCAGCGATTGGCGGTGAAGTGCCGGGCGCCTGGGTGTTCGTGTCCGAGCACGTGCCGCCGCGTCATATCGGTTATGCCTGCGGTACCCTGACCAGCGGCCTGACGGCGGGCATCCTTTTGGGGTCGCTGGTGGCTACCGCCATCAACACCCTCTATAGCCCGGAGCAGGTGTCGGATTACGCCTGGCGGATTCCTTTCCTGTTGGGCGGTGTGTTTGGCCTGCTGTCGGTGTACCTGCGCCGCTGGCTGCATGAAACCCCGATCTTCGCCGAGATGCAGCAGCGCAAGACCCTGGCGGCTGAACTGCCCTTGCGCGCGGTGTTGCGTGATCACCGTGGGGCCATCGTGCTGTCGATGCTGCTGACCTGGTTGCTCTCGGCCGGCATCGTTGTCGTCATCCTGATGACCCCGACTGTGTTGCAGACCGTCTACCACTTCAGCCCGACTGTTTCGCTGCAAGCCAACAGCCTGGCCATCGTTACCCTGAGCATTGGTTGCATCATTTCAGGCGCCCTGGCGGACCGCTTCGGGGCGGGCCGTGTGCTGATCGCCGGTTGCGCATTGCTGCTGGCAACTTCCTGGACGCTGTACCACAGCCTCGCCAATCATCCTGACTGGCTGTTCCCGCTGTATACCCTGACCGGCCTGTTTGTGGGCACGGTCGGCGTGGTGCCCTACGTGATGGTGAAAGCCTTCCCGCCAGTGGTGCGCTTCAGCGGTCTGTCGTTCTCCTACAACGTGGCGTACGCGGTGTTCGGCGGCCTGACGCCGCTGGTGGTGTCGCTGCTGATGAAGGAAAGCCCGATGGGCCCGGCGTACTACGTGGCAGTGATCTGCACCATGGGCATGCTGGTGGGTGCTTATCTGTGGAAGCGCGGGCGCTAACTTACGAATACCCTTGTGGTGAGGGAGCTTGCTCCCTCACCACAGATTTTGCTCGGCAACCCTTACAGAGTGTTTCCAACGAACTGCTCCATTCGCCTTAACCTCCTCGCAAGCCCCCGGATTTATTGAACTGCCCCTTCCTGTCAGGTTTTTCATGAATGATGGCCTTTCATCTAATTGTCATATTACGGACATAGAGTGTTCACACGGCCTACCGATACTTGGCCCCGATCCAATTATCCCTATCTGCTAGGAGCAAGGCATGAAACTTAAACGTTTGATGGCGGCAATGACTTTTGTCGCTGCTGGCGTTGCGACCGCTAACGCGGTAGCCGCTGGTGTTGACCCGGCCATTCCGGCTTATGTGAAGACCACTGGTGTGTCGGGCAACCTGTCCAGCGTTGGTTCCGATACCCTGGCAAACCTGATGACCCTGTGGGCTGAGGGTTACAAAAAGGAATACCCGAACGTCAACATCCAGATTCAGGCCGCCGGCTCCGCCACTGCACCTCCTGCGCTGACTGAAGGCACCTCCAACCTGGGCCCGATGAGCCGCAAGATGAAGGACACCGAACTGGCTGCCTTCGAGCAGAAGTACGGCTACAAGCCAACCGCTATCCCGGTTGCCGTGGATGCCCTGGCCGTGTTCGTGCACAAGGACAACCCGATCCAGCACCTGACCATGGAACAAGTCGACGCGATCTTCTCCTCGACGCGTCTGTGCGGCGCCAAAGCTGACGTCAAGACCTGGGGCGACCTGGGCGTGACCGGCGACCTGGCCAACAAGCCAGTGCAACTGTTCGGTCGTAACTCGGTATCCGGCACCTACGGCTACTTCAAGGAAGAAGCCCTGTGCAAAGGCGACTACAAACCTAACGTGAACGAACAACCAGGTTCGGCGTCGGTTGTGCAGTCCATCAGCTCCTCGCTGAACGGCATCGGTTACTCGGGCATCGGTTACAAAACCGCCAGCGTGAAAACCGTGGCCCTGGCCAAGAAAGGCAGCACTGACTTCATCGAAGACAGCGAAGAAAACGCCCTGAACGGTAAATACCCGCTGTCGCGCTTCCTCTACGTTTACGTCAACAAAGCCCCGAACAAGCCTCTGGCCCCGCTGGAAGCCGAGTTCGTGAAGCTGGTTCTGTCCAAACAGGGCCAGGAAGTGGTAGTGAAAGACGGCTACATCCCGCTGCCAGCCAAAGTTGCCGCCAAGGCACTGGCTGACCTGGGCCTGAAAGAAGGTGGCAAATAAGCCGCCGGTAAACTTGTCTTGAGCCGGGGTTTAGCCGCGGTTCAAGGCCTGGGCGGGGTCTGCAGGACCTGGACCTCGCCTCCCATTTTTCAGTCTGCTGCCAGCTACGCTGCGCGGCGGATTTCTTGCGTCACTGCATTGTCATCTTTCTGTCATACAGGATCGCTAGGGTGTGCGCATGAATGATCTGGCCAATTCCACCATGACGACGACTTCTCCCCCCAAGCGCATTGATTTCAATACGCCTGAGCTGCAACGCAAGCGCCGAATCCGCGCGCTCAAGGATCGCCTGACCCGCTGGTACGTGCTGATTGGCGGCCTCGCCGTGCTGGGCGCGATCACCTTGATCTTCTTCTTTCTTGCCTATGTAGTCGCGCCGCTGTTCCACGGCGCCAACCTGACCAAGGAAGAGGCCCTGACGCCGGCCTGGCTGCAGGACGCCGGCAAGCCGCTGATGATTTCCATGGAAGAACAGAACCAGGTCGCGATGCGGGTTTCCGACAAGGGCCAGGCACTGTTCTTCAGCGTTGATACGGGGGCCGAACTCAAGCGCGTTGACCTGCCATTGCCGGCCGGTGTGACAGTTGCTTCCATTGGTGAAGACCAGCCGGGCAGCCCGCTGGTGATCCTCGGCCTGTCCAACGGCCAGTCCCTGGTGTTCCGCCATACCTATAAAGTGTCGTACCCGGACGGCAAGAAGACCATCTCGCCCGCCATTGAATACCCTTACGGCGAAACGCCGATCGTCCTCGACGAACAAGGTCGCTCCCTTGAGCACGTAGCCTTGAATGCTACCGACTCGACGCTGGTGGTGGCCGGTTCCAGTGGCGCCCATCTGAACGTGCTGTCTATCAGCCGTGAAGAAAACATGATGACCGAGGAAGTCACCACCGAGCAGAAGCGCATCGAACTGCCGCAAATGACCGAGCCGGTGAAAGCCATTTTCGTCGATCCGCGCCAGCAGTGGCTGTACGTGATCAACGGCCGCGCCCAGGCCGACGTGTTCAGCCTGCGGGACAACAGCCTCAACGGTCGATACAAATTACTGGAAGACGGCGTTGCGCAAGTCACCGCCAGTACCCAACTGGTGGGCGGCATCTCGCTGATCATCGGTAACTCCAGCGGTGGCCTGGCGCAGTGGTTCATGGCCCGTGACCCGGACGGCGAACAGCGTCTGAAGCAGATTCGTACTTTCCAGATGGGCACCGCGCCTATCGTTGAAATCACCGCTGAAGAACGTCGCAAAGGCTTCACCGCCCTCGACGCCTCCGGCAAGTTCGGCGTGTTCCACAGCACCGCCCACCGTACGCTGCTGGTGGACCCGGTGGTCGAGGGCACCGGGATCTTCGGCATGTCGCCACGGGCCAACCGGGTGATCGTCGAAGCCGGCGGCAAGCTGCAACCGCTGCTGCTGGACAACCCGCACCCGGAAGTGTCCTGGAGCGCGTTGTGGAGCAAGGTCTGGTACGAAAACTACGACGAGCCTAAATACGTCTGGCAATCGACCGCCGCCAACACCGACTTCGAACCCAAGATGAGCCTGGCCCCGCTGACCTTCGGCACCCTGAAGGCCGCGTTCTACGCCATGCTGCTGGCGGCGCCACTGGCGGTTGCCGCTGCGATCTACACCGCTTACTTCATGGCCCCGAGCCTGCGCCGCAAGGTCAAGCCGGTGATCGAGTTGATGGAAGCGATGCCGACAGTAATCCTCGGCTTCTTCGCCGGCCTGTTCCTGGCGCCGTATGTGGAAGGGCATCTGCCGGGGATTTTCAGCCTGCTGATGCTGCTGCCGATCGGCATCCTGGTGGCCGGCTTCATCTTCAGCCGCCTGCCGGAGTCGATCCGCCTGCGGGTTCCGGATGGCTGGGAAAGCGCGATCCTGATCCCGGTGATCCTGTTTGTGGGCTGGCTCTCGCTGTACATGAGCCCGTACCTGGAAACCTGGTTCTTTGGCGGCGACATGCGCATGTGGATCTCCCACGACCTGGGCATCACCTACGACCAGCGCAACGCCCTGGTCGTCGGCCTGGCCATGGGTTTTGCGGTGATCCCGAACATCTACTCCATCGCCGAAGACGCCGTGTTCAGCGTGCCGCGCGGCCTGACCCTGGGCTCGTTGGCCCTGGGCGCCACGCCATGGCAGACCATGACCCGCGTGGTGATCCTGACCGCCAGCCCGGGCATTTTCTCGGCGCTGATGATCGGCATGGGCCGTGCGGTGGGTGAAACCATGATCGTGCTGATGGCCACCGGTAACACGCCGGTGATGGAGATGAACCTGTTTGAAGGCCTGCGCACCCTGGCGGCCAACGTCGCGGTGGAAATGCCCGAGTCGGAAGTCGGCGGCAGCCACTACCGCGTGCTGTTCCTCTCGGCGCTGGTGCTGCTGCTGTTCACCTTCATCATGAACACCCTCGCCGAGCTGATCCGTCAGCGTCTGCGCAAGAAATACTCGTCGCTTTAAGAAAGGTAGAAGTCTGTGAAACAGAACTCCCTGAATGGATGGTTCAAGAGCGGCGCCCCGGGCGTCTGGATCAGCGGTGGCGCGGTGTCCATCGCGGTCATCATGACCATTGGTTTGCTGGCCGTGATTGCCGTGCGTGGCCTGGGCCACTTCTGGCCGGCCGACCTGATCCAGGCCAACTACAACGTGCCGGGCCAGGAAAACCACATTGTCATCGGCGAAGTGGTGCAGAAAGAAGAAGTGCCCCGCGAGCGCCTGAAAAGCGCCGGCTTGCCGGTGCCGGACCAGGGCCCGGAGTTCATGACCCGCGAGCTGATCAAGGTCGGCAACCGTGACTTGAACGGCAACGACTTCACCTGGATCGTCGGCGAGTGGCTGACCAACCAGACCAAGCCTGCCGAGCTGATGACCATCGAGCGTCGTGAGTGGGGCAACTTCTACGGCACCCTGGTCAACGTCAAACAGGACGGCAAGGTCATCGCTGAAGGCGAGGCCGCCTGGCCGGAACTGCAAGCCCGTGTCGACCGCGTCAACAAGCTCGCGGCCCAGCTCAAGACCCTTGAGAAGTCCGACATCGGCGCGATCAACGCCGGCCTCGAACGGATCCGCCTGCACGGTCGCAAGCTGGAGCTGGAAGGCAAGCTGGACGCCACCGCCCAAGCCGACATGGACAGCGGCCGCGCCGAGCTGAACAACCGCTACAAAGACATCGAAGCCCGCCTGGCGGACCTGCACACCCAGTTCAACCGCGACAGCCTCACCGCTCGCGATGGCAACGGCAAAGAAATCGAAATCGGCATCGGCAAGGTGGTGCACGCTTACCAGCCGAACGCCATGGGCTACCTGACCAAGGTCGGCTTCTACTTCAGCAAGGTCTGGGAATTCCTCAGTGACGACCCACGGGAAGCCAACACCGAAGGCGGGATCTTCCCGGCGATCTTCGGCACCGTGATGATGACCCTGATCATGGCGATGATTGTGACCCCGTTCGGCGTGCTGGCAGCGGTGTACCTGCGTGAATACGCCAAGCAGAACACCCTGACCCGCATCATCCGCATCGCGGTGAACAACCTGGCCGGTGTGCCTGCCATTGTTTACGGCGTGTTCGGCCTCGGCTTCTTCGTTTACGTACTGGGCGGCTCGCTCGACCGGCTGTTCTTCGCCGAAGCCTTGCCGGCACCAACCTTCGGAACGCCTGGCCTGCTGTGGGCGTCCCTGACCCTGGCGCTGCTGGCGGTGCCGGTGGTGATCGTGGCCACCGAAGAAGGCCTGGCGCGGATTCCCCGCACCGTGCGTGAAGGCTCTTTGGCACTGGGCGCAACCAAGGCGGAAACGCTGTGGAAGATCGTGCTGCCCATGGCCAGCCCGGCGATGATGACCGGCATGATCCTGGCCGTGGCCCGTGCTGCCGGTGAAGTGGCGCCGCTGATGCTGGTAGGTGTGGTGAAACTGGCGCCGTCGCTGCCGGTGGACGGCAACTACCCGTACCTGCACCTGGACCAGAAGATCATGCACCTGGGCTTCCATATCTATGACGTCGGCTTCCAGAGCCCCAACGTCGAGGCCGCACGGCCGCTGGTGTACGCCACCGCGCTGTTGCTGGTGCTGGTGATTGCCACGCTTAACCTGTCGGCGGTGTGGATTCGTAACCACCTGCGCGAGAAGTACAAGGCGCTGGACAGTTAAGTGGGCACCTGTGGGAGCTGGCTTGCCTGCGATGCCGGCGACTCGGTTGAACAGGTACACCGCGGTGATGCCATCGCAGGCAAGCCAGCTCCCACAGGGTTAGCGCTAGACACAGATTTTGAGTAAGCCGCCCCGGCGGTTCAACGAAACGAATTGGTAGCACAGGGAGCATCCCATGCAACAAGACACTCATTCCCACGGCATCAACATGTCAGCCCTGGGTCGCGACAAGCAGAGCCTGAGCCTGGCCCAGGAAACCGTGGCCATCGAAGTGCCGGGCCTGAGCCTGTACTACGGCGACAAGCAGGCGCTGTACGACGTCAGCATGAACATCCCCAAGCAACGCGTGACCGCCTTCATCGGCCCGTCCGGCTGCGGCAAGTCGACCTTGCTGCGCACCTTCAACCGGATGAACGACCTGGTGGACGGCTGCCGCGTCGAGGGCGCCATCAATCTGTACGGCACCAACATCTACCGCAAGGGCGAAGACGTGGCCGAGCTGCGTCGCCGAGTGGGCATGGTGTTCCAGAAGCCGAACCCGTTTCCCAAGACCATCTATGAAAACGTGGTCTACGGCCTGCGCATCCAGGGCATCAACAAGAAGCGCATCCTCGACGAAGCCGTTGAGTGGGCACTGAAAGGCGCGGCGCTGTGGGACGAGGTCAAGGACCGCCTGCACGAGTCGGCCCTCGGTTTGTCCGGCGGCCAGCAGCAACGTTTGGTGATCGCGCGCACCATCGCCGTGGAGCCTGAAGTACTGCTGCTCGATGAACCGTGCTCGGCACTCGACCCGATCTCCACGTTGAAAGTCGAAGAGCTGATCTACGAACTGAAATCCAAGTTCACCATCGTGATCGTGACCCACAACATGCAACAGGCGGCGCGGGTTTCCGACTACACCGCGTTCATGTACATGGGCAAGCTGGTGGAATTTGGCGACACCGATACCCTGTTCACCAACCCGGCGAAGAAGCAGACCGAAGACTACATCACCGGTCGCTACGGCTAGCAGCTGGCAGGTTGCACACTGAACTGATGCTGCGGTCGACCGCACCTTACCGGACGTTCCAAGGACGCCAACATGATTAGCAAAGAAGGCCTTACCCATCACATCTCCGCGCAGTTCAACGCCGAGCTTGAGGAAGTGCGCAGCCACCTCCTGGCCATGGGCGGGCTGGTGGAGAAGCAAGTCAACGATGCGGTCACCGCGCTGATCGAGGCCGACTCGGGCCTGGCCCAGCAAGTGCGCGAGATCGATGACCAGATCAACCAGATGGAACGCAACATCGACGAAGAATGCCTGCGCATCCTGGCCCGTCGTCAGCCGGCGGCGTCCGACCTGCGTTTGATCATCAGCATCTCCAAGTCCGTGATCGACCTGGAGCGCATCGGCGACGAAGCCACCAAGATCGCCCGCCGCGCCATCCAGTTGTGCGAAGAAGGCGAAGCGCCGCGCGGTTACGTCGAAGTGCGCCACATCGGCGACCAGGTGCGCAACATGGTCCGCGACGCCCTCGACGCGTTTGCCCGCTTTGACGCCGAACTGGCGTTGTCGGTGGCGCAGTACGACAAGATCATCGACCGCGAATACAAGACTGCGCTACGCGAGCTGGCGACCTACATGATGGAAGACCCGCGCTCTATCTCGCGGGTGTTGAGCATCATCTGGGTCCTGCGTTCGCTGGAGCGCATCGGCGACCACGCGCGCAATATCTCGGAACTGGTGATCTACCTGGTGCGGGGTACCGACGTGCGGCACATGGGCCTCAAGCGCATGAAAGCCGAAGTTGAAGGCACTGCCGATCAAATCCCTAATGTTCCGGGCGTTCCTGACGATAAGTAAGATTGCCCGAGAAATAAACGCCCGGCCTTTGGTCGGGCGTTTTCGTTTGTGGCGTACGAATTTTGCGCGGCGGGGAAACGTAAAGTCCTGGCGTGACTGAAGAGTTTTGGCGAAATGCCATCAGCGAAGCGTTATGCTTGCCGGGGTTTTTATAGGATGAAGGGTCGATGAGCAAAGTCAGTGTGTTGGTGGTGGATGACGCCTCGTTTATTCGCGACCTGGTGAAGAAGTGCCTGCGCAACTACTTCCCGGGGATCAAGATCGAAGATGCGGTGAACGGCAAAAAGGCCCAGGCCATCCTGATGCGCGAAACCTTCGACATGGTGCTGTGTGACTGGGAAATGCCGGAAATGTCCGGCCTGGAACTGCTGACCTGGTGCCGCGAGCAGCCTCATCTGAAAGCCATGCCGTTCGTCATGGTGACCAGCCGTGGTGACAAGGAAAACGTGGTGCAGGCGATCCAGGCCGGGGTTTCCGGCTACGTCAGCAAGCCCTTCACCAACGAGCAGCTGCTGAACAAGGTCAAGCAGGCGCTGAACAAGATTGGTCGCCTCGACGCGTTGATCGCCAGCGCGCCGACCAAGATGAACTCGGCGTTCGGCAACGACTCCCTCAGCGCCCTGACGGGCGGCAAGCCTGAAGCAGTAAAGCCGGCTCCGGTGGCCGCACCCAGCAAAGGCTTGCTCAACAGCCCGCCGGTGCAGGCCGCTCCGACCGCATCGCCTGCCAGCGGTCGTGGCCAGGGCCAGTTGCGCCTGTCCAGCGGCACCCAGCAATGTGTGATCAAGGCCTTGAGCATCAAGGAAGCGCTGCTGGTGGTGCGTCGCGGCGAAGTCCTGCCTCAGGTACTGGAAAGCGCCGTGCTCGACCTGGAGCAGGGTGAAAATGCCGAGGTGGCGCGCCTTAACGGCTACCTGCACGCCGTCGTGGCCTACGAGCCCAAGCCGGACAGTGATTGGCTGCAACTGACCTTCCGGTTTATCGACCAGGACGCGCAGAAGCTCGATTACATCTCGCGGCTGATCGCTCGCGGCACCGCGCAGAAGCATTTTGTGCCGGGTGCGTGACCTGGCAGTCATTTCAGGCCAACGTTTTACCTGTGGCGAGGGAGCTTGCTCCCTCGCCACAGGGGCAGTGGACGGTTCACATAGCACTGTCATGATCCCTTGTTAGCCTGCCATTCAGTCGTCCCTGGCAGGCCAACCCCATGCTCGCGCGCTCACTGCTGTTCTGTGGATTGTTAATCACCGCCCCGTCGGCGATGTCCATGACCCTCTACAAATCCATCGACGCCGACGGCGCCGTGGTTTTCAGTGACCGGTACACGCCCGGGGCGCAGGCGTTTGTGTATCAGGAGCGGGTGATGCCCAAGCCTGCATATCCTGCGCAACCTGTTTCCTATCGCTATCCATTGCCCTGGCGCGGCGGCCCGTTCCGACTCACTCAAGGCCCGAACGGCACCTTCAGCCACTCCGAGCTCAAAAGCCGCTATGCGATGGATATCGCCATGCCTGAAGGCACGCCGATCATCGCGGCGCGCGCAGGCGTGGTGCTGAAAACCGAGAACGCCCAGGCCGGGCGCGGCGGCGACCCATCGGGCAATTTCGTGCGGGTGCAGCACGATGACGGTACTCAAGGCGTGTACCTGCACCTCAAGCAAGGGTCGGTCAGCGTCAGGGAAGGGCAACGCGTGGCGGTGGGCAGCCCGTTGGCGCTGTCGGGCAATACCGGCAACAGCAGCGGGCCGCATCTGCATTTTGTGGTGCAGCGCACGACGGCGTTGGGGCTGGTGTCGATTCCGTACGAATTCAACCAGCCGGTGCAGGCGTTGCCCAACTTTGCGTTGGGCACGCGGTAAGGCTTTTTTAGGAGCGAGCTTGCTCGCGAAAAACCTGAGGGCGCTGCCGGGTGTCAGGATCCCAGCGTTATCGTTAAGTCCTTCGCGAGCAAGCTCGCTCCTGCAGGGGGCGTGCCCTAGTCGAGCAACAGCACCTTGGCCAACACGATCTTCGGCCCTTTCATCTTCTTGATGATGATCCGCAAGCCTTCGACTTCCAGCACTTCTTCCTCTTCCGGCACCCGTTTCAGGGTGTCGTAGATCAGCCCTGCCAGGGTCTCGGCTTCGATGTGGTCCAGGTCGACGCCCAGCAGGCGCTCCACCTTGAACAGCGGCGTGTCACCACGCACCAGCAGCTTGCCCGGCTGATAGGCCAGGATGCCGCGCTCGGCCTTGCGGTGTTCGTCCTGGATGTCGCCCACCAGCACTTCCAGCACGTCTTCCATGGTCAGGTAGCCGATGACCTTGCCGTCGGCTTCTTCCACCAGGGCAAAGTGCGCGCCGCCCTTGCGGAACTGCTCCAGCAGTTGTGACAGCGGCATGTGGCGCGATACGCGCTCCAGCGGGCGAGTCAGCTCGGCCAGGTTGAACGACTCGGGGATGTGGTCCAGGGCCGCCAGTTCCAGCAGCAGGTCCTTGATGTGCAGCAGGCCGACGAACTCGTTACGCACCGCGTCGTACACCGGGTAGCGGCTGAACTTGTGGCGGCGGAACAACGCCAGGATTTCCTTGAGCGGGGCGTTGAAGTCCAGGGTCACCAGGTCTTCCCGGGAGTTGGCCCAGTCCACCACTTCCAGCTCGCCCATTTCCACGGCGGAGGCCAGTACACGCATGCCCTGGTCGCTCGGGTCCTGGCCACGGCTGGAGTGCAGGATCAGTTTCAGTTCTTCACGGCTGTAATGGTGCTCGTGGTGCGGGCCGGGCTCGCCTTGGCCGGCGATGCGCAGGATGGCGTTGGCACTGGCGTTGAGCAGGTAGATCGCCGGGTACATGGCCCAGTAGAACAGGTACAGCGGCACGGCGGTCCACAGCGACAGCAGCTCGGGCTTGCGAATCGCCCAGGACTTGGGCGCCAGCTCACCGACCACGATGTGCAGGTACGAGATCACGAAGAAGGCGGCAAAGAACGACACGCCCTTGATCACTTCCGGCGATTGCACGCCGATCGCGCCCAGCAACGGTTCGAGGATGTGCGCAAAGGCCGGTTCACCGACCCAGCCCAGGCCCAGGGAGGCCAGGGTGATGCCCAACTGGCAGGCCGACAGGTAGGCGTCAAGCTGGCTGTGTACGGTGCGCAGGATCTGCCCGCGCCAGCCGTTTTTGTGGGCGATGGCCTCGACCCGGGTCGAGCGCAGTTTGACCATGGCAAATTCCGCCGCAACGAAGAAGCCGTTGAGCAGTACCAGGATCAGTGCAAAAAGAATCATGCCGAAGTCGGCGAAGAGTGTCGCGAGGGTGATGCCAGGGGAAGGGTCCATGATGGGGTTTTGCGGGTTCCGTCTAATCAAAAAGGGTGAGCAGGTGGGCCTGAAAGGCAGGCACAAGTCAGCCAATGTAGCGGCTGACGGGGCGCTTGCCTAGTGGCGGCTGCCGGGTGGAGGGTCACTCGTCCTGATGAGTAACCCGTGAACGCGTCATCTGGGTCGGCGGGAAATGACAGGTGAAGGTACTGCCATGGCCCAGCACGCTGCTGATTTCCAGCCGTGCGCGATGGCGCAGCAGCACATGTTTGACGATAGCCAGGCCGAGTCCCGTGCCGCCGGTGTTGGAGTTGCGGCTGGAGTCGACGCGGTAGAAGCGTTCGGTGAGGCGCGGCAAGTGCTTGGCGTCGATGCCCATCCCGGAGTCCTGCACGCTGAGGTGGGCGCCCTGGTCGTCGGCCCACCAGCGGATGCGGATATTGCCCTTGTCCTGGGTGTATTTGACGGCGTTGAACACCAGGTTGGAAAACGCGCTGCGTAGTTCGCCTTCACTGCCCTTGAGCAGGATCGAGGGGTCGGCTTCGAGGGTAATCTGCTGTTCCCGCTGCCCGGACAAGGCCTGGGCGTCGCTCTTGATGGTCTGCAACAGGCTTTGCACCGGTACCGGATGGTTGTCCGACGGGTAATCAGTGGCTTCCAGCTTGGCCAGCAACAGCAGGTCATTGAGCAGCGTTTGCATGCGCCCGCCTTGCTGCTGCATCTGCTGCAGGGCGCGGGTCCAGCGCGGGTTCACGTCTTCGACGTTGTCGAGCAGCGTCTCCAGGTAGCCGCAGATCACCGTCAGCGGGGTGCGCAGTTCATGGGAGACGTTGGCGACGAAGTCCTTGCGCATCTGTTCCAGCTGATGGATACGCGTGACATCGCGCACCAGCATCAAATGTTCGTTATTGCCGTAGCGCGTCAGGTACAGCTGGATGCGCACGCGGTCGTTGGTCGGTGACGGGATTTCCAGGGCTTCTTCGTAGTTGTCCTGCTCGAAGTATTCCTTGAAGCGCGGGTGACGCACCAGGTTGGTCACCGGCTGGCCGCTGTCCTGGGGCGTCTTGAGGCCCAGCAGGGTCTCTGCGGCGCGGTTCCACCATTCCAGGTTGCCGTCGCTGTCGAGCATGATCACCGCGTCTTTCAGCGCGGCCGTAGACTCCTGCACCCGGTCGATCACCGCTTGCAGGCGCCCGCGCACGCGTTGGTCGCGGCGTTGCAGGTGGTAGATGCTGTCGAACACCTCGCCCCACAGGCCGTAGCCGTCGGGTGGCGCTTCGTCGGGTTTGTGCTGGCGCAGCCACTCGTGAAGGCGCAGCAATTGCTTGAGGGTCCAGCCCAGGTAAAGGCCCAGGCCGACGGCCAGGCTCCAGCCGTAATAGCCGCTGACCAGGCCCACCAGCAGGCAGCCGGTGATCAACAGGAGCATGTGGCGGATCAGGGTGCCATGCCAGTTTTGGTTCACTTAAACACGCGTCCTTTCAGCTGTCTGGGCAGTTCGCTGCGGCTCAGCCTTTGGTTGAAAACCGGTAGCCGGTGCCGCGCACGGTTTGTACCAGATTCTCGTAAGCGTCGCCCAAGGCTTTGCGCAGGCGGCGGATATGCACGTCGACGGTACGCTCTTCCACATACACGTTGCCGCCCCAGACCTGGTCCAGCAATTGGCCGCGGGTGTAGGCGCGTTCCTGGTGGGTCATGAAAAATTGCAGCAGGCGGTATTCGGTGGGGCCCATCTCGGCAGGCTTGCCGTCGATGGTCACGCGGTGGCTGATAGGGTCCAGCAGCAGGCCGCCGACTTCGATAGGCGCTTCGCCATCGGTAGGGCCGGCGCGGCGCAGCACGGCTTTCAGACGGGCGACCAGTTCCCGTGGGGAAAAGGGCTTGGTGATGTAGTCATCGGCGCCGACTTCCAGGCCCTGGATCTTGTTGTCCTCTTCACCCTTGGCGGTGAGCATGATGATCGGGATATCCCCGGTCAGCTCATCGCGCTTCAGGCGACGGGCCAGCTCGATGCCGGAGGTGCCGGGCAGCATCCAGTCCAGCAGGATCAGGTCCGGCTTGCGGTCGACGATAATGGCATGGGCCTGCTGGGAGTTCTCCGCCTCCAGGCAGTCATAGCCGGCCATTTCCAACGCAACGGCGATCATCTCGCGAATGGGCGCTTCGTCGTCAACGATCAGAATGCTCCTGCCAACCATGCTAAATCCTCTTGTCATTTAACTGTCTTGCGCCGCATTAGATAACGGAATTATTGCAGTCGTGTGACAGTAATTTAGTCGCTCGGGCAATCGGCGCCTCTCTGGACTACGCTTTGGGTCCGAATCCTGACAACCACAAAAGGAAGGTCCCCATGACTCACAGTACTTTTTCCTGGAAAGCCCTGCTGGTAACGGCCGCGTTGACGCTGCCGGCACTGGCGGTTGCGGCGGAGCCCGGGATGGCGAAGGGCGGGATGCTGGTGGACCACAAGGGCATGACCCTTTACACCTTCGACAAAGACAAGGATGGCAAGTCCAACTGCAACGGAGACCCCTGCGAAACCAACTGGCCGCCCCTGAAGGCGGAATCCACGGATAAACCGGCCGGCAAATGGACGGTCATCACCCGTGAGGATCAGACCAGTCAGTGGGCGTATGAGGGCAAGCCGGTTTATACCTTTAAGAATGACAAAGCGGCAGGCGACAAGTCTGGAGACGGTAAAGGCGACGTCTGGCACGTCATCAAACCCTGATCACGGCTGTGGCGAGGGGACGTGCCCCTCGCCCTTGATCACTTGAAGGCGTAGTCCGCCACAATTCCGACAAAAATCGCCAACCCGGCCCAGTGGTTGTGCAAAAACGCCTTGAAGCATTTGAGCCGGTCCTTGTCCCGTGTGTACCAGAACTCCCAGGCAAAACACCCGGCCGCCGCCAGCAAGCCCAGGTGGAACCAGCCACCCAACTCAAAGCGCATCCCCGCCAGCCACAGGCAAGCCAGGGCCAGGCCCTGCAACGTCAGGATGATCACCCGGTCGGCCTCGCCAAACAGAATGGCGGTGGATTTGACCCCGATTTTCAGGTCGTCATCGCGATCGGTCATGGCGTAGTACGTGTCGTAGCCCACCGTCCACAACAGGTTGGCGATGTACAGCAGCCAGGCAGCGGCGGGCAGGCTGCCCGTCTCGGCGGTGAACGCCATCGGCATGCCCCAGGAAAACGCTGCGCCCAATACCACCTGCGGGTAATAGGTGTAGCGCTTCATGAACGGGTAGCTGGCCGCCAGCGCGAGGCCGCCCAGGGACAGCCAGATCGTCATGGAGTTGGTCAGCAGCACCAGCAGGAAACTGATGAACATCAGCACCGCGAAGAACACCAGTGCCTCTTTCGAGCTGATCTTGCCGCTCACCAGCGGGCGCTGTTCGGTGCGTTTCACATGGCCGTCGACTTTGCGGTCGGCCCAGTCATTAATCACGCAACCGCCGGCCCGGGTGAGTATCACGCCGAGCACAAAGATCAGGATATTGAGCAGCGATGGCGAACCCTTGCCGGCAATCCACAGCGCCCACAGCGTGGGCCACAGCAGCAGATAAATGCCGATGGGCTTGTCCATGCGGGTCAACTGAATGAAGTCCCAGGCCCTTGGGTTCAAGTGATTCAGGGATTTGAGCAGGCGCTGATACATCAGCAATTCTCCGGGTGGTCGTGCACGGCTTGCCACAAGGTCGGCAGGAAGATCTCGGCCACCAGCACGCTCAGCGGCCCGCGATCAAAACGCGAGCGGCGTGCCCACAGGTGATCGGCCTGGTCCGCCACGGGCAGCCATTCCCGTGGGTAACGGCATACCTCGATGGCCTGGCGCGTGAAGGCGTGGTCACAAAACAACAACTCCCCCAGCGACCGGCTACCCAACTCATCCATGTGCAAACCATCATCCTGCAACGCGCTGCGGGCCGCCACGCTGCGGGCAAACACCCAGGGCTGGCCGTGGCCGCGCAAATACACCTCGCGCACCCAGCCGATGCTGGCGGCGGGCAAGTCCAGGGTGGCGCATTCGTCGTCACGCAGTGGCTGCCAGCCTTCGAACAGCGGCGTCACGCTGAAACCATCGCTGGACAGGCGCGTCAGGCGCCGGGTCAGCGAACCTTCATCGAACAGCCAGTCGAGTGTCAGCGGCGCGGGCAGTGGGCTCAGAAGGCTCTGGGTCAGCCATCGGCAAGCATCGGGAAGGGCGTTTGAATGCGGCACGGAGGGTCATTATTGGCAGTTAATGAGGCGGCGAGCTTACCATGGCGCCCTGGACTTTTGCCGGAGCGCGCCAGGCTCATGCGTCGATCATGCTTGCATCTGCGGCTGCTGATCAGTACAAAACGCCCTGAGCCGCACGGCAAGGTTGCATCTATCGACCGTGGGCCAACGCGCCTGGACCTGAGGAAACAAGCAATGAAGAAGTGGCAATGTGTCGTCTGTGGCCTGATCTACGACGAAAAAGACGGATGGCCGGATGACGGCATCGCTCCGGGCACGCTGTGGCAGGACGTCCCGGAAGACTGGCTGTGCCCGGACTGCGGCGTGGGCAAAATGGATTTCGAAATGATCGAAATCGGCTGAAACCAGAATTTAACTACAAGGAGAAAGGAATGAACGCACCTGTCGTGATCGTCGGCACGGGCTTGGCCGGTTACAACCTGGCTCGGGAGTTTCGCAAGCTCGATAGCGAAACCCCGCTGTTGCTGATCACCGCAGATGACGGGCGCTCCTACTCCAAGCCCATGCTCTCCACGGGCTTTGGCAAGAACAAGGAAGCCGACGGCCTGAGCATGGCGGAACCGGGCGCCATGGCCGAGCAGTTGAAAGCCGAAGTGCGCACCCACACCCGCATCAGCGGCATTGACCCGGGCCACAAGCGCTTGTGGATCGGTGAGGAAGCGGTGGTCTACCGCGACCTGATCCTGGCCTGGGGCGCAGAAACCGTGCGGGTGCCGGTACAGGGTGACGCCGCTGACCTGATTTTCCCGATCAACGACCTTGAAGATTACGCGCGCTTCCGTGCGGCGGCGGCCGGTAAACGCCGGGTGCTGCTGCTGGGCGCCGGGCTGATCGGCTGCGAGTTCGCCAACGACCTGATCCTGGGCGGCTACGAGATCGACCTGGTGGCGCCGTGCGAGCAAGTCATGCCGACCCTGCTGCACCCGGCGGCGGCCGCAGCGGTGCAGGCCGGCCTGGAAGGCCTGGGAGCGCGCTTCCACCTGGGCCCGGTGCTCAATCGCCTGCAACGCAACGCTGACGGCCTGGAAGCCCATCTGTCTGACGGTGAAGTGATCCAGTGCGACCTGGTGGTGTCTGCCATCGGCCTGCGCCCGCGTGTCGACCTGGCCGCTGCGGCGGGCTTGCAGATCAACCGCGGGATCATGGTCGACCGCCACCTCAAGACCTCCCACGCCAACATCTACGCCCTGGGCGACTGTGCCGAGGTCGATGGCTTGAACCTGCTGTATATAATGCCGCTGATGAGCTGCGCCCGCGCCCTGGCCCAGACCCTCGCGGGCAACGCGACCGCCGTCAGCTACGGCCCGATGCCCGTCACGGTAAAAACCCCGATCTGCCCGCTGGTCGTCTCGCCACCGCCACGAGGCACCGAAGGCGTCTGGAGCGTCGAAGGGCAGGGCGCCGACATCAAGGCCCTGTGCCGCGACGCCAGCGGGCGCCTGCTGGGCTACGCACTGACAGGCACTGCCGTGATGGAAAAACTCGCCCTCAACAAAGAACTTCCACCGTTGCTGGCGTAAATAGCGGTCGTTCTGTCGGATTAAGCATCATTTTGACCGTAGAAAGGTCGCCGTGAGACTGGCGCAGGCCCCGATGGCATGCCATCCTCACTCCCGTCTGCCGCAGAGTAGAGCCTGCGGCGCCTTGGGCGCTGCTCCGATAGAGAGCAGCACGGACATAACAACAAAAAACCGTCAAAGAGGCTTCACTTATGCGTAAACCAGAACTCGCAGCCGCTATTGCAGAAAAAGCAGACCTGACCAAAGAACAGGCCAACCGCGTACTCAACGCCGTACTTGAAGAAATCACCGGCGCGCTGCATCGCAAGGACAGCGTCACCCTGGTGGGCTTCGGCACCTTCCTGCAGCGCCACCGCGGCGCCCGCACCGGCAAAAACCCGCAAACCGGCGAGCCGGTGAAAATCAAGGCGAGCAACACCGTTGCGTTCAAGCCAGGCAAGTCGCTTAAAGACAGCGTCAATCCGTAAGTCATGTAGAACGCGCTACGCACATGCGAGTGTGAGCGCGGGATGAAAAATGGGCACGCCGACTGGGTCGGGTGCCCATTTTTTGTTGGCGTCAAATGCCTTTTCTTACTTGGCCGGATGAGTCGTGGCTGAGTGATTGCAGCGCGTAGACGTCGATAACTTATCTTTCCCCTTTGTGTTGCCTAAGCATCCTGAAGAAGTGAAATAAATCGTGTGGTGAATTCCGCGCCTTCATAATCTTCTAGGTTGTCAGTGTTGAAAATGGCACCTCGTTGAGTTGTGAGCTTCAGCAGTCGTCGCTTTAATATTTTATTGATCTGGCTTTCAGGTTCAGAAGATATGACAGTGAGTGCTTTTTTTGCACGGGCTGCCACGTCCTTGAAAAAAATGTGCTTGGCCTCAGTGGGAGGAGTGATGTTTTCTAAGTTGCAGTTTTCAAAGGTTACATAATCGAGTTTGCAAAGTTCAAAGTCGGCAGAAAGTGGGGTGTGGGCCTGGTCTGATATGAAATTTACTTCCTGGAGTTTTCCAATGAATTTAATATTGGTGAGATTTTTTGCGTTAAACGAGTTATCAATGATTTTGCATTGAGAGAAGGTGCAGTTGGCAAAGGTGCAATCCTTCAATGACGCTTCTCGAAAGTTGCATTTCACAAACGTGCAGTTCTCAAATTTGCTATTGCTGAAACCTGACGCTTGAAAGTCCGTATTCTTGAACGAGCAATGGGTCAAGGATGTTTTATTGAAGAATCGCGAGCCGGAAAAGTCAGCTTTCTCAAAGTCGCAATTTTCCAGAACACATTGATCAAAAATCGGATCGCAGAGTTTCGCGTTTTTCAGTTTGCAACCACTGATGAGTTCGTTTTCAAAGCGTGTTTTTTTAGGCAAAACGAGTCCGTCCTGCTCAACACCGGACAGTACTTTTGATGGAATTTTTTCACTCACCATAATATTCCTTCATAACCATTGCCCCAGTCCCCGTAACGCCGCTGATGCGTGCCTCTTTTCCAGTCAGCCTTCGTCGTGAGATCCCACCAGGTTTTAGTTTTAGTTTCATACACATCGGGTAGACGTTGCCCTGATTTTGATACCTCCAAATGCCCCAATGATGGGTCATTTTTCACTCTGGTTTTGAAGTCTGCATCTATTCTCTGCCCTACATACCGACGATAGCGTGAACGTGCTTGTCCGAGATCACCTCTGTCATAGGCTCTTTTTACTGCTGCTCTTTGTTTCGGGGTCAAGGACCTTTGCGGGTTACTGTAAACGGCCTTTCTAGCGGCGTTGGCGTGTGCCTGAAGCTTGCTAGTGGTTGCGCCGCAAGGTGCCCACCCCAACGGATCGATCCATCCCGAAGGATTAGGAGAATACTGATAAAGGTTAAAACCTCCTGCCAGCCCGATAGGGTCAGGCGTTGTAAAACGCCCCACATCCGGATCATAAAACCGAAATGTATTGAAATGCAGCCCCGTCTCTCGGTCCAGGTACTGTCCCTGAAACCTTAGATTCTGCTCTTCAAGGTAGTAAGGCTCGCGAACCTCCTCCGACGTATTGCCCCACACTTGGTAGCTGGCCTGCCAGAGGGTGTGTCCATCGGTCTCTGTCAACTGCTCAGGGAGCCCGTTCAGATCATTGTGGTAGTAGCGAATTTTTTGCAGCGACCCGGTACCGTCTATTCGGGCCAGAGGCGCGTAGCTTTCCCCTTCATAAACATAAAGGCTGGTCTGGCTGTGTTTGTGTTCCTGCAATAGGCGTAAACCATCCCAGATGAAACGCGTCTGTCCCAGTGGATTGCCATTGTCGTCATGCTCTGTTTTTTCGACGCGTCGCCCCAGTGGGTCATAGCTCATCTTGACCACGCTGCCGCTCTCATTTCGCACTTCAACCAGGCGACTTTCAGCGTCGTAGGCAAAGCGCTGAAAACCCCGGATGCCACTGCGTTTTTCGATCATACGACCCAAGGTATCGTATCGATAACGCTTGTCCTGATAGGTGAGCAGCCGGTTATGCCGTACTAGGCCTCCCTGATGCGGGCTATCCAGCAGGTTGGCTGCGGCGTCATAGGCGTAGGTTTCGCTCCTTCCCACTTGGTGGCAGACAAGAATCCGGTCGGTACTGTCGTAACCCAAGTGCTCTTGACGATCATGAACACGGTCAACACGCCGACGCCCGATCAGGTTATCGCTGGGATCGTAGCTGTAGTCAGTTTCAACCAACGGCGGCAACTGCCACGGTTGATCAATACTGCGGCGCTGGCGCGAGCGAACCCTTCCACTGCGGTCATACGCGGTGTTCGTTCTGAGTTGACCTTGAGTGCGCTGCACTTCGCGATGCAGACGATCACGCTCAAAGTCGCTGATGACCTTCCCATCGAGATTCAACTGATGCAGGTGACCGCTGCCGTAGTAGAGGCGGTTCAGCCATCGACCGTCGGGCAACTGGGTCTGAATCAGGTTTCCCAATTCGTCGTAGTGATGCTGCAAGGAGCCCGCTGTGCTTTGCTCCTGCAGCAGTTGCCCCAGCGCGTCGTAGCTGAAACCCAGTCGCTGCTGCTGACCGTCAAGCGCGGTGAACGTGACGCCGAGCAGTTGATCGTTCAGATCATGTTCGTAGACGGTGGTGCCGTCGGCGGTGACTTTGCTGACCAGGCGTCCAACCGGATCTCGCTGAAACTGGTGTGACAACGGCGCTACCGGTTCGCCTTCGGTTCCCGGCAGGTAGTCGACGGCGACGACATCATCCAGCGGGTCATAGGTGTAGCAGCGCCGACTCTGGTCGAGGTCTTGCTGCTGAACCATGCGGTCGCACGCATCCCACTCAAAGCGATAGCTTTCGCCGTTCTCATTGGTAAGTTTGCGCAGTCGCCCATACGCGTCGTGATCGAACATGACTGTGCGGTTGTGCGCGTCCCAGCGTTGTTTGACCTGGCCACGCAGGTCATAGGCATAGCGCGTGGTGCTACCGGCCGGGTCGACATGGGCCGTGAGATAACCGCTGGCACTGCGTTGGAACTGCTCCACGCGACCATCCGGGAGCTGGCATTCCAGCAATAGCCCCTCGGGTCCGTACCGGTAGCGAACCGACTCACCTTCCGCATTGGTCTGCACCACCAGATTGCCGAAAGCGTCGTATTGATAACGGGTGGGATAACCCGAGCAATCCACCGCTTCGACCAGTTGGCTCCATTCGTTCCAATGCAGCGTTTTGGTTTTTTCGGTGGCATCGATGATGCGCACCGGCTGGCCGAACCCGTCATAGACATAGCGTGTGCTGTTGCCCAGTGGGTCGATTTCCTCGATACAGTTGCCACGCTGGTCGTAGCGATAATGCCAACTGTTGCCTGCCGGGTCGGTTTCCACCTGGGGCAATGCCCAATGTTCCAACCACTGTGTGCCGCTGGTTCTGGACAGTGGATCGATCACCGCGCTCAGGTTGCCGGACTCATCGTAATTGAAGCGCCACTGGCCGTTTTGTGGATCAATCGCGCCGAGCAACAGGCGATCTTCGTTCCATTCGAATTGCCAGGTATGGCCCAGGTTGTCGACGTAGCGGGTGATCTGGTACTGAGGGTTCCAATGCCGGGTGCTGACGCGCATCAGGCCGTCGGTCACCCGGGTAATGCCGGCGTCGAGATGGTAGTCGAAGCTGTATTCATCGCCTGCGTCTGTCCAGTGGCGACTCACGCGCCACTCTTCACCGTGGGGCCCGGACACTGCTGCCCATTGATAGAAGCAGCGCAGGCCACCCGGCAACTGGTGTTCGACCATTCGCCGGCCGTGGTCATAAGCAAAGCGTCGACGGGTTGTACCTTGCACGTCCAACACTTCAGCCAGGTCGCCGTTGCTGTCATAGCGGTAACTGACGAGCACATCGCTGCGCGCGTCGAAATGTTCCTGGCGCAGGTAACGCCGTTCGATGTGGCTCACGCGCCGTGGGTGTTCGGCCGAGTAGTTCAGCTCGACGTGCATCAAGTCATGGGTGTCGCGCAGGCGATGCAGCCGGCCCAGAGTGTCGTAGTCGAGAAAGATCCGCCCTTCATTGCGATCACCCAGCAGCTGCAGACGCATCTGCGCGCTGTTCAGCGGGTCGGGCTCGAACAGTCGATACAGGCCGTCGATGCTCTCGATCAATACCGCGCCGTCGGCACTGCGCCTGACCGCAAGGCCTTGGCCCGGGTCGAACGCTCCGCCGGACAACGGGATGTAGCCGATCTCCAGGCGGCGCCCTTGCTCATCGATGTAGGCCAGGTTTTCGTCTGCATCTACCTCGATCGACACTTCATACGCAACGCTCCAGCCCGCACCAAAGAGGCCGTCCTGGCGTGTGTCGAGGCTGCTGTAGAAGCGCTGCCAATCTATCGGGAGCAAGCCCGGCAGCACGAAATCCAGCTCTTCATCCCCGCCCAGAATCTTGGCCCCGGTGGCACTGTGAACCGGATTGGGCGAGCCATTCATGGCGCTCTTGAGAGCCGAAGTGACCTTGCTGGTTGCGTATGATATGGCGCCACCCACCAGCAAACCACCGACCAGGCACGGCAGCTTGGTCCAGAAGCATTTCAGGTTGCCCCGCAACGCCATCACCACGGCAATTGCCAGGCCTACGCCCGGCGTTTTTCCGCTGCGAATTTCCTGCACCACGATGGTCCCGCCGCCGATGCGCACATCCGGCGAGATCAGGCCCGGGGCTGTACCAATCTTGGCGTCGCACGTACTGCGATCGCCACTGCGCGCCGCAGGCTGGCCGTTGATGAACACCGAGCTGGAACCCTCCGCAATGAATTGCAGGGGCATCGGCGGGTGCTTGTTGCACGCCACGGTATCCAGCGGGCAAGGCTCGGTGCCGGGCGCGGGCGAGGCGACGGTCGGGCGCCACATTTGTGAGAAAAACTCCCCGGCCATGTCCAGGAAGCTGGGCGCCGGTGGCTCGCTGGGCGCGACCGGCACGGCCGTCATCTTGCCGGCGGCGCGGGCGGCCTTTTTGCCATTGATGAAGACGTCGTCCGAGCCGCTGGTGATGAAGGCGTCGATCACCGGCGGGAACACCCAGTTGGCGGCTGACTCGCACCAACTGGATATTTTCAGATCAGCCCCTGTGAGCCCCGCGGTAATGCCTACGACTGCACCCACGACCAACACCAGGGCAACGCCGCCGGTAGCGATAGTCGCACCGGTTGTGATGGCAACAGCCGCCGCCACCGCCAGGCAGCCCACAGTGGTGATCGCCGCATAGGCTGCCACTTCCAGTACACCGCCGAGAATATCGGCCATCACCGAGGTGTGCAGCAGTGCGTCGCCTTCGCGGGCAGCCCACAGGTCTTCACTCATTGCTCAGACTCGACTCAGGGCGTGGCGACGAAGTTGAGCGTGCTCTTGAGCGTCGCCCAATGTGCCGCCTCGGCAGGCCCCAGGGGCTGCGTCTTGACGTAGCTCAAGGCAATCAGGTTGCGTGTGCCGGGTATCTGCATCGCCAGCTGATATTGGTAAATAGTGTCGCTGCCTTTGTTGAAACGGTTCTGAACTTCAAAGGCGTCGATGTCCTGCGCCGTTCCTACTTTGACGGCTTGGGCCGTCGAGTAACGAAGGTCCTTGACCTGCTGTTCGAGCTTTTTCAGCTGGCCTTCGAAGTTGTCTTGCAAGGTCTCGCCATCGGCCAACGGGCTGCGGCTCACCACCAGCGTGGTGCCCAGCTTGGCGAACTTGAGAATGTTGATCGAGGTGTCCTGTACCTCTGCATCGGGCAGGGTGAATCGGGCTTCGTTGATCAGGTAATTCATGGTGGAGAAATCTCGTTATTGACCAGCACCGGGCTTGCCGGGAAATTTTGACTCGACGGCGGACTTGATCGTGCCTTGCACGCCCTGAGCGCCGGGGGAGGTGCCCTTGTCGCTGCCCAGGTTGATGTCCAGTTTGCCTTTTGTCTGGATCTTGCTGCTGCCCGAGGAAAACAGGTTGAACGAGCCACAGGTCAGATTGATGTCTCCACCGGCCTTGAGCTCAATCACACTGTCGCCACACACCAGGCGAATACTGTCGCCAGCCTCGATGGTGTAGGTCGTGGCGGCACTGTCAGACTTGGCCCCGCCCACCAGCACGGTGTCGTTGTTGCGCACGACCCGCAGGCGATTGGAGCCAATGGTCACCGTCTCGTTGTGGCCGATAGTCTTATTGCGGTCATGCCCCACCGAATGGCTTTCATCCACCTCCACCACGATGTCCTGATTCCGCTCGGCATGGATGTACAACTGTTCCAGCCCCTTCTTGTCCTCCATGCGGATTTCATTGAAGTTGGCCGGCGTACCGCCTTTGCTGGAGCGGCTTTTCATCCCGCTTTGGGTGGCATTTTCCGGCAAGTCGTAAGGCACGGTCTGCTCGGCGTTGTACACCCTCCCGGTGATGATCGGCCGGTCCGGATCGCCTTCCAGGAAGCTCACTATCACTTCCTGGCCGATCCGTGGAATCTGCATCGAGCCCCAGTTTTTCCCGGCCCAGGACTGCGACACGCGAATCCAGCACGAGCTGTTTTCGTTGGACTGGTCGTGGCGGTCCCAATAGAAGTGCACCTTCACCCGGCCATATTGGTCGGTCCAGATTTCCTCGCCCTTGGGGCCCACCACCAGTGCCGTTTGCGGGCCTTTGACGATGGGCCGGTAGGTGTTGGCCAGCGGTCGAAAGCTCTGCTGCGCATCGATGCAGGTGAGGGTGCTTTCGAACTGGGCCGAGGCCGCACCCGCGCCGCTTTCGAGGCTTTCCTGGGCGATGTAGTAGCGGGCGCCGACGATCAGGTATTCGCGGTTCTGGTCGCGGCGGCTGAAGCCGGTGAGGCTGAACAGATGGCCGGAACCCAGGCCCCGTGCGTTGCCGCTGAATTCGACTTGTTCGTGCAGGGTTTGCAGGGCTTCGATGCGGGTGCGTGCGTAGTGTTCGCCGTCTTCGCTTTTGACGTAGGTGCCGGGGTAGTCGTACAGCGGGTAGTCGCCGGCGGTGTGCGGTCGCGGCATGGCCGAGCGCACGTCGATGCTGGCGCTGGGGCGCTGGAAGTCGTAGTCGTTGAGCTCAAGGGAGCCGGGCTGTACTTCCTGCGCCAGGTGCCAGTTGTGCATATGGTCGCGCTCGCGCTGCTGCTCGTCCTTGGGGTAGTACGGCACCGAGGCGTAGCCGGGCACGTTGGCGTGGGCGCCGTAGGCGTCGGCCAGCACCAGCACGTGGCGGTCCTGCTCGTGGCGGAAGAAGTAGTAGATACCTTCCTGTTCCATCAGGCGGCTGACGAAATCGAAGCTGGTCTCGCGGTACTGCACGCAGTATTCCCACTCGCGGTACGGCCGGCTCAAGGCGTCTTCGAAGTCGGAAAAACCCAGGTCGCGAAACACCTGCTTGATGATCTGCGGGATGCTCAGGTTCTGGAAAATCCGGCAGTCGGACGTGCGGCTCAGCAGCCACAACCACGGGCGCAGGGTCACCTGGTAACTGGCGAACTGGCCCTGGTCGATGTTCTGGCTGCAGCGCGCCACGATACCGTGGAAGTGCCGCTCGCCACCGTCCGCCAGTTGCAGGTTCAGGCTCATCGGCTTGCCCAGCAACTGGTTGAGGTCGATGTTGGCGTCCAGCGAGGTCAGCTGCAATTCGAAGTTGAACAGCCGGCCCAACTCTTCGCCGCCGCCCATTTCATTGAGCAGCAGCACATCCGGCCCCAGTGGGCTGGTGATCTTGGCCAGGCGTGACGATTGGTTGAATAGCATTGTTTATGCCGCGTCGCTGAAGTCGTAGTGCAATTCGTTATCCCGTGTGCTGATGCGCACGCCTGCCAGTGCCTTGCCTTCGAGCATGCGGGTGAGGAATTCGCGGCTCATGTCCGGCAGCAGGCTGTTGGTCAGGAGGGTGTCGATCATCCGCCCGCCGCTCTCCGTCTCGGTGCAGCGGGACACGATCAGGTCTACCACATCGTCGTCGTAGTTGAAGTCGACCTTGTGGGTGTTCTCCACGCGCTTTTTGATGCGGTTGAGTTGCAGGCGGGTGATCGCTTTCAGCATCTCGTCGCTCAGCGGGTAGTACGGAATGGTCACCAGGCGGCCGAGCAGCGCCGGCGGAAAAATCTCCAGCAGCGGCTGGCGCAGGGCCTTGGCGATTTCCTCTGGCTCGGGGATGTTCGCCGGGTCCTTGCAGACCCGGGAAATCAGCTCGGTACCGGCGTTGGTGGTCAGCAGGATCAAGGTGTTCTTGAAGTCGATGACCCGGCCTTCGCCGTCTTCCATCACGCCCTTGTCGAATACCTGGAAGAAGATCTCGTGCACGTCCGGGTGGGCTTTTTCCACCTCGTCCAGCAGCACCACGCTGTAGGGTTTGCGCCGCACGGCTTCGGTCAGCACGCCGCCTTCGCCGTAGCCGATGTAACCCGGTGGCGCGCCCTTGAGGGTGGACACGGTGTGGGCTTCCTGGAACTCGCTCATGTTGATGGTGATCACGTTCTGCTCGCCGCCGTACATGGCTTCGGCCAGGGCCAGGGCGGTTTCGGTCTTGCCCACGCCGGAGGTGCCGGCGAGCATGAACACGCCAATCGGCTTGCTTGGGTTGTCGAGGCCGGCGCGGGAGGTCTGGATGCGCTTGGCGATCATCTGCAAGGCATGGTCCTGGCCGATGATGCGTTTCTTCAGGTGCTGGTCGAGGTTGAGCACCGTCTCCAATTCGTTGCGGGCCATGCGGCCCACCGGGATGCCGGTCCAGTCGGCGACCACCGAGGCCACGGCCTGGTAATCCACGGTGGGCAGGATCAGCGGGGTTTCACCTTGCAGGGTGCTGAGGCGCTGTTGCAGGTCCACCAGCTTGGCACGCAGTTCATCGCTTTCGTTGTTACCCGCATCGCTGTCCACGACACCGGCTTTTTCACGCAACGTCGCACGGGTGGCGAGCAGCTCGTCCACCAGGGTTTTCTCTTCGGCCCAGCGGGTTTCAAGCGTCGCCAGGCGCTCGCGTTCGGCGCTGAGCAGCGCTTCGCTGTTGGTCTGACGCGCACCGATGGCGATGCCGATTGCATGCTCGCGGGCGATGATTTGCAGCTCGGTCTCCAGCGCCTCGATACGCCGGCGGCTGTCGTCGACCTCCGCCGGCACCGCGTGCAGGCTGATGGCGACGCGGGCGCAGGCAGTGTCCAGCAGGCTGACGGATTTGTCCGGCAACTGGCGTGCCGGGATGTAGCGGTGGGACAGCTTCACCGAGGCTTCCAGGGCTTCATCGAGGATCTGCACCTGATGGTGTTTTTCCATGGTCGAGGCCACGCCGCGCATCATCAGCAGCGCCTTGTCTTCCGACGGCTCGGCCACTTGCACCACCTGGAAACGGCGGGTCAGGGCCGGGTCCTTTTCGATGTGCTTCTTGTACTCGGCCCAGGTGGTGGCGGCCACGGTACGCAAGGTGCCGCGGGCCAGTGCAGGCTTGAGCAGGTTGGCCGCGTCACCGGTGCCGGCGGCGCCACCGGCACCCACCAGGGTGTGGGCTTCGTCGATAAACAGGATGATCGGTTTCGGCGAGGCCTGGACGTCTTCGATGACCTGGCGCAGGCGCTGCTCGAACTCGCCTTTCATGCTGGCGCCGGCTTGCAGCAGGCCCACGTCCAGGCTGCGCAGTTCCACATCTTTCAGTGCCGGCGGTACGTCACCGGCGACGATGCGCAGGGCGAAACCTTCGACCACGGCGGTCTTGCCGACGCCGGCTTCACCGGTCAGGATCGGGTTGTTCTGGCGCCGACGCATCAGGATGTCCACCAGTTGGCGGATCTCTTCGTCACGCCCCACGATCGGGTCGAGCTTGCCGCTGCGGGCCTGTTCGGTCAGGTCGACGGTGAAGCGCTTGAGGGCTTCCTGCTTGCCCATGGCGCTGGGGGCCATGGCGCCGCTGGCTTCGCCGGGCACCGCGCCGGCGTTGAAACCGTCGCTGGCACTCAAGGCATTTTCGGGCGAGTCGCCGACGTATTCATCGAAGCGCTCGCTCAGGGCTTCGGCCTTGATCTTGTCGAACTCCCCCGACAACCCCAGGAGCGCGTGGCGCAGGCTCGGCGTCTTGAGAATCCCCAGCACCAGGTAACCGGTGCGCACCTGGCTTTCGCCAAACATCAGGCTGCCGTAGACCCAGCCACGTTCGACGGCTTCTTCCACGTGGGACGACAGGTCGGTGATCGACGTCGAGCCACGGGGCAGGCGGTCCAGGGCTTCGGTCAGGTCGCGGGCGAGGCGTGCCGGCTCGACGTTGAACTGACGAATGATGCGGTGCAGGTCCGAGTCCTGCAGTTGCAGCAACTGGTGAAACCAGTGGGCCAGTTCCACGTACGGGTTGCCCCGCAGCTTGCAGAACACGGTGGCGGCTTCGATGGCCTTGTAGGCCACGCTGTTGAGTTTGCCGAACAGTGCGGCGCGACTGATTTCACCCATGCTCTGGATTCCTTGAGGTGTTGGCGTGTTCGGCGTAATGCCGGGCCAGGATTAGGTCGTTGGCGTCGTGCCCGGGTTGGCCGAGCCAGGTGTTGAAGCCCAGACGGAACTGGCCATTGAGTTGCAGCGCCGGCACTTCGGGTTGTTGCAAAACCAGGTTCAGGTCCCAGTCCAGTTCATGGCCCAGGTATTCGGCGACCCAGGCCACCAGCTCGTTGAACGGCTGGCTGCCGGGCAACATGCCCATGTAGTCATCGAGCGTCAGTGGGCCGAGGCGGATACGGAATTTGTGCTGGCGGTCCCACACATGGCTGCCCAGGCAAAAGTCCACGCCCAACTGATTGGCGCTGACACTCACACGGCTGCGCTCGGGCAGTTCCAGCCATTGGCCGACGTACTCTTCGATCTCCACCGGCAGGCCGAAGTACTCACCGAGAATCGCCTTGAGGCCATCCGGGTAGCGGGTTTGCGCCGACAGATGGCCGCTGTAATGCAGTTTCGCCGTGTCGGGGATCAGGCCCTGGTTGAGCAGGCTCGGTGTACCGCGACCGCTCAAGGCGGCGAGGCGCGCCGACCAGTAATCATCGTCCGGGCGGTCATGGCTGACGGTGGGTCGCGCCTCGGCCCAAGCCCGATAAAACAGGGTCAGCAGACGGTGGTGGAACACATCCAGGAAGCGCTTGCTGGTGCTGTCGGCGTTGTTGCGCTGGCGCTCGCGCACGTACTCGGTAATGTGCAGCGGCAGCGGGCCGTTGGGGCCACCGAGGCCAAAAAAGAACTGCTCCAGCCGTGCCGGTTTGCCTTCAGCGCCGGGTTCGACCGACGCCAGTGTGGCCGGGGCAAAGGTGCAATCGGCCTGCTGCCCGAGGCGCAACGGATCATCTGCCAGGCGCAGGGAATGCCCCAGGCGCGGCAGGTCTTGCGATTCGCACTCGATACGGCGCAGCGCCTGGAAGAAGTCATATTCCCAGGGCTCCTGATGCATCGCATCCAGGGTACTCACAGGGTCGGACGGCGTCCGGGCTTGGCTTTCCATCGCATGATCTCGCCGCGTTCGGTGGTACGGATCACCGTCTCGGTAAAACTGTTGATCGACACGTAGCGTGCCAGGAACCGTTCAAACACCGCACCGAGCAGGAACACGCCGGTACCGCGGAACGCGTTTTCATCAAATTCCAACGTTATTTCCAGGCCCCGGCCAAACACGATCGGGCCGGGCATCGGCAGGCGGCGGGTCACCGCTTTGCTGCGGACCTCGCGCAGGCCTTCGATCTGCAGTTGCAGGGCGGCGTCGTTGCTGTCGCCATACAGGCGCAGCAGCTCGCGCAGTGCGGCGGCGCCCTGGCCTTGCTCGCTCAGCGACAAGTAGTTCAACGACAACTGGCTGATCAGGCGCCAGGCCTTGGCGTCATGGGCATGGCTGGCGCGCGGGCGGCTCGGCCCGGCGACGCAGCGCACCGCCAGCACCGGCGCGCTGTCGGCCAAGGTGAAGTCAGTTTTGCCATTGCCTACGCTCATGAACAGCGGCAAATCGCGGTTGGTGCACAGCGCAGTCACGCCGAGTTGGCGCAGGTCATGGCGGTATGGCGCTTGCTGGCTGTCCACCAGGCTGACGAAGGTTTCGCTGCCCACGTAGGTGGAGCGCGGCCCGTTGCGGCGTTGGTCGCTCGACAACACGCGGGGTTCGCGGCGTACCGTGTAGTAAGCCTGGTCACGACCGTAGCGCGACGGATCGCGCACGGCGTAGAACGGCAAAAATGGCTGCTCCGGGCCGGTGCCGTGGCCCGTGATACCGCTGAGGGAGTGAATCTCGAAATCCATCGGCCGGGTGCGGTCGGCAATCACGTGGTGTTCGTTGACCCGCTCGGACAAGTGAATCCGGTCCACCCGCTTGGGAAACAGGTTGATCGCCGGCGTGCAGAACGGCACGAATTGCGCCTTGCCGACGCTGCCTTCCAGGCTCGGATCGTGACGGTCGAACAGCACAATCAGTTCCAGCTCCTGGCCGTCGCAGCGTTTTACCGCGCGGCTCAGTTCCGCGAACTCGACGAACAAAAAACGGTGGGGCAGGGCGAAGTATTCCTGAAGCAGGCGATAGCCCTGAAAGGCGCGCGGCACCACCGGCATCGCGGCATCGGCGTCGTCAAAACCCCGGGAGCGCAAGGCATCCGGCGGCAGGCGTTCCACCCAATCACCGCCGGGCTTGCGCGCGAACACCGCACAGGCATTGCCCAGCAGTTGTTCGTAGAGGCGGAACGGTTGTTCGTCGGCACCGCTGAGGTACAGCGGCAAGTTATCCAGCGCGAGGCTGTTGAACGGTAACTCGGCGCCGGTACGCAGGGTCAGGCGCAGGCCGGCCTTGGCCTTGGGTTCACTGGCGGCCAGGCGCCCCAACACTGCGGACGGGTTGCCGAAGTATTCGGCCTGGGCGACTTGCAACGGCCATAACGTCACCGGGTGAGCGGTGCGGTACTCGCAGCAGGTCTGGGTTTCGCGGCCCAGTGCGGCGCGCAATACCGTATCGCGGGGCAGCGGAAAACCGCTGGCCAGGGAGCCTTCATCGGGATCGGCCTGCAACTGCACCACGGTCATCGACGGGGTCGGTGCCAGGTAGTGCGGGTAGGCGATTTCCAGCAGGTTGTGGGTGAAGGTCGGGTACTCGGCGTCGAGCTTGAGCTGTACCCGCGCCGTGAGATAAGCAAAACCTTCGAGCAAGCGTTCCACGTACGGGTCGGCGCAGTCCATGCCGGACAGGGTCAGCCGACTGGCGATCTTCGGGTATTCCTTGGCGAACTCTGCGGCGCTTTCGCGCACGTGGTGCAGTTCCTGGTTGTACAGCTCCAGCAGGCGCGGGTTCATGGGCGCCTCCGCTGGTCGGCGTTCACCACACGCACATGGCCGGACTCCAGGTCCAGGTCGGTTTGCAGCAACAGGCGCAACGGCACCGGCTGCGCCCACAGGTCGCCCTCTATCTCGAAACTCAGGGCGTTATGGTTCATTTCGCCATGGCCGACGCGTGCCTTGACCCGCAGGGTATGGCGCAGGATACGTGGCTCGAAGGTGGCGATAGCCTGTTGGATCAAGGCTTCCAGGGCACTCACATCGACACTGGAGACACTGTTGCCCGCCAGCGCCGGCAGCCCGTAATTGACCACCGACGTACCGGCGGGCGTGTGCAGCGTGGCATCGGCGTTGAGCAATGAAGTGGTGTTGAGCAGCCACGTCAGGTCACGCAGCACCGAGGCTTTCAATTGGCTCAGGGACAGCACGCGTTTGTCGGCGCTTTCCTTGGGATTGGTCGGGTCATCGTCGGTCAACCGGTCCAGCAGGGACGGTTGCAGGCGATCGCGGGAAGCAATTTCAGTTACCACCAAAGCAGCTCCACGGACGGGTTGCGAGAGGAACAGGGGGCTTGCAGCCGCCGCCTGGGGCGGCGGCTACAGGGGCAATCAGCGTTTGGTGTTGGAGCGAATGTTCCAGCCGAACTTGATCGCGCCGCCGTCTTTGGTGCCGTCGGCTTTCTGTGGCTGGTAGTCCACCATCACCTGGGCAAAGTTCAGGGTGACGTTTTCGGTCAGGCGATCATCGCTGCCCGAACCGCCGGTGCTCAGGGAAGTCACCAGCACTTCTTCCAGGTTGATGATCATGTACTCGACCTGGCTTTCACCGCCGGCCTTGCGCACGGTCAGGGTGACCTTGTCGATGTGCTTGCCGCTGGCGCAGTGCATCATCAGGTTCGGCGAGGCCTTGTCGACGTACTTGGTCAGCGACAGGTCCTGGATATTCACCTTGCCCGCGCCGCCGCCACCGCCCACGTGCATGTTGCCGGACTGGGCCATGCCCCAGCTCCAGTTCAGTACGTCGATTTCGTCCTTGTGGGCCTTGTCCATGGACTCGCCCTTGATGTCGCCGATCTTGATGAAAATATCAACAGCCATGTTTTCTCCCTGTGTGGTCTCAGCCACGATATTTGGTTAACCCAAGGGCGGTGCTTTTCTGTGGGAGCCGGGCTTGCCCGCGATGGCATCACTGCGGTCTGACTGACAGACCGCGTCGCCTGCATCGCGGGCAAGCCCGGCTCCCACAAAAAGCCCGATCCCGGCGGATCTTTATTACGCGCCTTTCGCCGAAGGCAGTTTCGATACCAGGCGCAGCGACACGGTCAGCCCTTCGAGCTGGTAGTGCGGGCGCAGGTAGAACCTGGAGTTGTAATACCCCGGGTTGCCTTCAACGTCTTCCACGATCACCTCGGCAGCGGCCAATGGATGCTGGGCCTTGGTGGTTTCGGTGGAGTGCGCCGGGTCGCCGTCGACGTAGTTGAGGATCCAGTCCTGCAACCAACGCTGCATCTCGTCCTTCTCTTTGAAGGAGCCGATCTTGTCGCGCACGATGCACTTCAAGTAGTGGGCGAAACGGCAGGTGGCGAACAGGTACGGCAGGCGTGCGGCCAGGTTGGCGTTGGCGGTGGCGTCCGGGTCATCGTATTCGGCCGGTTTCTGCAACGACTGGGCGCCGATGAAGGCAGCGAAGTCGGTGTTTTTCTTGTGCAGCAGCGGCATGAAGCCGTTCTTCGCCAGTTCCGCTTCACGGCGGTCGCTGATGGCGATTTCGGTCGGGCACTTCATGTCCACGCCGCCGTCATCGGTCGGGAAGGTGTGGGCTGGCAGGTTCTCGACTTCACCGCCCGACTCCACGCCACGGATGCGCGAGCACCAGCCGAAGTGTTTGAACGAACGGTTGATGTTCACCGCCATCGCGTAAGCGGCGTTGGCCCAGGTGTACTTGGAACTGTCCGCGCCGTCGGTGTTTTCTTCGAAGGCGAAGGCTTCCACCGGGTCGGTCTTGGCGCCGTACGGCAGGCGCGCCAGGAAGCGCGGCATGGTCAGGCCGATGTAGCGCGAGTCTTCCGATTCACGCAGGGAGCGCCAGCCGGCGTATTCCGGGGTGGTGAAGATCTTGGTCAGGTCGCGCGGGTTCGACAGTTCCTGCCACGAGCCCATGCCCATGACGGTGGGCGAGGCAGCGGCAATGAACGGCGCATGCATCGCGGCGCAGACTTTCGACAGTTCGCCCAGCAACTCCACGTCGGGAGGCGACTGGTCGAAGTAGTAATCGCCCACCAGGCAACCGTAAGGTTCGCCACCGAACTGGCCGTATTCTTCTTCGTACATCTTCTTGAAGATCGGGCTCTGGTCCCACGCGGTGCCCTTGAATTTCTTCAGGGTCTTGTGCAGGTCCGGCTTGGAGATATTGAGCACGCGAATCTTCAGTTGCTCATCGCTCTCGGTGTTGTTCACCAGGTAGTGCAGGCCACGCCAAGCGCTTTCCAGTTGCTGGAAATCCTGGTGATGGATGATCTGATTGACCTGGGCGGTGAGCTTGGCGTCGATGGCGGCGATGATCGACTCAATCGACTTGATGGCGTCGTTGGACACCAGGTCCGTCTGGGCCAGCGCCTGCTCGGCCAGGGTGCGCACGGCCGTTTCCACGGCTTCGCGAGCACGCTCGGTCTTGGGTTTGAATTCTTGCAGCAACAGCGAGGCGAACTCGCTGGTTTCTTCGGTAGCGCCCAGGTTCTGGGCGCCTTCGCGGGCGGTATTCTCGGTCATGATTACTGGTCCCCTGCCGGCTTCGGCGCGCTCGCAAGGGCCTGCAGCAATGCCGGGTCCTTGATTGCTTTCATGATGATTTCTTCAGCGCCGGTCTTGCCGTCCATGTAGGTCAGCAGGTTGGCCAGTTGCGTGCGGGCTTCGAGCAGCTTGTTCAGCGAGTCGACCTTGCGCGCCACGGCGGCGGGGCTGAAGTCGTCCATGCTTTCGAAGGTGATGTCCAGGCTCAGGTTGCCTTCGCCGGTCAGCTCGTTGGGCACGTGGAACGCGACGCGTGGCTGCATGGCCTTGAGGCGCGAGTCGAAGTTGTCGACGTCCACTTCAAGGAACTTGCGGTCGGCCACAGGCGCCAGAGGCTCGGCGGGCTTGCCGGCGAGGTCGGCCATCACGCCCATGACGAAGGGCAGCTGGACCTTTTTCTCGGCGCCGTAGAGCTCGACGTCGTACTCGATCTGCACCCGAGGCGCACGGTTGCGCGCGATGAATTTCTGAGAACTTTGCTTCGCCACGTTGCTGCTCCTGGTCGCTTGAGCGACGGTGTTGTAACTGCGCGATCCGTACGCTTACTCGCTGTCCGGCCCACGCAGATTTTCAAATTGGGACATGCCGTCCGGAATCAGGTTGCGCACGATGGCCGCAAAGTCGGCGTGCACCAGATTCTTCGCCCGGTTCAACAACACCGGCAGCGGGCTCGAAGGCTCATGCCGGGTGTAGTACGCAAGGATTTTGTCGAGGCTGCGCAGCACTTCATCGCGGCTGGCGATGTCGCCGCTGGGGCGTGCTGCAACGGGCGCGGCAGCGTATTCAACCGAGGGGGCATTGTCGTCACTGACAACCTCGGGCTCGCTGGCGGCGCCACTGTGCGGGGCGTATTGATTGAGTATCTGCACGGCCTGCTTGAGCAGTTGCTTCAAGGGGCCGAGGTCCACGCCCTGGGCGGAACCGACCTGGTCGCTGACGTGTTGTTCGATGGCTTCGCAGGCCGTACGGGCGGCGTTCAGCGCGTCGCGGGTGGCTTGCAGTTGCTCGGCGTCGCTGTCGAGGAAAGCCCCGTTGAGCTGTTCGGCACCGAGGTTTTCGCCGGGGAAAGGTTGCAGCCCGCTGGCATTCAGCGCGGCGCGCAGGCTGACGGGGCCGAAGGTGCGCGAGCGAGTGAGAATGGCTTCGCGCAGCAGGCGAATGTTCGCGTCGCTGGCCACGCCGCTGAGGGCGTTGATGCGCACGGTGGGGTCGTTGTCGTCATCGGCATCCAGGCGCGGATGCAGGTCGGCCCAGTATTCGCGCAGCAGCGCGTTGATCAGTGTGAGCGCGTCGGCAAGCCCCGCAATACCCTGGAGGGCGAGGGCGCTTTGCAACAGGAAATGGGTGATGCGCAGGTCTTTGCTGCGCTGCAGGAGGTCGAGGCTTTGCTGCTGGATGCTGCGCCATTCCGGAGGTTCGGCAGGCAGGATCGAGTCGCCCATGCTGCGCTCGGGTTGACCCTGTGCGGCACGCTCAAGATGCAAATAATCGGCGTCATATTCCAAGTCTTCGCCACAAGGCGAAGTCGCGGAAACGGCGGCGAGCAGCAGAGGCACATCCACTAAATTCGATCTCCCTATCAGCCCGTTAGATGGCGGGCAATTCATGCATTAGTTGCGCGAGGAACTTTGCATGTTTTCTTGGTCATATTAAGCGCTTTGACATCGTGCTGATTTCAAAGTGCCATCATTGGTGTTCAAGAAGTTGTGCATTTTTGGTGTAGTACTTATGCCTTGTCAAGGTAAGCTATTCGCCCTCTATGACAGATGTGCGGTGCTTAACATCTTGTGCGACTGATCAGTCGAAGCAGGTGCCGGGGCAGGATTTTTGTCATAGAGGCCGGTTAAGATCAGCAATTACGCGGGTTGAAGCAGGCTTTCAAGGTATTGGAAGGATCTGTCGTGGATCTCTCGGGAGCCGTTCTCCCTGGAGATGGCCGCGCGCGAAGTATCAGCAAGGAGGCAAGATGTCGCTGTGCTTGACTATCACTAGTTATCACAAGATTACCCCTGGCCAGTGCCCTGAAAAGTCCATGGAACAGGGAGTGATGGCTATTGGCCGCGGTTCCGAAAATGACTGGATACTGCCTGATCCCGAGCGCCTGGTTTCCACGCAACATTGCGTTATTCAGTACAAAGAGGGTCGTTATTATTTAACTGATAACAGCACTAATGGTGTTGAGTTAGTGCATGCCGGTATTCGTTTGCGCCGGGGAAACAGCGAGCCATTACACGACGGCGAACTGATCCGCATCGGTGATTACGAAATCCAGGCGCGCATCGATTTCAACCTGAAAGTGACAGACAACCCGGCGTTTGCCGGCGACTCATCCAACAGCTTCGAAGCCCTGATGGGCGCCGCCGTGAAGGCCCCGACGCCGCAACCGGTCATCGCGCCGCAGTTCCAGGGCGCCTCGTCGATGGACACCCTGCCGGACCTGTTCGATTTCCTCGCGCCCACCAGCGTCCCGCCGGCCACCGTGCACGATCACGTGCCGGCCGAACAACACGACTTCCGCCCACCGACGCCGCTGCCCGTGGCTGAGCCGCCGGCGCCCGTGGTCTCGGGCTCGGTGATTCCCGAAGACTGGGACCTGTTTGGCGATGCCCCGGCACCTAAGCCGGTTGCACCGCCGCCTCCACCGATCATCGAGCCCTCCAAGGTCGAGCAACCGCTCCCGGTGGCCGACGGCAACCCACCCGACTTACTGCAAGCCTTCCTGCGCGGCGCGGGCCTCGACGCATTGCGCCTGGACAAGGCTCAGGCTGAAGCCCAGATGGAAAGTATCGGTCGCAGCTACCGGCTGATGGTCGAAGGCCTGATTGACGTGTTGCGTGCTCGCGCGAGCCTCAAGGGCGAGTTCCGCATGCAGCAGACGGTGATTCAACCGGTGGAAAACAACCCGTTGAAATTCGCCCCGAATGCCGATGAAGCGTTACTGCTGCTGCTACGCCACAGCAACCAGGCGTTTATGGCGCCGGACGTGGCCGTGCGCGACAGTTTCGACGATCTGCGTGCTCACCAACTGGCCGTCATGGCCGGGGTCGAAGCCGCCATCAAACACCTGCTGACACGCTTCGAACCGGCGCAGCTCGAAGAGCGCATGGGCAAGCCCGGCGGGCTGTCGAGCCTCTTTAACGGTTCGCGCCAGGCCCAGTACTGGCAGCAGTTCACCGAGCTCTACAGCAATATTTCCCGCGAAGCCCAGGAAGATTTCCAGGACCTGTTCGGGCGTGAATTCAGCCGTGCCTACGAAGAGCACAGCACCCGACAGCGACGCTAAAAACACCGCCGCATCGCAACAATGGAATAACGGATAGCTAAGTACGTCATTGAGGACGCAGGATGATTCCCAGGTTTTTACTCGCAGTCGCCACCGCGCTTCTGCTGACGGCGTGTGCCAAGGATGCAGCCAAACCCGAGGCCCCCGAGGCTGAGGCAGACACCGCCGCCGTCGAGCTGCATTTTCACGCCATCTCCGGGCTCAACCCCGGTTCCAATGGCCAGGCAGCCCCGGTGCGGGTGCGGATTTTCGAACTGAAAAACGCCGCCACCTTCAGCCGTTCCGACTACTTCGCCCTGGCCGATCGCGCCCAGTCGACCCTCGGCCTCGACCTGCTCGACCAGGACGAAGTGGTGATCCAGCCCGGCCAGCAACTGAGCGTCCAGCGCGATCTCGACCCGTCCACGCGCCAGATCGGCCTGCTGGTGGGCTATCGCGAACTGGACCGCGCCGAGTGGCGCACCGTACTCAATGTGCCAGCGCGCCAGTACACCGAATACCAGATCAGCCTCGATGTGCATGCCGTGCGTGCCGACGTCGTGGTTCCCCCATCCAGCCCTGCCCAATAAGAATCGGAGCCCCCATGTCCTGGAACAATCGCGTGGTCTGGTCGGAAGGCATGTTCATCGGAACGCAGCACTTCCAGCAGCATGACCGTTACCTGGAAAACCTGATCGATGCGCGCAGCCGCCCGCTGTCGGCCGGGGCCTGGGGCTTCTCCGAATTGCTGATCGACCAGGGCCTGCTGGCCCAGGGCAAGCTGGCGATCGTCTCGGCGCGCGGTCTGTTGCCTGATGGCACGCCGTTCAATATCCCCCAGGATGACGTGGCGCCGAGCCCGCTGAACATCGACGACAGCCTGCGCGATGGCCTGGTGTACCTGGCGTTGCCCCTCAAGCGTGCCGGCGCCCGTGACACCGTCGACGAAGGCGAAGCCCTGGAAGCGGCGCGCTATGTCAGCCAGGTACGGGAAGTGCGCGACGACAATGCCCCCTTCGAAAACCGTGCCCCGGTGGCGGTCGGCGCCCGCGCCTTGCGCCTGTTGACCGCCCAGGATGGCATCAGCGATTACGCCGCCATCGGCCTGGTGCGCATCAAGGAAAAACGCGCCGACCGCGCCCTGGTGCTGGATGACAGCTACATCCCGCCGGTACTCGACGTGGCGGCCAGCAAACCACTGACCGCGTTTCGCAGCGAACTGCTGGGCCTGCTGCACCAGCGTGGCGAAGCGTTGGCCGGACGCGTGGTGGCCTCGGGCGCCGGTGGCGCTTCGGAGATTGCCGATTTCATGCTGCTGCAGCTGGTCAACCGCGCCCAGCCGCTGATCCAGCACCTGAGCCAGTTGAGCCCGCTGCACCCGGAGCGTTTTTTCAGCGAACTGGTGAGCCTGGCCGGCGAGTTCTCGACCTTCTCCACCACGGGCCGCCGCCCCCACGAATACCCGCACTACCAGCACGACGACCTGAGCCTGAGCTTCACCCCGGTGATGCAGGCCCTGCGCGAGGCGCTGTCGATGCTGATCGACAGCAAGGCCACGCCGATCCCGATTGTCGAGAAAGCCTACGGCGTGCACGTGGCGATGCTGGCCGACAAAACCCTGATCGACAGCGCCAGTTTCATCCTGGTGGTGCGCGCCGACGTGCCGGGCGAAACCCTGCGCGCGCGCTTCGGCCAGCAAAGCAAAGTCGGCTCGGTGGAACACATCCGCGACCTGGTCAACCTGCAACTGCCGGGCATCGGCCTGCTGCCGCTGCCGGTGGCGCCACGGCAGATTCCGTACCACGCAGGCTCCACCTATTACGAGCTGGACCGGGGCAGCGAGCACTGGCAGCAACTGAGTAATTCCGGTGGTTTTGCGTTTCACATCGCCGGCCAGTTCCCGGGGTTGAACCTGGCTTTCTGGGCCATCCGAGGGTAATCCGCGATGCATCCGAATGACGATGACCGCACCCAGTTCATGCCGCGCCCGGGTGGCCGTGCGCCGGAGCCGGTTCGTGCAGAGCCGGCGCCGCTGTCGATGCCGGCTGCGCCGATCCTGACGGGCAAGGCCCAAGGCCTGAACCCGCTGGAAAGCGCCGCCGGCCCGCTGCTGTCGCTGCTGACGCGCCTGCGCAACACGATTGCCCACCCGGCGCCGTCGAGCCTGCGCGCGCAGTTACTGGCCTACCTGCGCCAGTTCGAAGAGCGTGCCGAAGCCGCCGGTGTGGCGCGCAATGACGTGCTGCTGGCGCGTTACGCGCTGTGCACCGCCCTCGATGAAGCGGTGCTGAGCACGCCGTGGGGCAGCACCAGTGACTGGGGCAAACAGAGCCTGCTGATCACCGTGCACAACGAAGCCTGGGGCGGCGAAAAGGTTTTCCAACTGTTGGATCACTGCCTGCAAAGCCCGCGCGAACGCCTGTACCTGCTGGAGCTGTTGTACCTGTGCCTGTGCCTGGGGTTCGAAGGCCGCTACCGCGTGATGAATGACGGCCGCAGCCAGTTGGAAGCCCTGCGTGAGCGCACCGCGGCGGCGATTCGCAGTGCCCGTGGCGAGCATGAGCGCGAGCTGTCGCCCCACTGGCGTGGCGTGACCGTGGCCCGCGATCGCCTGGCGCAATTCATGCCGCCGTGGATCGCCGTGGCCATCGGCGTGGCGCTGCTGCTGGCGTTGCTGTTCGGGTTGCGGATGAAACTGGCGTCGGATGCGGAACCGGTGTTCAAGAATATTCACGCCTTGGGCGAGATCCCGGTACAAGCCATCGACCGTCCGGTAGCCCAGCCGAAAATCATCGAGCGGCCGCGCCTGGCGGGCTTCCTGGTGGAAGACATCAAGGCCGGTCGCGTCGCGGTAGAGGATGCCGTCGACCGTTCGGTGGTGACCATCCGTGGCGATGAGCTGTTCGCCTCGGCCAGCTCCAGCATCGTCGATGACTTCCAGCCGCTGATGCTGCGCATCGCCGACGCCATCCGCAAGGTCAAGGGTCAGGTGCGCGTCACCGGCCACAGCGATAACCGTCCGATTGCCACCCTGCGGTTCCCGTCCAACTGGGCGCTGTCCGAGGCGCGGGCCAAGTCGGTGCTGGAGATTCTCGCGGCCAAGACCGGCCAGCCGGAACGCTTCAGCGCCGAAGGCCGCAGCGACACCGAGCCGGTGGCGACCAACGCCACCGCCGAAGGCCGTGCGCGCAATCGCCGGGTAGAAATCACCGTATTGGCGGAGGGGGTCGAGTGAAGGCGTTTTTCAGTTTTGTGATTCGCTGGGTGATCCCGTTGCTGGGCCTGATCGCCCTGAGCCTGATCATCTGGTTTGTGGGCCCGTTGCTTGATGTGCTGGTGCCGGAAGGGCGCCGCTGGGCGCTGATCATCCTGGTGTTCGCGGTGTGGATTGCCTACCGCGTGTTCCGGATTATCCAGGCCCGCCGTCAGGCTGCTGAAGTGATGCGCAGCCTCGCCGCAGAAACCCCGCCGGACCCTGCCAGCGTCGCCACCGCCGAAGAGCTGGCGACCCTGCGCCAGCGCATGGACGAAGCCCTGGCCCTGTTGAAAAAGGCCAAGCTGGGCGGTGACGAGCGCCGCAACCTGTACGAGCTGCCGTGGTACGTGATCATCGGCCCGCCGGGTTCGGGCAAGACCACCGCGCTGGTCAATTCCGGGCTGCATTTTCCGCTGGCTGCGCAACTGGGTGCCGGTGCGGTGCGTGGCGTGGGCGGTACGCGCAATTGCGATTGGTGGTTTACCGACCAGGCCGTATTGCTCGACACCGCTGGCCGCTACACCACCCAGGACAGCAACTCCACGGTGGACAAAGCCGCCTGGCTGGGCTTCCTCGACCTGCTGAAAAAGCAGCGTTCCCGGCGCCCGATTGACGGTGCGTTTATTGCCATCAGCCTCTCGGACCTGCTGCTGGGCAGCGACGTCGAGCGCGCCGCCCATGCCGCCGCGATCCGCCTGCGTATCCAGGAGTTGTACACCCAACTGGGCGTGCGTTTCCCGATCTACCTGATGCTGACCAAGCTCGACCTGGTGCCGGGCTTCATGGAGTTCTTCGACAACCTGAGCAAGGAAGAGCGCGCCCAGGTGTGGGGCATGACGTTCGCCCTGGACGATGGCAAGAACACCGACAGCCCGCTGGCCCACCTGCAAAGCGAATTCGCCGGCCTGGAACAGCGCCTCAACGAGCGCCTGGTGGAACGCCTGCAACAGGAACGCGACCCGGCGCGCCGCGACCTGATCTACGGCTTTCCGCAGCAGTTCGGCGCGCTGAAGGATTGCCTGCAAGGTTTCCTCGAAGGAGTGTTCAAACCCAACGCCTTCGAAGAGCGCGTATTGCTGCGTGGCGTGTATTTCACCAGCGGCACCCAGGAAGGCAGCCCGATCGATCGCTTGATCGGCGCCATGGCCCAGAGCATGAACCTGGACCGCCAGCACCTGGCGCGCCAGACCGGCACCGGGCGCAGCTACTTCATCGAAAAACTGTTCACCGCCGTGGCCTTTGCCGAGCGTGGCCTGGTGGGCGTCAACCCGAAGGTGGAGCGCCGGCGCAAGTGGATTGCCCGTGGTGTGCTGGCCGCAACCGTAGCGTTGGTGCTGGTGGTGAGCACCCTGTGGTGGGTGAGTTATCGCGCCAATCAGGCCTATATCGCCCAGGTCGACCAGAAGGTCGCGCCGTTGGGCCAGACCGTACAGAACCTCAGCCCGGCACAGCGCGAAGTGCTCGCGGTATTGCCGTTGCTCAACGCCGTGAAGCACCTGGCGGGCGACTCGCCGAGCTGGTCCGAAGGCTTGGGCCTGTATCAGGGCGACATGCTCGAAGCCGAGTCCGCGAGTGTCTACCGCAAGCTGTTGATCGCCGTGTTCGCGCCCCGTTTGGTGACGCGCATCGAGGAGCAACTGCACGGCGGCGGCAATTCCGATTTCCTCTACGAAGGCTTGAAGGCCTATCTGATGCTCGCGGATAACGAGCATTACGACCCGGACTTCATCAAGGCCTGGATCGCCCTGGACTGGGACCGCAACCTGCCGCGCGACCTGCCGGCGGATCAGCGCCAGGCCTTGATCGGGCACTTGCAGGCCTTGTTCGAACGGCATCCGCCCAGCGCCCGTCTCGACCCACGCTTGATCGACGACCTGCGCCGGCAACTGCAACAACTGCCGGTGGCCCAACGTGTGTACGACCGGATCAAGCGCCAGAAACTGCCCGAAGGCGTGCCGGATTTTCGCATCAATGAGGCAGCGGGCCGCGATGCGGCGCTGGTGTTCAGTCGCAAAAGCGGCAAGCCGTTGGGCGAGCCCTTGAGCGGCTTCTTCACCGCCAAGGGCTATCGTCAGGGCTTCCTGCTGACCAGCCTGAACCAGGCCGGCACCCTCGCCGAAGAGCAATGGGTACTGGGCCACGAGCAGGCCGATCAACAGAACGTGGTCAGCCTCGCCGCCGACGTGCGTCGCCTGTATTTCCAGGACTATCAGCGCCAGTGGGACGCCTTGCTGGCGGATATCGACTTTGTGCCGATCACCAGCGTGGCCCAGGCGGCCGATGTTTTACGGGTGATCTCGGGGCCGACGTCGCCGCTGAAAAAGCTGCTGGTGGCGGTCTCCAAGGAAACCGATTTGCAGGCGGAAGAGCGTCTGCTGGCGGCCAAGGGCGCGCCGGTGGAAGGCGGCGTGGACAAGCTCAAGGAGCGCCTCGGCAGCCTGTTGGGTCAGGACCAGCCGAGCGCCAATGCACCGGCTGCCAGTGAAGACCCGGTGACGGCGCACTTCGCCGAACTCAACAGCATCGTCAGCAAGAGCGAAGGCGAACCCGCGGCCATCGACGGCCTGCTGGCGGACATGAACGCGCTGTATGTGCAGGTCAGCGCGATGGTCGGGGCCAGCGGCGATGCGCTGCTCGGCGAAGCGAAAAACCAGGCAGCGGCAGCGGCCACGCGGGTCAGCCTGAATGCCGAACGCCAGCCACCGCTGGTACAGGGCATGGTCAAGTCGGTGGTCAACTCCACCACCAACAGCATGATGGGCGGGGTGCGCAACCAACTGAATGCGGCGTGGGTCAGCGAAGTGGTGAACGTGTATCGCCAGTCCCTGGCCGGGCGTTATCCGATGTCGCCAGGCAGTGCGCGGGACGCGACCCTGGATGACTTCGGCCAGTTCTTTGGGGTGGGCGGGGTGATGGACAACTACTTCCGCAAGTACCTGCAACCTTACGTCGACACCTCCACGCAAACCTGGCGCTGGCAGCCGGGTGCGGCGCAGAAGCTCGGCATCGCGCCGGGTGTGCTGCAAACCTTCCAGCGGGCGGCGACCATTCGCGATGCGTTTTTCCGCGCCGGTGGCACTCAGCCGATCGTGCGCTTTGAACTCAAGCCGGTGGCGATGGACGCGACCATCACCCAGTTCCTGCTGGACCTCGACGGCCAACAATTGAGCTACGACCACGGCCCGAGCCGGCCGGTCGCGATGCAATGGCCCAACCCCGGCAGCATTGGCGTGGTGCGCATTTCCATCCTGCCACCCTCGGCCAGCGGGCGCTCCGGCGTGACGCTGGACGGGCCGTGGGCGTGGTTCCGGCTGCTTGAGCAGTCCGACCTGACGGCCGGCAATTCGCCGGACCGCTTCAACCTGCGGCTGCGGGTCGATGGCGCGAGCATCTCTTATGAGCTGCGGGCCAACAGCGCCTTTAACCCGTTCAAGAGTCGCGTGCTTAACGGCTTCAGCCTGCCGGAGCGGCTATGACCACGTTGGGTTTCTACGGCAAGTTGGCCAGCCGCGGCGACTTTGTCAGCCGCGCGCTGCCCCAGAGTTTTATCGGCCCTTGGGACAGTTGGCTGGCGTCCGGATTGCTTGCCAGCCAGAACCACCTTGGGGCTGGCTGGTTGAACGCTTACCTGGTCAGCCCGCTGTGGCGCTTCGTGTTGGCGCCGGGGGTGTGCGGGCCGGACGCGGCGGTGGGTGTGGTGATGCCGAGCATTGACCGGGTTGGGCGCTATTTCCCGCTGACCGTCGCTGCGCTGTTGGATCACGATACCGACCCGGCCTCCCTCGTCGCCGGCCCGGACGCCTGGTTTGAGCAGGTGGAAGAGCTGCTGCTGAGCACGCTGGATGCCGGCGCTACGTTCGAAGGGTTCAGCGAGGGCATCGACAGCCTCGGTGCGCCAGCCTTTCAGCCACGCCTGTCGGGCCGCCGTTTCGCCAGCTTGCAGCGCGTCGATGTCACTGACCCGCAAGGGCGGATGAGCGCACTCGCCGAGCTGGCCTGCGAAGGCGCGAGCCTGTGGTGGGGCCGTGGTTCGCAACAGATTTCCCCCGGTTTATTGCGGTGTCAGGGCCTGCCTGCCGCCGGCGATTTTGCGCAATTTTTGCTTGGCCAAGAAGGTGTTGTGTAGATGCGGTCCACGTTCAAATCCGCCAGCAAAAGCCACGTCGGCATGGTTCGCCAAGTCAATGAAGACGCCTGCCTCGACCTGCCGGAAAACGGCCTGTGGGTGGTGGCCGACGGCATGGGCGGGCACGCGGCGGGGGACTACGTCAGCAGCCTGATCGTCGACAGCCTGCGCAGCCTTCCCGTGGGCCGTTCCCTTGAGGAATACACGGCGGCGTTGCGCAGCGACCTGTTGCGGGTCAACGGCGCGGTGCGCGAAGAAACCGCCCACCGTGGCGTGACCCTGATGGGCAGCACCGTGGTGTTGCTCGCCACCCGGGGCTTGCGCGGCGTGTGCCTGTGGGCCGGTGACAGCCGCCTGTATCGCCTGCGGGACGGTGTGCTGGAAAGCATCTCCCGCGACCACAGCTACGTGCAGGATTTGCAGGACAGCGGCCTGCTCAGCGAAGCCGATGCCCGGGTGCATCCACGGGCGAATATCGTCACCCGCGCGATTGGCGTGGAAGCGCAGCTGGCGTTGTCGTCGGTCGACCTGTTGATCGCGCCGGGCGACAGTTACCTGCTGTGCAGCGACGGCCTGAACAAGACCGTCGAAGACCACGAGATTCGCGAAGTGCTGAGCCATGACGAGCCGGATGAAATCGTCCGCAGCCTGGTGCACCTGGGCCTCAATCGCGGCGCACCGGACAACATCACTGCCATCGTCGTGAAGGTGTCGACATGAACATCCTCATTCCCGGCTACGACATCGAAGGCGAGATTGGCGTTGGCGCCATGGCCAGCGTGTACCTGGCGACCCAGCGCTCCCTGGAGCGCAAGGTGGCGTTGAAGATCATGGCGGCGGCGCTGGCAGCCGACCCGAGCTTCTGCGAGCGCTTCCTGCGTGAAGGCAAGACCCTGGCGCGCTTGTCCCACCCGCACACCGTGACCATCCATGACATCGGCAATGTCGGTGAGCTGTACTACATGGCCATGGAATACCTGCCCAACGGCACGCTCAAGGAGCGCATTGCTGCGGGCC